>CAVZWY010000017.1:0-532378 GCA_963779015.1 uncultured Planctomycetaceae bacterium | reverse complement strand
TTTGCGGCGGATGGCCATCGGGACTTTGCCCGAGCAAAAGCAGCCTCTTGGGCTCGTCAGCTTGCGCCAGGGATGCCGTACAGAAGGCAACCAGCACGAGGAAATACAAAGTGCGGCGCATGGCGTAGCGTTTCCAAAAGGCGCAGGTGTGCAAAAAAACCGCAGCGGCCGTTGCGTCGACCGCTGCGGTAAATTGTAACGCTTGTCGCCGGCGATTGCGCCACGGCGAAACTACTTGCTGGCGATCTGACTGGTCGCCAGGTGGCGCACCAAGGCGAGATCGGCCTGACTGAGCCGCTCGAACGCCACCGTGGTGTAGTGGCCGTTCTCTTTGAAGAGCCGCACGTGCGTGGCATTGGCCGACACGAAGCGGGCCACCACGTGATAGTTGCCCGTATTGTCGGTCCACTCACGCATGGCGTCCGGATCGATCGACGTGCTCTTATCGCCGGAAGCCGGATCCGAGAACAGGTCGTCGACGCTGTCCTTATCCAATCCAGGCGCGGGCTCTTCCGGAGCAGCCTTGGGCTCGCTGGTCTCTTTGAACAGATCGTCCACCGAGTCGCTCTTCGGCTCTTCGGCCGGCATGTCGGGAGCCGGCGTGGTGTTGTTGAACAAGTCGTCCACGTCGCTGGGCGTCGTGGACGGGGCCGCCGGCTCATCGGTCGGGAACAGCGGAGCTTCTTCCGCCGGCGCGGCCGGAGCGGGTGTCAGAGCTGGTTCCTCCGCCGGCAGCGTGGGCGCTGGTTCCGGCGAGGAAAGATCGCGCTGAATCCGGGGTTCGGGAGTTGACGGGGCCGGAGCCGGAGCCTCCTCGGGCATGGGCAGCGGCGCAACTTCCGGCCGCTTGGCTCGCGTCGGCTGAGGCGCGGCGGACGGAGCGCTGGGCGCCATCGGGGCCGTCGCGGGCGACGTCGTGCAACAACTCACCGGCGGACACGGCGGGCAATACGTATAGCGTGTGTAACAGCGCCTGACGTGGCAGCGCCGTGGGGCACGACAACGCCAACGACAAAACAGTCCAGCCGACGCAGGGTCGACCGCCATCAGCACGACTGTGGTCCAAATCAAAACGGCCTTGCCAATCCGCAACATCCGCATTACCTCCGCAATCGGCAAATAATTCCAGGGTGCTCTACTTTGAGCAGTCATGCTATCTTAGCACGTTCGGCTTCGCAACAACTTTCAAATCAGTTTCTGCCTCGAAAAGTGCGAATGCGCGGCCGATGCCCGCTTGAAGATAACGAGCCGGGGGATTGTGCGGAGCAGCAAATAGCAGCCGTAGCGATTGCGCTGGCGAATCTCGGGGGTGCTGGCCCAGTCGCAGATGCGCAAAAAGAACCGGCCAAAGCAGATGCTTCGGCCGGTCCCACCGTTATCGGTTTCAGAACTTGGCTGTCTGACGGGGCCCTCCGAATTGGTTCGGACGGGGCCAGCAGCCCGTCGGCTGGCGCGTTAAACGAGCCACCTCTGGTTGCCACTACTCATAGACCACCTCCTTTCCAACATGACCTTCCCGCACACCCCCAGTCCAGCCTGGCGGCGTTTGGGTCGACAGGTCCCGCCGGCACCACGTTCGTGTCGGCCACTGAACATTATGGTAGGCAGCCGCGGGATTTGGTCAAGATGAGACGGTAGGCGGTAGGCGGTAGGCGGTAGAAAAAAGACGGCGGGGCAAGGGTTTAGGTTTGCTTGCGCAACGCTCGGACTAGGCCGTTGAGGACTTTGGCTGTCTCCGTCGCGCCGGACTCAAGTTGCTGCGCCCGCTGTTCGCCGAGGTAGCCAAGACGTCGCGCCAGCGTCAGTTGATACTGGAGCTCGCGCGACGATGCGTAGGCCATTTCGAGGAATCGAACGTACTCAGTCAGCGATTCACGGGCACTGCCCTCGACAATGTTCGATGCGATCGAAACGGCCGATCGCCGCAACTGCGAGGTCAGCCCAAACTGCTCCTCACGAGGAAAATCGCGAGTCGCTGAATAAACTGAAAGCACAAGTTCGTCCGCCAATTCGAATGCCCGTAGCTTTGTATGGTCACGCATGAGTGGTGGTCCTCGGAAAACACGCCCAATAGCTCGTCCCCGCCTGAATCATCATTTCTACCGCCTACCGCCTACCGCCTACCGCCTACCGCCTCTCTACACCACGCGGCAGATGAAGCACTTCAGGTATTCACTTTCCAGGCAAGTGACGCTGGAGGGGTGGTCGGGTGCGGCGCCGCGCATTTCCAGAATCTGGATGTCGCGGCGGGTTTGCTCGGCCACGCCCAAGAGCATCCGTTGAAAGTCTTCTCGCAGCACATGGCCCGAGCAACTACACGTGACCAGGATGCCGTCGGGCTCCAGCGCGTTGACCGCCAGACGGTTGATGCGATGGTAGGCTCGCAGCGCGTCGTCGACCGCGCTGCGGCTGCGGGCAAACTTGGGCGGATCGAGGATCACCGCGCCGAATTTCTCGTTCGAGGCAGTCAGCGACTCCAACGCCGCGAAGCAATCGGACGCTTCGAATCGTACGTTGGTCACGCCGTTCAACTCGGCGTTGGCCCGGGCAAGCGCCACGGCCTTGTCGCTGACGTCGTAGCCAATCGCTTCGCGGGCGCGGCCGTGCGCGACGGCATCCAGGCTGAAGCCGCCGCTGTAGCAGAACATGTCCAGCACGCGGCGATCACGAAAGTAGCCCGCCGCCGCGCGCCGATTGTCGCGCTGATCGAGATAGAAGCCGGTTTTTTGCCCTTCGGCCAGATCGACGCCGTAGCGCAATTCGTTTTCGACGATGAACACCGCACCGTCCGGCGCATCGCCACGATAGAGCCCGTCGCGCAGCTCGATGCCTTCGGCCGCAGCCACGCCCTTCTCGGTGCGAATGAAGACGCCGCGGGCGCCAGTCAGCTCTGCCAACATGTCGACCAGCCGGTCCAAACGCTGGGCCATGGCCAGCGCCGTCACTTGCACCGACAGATACGGCCCATAGCGGTCGACGACCAATCCGCTGAAACCGTCAGCCTCGCTGAATACGAGTCGCGCGGTGCCGTCGGGCACATCGAGCCCCAACCGCGTGCGCCATGCCAACGCCGTCACGAGCCGTTGGCGAAAAAACGCTTCGTCGATGGCCTGCGTGTTATCCCACGTGTAGAGCCGCACGCGAATGCGGCTTTGGCTGTTGTACAGACCGCGGGCAATGAACTTGCCGGAATCGCTGACCAGATCGACTACGTCGCCGTCGGCTACGGAGCCTTCGACGCGCGACACGGCGGAGGCCAGCACCCAGGGATGGCGGCCGTAAAATGGCCGGGCCTTGCGCGGCTTGAGAACGACCTGTCCGACGGCAAAGCCCGGTGCGGTTTCGCGCGAATCGGCAGTGGAAGACAAAGCGTGATCGGTCATAAGTCGCTCGGGAGAGAGAGGCGGGTGCCGCGCAGTGGTCCATCATCGCGCGATCGTGCCCGGTCTGCAACCCGACCGGTGGTCCGTTGCGGCACGCTTGGGTGTCGCGTATTCTTGACCGGTCGGCCAGAACGCCTCGTCGGTTTGCCTTGCCAGAGGACGCACGTCATGTGGAAACGTTTGCTCGGTTCGGTCGCCATTCTCCTGCTGGGATACACCATGACCGCCGCGGAAGAAGCGCCTTGGACCGTCGCCGACATTGTGCTGGCCGTACACGGCGGCACCAGCGGCAAGCGAAGCGAGTTGACGCCCGAGCGCGACCGAGCCACGCGCGCCGATCTGACGAGGGCATTGGAGGCCGGATACACGGCCTTACAGCAATCGCCCGGCACGTCGCTCGACGCCGTGGAGGCCGCCATCCGCGTGATGGAGGACTCGCCACAATTCAACGCCGGCAAAGGGGCGATCTTTACGCGCCGGACGCAACGAGCTGGACGCCTCGATCATGGAAGGCAAAACCAAGCAGGCAGGCGCCGTCGGCTTCGTCACGACCATCAAGAACCCCATCACGGCCGCCCGGGCAGTGATGGAAAAAACCAAGCACGTGCTGCTGGTGGGCCCGGGCGCGGAATCGTTCGCCGAGAAAAATCAACTCGAGATCGTTCCGCCGGAATACTTCCGCACCGAACGGCGGTGGCAACAACACCAACGCGAACTGAAAGAAGAACACGCCCGGTCGAGCAACGACGAACTGCGCGACTTCGAACGCGAGCCGTGGAGCACCGTGGGCGCCGTGGCGCTCGACGCCCACGGCAACCTGGCGGCAGGCACTTCCACCGGCGGCACGTCGAACAAACTGTTCGGACGGCTAGGCGATTCGCCCATCGTCGGGGCGGGCACCTATGCCGACAACGAGTCGTGCGCCGTCTCGGGTACGGGGCGAGGCGAGTTCTTCATCCGCTGGGCCGTGGCCTACGACATCGGCGCGCTGATGAGGTATCAAGGCCTGTCGGTGGCCGCGGCGGCCGAGGAAGTCATCATGCGCAAGCTCAAACCGGCCGGCGGCGACGGCGGCGTGATCGCATTGGACTCCCAGGGCAATTTCGCCGCGCCCTACAACACGCCCGGCATGCACCGCGGCTGGGTCACCCACGACGGCAAGATACACGTGCGGCTGTGCGACGAAGAATAGCCTGCAAAAGGGGGTCGGGAGTCTTTGATTGCCTTCCCAACGGTTCTCGGTTATTCTGGCGGGCATGCCAAGACGACTACGCGAATGTTCGGGGAATATCGTTTACCACGTGCTCAATCGTGCCGTGGGGCGGTCGACGCTCTTCAAGCGGAAGGAAGACTACCTGGCGTTCGAACGAGTTCTCGAAGAGACCGTCGAACGAACCTCGACGCGGCTTTTGAGCTACTCGGTGATGCCCAATCATTGGCATCTGCTGCTGTGGCCACGCGAGGATGGAGAACTCTCGGAGGTCATGCGGTGGCTGACGGTCACGCACACCCAGCGGTGGCATGCGCATTACCATACGGCTGGCACGGGTCCGCTGTATCAGGGACGTTTCAAGTCATTTCCGGTTCAGTCGGACGAGCATTTCCTCACCGTCGCCCGTTACGTGGAACGCAACGCCCTGCGTGCCAATCTCGTCACGCGTGCCCAAGACTGGCAGTGGTCGAGCCTCTGGCGGAGACGTCAGCGCGATCCGGCGCTGTGGAGATTTCTCGGCAAGTGGCCGATTGCCCTCCCAGCGGATTGGGTGCGGCGGGTAAATCGTCCGCTGAGCGAGTCGGAGTTGAAGGCGATGCGCGGAAGCATACAGCGCGGCACACCGTTCGGCGGCGACCGCTGGACGGCGCGGATGGCGGTACAATTGGGCTTGGAGTCCAGCCTGCGGCCGAGAGGCCGGCCCCGCAAGGCGGAACCAGAATAGTAGGTCACGATCAAAGACCCCCGACCGGCTCTGTAGAAAACACTCGCTCACACGTCGAAACCGGCAAACAGTCCAGTCAGAAGCCACGCGATTTTCGAGTTCAACGACGTGCTTTCGACCGGTTCGAACATAACACCCTGGTAGAGTTCTCTACAGAGCCGTTCTGGCCCGTTTTTCACCTCAAGGGTGTTTCAATGAAAGGCAAATGGTACCAGCGCTGGGCCGGCTTGGTTGCCGCCGTAGTGATAATACTGAGTGGGTGCCGGCCGACAAAAGGGGTCGGGGGTGAATGGCACTTCCTGAGTTTGTAAGTCATGCGGCTAAACGGCGTTTTGCTTCTTGGCGTGGGATGGTCAGCAGGTCGTGTTGTTTGGGGCGGCGTTTGACGGCGCGTGGCTCGTAGCGATGCGGGCGGTTGCCGACCTGGTGCATGGCAATCGCCTCCAACAATGACTCGTAAAGCGCCGGCAAGGCGCCGGGCGGAGCCTGCTCCACGATCGCGCGATACGCGGTGAGCGTTTGCAGCGCGCCTTTGAAGCTCACCTCCCGCGGCCGCATATTCGCGTGCTCCGCGGCCTCGGCCATCACGGTGCGGATCAGGTTGTAGGCCAACAGGTGCAGCCAGATTTCCTTGCGCACCATGTCGGGCGTCTTGCAACGCAGTACGTCCATTTGCATCGTGATCTTGATCGAACGCAAGTCCACTTCGGCCTGCCAGCGCGGCGTGATACACGCGCGCCAGTTCGTCCAGCGAATAGACTTCCGCATCGCACAACGTCGTCACCAACGTCAGCTCGCGCACGCGCCAGCCGCGAACCCGCACACGGAACGACACCTCACGCACCAGGAGCTCCTGGGGAATGTTGCGGTAAGTGTCGTGATCCATCCACGACGGCCGCTGCGGTTTGGGCAGCCGCAGCAGCCAATCGCCCGAGCCCAGCCGGCGGACGCGCAAGCGCTTGCTCAAACGCAGTTGATGTTGTCGATACACGCTGTCCACGCCACATATCGCCAGCAGGGCCAGGTCCCAATAGGACGCAAAGTACCGATCTCCCACCACCACGTCGCCGGGAAACAGGCTGCGCCACAACTGGCGGAACAGGGCCGTTTCGCCCGTGTTCTTGCCGGTGTAACGGCCCATCGCCAGGTCCAGTGCCGCGCCGCTGGCCAGCGACAACAGCGCCACCACCCGCGCGATGGGAAATCCCAATCCCGGTTTCTGCGAGCGCGACTGCGGATACTCGGCCTGGTTGGCGGCCGTATCCGGCATGCTCACCGTCGTGCCGTCGACCAATTTCACGGGCCGGCCGTTTAGCAGCCCGCAGTCGCTGACACGCTCGTGCAGAGCTTGGCCCGCGTCGCGTGCCAGGCGGGCACAGACGTTCTCCGGCAGCTTCTGCCGCGCCTTACAGTAGGGTCCCGTCTGGGCGCGTGCAGGGTTGCTGGCCGTCGGCGGTCAAAAACGCGCGCAGCCGCGCGACGGCTTGCCGGCACGAGTGATCCACGCACAACGTCTGCGAGAGAAACGTCCACAGCGTCACCAGTGGGGAATACACGCATTCACGCCACTCGACGTGCTCGTCGTCGAGCACACGCTGGACATACGACGCTGGCAACAGTTCGGAAAACGGCAGCCCGCCGGCGGCTTGCAACTTGTCTCGTTCCGATCGCACTTGGTCTGAAACCCAACCTGCTATAGACTTCCACATCGCAAAGGCCTCCGTGCCTGATTGTGAGAGTGTCGATAACCCTCATCTACGCACGGACGGCCTTTGCGCCTATATCAATACGCCACAACCACTTGCCGATTCAGGAAGTGCCATTCGGGTCGGGGGTCTTTGATTGTTCTTTGCATCGCAATTAGTGTTTGGCGAGATACATGCGCTCGACATGCACGCCCACGGCAGGGCCTATGCTGCAGTTGGCGCCATGGCGAGCTTCGTCGCCGCCATCGTCTATTCTGTCTGCTGGATCGTGTCGGCCCCAAAACGACCAACTCACTGCTGAGACACCAGGACGATTGCAAAGTCGTTAATCCAAGGCTCCTACGAGTTTCAGGGCGTGGAGGGGATTGGCGCAGAGATCATCGGCTCGGGCTCGAAGCGGTTGTTTGGATTTTTGGGTCGTTAGTCGCAACACGCTCAGGGCTACGTTGGTGAGGCTTGCCAGGCGTTCGGCCAATCCTGGCCGACGACTCCAGTGCCGGTCTTCGTCCCACCAACGATCTTTGACGAAGTGCAAGCTGTTTTCCACTTGCCAATGAGCGCGTACGTACTTCAACAATTGCTTGGGCGTAGTCGTGGCCGGGTCGAGGCTGGTGACGAAGTACCGCGTTTCGCGCGTGGTTTTGCCGTTTCGGTCTTTCGTCTCGCGGTCGACTCGCAAGAGCATGCGGCAACCGGCAAGCCCCAGCCGCTGGCAGACATATTCGGCGTCGGCCAGGTCGATCCAAAGAAAACGAGTCTCCCTACGGCCCCCTTTTTTTCCCGCGTCTGAGCGGCCGCCGCGCTGTCTTGGGCCTGCGCAAAGCAGGTCTGCGCCGCATCCAGGATGTCGGGCTGGTTGGCTTTGATTTGGAACAAGTAGTCATGGCCCGAAGTCAGAATCAGTTCGGCCAGATTGCGCTGAGCATAGAGGGCATCGCCCGTGATCAAACGCAACGCCGGATACTTCTCGAACAGTTCGCTCAGGTGCGCTTTGAGCACTTCCGGCTCGGTGCTTTTGTCGCCCGACAGGGGCCATTGCCCAAGACACGCTTTCAAATCCTGGACAAAAACGTTCAGCATCTGAATCGGATCGCCCTGCGGATCGAAGCCTTGCTTCGACGTCTTGCCATCCACCGCCGCGACCAGAGCCTCCTGATCCGCCATTACCTCTTGCAACCACTGGGAAAACGCAGCTTGAAACTCCTCCAACGAGAACTTCGCCAGCGTCCGACTTAACGTGGTAGGATGCGGCGGCTTGCGACGCGTAAAGCCCAAAGGTCTGCGCAGCAGATGCCAGTTCCGGGCTGCCCACCGCTGCAAGCTGGCAAAATCGTTCAAGCGGCAGACCAGCCCCACGAGCGTCAGTCCCAAAATCCCCGAAAACGGATGACGAACACCACGCCGCTGACGTGGATCGGCCACCTCCGAAAAGGCCACCATCAAAGACGGAAAATACGATGGTAGTTGCATGGCTAGCTCCTTCTCCTAAAGCCAACCCGCATCACCCGGTTAGGATCGCACCTGCATTATACAAAACTCAACTTTGCAATCGTCCTGGATGAGACACTGCGCAACTGGCGTGCCGCGCCGCGCCGGTCCATAATGGGTGGCTTTGGGGCGCCTTGCCTGGCGGCAAGCCGCTGTTATCCCTGGTCCTGCTCCGGAATGACATCCATGAAGTGCTGTTTGATTGTGGCGTTGTTGTCCGTGTTCGGTCCCGCTTGCATAGCCGCCGACGATATCGTCTATGAACGCGTGATCGGGCCGGAGTTTCCCGGCAAGTACAAGCATCCGGCTTCGATCAAAGAGTTGGACAATGGCGATTTGTACATTGCCTACTACGGCGGCGACGGCGAATATGCCGAACAGACGGCCGTTTACGGCATGCGCAAAAAGAAGGACCGCAACATCTGGTCCGAGCCCCAGGTGATCGCCGATACGCCGTTTCGCTCCGATGGCAACGCGGTGATCTGGCAAGCGCCCGACGGACTGGTGTGGCTGTTCTACGTGTGCCGCTTCGGCGACACCTGGTCCACGTCGCGCATCAAGGCCAAGATCTCGCGCGACGGAGCCCGCACCTGGTCCGATTCGTTTTACATCGCGCTGGACGAAGGCATGATGGTGCGCGGCCAGCCGATCGTGCTGGATAATGGCGACTACCTGTTGCCCATCTATCACGAGACGGGCTTCGACCCCGAGATCGTCGGCGCCGACAGCACATCGCTCTTCATGCGATTCGATCCTAAGACGAAAAAGTGGAGCGAGTCGAAACGCATTCGCTCGAAGCGCGGCAACATCCAGCCGGCCGTGGCCCAATTGACCGACGACTATCTGGTGGCATACTGCCGGCGCGGCGGAGGTTACGGCCCGGGCACCGAGGGCTACGTCGTTCGCTCCGAATCGCACGACGGCGGCCTCACCTGGAGCGAAGGGCAAGACACCAAGTTCCCCAATCCCAACGCCGCCGTCGATTTCATCAAACTGCAAAACGGCCACTTACTGTTGGTCTACAACGACAGCGGCGTCGACCGCACACCGCTGACCGTGGCCATTTCGACCGATGGCGACAAGTCGTATCCGCACGTCCGCGACATTGCCACCGGCGACCACGACTATGCCTATCCCTACGCCATCCAAACGGCCGACGGCAAGATTCACATCGTCTATACCTCCGATGCACGCAGCGTGATCAATCACGCGGCGTTCGACGAGGGGGCGATTCTGAATGCGCACAAGCCCGCATCGCAATAGTCCAAACGGAAGGGAGGAATTCAGATGAAGATTGCATTTGCAATACTTGCCGGAATTGCGATCCAGCTATTCGTGCACTCTCCACTTGCGGCCGCGGCGGAGCCGATGGCGTCGGTCGCAGGCAAGGTCAACGTTGACGGCAGGCCCATAGAATCTGGTCGAGTCTTCCTGTACATCGATGCCAACCAATTTCTCGGCGCCAGGATTTCCAAGGACGGCACGTTCCACCTGAAAGGCGTTCCGCCCGGCGTCTACAAAGCCTCGATCGAAGGCGTCCGCGTAGACAATCGCTACCACAATGAAGACACTTCCGGCCTCGCCGTCGATTTGGATGGCGGTGCGAACACTTGGGACATTGATTTGCGGTCCTAGCGATTGGCTTCATTCTCGCCGATTTAGTTCACGCCAAGGGCAATAGGTTGCACAGAACGCCGCAACCGCACGCCGGTCGCTTGACTCGCGCACGCCCGCGATTCAGAATCACACCTCTCCCGCCATGCATCGCGACAACATAACCGAATAGGTCCAACAGCTATGTTTAACCGCCGTTTGCGTCCAATTTGCTTGCTGCTGGGTATCGTTGCGGTTGCCTGCGCCTCGTCGCGGGCTCGCGCCGACACCTGGGCCGAAAAGCTCGGCTATCCGGCCGACAAGATCGTGCTGATCCTGCACGCCGACGATATCGGCATGTGCTACGAAGCCAACCAGGCGGCCAAGCCGTATCTGACCGAAGGACACATTCAATCGGCCTCGCTGATGGTGCCGTGCCCTTGGTACAATGAGATGGCCGACTGGTGCAAGGAGCATCCCGATCTCGACCTCGGGTTGCACCTGGCCATGAACAGCGAATGGCGCTGGTATCGCTGGGGACCGGTGGCCGGCCGCTCGATCGTGCCGGGCATGGTCGACAAGGAAGGTTTCTTGTGGCGCAGCCAGATTGAAACGGCGACGCACGCCCAGCCGGGCGAAGTCGAAAAGGAAGTTCGCGCCCAGCTCGATCGGGCGATTGCCAAGGGGACGCGGCCCGGCCACATCGACACGCACATGGGCACCGTCTATGTGCGGCTCGATTTCACGAAAGCCTATCTGAAAGTGGCCGAGGAGTATCGCATTCCGGCCATGGTCGTCGAGCAGTCGCCCCGCGTCGTGGCCAAGTTCAAGAAGCAGGGCTACCCAATCACCGACGAGTCGATCCAGCTATTGGCCGAATACAAGCTGCCCAAGCTCGACGACTTTCACGCCGTGCCCGAGGGCAAAACGTACGAAGAAAAGCGCGAGAAGTTCCACGAGCTCGTGCGCTCCATGGAGCCCGGCATCAACGAAGTGATCTTCCATCCCTCGGTGCTATCCGACACGCTCAAGGCCATCACCGGCACCTGGCAGCAGCGCTCCTGGGAAGCCGAGATGTTCAAAGACCCGGAAATCAAGAAGTTCCTCGAGCGCGAGGAAGTGGTATTCACCAACTGGAAAGAGATCATGCAGCGCTGGGAAGAGCGGTTTGGGGATACGGTGCCAAAAACGAGCACGGCGGGCGAATAGCTCCGCCTCGCTATTGCCGCGCCGTGCTGCTCGTCCGTCCGACTCGCTCCCGCCTGGGGTTTTTCTTTGTCCGATTTGCAGCGACTGTTGCAGATGCCACGGGCTGGTGCCCGGCAATCCCGCAGCTAGTTCTGCGTGAAAACCGCTCGCTTTTGGTACAGATACCGATCGACGTCGCCGAACCGCTCGCCCACTTCCGCGACGGCGCGCTTTAGCATCTCGCGGCTCACGCGGAACCGGCGCGCCCAAAATTCCAGTTCGAATTGGTCCTCGATATCGATGCGCGTCCAGGCGCTAGGCCAGCGGACGGTCGCCGATGGCAAAACGTTGATCGACATAAAACCCTCCTAGCTTTCGTAATGTGCGCGATTCGTGCTGTCTCGTTCGCGTTCCAATAGCCAATTCTGCAAACACCATGCCGCGCACCGTCGCAATCACGGATACATCGTAAGTCGGTTGCAGATAGCGCAATCCGACGTGTTCAAGGCGTGGAGTTTGGTTGCAACAACCCCAGCTTGGTAGTCTGGCACGCAGCAACCCGTTGTACTGGGAAATTGCGGCAAACTAGAATCGGTGCGATGGCAGGCAACTTCCTGACGGAGGACAACTGTCAGATGAAAGCCGATTTTGACGAACCA
The DNA here is from genome assembly GCA_963779015.1 of uncultured Planctomycetaceae bacterium. GTDB lineage: Bacteria > Planctomycetota > Planctomycetia > Pirellulales > PALSA-1355 > JTS-RE94. Next base: position 520,424 of record CAVZWY010000017.1, on the reverse strand, counting down.
CCGCGAAAGGTATCGACGAATGCCAGGAATGTTGTGCAAGACAGGCGTGGCGCTCTGGCTGATGTGGATCAGCCTTCTCGGATCCCAATTTGCGCAAGCCGCCGACGCGCAGGCGCGTCCGAACATCGTGTGGATCTTCGTCGACGACATGTCGGCCAACTTCTCCTGCTACGGCGAAACGCTGATCCAAACTCCGCACGTCGATCGCTTGCGCGCGAAGGCACGAAGTTCACCCGCGCGTTCGTGACGGCGCCCGTCTGTTCTCCCTGCCGCTCGGCGTTGATCACGGGCTGCTATCAGACCACGATCGGCGTGCATCACCATCGCAGCGGCCGCGGCGCGGAGAAGATTCACCTGACCGGTGGCGTCGTGCCCGTGCCGGTGTTGTTCAAGCAGGCGGGCTACTGCACCTGCATCGGCGGCCCACTGGGCGAAGGAACAGTCAAGCCCGGCAAGACCGACTACAACTTCGAGTGGGACGCCGCCATGTACGACGGCGCCGATTGGAGCAAGCGCAAGCCGGGCCAGCCGTTCTTCATGCAAGTAGAGCTGCACGGTGGCAAGTATCGCGCCAACGGAGTGGGCCCGGACGATGCTTGGGCCAAGCGCGTGCGCCGCGAGCTGGGCAATCCCACCAGCGCAGCGGACGTGAAGCTGGCGCCGTACTATCCCGACGATCCCGTGCTGCGCGAAGACTGGGCCCGCTATCTCGACACGGTGCGTCTTATCGACAAGGAAGTGGGCGACGTGGTGGCGCGGCTCGAGCGGGAAGGCATCCTCGACGAGACCGTCGTGTTCTTCCTCACCGACCACGGCATCAGCCACGCTCGCGGCAAGCAGTTTTTGTATGAAGAAGGCATTCACGTGCCGCTGGTTCTGCGCGGACCCGGTATCGAAGCCGGCAAAGTGCGCGACGACCTGGTCGAGCACATCGATCTGACCGCGACTTCGCTGGCGCTGGCGGGCATCGAGATTCCCGCCTGGGTGCAAGGTCGCGATGTGTTGGCGCAAGACTACCAGCCGCGCGAGTTCGTGTTTGCGGCGCGCGACCGTTGCGATGAAACGGTGGAACACATCCGCTCGGTGCGCAGCGACCACACCAAATACATTCGCAACTATCTCAACGAGCGACCGCACTTGCAGCCCAATCGCTACAAGGACGGCAAGGCCATCGTGCAGCGTTTGCGCGAGCTGCACGCCGCTGGCAAGCTCAACGATGTGCAGGAAAAGCTGTTGTTCGCCGCGGTGCGGCCACCGGAAGAACTATACGACCTGCGGTCCGATCCCTACGAACTCCACAATCTGGCCGACGACCCTCAGTACGCTTCAACCTTGGCCACGATGCGCAGCCGGCTGCAGCAGTGGGAGCAGGAGACAGGCGATCAGGGACGCCAGCCCGAGCCCGAAGCCATGTACGACAGCGACATGGCAGCCTACTTGGGCAACAAGCGGCGTGCAGATACACCGGCCGGCCGCGAGCTCCAGCGGAATATCGAGCTCATGAAGCGCTGGGCCGCGGAGGGGCGCGACGCCGTCGGCAAAGTCTCGGATATTTGGCCGACAGTTGACGCACCATCCGTCGGGCAACAGGTCGGTACGTTCAGCGCCGGGGAATCGGTGCATGCAATGATGTGCGCCCCAGCCTGGGGGGATGCGCAAGATTTCCGTTAAACTCCTCGGAAAGCTTGTATTTTTCCTTGTCATTTTTCCTGATCCTCGACATAATGGGCACGGCGAACGGTTGAATATTTCCTTGATGGATGTGTCCCTGACAGGGGCCGGCGCAATCCGGTTCTAGTTGCGGTCAAGGTTGCCCATGCGATTGGCGGTTTCAGCAATGACGTGCGTGAGCCTGATGGCGATTGCGGTCTCGACGGCGTTCGCCGAGTTGGATCCTGTCGAGCAATTGTTTCAGGACGCGCCAGCGTTTCAGGACGACTCAGCGGCCGCCCCATCGACCAACGGCAGCGGGCCCAGCATCGCAGGGCAAGAGCCGGTTTCGTCGCTGTTCACTGTCGAGGAAGCACAGCCACGCGGTTCGGCAAACGACGACTATCGAGAGGGATCGCCCCATTTGTCGGACGACGCACTTTGGAACACCGGCGGCGCCGATCAGAGCGTATCTGCTCAGCTAGGTTCCATGGCGGCATCCAGTCAGGCGCCCGAGCCGGCCGCCGCGCCCATAAATGCCGTGCCCGAGCCATCAGCAATTCTTTTGGCATTGGCCGCGCTGATTTACTTCTTGCTGTTTGGCCGCCGCCGCCGCGTCGCCTGAACGGCGCTGCTGCGATTCTTCGACAGCTATCGCGTCATCTGCGTTCAAGAATGCGCTCTGCGCTGGCTTCCATCCTGACCTCGTCGAGCATTGGCTTCCCGCCAGCCTGTCGCGGCCGAGTGTTGCGAGCGCGGATTCCGCGGGTTATGGTCAAGCTTTGCTAACCGCCTCAATCGTGACGGTCGGTGCATTGGGTTTATTTGCAGGAGAAGTTCGGATGCCGCGCTATGTGGGCCTCGCCGTATCGGCCGCTTGTTTTTTGTTCATCTTCACCTCGTCGCTCAACGCACAAACTCCCATGCGATGGTTAGCCCACGACATGCAGCGCGAGCGTCCGCCGGTGGTCACGCCGGGCAAGCGTTCGTTGCCCGTGGCCCCGCCGTCGGACGCGATCGTAATCTTTGACGGCAAGGACCTATCGAACTGGCGCGATGCCGAAGGCGGCCCCGCCAAGTGGCGCGTTCGCGACGGCGTGATGGAATCGGTTCCGGATAGCGGCTACTTGTTCACGGCCGACAAGTTTGGCGACGTGCAACTGCATATCGAATGGGCGGCGCCCGTGCCGGCCTCCGGCAGCGGACAGGGTCGCGGCAACAGCGGCATCTTCCTGATGGGGTTGTACGAAGTGCAGGTGTTGGATTCCTATGGGAACGACACCTATCCCGACGGCCAGGCCGCCGCCGTCTATGGCCAGTATCCGCCGCTGGTGAACGCCTGCCTGCCGCCAGGCCAGTGGCAGAGCTACGACATCGTGTTCCGTCAGCCCCATTTTCACGCAGACGGCACGTTGGCCCGGCCGTGGCGCATCACGGTGATTCACAATGGCGTGCTGGTACAGGACAACGTCGAGCTGTTCGGCCCAACGACCTGGCTGCAACACAAGCCCTATACCCAACATGAGACGGAGTTGCCGCTATCGTTGCAGGACCACGGCAATCCAGTGCGCTACCGAAACATCTGGTTGCGCAAGTTGGCTCCGCGGATTGAGCCGGGAGGCCTGGCGGAGCAAGAGCCGCCCGCCGTCGCCATGTCGCCGAGCGAACTCGAAAAGTTCGTGGGCGACTACGGCAGCGTGCTGGGCGAGTTCGGCAAGATCAAACTCGTCGACGACCACCTGCAGTTGCACATGGACACCGGACAGGTCATCGATCTGGTGCCCTGCTCGCGGTCGGAGTTTGCCATGCGGCATACGGCCGGCAAGCTCGTATTCAATTTGAAAGATCCGGACCAGGTCGCCGGCTTTACGATGCACCTGGGCGGATCGACCTTTCCGATCACGCGCCGCCAGAGCACGAAGTGACGCAACTCAGGCCATGATGCCTTTGATCGGCGTGCCGCTGCTCACGGCAAATGGGCGATTGAGCGCGTCGTGCATCAGAGTCTCAGGGCCGATTCCCATCAACGCGAAGATGGTAGCCGCGATGTCGTCGGGACGCATCGCGCCGGTATCTGGATGGGCGTTTGCCCAGGTCTTGTCGCTGCGGTACACGCGGCGGTTGAACACGTCGTACCCGTAGTGGAGCACCTCGATCGTGTGGAGTCCGTCGGAGACGTCGATTTCGGTTAGCCGGTTCCGGTTGTCGTAGGTGAGGTTTAGAGTTACGCCGTTGGCCGCGGCGCGGCTGACGAGGTCGACCCACCTTTCTTCTTACGGCACTCGCCGTATTTAGACCTGTCCGCTTTTCTGTCCCCGTTTTCTCCTCCCGCGGAACGGACACGGTCCTATCGACCGATCCGATCTGCGAGCAGCGCTATCGCTGCAGCCCCAAACCCAAAAAGGAAAGACCTCGCCAGTGCTTGGCCATAGAGTGCCCTCCACTTCTTTGCTTTGCAGGAGTTATTGTCAAAAGTTGTGGACGGGAGATTCAGGCGGCGGCTTCTTGGGGTTTGATTCCGTCGATAAATGGAGTTCCTTGAATCACATCGGGTAGCAGCTCGGAGCCGTTGAGCAGCCGCCAACGTTTTTGGGCGGATTGCATCAGCTTGAAGACCATGGTGAGGCACGCTTGTCGCGTGCCATTTCCTTTGGTGCGGCGATGCCGCAGGCGGACTGTGGCGAACGTGCTCTCGATGGGGTTGGTCGTGCGCAGGTGACGCCAGTGCTCGGCCGGGAAGTCATAGAACGAGAGCAGCACGTCGCGATCCTTCGACAGACAAGCGGTGGCTTTATCGTACTTGGCCTGGTAGGTGGCCACGAACAGATCGAATGCCGCCTCGGCGTCTGCTTTGGTCGACGCCATCCAAATCGCGTGCAACTTCTCCTTGGCCTCGGCCTGCAAGCGTTTGGGCAGCTTGTCGAGCACATTGGCCGTCTTGTGCACCCAGCAGCGTTGCTCGCGCGTCGTGGGGTAGACCTGCGGCAAGGCCTTCCAAAAGCCCAAGGCGCCGTCGCCGATCGCCAGCTTCGGATCGATCGCTAGGCCGCGCGCCTTCACGTCCAACAGCAGCGCCTTCCACGACTGCTCGCTCTCGCGATAGCCATCGGCCACGGCGATCAGTTCCTTGCGCCCATCCGCGGTCGCACCCATTAAAACCAGGATGCACTGGCGATCTTCCTCCAGGCGGATGTTGAAGTGCACGCCGTCGACCCACAGGTACACGTACTGCTTGCCCTCCAAGGATCGTTTCGTCCACTCTTCGAATTCATCCTGCCAGACCGCTTTGAGACGCGTGATCGTGGTGGCCGACAGGCCCGCGGCCGATGGACCCACCAGCGCAGACAATGCCTCGCTGAAGTCGCCCGTGCTGATGCCCTTGAGGTATAGCCAGGGAATCAGTTCCTCTAGGCTCTTGGTCTTGCGCAAATACGGCGGAAGAATCCGGGAGGAGAAGGGTTCCGCTTCGTTCTTGGATCGCCGGTCGAGCACGCGCGGCTGCTCGACTTCGATCGGGCCGACGCCGGAGAGGATCGTGCGTTTGGGCAGGCGGCCATTGCGGACCACTTGGCGATGGCCGGCGGCGTCGCGCAGCTCGCGATGCGCTTCGATCCACTCGGCGACTTCGACGTCAATGGCCTGGGCCAGCATCCGCTGCGCACCTTCGCGAAGAATGCCCGTCAACACGTCCTGAGAACTTGTGGCTGGCAAAGCCAGCGTCGAATCGTTACGCTCTCGCATGGTGGCGTACTCCTGGGAGAATTGGGTCGCTGAATAACCAAATTCAAACCCAAGTACGCCGCCCTTTTCAACTCACCTCATCCACAACTTTCGGTTATAGCTCGCACAATCCCATCAAATCCTATGTTGATGTCGGCCGCAGCACCGAGATGCAACAATCCAAGATAGAGGTCGCCGCTTGGACCAGCTCCAATCGTCCAGCCACTGTCAGAGTTATTTCCGGTACCAGGAAGGCCGCTGCCGATGGGCGGCGCCGGACCACCACCTCCACCTCCGCCGCCTCCACCTCCGCCACCTCCGTACCCACCTCCTCCGCCCTCGCCACCGCTGACGCGCAGCCACCAGGTCTTGTCCCAGAGCGTCTTGTTGGCGTATTCGTAGGCCGGATCATTATACCATTCGTCCCAGGTGTTGTGCCCGGCATACCCACCTCCTGCCCCGGAGCCACTGCCTGAACCGGATCCGGCCCCTCCACCTCCCGACCCGGAACCGGCGCCACCGCCCTGGCTTGCTGGTCCCCGAGCTCCGCCGCCATTTCCATCGAAACTAGTCGGGCCATACGTGCCGCCGCCGTACTCAAACAATCCGCTTGGATCGCGATAGTTGGTGGGGCTGTTGCCCACGTAGCGGTAGAGGTTGGAGTCGCCGGCCGCGTAGCCCAGGGGGTCTTCGCTGAGCCGGCGGCCGGTGTGGGAGTCGTACCAGCGGTTGCGGTTGTACTGCAATCCGGTGATGTTGTCGTATTCGCGACCCGTGTAGAGGTAGCGGGTGAGGCTGTCATCGCCGGCCAGGATTTGGCCGTAGGCGTCGTAGCGATAGTGGCCGCCGCTGACCAGGTTGCCGGCGTTGTCCACCAGGTCGCGGATCGAGCCGAGGTTGTCGCCCAACAGCCAGTAGACCCGATTGGCGCTGCCGATGTAGTTGGTGACGTTCTCCTGGGCCAGTACCTGGTCAACGCCCGGCCCGTACAGATAGCGGTGCGCGAGGCTGTAGTTGGGCCCCACGTCGGAGTTGTAGCTGTAGTCCATCACCACGTTGGCGCCGTCGTAGACGTATTTTTCGGCCCGCGTGTGGGATTGCTGCGAGGAATCGTTCCCTTCGCCGCCTGAGACCGTGGTCCAGGTGGTGTCGCCGCGGTACACGCGGCGGTTGAACACGTCGTACCCGTAGTGGAGCACCTCGATCGTGTGGAGTCCGTCGGAGACGTCGATTTCGGTTAGCCGGTTGCGGTTGTCGTGGAAGTAATGCGGAGTCATGCCGTGGAACGCGGCGCGACTGGCAAGGTTGCCCCAGCCCTTCTTACGGCACTCGCCGTATTTAGACCTGTCCCGAATGGCACTTCCTGAATCGGCAAGTGGTTGTGGCGTATTGATATAGGCGCAAAGGCCGTCCGTGCGTAGATGAGGGTTATCGACACTCTCACAATCAGGCACGGAGGCCTTTGCGATGTGGAAGTCTATAGCAGGTTGGGTTTCAGACCAAGTGCGATCGGAACGAGACAAGTTGCAAGCCGCCGGCGGGCTGCCGTTTTCCGAACTGTTGCCAGCGTCGTATGTCCAGCGTGTGCTCGACGACGAGCACGTCGAGTGGCGTGAATGCGTGTATTCCCCACTGGTGACGCTGTGGACGTTTCTCTCGCAGACGTTGTGCGTGGATCACTCGTGCCGGCAAGCCGTCGCGCGGCTGCGCGCGTTTTTGACCGCCGACGGCCAGCAACCCTGCACGCGCCCAGACGGGACCCTACTGTAAGGCGCGGCAGAAGCTGCCGGAGAACGTCTGTGCCCGCCTGGCACGCGACGCGGGCCAAGCTCTGCACGAGCGTGTCAGCGACTGCGGGCTGCTAAACGGCCGGCCCGTGAAATTGGTCGACGGCACGACGGTGAGCATGCCGGATACGGCCGCCAACCAGGCCGAGTATCCGCAGTCGCGCTCGCAGAAACCGGGATTGGGATTTCCCATCGCGCGGGTGGTGGCGCTGTTGTCGCTGGCCAGCGGCGCGGCACTGGACCTGGCGATGGGCCGTTACACCGGCAAGAACACGGGCGAAACGGCCCTGTTCCGCCAGTTGTGGCGCAGCCTGTTTCCCGGCGACGTGGTGGTGGGAGATCGGTACTTTGCGTCCTATTGGGACCTGGCCCTGCTGGCGATATGTGGCGTGGACAGCGTGTATCGACAACATCAACTGCGTTTGAGCAAGCGCTTGCGCGTCCGCCGGCTGGGCTCGGGCGATTGGCTGCTGCGGCTGCCCAAACCGCAGCGGCCGTCGTGGATGGATCACGACACTTACCGCAACATTCCCCAGGAGCTCCTGGTGCGTGAGGTGTCGTTCCGTGTGCGGGTTCGCGGCTGGCGCGTGCGCGAGCTGACGTTGGTGACGACGTTGTGCGATGCGGAAGTCTATTCGCTGGACGAACTGTGCGCGTGTATCACGTGCGCTGGCAGGCCGAAGTGGACTTGCGTTCGATCAAGATCACGATGCAAATGGACGTACTGCGTTGCAAGACGCCCGACATGGTGCGCAAGGAAATCTGGCTGCACCTGTTGGCCTACAACCTGATCCGCACCGTGATGGCCGAGGCCGCGGAGCACGCGAATATGCGGCCGCGGGAGGTGAGCTTCAAAGGCGCGCTGCAAACGCTCACCGCGTATCGCGCGATCGTGGAGCAGGCTCCGCCCGGCGCCTTGCCGGCGCTTTACGAGTCATTGTTGGAGGCGATTGCCATGCACCAGGTCGGCAACCGCCCGCATCGCTACGAGCCACGCGCCGTCAAACGCCGCCCCAAACAACACGACCTGCTGACCATCCCACGCCAAGAAGCAAAACGCCGTTTAGCCGCATGACTTACAAACTCAGGAAGTGCCATTCAGACCTGTCCCGTTTTCATGACGCGGAGGAAGACGGCCGGCGGGATTGCGATCTTGGAGTCCTTCCGCCGAGACGGTTACGATACTGCGGCGTCCGTGTTGGATCCTGTGGCCGAGCCGCGCGGCTTACGTCCTGTGGCTCGCGTCATTTAGTAGCGGCGCATCGCCGTGCATGTTCTGTTGATCGCCGAGTTTCCTGGAGAAGTTGGGGCGCGCTCTCGCTGCCTGAAGCCTGAGAAATCGCCCTGCGAATTGCCTTGAGCATCTTTCGGCCCAAGCCCCCGCCGTACGATCCATTGGCCTGGCGCCAATTGCCATTCGGCGAGCGGGCGCAGGCCGTGTGTCGGGCGTGGGCGCTGGAGGGCTACGGTGCGCCGCTGGCCGTGTATATCATCTACGCGATCAAGGTAGCGTTCTACATTCAGATCTGGGTTCTATTCTGTCGCTGCTCGCCAAGTCTGGGCGGATTGAACACCATCGGAGATTGGTGGCTTGCGCCGCTGGCCTTCCAGAAGGCGATCTTGTGGAGCATGTTGTTCGAAGGGCTCGGCTTCGGTTGTGGCAGTGGACCGCTTACGGGTGCTACTTTCCGCCGCTGGGCGGCTTTCTGTATTTCCTGCGGCCCGGCACGACCAAACTGGCGCTGTGGCCCAAGTTGCCGATCGTGGGCGGCACGCGGCGCAGTTGGCTCGACGTTGCGCTCTACCTGGCGCTGATCGTCGCGCTGGTGCGCGCGCTGATTGCGGCGGATATCGAAATCAGCATGCTGATTCCCATTGCCATACTGGCGCCACTGCTGGCGATCGTCGATCGGACGATCTTTCTTGCTCTGCGGGCGGAACACTATTGGACGACCACCGTTTGCTTTCTGTTTGCGGGCAACTGGATCGCCGGCGCGAAGGCCGTGCAACTTGCACTCTGGTTTTGGGCGGGTTTCTCCAAACTGAACCATCATTTTCCGGCGGTCGTTTGCGTGATGACGAGTAACAGCCCATTTACTCCCTTCGCCGCGCTGCGCACTGCGCATGTATCGCGGCTATCCCGACGACTTGCGGCCTGCGGCGCTGGCCGTCGCCCTTTCTCACCTGGGCACAGGGCTCGAAGTGACCGTGCCGCTGGTCTTTTTGCTTTCGCCCGGTGGCTGGTCGCTGTCGCTGGGCATTGTGCTGATGCTGTTGCTGCACGCGTACGTTTTGAGCAACGCGCCGATGGGCGTGCCGATCGAGTGGAACCTGATGGTCGTCTACGGCGCTTTCGCGTTATTCTGGCGCACCCGGACGTGGCCGTTTGGAGCCTGGATTCGGTACCCCTGGCGGTCTTCCTGGCCGTGATGTTGATCGTGCTGCCGGTGGTGGGCAATCTGTTTCCGCGCCGGGTGTCGTTCCTGGTGGCCATGCGCTACTACGCCGGCAACTGGCCCTTCGGCGTGTGGCTGTTTCGCGGCGAAAGCTATCGCAAGCTCGAACGGCTGACCAAATCGGCGCCCTGGATCCAAGATCAACTGGCGCACTTTTACGATCCGTCGACCTCCGCGGGCCTGATTGGCAAGGTCATGGGCTTTCGACTCATGCACTTGCATGGCCGCGCGCTGGCGGAGTTGCTTCCCCAGTCGGTCGAGCGGCTCGAGGACTACGAGTATCTCGACGGCGAGCTAGTCGCCGGCATGGTGCTCGGCTGGAATTTCGGCGACGGCCACTTGCACGACGAACAATTGCTCAACGCCGTCCAAGAACAATGCCAATTCGATGAAGACGAATTGCGCTGCATTTTCGTCGAGTCGCAACCGCTGGGTCGCCAGACGCTGGCCTACCGCATTCTGGATGCAAAGCGCGGGTTATTGCGGCACGGCGCCTTGGACGTGAAAACGCTCAGACAGCGACAACCTTGGGGGCCGGCGTGAACGATCCCGATGTTGTCATTGTTGGTTCGGGGCCCAACGGTCTGGCGGCAGCCGTTTTTCTGGCCAATGCCGGCGCGCGGGTATTGGTGCTGGAAGCGCGCGAGGAAATTGGCGGCGGCACGCGCAGCGCGGCCAGCACGCTGCCGGGCTTTGTCCATGACGTCTGTTCCGCAGTGCACCCGATGGGCACCCTCTCGCCGTATTTCCGCACGCTGCCGTTAGAACAACACGGTCTGCGTTGGATTCGTCCGCCGGCATCCGTGGCGCATCCGCTGGACGATCAACCGGCCGTGATTCTGCGGCGATCCCTCGACGAAACGGCCAGGGCCATGGGCGCCGACGAGCACGCCTATCGCAAACTGTTGCAGCCGTTGCTGGCCGACCCGGAGGGGCTTTTGGAAGACGCGCTGGCGCCGTTGCGCATGCCGCGGCATCCGCTTACGATGCTGCGCTTTGGGGCCAAAGGCCTGCGCTCGGCCCAAGGTCTGGCCAAACGATTTCAAGGACAGCGGGCCCGGGCCCTACTGGCCGGCTGCGCAGGCCACGCCATCTTGCCACTGAATCGCGTGCTGACCGGCGCAATCGGGCTGATGTTCTTGATGACGGGTCACGTTGTGGACTGGCCGGTGGCCGCCGGCGGATCGCAATCGATTGCCGATGCGCTGGCAAGCCTGTTGCGAAGCCTTGGCGGTAGCATCCAGACGGGCGTGTTCGTGCGCTCGGCGGCCGATCTGCCCGCGGCGCGGCTGTACTTGTTCGACACCAGTCCTGCCCAACTGGCGGCCATCGCCGGGCCGGCGCTATCGGCCAACTACGTCCGGCGTCTGCAAAAGTTTCGCTACGGGCCCGGTGTGTTCAAATTGGATTGGGCCTTGGATGGCTCCATACCCTGGCGCGATCCAAACTGCCTGGAAGCGTCGACGGTGCATCTGGGCGGCACGTTCGAGGAGGTTGCCGCTGCCGAGGCCGCGGTGTGGCGCGGCCAACATCCGACGCGGCCCTTCGTGCTACTCTGTCAACAGAGCGAGTTCGACAACAGCCGCGCGCCGGCAGGAAAACAAACGGGCTGGGCCTATTGCCACGTGCCTGCCTACTCCACTGTGGACATGACCGAGGCGATCGAACAGCAGGTCGAACGATTCGCGCCGGGATTCCGACAGTTGATTCTGGCGCGGCACACTACCTCGACCACTCAGTTAGCGCAGTACAATCCAAATTGCGTCGGCGGTGCAATCACCGGGGGCATCGCTGATTTGTCTCAATTGTTCGCTCGCCCGGTGGCCCGTCTGAATCCGTACACGACGCCCAACCCACGGGTGCTGATCTGCTCCGCTTCGACGCCACCCGGCGGGGGCGTGCATGGCATGTGCGGATACCACGCTGCCCGGACCGCACTTGGGCGGCTCCAGCGTTTCTCTCGCGCCCCGTTGCACTAGACGACTGCAACATGTTTTATATATTGAACTTACGTCGAATCAACGGACGAAACATACGGGGGCGCGACGTCTACCATGGGGCTAGTGTTCGTCCCGCAAAATTCGCGAGTCAGCGCAAAAACAAAAATTTATCCATGGCAATTGACTTACACAATCCTCACAACCATACTCATCGGATCGGTATATATACCGAGTTGATACACGCCATGCTCATGGCGTCGAAGAAGACGCGCCGATTTTGACTCGAAAGGCACGCTAATGAGGTCATCGAACACGAACTTCCTCAAATCTGGCGCAATGCTTTGCGCAATGCTTGGCTTTGCTGTGCTGATTTCGGCGACGGCCAACGCCACGCCGATTTACGACGAATTCGGCCCACTGCCTGATGCGACTTTCGGTGGCATGGGCATCCCCAACGGTGAAGTGGCTGTCGGCTCGCAGTTTGTCGATGGCGATGTCCTCATCACGATCGCCATGAGCGCCACGCAACGGTATTCGAACCCTGCGTTGACGAATGACGGCGCCGGCACCTATTTCGCCACCACCGGCAGCAACACTGGCGGCAACAACGAGAGCTCTACGACTGGCGCCCTGTGGAACTGGAACTACTACATGAAGGTGGAAGGCAGCAACGGAGCAACTCCGGTTCTGGCCGACTACCAAATCAACATGTACTACGATTTCAATCCCGGTTTCGATACGCCCATCGGTTCGCTCGGCGTCATCAATGTCACGAACTTTCTATCGACCTACGATCCGTTGGCAACGACAACACAAGACTCGCAGAATTTGATGTTCAGTTTTCTCTCCTCGAGCGTCCCTGGCTACGTTATGCCCCCGGGCGGCAGCTTCGATCCGAACGCCGTGGGCGAATACAACTTCGGCATCCAGGTCAGCAAAGACGGCTGGGGCGTGGAGACGGTGGCCATGGACGTGCAGGTGACCGGTGGCCCGCCCATTCCCGAACCGGCGAGTTTCGTATTGCTTGGCGCCGGCCTCGCGGCACTGTTTATGATTCGCCGCCGCCGTCGGTAGCAGCCGACACCCGACCACGATCAACGTTCACGACCCCGATTGCCGCACGACGATCGGGGTCGTGTTGTTTCGGTCCGTTGGCTTGGCTCGATCGGTGCGTCTGTCGCGCTGTCGGATTGCCCCGGATTGGCTAGAAAATCTGGGGTTTTCGGAAGACTTTCGCCCGAAAGCCCGGTTGACCCGCTGGCAAACTTCCCTATACTCCGCCTCCCCATCGCTACCCAGCTATCACGGAGGCCAAGCCGATGCGCATCTTTGCCCGAACCGCTCCCGTCATCATGGCGATCGCAGCCGCAGGAACTTTGGCATCGACGCGATTGGCGGTCGCCGAAGAAGCCGCCAAGGCAACTAGCAATGCCTCCACCGACAGCGTCGAGCAAGAGGATCGCACCGCCGAGTCAAACAAGGCGGGCGAGGCAATACAGGTCTCTGGAACACAGCGGCCGGACACGTCGTCGACGGTAGTCAGCGCCGCGGCCGAAACCAGCGTGCCAGCCAAAGAACAAGCCCCCTCGGCGGCGGAGCGCATCGCGCGGCTGGAGACTTCGCTCGAGGCCGACTCGAAGCGGTTGGAAGAAGTAAAGGCGAAGCTACAGGCGCCAGACAGCGAATACGCCAAAGCGGAGACAGCCTTTCGCGAGCTCGACGCCAAGCGGTCCTCGACAAGGCAGGAACTTGAGGACCTCGAAAAGGACGGCAAGCAGGAAACGCTGGCACAACTGAAGATCGAAGCCGAAGATTTGGAGTCCAAGTGGACATTGTCCAAGGAGCGATTCGATCTGGCGATCGGCGAGCGCAAGGCCATGCAGGAGAGCGTCGCCACGCTGGAGCGCAAACTGGAGGCCGATCGCGCCTCGTTGGCCAAGTTGAAAGACTCGGGCGAGCCACAACGACTCGATTCGCCTCCCGCGGACGAGCAACAACTCGCGCAGCCCGTGCCGCAGCCTCCGGCTGAGAAACCCGTCGTGCCGGCGGCGGCAACTCCGCCGGCAGCAATAGCGGCTGCGCCCCCTTCGGCGCCCGCAGTGGCCGCTCCCGCGGCCGCCACTCCTCAACCCGCTCCCAACGAAACACAGGCTCCTGCGGCGGCTTCGCCGGAAGTGCCTGCCGCAACGCCTCCCATCCTGACCGAAAAGATCGCCAAAGAACTGGCCGTGGCAAGCGTCGTGGCTCAAAAAAGCCATGCTGCCGCCAAGGCGGCCGAAGACGATGCGCAGACGATTACCGAGCGGATCGAACTTTTGCAAAAAGACATCGGCCAGCAGCGCCAACTGCGAGACTCGGCCCGCAAGAGCGCCGACAACTCCGAGAAGTCATTGCACGGGCTCAACGAAGAATTATTTCGCAAACTGATGGCGGGCGAGAACATCGAGGACGTGCGCCAGAAAATCGACGAAGCGACCGCGCGGCTGAGGGAGAACCGCCTCAAGGCCCAAGACATCGGCACGCGGCTGGATGAACTCCAATCGCAGTTGGCCCAACTGCAGTCCGAGAAACTGGCGGCCGCCCACGACCTGGCGAAAAAGCGTGAGGACGCCGAACGTGCGCAAGCCGTGGTGGAAAAATTGAAGAACCCCTTCACGCTGCGCAATCTGCTGCAATGGCTGATCGACCACGGGCCAAGAATCGTGGCGATTCTGGGCTTCCTGGCGCTCTTCGTGTGGCTGTCGCGCGTGTGCGAGTCGCGGCTGGTCGACTTGACGGCCAAGCGCGGACGTCGCGGCAGCCGTGACGAACGCGAGAATCGGGCCAAGACACTGTTGGGAATCTTTCGCAACGTCGCGAACATCGGCATCATCGCCGGCGGGGCCATGATGATACTGGACGAAGTCGGCGTGCCGGTCGCTCCGATCGTCGGAGGAGCCGCCGTCTTCGGCTTGGCGGTTGCATTCGGCGCCCAAACGTTGATCAAAGACTATTTCGTCGGCTTCATGGTGCTGTTGGAGCAACAGTACCTGGTCAACGACGTCATCGAGATCGGCCCGATCAAGGGCCAGGTCGAGCGCGTGTCGTTGCGGATCACGGTGCTGCGTGACCTGGAAGGACGCGTCCATTTCGTCCCTCACAGCCAGATTAGCACGGTCACCAACCTGACGCACGGCTGGTCGCGCGCCGTGTTCGACATCGGCGTGGCCTACAAGGAGAGCGTCGACGACGTGATCCGCGTCTTGACCGAATTGGCCGACGAATTGCGCCGCGACGAAGCATTCCGGTTCTTGATTCTCAGCGATCCAGTGATGCTGGGAGTCGACTCGTTCGGAGACTCCGCGGTCGTCATCAAGTTCTATATCCAGACGCGGCCGCTGCACCAATGGACCGTGAAACGCGAGATGCTCCGCCGCATCAAGAACGAGTTCGATCGGCTGGGCATCGAGATTCCGTTCCCGCACGTGACCGTCTATCGCGGCGCCCAGCGTGTTGAAAATCATGCCAACGACGAGCAAACCGATCAACGGTCGAATCGCAACGCCGCCTGAAGTCCGACGACGCTCTGGCTTCAGCGTGCCGTGCTTCCGCCCCGCAAGCATGCTCACGCCACGGTGCGAGTGCCGCGCGCGGAGCCGACCCGTACGCAGCAACTGCGTTCCAGCTCAGTGCATCATCATGTGCCCGGGAGCCGGCTGATAGGTCTTGATGTCTCCGAAGCGCCGCACGATCTCTTCGAACACGGAGCCTTTGGGAATTGCGTCGTCGGTCTCCATCACACGGCGATAGAGATCGTCGGGCAGCACGCGCAGCGTGGTCATCAGCCCCATCACGGCCATCGGCCAGTCGGCCCGCATGCCTTGCACCTCGCGGCTGCTCCAAATCTTCTGCACGAACTCTTTGCTCATCTGCATGCCGAGCATCTCCTGGGGATAGCCGGGCGGCTCCTTGCCCAGGGCAGTGGGCGACACTTCGGGGGCCGGCCGCACGTCGAGATCAGCCAGGTAACGCTCGACCGAGTCACCAGGTCGCATCCGTGGCCCCACCTGGCGCACCATGTGGTTCATCATGTGGTGCACCATGTGGCAATGAAACATCCAATCGCCAGGGTTGTTGGCGATGAACTCGAAGTCCGTTGCTTGCGCGATGCCTATCAGTTCCGTGTTGCGCGGCACCCAGGCCGAGTGTGGGCAGCGAGCCCCCTCGTGCCCCGTGATCCAGAACGTATGGCCGTGCAAATGGATCGGATGATGCTGCATCGGCGAGAAGTTCATGATCCGCACACGTACGCGCTCGCCGTGCTTCACGACCAGGGGAGTCGTGTAGGGGCCGCTGCGACCGTTGATCGTGTGCCAGTTCCAGTCCATCCGCCAACTGTCGGCAATCGTCTGGGTGCTGTCGATGAAAAAGTTTTGAAAGATCAGTCCGAAATCGCGATCGACCGGCGGACTCCAGGTCTTTTGCGGATGCACGATGATCCAGCCCACCATGCCGAACGCTTCCTGCATGGGCACGTGCGAGTGGTAGAAGTAGGTGCCCTGTTCGTGTACGTCGAACTCATAGACAAACGTCTTGCCCGGCCTGATCGGGTTTTGCGTTAGCACGTCCGAGCCGTCGTACTGCACGGGCATCTCGAAACCGTGACAGTGTACGAAGGTATCTTCGGGCAACTCGTTGGTGACCACGATCCGCATGCGATCGCCCTGGTTGACTTCGATCACCGGCCCCGGCATCGAGTTGTTGTAGCCGTAGACGTTCATCCAAAAGCCGGGCAAGAACTCGCGCCGTACCGGCTGCGGCACCAGGTGAAACTCCTTGACGCCGTTTTTGAGCACGAACGGCAGCTTATCCAAATCCGGCGCCACGAACGGCGCAGGACCGTCGGCGGCAAAACGCAAGCCAGGCACCAGCTTGCCCAGGTAGTAGTCCCCCTGCGGATCGCCGCCGCGACTCGGGCGAAGCCGCGAAAAACCGTCGTAGACTTCGCGCGGCGCGGCTGAATCGGCCACGGAGGGATCAGGTGGTGGACCGGTCGGCCGACCTTCGCCACCTGGCAGCGGACCATCCTGAGCCTGGCCTGCGTTTGCACCAATTGCCGATGCCCCCAGTGCGCCGGCGGTGACCAGCGCGCTGCGCTTGATGAACTCTCGGCGTTGGTTGGGTTGATCCATGGTCGTGTTCCTTGATCGTTCGAACGGGCGCGATGCTTAACGCGGCTTGGGAACGCTGTCGATATGGCCGGGCGGAGTTGCTCCCGGCGCCGCCTGCAATCCGTCGTGCAGCAGGAATCCAAAGATCAGCACTTCGTTGACGCGAAACAGCTCCAGCGCATGAATGTATTCGCGCTGAGCGTCGAAGTAGTCCTGTTGCGCGTTCAATACGTCCGGCCATTCGACGCGGTTGACCCGATAACTCTCCAACAACTCTCGATAGGCGGCGCCGCTTCCGGCAAGATCACGCGCTCATACTGGACCGCATGTTGATAGGCGGTCAGATAGCGCTGATACACCTGGGCAAGCTGCATGCGCAGATGCCACTCGACGCGGGCAATCTCGTTGCGCTGGCGCACCAGGTCGGCCTGGGCCTGGCGCACGGTTCCCTGGTTGCGGTCGAAGATGGGGACGTCGAACTTCAATCCCGCCATCGAAACTCCGCCGGCATTGGTGAAGTCGTAGCCAGTTCCGCCGGAAAACGTCAGATTGGGAATCCACTGCGCCTCTTCGCGCCGCACCGTGACCTGGTCGGCGACAAACTTGGTTCGGGCCGCGGCCAATTGTGGACTTTGGGTCCACAGCCGGTGCAGCGCCGCGTCAAAACCGATGGGCTCGCCCGCCATCGTCAATTGACCAACAAGCTGTCCGCGATCGGCGTTGATCCCCACCAGGCTCAGCAGTTCCTGAAAACGCTGCATGAACTCGTTGTCGGCAGTGAGCAGGTCGAGCCGCGTACGCTGCACGCGCGATGTCGGCCTGCCGAACCTGGGGACGGCGGGCCTGGCCTTCGTTGTACATTTCGCGCGCCGTCAAAGCCCGGTCTTCGGCAACCTTCACCAGCTCGCGCTGGATGCCCACGATTTGCGCCAAGGCCAGCGCACGATAGTGAGTGCATGCGCACGTCGTTGAGCACTTTGAACTGTTGCGCAACCGCCAGGTGCTCGGAGACGCGGGCTCGTTGCAGGTACTTTTCCCGGCTGAGCTGCAGCTTGCGCCCAGTGATGACCTCCTGCTGCACCATGCCGCCTTGGAATTCGCCGGGGGTACGCGTGCCGGCGTTGTTTGGCGCACCAATCAGCTCGCCGGAGTACATCATCAGAGGGTTGGGATACAATCCCGCTTCCAGCGCCTTGCCCAGCTCAGCCGACACGTGGGTTTGGGCTTGCGCCAGCGTCGGATTGTTTTGCATCGCCAGGTTCAGCAGCGTGTCGAGATCGAGCTGCCGCGGACATGCGGCGGGGCCGGCAATATAGAGTCGATCCTGCTGCAACATGGCGGCAGGCGCAGCCGGCATGGGCGGCGGCGGAAGATATCGATGGCCGACCTCGTAGCGCTCCGCGCCGACGGTGGTGGCGCCGGCAGCACTTCCTGCCCGCCGACTGCGGCAGCGCACAGCGCAATGCCTAGCACCATCGCGCAGATCGCGAAGAAACTAGCGAGACGATGGGTCATCGAAGGGGATTCCGATCGCGACGAACACGACACTCGGAAGGTGACGGATGGGACGTTTGACAAGCGCCCGACGACGCGGAACGGGCAGGGGCCTGCTCCGCGCGTACGACGCAACCAGCAGAGTTCAGGAATCGACGGGTGGTAGGTGTAGACCCTGATCGCGCGAAACTAGAGGGTCTATTACTTAGATTCGGCGTTGCGGGATTGTCGCGGCGGCATTCCGACGCCAGACCGCACAACCGTCAAAGCCGTCAAAGTCCGGGAGCATCATTGCCGGAACGATGCCGTCGGAAGGGCTCCGGGTTGCAAACTCCCCAGGGATGCCCGTGTTGTCGACGACGACTGGCCTTGCTAGCACGGCATCTACGAGCCTGTTGAAAAGTGCCGTCGTGGCGTATTTCAACTTTGCGAAATGGGAAGCAAAGCTTCCACGGCTCACAAATCAACAACCTGCGTTGTCATTTTTCCAAGCGAATCCGTGCGACGCTACAACCTATCGAATTCTTCAGCAGGCTGCTACACGACGCGCAGGCGTTCGCTGTCGAGTCGTTCTACTAGAAACGCCACGGCGGCTTCGGCCATGCGGTTGTAGTATTCGAATCCGTGGCCGCCGCCGCTGGTTTCCAGATCGCACCCGTGCGGTATTCCCAACGCGGCGAGTTTCATCCGCAGTCGATCCGCGCTCTCGTGCCATCGCTCGTCCACGGGGTCGCAGCAGAACCAGGTATGGCGCGGCCAGTTCAAGGGGTGGACGTGCAGCGTGGCCGTATCTTGTCGCGCGTCTTCCTTGTCGGCATACATCAGAGGCAGCGTCTCGTCTTCCTCGCTCATGCGATGGTGGTAGTCGATAGCCGGAGAAATAGCGGCCACGACGGGGAATTGCCGTGGGTGCTTGAACGCGATGCGCAGGGCTCCTTGCCCGCCCATGCTGGTGCCCAATAGCGCGATCCGCGGCGGCGCGACGTTCCACGTGTCGCGAATCCATGCTGTGACGTTTGCAACCACGTATCGCTCTGCCGTCACGCTGGCGTCGAATTCCACGCAGATGCGGTCGCTCCACCAACTTCGCGCGTGCGCGGACAAACCACTCGCAAGCCGTGTCGCTCAAACTCGCGCTCGAAGTCGGGTTTGTCCGTCAAGCGATTGAGATGCACGCCGTGCAGATAGATGATCGTGTAACCATGGGGATGGGGCTGCGCCGGCTCGTAGACGTCCGCCTCGTGGCCGGACACATTGACGACTGACCAATTTCCCACGGGTTGCGCCACGATCGAGAAGGTTTTACTCAGGGACCAATGCCGCTGATGTTTTACATCTACCTGAGTTATATCTGCCTGATCGTCCCGGTGAAACAGCGCCGGCAATCTGACGGACGTCCAGCGGACGATCGGAAGATCCGGCGTGCGGGCCGGTGTGCGGACAACCGCTGGCATGCTGTTCTGGACAACCGGCACAACTGACAGTCGAAGCCATGATGGCTGTCCGCTGCACCGCCTATGCGGCAAAAGCGTCCGCTTCCTGGAGACGCCACGATGCTAGATTTTATCCGACGCCCACCCTGGGAGAGATCGATGCCCCACGGCAGCAACTCCAGCCACGAAACCATCTCTACCGTTGGGGAACGACGTGATCCGGGGGTACCGTTCGGGGTCGCGCGGCTGCTGGAGCGATGTCTTTCGGACCGAGGATTTTGTGCCGTGCTGGTGCAGAAGTTTGCCACTCGAGCTGCGGAATTGTCTGCCGCGCTGGAGCAAGCCGCCGGTCGTCGGAACCTCGCCGAGCTTGCGTACCACGCACACGCCCTCAAAGGCATGGCGGCCAATCTTTCGGCCGACGCACTGCATGCTTGGGCGGCCGCGCTAGAACGCAGTGTGCGTGGCGGAACCATCGGGCAAACACTTCCCCTGGTTGCGCGCGTACGGGCTGAGGTTCAACGTTGCATCGACGCCGTGCCAGCGCTGTTGGAACAACTTAACGGCCGGGACGTGTCCCAAACGCCGTAACCTGCGCTATATCGGCTGGGACTCACGTCGCCCGCGCTGTTGTGGTCTTTGCTGTTCCCTCTTGGCCGATTGTGCAAGCGGCGCTGTGATCGGGTAAGTTGGACCGAGCCCAAGCCCAGGTGCTTCCGGATGACTGCTCGCAATGACGCACACGAAGCGCCCGCGGCCTGTCGGCGCACGCGCTGCGGACGCGGCTGGGGACGTGTATATCCTGGCCACGCTGGATACCAAAGGCCATGAGGCGGCCTATACGCGCGACGTGCTGACTCGTTGCGGCATCCCGGCGCGGTTGGTCGACGTCGGTTGTCGCGCGCGGCCCGTCGTCGAGCCCGACGTGCCGCGTGAGGAAGTGTTCTCCCACCTCAACGCCGAGGCGCGCGTCGCGGTTCAAGCGGACGATCGCGGCGCCGCCGTTGGCGCCGCAGCAGTCGGCGCCGCCGAATGGATGCGCTGCCTGCACGAGGGCGGTCGCGTGGCCGGCGTGTTGGCATTGGGAGGATCGGCCGGCACTTCGATCGGCACTGCCGCCATGCGGGCCTTGCCCATCGGAGTTCCCAAGGTCATGGTCAGCACGCTGGCCTCCGGACAGGTTCGGCACTATGTGGGCGATAAAGACATCCTGATGCTCAACAGCGTGGTCGACCTGGCGGGACTGAATCGCATCACGCGTCAAATTCTTTCCGAGGCGGCGCGTGCCATGGCCGGTATGGTGCGGTTCGATGCCACGACGTCTTCGCGCGACGAGCAGGCCGTCGAAGAGGAGCGGCCCTTGGTGGCGGCCACGATGTTCGGTGTGACCACGCCGTGCGTCGAAGCCGCGCGCCTAGTATTGGAGGACGCGGGCTACGAAGTGCTCGTATTTCATGCCACCGGCAATGGCGGCCAGGCGATGGAATCGCTCATCGACGAAGGTATGTTCGCGGGCGTGTTGGATATCACCACGACGGAATTGGCCGACGAGCTGGTCGGCGGCGTGTTGTCGGCCGGCCCGCAGCGATTGACGGCCGCAGCTCGCTGCGGCGTGCCGCAGGTCGTTTCGCTGGGTGCGACCGACATGGTCAATTTTCATGCGCGCGACACGGTGCCCGCGAGATTCGCCGGCCGGACGTTCCATCAGCACAACCCGAATGTCACGCTGATGCGTACCACGGGCGCGGAATGCGCCGCGATCGGCTCCGACATGGGCCGTAAACTGGCCGCGGCCATTGGGCCGGTTGCCGTACTGGCGCCGATGTTGGGCGTTTCGGCGCTCGATCGTGCCGGAGGGCCGTTCGACGACCCGGCGGCCAGACGCGCGTTGGTCGCGGCTTTGCGCGAAACCGCGCCGAACGTTTGTGTCGAGGAGATCGACCGGCATATCAACGACGCGGCATTTGCCGAAACGGCTGCGAAACGGCTGATCGAGATGATTGCCCGGCGGCAGGCTTCGTCGTCGACGGCGGTCGGATCATAGAGCACGCCGCCCAACTTGCAGGCAAGCGTGCGGCCGGCGATTGGCAGGGGCTGTCGCCGAGCGTTACAATGCCCGCTGCGTCCACCATCCCGGCGGCCTGGCTGGCCCCTTGCTTTTCGTCCCCAACGGAGGATTGCATCATGGCACGTGTTCCATGTCTCTCGATTGCGCGCCGGCGTTGTGTGGCGTTGGCGGTGGGCGTATGGCTTCTGGCGTCGTCGCTGGCGTTGGCCGCGGCTGATCCGCTGGCGGTGATCCCCGAGGATGCGCTGGGGCTGGCCGTGATCAACAATCTGTCCGATACCAGTTCGCGGATTCAAAAGCTCACCGAGAAGATGCAGTTGCCCGTGCCCGAGCTGCTTCCCATGGCGCAGCTCTATACCGGAGCGCAAGAGGGTCTGGACGACCAGGGCGCGCTGGCCGCGGCGCTGTTTCCATCTGAAGACGAAACCTCTTCGTGGAGCTCGATGCTGGCGATCTTCGTGCCGGTGAGCGACTACGCGGCCTTCGTTGGGCAACTGCAGCCCAATGATGCCGAGGCGGAGATCTGTGAGGTCACGATTTTTGGCATGCCCTTCTTGGCCACCAAGAAGGGCGAATTCGCCGTGCTGGCGATGAGCGATGCGGAAGACTTGCTCAAAGCAATCAAGGCCAGCTCCAAAAGCGTGGCGGAGTCGCTCAAACCGATGCGGCCTTGGATCGAAAGCCAGCAGTTGGCCGTCGTGGCGACTTCCGAAGGCAAGAAGCGACTCGTGACGGCGCTCTCTGGATTCTTCGATCTTGCCAGCGAGAACATTGATAAGGCGGCCGCCCAGGCCGAGAAGGATGACGTCGATGAACCACAGAAGGTGGCCGAATCAATGCGCACGGCCACCGAAACGATGAAGATCGCCAAGGAGGCAGTCGCCCTGATCGATGAACAAGTGACGCAACTGGGGATTGGGCTGCGCATCGACGACACCACGGCATTGCATCTGTCCGCGCACATCATGTTTCTGCCCGAGGGAGGTCTTTCGAAGTGGGCAGCTTCGGTCAAGCGGCCGGAAGGCGGCTTGCTGCGCGGATTGCCCGCCGGCAAGTTTACGGCTGCCTATGGCGGCGCCGCCCTGCAGTCGGGCGAATCGATTTCCAAGTTGTACGACCGCATGACCCAGGCCGGCATGATCATGCTCGGGCTGGATGCTGAGAATCAAAAGCAGTTCAGCCAGGTCATGGCCAGGTATCGTGAGAATCAGATCAGTACGGCCACCATGATGGGGCAACCTCGCCCCGGCGACTCGATCGTGACCACGACGATGCAGGTGGAGCACGTCCGCAATGCCGCCAAGCAAATGGAAGTCGTGCGCGAAATGTTCACGCTGTTTTCCAAAGCTCGCATGCCGGGCGCTGATGCGGATCGCCCCGTGTTTTCCGTTACCGACGTGACGGTCGGCGACTTGAAATCACTGGAAATCACGACCGACATGGACGCCATGATGGGCGGCTCGGACACTCCGCCGGAAGTGGCCGGCGCCATCGGCGGGATCTTCAAAAAGATGTTCGGCGGCGATGGCGTGATGCGCAGCTATCTGACCGTGGGCAACGATCACACGCTGGTCATGGCCTATTCCAAAGAGCAGTTGCAATACGGCGTGAAACATGTGCGCAGCGGCGCCGATGGACTGGAGACCGACCAGGGCATCGCCAACACCGACAAGCTGCTGCCCGACGACCCGCAGTGGGCCGCCTATCTGAGTCCCCAGGGCATCGTGCAATGGGTGGACATGTTCCTGGAGCAGGTTCCCGAGTTCGATTTCAAATTGCCGCCCTTTCCCGCCAGCGATCCCATCGGCCTGGCGGCCAAAGTCAACGGTACCGGCGCGGATGCCGAGATCGTCTTGCCGGAAAGCGTCGTGGCCGGCGTCGGGCAATACATCAACGTCATTCAGCAGATGTTCATGCAAGGCGGCGCGCCGCTGCCGTAGTGCGCGGAGACGGTCCCCTGGCCGGCACGCAGTTTCACCGCGGCGCTACATCGTTTCGGTGTTGCGGTGGCGGACGATCTCGCCTTCGACCATGTAGATCACGTCTTCGGCCACGTTGGTGGCCATGTCGGCGATCCGCTCCAAGTGCCGCGCCACCGACGACAGGCGCAGCAGGCAATCGGTGCGGTCGGGATGTTGCGCGATCTGCTGTTCGATCTCCTTTTCGATCGTCGAACGCATCGCGTCCACCGCGTCGTCCGAGTCGCGCACCTGTTGCGCCAGCGTGGCGTCGGAGTTCACCAGCGCATCGAGGCTCATCTTGACCATCGACTGTGTGCGCGTGGCCATGCCGCGAAAATCCAACGGCAGGTCGAACCGTTCGCACTTCGACAGAAACACGGCCCGCTTGGCAATGTTTTTTGCCAGGTCGCCCATCCGCTCCAGGTCGTTGTTGATTTTCAGCACGGCCACGACGAAGCGCAGATCGGCGGCCACCGGCTGGTAGAGCGCCAGGATCTTGAGGACTTCCTCCTCGACGTCGACCTCCATGCGGTCGATTTCCTCGTCGGCTTCGATCACCGCGTTGGCTCCCGCCAGATCGCGGTTGATCAGCGCCGAAATGGCCTTGGCAATGGCCTCTTCCACCAGCGTGCCAACAAACAGAAATTTCTGCTTGAGCGCTTCGATCTGCCGCGGCAATTGCTTAGCCATGATTCGTTTCAAGGAGGACTACGCGGGAGCGGTTGGCAGGAACGCTAGTGTCTACCAATTCAGAGCTTCTGTCCAGATCGTCGCGGCGCCAACTGGCCGCCGCACGAGGTAGTGCGGTACGAATCGGCGGTCACCTTCATTCGAGCGATGCCGAAATCACGACCCGGCCGACCCGGGTTGGATGCGTGTGGTAGAATTGCGGAAACGACCGAGAACGAATTGGCATTCGTGGACTTGGAGGGCATTTCCGATGCAAAAAGCTGCGACCAATGCGAACCGCTTGGACGGCCGAGGCACGGCCGCCAACAGCCTTCCCTCAACGAGTCGTCGTCAGCGCAAACGCTGCGCCAGTCAGCGCCGCCGCGCCATCCTCCGCCAGATCGATACCGATTAGTCGCGGCCAGTCGTCTCATCGTGCGTCATCTCGCTAATCCCCGGCGCTTCTTGCCGCGGGCGGTGCGATCGTTCTCCAGCCCGGGCGTGTTCACCTGTGCGCCTGGACCACGGTGGTACAATACGGCGTCTCTGTACAGGCGGGACCGGGACTTGCGTCGACCGACGTAGGAATACCCTTCGTGCCTGGAGGAGACTCTCGATGAGCCCTTACTTGCCTGCGGACGTGCAGCGAGATTTTCTGGAACGGGGCTTCACGCGGCGACAGTTTGGCCGCATCGCCGCATTGCTCGGAGCCGGCGCAAGCCTGCCCTTCTGGAATGAGGCCGCCTTGGCGCAGCTCTCGCAGGTCAAGAACATGCCGGCCGATGCGGTGAAGATCAATGCCAACGAAAACCCGCTCGGGCCCGCGCCCGAGGCCATCGAGGCGATGATGCGGGTGCTGCACACCGGCGGGCGCGATTCCTACGGGCTGACCGACGAGTTTCGCGAAACGCTGGCGGCGCAAGAAGGACTCAGCCCCGATCACGTGCGTCCGTTTGCGGGCTCGAGTGCTCCGCTGACGCAGACCACATTGGCATTCACGTCGCCCACGCGCAGCTTCGTCACGGCCGATCCCGGCTACGAGTCGGGCGAGCGCGCGGCCGAATTCGTCGGCGCCAAGGTGATCCGCATCCCGCTCACCAGGACGATTGCAAAGTCGTTAATCCAAGGCTCCTAAGAGTTTCAGGGCGTGGAGGGGATTGGCGCAGAGATCATCGGCTCGGGCTCGAAGCGGTTGTTTGGATTTTTGGGTCGTTAGTCGCAACACGCTCAGGGCTACGTTGGTGAGGCTTGCCAGGCGTTCGGCCAATCCTGGCCGACGACTCCAGTGCCGGTCTTCGTCCCACCAACGATCTTTGACGAAGTGCAAGCTGTTTTCCACTTGCCAATGAGCGCGTACGTACTTCAACAATTGCTTGGGCGTAGTCGTGGCCGGGTCGAGGCTGGTGACGAAGTACCGCGTTTCGCGCGTGGTTTTGCCGTTTCGGTCTTTCGTCTCGCGGTCGACTCGCAAGAGCATGCGGCAACCGGCAAGCCCCAGCCGCTGGCAGACATATTCGGCGTCGGCCAGGTCGATCCAAAGAAAACGAGTCTCCCTACGGCCCCCTTTTTTTCCCGCGTCTGAGCGGCCGCCGCGCTGTCTTGGGCCTGCGCAAAGCAGGTCTGCGCCGCATCCAGGATGTCGGGCTGGTTGGCTTTGATTTGGAACAAGTAGTCATGGCCCGAAGTCAGAATCAGTTCGGCCAGATTGCGCCGAGCATAGAGGGCATCGCCCGTGATCAAACGCAACGCCGGATACTTCTCGAACAGTTCGCTCAGGTGCGCTTTGAGCACTTCCGGCTCGGTGCTTTTGTCGCCCGACAGGGGCCATTGCCCAAGACACGCTTTCAAATCCTGGACAAAAACGTTCAGCATCTGAATCGGATCGCCCTGCGGATCGAAGCCTTGCTTCGACGTCTTGCCATCCACCGCCGCGACCAGAGCCTCCTGATCCGCCATTACCTCTTGCAACCACTGGGAAAACGCAGCTTGAAACTCCTCCAACGAGAACTTCGCCAGCGTCCGACTTAACGTGGTAGGATGCGGCGGCTTGCGACGCGTAAAGCCCAAAGGTCTGCGCAGCAGATGCCAGTTCCGGGCTGCCCACCGCTGCAAGCTGGCAAAATCGTTCAAGCGGCAGACCAGCCCCACGAGCGTCAGTCCCAAAATCCCCGAAAACGGATGACGAACACCACGCCGCTGACGTGGATCGGCCACCTCCGAAAAGGCCACCATCAAAGACGGAAAATACGATGGTAGTTGCATGGCTAGCTCCTTCTCCTAAAGCCAACCCGCATCACCCGGTTAGGATCGCACCTGCATTATACAAAACTCAACTTTGCAATCGTCCTGTCCCGCTCACCAAAACCTTTGCCCACGACGTGCGGGCCATGGCCGGCGCCGACGCCAACGCGGGCTTGATCTACATTTGCAATCCGAACAATCCCACCGGCACGCTGACCAGCGACGCCGATCTCGATTGGCTGGTCGATCACCTGCCGGCCGGCAGCGTGCTGCTGTTGGACGAAGCCTACACGCACATCGCCGGCGCCCGGCTGCGCAGCGACCTGGTGCTGGCGGGCAAGGATGTGATCATTCTGCGCACGTTTTCCAAGATCTACGGCATGGCCGGCCTGCGCGCCGGCGCCGCGATCGGCCGGCCCGAGCTATTGGCCAAAGTGACGCAATACAGTTCCGGCGCGCTGCCAATCACCGCCATGGTGGCGGCCACGGCGAGTTTGAAATGCCCCGAGCTGGTTCCCAAGCGCCGTCGGATCATCGCCGACATCCGCGGCGACGTGTTCGCATTTCTCGACCGTCACGGTTTCAACTACGTGCCCAGCGCCAGCAACAAGTTCATGGTCGACGTCGGCCGCCCGGGCGAGGAGATCATCCAAGCGTTGCGCCAGGAGAAGATCTACGTCGGCCGAGTCTGGCCCAGTTGGCCCACCCACGTGCGAGTAACGATCGGCACGGCGGAGGAGATGGAGAAGTTTCAAAGGGCGTTTTTGAAGGTGATGGGGTAGAGGGGGGTTGCTTCGTACAGGACTGAGGGAGTGGAGACGGCCAAATCGCCGCGCGCGGACACCGCCCGAGTTGCGTCATCATTGGGCCATCTTGTCAAAGACTAGGATAACTTCCCGCCGCATACGACCGTCCAGGGCCTGATCTATATCACGTCGCCTTGGGGGCGGCAAATAACGGCGATTGGCAGGGAGCGCTCGGGATTGCCGCGAGTGCAGCGTAAGGCCATGTCTTTCGGCGACAGCGACTACGATCGAAGAATTGCGAACGAACGTGCCTCGCACCGTTGAATCGCCCACAACATATACCGCTCGCCCCCCGCTCCGCAAAACTCTTGACACTTCGGACAGCGCGCGGCTCATGTCCCATACGTATTGTGCCAATAAGGCATGATCGCGACCGGGCAACGCTGGCGTCAGTTTCAATTGCGCAATCAACGATTTGACCCATTCAGCGTTCAATGCTTCGGCCTTCGACGCCTCAGTCCCGACGCAATTGCTACGTATGTTGCGAAGCTCACTGATATTGTGCCCCATCCACACGAGAGAGAACTTGCTGCATCGCATGTAGTCGATCGCGTTAAGATATGGTGGGGAGGTCAGCACGAGATCAATGGACTGAGCCGCAATGTCGAGCTTCCGCGCATCGCCATGTTTGACGTGAGTGGTTGGTCCAACCGCTCCCATTTCAGGCTGTGGGCAGTTTGCGACTACAGTTCTTACGGCTGAAACAAACCGGTCGAATGGGCTCTGTTGAAAACTACGCCACGGGGGCAATCTTGATTCAAGCTTCCGGGTGCCTTTCGTCTTTGAAAACACGGGCTTTCGGTTAGGTAGTCGATGACAAATTGCGCCGGACGAGCAAGTTTTCTACAGAGCCGGTCGAATGGCTTCACGGGTGCTCGTGTGAATTTTTTGTGTGGCCGGCTGTGCGATAGATCCATTGCCAACGACGCGCCGGCGCTCTTCGTGATGATGAGACGAGAGAATCCGCACCAAAGCACGTCGCGAGTGGCGTCATCGTGAACACGGCTGATCGCGGTTGACAATGCGGCCAGTTGGCAGCGCGCGTAGTCATCGAACCAATAACGGAGAAAGTTCTGCGTTTCTTCATCGCTCCGCGATGGGTAGGCATAGCCACTAGTTAGGTTATCAAAGGCAGTCCTCGCGCGCTTCAAAACTTCAATTGCTTTTCCGTTGACTCGTTCCGTGTCAACGGAGCGAGTCCATACGCCAGCAAGCAAGACGGCGAGCGGGTCAAGGTCTACCCCGAATGCACGATGTCCGTTGGCTCGGGCGACGGCTAAAACGGTTCCCGAACCCGCCATCGGGTCAAGCACGCGCAACGCTGTTGTGCCCTCGCCCAAAGCTTCAAGCGCGATCCCTGGTGCCATCCTCGCAGGGAACGGATGTATTGGATTGCGTCCCAGAGCTTCAAAAATCGTCTTATTGTGCGATTTTAACATTCGGTCTACGTCTTCAAGTTCTGGACAAATTGAGTCCCACCAAGGTTCTTGTAAAACACGCGTGCTTTGCCTTTCCCATTGTGGGGAATCTTGACGTGGTGCATTGCACCGGGAAACTTGGTGACTTCCAATTGCGGCTTTCCGAGAAAGCCTTTTGTACGTGAGATTGCGTCGATGTCCGCAGTCTTGCCATAGTTGGCGATCGAGCTAGACGTGTGGATAGCCAGAGTCCCCGGCATGACCTTGAGAGCGGACCTCAGGTATGCAGCTAAGTATTTCAATTGTTAGGTCGCGACGGAAGAACTCTTCGGCACCGGCCAGCCGCTGAAAAGTGGTGCGTATCTGGCTCTGCAAACGCTCCGAGTCTTCTCGACTGAACTTCTTCTCAACCGCATAGCGGTAAACAAGCTTCAGGAAGCCCTCAAACACGCTTACGACATCCTCAGCCGCGTTTCCCAGCATTCTTTCCTTGGCTGCCTCGCCATGCTTCTCCCCGATTGCATCGGCTTCGCGTGTAAGCACCTTAATCGTCGCGATGCTCTCACGAAGATGCGTCAGCAGAGCACCCTCTCCGCAAAGCGGACAATGAAACGCAATTCCATAAACTGCGTAGCGACCTGAACACGATTCACACGTACAATCCTGCTTGAGCTGCTCCTCAACGTACTTCCGAATCGGTGGCAGTGGACTTGCTTTCACGTCCACTCTCAAGTTGATGAAACCACCTCGCATTCGGTTTAGAGGAGCAACAGACGAATGGCACTTCCTGAATCGGCAAGTGGTTGTGGCGTATTGATATAGGCGCAAAGGCCGTCCGTGCGTAGATGAGGGTTATCGACACTCTCACAATCAGGCACGGAGGCCTTTGCGATGTGGAAGTCTATAGCAGGTTGGGTTTCAGACCAAGTGCGATCGGAACGAGACAAGTTGCAAGCCGCCGGCGGGCTGCCGTTTTCCGAACTGTTGCCAGCGTCGTATGTCCAGCGTGTGCTCGACGACGAGCACGTCGAGTGGCGTGAATGCGTGTATTCCCCACTGGTGACGCTGTGGACGTTTCTCTCGCAGACGTTGTGCGTGGATCACTCGTGCCGGCAAGCCGTCGCGCGGCTGCGCGCGTTTTTGACCGCCGACGGCCAGCAACCCTGCACGCGCCAGACGGGACCCTACTGTAAGGCGCGGCAGAAGCTGCCGGAGAACGTCTGTGCCCGCCTGGCACGCGACGCGGGCCAAGCTCTGCACGAGCGTGTCAGCGACTGCGGGCTGCTAAACGGCCGGCCCGTGAAATTGGTCGACGGCACGACGGTGAGCATGCCGGATACGGCCGCCAACCAGGCCGAGTATCCGCAGTCGCGCTCGCAGAAACCGGGATTGGGATTTCCCATCGCGCGGGTGGTGGCGCTGTTGTCGCTGGCCAGCGGCGCGGCACTGGACCTGGCGATGGGCCGTTACACCGGCAAGAACACGGGCGAAACGGCCCTGTTCCGCCAGTTGTGGCGCAGCCTGTTTCCCGGCGACGTGGTGGTGGGAGATCGGTACTTTGCGTCCTATTGGGACCTGGCCCTGCTGGCGATATGTGGCGTGGACAGCGTGTATCGACAACATCAACTGCGTTTGAGCAAGCGCTTGCGCGTCCGCCGGCTGGGCTCGGGCGATTGGCTGCTGCGGCTGCCCAAACCGCAGCGGCCGTCGTGGATGGATCACGACACTTACCGCAACATTCCCCAGGAGCTCCTGGTGCGTGAGGTGTCGTTCCGTGTGCGGGTTCGCGGCTGGCGCATGCGCGAGCTGACGTTGGTGACGACGTTGTGCGATGCGGAAGTCTATTCGCTGGACGAACTGGCGCGCGTGTATCACGCGCGCTGGCAGGCCGAAGTGGACTTGCGTTCGATCAAGATCACGATGCAAATGGACGTACTGCGTTGCAAGACGCCCGACATGGTGCGCAAGGAAATCTGGCTGCACCTGTTGGCCTACAACCTGATCCGCACCGTGATGGCCGAGGCCGCGGAGCACGCGAATATGCGGCCGCGGGAGGTGAGCTTCAAAGGCGCGCTGCAAACGCTCACCGCGTATCGCGCGATCGTGGAGCAGGCTCCGCCCGGCGCCTTGCCGGCGCTTTACGAGTCATTGTTGGAGGCGATTGCCATGCACCAGGTCGGCAACCGCCCGCATCGCTACGAGCCACGCGCCGTCAAACGCCGCCCCAAACAACACGACCTGCTGACCATCCCACGCCAAGAAGCAAAACGCCGTTTAGCCGCATGACTTACAAACTCAGGAAGTGCCATTCGAGCAACAGACTTTTTGAGTGCACGGACCATCCCCTGCTCGACATCACGCACCATCATGCTGGTTACCCAGTCAATCTGTGCCTGAGTATGGAACTCCTGAAACGATTCGCGAGTACCACAATATGGACATGTTATCGTTTAATAGCTGATTGAATCGTCTTCATCGTCCTCAACGACGTGGACCTTGAAATACCGTGGCGTGCAGCTTTCGCTAGGGCATTCGCGACCCAACAGGCCATCTTCGTCGGCTTCGAGTGGCACAGAGAATCGGCTGTTGCCTTCCGCATCGCTTCCGGTGCGGTACTTGAGCATGTCTCGGTATAAGTCTAACTCTCGCATTCTTGTTTCCTCGCACTAAATGGGACGCATAGGAACACAGTGAAGCCTTATCAGCCCGTTTAGATATTCCTTTCTGCCGCGAGGGCGCTAAACTTATGCCGGGGTCGGTTTCGACGGATCGATCGTTGGAGGGACACGGATGGCGATGGGCAAACGGAGGCAGCGGCAGGAGTCGCTGTTCATTACCGCCGAGGACTTGCCGCGTTCAGACGGCCACCCATTTTATGGGAAGCTCAATGGGCTGTTGGCCGAAGCCGGCTTCGATCGCTGGATCGAGCGGGCTGCCGGCGGTACTACGAACAGGAAGAGAAACGCGGCAAGCCGTCGATTCCGCCGGGCGTGTACTTTCGCATGCTGCTGATCGGCTACTTCGAGGGGATCGACAGCCAGCGCGGCATCGCCTGGCGATGCGCCGACAGCCTGAGCCTGCGAACGTTCTTGGGGGTGCCGCTGGGCGAGGTCACGCCCGACCATTCGACGATGTCGGTCACGCGTAAGCGGCTCGGCGCGGAGGTGTTCGACGAGGTGTTTCGCTTTGTTCTGCGGATTGCCGACGAAAAACGGTTGCTCTCCGGCAAGGCGGTGGGGGTCGACAGCACGACACTCGAAGCCAACGCGGCCATGAAGAGCATCGTGCGGCGCGACACGGGCGAAGACTGGAAGCAATACGTCACGCGACTGATGCACGAGGACGGCGCGATCGACGCGGATACGGAACCGAGCGACGAAGAAATTCGCCGCTACGACAAGAAGCGGAAGAAGACGGCCTCGAACGAGGATTGGGTCTCGAAGACCGATCCCGACGCGCGATCACCAAGCTGAAAGACGGCCGCACGCACTTGGCGTACAAGGCCGAGCACGTGGTCGATTTGGAGAGTGAAATCCTGCTGGCTGCTGAGATTCTGCCGGCCGATCACGCCGATCAGCAGACGCTCGTCGACAGCGTGATCGAAGCCCGCGTCAACTTGGAAGCGGCGGAGAGTGAAGTCGCGGTGCAGGAGGTGGCCGCCGACAAGGGCTATCACGCGGACGCGACGCTGGAACTGGCCGCCGATCTCGACATGCGAACGTACATTCCCGAGCCGAAGCGGAAAGACGATCGCGTTTGGACGGACAAGCCGGACGAAGTCCGACGCGCGGTTCAGAACAACCGCCGCCGCATGTCGTGCGCGAAAGGGAAGCGGCTGGGGCGGCTGCGGAGCGAACGCGTGGAGCGCAGCTTCGCGCACGTGTGCGACACGGGCGGCTCGCGTCGCACGTGGATCCGCAAACTGGAAGAAGTGACCAAACGCTACCGAATTGCGGCTGCGGCGCACAACCTGGCGCGGATCATGTTCAAGTTGTTCGGGATCGGCAAACCAAGAGCGCTGCAAGCCCCCGCCGACCTTGTTTGGCTTGTGCAATTTATCCTGAGTGCGCTATGGACCGTGGGATCGTTGAGACGCGCGCCGCGCGCGCTGGCACGCGCCGCCCTCGCGCGCACCGCCCGCCAACCCCGCCCGCACCATCAATCGCCTTAAATAAACGGGCTGCTATCCGCGTTCGCACCGTTGGACCTCAACGTCGTATGGGTTCATTGCTTTTGCAAGATTGTCTGACGCGACGAAGGACCAATCAATTGTGACGAATTCCTCGTCTCGAATGGGGTCGACATAATAGTCGCTGCAGAGCAAGGGCCTGTAAGGAATCTTGTGTCAGCTAGCAGGAATGGGTAGTTTTTGTCACCCTTTCCTGATGAGGAGATTGACACATGGATGATTCTTTACGCACGCGGGCGGAGCAGCTAGCAAGCGAGATTGCGGGTCAGGCCAGGACGGCCGAGGACCTCAATGGTTTGATGCGACTGATGATGAAGTCGGCGTTGGAGCGGATGCTCGACAGCGAGATGGATGTTCATTTGGGGCGCAAGGCGGTGTCCCCTGGCGGCGAACCGCGGGCGGTGCCGTCGAACGGGGCCGAGCCGCCGCTGGCGAGCTTGGCCAAGCGATCCAAGCCCAACCGTCGCAATGGGCGTTCGCAAAAAACGGTGCAAGGCGACGTGGGCGAGCTGACCATCGCCACGCCCCGCGATCGTGACGGGACTTTCGAGCCGCAATTGATCGGCAAGCACCAGCGACGCGTGCCGGGCTTCGACGAAAAGATCCTCGCGTTGTATGCCAAGGGAATGACCACGCGTGACATTCAAGAGATCGTCCGCGAACTGTACGACGTGGAAGTCTCCCGGCCACGCTGATCTCGGAGATCACCACCGACCTCGACGCCGAAGTGACTGCTTGGCGCACGCGGCCGCTCGACGCGCTGTGGCCGATCGTGTACTTCGACGGCATCGTCGTGCACGTGCGCGGCGCGAATGGTCGCGTCTCGCAGCACACGATTTACGTGGCTTTGGGCGTGAATCTTGAAGGACACAAGGAGTTGCTGGGACTGTGGCTCGGCCAGAGCGAAGGGGCCAAGTTCTGGCTCGCTTGCCTGACCGATCTGAAGAACCGCGGCCTCGCCGATATCTTCGTGGCCTGCATCGACGGCCTCTCGGGTTTTGCCGAAGCGATTCACGCGGCCTATCCTCAAACCCAGGTGCAGCTGTGCATCGTGCATCTGGTGCGCGCGGCGCTTCGTTACGTGAGCACCCAGGACAGCAAGGCGGTGATTGCCGACCTGAAGAGAATCTACCAGGCCGCGACCCTTCTCGAAGCCGAGTCCGCTCTCGACGCTTTTGCTCAAGCCTGGGACGCAAAGTATCCGACCATCACGAAGATGTGGCGCGCTAAATGGACCGACATCGTCACGCTGTTTGACTTCCCCGCGCCGATCCGTCGAGCGATCTACACCACCAACGCGATCGAATCCGTCAACAGCGTGATTCGCAAGTTCACGCGAAACCGCAAGATTTATCCCAACGAGGAGTCCGCCTTGAAGATTGTCTACATGGCGATTCACGAAGCCTCGAAAAAGTGGACCATGCCAATCCATCATTGGAAAGCGGCCCTCAACCACTTCGCCATCCTCTACGAGGGCCGCATGCCCGGCATAGCAAGCAAATGACGTTCCCTGCTCGCCTGACACAAAAAGAATTACAGGCCCCAGAGCAACTCCATAGCCTCCTGCCAGGTCGGTAATACTACAAGCGGGTCGTCCGAAGTATCAAATGTGAGCACGTCCACAGGAACTCGCCACTCGCGTTGCCAGGTGTAATCGACACCTCTACTCAAATCAAAGTCGCAGTGCCGCCACAGCAAGTCGGGAGGCAACTTGTCTCGCTCAGTCCAAGTTCCATAAATGACGGGACGTCCGCCTCTTGAGAAAATCCACTCCTTCTTGAAACCTATGCCGTAGTTGCTCATTCGCCCAAATGAGTATTTGTCAAGTGTCTCGGACTGCCTGACTGAATCGATTAGTGGCATCTCCGTAAAGCACACGGCGGGAACACCGCAGTAATTTGTGCCACCAAGAAGCTGCTTAGATTTCAAAATTGTCTCCAGCGTCTGCTTTGGGTTTCTGTCACGTCGCGTGAAGTGCCAAACCCAGTCGCTCAGGTCTTGGCGAACGCATTTCAGGTTTTCCGGAAGTTTGTTGGCCATATAAACGGTCTCTGTATTTCAACTCCGTTCCCAGTCCTGTGAATTCAATCTCTTCTTCCGTCCAGGGCCGGCGCACACTAAGTTGGCACTCCGAAAAGAACTTCTGACAGGAATGTCGTGCTCCAGCCGGCGAGGCGTCGTTTCATCACCAGGCTTTTCTTGGTATCGGGATGTTGCTTGAGCAGCGAGAGCGTGAAACGCCGCAGCCACGCCAGGCTCTCGGCCAAGCGGCGATTGCGGACGCGGCTTTCGTCTTCGCGGAAGGTCATGTCCAAGCTCCAATGGCAACTGTTCTCGATGCTCCAATGACCTCGCGACGCGCGGGCGAACTGCTTCGCGTTGCGCTTCATGCTGCTGATGTAGCACTGCACTTCGCCCGTCTCTTGGCCCGCGATTTCACGGGTCCTGATGGCAATTCCCAGGGTGCGAAGTCCAGCCCACTCCTGGCGGCCAGCGAGCGCGAGCGGCACGTTGACTTGCAGGTACGTGCGACGTTCGATGCGGCCGTGCCGTTTCTCTTCGGTCTCGAAGCGGCTCACTTTGACTCGCGCGAAGTCGTCTTCCAGATGCTCGTCGAAGAATGCCTCGACGGCTTGTTCGAGATTCCCTTGATTACCTTTGACGGGCACGACGTAGTCGCCGCCTCGCTCGATAATCTTCTCGGCGATCGCCTTCTGACAGCCCATCGCGTCGATGGTCACGATCGCGCCCTTCACGTCGACCAGGTCCAACACCGCGGGAATCGCCGTGATTTCGTTCGATTTTTCCTCGGTGGCGACTTGGCCCAACGTCAGGCCTTGTTCGCTGGCCCACACGCTGACCAGGTGCAACGGACCCAGCCCGCGTTTGCGATCGTGCGACCGACGCAACGTCTTACCGTCGATGTTCAGCAGCCGCGCCCCTTCGGAATCGGGAATCAGCAGCGACTCGATCCAGGCGGTAAACGAGCGCTGAAACGCTTGCGGATCGACGCGTTCCAAGAACCGCCGGAGCGTGTCGTGCGATGGTATGCCATGCGGCAGTTTCAGATGTCGTCGCAGCCAGTTGCGATTCGCCTTCGCCCAGACTTCAATCGCCACCGGGCCATCGGCGCCGGCCAACACGCCGCACAGCGAAATCACCACCACGTCGACCAGCAGATGCCGACGATTGATCGTAGAACGCGGATCACGAAGCTCCGCAAAATGATGCTTGATGCTCCTGATATCCGGTCTTACTTGCACAGCCATGAGTGACCTCCGTGAACGAACTGCAAACCGCGGCCTTGCCGCCCATACTCACGGACTCTGGTCTAGCAAATCAACGTTTGCCGCGCCAGCCTAAATCCCCCAAAGTGCGCGCCGGCCCTGTTCTTCCGTCGCTCCCAATCAGGCATGCACTTTGTCAGCAGGTCGTAGTACCGGCGACTATGGTCATGCACTTTCAGGTGGCATAGCTCGTGAACGACGACGTACTCGATGCACTCCAACGGAGACTTGACCAGGCTGAGATTGAAAATGATGTCGCCGCTCTTTGTGCAGCTTCCCCACCGTCGCTTCATTTTCCGAATCTGTACGCTTGGCGACCGGACTCCTTTCAAGTAGCTGCTACGCCGCAACTCCACGACCTTTTTGTCGAGCAGCACGTCCGCCCGCTCCCGATACCAGGCATCCAGCAGGCTCTCGACTTCTTTCGGCGTCGGTCGAGCGGGACTCGTAATGTGGAAGTATCGCCCCCGTAACTTTACTTCCGTTGTGTCGCTGCGTTCAAACTTCAACCGATATTGTCGCCCCAGGTAGCGATGCGTCTCGCCATCCACGAACCGCTTTGGCGGAGGCGGCGGAATGAATTCATCGAAATAGCGACGTTGACGAGCAATCCAACCCGCCCGTCGCTGAAGCCTAGCCATGACGACTTCCATCGTCGCATCAGACGGAGCGAGCACGACTACTCTCTGGCTCGGCTCAACATGCACCGTCAAACGCTTGCGTTCCGAGAACGACAGCTCAAACGGGATTCGCTCGCTTCCGTATTCCAAACTCAATTGCGACTTCTTGCCGTTACGCTCCATCACGCTGCCTTTCGCTTCCTAGCAATTTGGACACACCTCTCAAGCAACGTGTCAATATCTTCCAAGCTCAGTGCAATATCGGCTTCGTGCTTTACCTCAAAGAGCAGGTCCTCGATATCCGTCTTCATCCGATTCTGCACATCCGCGTCGCCCATCCAGTCGACCCGCTTATGCTTCTCGATAATCGCATCGACTTTTAGTGCAGCCTCCGCCGCCCGTTCACGACCGTCAAACCCGTCCGATGTATACTTCTCGAACACTTCGGCCAGCTCACCGAAGAAGGCCCTCGCGTCCTCCTCATTTCGTAGGATGTCGGGCATGTCGTCGCCCTTGCGGTTGACTACCTCATCCGACACTTCGCGTACCCGCTTCAAGTAGTCCGCATCCGACAGCCGCCGTGCCCGCCAGTCGTCAATCACGTCTTGCAGCAGCCGCGAGAACTTCCGATAGAACGCCGGGTCCTCTTCCATCCGCTCGGTGATGGTCTTCTTGGTTGCAAATGCGATGGCGTCTGCCCTTGATGCGGCAGTTCCCATCTTCGCCAGCTCCGCTTCGCGAAGCTCTTGGTCAAAGATGTTCAGCGGAGCAACTACCTGCTCGACCTCGCCAGACTTTACATGCGTATTGAGTAGCTTTTGAATCCGCTTCTCATACTCACCAAAATCAACCACTTCGGCATAACGCCGTTGGACGTTCTTCCGCAACATTCGGAAGAACTTCAGGTCGTCTTTGTAGCGAATAATTCGCTCGGGAGGAGTCTCCTCATGGAAACTCACCGTCGACAACGCAAGTTGCAGCGTGCGGGCGAATAGCGACAGTCGCTGATAGAACTTCTCCCGCTCGGCCTGGTCGGCAAGGTATCGCTCGTACGATTCCACATCTTGCTTGTTCTCAATCGTCTTGAAGACCTCAAGCAAGTCCGAGTGGCGTTGTGGAAGCTTCGCCACTTCCTCTTGCACGGGCAACATCGTACCAGCCAGGTCCTCCTCGTCGAATTCCGGCAGCTTGCCGTATAGGTCCAACGCTTTGTCGAGGTTTCACGGGCAGCGACGCAACTGGCAGCGGTCAGCACCCTGGCCAAGTGGTCACAGCTCGACGCCGGGTGTTTTGCGTCGAGACGCATCATTGGAGGCGTCGTTGACCACAAGAGTGAGTGCCGGGTGCGTTAAGCATCCGGCACGCTGGTTGACGGTGGAGGAAATCCGGAAACAACAAAGAATGCGTCGTGAGGCAGTTGTAGCAGCCATGCTTGCGGGCGTACTCCCGTATGAGCAACGTGGCCGGATACGATATGCCAGAGTGTGCGATGTCGAAGCATGGGAAAAGAGTCGGCTTAGAGATAAGTCGAACTCGGACCCCAGAAGAATGTTGGTTCATCCGGACCTCGCGGAGTTCTCCTGATACCGGCTTGCCGAGTCGGGTGGCCCATCAAGGCCGCTCGGCCCGGCTCTTTTTGAAGGGCGAACCCAGGCTCCTTTGCGAGCGTGCAAAACGGAGATAAGATAGAACCTGGCCAGGCGGGTGTAGCTCAATGGCAGAGCGTTTGGTTCCCAACCAAGATACGAGGGTTCGATTCCCTTCACCCGCTCTCATTGCGATTAGGTTTTCTCTTTGGCTGGGAAGTCTGCCTTGCCCGTACGGAGAGCATTCCTGACCCATTCCACAATCTGGCGATTCTCAGGCGAGACGGGTTTCATGTAGACATCAGCCATGTCTGAACTCGCAGAATGCCCCAGCCAGCGTTTTACTCCACCGATGGAGCACCCCGGTCGCGAGCCGAATTCAGTTGCCCCCAGGTGGCGAAGTGTATAGAAGCCGCCCATTCCCTTGCAGGCCTTGCCGTTCCGTTTGAGCAGCTTCGTCCACCATTGTGTGACCGAGTCTGCGTGCTCATGCACAATGGCCATTCCTTTCACTGTGCGAAAAAGCAAATCACCCTTCGCTCGCTTGGTCTGCTTGATGTACTCTTGCATTACCTTCCAAACCAAAGGCGGCGTTTCGCCGTATCGCTCAACACCCGTCTTGCCTCGTCTCAGGTCATAGCCCTTTTGGTCGAACTGGCCAACTCGAATGGCGGCCAGGTCCCGTTGCCCAAAGCCGCAGCCAATCGCGGTCCAAACCATCGCGGTCTCGCGTGGACCGCATTCGCCCAAAATGAGTTGTAGTTGTTTGAGACTCGGAAGCCGTCGCTTCTTGGCCGGTTTACCGTGGAGAACGTCTCGCGAATTCCAATTCCAACCAAGCACCTGCCCACCGTGCTCAGGTCGTCCCGCACGGTCGATAATCGCCTTCATGAATTGCAGTCGCTTCGTGACTTGAGACGACGAATAGCCAGCCTCAAAAATTGCTCGGTTGTAGGCCTCCACGTCATCCAATTCGAGATGGTCCAGCATCATCCGCCCCACGGCACCTTGCCCGTGTCGAATGTTGAGGAATTCAAGAATCTCTTGGGCATAAACCTTCCGCTGGTCGTACACTTCTCGGCTGATACTTCCCTGACGGCGACCCTCGCCGTTGCCTCGGACACGCGACTCCTCATAGCGGAGTAGCCCTGACGTAATGTGCAATATGCTGCCCGGCAGAATCTCAGCCGGAACCCCTTGGTCGCGTGGCTTGGCAGTTGCCGATTGAAGGTCCAGCTTCTTTCGCCGGTTTGGCTTGACGCTTGGCGTTTGGCCGCAAAGATGGGCCGCGACCCACTCGTGATACGCCTTTTCCGCTTGCTGGAGACTGACCATTCCGAAGCGGTGTTTTCGTGGCGTCCCCGTCACTGGGTCACGAAAGGAAACATGCCAACCAATGTTGCGACTCTTGGTGTACTTGAGAGTCGGAACGCGTGGTTTGCGTTGGTTGCTCGGCATGACTGACGGCCTTACAATACATGCACTGAGGATGCCTTGGACAGATGAATTGTAGTGCAAGGTGCCTCAGAAATGTAGTGCAGAGACCACTGTAAGCCGAGGAATAGTGGCGTTTAGCATCGGCTTCCCAAGCTGGATGTCGCGAGTTCGAGTCTCGTCTCCCGCTCTTTCTTGCTGGACTTGTTGGAATCACATCGGAACTGGTTCGGTTGTTGCCGTGGGACGCAGTTGCGGCAACAACGCGAGGCACGCCAGCGAAACCAGCGCCAAGGCGCTTACGCTGCTGGCGTATCCGTAGCGCGCGGCCAGGGCTCCGCCGACGGCTAGCGACCAGGCTTCGCAGCCGTTGGTGCCGGACATGAAGGCGCTGAACTGGCTGCCGCCGATGCGGGCATCGGTCAGGTCCATGAACAGCGCGTAGGAACCCACGGTGAAGACGCCGACTGCCGCGTACATGGCGCCCAGGGCGATCCAGGTGGACGTGCCGCCCATTGCCTGCG
The DNA here is from genome assembly GCA_963779015.1 of uncultured Planctomycetaceae bacterium. GTDB lineage: Bacteria > Planctomycetota > Planctomycetia > Pirellulales > PALSA-1355 > JTS-RE94. The sequence goes on along the minus strand of CAVZWY010000017.1, from coordinate 479,991 downwards.
GGGCGATTTCTTCCAACGCGGCCAGGCCGAGAACGGCGGCGACGAAGCCCACCAGGCCGACGCCGGTCGCCGTGCGATGGCCGCGCCAATCGGCGAGGAGTCCGCCGATCTGACTTCCCAGCACGATCATCAAGGGGACGCCGATCGCCTGCCAGCGGCCGAGGTTCTCGGTGGCTACGCCCCGATCGACGAGCCAGGGTCCCGCCAGGCCAGCCGTGGCTTCGTAGCCGGCGCCGGCCAACAGTGCAAACGCCAGCGCGAACCAGGTGGTGCGACGCGCGAGCGCGGCCACGATGGCTTCGCGCACGGTGGCCGCAGCGGCGCGTCGATTGACTGGCGCGATCGCCGGCAGTTCGAGGAAGACGACCACCAGGATCGTGAGCCCTTGGATGGCCGCCAGCGCCAGGCAGGCGTCTTTCCACGCCAGCCCGGAGATTGCGCCCAATGCCAAGCCGGCCGACAGGCTTCGTCCGCCATAGAGTCCCAGTTGCATGGCCGCATTGAGCCGTCCGCGTTCGTGGGGCGTCGTCAGGCGGATCGCCAAGGCGTCAATCGTGACATCCTGCAACGCGGCGCACAGCGCGTGCCGCGATCAACACCCAGCCCAGCCAATTCAGATCGGCCGCCGAGGAGTAGCGGGCGGCGGCCAGCATGGTGGCGGCCATGCCCAACTGCGTCGCGATCAGCAAGCCGCGCGTTCCGCCGCGCACGGTGCGCAGGCCGTCGACAAATGGTCCGGCCAGAAACTTGAACGTCCAGGGCAGCACGACGACGGCCAAGAGCGAGCCAATGGCGTCGACCGGCACGGCATCGGTGCGCAACAGGGCCGGCAGCGCCAGCCAGATGAGTCCGATCGGCGCGCCCTCGTTGAAGTACAACAGGGCAAAGAGCAACCGCCGTCGGTTGGCCGTAGCAACGTGCATCGGCTGGTTCGATCCCGGGCTCGGTGTCAGCGGGATTCATCGTTCGACTTCGCGCTCGTTGACGGATCGCGCACGTTGGCTGACGCATTGCGCGAATTCGCCGAGGCGCCGCGCGCATTGCTCTCGGTCGTGGTCGGCTCGCTATCCACGCCCGCAGTGCCATCCAGCGGCATCAACGGCTGGTCGCCCAGCGGTCCGTGGCCGGTCACGAGGGACGCGCCGTTCCACTCGCCGTGCATTCGCGACACATAGCGGAACATGTCCGGGCGTCGATCCAATCGCGGCGTGACCGTGCCCGAGCTGCGGGCGCAGTGCAAGGCGTCGAGATCGAGATCGCAGACCAGCACGGTCTCCTCATTCGAGTCGGCTTCGGCGGCGATCCCATCGCGGGCGAACGCGAAATCGGCCGGAGTGAAGACCGCCGCCTGGCCGTACTGGACGTCCATATTCGCCACGTCGGGCAAGTTGCCGACATTGCCGGCCAGCGCGACGTACACCTGATTTTCGATGGCGCGGGCTTGCGCGCAATAGCGAACGCGCAGATAGCTCTGGCGGCTATCGGTGCAAAATGGCACGAAGATGATCTCGGCGCCTTCGTCGGCCAGATAGCGGGCTGCTTCGGGAAACTCGATGTCGTAACAGATCGACACCGCGATTCGGGCGTGCGGCGTATCGACCACGGCCAGATGGTCTCCGCCGCTGATGCCCCACCAGCGCCGCTCGTTGGGCGTGATGTGCAGCTTCGGCTGTTCGACGACCGTGCGATCGGGCAAGCAAATGTGGCAGATATTGAACAGCCGCTCGCCTTTCCACACCGGATGACTGCCGCCGATGATCACCAATCCGTAGCGCGCCGCCAACTCGGTGAGCAGCTTTTTCAGGCGCGAGGTATAGCGCGATAGCTTTCGCATGCCCTCCTGCGGCGACAGGGCGTCGAGCTGCGACAGCAATTGCACGGTAAACAATTCCGGCAGCAGCACGAATTGAGCGCCGTAGTCGGCCGCCACGTCGACGAAGTAGCTCACCTGCTTGGCAAACTGGTCGAACGATTTCACCTTGCGCATCTGATACTGCACGCAGGCCACGCGCACCTTGCGCGGGCCGGCGGCCGGCGGTTTGTATTCGGGATTGATCCATTCGATCAGGCTGGCGTAGTTGCGGCTCAACGGATCGCGCAAGTAGTTCGGCATCACGCCGCGCAGCACGAACCCCTGGCTCAATTGGAACGACAGCACCAGATCGCGAAACTCGCCGGCCGCCACGCGCGAGGCGTATTCCTCGGGCGAGAGCTCGGGCGCTTGTTCCTCAAAGTTCCACAGGCGGCCGCCGGCCAGAATGCGCCGCAGATTGAGCCGCTGGCACAAACGCCGGCGCCCCTCGTATAGCGCCCGGCCGACGCCTTTCCCCCGGGCGTCGGGATGCACGTAGACGTCGGCGCCGTAGAGGGTGTCGCCGCGTGGGTTGTGATTGTTGAAGTATCCGCTGTCGGTAATTCCGGCCCAGGTATGATGGCGCAACGGATCGGGCCCGAGATCGACGATCAGCGACGCGCAGGCGCCCAGGAGCTTGCCACCGGCCTCGGCCACGAGTTGGCCCTGCGGGAAAACGCGCTGGTGATTTGCCAGGTGCTCTGGCCGCCATACGACGTTGTCTTCGGCCAAGGTCGGATAGCTCGCTCGATTCAGTTCGACTAGCGCGGGAATATCGGCGCGCGTCGCTTCGCGTATCGTCACCGGGGAGGACTTTGCCGTGCGCTGGCCAGCCATGAGGCAAGTTTTCCTAGGATCCTGGGGAAATGGTCAGGGCAACCTGGCGGTTGCACTCATCGTAAGTATAGGTGGCCACCGACAATCCTAAAACACGAGATCGAATCGACAGCGTGCAAACGCATGCTCCGCACGACGTTAACCGCAACGTTCATTGATATGTTCGCAAGACACGTCGCGTGGCGGCATGCGGCCCAGATTGCGGGGTGATGCGGCGTGCGCGGGCCAACGGCTATCGCGTCATGTTTTGTTGTCGTTGCTGAGCTATGGTTTTTCGCGCTGCCATGCTAAGTTGCCTCGCATTCTCGGAGGCTCGAACCGCGCGGTCTTCGCGCACCAGTATCTGCGAAGAGTCATTCCATCGTGATTAAGGAGAGCGAGACCACCAACGCCCGATTCGGCACGTTCGGCGGCGTGTTCACGCCCTGCACGTTGACCATCCTGGGCGTGATCATGTTCCTGCGATTTGGCTTTGTCGTGGGCGAATCCGGCGTGTTGTACGCCCTCGTGATCGTAGCCGCCGCCAAGCTGATCACGCTGTTGACCAGCCTGTCGCTGTCGGCCATCGCCACCAACACGCGCGTGCAAGGCGGCGGCGCCTATTTCTTGATCAGCCGCAGTCTGGGTGTTGAATTTGGCGGCGCGATCGGTGTCGTCTTCTTTCTGGCCCAGTCGATTTCCGTGGCGATGTACGTCATCGGTTTCAGTGAGGCGTATCTGGCCGAGATGCCTACCTTCGGATTGCCGTTGGCCGCGGTTGCCAGCATCGTCAACGCGCTGGTATTCGTGTGCGTGCTGGTTGGCGCCGGGTGGGCGATCCGCGCGCAATACATCATCCTCGGGCTGCTCGGCGCATCGCTCCTTTCGTTCTATTTGGGCGCTGTGAATTCATTCGATCCGCAAGTTCTGCGCGACAACCTGCAACCGCAGTTCACGGGCAGTGCGAATGTGTTCACGATGTTCGCACTGTTCTTTCCAGCCGTCACGGGCATCATGGCGGGCGCCAACATGTCGGGCGACCTGAAGGATCCGGCCAAGTCGATCCCGCTGGGTACGCTTTCGGCGGTTGGCGTCACCGCGGCCGTCTATTTCAGCCTGGCCTTGCTGCTGGGATCGTCGCGCGGGGGCGAGGAACTCAGGCACGACAACCTGGTCATGGGGGAGATTGCCGTTTGGCCCGTGTTCATTGTGGCCGGCGTGTTTGCGGCCACGCTCTCCTCGGCGCTGGGCAGCATGATGGAGACGCCGCGCATCCTGCAGGCATTTGCGCGGGACAACGTGCTCGAATCGCTGCGGTTCTTTGCCGCTGGCAGCGGACCCAACAACGAACCACGCCGCGCCGTGTTCGTGTCGTTCGGCATTTCGCAGGCTTGTATTCTGTTGGGCGACTTGGATGCCGTGGCGCCAATCGTGACGATGGCCTTTCTGATCACTTACGGCCTGCTCAATCTGGCCACGTTCTACGAAGCGATCACCAAAAACCCCAGCTATCGTCCGCGCTTTCGCTGGTGCCACTGGTCGATGTCGCTCGCCGGCGCGGTGGGTTGCCTGGCCGTGATGGTGCTGATCGATTGGCGCTGGGCCAGCGCCGCCATTGTGTTGGTGGGAATGTTGCACTGGTACATCAGCCTGAAGGAGGTGGAGTCGCGCTGGGGCGACGTTCACAGTGGTTTGATGTTCGAACGCGCTCGCAGCAATCTGCTCAAGCTGGAGGACGAGCTCTACCATCCGAAAAACTGGCGGCCGATTGTGCTGGCCCTCAGCGGCACCGGCTGGAGCAGGCCGCACCTGGCCGTCCATGGCCACTGGCTCACAAGCGGCCGCGGAATTTTGACCTTGGGCCAGATCATCGAGGGCGAAGTCGACAACCGGTTGGATCGGCGGCTGAACCAGGAAAAGCTGTTGCATCGCTTCATCAAGGAACAAGAGCTGGAAGCCTTTCCCGCAGTCGTCGTGGCGCCGCATCTTTCCGATGGCATCGAAGCGCTCGTCCAGGCTCATGGACTTGGAGCGTTGCGCCCCAACACGATTCTGCTGGGCTGGCCCAGCGATCCCAAGCGCATCGAATCATTCGCCGCCATGCTCCGCAGCATTACAGGCTTGAAACGCAGCATCGTCGCCGTGCGCTTCGTGCCCGAGCCCGACGAACCGTGGCTGGCTTCGCCGGGGACCATCGACGTCTGGTGGCGCGGACACCAGAATGGCGACCTCATGTTGCTGCTGGCCTATCTATTGACGCAAAACAACGAATGGCGCGGACGTTCGATCCGCGTGTTGCGGGTGATCGCGAACGAAGCCGGGCGCGACGAAGTCTTGCAGCATTTGACCGCCCTGATCGAAACGGCGCGCATCCGTGCAATCCCACGTGTGATCATCGACCCCGACCCGCAAAGGGCCATTCACACTACATCTTCGTCGGCCGCCATGGTGTTCATGGGATTCGAGGCCCCGAACGAAGGGCAGGAAAAGACGTTTGGCGAGCAAATGGAACGGTGGGCCGGCCCCCTACCCCGCGTGGCGTTCGTCTGTAGTAGCGGCGGCATGTCGCTGGACACATGAAGTAGTCTTGGAAGAGAGCGGGCGCTCGGCAAGGAAACGAGCCCTTTACAAGTCGGATTGCCAAGGGATTGACGTAGATGAAATTCATCGAGCAAGCCATTGCCGAGGGTTCGTTCCTGCTGGACGTGCAGGCCGAAGACTTTTCGTCGCTGATACATGGAACGCTCGACGAGATGGTGGCCCGCCAGCGGCTCACTCCCGACCAACGGCGCGAAGTCGAAGCGGCCTTGCTAGCACGGGAACGGCAAATCCCATCCGCCATCGGCCACGGCGTGGCGGTGCCGCACTTCTATAGCGATTCGCTCACCGAACCGCTGATCGTCATGGTTCGACTGGCGCACTCGATCAACATGGATGCGCCAGACGGTACGCCGACTCGATTTGCCTTCATCCTGCTTGGTCCCACCAAAGCCACCGCCGCTCATCTGGAAACTTTAGCCGGCATCGCCCGGCTGATGCTCGACGACGAGTGCCGCTACGAGCTGCGCCGCGCGCGGTCGAAATCCGAGCTCCTGGAAGCGATCGGCCACTTTCTCCAACGGATAACCCCGGCACGCGCTGCGGAAGCGCTGGCGGTAGCGGAGCCACTGGAGCGCACGGGACGCTTCTGCGGCGGATTGATCGCCGACGTGCGGCGCCGGCTGCCGGTGTACGCCAGCGACTTCAAAGACGGACTGGACTTCAAGAGCGTCAGCTCGGTGCTATTCATGGTGTTTGCCTGCCTGGCGCCGGCGGTCACCTTTGGCGGTGTGATGGCGGTACAGACCGATCACCACATCGGCGCGGTCGAAATGATCACCGCTACGGCCGCGTCCGGGATCGTATTCGCGCTGTTGGGCGGACAACCGTTGATCCTCCTGGGAGGCACCGGACCGCTGTTGATCTTCACGGCGATTCTCTATCAATTGTGCGGCGATTTTGAGATTCCGTTCCTGCCGGCTTACCTGTGGGTGGGAGTCTGGACGGCCGGGCTGTTGCTGCTGCTGGCTGCCACCGATGCCAGTTTCCTGATGCGATATCTGACACGCTTCACGGACGAAATCTTCGCGGCGCTGATCTCCTTGATTTTTGCTTACGAGGCGGTGAAGGCGCTCATCCTTGTCTTTCGCGACCTGGACATCAAGCAGCACCACGACACGGCGCTTTTGACCCTGCTATTGGCGCTGGGCACGTTGTACGTCGCCACCAGCCTGTCCGCGTTCCGTCGCAGTCGCTATTTGGTGCCGGCGATGCGCGAGTTCCTCGCCGATTTCGGACCGACCATCGCGCTGGCGACGATGACGCTGGTGGCCATCTGGCTGGGCGAGGTGTACCTCGACGTGTTGCCGGTGCCCGACTCGTTTCAGACCACCAGCGGCCGGCCGTGGCTGGTCGATCCCTTTGCGGCGCCCCGCTGGGTTCGCTAGGCGGCAATCGTTCCGGCGCTACTGGCAACCGTGCTGGTCTTCATCAATCAGAACATCACGGCGCGGCTGGTCGGCGCGCCCGAGCACGGACTCGAGAAGGGGGCCGCCTACCACCTCAATCTGGCCGTGGTGGGGCTGTTGATCGGCGCCTGCTCGGTTTTTGGATTGCCCTGGCTGGTGGGCGCGCTTGTTCCGTCTCTCAACCACGTGCGCAGTCTGGCGACAGTCGAAGAGGTCGTCGCCAGAGACGGAGAACGTCGCGATCGAATCATCCACGTTCGCGAGACTGCGCGTCACCAGCATCGCCATCAGCTTGCTCATAGGGCTGTCGTTGTTGTTGCTGCCGTGGTTGAAAGTCGTGCCGATGGCCGTGCTCTATGGACTGTTCTTGTTCATGGGGTTGGTTTCGATGAAGGGCAATCAGTTCTTCGAGCGGCTGAGCCTATTGCCGATGGACCGGTCACTCTACCCGTCGACCCACTACATTCGCCGCGTACCGAATCGAACGATCCACAAATACACGCTGCTGCAGCTTGTCTGCCTGGTGATCTTGTGGATCGTGAAGGCCAGTGTCATCGGCATTCTCTTTCCACTGTTCATCGCGCTATTGGTACCCGTGCGGTGGCTCGCCGGTCGCTACTTTTCGCCGCAGGATCTGGCAGCGCTCGACGCGGACGAAACGCCCGAGGAAGAAACCCGGCAATGGGCCTAGCGGTCGCAATATATGCCCGGTATTGCCCTTCCGGACGCATTGCCTGCTAGCTCCGATCCCACGCTGATCGGCGACGATTCGAAGCAAGCAGGGCCAGCAACTCGTCGTCCGAGCCGAACAGTTCGCATGCCGTATCACCCTCGGCACTGCGTTCGATGCCGATAACATGCCAGGCGGCGGCGGCCGCGGCAATCGTCCGCGTTGGGCGAGCCCACGGCGATGTGCCGGTGGCGGACGAACCGGGCGATGCACTAGGCAGTACGGAGTCCGTTGTCGGCGCGCTTGCGGAATCAGCCATCGCCAAAGCCGAAGCGATGCCCGTGTCGCCGCCGCCATCTTCCGGAGCAAACGGTCCGGCGGTGATGTTGATCTTCACCAACTGCGTGCCGAAGCCGGTGCCGTTGTTGCGGCTGAGCAACTGGTCGGCCGTATTGACTTGACGATCCTTGTTGTAGTCGTAGACGAAGTCGACCAGGGCGAAGTTGCCGAAGCCCTTGGGATTGTTGCGGGCGCCCAACTCGTCGGCTGTGTTGGTCGGCGCGGCCCCGACCGTGTCGCCGTCGCCCGAACCGCCCACGGCATTGCCGAAGAAGAACACGTCGCCCACCGCCACCGCCCCGGCTACGCCCGGACCATCCGGATCGATGGTTTGTCCTGAATCGGCCAAGCCGGTTTGAGCTGTCGGCAGCACGCCCACTTCCAGCCACTTCCCGTAAATGCCGTTGACGCCGGTGCCCCAGGTGATTTCCACCCGATCGGTGCCGCCGAGGCCGCCGCCGGGAATCACCGACAGTCCGTTGGGCGCCGGAGCGACGGCCCAGCCGGACGGCGTGCTGTTGTTACCGACCTTGAAGATGAAGTTGGCAGCCACGTTGGCCAGTGTCAACCCGGAGTGGTCCACGCCGGTCGACAGGTCGATCATGATGCCGTTGATCCCCTTGTCGTAGCCGGTGATGTTGGCCCAGGTGGACGCGCCGCTGCCCGGGAGGTAGGCCGACTTGTCGGTGGCGATGGCATCGTTATCGTCGTCATGGTTATTCGCCCCACTCGTGACCTGAATCGCTGCGTTGTTGTTATCCCAGTACGAGTTGTTGTAGAAAATGAACCGCCCGGCCACGGTGGAGTTCACGACCGGTAGCTGGTTGCCAAAGTTTTGCGCCGTGACATGGTCTCCGATCGCCAGCCCGACCGTGTAGAAGCTGGTCAGCGGAGCGGTCTGAACATACGGCGCTTGCGGCACCTGCCGGATCTGGTACGACCCGGTGGGCAAGTCGCCCAGATAGTACGACCCGTCGACAAGTGAGGTAGTGCTCGGGTCGCCGGTCGTCAGTTCGAGCGACCAAGAGTTCAATGTGCCGCTGGTGTTGGGCAACGTGTCCTGGATCTCCAACTGCCACGTTCCATTCGGGTTCTCGCGGAACAGTTTCAACAACGATTCGTCCGGATGGTAGCTGCCACTGAACGGCCCGACGCCATTAGCAACACTCACCGCCGCGGAGTCATCGAAGGTGGTGTTTGTAAAGTTATCGACGGTGTTGCCGGCATGATTGGCCAACGTCACGTGCGTGCCACTGGGGCTGATGAGGGTGATGACCAAATCGCTGGGCCGGCCGTGGCTGATATTCAGCGTCACGTTGACATCCGTGAGGTCGCCGGTTAGGCCCGAAACAAGTTGGCTGGAAGTGACGGTGCCAGTGGAAGGAATGCTTTTCGGTACGTCGGTCGAGGCGAAGGCATTGACGGCCAGAGCATCGAGCACGGCGTCTTCATTGAGATCGGCGTAGACGGTTCGGCCAGATAGCCCAGGCTCGCCATCGAGCACCGAGTTGCCGTTGACGTCGTCGAATACCGTGCCCGATACGGAGTTGACACCCACGAGGTAGCTGACGACCAGGTCGGCCTTGGGCGTACCGCGGCCGGTAGCGAGGTCGTAACCCACCGCGGGCGTATTGGCTGGTGCACCACCACTTGCCGTGATGTCGTGAAAGTAGTTGGACGGCATGGCGTAAATCGACGACATCAGTTCGGGGATGTCGAGCGTTGGCAAGCCGGCCAGATCGCGACCCTGGTCGGCGATGGCCACGATGGCGGCCCAGACCGGCGCACCAATGCTCGTTCCGCCTACTTGCGACCACTTTGCGGAACCGGTGTTGTTGTACGAATCGTAGACTGGCACGCCCGTGTAGGGATCGGCATCAAATGCCACATCGGGCATGGTGCGCTGCGTGGCTGACTGCGTGACGACGGCGTTTTGCCAGCTCGGTTGAGGTTCATACAAACTGACGCCGCCGCCGCTGCCGCTCCACGACGACTCGCTAATGTAATTGCCGGATCCATCCACCGAGAGATGCGTACCGCCGACGCCCATGACGTCGGGTGAGTATGCGGGATAGCTGCCCGGCGCGCCAGCGTCGCCGGTTGAGGCGATGAAAGCCACGTTCGCGTGGTTGGTGGTCGCATCGAAGTGAGAATCGTAGTTTGATTCCGTGGGATACTCGTCCAGACCCCAACTGAGCGATACGGCCGACACGCCGGGTTGGGCGCGCGCATAGTTGACGGCAACCCCCAGGTCCGACAGGTTGCCGGATGCCGCTTCCACCAGCAAGATACTCGCGCCAGGCGCAATGGCATGCGCCCATTGAATATCGAGCAGCGTTTCCAACGACCAATTGGCATCCGCTGGGTCCGGATAATGCGTGGACCCGTCCTGCGCCACCTGGGTGAACGCGGGCGGCAGCGGCAGGCCGAAATGATTGCTGAACGAGGTCAGATCCGCCAGCACCGTGGACGTGTGAAACGCGTCGATGATCGCGATCGTTTGGCCCGTGCCATCGCCAACGATCGATCCGCCCGCAAAGAAAACGTCATCCAGATTGTAGGCGGCGCGAATCTGAGCAGGGGTATACCCCAGGGGCGAGGTGGTCGCCAACGGCGTCACGATGCCGTCGTCAAGATTGGACGACTCGACCAACGGTGAGGCGATCAGCACATCTTCCAGCTTGACGGCCAAAAGAGGACCGAGATCCGTCGCCAACAGGCAGCGGATTTCCAGCAACTCGCAACCCTGCGCCGAGATGCTTCGGCGCGCGGCGCGGAGTCTGGTCGCATTCTTCTGGTTGGCCTGGGGACCACGCACGAAAATCATCGACAGACAGCTCTTGCGGTAGCGGTTTGGTCGTGAAGAAGGGAAAAACCGCGACCCAGTCCCGCGGCGTGCGGCTTGGCACCGCAGCTTTTTAGCATAGCGGCGTGCGACAGCCTACCGCAAGGTTTTTGCGGATTTCTCACTAGAACCACATCCACCCTCGTTGCGGAACGCTCCGATTATTCGGCATTTGACGGACCCATGACGCGCGTCTCACCCTTGCAGCGATTGCCACCAAACAAAGAATCAGGCGGCTTGCCCACTCATCGCCGGGCGTTCGACCAGCCAGGCGCCCCCTGCCGCGGTCAACCTAGTCTCGATTCGTTGGCTTTGCGCCTCAGTATTGCGTCCGACCTGAGGGCCGCCCGAGGGGACCACCTCGCAACACGGATCGGAATGGCTCAGACGCCGCAAATTCGCGGCTGATTTGCCCAAGATCCACCCCGCCGGCCATCAGTTGACAATCCCTTGCGGCGTCGTTAGTCTCAAATAGGAACCGAGTTACCGCTTATCTCTCATTCGAGGCGTTCGCCTCGCAGGTAGCGTGCGACGGGGAGAGGTGCGCTCAAAAACAGGCTGCCCGCGGGATGGGGGTGCCTCGGCTGGTGATGTCGCAATACGTCCAGCGTGCCTGCGGGCTATTCAAACACGATTTTGCAGGCGATGATTCGGCCCTGACGCCAAGCGACTCGCCTCACGATACAGCCGCGAACCGACGGATCTCTGATGTCCACGAAGAAGCTCGATTTTTCCGGAATCCTGATCCGCCAAGGAACCATTAGCGCCGACCAATTGGCCGAAGCGCGGCGGGTAGCCAAAACCTCTGGCAAGAAGGTATCCGACCAATTGGTCATCCTGGGCTATGCCACCGCTGACGAAGTGATGCGGGCCATTGCGAAAGAACACAGTCTGGAATTCGTCGATCTGAACGAAGTAGTCATTCCGCCCTCGGTCGTCGAGTTGGTGCCTGAGTCCGTCGCGCGAGAGAACGCAATTCTGCCGATGGCCGAGGACGACGGCGCGCTGAAAGTTATCGTCAGCGACCCGCTCGATCTCGATACTTTTGAAAAACTCCGATTCATACTCAATCGCAAGGTCGACATCGCGCTGGCGCCGCGGGAAAATATCCTGGAATCGATCAACCGCCATTATGGCCAAATGGAGGATCAGAGCGCCGACTCGATGCTCCAGGAATTCACCGATACGGCCATCGATTTCACCGAAACCGAACAGGAAGCCGAGGGCTCGGAAGAAGTCATCGATGAAACCAGCGCGCCCATCGTGCGGCTGGTGCAGTTGATGATCACCGAGGCCGTGACCATGCGGGCTTCCGATATCCACGTCGAGCCGTTCGAAGACCGGGTGCGCATTCGCTATCGCATCGACGGCGTGCTGGTCGAACGCGATAGCCCGCCCCGGCGACTGCTCGGCGCGCTTTTGTCGCGCATCAAGATTCTGGCCAACATGGATATCGCCGAGCGACGCCGGCCCCAGGACGGACGGATCAAAGTGACCGTGGGCGAGAAGCAGCTCGACCTGCGCGTCAGCATCCTGCCAACCAACCACGGCCAGTCGGCCGTTATGCGCGTTTTGGACAAAGACAGCATCAAAGTGGGCGTCCGGCAGTTGGGTCTATCGGAAAACGATTTTAGGTCATTCAAAAATCTGATCCGGCGCCCCAACGGCATCATCCTGGTGACGGGGCCAACGGGCTCCGGCAAGACCACCACCCTGTATGCCGCGCTCAACGAGCTCAACCGCCCCGACACCAAGATCATCACCGCCGAGGATCCGGTCGAGTACTACTTGCCCGGGGTGAACCAGGTGGAGGTGAAGCATCACATTGGGCTGGACTTCGCCAAGATCATTCGGGCCATGCTTCGCCAGGCGCCCAACGTGATTCTCGTGGGCGAAATGCGTGACAACGAGACTGCCCAAATGGGCATTCAAGCGTCTTTGACTGGACACTTGGTTTTCAGTACGCTGCACACGAACGATGCGCCCGGCGCTATTACAAGAATGATCGATATGGGTGTTCCCAGTTATTTGGTTTCTAGCAGCGTGATCGCGGTGTTGGCCCAGCGATTGGTACGCGTGGTGTGCTCCAAATGCAAGCAGCCTCACAAGCCCACCGACGCCCAACTCGAGGCCGCCGGCATCACACCGGAGATGGCCGCCAATGCCCGTTTCATGAAAGGCAAGGGCTGCGGCAACTGCAGCAAATCGGGCTATCGCGGACGCCTGGGAATCTTCGAACTGATGTTGATGACCAACAAAATCCGCGAGCAGGCTTTCGTGGGCGTGTCCACGCAGGAGCTGCGCAAGGCGGCCCTTTCTCAAGGTATGACAACGCTTTATAGCGACGGCATTCGCAAAGTGCTCAACGGCACGACAACGATTGAAGAGGTGTTTCGCGTCGCCAAAAGAGTGGACTAAACCCGTCGCGGATGGCCCCCACGTCGGCCCATCCTTGCCGCGCGGTTCCGCGCGGAATGGCCTAAGGGGACACCATCGCAGGCGGTCGGAGAGTTCGGCACTTACATGTTTCAGGGGGGAGTCGATCGGTACGCGGCGCCGGGTGCAAATTGCGTCGTCAGAACTCGCGTAACGGCGTTTCGCCGGACATTCGCGAGTAACAAATGACGGGCTTGCACCTTGGCGATTGACCGAGGCAGGGCGAATAATCCCCTGGCTCGTCACGGTTCTGCGCCGCGCGAGGGGGCTCCTATCCTGAACCGGCCGCCAAACAACAGCGGTCGCAAAGACCTGCGAAGCGAGGTCGGTCGGCTTATTAGGGGTCGATCGTTGGCTCAGGAACAAGGAACCAAGTGTGGCAACCACCGATACACTACTCATCGACAAATTGCTGCACGCTGTCGTGCGGCAAGGGGCCAGCGACCTGCACATCACCGTGGGGCAGCCCCCCGTCATTCGCCATGACGGCCACATGGTGAAGCTCAAGACCAAGGTGCTCGAGCCGTCCGACACCGTGGGATTGATGAAAAGCATCTCCCCGGATCGCTGCCAACAGGAACTGCAGGCCGTGGGCGGATCCGACTTCGGTTTCGCATTCGGAGATTTGGCCCGCTTCCGCGTGTCGATCTTCAAGCAACGCGGCAACGTGGCCATGGTGCTGCGGCAGATTCCCAACAAGCTGCTGAGCATGGAACAGCTCGGCCTGCCGGCGGCCTGCGAACGTTTGATCACCCGGCCGCGCGGATTGTTCCTGGTGACCGGTCCCACGGGCTCGGGCAAAAGCACGTCGCTGGCCAGCATGATCAACTATCTCAACGAAAACTTCGACCATCACATCATCACGGTCGAAGACCCGATCGAATTCTACCACCCCAACAAGAAATCAACCGTCAATCAGCGCGAAGTGGGCGTCGACGTGCCGAGCTTTTCCGAGGCGCTGCGCCGCGCTCTGCGGCAAGACCCCGACATCATCCTGGTGGGCGAATTGCGAGATCTGGAAACGATCGAAGCGGCCATCAGCGCCGCCGAAACGGGTCACGTCGTGTTCGGCACGCTGCACACCACTGGCGCCCAGGGCACGGTCAACCGCATCATCGACGTCTTTCCCACCACGCAGCAGGACCAAATCCGCACGCAGCTTTCCACCAGCATCATCGGCGTGCTGTCGCAAACCTTGATACCAAAAATCGGCGGCGGCCGCGTGGCAGCTCACGAACTACTGGTGTGCAACTCGGCCATCGGCAACCTCATTCGCGAAAACAAAACCTTCCGCATCACCTCGGCCATTCAAACCGGCGCCAAGCAGGGCATGGTGCTGCTGGACGACGCGCTGTTCAAGCATTGGAAGAATCAACTCGTTACGAAAGAAGACATCTTGGCCAAGGCGGCCGCGCCCGACGAATTGGCCGCCCGCATCGCCGCCGCCGAGCGCGGCGTCTTCGACGATGACGACGATGAGGAAGCAAACCCCAAGAACGGAAAAAACGGCAGGTAACCACACTCCCTAACGCCCACTACCGCGAGCACGTTTATGGCGATTCGTCGCATCGGACAGATCCTGGTCGACCTCGGTTTCATCACCGACGAGCAACTCGAAGCGCTGCTGGAAGAACAGCAGCAGCATCCCGGGCAGTTGTTGGGCAAGCTCGCCGAGAGTCAGAATCTGATCAACGAGGAGCAACTCGCCCAGGCGCTGGCCGAACAGTGGAACATGCAGGTCATTCATCTGGCCGATACGGTCGTGCCGCCCAACGTGCTGGGGCTGGTCACCGACACCATGGCCCAGATGTATCGCATCATCCCCATCAGCTTTCGCGACAACACGCTGACCATCGCCTTGTGCGATCCGCAGAATCTCGCCATCCAGGACGAACTGCGCACCTTTCTGGGCTATGAGATTCGCGCGGTCGTGGCCACCGAGCGCGATATTCTCAAAGCGCTCGACCGCTACTACGCCGCGAGCGAAAGCGTCGAGAGCCTGGTGCAGGACATGGACACCGACGCGGAGTTGGCCGCCGCGGCCGACGCCCTGAACAGCGACGGGCCGATCGACCTGACCAGCGTCGAAGCCTTGGCCGACAGCGCGCCGGTGCGCAAGCTGCTCAACATGGTGCTGCTCTTGGCCATCAAGGACCATGCCAGCGACTTGCACTTCGAACCGTTCGAGGACGAATTTCGCATTCGCATCAAGGCCGACGGCGTGCTGTACGAAATGGTGCCGCCGCCGCGCCACCTGGCCTTCGCCATCACCACCCGCATCAAAGTGATGGCCAATCTCGACATCGCCGAACGACGCATGCCGCAAGACGGACGCATCGAGCTGACCGTGGGCGGACACCCCGTCGACTTGCGCGTCAGCGTCCTGCCCACCATGTTCGGCGAAAGCGTGGTCATGCGGGTGTTGGATCGCTCGGTCGTGTCGCTCGACCTGGCCAAGGTCGGCCTGGACGCGCCCACGATGAAAGAATTTCGCGTGGCGATGAACAAGCCCAACGGCATCGTGCTGGTCACCGGTCCCACCGGCAGCGGCAAAACCACCACGCTCTATTCGGCCCTGAGCGAGCTGAACGAAATCACCGACAAGCTGATCACCACCGAAGACCCCATCGAGTACGACATCGACGGCATCATCCAAGTACCGATCGACTCCTCGATCGGCAATTCGTTCGCGGCCTGTTTGCGGGCCATTTTGCGGCAAGACCCCGACAAGATCCTCGTGGGCGAAATCCGCGATTTGGAAACCGCCGAAATCGCCGTGCAGGCCTCGCTCACCGGACACACCGTCTTCAGCACGCTACACACCAACGACGCGCCCAGCACGATCACCCGCTTGCGCGATATGGGCATTCCACCGTTTCTGATCACCGCCACGGTCGAAGCCATCCTGGCGCAGCGGCTGGTGCGGCGCATCTGCACCCAGTGCCGCGAGGAAGTCGCCCCCTCGGCCGAAGCCATGCAAGACCTGCAGCTCACGCCCGAGGACATCAAGGACAAGAAGTTCTATCGCGGCAAGGGCTGCGACGCGTGCAACAACACGGGCTACAAAGGCCGCGTCGGGTTGTTCGAGCTGATGATGATGAACGATACGTTGCGCGAACTGATCATGCTGAACAAGTCGACCGACGATTTGCGCGACGCCGTGCGCGGCTACGGCATGGTCACCCTGCGCGACGCGGGGATGGCCGCCGCCACGGAAGGACGCACCACGTTGGAGGAAGTCATCCGCGAAACCATCTTGGAAGCGTAGCCAGATTTTGGACTTTGGATTTTCGATTTTGGATTCACGAACGCTTGCTCGGTACCCTTAGCCTCCGGTCAATGACCGGGGGGCCAAAAAACACAGGCCGCGGCAACACGAAACATTCCCCCCCAACTCACAACGGCGCGAAACCAGGAATCCTTGCCATGCCAACCTATCAATTCGAGGCCATGGACTCGACCGGCCAGGAAATCAAGGACGTGATCGAGGCGGCCAACCAGGAGGAAGCCCAGGCGACGATTCGCCAAATGGGCTACTTCGTCACCAAGATCGCCGTCAAGAAGCAGAAGAAAGCCGCCGCCGAAAAAGCCAAGAGCAGTCGCAAACGAAGTTTTGCCTTCGGCAAGGTCAACACCAAGGTGCTCTGCTCCTTCACGCGCCAGTTGTCCATTCTGCAGGATGCCGGCCTGCCGATTTTGCGCAGCCTGCGAATTCTCGAAAACCAGGCCAAGGGCGGACGCTTCAAGAACAGCCTGATGGACGTCTGCGACGAAATCGAAGGCGGCTCCACCCTTTCCGAGGGCATGGCCAAGGCGCCCAAGTGCTTCGACCGCTTGTACGTCAACATGATCAAGGCCGGCGAGGCGGGCGGTGCTTTGGAAATCATTCTCCGCCGCCTGGCCGAGTTCCAGGAACGCTCTCAAACCCTGAAACGAAAAATCAAAGGCGCCATGGTCTATCCGGTCGTGGTCATCTCCGTGGCCGTGGGCATCTTGACGTTCATCATGATCAGGATCGTGCCCTCGTTCGTCAAAATCTTCGACGACTTCGACACCACGCTGCCGCCCATGACCCTCATTCTGATCGCCATTTCCAACGCGGCCGTCGGCTATTGGTATCTGATTCCCGGCATCCCCATCAGCTTCATCCTGTTCATCAAGCTGCTGAAGAAATTCAAGCACGGGCGCGTGGGCTGGGACATGTTCACCCTGAAAATGCCCATCTTTGGCGCACTGGTCGAAAAGAACATCCTGGCCCGCACCACCCGCACCCTGGGCACCTTGGTCACCAGCGGCGTGCCGATTCTCGAAGCGCTCAACATCACGCGCGAAACTTCCGGCAACGCCGTCTTCGAACACATGTTCTCCAAAGTCTCCGAGTCGATTCGCGAGGGCGAGAGCATCGCCAAGCCGATGAAGGAGTACTCCAAAATGAAATTCCATCCCATGGCCGCCCTGTTCTGGTTCATTTTCATCGGCGGACCCATCGGGCTATTGATTTATATGGGCAAGATGCAGTCGCGCGTCGTCGACGACCTGACCGTCAACATGGTCGACGTCGGCGAAGAAACGGGCGAGCTCGACACCATGCTCTACAAAGTCGCCGACACCTACGACGAAGAGGTCGCCGTCATCACCGAAAGCCTGGTGAGCCTGATGGAGCCCTTGTTGATCATTTTCCTGGGCGGGGCCGTCGGTTTCATCGTCATAGCGCTATTCATGCCGCTGGTCAAGCTCATCACCGATCTGAGCTGAGAAAAACAGGCTGTGGGCGGAAGGGACGAAGAAAGTCTCCGCCACCACCGGCTTTTCGTCGACTGCCCGGCTGCGTGCCGGCCGCGGCCGCAACACAACACGGAACACAAGACGCGAGGAGTCGAACCATGCGAAGCACAGGGAATCGGGAATCGGGGATCGGGGATCGGGAAAGAGACGGTACGAGTCCCCCGTCGGGTGGCCCAGACAACTTGTTGTCTGGGCGCCGCGGGCACAAGAGGCAAAAAGTGGCTAGCAGCCAGTGGCTAGTAACGAGTGACGAAACCGTCAGGCACGGGGTGCCTGACCTACCGCTGCTCCCTCCTCTTCGTCCTACAGCCTACAGCCTACAGCCTACAGCCTCGCGCACCGCCTTTACCCTCACCGAGCTATTGGTCGTCATCACGATCATCGCCGTGCTGGCCGCGCTCACCACCGCCGCCGTCATGCGCGCCATGGGCACGGCACGCCAAACCCGCATCAAAGTAGAAATAGACCAGCTCGACGCGGCGCTGCGGGCGTATAAGGAGAAGTATGGATCGTACCCGCCCAGCAACTTCAGCGCTTGGAGCGTCCAACCTGATCTCAGGGCGCACATTGCTCGGGCGTTTCCGCGTTATGACCTCACCTATCTACACAACGATCTAACGGAAGCCGGCTTGGATATGAGCAACAAGCGATATGACCAATCGCTTGTGTTCTGGTTGCGCGGCTTTGGCCCAGACGTTACGCACCCTTTTGTCAGTTGGGACAACCACCCAATCATCAACGGCGTCAAAGACACCACGACCACGGTCAAGCCGACACCGTTTTTCGATTTCGACCAGTCACGACTGGTCAGCTTGAATCCTTCAAGCCCCGTTCAGCAATTCCCGTCATACATTCCGGCGGGAGTCAAAACCAACGCGCCGTATATCTATTTCGATCCTGTCGTTGTCGCGGACGCGTCTAGCGTCAAGAATGTCGATACGTCAGGCATATACAACCCCGACACGAGTGTGAATCTCCGCACGACAGTCGGTATTGTCCGTCCGTTTTGGGTAGACGGCGATGCAGATAACGCCATCACCGCTCCTCCAACAACCAACGACCAGTACGCGAACAGCGATTCTTTTCAGATCATCGCTGCGGGAATGGACGGCAGATTCTCTAGTCTTGATCCCAACGGCCCGTTGGGGGCACCGGACGACTATCAGCCCTTCTATCCGAACGGCACGATCTTCAACAGCAACACGGTGCTACCGACCATCGACACCGCGTACGACGACAACGTCTCAAACTTCTGCGATCGGGCCCGGATGGGTGACGCCAGACCGTAGGAGAAGACAAGGGAATTGGGCATCGGGACGAAAACAGTAGGTCAGGCACCCCGTGCCTGACAGTTTCCACCAACCACGAATCACTAGAGGCAGACAGTAGGTCAGGCACTCCGTGTCTGACAGTTTCCTCACTAGCCACCAGGCACGAACCACTACCTGAACCAACCCGCTCGATACGGAGGCCAGAGCACGACAACACACATTTCACGTGGCAAGTCCGAGGGCAACGCGGACAGGGACTTCGCCACCCCACGCAAGCAACACGGCATCGACCATGAACAGCAGCGGAATAGTGGCTAGTGGCCAGTGGCTAGTGGCTAGTAAGAACGAAAACAACGAGGACTCTAGGGGAGTAGTGGCTAGGGGTCAGTGGCTAGTGGCTAGTACGAACGAAAACCACGAAGACCACGAAGACTCCGTCAGGCACGGGGTGCCTGACCTACCTATCAGCCACCAGCGACTAGCCACCAACCACTATTCTTCGTCGACTAGCCACCAGCCACTAGCCACTAGCCACTGCCGATCGCTCCGCGATCGGCGCGGATTTACCCTGATCGAGCTGCTGATCACGGTGAGCATCATCGCCATCATGGCGTCGATGTTGTTGTTCGCACTGTTCCGCGGCAGGAGATGTCGCGTGTTCATAAAACCCGCGCCCTGATCGCCAAGCTCGACCAGGTCATCAAAGACAAATGGCAAACGTACCAGTATCGCCGGGTGCCGATCGATCTCGGTCCCGATCGGTACACCGACACGAACACGAACGGGCAATGGGATTCCGGAGAGCCGCTACTCCACGACTGGAACAACAACGGCAATTACGATCCCGCCCCAAATCCGCCGCAAGCGGACCTACTACGACTGAGCGCATTGCACGATCTGATTCGGATGGAATTGCCGGAGCGCTACACCGACATCGTGCAGATTCCTGACAGCTCCATCACGTCGACACCGCAAGGTCCCGTCGCGGCGATGCCGGCCCCCTCGCTGTGGAACGGTTACTTTCGAAGAATCAAGACGGCGGTGACCTCAACGACACCGCCAACGGTCGAGAACCAGGGTGCGGAAATGCTGTACATGATTGTGATGGCGGCACTTGCCAGCGACGAAGACTCGCGCGACGTGTTCAAGCCCGGCAACATCGGCGATACCGACGAGGACGGCATGCCCGAGTTCATCGACGGCTGGGGGCGTCCGATCAAGTTTCTGCGTTGGGCACCGGGCTTTCAGTCCGATCTGCAAATCATCGCCAGCGGGACTAACCCAACTTTGAACACGGTTAGTCCAAATACGGTTACCGTTCAGGTCGGTACGGGAGCGCTTTCGTCGGCAAACGGGGCTTACGTCGGCGGCACCATGGCAGTGATCGATGGGACTTCCACCTTGAATCCAAAACCGATCGCCGGAGATCGTACCGCCCGCATTACTGGATATCAGCCCACCACGCGAACCTTCACATGCACCTCACCATCGACCGTGAAGCCTTTCAATGGGACTTCGCCGTCCGGGAATGAACAAGTCGTGATCATGGCGCCCGATCCGTTCGATCCCACCGATATGGATTCATTCAACGTGCTGAGTTCCAAGGTCTTTAGTTTTGCAATCTATCCGTTGATCTATTCGCCAGGGCCTGACGGACAATTCGGCATCCTAGCCGACGTGGACGACGTCGTCTCCGGGACAGGGCCTTTCGTCTACGGGAACACAACGATCAAGGATAATCCCTATGTCTACCACCCATCAACTTCGCCGACACCTAATCTGATGTTCGGTGCCGGCGTGACGCTCGCCAACGAGCGTCCCAACGCTTCGCTCGACAACATCCACAATCACCTGCAAGCCACGAGATAACGCATGCGGTTCGCGGCGCGCTCCAACTCGTTTGCTGGTAGGTCAGGCACCCCGTGCCTGACAACCGACGCGCTGCGCGCGGGGGAGAACAGAGTGGTTAGTGGCTGGTGGCTAGTGGCTGGTACGAACGAAAACGACAAAGACTCCGTCAGGCACGGGGTGCCTGACCTACCTATCAGCCACCAGCGACTAGCCACCAACCACTATTCTTCGTCCACCAGCCACCAGCCACTAGCCACTAGCCACTGCCGATCGCTCCGCGATCGCTCCGGCGTCACCATTCTTGAGCTGTTGATCGTGCTGTTGATTCTGCTGATGGTCACCGCGGCGGCGATTCCGATCATGGCGCCGGCCTTGGAGAACCGCCGCATGCGCGAGGCCGCGCGGCTGGCCAGCAGCTTCATTTCCGGAGCCCGGTCCAAAGCCATTCAAAACGGCCGCGAAGTGGGCGTCATGTTCCAACGCTTCGAGGGCAAGCCCTACGCGATGAGCATGAGCTACGTCGAAGTGCCGCCGCCCTACGCCGGAGGTGATACCAATGCCAGTGTTCAGGTGCAAGACTTGAATACAGCGATGGCGCCCGGCAATACCGTTGCTATACCGCCCCTCCAAACACCTATTGGCTGGTTCACGGTCAACATATCCGGTAGCTGCAACTTCAATCTGATTCGAATGTACGATCAGATTCAGTTCGACTTTCGCGGGCCCCTCTACACCATTATGGGCCCCGACGCAAACACCGACGGCGTGCTCGACCCAGGCGGAACGATAACGGTCGCATTGCTAACCACGACGGGCACCTCGCAATTCAATTGGCCGTGGCCGCAAACGCCGAATTTTTCGCAACCCATGTCGTATCAAATCATCCGCCAGCCGCGCCGAACCAGCGACACTCCGCTGCAATTGCCCGATGGGATCGTGATCGATCTGTTGTGCTCGGGCCAGACGCTTAGCTCCGCGGGCTTGTTCGTAAGTGCGGGTGCGATTCCAGCTCAGCCCTGGAACGCGGCGTGGCCCACCAGTTGGACAACGAACCCGCCGGCGCCTTACGACCCTATTATCACCTTCACGCCTAACGGTTCCGTGGGGCACGTAATTACCACGCAAACGCAACGCGCAACCGGTCCAATCTTCCTGTTGCTTGGCCGGCGCGAGTTGATGCCCGACGTGGCCCCGATCGCCGGCGGCGGCAACAAGGTCGAAGACAAGAACATCTTCGATTCGGATCCCACCAATCCGAAGAAACTGTACCTGCAAAACTTCTGGATGACGATCGGCAATCAAACCGGGCTGGTCACCACTTCCGAGGTGACGACAAACAAGGGCCCCATCGTCGATCCGACGAACTATCTGTACTACGCCCGCGCCTTCGCCATCACCTCGCAAAGCATTGGAGGACGGTGATGATGGCAGGCTGTAGGCTGAAGGCTGTAGGCTGTAGGACGCACGACGAAGCGACTCGGGCAGCGGGGATCGGGGAGAACAGAGTGGCTAGTGGCTGGTGGCTAGTGGCTGGTGAATACGAAAGCCACGAAAACTCCGTCAGGCACGGGATGCCTGACCTACCTACCAGGGGAGTAGTGGCCAGTGGCCAGTGGCTAGTGGCTAGTAAGAACGAAAACAACGAAGACTCCGTCAGGCACGGGGTGCCTGACCTACCTATCAGCCACCAGCCACTACTAGTGGCTAGGGGCCAGTGGCTAGTCGCTAGTGAAGAACGAGACGCGCGAACGCTCGACGGCGCACTCGTCCCCGGCCAGCGCATTGCGCTTACTTCTTCGTCAACTAGCCACCAGCCACTAGCCACCAACCACTATTCTTCGTCGACTAGCCACCAGCCACTAGCCACTAGTCACTCTCCCTCCCCGTCAACTAGCCACCAGCTACTAGCCACTAGCCACTGCCGACGGCTCCGCCGGCGCGGCATTACGCTCACCGAGGTGCTGATCTCGATGTTCGTGCTGATGATCGGCCTGCTGGGCGTGGCCGCCATGATCCCCGCCGGCCGGCACGAGATTCTCGAAGGCACGAAAATCGACAACGCCACCGCCGTCGGACGTGCCGCCTTCCGCGATCTAAAAATCCGCGGGTATCTGAATCCGGCGAACTGGGACAACGGCAGCGGAGTGGCTAACACTCTGTACAATCCGCTGACCCGGCAATTCGCGGTCACGTCCATGACAAAAAATGACATTTTCAATGTCACGCCCGCCGCGGTGATTGATCCCCTCGGCCTGACCACACCGGCAATAGCTCCTGCGTTGCCACCCGGCAATTCTTTTCCAACCGCGAACTCGGTCCCGCCATTGGCGCCTGCGTATCCCATTCCGCGACTGCACCGCATCTATCCCAACTATCAAATCGCGGCGAGTGCTAGTCCGTTGATGGCGTCCGATCTGGTGTTCCGCGCCTCCGACGACTTGCTGTTCACGGCCAGCACCACCGGGCAGGACAATCCGCCCGAGCAAACGGTGTACTACTCCACCGGCACGGGCGCGGCCATGCGTCCCTACAGTACAGCCGGCACGCCGCTCAAACGGGCCAGCGAAGGCAACTACTCCTGGCTGGCCACGCTGGTCACCGATCCATCGACCAGCGCGCTCTACAGCAACCTCACCGTGTCGGTCGCCGTGTTCTACAAACGCGATCTGAGCAACTCGGTGCAGACCGAGCGCGTCGGCTCAATTATTCCAAATACGGGTACTGCTTATTCAGGCACCGTCAATGGGTTTCCGGGGTGGGGAATCGGGGGTGGCGAGATCCAGTTCACGCATCCCGCAGTGGTGCCCCCGGCGAAACAAATCCAGCCGCTCAAGCCGGGCCAATGGGTCATGCTGGCGGGAACGATGCAAGACACTAATCCGAATCCAATTCCGCCGCCGACGTATTTCACCTACACCTATTATCGCTGGTATCGCGTCGTCGCCGCCGACGTGCTGCAAGGTAACACCCAATTCGTCAACCTGGCAGGGCAAGATTGGAATCCGGTGATGCCAACCCAAATCTGGATCTTCGACAACGTCGTCACCGTTTACGAAAAGAGCATGCGGCTGGAAGTTGAGTAAGCGAATAGGGGATCGGGGATCGGAGATCGGGAAAACTTAAGACTGTCAGGCACGGGGTGCCTGACCTACTGACTGGAAGTTGAGTAACAGGCTGGAGACCAGAGGCTGGAGACCGGAGGACGACGGCGGCAATCATCAGGCACGCTGGTGCCTGACATCTTCGTCCTTCAGCCTCCAGCCTGACGCCAACTCCCCCAGGGGCAACTGGACCGAATCGAACAGAGCATTGCAATGAGAAAACTAGTGGTCAGTGGCCAGTGGCTAGTGGCTAGTACGAACGAAAGCCACGAAGACGCCCTCAGGCACGGGGTGCCTGACCTACCGACTAGTGAGGAACGAGACGCGCAAACGCTCGACGGCCCACCCGTCCCTCGCTTGCGCGTCGGGTTAGTCTCTTCGTCCACCAGCCACCAGCCACTAGCCACCAGCCACTCTCCCTCCCCGTCCACCAGCCACCAGCCACTACTAGTGGCTAGTGGTTGGTGGCTAGTGGCTAGTACGAACGAAAGCCACGAAGACGCCCTCAGGCACGGGGTGCCTGACCTACCGACTAGTGAGGAACGAGACGCCGCAAACGCTCGACGGCCCACCCGTCCCTCGCTTGCGCGTCGGGTTAGTCTCTTCGTCCACCAGCCACCAGCCACTAGCCACCAGCCACTCTCCCTCCCCGTCCACCAGCCACCAGCCACTACTAGTGGCTAGTGGTTGGTGGCTAGTGGCTAGTACGAACGAAAGCCACGAAGACGCCCTCAGGCACGGGGTGCCTGACCTACCGACTAGTGAGGAACGAGACGCGAAACGCTCGACGGCCCACCCGTCCCTCGCTTGCGCGTCGGGTTAGTCTCTTCGTCCACCAGCCACCAGCCACTAGCCACCAGCCACTCTCCCTCCCCGTCCACCAGCCACCAGCCACTACTAGTGGCTAGTGGTTGGTGGCTAGTGGCTAGTACGAACGAAAGCCACGAAGACGCCCTCAGGCACGGGGTGCCTGACCTACCGACTAGTGAGGAACGAGACGCGCAAACGCTCGACGGCCCACCCGTCCCTCGCTTGCGCGTCGGGTTAGTCTCTTCGTCCACCAGCCACCAGCCACTAGCCACCAGCCACTCTCCCTCCCCGTCCACCAGCCACCAGCCACTACTAGTGGCTAGTGGTTGGTGGCTAGTGGCTAGTACGAACGAAAGCCACGAAGACGCCCTCAGGCACGGGGTGCCTGACCTACCGACTAGTGAGGAACGAGACGCGCAAACGCTCGACGGCCCACCCGTCCCTCGCTTGCGCGTTGGGTTAGTCTCTTCGTCCACCAGCCACCAGCCACTAGCCACCAGCCACTCTCCCTCCCCGTCCACCAGCCACCAGCCACTAGCCACCAACCACTCTCCCTCCCCTCGCCGTCCGCGGCGCCGTCGGGGCGTGTTGCTGCTGGTGGTGTTGAGTTTGCTGGTGATGTTCTCGATGGTCACGGTCACGTTCATGCTGGTGGCCGGCCAATACAAGCGCATGTCCCGCATCGCCGGCCGGGCCGAACTGGTCGGCAGCGACCCCCGCAAACAACTCGACGAAGCCTACGCCCAACTAGCCCGCGGCACGCTCAACTCCCAGTCGAGCCTCTACGGGCACGACCTGCTCAACGATCTGTACGGGAACGACGGGTTGAAGGTGGTCAACACCGGAGCCACCGGGATTTCGTTTGCTTATCCCACGGTGAACGGCAATCTGGTCAAGTCGTTCATCGACATCCAGATTCCGGCCGCCAACGTGCTGCCCATGCCGCAGCCGGGCATGCCCACGACATTCAACGCCGGGCAACTTCTGCAATTGCAAACGCCCGGCCACTTCAACGGGTGCGTGCTCACGTTTTTGGACGGCACCTACCCGAACCAAAGCGCCCGCGTCGTCGGCTGGGGCGTGAACGGCACAAACTACGTCGCGCGCATTTTCGCCGGCGAACAGATGAACGCACTGCCGACCAACGTCACGCGCTTGCTCATCAACGGCCGCCCGTTCAACGGCACGGGCTTTGGGCTGAATCCAACCGGCGGAAACCCGACGAGCGACCCCACCTTGCTCAGCGCGCTGGACGGAACCAATACGTACTTCCAAGCATTATTGCCCAACCCGCGAACCTTTCCAAACACCGCGAGCGCCACCGGCTACAGCGCTTCGTACCCATTCTTCGGCGGCTACGGCGGGGCGGATGAAGATTACGACGTGGCCGATCCGCAGAACATGGCCCTGGCCTACGTGCCACTGCGCGACGCCACTGGGCCAACGCGGGCCGACATCTTGCCTTCGTTCCACCGGTCGGACCTCATCAACTATTACCAGCAGTCGCTCGGCGGCAACATTCCCTCCGTCGTGATGCGCCAGGCAATGTTGCGGCCATTCGGCCAAATTTTTGCAGTCAATGGCGCTCCGTACTCGAACCCGACCGACCACCCGAACTTCACGGGCAGCAATCCATCTTTTGATCCGGTCAACGGCCCGTGGGACGTCGACAACGACGGCGATGGGCTGGCCGAAAGCGTGTGGGTCGATATCGGCCTGCCCGTGCAAACCGCGCCCGACGGCCGCCGCTATAAGCCGCTGGTGGCCTACCACTGCATCGATCTCGACGGCCGGCTGAACGTCAACGCCCACGGAAATTGGGCCCAGGCCGATCCGGCGAACTTGTATAACACGAACGCGACAACTGGCGGCATTCCCATCACTCCCAACGGCGGCCCGCCGTACAACATCGCCAGCTATCTTACGCCGCCTCTCGGCGTTACCCTTCCGCAAGTCACATTGCCCCGCGGTTCGGGCTTGGGACCGGCGGAGATCAACCTGGGCGCGCAACTATTGCCCAACACTGGGCTTTTCAACACCGTCAGCGGGGCCAGCTACGCCAACCTGTTGACCGGCGCGGTCACTCCGGGTGGCGTCCGCTACGCCGGCCGCTACGGCGAATGGGGCGCAACGCCCATCGCGGGAGTGAATCCCACGAACGTGTCGCCGTCCCCCCTCTTTCCTGGCGCCGACGACATTCTCGACCAACTGCGGCGCTACGACATGCCGCTGTATGGCACGGCGCCCAACTACTATTGGAACTTCTACACGAATACGAACGCGACCAACTACGGCTCGCCGATCGATCTATGGGCCCGCGCCGCGGTGGGGATCGATTTCGCGGGGCAGCCGATCTGGTCGTATCACGCGCTGGGGGGCATGGGCGTAAGCGACACGCTGGGCGTGGCGCCCAACGAGTTGCCCAACGATCCCTATACGCTGAACCTTTCGCGGCGGCGCGTGCGCGGGGCGGCCGATCCGGCGCTAGCGGCCGACGGCACGTTCACGCCGGCCGAACTGGAACGCATTTTGCGCCGCTACGACCTGGACGCCAGCGCACTGCCCGATCGGCTGCGCTATCTGCTCGACCCGAACAACTCGAACAATTCGAATGTGGTCGATCTGGCGCACCTGGTGACGACCGACAGTTTCGATCTGCCCACGCCGCCGGCGCTGGCGCCGCGCGACATGATCGCCAACGCCCCCAACATCGTCTCCACGCTTGGTCTGAATCAAGCCAGCCAGTTGTCGATGGTCGATTTGCTGAAATATCGCATGGTGACTATCGGTGGCCTCACGCTCAGCTCGATCACTCCACAAATGATCGCGCAACTGCTCCCCCCCGAAGTGATCGCCGGGCAGCGCTTCGATCTGAATCGCCCGTTCGGCAACGGCATCGACGATGACGGCGACGGCATCGTCGATGAACCAACATATCCTCCGAGTGGAACCCCCGCCGAAAACGAAACGGCGTTCTGGAGTAGCCTGGTCCTGGCGGGCCTACCGGGGAACTTTACGACCGGAATCGTGCCCGACTATTCCAACGGCGGCGATGCTGACAACGACACGACGTACGGGGAAGTTCAAGATTCGCAGATGTCACGGCAACTCTACGCGCGCTATTTGTACGTGATGATGATGGTGCTTTCCGACACGAGCTACTCATGGTCATGGTCGACCGATACGGCCGCGACGGGCAATTTTCAGGTACTGAATGCGCGGCGCATCGCTCAGTGGGCGATCAACGTCGTCGACTTTCGCGATTCGGACTCCATCATGACGCCGTTCGAATATGACGTGAATCCGTTCGACGGCTGGGGGGTCGACGGCCTCTTGAGCACGACGAACGACCCCGCGGCCAGCATCTCTCAACGTGACGTGGTGTGGGGTGTCGAAGCGCCGTCGTTGCTGTTGACCGAAACGCTGGCGCTGCACGATCGGCGCGTGCAAGACACAAGTTCAGACAATGGGATTGGAAAGACCGTTGCACAGGGAGACAGCAACTTCGATCAGGTTCGCGTTCCCGAGGGCTCGCTGTTTCTCGAACTGTACTGTACGGACAATGGCAATACTTCGATGGCCGGCGGCGCAGACCTTTCAAAAGCCGCGCTCGACCGATCTCTATTACCCGGATACCACGACGACGCCGAATACCTGGAAGCTGAATCTGGCCGCGCTTGCGCCTTCGGGAGGCGGCTATACCTATCCGGTTTGGCGCATTGCCATCCTTCCCAGCACGCTGCAGACGCCGGCGACAAACAACATCAACCAGCTCGCAAGCCAACATCCCGACACGGTCAATTTCGACCCCGTGCCGCATGTGCTGGGCAGCCCTCCGGGAACCGTGCCCGGCTCGCCCGTTTACTGGAGCGTGTTCGACATCAACAACCCGTACGGCGGGGCCGTGCTGCCCGAGCGACTCGTGTGGTTCACGCCTGGGGTTCCCATCGTGCATCCCAACGATCTCCTCAAGAGCTTTTCTAATTCCGGCGGGGGAAGCACGCTGCTGGCGCCGGGGCAATACGCGGTGGTGGGGCCGCGTCCCCTCACCTACGTGGGCACCAGCAACAACGGTTCGGCCGGTGCGATCCAACAGTTCGCCTTGACTGTCGGGACTCCCGGCACATTCAGCTATACTCCGTCCAGCGCCGTGAACGTGGCGGCCACCAATCCACCGCAGCAGGCCATCTTGCCTGCCATGAATTCGGCGTTGCCGATCGTTTGTAGTTTTTCGCAACCGGCGGTTGTTTGGCCGTACCCCATCGGGCTGAGCGTTTCCGAGCCGCTCCCATCGGCGGCGTACTACCAGACACCTACGGACCCCGGTCCGACAGGGCTCACCGACACCTATAATCCACCGATCGATTTTCCGCAGGACGGCAGCAATTTCAGCGCTGGTGGTGTCATGAACGCGCCGCTAACGATGGATGGTCTTTTTCAGACCCAAACGGTGCAAAACTACAAAACGGCGCTGCTGCAGCGTCTGGCAAACCCCTTGCAGGCGCACGACCCGGCGTTGAACCCGTATATCACGGTCGATTGGCTACCGATCGACTTGGTGGTGTTCAACGGTCAAGCGACCACGCCTCCGACCGATCCGGATGATGCCGGCGCCCTCGCCGGTTTTTCCTGTGGCGGCCTCGAACGAGGGTTTAGCCCAGGCGGGGGAGCGTATTCCAATTTGTGGTCGAACTATCCGCAAACGAACACCAACGTGACAGCGTTAAGTGCCGGCTCCGGCGACGTCTTCGGTTACAACCTGCAGCAGTCGCTCGGCTACTTGAATCGCACGATGGGCGTGGGGTGGTTGATTAGCGGGAACACCCCCCCCGCGACGACTCCGCCGACTTACGCCTATGGAAACGCGCCGTATCCTTCGGCGAACGTCCAGCCCTTCTCCTGGCTCAACTGGAACAATCGACCGTTCAACAACGGCCTGGAGTTGCTGCTGGTGCCGCCGAATTCGGCGGAGCAAATGCTGCGGAACTTTTTGACTCCTCCGGCCCAAAGCCCATATATCTTCGCCAACAACGACATGTATCTGCCGTATCGGCACTTGCTGAATTTTTTCCTGTCCAGCAATGCCGCCACGAACGGGCAAGCGCCGTACTTTTACCGGTTGTTGGACTATGTCGGCGTGCCGTCACGATTCGTGGGAACCGACACGGTGTTGAATCCCGTGCCGTTGAGCAGCGGTGGGTTCCCCTCGCCGCAAATGGTGAGCACGTTTGGTCCGGGCGAGCAGCAGATGGCGTGTTACCTCCACCCGCCGTTCAACAGCGTGTCGAACTATCGCGAGCCGGGCCGCGTGAACATCAACACCATTCCCACGCAGAACTCGGCACTTAGCGTCAGCCCCGTCTGGCTGGCGCTCGTCAACGGCGCGCTATCGCCATCCAACGGCACACAATTGCCCAACTGGTCGGAAATCACCGACAGCCGCCGCGGGCTCCTCACCTATTCGGGCGTGAAAGTATCTGCACAGAATTCATCGTACCCTTCCATCTTTACCAACCCGTTTCGCTCGGCGGGTGGCGCCGCATATCACTTGCCGGGTGACCCGAACTGGGGGACGCCGCAGCCCGAGATCAACGTCACGCTGTTGCGACCTAGCTTGAATAACAACATACTGCCGCTGTTGGGACCGGACGCGAACTATGGCGGTTACAACAACGCGGGTTACAACTATGCCAATCAACACCCGTACTTCCGCTATCAAAACCTGATGCGCCTGAACAACCTGCTCACCACGCGCTCCAACGTCTATGCCGTTTGGGTTACCATGGGCTACTTCGAGGTCTCGCCTTGGGATGCTCCTCCGCAGGATGGGATTCCGGATATTGATGTCGCGCATCCGGACGGCTGGCAGTTGGGGGCGGAGTTGGGGTCGGATACGGGCGATATCCATCGACATCGGGCCTTTTACATCATCGATCGCAGCATACCCGTCGGATACGAGCCCGGCAGAAACCACAACCTCGACGACGCCACCCTCGTGAAACGGTATATCGAGTAGCAGGCCGGAGGCTGGAGACTGGAGACTGGAGACTGGAGGACGAAGAAGTGGCTGGTGGTTAGTGGCTGGTGGCTAGTTGCGGACAACGAACATTCGGCCACTTAAGTAATCAGCCCCGTCACAAGCTTTCCGACCACTAGCCACTAACCACTAGCCACTATCCCCTTACCACCCCGCGCCGCCTGCTATACTCGTCTTCACCACTACTAGCCACTAGCCACCAGCCACTATCATGCCCTCCCGCCTCCCGCCTCTCCTGCTGTTGCTCGCGACATTGGCCTTGCCCGCGACCGCGCGCGAGCCGGTGCGGCCGCCGAATGTGTTGATCATTTGTGCCGACGATCATGCGGCCTATGTCACCGGCGCCTACGGCAACCAGCAGGTGCGCACGCCGAATATCGATCGGCTTGCGGCCGGCGGCTTGCGGTTCGAGCGGGCCTATTGCAACGCGCCGGTCTGCACGGCTTCGCGGCAGTCGTTTCTGACGGGCCGCTATCCCAGCACGATCGGCGTGACGCAATTGAAAACCGCCTTGCCCGACAGTGAAGTCACGCTGGCCGAAACCTATAAGCTGGCCGGCTTCGACACGGCCGCCATCGGCAAGATGCACTTCAACAGCAACTTGTCGCACGGCTTCGACACGCTGATCGACATGCCCGACTATTGCCGCTGGCTCAAGCAGCAAACGCGTCCGCCCTTGCCCGAGGGCATGCAGGTGCAGCCGCCGTGGCATCCGTTCAAGGACCCGGCGCGGGTGTGGCTCAACAGCGCCGCGCTGCCGGTCGACACCGTCGCGGCGCAAACCGACGGCACGTACTTTGCCGATCGGGCGGCTGACTTCTTGAAGTCCGAGCACGAGAAGCCGTTTCTGTTGATGGTCAGCTTCTACGAGCCGCACTCGCCCTATCGTTTTCCGGTGGAGTATCAAGGACGGCACGATCCCGCGTCGTTCGACGTGCCCGAGCCGGGACCGGAAGACGACGACCAGATACCGGCCATCTTTCGCGATCTGACACGTGCCGAGAAGCAGGGCATCAACGCGGCGTACACCACCTCGGTCGAATACATGGACTCGTGCGTGGGCCGCGTGCTCGACGCGCTTTCCCAGGCCGAGCTCACCGAAGACACCATCGTCGTCTACTTCGGCGATCACGGTTACATGCTCGGCCAGCACGGGCGATTCGAAAAGCACTGCAGCTACGAAGAAGCGGTGCGCGTGCCGCTGGTGATCCGCTGGCCCCAGCGCATCGCCGCCGGCCGGCGCACCCGGGCGTTCGTCGAGCTGGTCGACATCGTGCCGACCATTCACGAGTTGTGCGGTTACAACGTCACCAAGCCGCTGCAAGGCCGCAGCCTGTTGCCGCTGATCGACGCCAAGACGACCAAGCATCGCGACTTTGTGGTGGTCGAATACGCGCAGAACGAAGAAGTGATGATCCGCGACAACGACTGGAAGCTGATGTACGAGCGCGGCACGGTCCGGCGCCAGGACGGCTACGACACGGGCCGGCCATTGGTGCCGCATCAGTTCCGCCTGTACGACATGTTCAGCGACCGCAAGGAGATGCACAACGTGGCCGCTGATCCGCGCAACGCCGGCACGGTCAAACGGCTGACCGACTTGCTGGCCTATCACCTGGCGACCACCGCCCGCGAGCCGGCCAAAGTGCCGCCGCTGGACGATCCGCGGGCCGTGCTCGACTATTGCGTGCAATCGCACGACGTGGAGTCGCGGTAAGTGGTTAGTGGCTGGTCGCTGGTGGCCAATATGAGAGACCGGGACGCGCGGTTGCCACGGGTGATGGTACCGCGGGCCATTAGCCCCTCAAATCCCCCCGTGGCGAGCGCTTTTATCGGGAGGGCGTGAGCGGCTATCTTATTAGTTTGGCGTTTATGCATAGCAGATCGCCCCCCGCAACGAGAAATCCCGCCGTGCGACACCTCGCAATCCATCGCCCGAAGTACACGCTTGTCGGCGCGGCGGCCGCGCTGGTCGCCATGATCGTATGCGGTAGCACGCGTCTTGCCTGGGCTGATGGTGCCGCGGCGGCGGCAAAGATTGATTTCGCCCGCGACGTTGGGCCGATCTTTGTCGAGCATTGCTATGAGTGCCACGGACCCGACGCCCAAGAGTCGGGCTTGCGGTTCGACCGGCGCGACGCGGCGCTGGCCGGCGGCGACTCGGGTCCGCTGTTCACGCCCGGCAAAAGTGGCGAAAGCGAATTGATCCGCCGCGTCACCGCCACGGACGAAGAGCGGATGCCGCCGGCCGAAGACAACAACAAACCGCTCTCGGCCGACCAAATCGCGCGGCTCAAGGCTTGGATCGACGCCGGCGCCGTCTGGCCGGAAGCGTCCGCGGGCCGTTCGTCGCATTGGTCGTTTCAGCCGATCGCGCGGCCCGAGCCTCCCGCAGTGCGGAACACGGCCTGGCCGCGCTCGCCGCTCGACCGCTTCGTATTGGCGCGGCTCGAAGCACAAGGCATCGCGCCCTCGCCCGAGGCCGATCGCTACACGCTCATCAAGCGATTGACGTACGACTTGCTGGGCTTGCCGCCCGAGACCGACGAGGTCGACGCGTTTGTGAATGACACTTCGCCCGACGCGTACGAAAAGCTGGTCGATCGGCTGCTCGACTCGCCTCACTTCGGCGAGCGCTGGGGCCGCCACTGGCTGGACATGGCCCGCTATGCCGACTCCGACGGCTATGAGAAAGACAACTCGCGGCCCGACGCCTGGCGCTATCGCGATTGGGTGATCCGGGCGGTGAACAACGACCTGCCGCTCGACCGCTTCACGATCGAGCAACTGGCCGGCGACTTGCTGCCCGGCGCCACGGCCGACGATCGGCTGGCCACGGCGTTTCATCGCCAGACGCTCACCAATACCGAAGGGGGCACCGACCGGGAGCAATGGCGCGTCGAGGCGATCTTCGACCGCGTGGCCACCACCGGCAGCGTCTGGCTGGGGCTCACCGTCGGCTGCGCCCAGTGCCACACGCACAAGTACGATCCGATCTCGCACCACGAGTTCTATCAACTGTTCGCGTTCTTCGACAACGGCGACGAAGTGGAGACCGAAGTGCCGCTGGTCGGCGAGCCGTTGCTCACGTGGCGGCGCGAGAAAGAGCAAGCCGCGGCCGAGTTGGCCAAGCTCGAGCCAAAGCTGGCCGAAGCACGGCAAGCCCTGGCCGCCAAGGCGCCGGCGTGGGAGGAAGAGCTCAAGAGCAAGGCGAGCAAGCCGCTGGAGTTTCATCCGGTGGAGCTGGTGAACATCGCCTCCAAACGGGGCGCCGAGTTCAAGATCCTTTCCGACGGCTCATACTTGGCCGCCGGCGAAAATCCCGACAAGGACGTGGTGACGATCACCGCCCGCACCGACCTGCCGGAAGTCACCGGCTTTCGCATCGAAACGCTGGCGCACCAGTCGCTCGGCGGCAAAGGTCCGGGACGCACCGCTCACGGCAACTTCGTGCTGGGCGAGTTCCGCGTGTCGGCTTCCGACAGCGACAAGTTTGGCAAGAAACAGCGCGTCAAGCTGGCGCACGCCAATGCCGACGTGCAGCAAGACGGCTTCCCGCCCGAAAACGCCCTCGACGGCAAGGAGAACACCGGCTGGGCGATCGGTCCCAAGTTCGGCCAGGATCACTCGATCGTATTTTTGGCCGAGAAGCCGATTCGCGGCGAGGCCACGCCCAACTTGCAACTCGTGCTCAGCCAGAACTATGGCGGGCAGCACACACTCGGCCGTTTCCGCGTGATGGCAGTCACCGGCTACGACGCGTGGATCGGCATTCCGCAAAACGTCCGCGACATCCTGGCCATCGAAACGGACAAACGCACGCCCGAGCAAACGCAGGCGCTGGTCGACCACGTCATCTCGCGGGACAAGCCGGCAACGCAACTGGCGGACAAAGTCGAAAAACTGCGCGGCGTGGCCAACTCTCGCCCGGTGATGAAAGCCCGCGTGCTGGCCGAGCGCACGGAGAATCGCCGCACGACGCACGTTTTGCATCGCGGCGATTTCCTGCAGCCCAAGGACGAAGTGCGACCCGGCACGCTGGCCGCACTGCCGCCGATCGAACCGCGCGCGCCGCGCCCGACCGGCTCGACCTGGCGCGGTGGCTGACCGATGAAACGCATCCGCTCGTGCCGCGCGTGACGGCGAATCACTTGTGGGACAACCTGTTCGGCCGCGGTATCGTGAAGACTCCCGGCGACTTCGGCGTCCGCGGCGAACGGCCCACGCATCCCGAGCTGCTCGACTGGCTGGCATCCGAACTGATCGCCCGCGGCTGGAGTCGCAAGGACATGATCCGGCTGATCGTCGCCAGCGCCACCTATCGCCAGTCGTCGGCCACGCGTCCGGAACTGATCGGCGTCGACCCGACGAACAACTTGCTGCACCGGCAGAACCGCTTCCGCGTCGAAGGAGAAATCGTGCGCGACTTGGCGTTGGCAGTCAGCGGCCTGCTGTCGCAGAGGCTGGGTGGGCCCAGCGTGTTTCCGCCGCTGCCGGCCGGCATCGCCGAGTTGAGCTACGCGAACAACTTCAAATGGAAAACCAGCGAGGGCGAGGACCGCTATCGCCGCGGCATGTACACCTATTTCAAGCGCACCGCGCCGCATCCAAGCCTGACCACGTTCGACTGCCCCGACTCGAACACCACGTGCCTCGAGCGGCAAACGTCCAACACGCCGTTGCAGGCGCTCACCACGCTCAACAACGAAGTCTACAACGAGGCCGCGCGATCGTTCGCGCGACGGCTGCTCGACGAGGGAGGCGCCACCGACAACGACCGGCTCACCAGCGGCTTGCGGTGGTGCATTGCCCGGCCGCCGACCAGCGAAGAGCTGGCGCCGTTTGCCGATCTGCTGGCCAGCAGCCGGCAATGGTACGCCGAGCACGCTGACGAGGCACAAGCCGCGGCCGGCG
Source organism: uncultured Planctomycetaceae bacterium (assembly GCA_963779015.1). GTDB lineage: Bacteria > Planctomycetota > Planctomycetia > Pirellulales > PALSA-1355 > JTS-RE94. The sequence continues at coordinate 444,257 of CAVZWY010000017.1, read as the reverse complement.
ACAAGCTGCCCGAGGGGGTTGCGCCGGCGGAATTGGCCGCCTGGGTGGCCACGGCCCGCATTTTGCTAAACCTCGACGAATTTCTGACGCGCGAATAAGAGCAAGCTATGTCACACGAACTGGCGAGACTGGTCGGACACACGCGGCGCGAGTTTTTCACCACCGCGGCCAGCGGCCTAGGCAGCGTGGCCCTGGCAGCCGCTTTGGCCGACGACGCGCCTGCCGCCACCAGCGCGGCCGTGTCGTACTCCGATCCGTTGTTGCCCAAGCCGCCGCACTTTGCGCCGAAGGCCAAGAGTTGCATCTTCATCTTCATGGCCGGCGCGCCCAGCCAGCTCGACTTGTTCGACCCCAAGCCGAAGCTGAACGAACTGCACGGGCAGAAGATACCCGAGTCGATGACCAAGAACGTGCGATTCGCCTTTCTGCAGAAGGACACCGCCACGCTGTTGGGCAGCAAGCGCGTATTCAAAAAGCACGGCGAGTGCGGCATGGAACTGTCGGACCTGCTGCCGCACATTGGCAGCGTGGCCGACGACGTGCTGCTGGTGCGGAGCATGCACTCCGACCAGTTCAATCATCATCCCGGCCAGTTGCTTATGCAGTGCGGCCGCGCCACCTTCGGCTTGCCCACCATGGGCTCGTGGCTCACTTACGGCTTGGGCAGCGAGACGCGCAACCTGCCGGGCTACATCGTGCTCACCGCCGGCCGCGGATCCAGCGGGGGCGCCACGCTCTGGCAAAGCGGCTTTCTGCCGTCGGTACACGCCGGCGTGCTGTTTCGCAATTCGGGCGAACCCGTGCTCAATCTGCAGAATCCCGCGGGCCTCTCCGATGGATTGCAGCGCAAGGGGCTGGACGTGCTGGCCCAGGTCAATCGGCAGCGGTTCGAGCAGATGCACGATCCGGAAATCGCCAGCCGCATCGCCAGCTACGAGTTGGCGTTTCGCATGCAATCGGCCGCGCCGGAGCTGATCGATCTGGCCAGTGAGACCCAAGCCACCAAAGACCTGTACGGCATCGACCGAAAAGAGCCCGACACGAAGGCCAACCGCGGCGGCGGGCCGGGGCAGTTCCGCTCGTTCGCCTCCAACTGCCTGCTCGCGCGGCGGATGGTCGAGCGGGGCGTGCGCTTCGTCAATATCATTCACGCCTCGTGGGATCACCACTCGAATCTCGACGTCGAGCTGCCCTTCAACGCCGAAATGGCCGACCAGCCGATCGCCGCGCTGATACAAGATCTCAAGCAGCGCGGGCTGCTCGACGAAACGCTGGTCGTGTGGGGGAGCGAATTCGGCCGCACGCCGTTGGGAGAGAACCGCAACGGCGGTCCCGTGAGCGGCCGCGATCATCATCCGTTCGGCTTCAGCGTCTTCATGGCCGGCGGCGGCATCCGCGGCGGACAGGTCTACGGCGAAACCGACGAGATCGGCTGGGCGCCGGTGAAAGACCCGGTACACGTCAACGACCTGCAAGCCACGCTGCTCCACCTGTTCGGCATCGACCACCTGAAGCTAACCCACCGCTTCCAAGGGCGTGATTTCCGGCTGACCGACGTGGGCGGAAAAGTGATCGACAAGTGGCTCGCGTGAAGGTTCGCGTGAATTGCCCGAGCCATTAGCGGCCGATGCGCACCACAAGCGCCTCGCTCAATCCCACCAACATGCCACCGGCCGCCTGCCCGTGGGCGCTTCGAACGCCACTCCCTCGGCCCGGCCTTCCTGACACGCATCAGGGCGAACGCCATCGTCGAACCATGTGGCGACATCGCCGGCACTGGCGCTGGTAATCGCCCACACCGTATCGCTGAAGGGCTTCATCCCGCTTCGACGCGTCGAGTTGCGAGCCGAACGATTCCAGCACCTGGCCGATCTCGTCGAGGTTTCGCTGGGCTCTGGCGAGCTTTTGCAGATAGAACGCCTCCTTCGGAGAGACGTAGCGACGGCCCGGTCGGTGCCCTGATCTCGGTTTGCCGGCCGTTTTGGGCTTTGCCGGGATGAACGTCGGCTGCTTGGCGACAGCAGGCTCCTCCTTCGGTTCCAGCCCGCAGTACTTTGCCCAGGCCGCGATGTACTTTTCCACGTCGCGTGAGGCAATTGAGTTTGAGGGAAAACGGGAAATGACAGTCTTAGCGACGGGACATGACAATGGACTCAACCATTCCGACTATCCGTTGAGTCTCGCGTGAAGTAATCTGATGTTCCCAAAAGCGCATTACGTGCCACCCGCGTTTTCTAAGTATGCGCGACTGGCGGGCGTCTCGCGCACGGTTGTCTGCGATCTTTTCCTGCCACCACGCTGTATTCGTGTGGGGTACTTTGAAGTGGCTGGGACAGCCATGCCAAAAGCATCCATCGATAAACACACACACTCGCGCCTTCCGAAATACAACGTCTACCTTGCAGAGGACATCCGGCTCGGCCCGAAAATCTTTGCGGAAGCGTAGCCCAGCTCGATGAAGCGCACTTCTCAGATGAGTCTCGGCTCGGGACTCTTTGCCAACGTTCGCCTGCATAACGCGACGAACTGTTGCACTTGATGCTGACGGGGCTCTCGCGCGGATCGAAGTCATGGTCCTGGTATTTGATCGTCTACATCCTCGGGTAGTGAGTCTATATCTGCATCGTCGGAGATAGCGTGCGTTCGAGGAATTCGCAGTTCTTCCCCTGCAATGTCCAGAATGATCTCGTCATCACTCATTCTGGCAATGAACTCCGGCAAGCGCTCGGGAACTTCGGAAAGCAAGGACTGAATCGGGTCGCGCACATACTTTTCAAGGAAGAGAGCCATGGTGGATCCAGCAACGGACTCCAAGTGCTGCCAGGCTTTATCCCCGATGTAGACCTCCCCTTTGGCTTTCAAAAACGCCTTTTTCAGTTGCTCAAGTTTCGGATTCGGAGTCGCATCGAGCACTACCAGTACCGGAGTGTAGCCGCTTTTGCGCGCATCGACAGGAAAATCCAGTTCTTCCCGCCACCGGCCTTGACCGGAGGACGCAATTGTTACTCGAATCTTGAACTCGTAAGCCCGTTTCTCTCGAATGCAATCAACTTGGCGGCCCTTCCTCCTATCGCGGGTTCTTCGGACTGGGCTTCCGTTTGCTCCGACAGGCGCTCCGCCGATTGCATGCGCAATAATTGGTTCAAAGAGATAGCCAGTCTCCTGTCTGGCGCGGTTGTCGATGTCGAACAACCACTTTCGCCAGAATAGGAGACCAGTTAGAGCCTTCGCAGTCATCGTACCGAATTGCAGCAGCCCGCGCGGGCCAACCTGTTCGATCGTTGGAATCGGTTGAGTTTGCAGGATTTTTTCGTACTTTAGGCGGCGCTTGTGCAGACTTGCGAGACAAACAAAGAACGTGTCGGCATCACGATTTAGATCAGCCAACCGCTCGATCAAGGGCGTGAACTGTACGCCGGTAACAACGAGAGAAGCAAGCTCCTTGTGGTCAAAGAACGGCGGCACATGGGACGGAAGTTCGGGAAATTTGCTGTCCAGTTGTAGATCGGAAGCTATCACCGCGACTAAGTACGCGCACGCCTCGTCGGAGAGCGGAACAGCCTGCCCTCCTACACCGGCCGACCGCGCCTTTTCGATCATCGACCGTTGATTTTGCGTTAGCGCCATAGCGGTAACTGGCTAGCGGACGTTTGCTGCTGGCCGAACCGTTTCGTGACCATCTTCATAGTCGTCGCAAGTGCAGGGCTCATGCCAGGGCCGGCGCACACTAAGTTGGCACTCCGAAAAGAACTTCTGACAGGAATGTCGTGCTCCAGCCGGCGAGGCGTCGTTTCATCACCAGGCTTTTCTTGGTATCGGGATGTTGCTTGAGCAGCGAGAGCGTGAAACGCCGCAGCCACGCCAGGCTCTCGGCCAAGCGGCGATTGCGGACGCGGCTTTCGTCTTCGCGGAAGGTCATGTCCAAGCTCCAATGGCAACTGTTCTCGATGCTCCAATGACCTCGCGACGCGCGGGCGAACTGCTTCGCGTTGCGCTTCATGCTGCTGATGTAGCACTGCACTTCGCCCGTCTCTTGGCCCGCGATTTCACGGGTCCTGATGGCAATTCCCAGGGTGCGAAGTCCAGCCCACTCCTGGCGGCCAGCGAGCGCGAGCGGCACGTTGACTTGCAGGTACGTGCGACGTTCGATGCGGCCGTGCCGTTTCTCTTCGGTCTCGAAGCGGCTCACTTTGACTCGCGCGAAGTCGTCTTCCAGATGCTCGTCGAAGAATGCCTCGACGGCTTGTTCGAGATTCCCTTGATTACCTTTGACGGGCACGACGTAGTCGCCGCCTCGCTCGATAATCTTCTCGGCGATCGCCTTCTGACAGCCCATCGCGTCGATGGTCACGATCGCGCCCTTCACGTCGACCAGGTCCAACACCGCGGGAATCGCCGTGATTTCGTTCGATTTTTCCTCGGTGGCGACTTGGCCCAACGTCAGGCCTTGTTCGCTGGCCCACACGCTGACCAGGTGCAACGGACCCAGCCCGCGTTTGCGATCGTGCGACCGACGCAACGTCTTACCGTCGATGTTCAGCAGCCGCGCCCCTTCGGAATCGGGAATCAGCAGCGACTCGATCCAGGCGGTAAACGAGCGCTGAAACGCTTGCGGATCGACGCGTTCCAAGAACCGCCGGAGCGTGTCGTGCGATGGTATGCCATGCGGCAGTTTCAGATGTCGTCGCAGCCAGTTGCGATTCGCCTTCGCCCAGACTTCAATCGCCACCGGGCCATCGGCGCCGGCCAACACGCCGCACAGCGAAATCACCACCACGTCGACCAGCAGATGCCGACGATTGATCGTAGAACGCGGATCACGAAGCTCCGCAAAATGATGCTTGATGCTCCTGATATCCGGTCTTACTTGCACAGCCATGAGTGACCTCCGTGAACGAACTGCAAACCGCGGCCTTGCCGCCCATACTCACGGACTCTGGTCTAGCAAATCAACGTTTGCCGCGCCAGCCTAAATCCCCCAAAGTGCCGCCCGGCCCTGGGGCTCATGCCCATCGATAGGGTTGGAATGAAGCTAAGAAGCTCCCCTCTCTCCAGAATAGTACGCTTTGAACTAGTCAGATCGGACAAAAGTTGTGTTGCGACGACTTCGGCCAATTGGGGTGGCACAGCATTACCCACAAGAAGCATCCGATCCGCCTTGCTTCCGACGAACAAAAACGAGTCGTCGAATGTCTGGAGCCTCGCGCATTCGCGAACGGTGAGGGCTCGGTGTTCGTAAGGATGCAGGAAATCACGCAAGGCACCGCCCGTGATCGCCTTGCTCGGCTGATCGCCGCGCAGGCGACGCATACCTGAGGGAGCGCCGCCGCGCCGTTCAGTTGGTGTTCCATCCATCACTCGACGAAACGCACGTCTTCGGTAGCTCTGATGCCAAAGCTCTTCTGGCAGATCGCGCATAGTCTGTCCGGGCTTTAGCAAAATCGCACGCTCTAGATCGGTATTTTCAAGAGGATACGCCACGTGGTCGGAGAGTCCGGTGGCTTCCGCAACAGATGGTTGCGGAAGCCCATTCAATGCGTCCATGAGGGAGGGCGTAAGGGTTAGCGTGCGCCCTCTGCTAAATGGGCTCCGGGCGCTCCATGTGCCGAATGCGTGGATTCAGGAAACGTCGGACTCCAGAATAGGCCTCCGATGGCAACCACGCGCTTTCGGTGTTGCGGCACACCAAAATTAGCTGCGTTAACCTTTCGCAGATGCACTCGATAACCGACCTCAATCAAAGGCTCCAATAGGTCGATGACGAACCGCCCCTGCCCACCAGTCAAGAATCCTTCGACATTCTCAAACACAAACGCGCGAGGACGAATTCGGGCGACGATCTCAGCGAAGACACGTACGAGTGAGTTGCGCTCATCCTCGTGGCGCCTTCTGCCGGCCGATGAAAACCCCTGGCATGGAGGGCCGCCCGCAATCACCGTAGCACTGGGCAGGTCGAGTTGCTCGGTAATTGATAGTTCGTGAATGTGGTTGCCAAGATTCTTGCGATAAGTCTCGACGGCTGGAGTCCAATGGTCAACTGCTCTGACAACTCGAAAGCCGGCCCTTTCGAAACCGACTGATAGACCGCCAGCACCGCAGAATAGATCAACTATTGTCAGGGGATCGCGATCCATGTCAGCTGGGCCAAGGATTCGATGAGATACTCAGCACCGATCAGGCCCGAGTTTAGCAGACGTCACGACATCTGGCGAGTTGCCAACTAGATCGGCACAACTTGCGAGGTGGTAGAGTAGCGATCGTCTCCGTCTGCGAGCCGGGCGGGAATGTTTTCACAAGTGACTAGTTGAGCACCTGCTGAAAGAACTCGTAGTTCTGAATAGCGCGACCTGACAACAACATCCCCATTGACGATTCCTTGTACGCCACAGCACAATCCCAGAGGGACGAGCGCCAATTGAGATCAACTGGATTACACTTGCATACGCAATTTGCCGTGCGCACGTTAAACGCAGGCAAATCACGTTTGGCGGCTCGTCGCGGACTTCCTCGCCGACCATTTACGCCCAGTAGGACCGATGCCGAACGAGCATGAAGGCGCAGCGTGCAACGCACAATCGCCGCCAATCACGCCCCGAACCCGGCACCTTTCACTCGCCTCATAAACCGTTATACTGGCGGGTCTTCGAGGCTGTAGCTCAGTCGGTAGAGCAACGGACTTTTAATCCGTAGGTCCAGGGTTCAAGTCCCTGCAGCCTCATTTGCCCGGGGATGATGCTTTGACGCGGGGGTGATGCTCCTCCGCCCTCCCTACCCTGCCACGCCGGGATCCCACTTCCAGTTGCGCACTTCGGGCATGTCTTGGCCGTGCTGGTCGATGTATTGCTTGTGGTCGATCAGCTTGTCTTGCAGCTCTTGCTTGAGGTACGCGCCTTTGGCGCCGACGCTCGGCACGCGGTCGATGACGTCGATGGCCAGGTGAAAGCGGTCCAGGTCGTTGAGCACCGTCATGTCGAAGGGCGTGGTGATCGTGCCCTCTTCCTTGTAGCCTCGGACGTGCATGTTGTCGTGGTTGGTGCGGCGGTACGTCAGCCGGTGGATCAGCCAGGGATAGCCGTGGAAGGCGAAAATCATCGGCTTGTTCTTGGTGAACAGCGAATCGAAGTCCTGGTCGGAGAGGCCGTGCGGATGCTCGGTCGACGGTTCCAGCTTCAACAGATCGACGACGTTGACCACCCGGATTTTCAGCTCGGGCAGCGCCTTGCGCAGGATGGACACCGCGGCCAGCGTTTCCAGCGTGGGCACGTCGCCGGCGCAGGCCATCACCACGTCGGGCTCGGCGCCGGCGTCGTTGCTGGCCCACTTGAGGATGCCGATGCCCTCGGTGCAGTGACGCACGGCGGCGTCCATGCTCAGCCATTGCGGCGCAGGGTGCTTGCCGGCGATCACCACGTTCACATAGTGCCGGCTGCGCAGGCAGTGGTCCATCACGCTCAACAGGCAGTTGGCGTCGGGCGGCAGATAGACGCGGACGACTTCGGCCTTCTTGTTCACCACGTGGTCGATGAAGCCGGGGTCCTGGTGCGTGAAGCCGTTGTGGTCCTGCCGCCAAACGTGCGACGAGAGCAGGTAGTTGAGCGAGGCAATCTTGCGACGCCAGGGCAGATCGCCCGTGACTTTCAACCACTTGGCATGCTGGTTGAACATGGAATCGATGATGTGGATGAACGCTTCGTAGCTGTTGAACAGCCCGTGGCGTCCAGTGAGCAGGTAGCCTTCGAGCCAGCCTTCGCACTGATGCTCGCTGAGCATTTCCATCACGCGGCCGTTGGGGGCCAGGAACTCGTCGTTCGTCTTGGTCGCCGCGTCCCACTGGCGGTTGGTTTCCTGGAACACGGCGCCCAGGCGGTTCGACAACGTTTCGTCGGGCCCGAAGATGCGAAAGTTCTGCTGGTCCTCGTTGGCTTTGATCACGTTGCGCAGGAACTGGCCCAGCACGGTGGTGTCGCCGGCTTCGACGCCGCCGGGCGCGGGCACCTTGACGGCGTAATCGCGAAAGTCGGGCATGCGCAAGTCACGCAGCAGGATGCCGCCGTTGGCGTGCGGGTTGGCGCCGATGCGCCGCTCGCCCTCGGGCGCCAACTCCGCCAGGTCGGCGCAGGCGTCCGCCTTCGTCGAACAGCTCCCGCGGCTGATAGCTCTTCATCCAGTCTTCGAGATCCTTCAAGTGCTCGGGCTGCTCGGCCGAGATCATCAGCGGCACCTGGTGCGCGCGGAACGTGCCTTCGATCTGCAAACCGTCGACCACCTTTGGCCCGGTCCAGCCTTTGGGCGAGTTGAGCACGATCATCGGCCAGCGCGGGCGCTGGCGCTGCCGCTGGTGCGCGCCTGTTGCTGGATCTGGCGGATTTCATCGAGCGCCGTTTCGAGCGTGGCTGCCATGAGCTGGTGCATCTTGTCGGGCTCGTGCCCTTCGACGAAGTAGGGCTTCCAGCCGCAGCCTTCCAAGAGCCCCGCGAGCTCCTCGTGCGTGATACGCGCCAGCACGGTTGGGTTGGCGATCTTGTAGCCGTTTAGGTGCAAGATGGGCAGCACGGCGCCATCGGTGACCGGGTCGAGGAACTTGTTGGATTGCCACGAGGTAGCCAACGGGCCGGTTTCCGCTTCGCCGTCACCCACGACGCAGGCGACGACCAAATGGGGATTATCGAACACGGCGCCGAACGCATGGCTCATGGAATAGCCGAGCTCGCCCCCTTCGTGAATCGAGCCGGGGCATTCGGGCGAGACGTGGCTGGGAATGCCGCCAGGGAAAGAGAACTGCTTGAAGAGCTTTTGCAGGCCGGGCTCGTCCTGCGTGATGTTGGGATAGATTTCGCTGTAGGTGCCTTCCAGGTAGGTGTTGGCCACCAGCGCCGGGCCGCCGTGTCCGGGCCCTGCGATGTAGATCATGTCGAGGTCATACTCTTTGATGACCCGGTTCAAGTGCGCGTAGATGAAGTTCTGGCCGGGCGTGGTGCCCCAATGCCCCAGCAAGCGCGGCTTGATGTGTTCGAGCTTCAATGGCTCGCGGAGCAGGGGGTTTTCGAGCAGGTAGATCTGGCCGACGGACAGATAGTTGGCGGTGCGCCAGTAGGCGTCGATCTTTTGCAAAAGCTCCCCGGAGAGGGGCTTATTCTTGGCGGTTGCAGTTTGCGTGGTCATGACATTCCTCTCCGTTCGAGAGACCCAGGATACGGCAGACCCAGAATACGGCAGGCACTATTGGCGATCATCCATTGTTCGTCGGTGCGTATGACGCGCACGTTGGCCCGGCCGGCGTCGGTGGAAATAATCGGCGCGTGGGCCTCGTTTCGCGTGTTGTCGAGTTCGACGCCCAGAAAGTCTAGGCCATCACAGATGCGGGACCGGACGACCGCCGAATTTTCGCCGATCCCGCCGGCAAACACCAGCGTATCCAGCCCGCCCAATGCGGCCGCAAAGGCGCCGATCCATTTCTTCACCTGATAGCAAAACACGGCCACGGCCTCGGCGGCGCGCGTGTCGTTGTCTTCTTGCGCCAGCAGTTCACGCATGTCGGAACTGATTCCCGACATGCCTAGCAGGCCGGACTCGTGATTGATGAGGTCGTTGAATCGGTGGGGCGTCATGTGTTCGGATTGCATGAGGAACCAGGCGACACCTGGGTCCAAGTCGCCGGAGCGCGTGCCCATCGGCACGCCGCCGGCCGGCGTGAAGCCCATGCTGGTATCGACGCTGTGGCCGTCGCGAACGGCGGCCAGGCTGGCGCCGTTGCCCAAGTGCGCCAGGACGACTCGGCCGCGCGCCGCGTCGGGTCCGGCAATTCGGCCGAGCTCTTCCATCAAATAGGCGTACGACAGGCCGTGGAAGCCGTAGCGCTGCACGCCTTCGTCGTCGAAGCGGCGCGGAATCGGCAGCAACGTGGCCACGCGCGGCATCGTGCGATGGAAGGCCGTGTCGAAGCAAGCGACTTGCGGCAACACGGGCACGCGCTGTTGGAAGGCCTCGATCAGGGCGATCTCGCCCGGCAGATGGTCGGGGTCGAAGGCGCTGATACGGCGCAATTCGTTGAGCAATGCTGGCGTGACGCGCTCGGGCTGGGTGAATTTCATGCCCTGCACGACCCGATGGCCCACCCCTGCGAGTGTGGCGAGGCCGATGCGCTCGTCGAGCCAATCGATCAAGCACAACGCCGCGGCGCGGTGATCGGTCGACGGGACGGGATGCGTGTCCTGCTGGTTGCGGGCCGGGTCGCAATAGGTAAGTAGCGTGCCGGGCAACCCGATGCGGTCGATCGTGCCGGAGAGTCCGGGCACGAGCGACTTGGCCACGTGGTAGACGGCGAACTTGATGCTCGACGATCCGCCATTGATCGCGAGTACGGCTGTTTGATCCGTTCGCGCCGCTTCCTGATTGCTCATGCGGAACCCTTCGATCCGACAAAGGTCCGTTCGCCGACGACCCGCTTGCCACGACCACGTCATGGTTGGCGGCAGTACATCACCAATGGTAATGATATCGCTTGCGCTGGTGGGAACCAGTGGAATTGGCGAATTGGAGTCAATTCGGCGTGGCGGTGGCGGACGAGCCGGGCCACGCGGAACAAACTATCAACGGCAACTTACAAATGCGCAAGCACGAGCAATGGACAGCATGGAATGGCGATGCCAAGGGCTGGCATGATGAGGGACTCGAACGGCCAAGAGCTGCTGCGAGCCAGGCCGCCCGGCACGAGATTTGGCATGTCTCGCGTGGCCAGTGTACGGCTCGAAAAAAACGACCGTTGAATTGCGCTGACCTTGGATAGCATGGGCGAACTATACTTACGGCATGGACATCGCCACGGCATCTCGCCACCAGATCGAAACCGCCATGCTGCCTGGCCCGTGCGCGGTCATTTGCATGGCCGACAGCGAGCCACAACTGGCTAACATCAAAGACGCGAACAACATACGCGCGCGGCTCGATCTGATATTCAACGACGCGACGGACGCCTTTCAGTTGGTGCGACCACCATCGCTGGAGGACGCTCGGAAGATTCTCGACTTCGTGGAGGCGCATCGGGATGAGCCGTGCTTGGTGATCCAGTGCGAGGTGGGAGTCGGCCGAAGTCAGGCCGCGGCGGCGGCGCTGGCCAGAATTGCGGGACGTGACAATCGATCCATTTTGCGCGGCGGTACATACAACCGGCGGATGTATCGATTGCTGCTCTCGGCGGCGAACGTGCCGGCCGATCCGGAGCCGCTGGTATCGATCAACGTGCGCGTCAAGTACGCACCCGATCGCCTGGAACTGTTCCTTTTGGCGATGCGGCGGCAGCGGTACGAGAATTGGGAAGTGGTTGCCGTGACCGACGGTCCCAATCCGACGGCGGCACAGCTTGTGTCGCGGTGCAATGATCCTCGCATCCGACTGATCGAGACGGAGAAAGCGCTGGGAATGTGGGGGCATCCGCACCGCGCCAAGGGCATTGCTGCCTGTCGCGGAGAGTTCATCGGACTCAGCAACGACGACAACTACTACGTGCCGGGCTACCTGGAACAAATGTTGTTCGCCCTGGAAGACGCCGATCTGGCCGTCTGCCCGATGCTTCACAGTTACTATGCGTGGAAACGCGTGGCGGCCGGTGGCGACATCGGCTGCTGGATCGCGCGGGCTTCGTTGGTGCGAAGCGTGCCATGGCCGGGCATCCACTTCCACGCCGACCTGGATTTCTACAACGCGCTGGTGGCCCAGGCCGGCGACCGCGTTGTCAAGCTGGATCGCCCGCTATTCGTCCACAACTAGTCGAGCACTTCAGTGGGTGGCGTACTTGGCCACCAGCGCCTTGGCGATAATCAGCCGTTGCAGCTCATTGGTGCCGCCGCCGACGATTAGCAGCGGGGCGTCGCGGTAGTAGCGCTCGACGTTGAGCTCCTTGGAATAGCCGGCGCCGCCGTGGATGCGCAATGCCTCGAGCGCGATCTCTTGCGCTTTCCGTGGCAAACAGTTTGGCCATGCCGGCTTCCAGGTCGCAGCGCTCGCCGCGGTCCTTCTTGGCCGTGACCGAATAGACGAGTAGCCGCGCTGCCTCGATCTTGGTGGCCATGTCGGCCAGTTTGATCTGGATGGTTTGATGCTCGCAGATCGGTTTGCCAAAGGTGTGGCGCTGTTGCGCATATTGAATCGCGTCTTCGAACGCGGCCCGGGCCAGTCCCACGCCGCGAGCGGCCACGTTGATCCGCTCGCTCTCCAGCCCGGTCATGATTTGCTTGAAGCCTGCGCCTTCGGATCCGCCCACGAGGTTGGCCGCGGGCACGAAGAAGTCATCGAAGAACAGCTCGCAGGTTTCGACGCCCTTGTAGCCGAGCTTGTCGATATCGCGGCCCACGCGAAAGCCGGCGCCTCCCTTTTCGATGATGAACGCGGAGATGCCGGCGTAGGGCGGATCGGCCCGCGGATTGGTCTTGGCGGCCAGCACGAACGTGTTGCCGTGGCGGCCGTTGGTGATCCACATCTTCGAGCCGTTGATCAGGTAGCCGTCGCCGCTGCGCGTGGCCGTGGTGCGCAGTCGCTGCACGTCGGTGCCGGCGTCCGACTCAGACAGTGCCAGCCCGCCGCGCCGTTGACCGCTGGCCAGGCCCGGCAGAAACGCGCGCTTCTGCGGGTCGGTGCCGTAGCGATTGATGATGTCGCAAATGACCGAATGCGTGCCAATCGGACCGACGATGCTCATCCAGCCGTGCGCCAATTCTTCGATGACCATGGCGAACGTGGTGGTGTCCAGGCCAAGTCCGCCATACTCGGCCGGCACGTTGGCGCCGAACAGGCCGAGGTCTTGCATGCCGTTGACGATCTCGCTGGGGTATTCGTCGCGGTGTTCCAACTGGCTGGCCACGGGCATGACATTCCGCTCAACGAACTTGCGGATGCCGTCCACGATGTCTTGTCGCATCTTGTCGTCGGACATGGCTGCTTCCCGTGGCTGCTGAGAGTGCCGATGATTGCCGATGGTTGCCGATGGTTGGCGGCGACACGCCAGTTTACACGCTGAGGCGCAAAAGGACCTGCGGGCGCAGAATTGCGCCGCACCATGTCGCCGGCTTTGATATAACGGCGACAGAACGCTAACCAACACGCATTGCCACGAATCTCCTCATCAGCGAAGATTAGCGCAGATTAGTGTTCCCTGGACTTCGATCACGGACCTGCACTCGCTCGGCCAGGAGCAGAACACTAATTGACACTAATGCCCGCTGATCATTCAGTTCTTTGGAGGGGAGGTAGTTCGGCGGGGGCGCGCACATGGCGGCGTACTCGGGGCGAGGGTTCGTGGCGAAGTCGTTTCCAGGTCACAAGTAACGCACGACCGGAAAAGGGCCTCCGGGCGCAGAATTGCGCCGAACTTTCTTGACGCCTTTGATATAACGGTGTGGGACCAGCGACGCGGCCGAGGCGGGTGTTTGGCGCCATGAGCGAGCTTTACGAAATCGAAGTGACGACGATCGACGGCCAGCGGCAGCGGCTGGATGCGTATCGCGGGCAGGTGCTATTGATCGCGAACGTGGCCAGCCAATGCGCGCTGACTCCGCAGTATGCCGACCTGGAAGCCCTCTATCGCAAATACCGTGACCAGGGTTTGACGGTGCTCGGGTTTCCCTGCGATCAGTTTCGTCACCAGGAGCCAGGCGACGAAGCAGAGATCAAGAGCTTCTGCAAATCGAGCTACGACGTGACGTTTCCGATGTTCGCCAAGATCGAAGTCAATGGGCCGGCGGCCCACCCGCTCTATGAACTGCTCAAAGCGGCTCGGCCCGGTTTTCTGGGCACCCGGGCCATCAAATGGAACTTCACCAAGTTCCTGGTCGACCGGCAAGGCACGGTCGTCCATCGCTATGCGCCGCAAACGCGGCAACGCACGATGGAGAAGACGATCCGCGGACTGCTAGCGGAAACGGCCGTTTCCGCGGCCGACGGATCCGCCGGCGCGTGAGCGGACTCGCTCGACTCCGTGCGAGGTTGTCGCGCTAGGCAGTCCTCGATGACGCCCGCCCAGCGATGCGAGAGTGTGGATCCTTATTCTTGCGATCCCTTGCTCGAAAAATACGTAATGTACTGGTCAGTTTTTCGGCCCGGTGTTAAGATTTCGACGGCGATTTCTTCATTGCTCTTTGAGGTGGCCCAGGCATGGACATGAGCGAACGAAAGCTACGTGAAGCGGAAACATGGTGGAAAGCTGAATACGCCAACAATCCATCCGAGATGAACGGGCGGATGGCGGCCATTTTCGAATGGCTGGTCGACGCCTCGCCGGAAGAGCGGCAGGAGTGGTTGGAGCAAACGGGTTCCTTCGAGGCGGAGATGGCCAAGGCCGTCTTGCAGGAAATTGCCGACGACGCTCCGCCGGCCGCAGTGGCCGTCTTGTCGGAGATGAGTCGCTAGGCGCCGTGGGGAAATAGCACATGTCGGCGCCGCGGGCCTGACCCGCTGCCGACGCGCTGGCGTCATGCCAGCAGTGCCAGCGGCATCGATCGATTTGCCTGTAGCTCGTCTTTTGCCGCACGCGTCCGGTCGATATCCTTCCGGCCCCGCCGACGGTACATCCCCGACAGGGACCGGGGGACCGCGAAACGAAAGCCGCGGTCGGGCCGCGCGCTCGAACGCTTCAGGAGATGCTCGATGTTATCTGAGTCCAACATCATGGGCCGGCGCTTCGAAATCGCATCTCAGTTGCTCGTGTTTTACAGCATCGTCGTCTTCTACATGGAGGCCGAACTGACGGGTCCCGGCACGGCGCGCGCCAGCAGCGGCTTTTGGTTGTGGAACGAGCGGCTCGTGTTGACGCTGTTCACTCTGGAATACGTGTTTCGGTGGAGTCGCGCGAAGAATCGTTTGCACTATCCCTTTACACCGCTGGCGCTTCTCGACCTACTGGTGATTGCGCCGGCCCTGGTTGGCGCAACCATGAACTTGCGCACGCTGAAAGTGTTGCGCATCTTGCCATTGTTGTGGATGCTTAAGCTCTATCGCTACAACCGGGCGTTGCAAACCGTGTTGTCGGCTTTTCACAAGGTGAGGCACGAGCTGGCCGTTGTCGGGATTGCGACGGCCATGGTGTTGTTGTTTAGCGCCGTCGCGTTGCACGAGTTGGAGCGCCACGCGCAGCCCGAGCGGTTTGGCCGTCTATCCGGAGCGCTGTGGTGGTCGTTGGTCACGCTGACCACGGTTGGCTACGGCGACTACTATCCGATTACCGCGGCCGGGCGATTGGTGGCGGCGGTGACGATGCTGGTGGGCATCGGCATTCTGGGAACTTTTTTCAGCCTGTTGGGGAGTTCGCTGCTGGCGAACATGCGCGCCGAACCGTCGCACGCTGATGATCCGGCATCCGCGACTTTCCCCATGGCGGGCCAGTCTCACGCGGACTCTCCCTGGCCACGCCGTCGCGCCGGTTGAACTGGTGCTTGCTTCTGGGCTACGGACTAGTAGCGGAAGATCGCGTCGACATACAGCCGGTTGTGCAGGATGTCGGTGCGGTTGGTCAGGGGGAATTCAAAGCCGCTGCCCAGCTCGACGTGCGGATTGGGCTTGTATTTGAGCCCCGCCACGCCGGTGACGACATTCTGGCCGGCGACGCCCTGAACCGGAATGTTGATCAGGTCGAGCCCGGTGACGTTCGAGCCGGAATTCAGCCCGGAACTGCGCATCCAGTGGAACCAGTTGACGCCGCACAGCGGATACCAGCCTTTGGCAATTTCGTAGTCCCACTGGTTCGACCAGTACCAGAGCTGCGTGCCATAGTTGGCATTGGCCGGCAGCCGAAAACCGGTGGCGCTCAACCAATGGCCGTAGTCGAAGATTTGTTTGCCGGCGGTGAGGAACAGATGGAAGTCGCCATCGCCGAAGTTGGAAAACGCTCGCGCCGAGCCGGGAATGAAATACGTCAGGCCCGCGGTGACCAGAAACTGGTTTTCGACGTCTCGAATGAAGTTGTATTTTCCGCCCACGGGCGTGGAAAGATATCCGGTCGGTGCGCCACCCGCCGCTTGATTGACTTGCAAGTATCCCATTCGCGGCACGATCACGCTGAAGCGTTCGGTCAACCGTCCGCGCACCTGACCCGCCCACACTTGCGCATCGCCGCCGCCGAGGCCGCTCGGCAAGCTATTGTCGATGAAGATGCCGCGCACTTCGGTCAACGAGCGGGCATCTTCGAAGAAGAACGGATTCGTCAAAGGGCTGACGAAGCGATCGAAGCAGTGATCGCTGCGGAGCATGCCAAAGATGCGCGGATAATCACTGTAGTTGTCGCAGCAGGCCTCGGCATCATCGCAGCAGGCCTGACCGAACGACGGGCAGTCGTCGCAGATGGAACCGCCGCCGAGAAACTCTTCAGCCCTGGCCAGCGGGCCGAGCGACAAGGTGACCACGACCAATGAGCAAGCGATAGCCAATGACCGGCGCATCCGTTCCCCCTTTTTTGGAGGAGGCGTGCCCCGGCGCCCCCCAAGATCGATTTACTCCATTCCGACTGACCTGATTCCCTTATCGACAATGGATCGAAAAGCATTCGATAATGGATCGAAAAGCATTCGATAATGGATCGAAAAGCATTCGATCTTGTAATCTGGCTCGGTACAACCGGCACAATCAACACGTCGCCTGGAATGGTCCCTCGTGTCGAGCGTCGTGGGCGGCGCCGCGGCGCGTGACGGCTGGCGCGGACGCGCGGCCCTCCGTGCCGCAGAATCCGCACTCTTGCGTCGGATTTAAAGCATGAGTCAAACACGCGACGATGTAGCGGATGCGCGGAGTACGAAATCGGCGGGCAGTCTTTGATTGGGGAGCAATTGGTATGTTGAAATTCACTTTTTTGGCAATCGCCGGCCTGGCGGTCGCCATGGTTGCGTGCATGTCGAACGACGCCGAGGCATTCTGCCATCGCTACCGTTCGATTCCGGTTTGGTACGGCGTTTACTATCCCAACTGCGGACCGTGCGGCGGCTGCATCATGCCGTACGTGGCGAGCGGTTATTATAGCGGCTATGGCTACTGCGGCATCGGTTGCGGCGGATGCGGCTACGGCTGCGGATCGGCCAGCTACGGCTGCGGCGCGTGCGTGAAGCATCCTCGAAGGGCCGCGCACCGGGCCACCAAGTCTTGGAAGCAATATATGCGTGGTTGCGGTAGCTGCTTTGCCGCGATGGACTTCTGCGGCGGAAGCGGCTGCGACAGTTGCGGCGCCGGTTGCACCACCGGCGGATGCAGCTCGTGCGGCGCCAGTGACGGCAGCGAAGTGATTTACGACGGTCCCGCGGACGACGCACCCGCGCTGCCCAGCCCTCCGTCCGATCAGTCGGCCGCCGTGCGACGTCCGTTGATCCTGTTGGCCGGATTGCGAAGCAATCGCGCCGACGGCAGCGCCGAGTTCACGCGGGGTTTGAACGCCTATCGCAACGGGTCGATGAACGACGCCGCCCGCGAGTTCGAGGCTGCGGCCACCGCCGAGCCGGACAACGCGTTGTATCACTACTATCGCGCGTTGGCGATGTACGATCTGTACGGCGCCGAAGCCGCCGCGGAAGCCCGCCAGCAGGCCGTTCAGGCCGAGTTGCGCGAGCCGATCGCGGGCTGGGGCCGGCGGATGGAGCGCGTGCAAGGTCGGGCCCGTCTGTGGATCGAACAGGCTCGCCGCGATGCCGGCCTGGTCCGATAGTCAAAAAGCTCTCGCCCGGGGTGGCGGTTTTTCCGACGCTGCGGTTAGTGCCGTCGTCGGTCTGGCCGCCGCCCCGGTTTGCTTTTTGTTCGTGGCAGCGAAACGCCGCGGAATTTGTTTGGCCAGATGCCATTCACGTCAGCAGCGCGCAAGTTCTTTGGGCGTCGAGACATGCCGCGGAATAGGGCCGCGGACCAAAAGGATTTTTGCCATCCTCCCAATTTTTTGCGTCCCTTGCCGGTGTTTTTCGCACCTATAGATATGGAGGACGCGTCGTTGCACAAGTGGCCCTGCCACCCATGCTGCCATTTGCCTCCTGCTACCGCCGCGAGGTGGGGCAATCCTTCTGGCTCGATTCCCCTACCAGTTTTGAGCCGGAAGAAAAAACCGTCCGGTCCGCCTTGTGCGGCACGCGGTCCCACTCGTGGCGGTCTCGCGAGTGGGTTTTTTTATGCGCCGGCGTGTGGCGTCGTTTTACCGTCGCCGTTTTACCGGAGCGGCGATTTCGCCCGCCCGACCAGTGGCACTCGAGGCAGTGGCATCATCTGCGGGCTCGGGATCGGGACGATCGAGTGGATGCAGCACGGGCGCACGTTCCGGCCGCGTCGCGGCGCTTGCCGACTGCGCCGCCTGCGCGCGCCGGACTCTGCGCCGGTTGAAAGCAACGAGCGCGGCGACGGCGACGACCACCGGCGGCGTGAGCACCAACGCCCCCCAACTCACTCGTGCCGTGGATTGCGCCCGGCGGCCGCTCCTAGAAAGATTCCCGCGAAGGGATAGACGATCAAGCGGGCAAGATTGCGTCCATCCCAGATCGAACCCGTGCGACTCCAAAACGCCAATACGGTGGCGAATAACATGCCGTCGATAGCGCAGGCGATGGCCGGATAGATGATCTCTTCGGGGGCGCCGCCGGTAACCCGCACCCACAGTCCGCGCAGACTGGCGGCCGCAATGGCGACGATGGCCACGACCAGGAAAACCGTCGCCAGGGAATAGGTACTGCGTCTCATGCTGCGTTCATTCAAAGCATTCGAATAGCGTCCGTCATCGCATCACGGATGTCGGCTGTCATTTTTATTGTGCTACTCCGCATCGAAGTTGATCTTGGTGACGCCGCCGTCGGCCCGATTGCCCAGTCGATGCCAGAGCGTCAGATCGATTTCGTCGCTCATAAAGCGCACGCTGGCGTCGCCAAAACCGACAAACACGCCACCGGAATGCGCGCTGCCGAATCCGCCGACGTAGAGCAGTTGCGCTTCGGTCGGTTCATCGGCAGGTGGAATGTCGGCTTCGGCGGCGTTGATCGTCGCAACGGCATTCGGCCCCAGGCCGGTGTTGCGCAGCGTGGCGCGCGTGCCCGACATCCACCCCAGGTCGCCCATTTCGATGCGCTTTTCTCCGGTAAAGATGGTGTAGGATGCGCCGTCGACGAGATCGTGTTGGTGAATGTGGCTGTTGAGGAACAGCACGCCCATGTTGTCCGCGGCAATCGGCGCTTCGAGTTGATGGTGGCAGCCGGCGAAATTGCTCTTGCCGCGATCGTCTTTGCGCTCCGACGGGCAAAGAAAGACGGCCGGCGACAGTTCGCGCACCGCGGCGTTTTCCGCAGCGTAGACGCTCTTCGAGAAATCGATCATCCGATACGCGGCCGATTCGTCGAGGTATGGCAGCATTTGGATGAGCCAGCCTTGGTGCAGGCCGACAGCTTCATTGCGGATGGGCCCGTCGGGATTCACCACGCCCGGCGGCAGCGATTCGAACGCGTCCTCGTAGCTTTGCACGGCCAGCATGATCCGGCCGAGATTTGCCTGACAGATCGCGCGGCGACCGATTTCGCGGCTCGACTGCACGGCCGGAATGGCCATGGCCACGAGCACGCCGATGATCGCGATCACGACGAGCATTTCAACCAACGTGAAACCGAGCGTGGATTTGTGTTTCATGGCGACTCGTCCTCGCTAGATGATTTCGTGGACAGCTCGATCCTGCCTGCGCGCGTTCGCCGCGCGCGTTGGACACCTTCGTCCGGAAATTCAGCCACGGCCTTCACACGCCGGGCACCTGGCCGGTCGGCAAGCGTCGCAACAGAAATCGTTACCGTGCCGCCGATTGGCGAGCCCATCGTCTCGGGGTCGATGTGCCACGTTTCGCCCGCATAGGTGGCATCGGCGGCAAGCCGTGCAGCGGCCCGAGACAACGCCGAGGCAGCCAGAAACTCAGCTTGTACTCCGCGAGCATCGGCGCGGACATGCTGGCGCTCGAGCGCCAGCGCCCGCAGCCAGGCCGTTGCCAACGTCAGCACGACCGCCAGGCAGACGAGCACTGTCATGAGCAGGTAGGCCGCCCGGCGCGGTTGGTTGCGAGTTTTGCCGCGGCGCGTCATGGTGTGGGCGCCTCCCGTGGCTGATCACCGGGAATCGGCGCCGGTGCGACCGCCGTAATAGTAAACTCGCCGTGGATGACCTCGTCGTCCGACCGCGCGACCGCGCGGCCCAACCGTACTCGGACCTCGCGGGCGGCATTGTTGCTCGTCTGAAAACCCAACACTTGGTACACGCCAAGAACGTACGCCTCCTGGCGTTTTGGTCCGCTGGCCACCGCTTGCACGCGCGCGGCGCCGCTGGTGGTGCCTTCGTATTGAATCTGGCTGCCGTCGTCGAGCGTGAGCACCAAGCGCGGCGGCTTGGTCGATTCTACCGTAGCGACAGTCGCGCGGTGAACGTCGTTGCGAAAGTTCCGGCCGAGCTCGCCCAGCGACGCGACGGCGCAAGTGCTCTTCGGCAGCCGAATTGGCCATGGTAACACGGGTCATGAGCGTAGCTGTGATGGCCAGAATCGCGCCGCCGATGGTGATCCCGATCAGCAATTCAATTAGCGTAAAGCCCGCCGCACGGCATGCGCGTTGTTTTTGCCGGGAGGCAGGTTGTCTTGTGCGCTGGTTCATGGGTTTTCCTTGGCCGCCGCGGGCAAAGGCGAATAGGCCCAATAGTTCAAGTGTACATTCGCCGGCTGCTCGCCGCGGAGATCCATCCAGGTGAGATTCAGACGAACGCGCTTGGCTCCCGCCGACGCGTCGTCGGCAACGCTCCAGGTCAACTCTGGCCGGGGCAGCAGTTGGTCGACATCGGGTGAAAGTTCGATCCGGGCGAGGCGGTCGGGAGTGATCTCATCCCAGCGAAGCGCTGCGGCCTGTTCCATCGCTCCGGCCGCTTCTTGCAGCGCGATCGCCCGGTGGTCCGTGCGGCGGCGCTCGATCGCGCCCAGCGTCATCGCGCAACACCAGCCCTAGCAGCACGGCTAGCAACACGCCGGCCACGATGGCTTCGAGCAATATGAATCCGCGTCGCGTTTTGGGCATGTTTGTTTTTGTCTGGGATCGGTTGTCGTGGGCGCCGCGTGGGCCTTGCGCCCATGTCAGCTCAAATGAATCACCAGTTCGGAAAGGGGCGCCATGTAGGCCACGGCGACAAACGCCGTGAGCAATCCGAATGGCAGAATCAGCAGCGGCAGCACCGTTTGCGCCAGCACTTGCAGGCGATACGTGGCGCGGCGCTCGAAGCCGGCGGCCGTTTCCGTCAGCGCCCAGGCCAGATTGCCGCTGGTGCCCGCGGCCGCCAACAGCACCGCATCGTTGCGGTCGACGAGCCTTTGGCGAACCAGGCCATCGTACCAGGGAATGCCGTTGTCGAGATCGCGGACGACCCGGTTCAAGCGCATGCGAACCGTGCGCTTGGGATGTAGCCGGGCCATGGTCAAGAGCACTCCGATCATCGGTCGATTTCGCCCGGCGGCCAACGCCAGCCCACGCAACACCGGGCCCATGTCGATCCAGTTGATGATCTTTCGCAAACCGGGCGTCCGCGGCATCAACGTGCCGCGCCATTGCAACCAGGCGTATAGCAGGAATAACGACAAGACGAACATGGAAACGACGTTCATGAAGGTCGCCCAACCAAGCTGGAACGCGACGGTAAGGAATGACGCCGGAGTGTTAAACGCCAGCCAGTCGGTCGCGAACTCGGGCAACCACAGCAGGGGATTGGTGCTTGCCAGCGTACATCCGGATGCGGAAGTTGCGAGACTGCGGCGAGCGTCGAATTGGGCAGCCTCAGATTGTAGCTATTGAAGATTGCGGCATAGGACGGCGCGATTCTGGCTTGCAAGTACAACACCGTGGCATTGAACACCATCAACAGCGCGAGCAAGTACAGCATGCGCGAAATGGCCGGCTGTAGCCAGGAGCGATCGAACCGATTGGCGTAGGTCGTGGCGTCGAGCGCCGCGGACAGATCGCCCGACTCGCGTCCCAACGCCGCGGCCATGGGCATTTCGCGTGGCAAAGCCTGCGACGATTCGGGCCAGGCTTTCTCCAGCGCCACGCCGCGCGTCAAGGCATCGCCCAGTGCGCGGGCGCGGCCGGCAAAGCTGCCCTCTTGCTCGTTGGCGAACGCCAGCGCCACGGGGCCCAGCGGCATGTTGTTGTCGATGGCGATGGCCAGCGCGCCGAACAGATTGCGCTTCTGGGTGGCACGGAAGTTGATCGCGGCGCGGGCCCACACCGCCATGACGACCGGCCAGGCGACAAAATAGCCCAACCAATCGCCCGTCAAAGTGCAGGCGCTCGTCGCGCCAACCGCCAACAGGATGTATGCGGTCTGGCGTAGAATCTGCTCGGCCGCCGGTGAGCGCTCGCCGGAAAGGGCCAGCACCCGCACGGCGAGCAACAGCGAGACGCCCAACACCAGCACGCTGGCGGCACCGGAAAGTTCGATTGTGCCCATTTCATCACGTCCAGTCGCTTAACATGCGGATTGCGTGCGTCAGGGCGCCGATCCAGCCATAGGCCACGAACACCGCGCTACCTGCCGCCAAGAGAAACACGAGGGGCGGCACCACCAGGCGAATCAACCGCAATTGCAACTCGAAACGCTCGGCCGTCATGCGACGGGCGCTGTTGAGCGACTCGGCCAGCGCGTTGTTGCTTTCGCCCCACGCGACCAGATTGACCATGGTCGCGGGGATGCCGAAGCACTGGTCTAGCGCCTGGGAAAGCGGACGCCCCGCGTCGGCTTGTTCGGCGGAGAATGCGGCCACGTCGCGCACCGCGCCGTCGCGCGCTGCGGTGGCGGTCAAACGCATCGCTTCGGCCAAGGGCATTGGTTGCCGCAAAAACAGGGACGAGAGACCGGCGAACTCGGTCAGCCCACGATATCGCCAGGCCGGACCAATCAAGGGGGTGCAAGTCATCAGGCGGCTGATGAGCGCTCGGCCGCCGAACAGGCGCGTGGCGACGAGCGCGACCCCCAGGCAGCAGCCCACGATCAAAACCACCGGCGGCAAGACGCGCGCGAATTCGATCAGTCGCTCCGCGTACCGCGGCTCATACGGCTCGTTGGAATTGAAAGTCATCAGGTATTGCCCGTATCCCCAGCTCTCCTCGATATCCGCCAGCAGAAGGCTGGTATCCATTTGAGGCACGAGCCACAGTGCGATAAACAGCAGCCAGGCGAGTAAGAATGCGAACAGCGTGCAGGGATAGGAAACGGCCTGCCAAAGTTGCTGGCCGAGATCGTCCATCGAGCGCTCGTGTACCAACAGCGCATCGAGCGTTTCGGCCAGACGGCCCGAGTCGGCGCCCGCCACGATCAGTTCGCGCACGTGCGGCGGCAGCGAGTGGCCGAGGGCATCTTCCAGCGATTGGCCATGCTCCACCGCCTCGGCCACACGGCGGAGCGTGGCTGCCAGTTGTCCCGGCGGCAGATCGCCGGCAATGGCGCGGGCGCCGCCGGCCATGGGCAAGTCGGCCCGGGCCAAGGCGGAAATATAGTGGGCCAACTCCACGGCATCCGCGCGGTTCAGCCGGGACGACGAACGCGATGCGTCGGCTTCGTTCGGCATTGGATGTTCGACTTCGTTCATGGCTTCAAGCGCATTGACTCGCCCGTGCTCTCGCCAAAGGCTTGCATCATTTGGGCAAACGGCAGAAACGTGGTCACGGCCAATAGCGCCACTAGGCCGCCGCCGACGACAACCACCAGCCACATCGGCAGCGACTCGCGCAGCCAGCGCGATTGGCTGGCGACGCGGCGACGATACGTTCCGGCCACGTGGCGGGACAAAGAGACAAACGTCTGTTGCCGTCCGCCGCACGACACCAGCCACGCCAACAGCGGCGGAAAATTCACTAGTTGCTCGGCGCTCGGCGGCTTGCCGCCCTGCTCCAGCGTTGCCGAAAGCTGCGCGCCGCGCCGCCAGTTGACGATCGGCGGCCACATCGGCCGAAAGCACGAGCGCTTCGCTCAGGGGCACGTCCTGTTCCACCAGCAGGCCCAGGATTTCGGCCAGCGCCGCCATCCGCCCGTTCCGCACGACGCGTCCGACCCAAGGCAGGTGGGCTGCCAAACGTCTGCCAGCGCCCCCTCCCAATAGCGCCGAGCCGCGTGACGAGAGCCGCATCAAAACGATGGCCATCATCAACAGCAATGACGGAATCCAGCCGACGATGATGCCGAGTTCCGTCCCAGGGATGGGGATTGTACGGTTTGCAAATTGCCCGATCTCGGCAACCGACGCCCAGAACGGCGGCGGAGATCCCTCGTAGACGCCAAGCAGTACGGGCGTGATTTGGGCCAGCACGAGCCACAGAGCGAAGTACCCCGCCACTACCAGCACCAGCGGGTAGAGCAGCGCCAGGCCGATCGAACGGCGCACTTCCTGCAAGTTGCGTGCGCTGGTGGCCACGGCCTCCAGCGCCGCCGGCAAGCGACCGGTGCGCATGCCCGCGGTGACGATGGCGCGATAGATCGGCGGGAAATTGGCGTCCGATTCATCGAGCGATTGCGGCAACGACTTGCCTTGGGCGACGGACGTTCCGAGGCGCTTTGCCAACCGCCCGAGTCGGCCTCGCACGCTGACCCCGAAGCCATTCAGTCCCAACTCCAAGGGCACGCCGGATCGCGCGAGTGAGGCGATCTCATCGTTTAGCGCAACGAGTTCTTCCAGCGAGATGTTGCCAGCCACGGTCTGCTCTCGGTGCTCGTGCCGACGCGGCCGCCCCTGCTCTGTCCTCGATGGGGGTCGCCGCCCCTGTGAAGTGCTAAGCGACAGTATACCGGCTGCGGCGCGCGAATCCAGCTTCAAGCAGACGGAATTCGAGAAAACCCGAGAACGCGGCGCACTTCCGCGGGACTGCTGACGCCCGCTTCGACGGCCGCCAGCGCACGGCTCCACCGGTCGATCATGCCGCCTGCAATGGCGATCTGCTCGATCTCGCCCACGTCGGCGCGGCGCAGCACGGCCGCCCCGAGGGGGCTTTGATCGAATGGCAGCATCTCGGCCAGCACCGTGCGCCCGAGATAGCCCGTGTTGCCGCACTGCTCGCAGCCCACGGGTACTTTGGCTTTGTCGACCGACAGTCCGAACAGGTCCTCCGTGGTGGCGGCCTGGCGAGCGCAGCGGCACAGTCTCCGCACCAGGCGCTGAAAGATCACCGCGCGGACGCCGCTGCGCAGCATGTAGGGCTCGATGCCAGTGTCGAGCAAGCGGCCGATCGCCTCGGCGGCGCTGCCGGCGTGAAACGAGCTGAGCACGAGTTGCCCGGTGAGTGAAGCTTGCAGCGCCACTTCGGCCGTGGCCGCGTCGCGAATCTCGCCGATCATGATTACTTCCGGATCCTGGCGCAACACGCTGCGCAAGCCGCTGGCAAGATCGAATCCGGCGTGTGGATTGACTTGCGATTGCGCAACGCCCGGCAGTGCCATCTCGATGGGGTCTTCGAGCGTGACGATGCTGCGGATCGCCGGGCTGTGCGTGGTCAAATGGTGCAAGCAGGCGTAAAGCGTGGTCGTCTTGCCGCTGCCGGCGGGGCCGCACACCAGAATCGCGCCGGACGTTTCGCCCAACAGCCCGGTGAGCCGCAGCGTGATTTCCGCGGGCAGTTGCAGATCTTCGAGCGCGCGGAGCTGCAACCGGTTGGAGAACATGCGCACCACGGCACGCTCGCCGTGCAGCGTGGGAAACGTGCAGACGCGCAACTCGACGCCGGCTTCCGGCGTGCGCAGCCGCCCTTCTTGCGGCACATCGCTGCGGTAGGTGAGCAAGTCGGCCAGAACTTTGAGCCGCGCGATCACGTTGGCCGCCACGCCGGGCGGGAATGTTCCCAAAGGGGCCAGCACGCCGTCCACGCGCCAGCGCAGCTCCAATCCCTCGGGCGTCGGCTGCAAGTGCAGATCGCTAACGCCGCGCTCGCGGCCGGCGGCCAACAACGTGTCGACGAATCGAGTGGCATAGTTGCCATCGGCGGGATCGAGCAACCGCAGCGATTCGGCGAGTGGGTCGGACATGCGCAACGAAGCCCTGGGCATGACAAAGGACGAGACAATGTATCCGCTGCTGGCAACTGAAATTATGATCCGCCCGGACGCGGCGGAACAGGGTTGCCGCCCGGGACAATCCGCTGGCCGGTTGTGCGAAAGGCGTCGAAACGGCTACGATTGCCAGCGCGAGCGGGCGACAAACACAACATTTTGCGGGCGCGACGCGGTCGCGGCATACTCTTGGCCTCGGTTTTGCTTACTGCGTTCGAGCCCTACGATCAATGGACGGCCAACTCGAGTTGGCTGGCGCTGGTGCAGCTTACGCAGAATTTGCCCGGCCGGCCCGCCGTGACCACGCGGCTGTATCCGGTCGATTTCGCGGCCGTGAAGGAACGGCTGGCCAACGACCTGCGAGCCAACTACGACGTGGCGCTGCACCTGGGACAGGCGCCGGGCTCGACGCGCGTGCAGTTGGAGAGCTTTGCGATCAACATTGGCGGATCGAGCTATCAATCGCCTGATGACTTTGGCACGCTGGTCGAAGGTGGCCCGGCCGCGTATCGCAGCACGCTGCCGTTGTCCGCCTGGTCGGCGCGGTTGCGCGACGGAGGAATCCCCGCGCAGGTTTCGCACCATGCCGGCGCGTACTTGTGCAATGCCACGCTGTACTTTTCGTGCTATCTTGCCGAGCGGATGGGACTGAAGACGCAGGCGGCGTTCATCCATCTGCCGCTCGACGTGGCGCAAACCGCCGGCCAGGCCCAAAGCATGGCCAGCATCCCCGCCGAAATGTCGGCGCCGCGTTGCACCTGATTCTGGACGATCTGGCGGACGGCGTGTAGCCGATGCAGGACGGCGCCTCTTACGGATCTTTGATCCGCAGATTTCGCAGAGACACAGAACGTCTTTTTCCCAAGTAACGATGCACTTGAGTTCTCAATATCGCTTACAGCGCAAGCGTCCTATCCCTCTGCGTAATCTGCGAAATCCGTGGATTGTTTGGGCGGACCAACAGCGAGTGGGCCAGCGAGCGACGCGTTCTAGCTGCTTTCGCGTGCGCCCAGGTAGCCGCGACGGGCCGCCAGGCACGTGCGCCGAAAGGTTTCGGGCCGCGAGACGCCGGGCAGGCGGAAGGTTTCGATCGCGCCATTGCGAAACACCAGATCGCCCGCGGGAAACCATTCCTGGCCAGGCAATATTTCGATGTCGATCGCATCGAAGCGATCGAAGTCGACCCAGCGCTCGTCTTTGCAACTGAGGCCCTTTTGCACGACCACGCGGCGGTTCGTGAGCCGATAGCGCGTGATGAAACCTGGCGCCAGCGTCGCAAAAAACAGCGGCATGGCAAAGGGAATCAGCAGCAGAGCGAATAGCTTGCCGAGCGAGAAAAAACCGATGCCAGCCTTGATCGAGCACAAACGGCCCATCAGCCGCCCCGGAGCGTAGGCTCCCAGCGTGGGAAACACCGTCATCACAGTGACTTCGTGTTCGTCGGGCGGGGTGACGCCCGCAATCGCTTGATTTTCGGCCAGCATGATAGACACGGTCGGCGTCCTGGTAAGGGTTGGCAAGTCCTAGAATCTAGCAGAGCCGCGGAGCTTCTTCCAGGGCCGGTTTTTTCCCTGCGGACCGTTGGCACTTGTTTCACGACGCCAGGGTATATTCGGTGGAACGACCGCCGGCCGATCGCTTGAAAAATCCGCAAAAACCAGGGGAACACCATGGCCCACACAACCTCCACGCCCGTTGCAGCCGATGCGTCGGGCAACCAGCCCGCCGTGCCCAAATTGCGCGTCTGGCCGGCCGTAGCGATCATTGCCGCCTATTGGGGCGCCGCGGCGGCATTGGTCGCCAGCGACTTGGTGATCTCGCAGTCGTTCATGCTGCAGGTCGGATTGTGGCTGGCGGTGTCGTTGCTCATGCTGGGCTGGTGGTTGTCGCGTCGTCAACTGAGGTGGAGCGAGCGGTTGATGCCGGTGGCCGCCACCGTGGTCGGCGCGACGCTTTGTTCGCTGGTCAGTCTCGAAACGCTGGGGGTGATGAGCGTATTGTTTGCGGGAATGCCCCTGGTTTTGACGGCATGGGTTGCCTGGCTGGTGGTCAGTCGAAAAGCGAGCGAGCAGACGCGGCGCGCGGGATTGATCGTTGCGATTCTGTTGGTGTGGGCCGGTGTATCTTTGGTTCGCGTCGATGGCATCGACGGCCGCATGCAGCCCAGTATGCACTGGCGCTGGACGCCCACCGACGAGCAGCTTTACCTGGCAGAAAGGACCGAGGCAAGCGATGCGGCGGACAAAGCGAGCGACACGTCCGAGCCACTGGTGCTACAGGACGGTGACTGGCCCGGCTTCCGCGGGCCGGGCTTCTTGGGAGAGCAGCAGCATCCGCCGATTGCAACCGACTGGAACTCGACGCCGCCGAAGCTGCTGTGGCAGCGGCGGGTCGGGCCAGCGTGGTCGTCGTTCGTGGTGATCGGCGATCGGCTGTTCACGCAAGAACAACGCGGCGACGAAGAGGCGACCGTTTGCCTCGATGCAAAGTCCGGCGATGAGCTGTGGGCCCATGTCGACGAAGCGCGTTTCTGGGACGGCCAGGCCGGCGCCGGTCCGCGTGGCACGCCCACGTTTCGCAATGGCCGGCTGTATACCTACGGCGCCACCGGCATTTTGAACTGCCTGGACGCAGCCACCGGCAAGCTGCTGTGGACACGCGACATCGTGGCCGACACCGGTGCTCCGTTGCCGATGTGGGGCTTTTCCAGTTCGCCGCTGCTGGTGGAAAACCGCGTGGTCGTGTTTGCCGGCGGGCCGGACGACAAGGGCCTGGTCGCATACGACGCGGAGTCGGGCGAGCCGGCCTGGGACGCTGCCACCGGACCCCTGAGCTATAGCACGGCACAATTGGTGAACGTCGACAACCAACCGCAGGTGTTGTTGCTAACCGATATGGGCCTGGTGGCGGTCGATCCGGTCACGGGCAAACGACTGTGGCACTACGACGCCAACGGCGCAGGCGTGTGGCGCGTGGTGCAGCCCCGGCAGTTGAGCGACTCGAGCGTGATGGTCGGCAGCGAGGACATGGGTCTGCGGTTGCTGGAAGTCTCCCACGACGACGACCAGTGGAAGGCCAGCGAGCAATGGAAAAGCCGCAACATGCGGCCGGCCTACAACGACTTCGTGGTCGTCGACGATGTCGCCTACGGCTTCGACAAAGGCATTTTCTGCGCGGTGGATTTGGCCTCGGGCAAGCGGCTATGGAAAGGGGGCCGCTACGGATATGGCCAGGTGCTGCTGCTCAAACCGCAGAACGTGCTGGTCATTCTGAGCGAAACGGGCGAAGTCGCGCTGGTGGCCGCCAATCCCCAGAAGCACGAAGAGTTGGGCCGCTTCCAAGCGATCGAGGGCAAGACGTGGAATCACCCCGTGGTCGTGCGCGGGCGACTATACATCCGCAACGACGCCGAAATGGCGGCATTCGAACTGGCGCCGGCAACGGAGCCGGACGCGGAATAGCCGTTTTGTGTTTCCAGCGCTAGCGGCAGCGGACGCGGGTCCATCCGCTTGCGGTTTAGCAGGGCGATCCCGTGCGCTCTGCTAAACCGCAAGCGGTCGCCTCACTAGCTAGCTACCCCGCTTGTGGAATGGCCAGTTGTCGTATTTAGCAACGAACGCCCAGTTTTGCGACGGTCGCCCGGCCTTGGGTGGATTGTTTTCGACATAACGGATCACACTGCGCACCGCCGTGGGCGAATTCAAAAAGCCCCGCCAGCCGCCTTCGGTCCAGCAGGGATGGTCGTGCGGGGATGGTCGTGCGGGATGAGCCTTTCGGTGCTAAGCCGCCCGCGACGGGCTTGTTGCAAGTTGTCGATCATTTTTTTGGCACGGTGCTTGTGTTTGCGGAGAACCAGGTGCGCGTGATCCGACAGGATGGCGCAGGCGTAGCAGGTGTACGCGTGTTCGGCGACTGCGCGACCAAATGCGTCGGCGATTGCTTCGATGTGGTTTGGGCCGAAGCGCATTACCGAATACTTCAGCCGTTCTTCCGCGACTTTTTGGAACTGGCGGACCGTCGCCGGTGCCGGCTGGAGGCGTTTTCGGCCGTAGTGCGGTTCGCCCAGTTCCGCGAGAGTCGATGTAGCGACCGCTTGGGACCCGCTGCCGCGCGGGTCGTTGGGGAGCCACGTGCCGTAGGCCGTCCAGCAGACGTGATACGCGATCACGGTCGAGGGGCGCGGCATCGGGGGGCGCTTCTTGGGTTATTCAAAGAGTTTGCAAGCGCGGTCCGGCCCTCTATCCGCTGGCGGTTTGGCAGGGCGATCCGACATGCGCTGCCAAACCGCAAGCGGTAGTTTACCGCGCTGGGCAGGACCGCGGGGGAGTTGCGGATCGATTGCGTGTTCCGCTGGGCACTACATCCGCCGGGCACTACACGCGCGCAAAAAAAAAGACCCGACACGAGCCCTGGCTGGAGCCCGTGCGGGTCTTCACTTTTCAATTTGGTAGTTGCTCTTTCGATTTACATCGATCGGGCTGACCTCTGTCCAAACACAAGAACTGTCTCCACAATTCGTAACCGAGTGGTGTTGCCACCGCATCGGTTGGAATCCTTAGAAAGGAGGTGATCCAGCCGCAGGTTCCCCTACGGCTACCTTGTTACGACTTAGTCCCAATCGCGGAGTTTATCTTCGGCGCCTGGCTCCTTGCGGTTACCTCGGCGACTTCGGATACCCCCCACTTTCGTGGCTTGACGGGCGGTGTGTACAAGGCTCAGGAACACATTCACCGCGGTATGCTGACCCGCGATTACTAGCGATTCCGGCTTCATGCAGGCGAGTTGCAGCCTGCAATCCGAACTGGGCCACGTTTTTTGAGATTTGCTTGCTCTCGCGAGTTCGCTTCCCTTTGTGCGTGGCATTGTAGGACGTGTGCAGCCCTAGTCATAAAGGCCATGAGGACTTGACGTCATCCCCACCTTCCTCCGGTTTAACACCGGCAGTCTCACTAGAGTCCCCGCCATGACGCGCTGGCAACTAGTGACAAGGGTTTCGCTCGTTAAGGGACTTAACCCGACATCTCACGACACGAGCTGACGACAGCCATGCAGCACCTGTGCACGTTCCACCCGAAGGCGTGGCTCCTGTTTCCAGGAGTTAATCCGTGCATGTCAAGACTAGGATAAGGTTCTTCGCGTAGCCTCGAATTAAGCCACATCCTCCACCGCTTGTGTGAGCCCCCGTCAATTCCTTTGAGTTTCAGCCTTGCGACCATACTCCCCAGGCGGAGCACTTAACGCTTTCGTTGCGACTGGAAGGCTATGGAGGACCCTCCAATCCAGTGCTCATCGTTTACGGCTAGGACTACCGGGGTATCTAATCCCGTTCGCTACCCTAGCTTTCGTGCCTCAGCGTCAGAAAAGATCCAGTGAGCCGCTTTCGCCACCGGTGTTCCTTAGGATATCAACGCATTTCACCGCTCCACCCTAAGTTCCGCTCACCTCTATCTTCCTCGAGCACGGAAGTATTGGGCGCAATTCCTCGGTTGAGCCGAGGGATTTCACACCCAACTTTCCGCGCCGCCTACGCACCCTTTAAGCCCAGTGATTCCGAATAACGTTTGGACGGTTCGTCTTACCGCGGCTGCTGGCACGAACTTAGCCCGTCCTTCCTCTGAGGCTATGTCAAACAGATGGGAGAACCCACCTGCATTTCATCCCCTCTGACAGCGGTTTACAACCCGAAGGCCTTCATCCCGCACGCGGCGTCGCTCGGTCAGGCTTGCGCCCATTGCCGAAGATTCTCGACTGCAGCCACCCGTAGGTGTCTGGGCAGTGTCTCAGTCCCAATGACGCGGGTCGTGCTCTCACACCCGCTACCCATCAAAGCCTTGGTAGGCCATTACCCTGCCAACTAGCTAATAGGATGTAGACTCATCCTCAGGCGGAATCACACCTTTGATCCGGAGATGTTATCCGGTATTACCTGCAGTTTCCCGCAGCTATCCCGGGCCTGAGGGCAGATGATCTACACATTACTGTCCCTTGCGCCGCTGTCCCCCATTGCTGGGTTCTCGCTCGACTTGCATGCCTAATCCACGCCGCCAACGTTCATTCTGAGCCAGGATCAAACCCTTCAATTTTTGTAACCTTGAACCGCCGCCCTTCGCCGAAGCAAAACACGGCAGGTCATGAGCCACTTCAAAATGAGCCAGGTTTGGTTTTGGCCAATGCACGAGCCCTTCATGAAAAGAACTCGCCATTGCCAGTAAGCACAGTCTTGTGCTGGCAAAAAAATTTCAGAGGTCACTACCAAATTGTCAAAGAGCGCTTTTGCAGCCTCTCGAACCAGAGTTGACGAGAGGCCATGAAAAATCCCCGGCCGTGCTGAGTTGCCCAAGGGCACTAGCTGCCAGGGAGAAGCTATTCTAGAAAACCGCGCCCGCGTGTCAACACCCACCCCCGAATTTTCATTCGAGACGGGGTCCTTGTCCCAGACAAGAGTCGCACGCCAGAACCGCTTTTCAGAACGGCCGGCAATTGGGCGAAAGCCGCGTCCGCCTTGGCAGACAGTGCATCTTTTCAGACACACTCGCCCACTCATACGCTTGTTGGCTTTCACCCAGTCGCCATCCCACTATACGTGCTGGACGCTTAGCGGTTCACGAATCTTCGCCGTTTTCTCACAAACTGTCAAGCGGCCGAAACACGGGTGTCTGGCCAGATTCTATGGCGTCGTTAATTTCTTTGTGGATCGAGGGTTGTCCAGTGTTGTGTCCACAATTGGCTGTCGTGGAGTGCGGCCAGGGCCATCATGGCTTCGGCGTTGGCCGAATCCCAACGGCGACCGTGTCCCTTGACGCGATCGGTGGTGGTCTTGCACTCGGCTTCGGTCGGCCCGCTGCCGATTTGCCAGCCTTTCATGCGGAACTGCGGATACCGAATCATGTCGTGTCGCTCGGCCGCGTATTGCATCAAGCTGTTGGCCGCCGCACGCTTGGCGCCTCGCAGCCTGGTGCGCCACGCGGTCAGCTTGTCGTAGCCCGCGTTGTAACCGTCGTGCTTGAACGTGTGCATCAAATCACCGAGCCACCGCCGGCCCTCCTCGGACGCCTCGCCGAACACGGCCCGACGCGTCTTCTGGGCGTAGTCTTGCAAGTGATAAAAGTCCAAGCCGATGTCGCTGGTCAAGCCGTGAAACTCGATCTGGTTGCGAATCCACGGCGCCCCGTCGATCAAGGCAACACGCTCGTCGGCCTCGATAAGCCCCACCTGAGCGCCATCCGCTGCAGCATCCGTCCGGCCGTTTCGTGGTTGCCGGCGGTCGCTCCCACCAACCGATGGGCCTTCTTCTCGTCGTACAGATAGCCGACCTTGAACTCCTTGTAGGCGTTATCGGAACCCGGTTTGGCGCGTGGCAGCGGCTTGCACTTGCGCCCCCCGGCGAGCACGCTTGCGCGAATCGCTTGCCGCCGCTTCTTCTTCTCCGCGTCGGTCACCAGCGGCACTTTCACGCCGTCGCAGCCGAGGTAAATTCGCCGGGTCTGCTCTTCGGTCGTGCAGTCGGCGCTCGACCAGTCGGGAGCCAATTCCCCCCGTTGCATCCCCCGCAACACCGTAAGACCTTCCTCTTCGATCAACTGCCGCAAGGTTTCCTTGCTGACGTTGAAGTGCGCCGTGCGGCCGAGGATTTCGGCCGCTCTGGCAAAGCTCGAGGCACCTTGATTCACCCGGCAGGCCATCTCACGCACGCCTTGGCTGATCGTCGATTCGGCGTCGTCCAACAGCCGGTCGATCGTCGTCTCGCTCCCTTCCCGCGGGCAGTGCCAACGCACGCGACGCAATTGGATGCGACCGTTGATCGACAGCAGGCTGAAAGCTTGACGCCCCTTATGACGTTTCGGCTTGCCGCTGGCCGCGCTGGTCGGAGGGGGGAAAAGCGGCTTCCGACGCGTCCACTTTGGCCTGCAAGACCTCTTCGTAGACGACTTGCCTGAAACGATCCAACGCATCCCGCGCCGGCTCCTCGCTATCGCGAATCACTCGCCCCGCCGGGGCCGCATCCACCGCCTCGGCCACCTCGTCCACCGTCCGCTCGAACTCGGTCAACAATCGCTCGCGAAGCTTCGCGCGATCCACTTTCGGCAATCCCATCACGGCCTCCTTGGAAAAGAAAATCCCTTCGACGCTTTCCCAAGTTGTACATACTCCCCAGCCATCGCGCCAGACATATTTGCCACACACAAACACGGCCGAAACGACCCCCCTGAGCTTGCGAAACCATACGCCGTCCGTCACATTTTGCGTAACGTCGCCGGCTTTGCGTTCTTTGCTCGCTCGGAGCCCTGATGGCGCAGCGTTCGTTCCACATTTCTCCGCCCGTGCGGCGCCGAGCCCTCAGCCTGGGCTACGTCAACGCGGCGCTGTGGGCCATCGGAAATTCCCTCACGACCGGACCCCTGATCTATTATCTGGCCAGCGATCTGGGCGCCAGCGGATTGAGCATGAGCTTGCTGCTGGCGCTGCCGAACCTGGCCGGCGTGATGCGCCTGGTGGCGCCGGCCGTCGTCTATCAGGCCGGCACCGCACGGCGGGCGAGCCTGCTCATACTTTCGATCAGCTACCTGCTGATCGTGGGGCTGCCGATCGTCGTGGGGATGGTTCCGGTTCTTTCGCGACCTGTGGCCGTCGTGGCCATGGTCTCGCTGCTGTTTGCCCACCAGTTGTTCGAGTATCTGGGCGTGGTCGCTTTGTGGTCTTGGTGGGGCGACCTGGTGCCAACGCGGATTCGCGGCAGGTATTTCGGCCGCCGGCAGATCGTGCTGTTGGTGTGTACGATTCCTACCGTGTTGATCAGCGGGTACTTCGCCGACGGATGGCGCGAGGCGTACCGCGAACAGCCGGACCGGCTGCTGCTGGCGTATGCCATTCCCAACGGCATCGGCGCCGTGGTGCTGCTGGCTTCGCTGGCGCCATTGTTCATGATGCCTGCGACGCGTGCCTATCCGCGTCCGAACTTCGCACTGGCCGCCTCGGCGATCTGGCAGCCCTTGGTCGATCGCCGCTTCGTCAGGACGATTGCAAAGTTGAGTTTTGTATAATGCAGGTGCGATCCTAACCGGGTGATGCGGGTTGGCTTTAGGAGAAGGAGCTAGCCATGCAACTACCATCGTATTTTCCGTCTTTGATGGTGGCCTTTTCGGAGGTGGCCGATCCACGTCAGCGGCGTGGTGTTCGTCATCCGTTTTCGGGGATTTTGGGACTGACGCTCGTGGGGCTGGTCTGCCGCTTGAACGATTTTGCCAGCTTGCAGCGGTGGGCAGCCCGGAACTGGCATCTGCTGCGCAGACCTTTGGGCTTTACGCGTCGCAAGCCGCCGCATCCTACCACGTTAAGTCGGACGCTGGCGAAGTTCTCGTTGGAGGAGTTTCAAGCTGCGTTTTCCCAGTGGTTGCAAGAGGTAATGGCGGATCAGGAGGCTCTGGTCGCGGCGGTGGATGGCAAGACGTCGAAGCAAGGCTTCGATCCGCAGGGCGATCCGATTCAGATGCTGAACGTTTTTGTCCAGGATTTGAAAGCGTGTCTTGGGCAATGGCCCCTGTCGGGCGACAAAAGCACCGAGCCGGAAGTGCTCAAAGCGCACCTGAGCGAACTGTTCGAGAAGTATCCGGCGTTGCGTTTGATCACGGGCGATGCCCTCTATGCTCAGCGCAATCTGGCCGAACTGATTCTGACTTCGGGCCATGACTACTTGTTCCAAATCAAAGCCAACCAGCCCGACATCCTGGATGCGGCGCAGACCTGCTTTGCGCAGGCCCAAGACAGCGCGGCGGCCGCTCAGACGCGGGAAAAAAAGGGGGCCGTAGGGAGACTCGTTTTCTTTGGATCGACCTGGCCGACGCCGAATATGTCTGCCAGCGGCTGGGGCTTGCCGGTTGCCGCATGCTCTTGCGAGTCGACCGCGAGACGAAAGACCGAAACGGCAAAACCACGCGCGAAACGCGGTACTTCGTCACCAGCCTCGACCCGGCCACGACTACGCCCAAGCAATTGTTGAAGTACGTACGCGCTCATTGGCAAGTGGAAAACAGCTTGCACTTCGTCAAAGATCGTTGGTGGGACGAAGACCGGCACTGGAGTCGTCGGCCAGGATTGGCCGAACGCCTGGCAAGCCTCACCAACGTAGCCCTGAGCGTGTTGCGACTAACGACCCAAAAATCCAAACAACCGCTTCGAGCCCGAGCCGATGATCTCTGCGCCAATCCCCTCCACGCCCTGAAACTCGTAGGAGCCTTGGATTAACGACTTTGCAATCGTCCTGTTTCCGCGGTAGTTCTCTTGATTTGATGGCTCTTTGGCATGATAATGTCGCCTCTTGACCGACCAGTATGGTCAGCGTAGTGTGAAAACTGAGGGGCATAGGCGCGGATCGCACGTTGCAAGTCCAAGGATGGCAAAAGGTTCGCATTCCGAACGTGCTGGGATGTGCCACGTGTAGGCGCACCGATATGCGGTTTTTCTTCTGCGCCCCACCTCTTACCGCGTAGTATGGGCGCGAGGCATGGCCGAGAGACCTCGCCACCCCAAGAAAGAAGTGGAGTTGGCTGTTCAATACGCCGAAGCGAGTGGTTGGACGTGGAGGGCCGGTACCCATTGGGGAATTCTTCATTGCCCCCAAGGCGACCGCAACGGATGCAGAATATCCGTTAACTCAACGCCACGGAATGCGGACAACCACGCAAAGAAGATCATGCGACGTGTAGATAATTGCCCGCACTGTGGGGAATAGCGCAATGGCAACGGCAACCCAGCAACACGATCTCCCATCCGATTCCAATACCGACACATATTCCTTCACACTGATTCTATCAGGCGTTGAGGATATCACGCCGGAATTGGAAAATGGGATCTACGGTGGAGGATGCGACGATGCCTTGCTTGGAATGACGGAAGGGGCGATTTTTCTCGATTTCGATCGTGAAGCAGGATCGTTGATGGAAGCCATCACAAGCGCCATCAAGCAGGTGGAAAATGCGCCCGGCTTGCGCTTGAGAGTGACGAAAGTAATTCCTCCCGGCGAGAGGATCATTGCATACTTTAACGCCATGCTCACGTTGCGCGATAGCCGCCCAGATCATGGAACGAAATGGTCGGATGAAATCGCTCGGGGCATTGCCGATGTCCTGAAGGGCATGCAGCGGTAGCGAACCTACAATCACGTGCCCGTCTCCATGTATCCTATGGGCGCACCTTCATTCAATGCATGGATGCTCGCTCTCCGTTTGGGAGAGCGGCCCGCGTCTTGGCGGCGCAGGCGTCTTATATACGTCCGTAGAGGTGGCCTGCGCCGATGGGATCGTACCCCCCTCTCTCCGCTCAGCCCTTTGCACTGCACTTTGGCTCGCCAGTAAGCCACGGAAGCGAGGAATCCCGCTACGGAGCCTGATGGGTTGCGGCCAGCCGCGCAAGCACGTAGCGATACGGCTTGGCGGCCCAGGGACCGGCGTAGTCGACGCCGATGCGCGGCGTGCGCTGGATGCGTCGGCGAGGAACGGTCACGCCGCGGTCTTCGATCCACAGGCCGCTGGACTTTGCAGCACGCTGGCCGTTGAGCCCCTTGTCGATCGATAGCGCCTTGGTGAGCTTCGCCGGGCCAGTCCAATCGCCGGCGCCGCGGATGAGCACGGCCGCGGGGTGATCCACCTCGCCGGTCACCACGTTGAGCATCCAGTGCATGCCATAGATGAAATAGACGTACCAATAACCGGCTGGGCCAAACATGACCTCGGTGCGGGCCGTGCGTCCCTTGCTGGCATGACACGCCAAATCGTGCGGCCCAACGTACGCTTCGGTCTCGTGAATCTCGGCCGCGATTTGCTGGCCATTGATCTGCCGCACCAGCACCCTGCCGATGAGATCGCGCGCGACGGCCTGCGCGCCGCGGGCAAAAAAGTCAGGTTGAAGAATCAGGCGAGAGGCCGGAGGCTGGAGACGGGAGGACGAAGACACAGCGGAAGAAGACGGGGAGGGGCTGCGTGGTGATTTCACGACGATGGGGTGGCGATTCTGGATTTGCGATTTTGGATTTCAATCGGTCTGGCTCGTCATGTCGTGCCCGTCGTGCTTGCCTGGGTCCAATGCTAACGCACATCCCTTGCAACCGCTGCGGCTGATATCAAGATAGACTACCAACTCGCCGGCAATCTCATCCTGCGGAGCATCGCCTCGAAGTTCCTATCCCCTAGCCCCGCTCCCGTAACCCCTGATCCCTACTTCACTCCCGGCATTGCGCCAACGCGATCAGCGCATAGCCGGTCACCAGGTTCGGGTTGCCTTCCATCCAGCGGGGCGTTTCGTTGACGAACGAACCATCGGGCTGCTGGCGATCCGCCAGGGCTTGGATCAAGTCGCTGCGCCAGTGGTGGGCTTTGCCATTCTCATCGGTAAAGCTGTCGTTGCCCGCCGCGGCCAGCGCTCGGGCGAGGGTCTGGTAGTAATAGTACAAGCCGGCGCCGCCCATGCCGGGGTTTTCTTCCAGCGTATAGCGTTTGGCCAGCCAGGCCAGCGCGGCTTTGACGCGCGGATCGTCGGGAGTAAGGCCCGCATGGATCATGCTCTTCAGTCCGGCGTAAGTCATCGAACCATAGCTGCGCAGTCCGCCGTTGTCGGTCGTGCCCGCCATGCTGGCGCCGCCGGCGGCCGGCGTGTAGTAAAAGCCGCCGTCGTTGATCTTGGCCGCAAAGGGAGTGGTGTTGTCGGCGCTTTCCAGGTTCTGGCAGCGCGAGACGAACACCAGCGCCTTTTGCACGGCTGCGTCGTCCGGGCCGGCGCCGCTCGATTTGAGCGCGTCGAGCAGGAACGACGTGTTCGACAGGTCGGGCCGCTTGTGCCCGCCGTAGCCGGCGCCGCCGTAGTTGACGCTCGACTTGTCGTGGCCTTCGCTGTCATCCCATTGCAGGCCGCGGACGAATTTGTTCGCGCCGGCCAGCAGCTTGTCATAGCGCCCGTCGGCGTTGGCCGCTGCAAAGCATTGGATGGCGATACACGTTTCGTAGTTCTGGTGCGTCGAGCCTTCGGCATAAATGCCGCCATCCGAACGCACGAAGCCTTGCAGGTATTTGAGAGCTTTGGCGACGACCGGATCGTCGGCCGAGCGTCCGGAGTCGAGGATGCCCGTGGCCACCAGCGCCGTAACGGCCGGTCCGGCTTCGGCGCTAAAGGAACCGTCCGCCGCCTGGCTCTTGCTCAAGAATTCGATCGCCTTGGTGACCGTGTCTTCATACGTCTTGCCACCAACCGACGCTTTGGTGGGCGCGTCGGCGGCAACAGCCGCGATCGGCAGCGCCGCTGCAAAAGTCCAGACAACGGCAAGCATGAACACGGCGCTGGCGGATCGAAACATGACGAGGGCTCCTGCGTTCTATTCCAATTGAATTGTGCGGCGCGCTGCCAGGGGAGCAGTCGCTGGAAAAATTGTTGCACCTTGGCGCGATACGGCAAGCAACGTCCTGCCTGATACGCGAGTTCTTCCGAAAAGAGAGGCGCCAATTCGGACCGTGTGAGGCGACGCTGGCGATTATTTGGTCGAACGTGGCGATTTGCTCGCCAGTCGCCATCCATCGACTGCGATACTTACGTCAAGCTGCGCCAAGCCATGGCGATCATGAACGCCAGCCAGCCGAGCAATAGCACGATCGACAGCGCCAATACGAGCGGGCGTTTGCGCGGCGGCGGCAATTCCCCCGCAGCGTCGCACTGGGGCGGTGACACGTTTGACTTGGACGAGGATGAGCGACGTGCGCGCGGCATGCGTGGCCTGCTTGTGAATCCGTTTTACACTAGCCCTGCGGCGCGGACGACTTCGTCGAAAGGAATGCTGCGGGCACTATCCCCCGGCGGAGCCGGTGGCTGATCGTCATGGTGGACAGCGAGCGCCGCGTCGGTATTGCGGCGCGACGCTCAAGCGTCGGCTTGCGTAATCTTGAAACTCTGTTGCAAGCCGGTCTCGAAATCGAACACGTCGTCGAAGTCCTCGCGGCGGTCTTCGGTGGTCTTGCGCATCTGGCCGATGTTGATCAGGTTGAAGACGATCTCGCCGAAGTCGCCGGTGTTCTTCACGCCCCAGGTGTTGAGCACGCACTTGGCCATATAACCGTATTGTTCCAGCGCGTACTGACGAATGGCCTCGCACAGTTGCTGCCCAGTGAGATGCCGCTCGGCTTCGCGCGGAGCCTCCTCGGCTTCGCTTTCACCTTCTTCGCTCTCGGCGGGGCGTTCGGTGCCCATGCCCAGCTTGGTGTGCGCGTAGTTGAGCGCTTCGAACACGAAGGCGTAGGCGTCGATCTTGTAGCGACGATCATCCTGCAGCAGTTTGGCGATCGGATGCGAGGGGTCGAGCATGATGTGGTTCAACGGGGCGGCGATGGGGTGTATCGGGGAAGCAACGCGTTGTGTTCGGAGCGCGGTCCTCTGGGTTTATCGCCGCGGTTCGCGGCCCTGGCCGCCGCCGCGCTTCAATACCGTCAGCACTTCGCTGGCGTCGATTAGCACGCGACGGTGGTCTTCCGTTTCAATCAGGATCTGTCCGGCCAGGATTTCCTGGGCCAGCACGCGTGCCCGACCGCGGGCCGTGACGACGTCGGAGCCCAGCGGAGGCAACTCTTTCTGCAAGGCTTCGTAGGTATCGTATTCATATCGCAGGCAACATTTCAACCGGCCGCAACGGCCGGAGATCTTGGTCGGGTCGAGCGTGGCCTTTTGAATCTTGGCCATTTTCATCGACACCGGCGGCATTTCGGTGAGGTGCGTGTTGCAACAGACGGGCTTGCCGCAGTCGCCATAGTCGGCCAGCACCTTGGCTTCGTCGCGGACGCCGATTTGCCGCATTTCGACCCGGGTTTGAAACTCGCTGGCCAACTGCCGCACCAGCTCGCGAAAGTCGACGCGGTTTTCGGCCAGATAGTACACCACCACCCGCTCGCCGCCGAATACGTGCTCGACGTCGACCAGTTGCATTTCCAGCTTTTGCTCGGCGATCAGCCGCTGGCAGGTGAGAAACTCCTTGCGGGCCTGATCCAACAGCCGCGAACGCTCGCGCTGGTCGTCGGCCGACATGGCGCGCAAAATCTGGCCGTGCCCGGCGTCTTTGATCTGGCTGACCGCCTCGGGCGTGGCTTCGCACAGCACGGCGCCGGTTTCCAGTCCCCGATCGGAGCGCACCACGACCTCGGCATTGCGGGCGAAGGTCTCGTCGCGACTCGAAGAGAACACGCCCAGCGCTCGCATCACTCCGGTTCGCACGACGTACTTAGGCATGGGCCAACCGGCTCGAGCTCGGGGGGCGGGGAAATCCGCGAAGGGGCAAAATCGGGCCGCGGGCGGCTACCCAAAGTATAGCGGCACGCACCGGGGGCCGCCAAGACGAGCGAAACCGCACCCCAACGCCCGCCAATGGGCGAATCACTCGACTGATGCTACTAGAACATCGGCCCATCGAGCGACCGATAGGCCCAGATGATGATCGCGGTCAGCACGACCGAGGTCGTTATGGAAACGATCAGCCCTTTGACCGAGCGCCATCGAAAGTAGCTCGGCAGGAATGCCAACACGATGGCGAACGTCGCCAGCGCCAGCACCACCGCGGCAATGACAAATTCGACCACGGCGTAGTCGCCTTCACCCGGCGGCATCAGCGACGCCAGGTTCGCGTCCTGCGCCAGAAAAATGACGACGAAGATCAGCACCGCGCCGACGAGCATCAGGTATGCGCGAATTCCATCTGCCATACTTCCATTATAGTCGGGCGAGACCGACGAGCGTTGGCGTTCGGACCGTATGGAGAAATAGCAAGAAAAACCACCGGAAAACCTGGCGTGGTGCTTATAACCGGCCCGTATGCACCGGGGCTCGGCGCGGGTCGCCGACAATAGACGTTTTTGGCTGAGGGGAGTCTCGCTTGTCGAGATTTGGCCCACGAGATAGGCTCGCGATACGTGCGATTCTCGCCCGACCATGGAAACCATGCCGCCGATGACGCGAAACGATCAACAAACCTTCGATCGACTTTGCGCCGACGTGCGCGAGACGGCCTTGCTATCCACCTCGGCCGAAGTGCTGGCTTGGGACGAACAAACCATGTTGCCCTCGGCAGCGGCCGAGTATCGGGCGGAACAGTTGACGCTCTTGGCGGGCATCGTGCACCAGCGGAGCATCGATCCGCGAGTTGGCCAGTGGCTGGGAGAGTTGGCCGAGAGTCCGTTGGCGGCCGAACCGCATTCCGACACCGGCACGACCATTCGGCAGTTGAAGCGCGAATACGACAAGCAAGTGAAGCTGCCACAATCGTTGGTCGAAGAACTCGCCCGCACGGCATCGCTGGCGCAGCACGCCTGGGAGAAGGCGCGGGCGGACGACGACTTCGGGCAGTTTCAGCCACACCTGGCCAAGACCTACGAACTGAAGCGCGCGCAAGCCGCGGCACTGGGCTACGAGAACACGCCGTACGACGCGCTTTTGGACGAATACGAACCGCACGAGAAGACCGCCACGGTGGCGGGCGTGCTGGCGGAGTTGCGAGCGGCGCTGGTGCCCTTGGTTGCAGAAATCGCCGCTAGCAAGCGAAAGGCGGACGTCGACATCCTGGCACGGCGCTATCCGGTCGCTGCGCAAGACGAGTTCTCCCGCGCCGCGTCGGCGGCCATCGGCTTCGACTACGAGCGTGGCCGACTGGACGTAACGGCGCATCCGTTTTGCACCGGCTTGGGGCCCAACGATTGTCGACTCACCACGCGATACGACGAGCGGTGGTTCAACTCCGCGTTTTTCAGCGCGCTGCACGAGGGCGGCCACGGCATTTACGATCAAGGGTTGCGCACCGACTGGTACGCGTTGCCGCCGGGCGAAGCCGTTTCGCTGGGCATCCACGAGTCGCAATCGCGCATG
This sequence comes from uncultured Planctomycetaceae bacterium, assembly GCA_963779015.1. GTDB lineage: Bacteria > Planctomycetota > Planctomycetia > Pirellulales > PALSA-1355 > JTS-RE94. Next base: position 401,333 of record CAVZWY010000017.1, on the reverse strand, counting down.
TGGGAAAACCTGGTGGGGCGCAGCCGGCCGTTCTGGCAACACTTCTTTCCGCAAGCAAAGAAACTGTTTCCCCAGGCCTTGGACGATGTTTCGCTCGATGCGTTTTACTTCGCCATCAACGACGTGCGGCCGTCGCTGGTGCGCGTCGAGGCGGACGAAGCCACGTACAACCTGCACATCCTGATCCGCTTCGAATTGGAGCAGGCGCTATTGGCGGACCAGATTCCGATCGCCGACGTGCCGGCCGCGTGGGACGACAAATACCAGGAGTATTTGGGCATTCGCCCGCCGAGCGCGGCCGACGGCGTGTTGCAAGACGTCCATTGGAGCGCAGGCATGGTCGGCTACTTTCCCACCTACTCGCTCGGCAATTTGTATGCCTGCCAGTTCTTCGAACGGGCCGAGCGCGACTTGGGCGGATTGGACGAGGCGTTTGCCCGGGGCGAGTTCGCGCCGCTGGCGGAATGGCTCCGCGAGAAGATCCACCGACACGGCCAGTGTTACTCGGCGGCCGAGCTGGTGGAAAAAGTCACGGGAAAACCGCTTTCGCCCGAGCCTTTGCTGGCGCATCTGCGGGGAAAGCTTGCTCCATTGTACGGCTTGAACTAACGTCGAATCGTTGACGTTTTGCTGTACGGGGTGCCACTGTTTGCTTGTCAAACAGTGCGATTGCAAGAGCACTGCCAGGCAAGCTAGCAGTGGCGCCAATCACCACCCTTCGATCGCTCAGGCCTATCATGTTCTCGAAAAACTCCGCGCCGGCTTGTTCGCCGCTGGCCATCCTGTTCGTCGCGCTGTCGCTGTCGATCGGCTGGGGCATTCGCGGCAACTGGGGACACGAATACGGCGCCATGCTGGCCGGCGTCCTATCGGCCACGGCCGCCGTGCTGGTGAGCGGTCGAGATGACTGGTACCGGCGGATCGGCTTCTTTGCGTTCTTCGGCGCGCTGGGCTGGTCGTTCGGCGGTTCGATCTCCTACATGCAGGTGATCGCCTACACGCACTCGGGCGATGGCACCAGCGTGCTGTACGGCATGGCCTGTCTGTTTCTCATCGGCTTCATCTGGGCTTCGTTCGGTGGAGCGGGCACGGCGGTGCCGGCGTTTCTCGATCGCGAACGGCTCACCGAACTTCTGATTCCCATATTCGTCGTGTTTCTGGCCTGGTTCGCGCAGGACCGATTTTTCGATCTCTATCTCGGCGGACTCGAGCAGCAAGTGGCCGCCGAGACGATCACGCAGGCGGACTTCGAACAGCAAACCGCCTGGATCGACTGGTACGACACCGACTGGATCGGCGTGCTGGTGGCCGGCGCGGCCGCGCTATTGGTCGCCATCGCTCGCAACCGCGTGTGCTGGGGAACGTCGCTCATTCTGCACATGTGCGGCGGCTGGTGGCTGGGGTTTACCCTCTTGACCGTGGCGCTGCACATGCGGATGACGCCCCCGCGCGGCGACAACTGGGCCGGCGCCCTGGGCATGATGATCGGCATGTACGTCTTCCTCTATCGCCAACGCGAGTGGGACATCACCTGGACGTCGCTGGCCACCGGCTTCTTCGGCGGGCTGGGCTTCTCGGGCGCAACCCTCATCAAGCTGGTGCTGGTCTATCCCGGCTTTCAGCAGCAGTTCTTCGGCCGCGAGGTATCAACCAACTGGCATAGCGTGCTGGAACAGACGTTCGGATTCATCTCGGGCATCGGCGTGGCGCTGGCCATGGCCTATTTGTCCACACGCGCGCCACGCATGACCGAGTCGCCCCCGCTGCGGCGCTGGGCCGAGCCGGCCACGGTGCTGTTCGTGCTGCTGGTGATTAGCTACGTGAACATCGTCAAGAACCTGGAGTCCATGTGGTTCAAGGCGGACGTCGTAGCGCCCGAGTTGTATGGCATTTCCACGTACATCTGGTTTCGCATCGCCTACGTCGCGCTGGGCATCGCGATCGCCGTGCCCGTGCTGCGCTATTGGCGCGGCGGAGAGATGGACATCATGCCGTCCTCGCAACTGGGCAAGGGGCAATTGCTGTACGTGGTGTTTTTGTGGTGGATCGTGATCGCCAACTTGATGCGCACCACGCCGTTTGCCGAACAGCGTTTGATCACCGAGGGCGTGATTCACTTGAACGCCTGCGCTTGCACGCTATTGGCCCTGTTGCTACCCTCGCGGCAACGCTTTGCCGAGTTGCAAGTGCCGCCGGACTTCCTGACGCTGATCAAGCGTTTCGCCGCGTCGCTGGCGCTGGTGGTGGTGATCATCGTCGTGGCCGAGTTCGCCCTGGTGCGCATCCTGTGGGGCGACACATTCGCCGGCCACGCGGGCAAACACATCCGCTTCGGCCCGAATGCGACGGCGACGGAGAAGTAGGATAGCTGAATTCGCACGAATTCAGCGCTCGCGTGCCGGCTGAATTCTTGCGAGTTCAGCTACGGGGCGGCATGCTAATCGTTGCCGTATACCCGCGTGCTTTCTTCCTTGGTGATGGGCTCGCGGATCTCGTCGGTCGAGATTTGCACTTGCAGACGCAAGTCGCCCGGCTGGAGGGCTTCGGTGGTGACCTTGTAGGTCGTTTCGGCCTTGGGGCCGAGCTGTTTGAGCGGCTCGAACACGATGCGCTGGCCTTCGATGCGATAGCGCACGGGGCCCTCGGCCGAGACGCCTTTCATCTCCGGCGGCAGCAGGGCCACGAGTTGCACGTTGCTGGCGGCCTTGGTGCCCTGGTTCGTGACTTTGACTTCATACGTGTTCTGGCCGTTGACTTCGATCGGATCGCTGGCGTCCGAGAGTTGGAAATTGATGGCTGCCAGACCTTCGATCGACAGCACTTCCTCGCTTTCGTCGGCCAGGTTTTGCTGCGCCCGGCTCTTGATAATCAGTTTGGTGTCGCCCGGCTGCAGCGGCAGCGTGGTGAGCGTGACGGTGCCTGTTTCCTGAGCCGGCAATTCTTCCAGGCTCCAATAGACGCTATGCGTGGCCGGATCGAACTGGCCGTTGTTGTTGCACGAGACGAACTGCAACTCGCGCGGCAGCACGGCCACCAGCTCGATGTCCTTGGCCGAGGCGGTGCCGGGATTGGCCACCGAGATGTTGTGCACGGCGTTGCGTTCGAGGTAGCGGCGCTTGGGGCCGGTGAGGCTGACTTCGAGTTGCGGCGCGATGATCTCGAATTCGGCGGCAGCTTCAGCGCGCAGATTGGCGTCGCCGGTGGCCGTGACGACGTTGTTGACCATGCCGGCTTCGGCGGCCACGAGCGACAACTCGAGCAGCCGCTCTTCGCCCGGCTTGAGCGTGCCGACGTCGAATTCGAGTTCCGCTCCGGCAGGGTGTGTCAGGCCGTGCGGCACGGTCTCCGAAAGCGCAATGCCGGTGGCGGCGCCGCTGCCGGGATTGGAGATCTTGATCTTCAGCAAAACCTGCTCGCCCTTCATCACGCTCTGCGGCCCCTCGACTTCGATTTCAAGCATGGGCTTGGTGGCGATGGTCCGCACCGAGGCTTCGGCACGGAAGTGTACCGTGGCCACGCTGCCGATTTCACCTTCGTCGGTGGGCATCAGATCCAGTTCGATATTCTGCTCGTTGCCCGGCTTGAGCGTGCCCAGGCTCCACAGCAATTCGCCGTTGGGTCCGGGCGAGATGGCCGGGTTGCTGTTGATGAACTGCGTGCCTTGCGGGATCGTGTCGTGTACTTCCACGCCGTGCGCGTCGGCCGAGCCGGTGTTGCGCACCTTGATCTGGAACTTGGCTGCCTTGCCGATTTGGATTTCAGGCGGCGCCGTTTTTTCGATCGTAAGCATGGGCGCCTGCGCGCCGCTGAGCCGCGGATCGCCCGGCCGGCCCGTGCCTTCACTGACCGGTTCCAACGGCTGCTCGGCGCCGTTTTCGATTGCGCCGAACGCCGCGGGCGCTTGCGCCTCGAACGGTCGAGGTTCAGCGGCGGCATCGGCGGCGGTATTGGCGAAGTCATCTTGTTCGGGGGCAAACTCGTCCGCTGCGCTTTCGGCTGCCAGCGTACCGGCCGTGGCCGCTGCCGCGGCCGCCAGCGGACGTCCATAGCGGTCGAACGAACTGGCGGCAGGCGCTGCTTCCAACGCGCGGGGCTCGCTGGCACCGGCCGCTACGACGGCATCATCGGCCGCGTCGAGCGGCGCTTCGGCGGCGATGACACGTTCGGCATACGGTTCGGATTGCGCCGGCATCGATTGCTGCGCGAACGGATTGGCTGCCGGCATCGATTGGGCGTTGCCGCTTGCATCGGCCGGCGGAATGTCGTTGAAATTCGCGTCGGCGGCCAATTGCTCGGCGGCTTCTTCGAACGTGTCTTCGAGAGGGGCCGGCTCGACAGCAGCCGTGTCCACCGGCGCTACGTCGTGGGGCACGCGCTGCACTTCGACTGACTCGCGGGCAAACGGATTGCCAACCACTGCCGGCTCATCAGCCGCCAGTGCCGGGGTCTCGTCGGCCAACGCGATCGGCTGAGGCGTCAGGTCGCGAGCGGGACCAACCGGCGGCGTGGTGTCGGCCGTTTCCACTGCTTGCTGCTCGAGATACTCGTGACCGTAGAAGGCGGCAACCGCTCCGGAGCCGACCATGCTACTTAGCACCGTTACGCCCAAAAGAAACCGTTTCATGTTCTTTCGTCCCGAAAGAATTGAAATGAGGCCAGTGGCCGGCGGCATCCATGCGGCCGGACTTAGCAACTCGAATGAGATGAGATGTGCGCCGCCCGATCCAATTCACGCGGCGTTTTTCCGCGCGCTTGCTGGGCGTGGGCGGAGTAAGTAACAAAGAACCCGCATTGACGGAAGGTCACTTCACGCAAGAGCGGGACAAACCCGGGACAAAATGACGCCAAGCGGAGTCGAAACAGCGCCAACAGGATCAGCCCCCGGCTCCGCCGGGGGCGGCACGAAGTGCTGCGATAGCATGCGTGCTAGCGGTCGGGGCCAGTATAGAGCATGTCCAAGCGGCGGGAGACGCCGTTGAGACCCTTGAGCGTGTCCCACTGTACCCGGTCGATTTCGTGGTCGGCGACTCGCAAAATCCCCCGACGCGTGGCCGACACTTTGACGCGCGCCAGGGAGATCGCATCGTCGAGCGTGTCGATCGGAGTGAGCTGCCGTACTTGTTCCAAGGGGAACCGCAGGGCGCCGGCAGCCAGGCCGACGCGCGTCAGGCCCAGTTGCGCGATGCGGTCCACGATGGCGTTGAGTTGGTCGACGTCGTAGCTTCGCGACGCGTACAAGCTCGACACCACCTTGTTCAGCGCGGTGTTGTATCGAGTAATGCGTTGCTCCAAATCGGCCGCGGAGAGCGGACGTTTATCCTGGCGGGCCGCCGTTCTTACTTCCAGCGTTGGCGGCGACGTGCGCAACCAGGCTTGCTGGTCGAAATGATCGAAGTCGGGCACCGGCGGCAGGGGCGAGCGGCCCGTGAAGCGTTGTTGCAGGATCGCCGCGTTCATCCAATCGATCAGCCTCTTCTGATTCTCAAAAGGATATGGCGAGTGCGTGCTCAGCTTTCCCACGGCCTTGAGGTACTCCATGCGCTGTTGGTACAGCCACAGGTTCGTGCCGACGGCCTCGTGTGTCACCTGGCTATACGTCTTGGCAAGCTGCTTGATGGCGGCCCGTTCCTCGCGGTCGATCCCTTGCAGCAAATCCGCCAGCTCGTCGGCCGTGAACTCCTGACCGGCGCGCACGCGGTCGAGCGCGGCCAGTTGGTCGGCTTCGATGTGGTCGTACGCGTCGCGCGACATTGTCAAGCGGCAGGCCGGTTCCAAACGCGAGGTAAACAGCCAGCTCAGCCAGGCGGTGCGCTGATCGGCCGGCAACGACGCGTATTGAGCGAGCATCCCGTCGTAGCGTGATGGGACACGTTCGGACGCGGCCAGAGGCCAACTCAGCAGGACGACGGCCACGGCGGCCAGCGGCAATTGCGGAAAACGGCTTTGCGAGTGCATGATAATTCGATTGAAATCAGAGCCTGTGCGAACGATCGTATGGATTGTGCGCTCCGAGGGCGCATCCAAGGTTACGTTGCAGCCGGGCCAAGTCAAACGCCGCGGACTCCGCGAGAACCCTAAAAATCATGCGTGGAATCTGGCGACCCCTGCTGGTGATTGTGCTGGCTCTGCTGATACCGGTCGTGCCGTTCGTGGCGCTGGGCGAGTCGCTCGACCAGCGCGTGGCCGAATGGCTCGATCCGCCGCCGTTGCCGCAAGCCGTGGCGCTGATGACCGTGGGCGTGCTGGCCGTGGACGTGCTGCTGCCGGTGCCGTCCAGCCTGGTGAGCACGTTTGCCGGTGCGCGGTTGGGCGTGCCGGCCGCCACCGCGGCGTCCTGGTTGGGACTGATGGCCGGAGCGATCTTTGCCTTTGGTCTGGCTCGCGTCTGCGGCCGGCCATTGGCGGCGCGACTTTCTTCCGTCGAAGAGCTGGATGAAATCGACCGGCTCGGCCGCCGCGCCGGCGCGTGGCTGCTGATCATTACCCGACCGCTGCCCATCCTGGCCGAAGCGGCGGTGCTCTTTTTGGGCACCACCAGCATGACCTGGCGCCGCTTTTTGCCCCCCGTGATGCTCAGCAACCTGGGCATTGCGCTGGTGTATGCCGTATTGGGACGGATGGCGCAATCGCAAGGCGAATTGCCGCTGGCTTTGGCCGCCTCGATTGCACTGCCGGTGCTGGCGACGACAATAGCGCGCTGGCTGCTGGGCCGCCGCGGCTCGCAGGATGCCACTCCCACTCCTCCGTGAGTTGCTCGCATGACTGAACTGGCGCCCGAAACATTGCAAATCCTGGACGCGGCCGACGCACGTTTGTACGACGTGCAAACCACCGCGGCAGGTCCGGCCGGCGCCCTGCCGTTGACCGATGAAATGCTGCGCGATTGGCCCTGCGGCGACCTGTTCGGGCTGGTGCAAAACGCCGGCATGGGCTGGAGCCCTCGCGAGATGGTCGGACCGCAGTATTTGCTGCTCAGCACGCAAGGCGGGGTGCGCGCCGACGACGGCACGCCGATCGCGCTGGGATATCACACGGGCCATTGGGAAGTGGGGCTGCTGGTGCAGCAGGCGGCGCGCACGCTGAAACAAGCCGGCGCGGTGCCGTTTGCCGCCTATTGCTCCGATCCGTGCGATGGGCGCACGCAAGGCACCGTGGGCATGTTCGATAGCCTGCCTTATCGCAACGACGCGGCGATCGTGTTTCGACGGCTCATCCGCTCGCTGCCGACGCGCCGCGGCGTGCTGGGCGTGGCCACGTGCGACAAGGGACTGCCCGCCGTGATGCTGGCGTTGGCCGGTTGCGGCGAGTTGCCCTGCGTGCTGGTGCCGGGCGGAGTTTCGCTGCCGCCCAGCGTGGGCGAAGACGCGGGCAAGATCCAGTCGATCGGCGCTCGCTATGTGCATGGCGAACTGACGTTGGAAGACGCGGCCGAACTGAGTTGCCACGCCTGTGCTTCGCCCGGCGGTGGTTGTCAGTTCTTGGGCACGGCCGCCACGTCGCAAGTCGTGGCCGAAGCCTTGGGCATGGCACTGCCGCATACGGCGCGACGCCCAGCGGACAGCCGATCTGGCTCGACATGGCCCATCGCAGCGCGCTGGCGCTGGCGGCGCTCGATCGCCGCGGCATCAAACTGCGCGACATCTTGACCGATGCGGCCATTCGCAACGCCATGGTCGTGCACGCGGCCTGCGGCGGTTCGACCAACCTGCTGCTGCACATTCCGGCGATCGCACATGCCGCGGGATTGCGCGTGCCAACGGTGGCGGACTGGCAGGAAGTGAACGCGCAGGTGCCGCGATTCGTCGACGCGCTGCCCAACGGGCCGGTGGGGCATCCCACGGTCCGCGTGTTCCTGGCCGGCGGCGTGCCGGAAATCATGCTGCACCTGCGCGCGTTGGGCCTTTTGAATTTGGACGTGCTCACCGTCGGCGGCTGCACCTTGGGCGAGGCGCTCGACCTGGTGGGAATCGTCGCCACGCAGGTCTGCCGTGCGCGAAACACTCGAAGCGCCGCGACGGCATCGACGCCAACGACGTCATCATGCCCCCGGCGCAGGCGAAAGCGCGCGGACTGACGAGCACCGTCTGCTTTCCGCGCGGCAACCTCGCCCCGGAAGGCTCCGTAATCAAAAGCACGTCGATCGATCCGCGCGTGGTGGATGCCGACGGCGTGTATCGCAAAACCGGGCCGGCCCGAGTGTTCACGCGCGAGCGCGATGTGATCGCGGCCATCAAAGGGCAGGGCGAACGACAGATTCAACCCGGCGATGTGATCGTGCTGGCGGCCCGCGGGCCGATGGGCTCCGGCATGGAAGAGACGTATCAGGTGACCTCCGCCCTGCGGTATCTCGAATGGGGACGCGAAGTCGCCGTGATTACCGACGCGCGGTTCTCGGGCGTCAGCACCGGCGCCTGCATCGGCCACGTGGGACCCGAAGCCCTCGCCGGCGGGCCAATCGGCAAGGTGCTGGAGGGTGACCGGATTCAGATCGCGATCGATCGCAATACACTGCAAGGCACGATCGACCTGGTGGGCGACGCCACGCGCGAGTTCACGCCGGCCGAAGCGCAGCACGTGTTGGACGAACGCCCGCCGCGGGCCGATCTGCACGCCGACGACAATCTGCCCGACGACACGCGGCTGTGGGCCGCGTTGCAGCGCGCCAGCGGCGGCACCTGGGCCGGATGCGTCTACGACGTCGAGCGGATCGTGCGGTTGCTGGAAGCGGGCGAGAAGGCGCTGGGCAGACGCTGGGCAGAATAGATTTCCGAACTTGAGACTAGAAATTGGGCCACCCTTTGTGCTAGGTTGCGAATCGTCAGCGAGTTGATTGCTAAACGCGGTCACCACGAGTGACCGGGGTATCCGAAGAGCTCGACCGGGTCGCCAAGACCTCGACAACGAGTTTCCAGAGAGCCCGTAGCCGGTACGTGCCCACAAAGCGCGCACCGGGTGCGGGCTCTTTTTTGCGCACCCGCAGAGGGCGTTTCATGGACCGCGATCCCAAGGCAAAGGATGTAGCCGACGATCCATTGCCAACCGCAGCTTGGCTATTCGCACAGGCGATTTCGGGCAGGCCGAATCCACGAACCTCATCGCCCGCGGCCAAGCCGGATGCCCAACGAGAGACATCGGGACGGCTTGCGGCATTCTCCTCGCCTCACGCAAATGAGCTCCGCAATCTACAAGCCGCCCAGCGCGACGCTGATCGTAGTCGCAAACTGTTGGAATGGGCTTCTCAACTCTCGCTCGAGGCTCGAGCGAAGCTGAGGGCGATCGAACGCGCCGATGCCCAGCAGCGCAGGGCGTGGCAAGCCATCGAGCAATTCACGGAGGCGGATTCGCTTGTTACCGAATGGAACGAAACCGATCATCCTCGTGCGCCAGAAGGCACGCCGACCGGCGGGCAATGGGTCGAGAAGGGAGGTGCGACCGGCGGATCGGGAAGAGGCAGCTCACCTTCGTTCCTCGACAAGATCATCCAGCGCAATCGGACCATCTCTCAACTGACGGGCGTAGTGTCGCCGGCGATGATCCGTGCAGGTCGCCTTGCTGCCGATTTGGAATCGGCCGCGCGACTTCCCGCCGAAGTGGCACGGGCGGCGGCCGCCGGGACACTCACTGGGAGCAAGGCGGTCGTCAATGGCTTTGCGACGGCTGTCAAGGACGTGGCGACTCTGGGCCTGAAGCCAGGCCAACTCGAGCTAATCGGCGTCACTAAGGAGGATCGCGAACGCGGCTACGACACGGCGGTTTCGATTTCGACAGCGAGTGGACAAGTTCTCATTGCGGTCGGAACGGGTGGAGTGGTTTCTGCGCTTTCCAAAGGTGGCTCGGTCGCCCGCACCGCCGGCGGGGCACTCGTGGCGTTTGACTCTGCTGGCAATGCGGTCGGAGTCATTCAGGGCGTGTACGACGCGAGCCAAAACGGCGTCAATATCGCCAACGGAGCACAAATTGCCGGCGGTGTGTTGGGACTTAGCGCGAACGCCAAGGCCGCACGAGACCTTGGCCGCGCGGCCAACGCGAGGCACCTCGGGGAGATCGACGAGTTCGTGAAGACTGTCCCGCGCAAGGCTACACCCACGCGGACGCCTGCCGACGCCTATGAGATAAAGCACACTGGACCGCACAACTATGAACTGTCGGGCGGTGGAGTCAAATATGAGATTGACGGATATCGAGGCTCGACAATCCTGGAAGCAAAGCATGTAGACAAGCCAAACAGCAGTCCGTATGTTCCAGGGTCGACATGTCCAGAAAAGGTTCGTGCCAAGATTTTGACCGATACCCGCGACAGGCTCAAAAAGGCTGCAACCATTATCAAGAGCGGCTCGACACCCTTCAAATCCATTGAGATTATTACAAACACGGCCGGGTCAAAAGCGCTTTTTGAGAGTCTGCTCAGAGAGATCGGGCTGCACGGCACCGTGCGTGTGGCGCCATAGGAGGTCTGAAACCCGATGACCAATATCTTGCTTATTAGAGTTGATGAAATGCCGTTCGATGTTGCGGCGGTGTCGCACATCTTTTCCACACAGGACGGATTTCGAGACGTGCGGTTTGACAAACTGGTCGGCGCTGCGGTCGAGGCTCACTACACGGAACCTGACGATTGGACGATCGTTAGTCTAAGCGAGGATCTTGAGGCGATCTCGTTGTCAGGCACGTCGGACGCCGCGCTTTGCGCAGCCTTGATCCTGCAAACGCACCTGAAGGTGCCGCTTCGCATTTTCGATACCAACTACTCGTTCGACCTGACGCTTCAGAACTATTCGACCGTCGATGAGATGCGCGTTGCGATCGAGGCCGCGCAAGCGAACTGAATGAAGCGTTCGGCCAAACAGCGGAAGGCAGGCGAGCCCAGCAAGTGAGCGCGAGGGCGCTATCCTTATTCGCCTAAATCTCTAGTCGCCGCTGCCCGGCCGGTCGGCGCCGCAGGCGTCGCATTCGTCGAAGGCGCCGATCACCGTGGCGCCGCACTTGGGGCAGGTCCAATCCGGCCGATCGGCGCGGGCTTCCTGCTCCTCGTCGTACTTGTCGATCACCGCCCGGGCGCGCCCTTCGTCGCGGCGAAAGATCAAGACGCCGGTGGGGGTGATGGGCAACGATAGCGGCTGGTCTTCTTCCGAGACCGAGGCTTCGATACCCTCGTCGATGAGCATGTTCTTGACGAAGTGAGCCTCGGTAACGTTGGCCGCCTCGTAGATGGAAATCAGTTCATCTGGATCGCTCAAGTTCAACTCCCCGGTTGCAATGAGCTGGCATGGTCCGCCACGGCACGGCGCGCCGCCATGCCAATCTGGGGCCGCATTATAGCAATTCTAGCACGCAGTGCCGCCCCAGATTGAAGGCGGTTGGCCGCCGCGTCGCCAGGGGCCTGCCCGAGAGCTACGCTACCCCTCAAAGCCCGCGAGCTACGCTCCGGTCGAGGATCGAGGCTGGCAAGATGCCAGGCACGATGACCACCGCACGCGCGCGATGGTACGGTGCGCTACGCTTCCGAGACAAGATGCTCTTCGATGATCGGCACAAGCTCCTCGAAGTTGACCGGCTTGGAGAGCACGCGCAGCACGCCCGCCTCGATGGCTGGAAAGACCACGTCGATCGTGGTGTAGCCGGTGAGAAAAATGCCGCACAGGTCGGGCTGGATTTCGCGGATTTGCCGAAACAGCTCCAGGCCGTTCATTCCGGGCATCTGATAGTCGAGAATCGCCACGCCATAGTGCTTCTGCTCGACCCGTTGCAACGCGACGACGCCGCTGTTGGCAACGTCGGCGGTGAACCCCAGAGCGGAGAGCAGCTTAGCCGTCATGGCGGCCGAATCTTCGTTGTCGTCCACGACCAAAACCGGCAATTTCATATTCGCGCTCATACGACACCTACTTCAAAGTGAACGGTTCCGCGGCGGCTGATTCATCCAGCGCGCCCAAACGCACTCCCTACTTCCAGCACGCTCAATGCCAAAGTGCTGGCGCTCGAATCATGCCTGGCCTCGTCTCTAGAAATTTTAGCAAGGATTTGCAACGCAGGGCCGAACTCGCAGCGGTTTTCGACGGTGTTTGCCGCAAATCGCCGAGCGATTTCAATCATCTTCTGGTTGGCAATTCGCACGCTCAGGACCGCGCCGGTTGGCAGCTTGTGCGAAGAGCGAGTGCCAGGCTGGTCGCGCAGGGCGCGTGCTGGGCGGCCGTTAACCGGGGCGGGGGCCACGTGGTCGAAAAGCCGCTCGGGATTGGCCCAACTGCAGCGGCTGTCAATTTGGCAGCTTCCCGTTGCTGTGACCGGGACGTTTTGACGGCCTTGGCATGCGTCGCGGCCCGCACGATGACGCGACAATTCACCGTAAATGGTTGCTTGGAATTCACTTGGAGTTTCCCCCTGGGCTCTGGCCCGGCAGTTGCATTGAGGCGGGACCAGGTGGCGCCCGAAGCGCCAGGTTTGGCAGGCGCTGCGGCTGCGCCCGCTTGTTGGCGGTCGCGGCAGCCGCGAATCACCGGACAAAACAACGATCTCAACATCGACGTGCGGAGGAAAAAAACCATGGCAACAGCCACCAAGGCCAAGAAGAAAGCCGGCGACGGCGTCAAGCTACAGCCCCTGGGCGACCGTGTGGTCGTCGAGCGTGAAGAATCGGAAGCGAAGACGGCCGGTGGTATCGTGCTGCCCGATTCGGCCAAGGACAAGCCGTCGCGGGGCACCGTGGTGGCGATTGGCGATGGCCGCCTGTTGGACGACGGCACGCGCGGCAAGTTGCAAGTGAAGATCGGCGACAAGGTGTTGTTCACCTCGTACGCGCCGGAAGCCATCAAGATCGGCGACGAAGAGCTGTTGCTGATGCGCGAAGAAGACATCCTGGCGGTGATCGAGTAGCGCGGCTCGAGCGAGCGCGCCGCCGGCGGCCAGCCATCGGCCGGCACGCTCCCACGCGACTTTCTCGACCGACTACAGCACACTATCCAATCAAAAAAAACGGGCTCGCGACGAGCCACCCTCGAAGGAGACACGAATCAATGGCCAAGATGATTGCGTTTGATCAGGAAGCCCGCGACGCGATGCGGCGCGGCGTTTCCAAGCTCGCCAAAGCGGTGAAAGTGACGTTGGGTCCCAAGGGCCGCAACGTGATTTTGCAAAAGAGCTTTGGTTCGCCGACCGTGACCAAGGACGGCGTGACCGTGGCGAAGGAAGTCGACCTGGAAGACGTCTACGAGAACATGGGCGCCCGCATGGTCCGCGAAGTCGCTTCCAAGACCAGCGATCTGGCCGGCGACGGCACGACCACGGCCACCGTGTTGGCCGAGGCCATCTTCAACGAGGGCTTGCGCGGAGTCGTGGCCGGGGTAAATCCCGTGCAAATGAAGCAGGGCATGGAAAAGGCCGTCGAAGACATCACCGCCAAGCTCAAGAGCATGTCGATCGCCATCAAGAGCGAAAAAGAGATGGCGCAAGTCGGCACCGTGGCCAGCAACAACGACACCGAAATCGGCGAGCTGCTGGCCCAAGCCATGAGCAAGGTGGGCAAGGACGGCGTCATTACGGTCGACGAAGGCAAAAGCCTCAAGACCGAGGTGGAATGGGTCGAGGGCATGCAGTTCGACCGCGGCTACGTCTCGCCCTACTTCGTCACCAATGCGACCACCATGGAGTGCGTGCTGGAAGACGCCTACGTGCTGGTCTACGAAAAGAAAATTGCCAACATCAAGGAACTGGTGCCGCTGTTGGAGGCCGTCGTCAACTCGGGCAAGCCGCTGTTGATCATCGCCGAAGACGTCGAGGGCGAGGCCCTGGCCACCTTGGTCATCAACCGCCTGCGCGGCACGTTCCAGTGCGTGGCCGTCAAGGCGCCCGGCTACGGCGATCGTCGCAAGGCCATGATGGAAGACATCGCCATTCTGACCGGCGGCACGCCGATCTTCGAAAGCCTGGGCATCAAGCTCGAGAACTTGCCGCTGACCGATCTCGGTCGCGCCAAGAAAGTCATCGTCGGCAAGGACAACACCACGATCATCGAAGGCTCGGGCAAGAAGGACGACATCAAAGCCCGCATCGAGCAGATCCGACGTGAGATCAGCGTGGCCACCAGCGACTACGACAAGGAGAAGCTGGAAGAGCGGCTGGCCAAGCTCGCCGGCGGCGTGGCCAAGGTGAACGTGGGCGCCGCGACCGAAAGCGAAATGAAAGAGAAGAAGGCCCGCGTCGAAGACGCCCTACACGCGACCCGTGCGGCCGTGGAAGAAGGCATTCTCCCGGGCGGCGGCGTGGCACTGCTGCGAGCCTCCTCGGGTTTGAAGGCCGAAGGGCTCAGCCACGACCAGCAGGTTGGCTACAACATCATCCTGCGGGCCTGCCGCGCACCGCTGACCGCTATTGCCGCCAATGCCGGACAAGACGGCGGCATCGTCTGCGAACACGTGGTCGAAGCCAAAGGCAACTCGGGCTACAACGCCGCGACCGACACGTACGAAGACCTGGTCAAGGCCGGTGTGATCGACCCCACCAAGGTCACGCGCACGGCCCTGCAAAACGCCTCCAGCGTGGCGATTCTGCTGTTGACCAGCGACGCCCTGATCGCCGAAAAGCCCAAGAAGGACAAGAAAGCAGCCGGTGGCGGTCACGGCGGCGACTACGACATGTACTAGTCCCCCCGCCGGGTGAACGGTTTTTTTTGAAACCGCCCCGGGTATTACCTTACGGGGACATCCGCGCAGCTTGGGCCTCGGCCTCCTATCCCGGGGTGCGAGCACGGTGGCTGTCCTAAAAAAGCGAAAAAGCCCGTCGGCAGCGGAATCCGGCGGGCTTTTTTGCGTCTATCGGGTGGGGTATGGCGATCTCAGGGCGCCGCCCAAGGACGAGCCCCCAACGGTGATGGCGACCCTGGCAGCCCGCATATCCGGGATGTTTCGCATCCCTTTGGCCGGCGGGACCGCTGGCTCGGTTGGCTTTTTCGCCCCTGGCGGATTATCTTGGAGACTGTCGCTGAGCGGTTGGCGCGCCGTCAGGCGGGCACGTTTCGGCGGCGGAACAGATCATTTCCGGAGGGCTCCATCGTGGCCGCATTGCAACTTGGCGTACGTGGCGGATTGGTGGCCGGCTTGCTGGCGCTGGCGGCGACGGTGGTGGCGGCCGAACGCGTGAAAACCGACGGCGCTGCCGCCGCGGAAGATGTTGCCGCGGTCGATCTGTTCGACGCGATCAAAGCGAAAACCATCGACGTGAAGTTGATTCCCAAAGACGCCACGCAAGCAAACGTATTCATCACGAACAAGACCGATCAGCCGCTCACGGTTCGCCTGCCCGCTGCATTTGCCGGAGTGCCAGTGTTGGCGCAGCGTGCTGGTGGGGGTGGATCGGGGGGCGGCAGCAATTCCAGCTCGCAACAATCGATGGGCGGCGGCATGGGCGGCGGCATGGGCGGCGGCATGGGCGGCGGCATGGGAATGATGAACATCGCGCCGGAAAAGGTCGCCAAATTGAAAGTGCCCACCGTGTGTCTGGAGCATGGCAAGAAGGATCCGCGGCCAGGCGTCCCTTACGAGATCCAGCCGATCGAGACGGTCACGACCAAGCCAGGCGTCAAGGAACTATTGACCGCGATGGGCAACCAGAAGATGAGCCAGCGAGCCGCTCAGGCCGCGGCCTGGCACCTGGCCAACGAGATGAGCTGGGAGCAACTCGCCAACAAGCGCATCGAGCATCTCGACGGCTCGAGCGAGATGTGGTTTCATCCGCAAGAGATTCGAGTCGGCATGCAATTGGCGCACGCCGCTCGAGTTTTCGCCGACCGACAGGCCGCCGACGCCGAGACCGCCTCGCTCAACCAACCGGCTGTCAAAGTCGAAGCGACGCCCGAATAACGGATGACGGCAGCCGAGGCGGGGACTTTCCCGATTTTTTGGCGCCCGGGCGGAACAATGGGGCTGTCCCCTGCTCCGTACGTTTCGTCCCACAGCCTCTAGGCCGCGGTTGACGGCCGACTCCGTTCGCGGAGCAAGCGGCGGATTTCCTGATTGAGGCGAAACCGCTCGTTGTTCCAGGCTTCCGTTTGCTGAGCCATCTCGGCCCGCTCTTCGGCCAGGCGATTCTCCTGCTCCTGCAAACGTTCGGCCTGTGCAACAAGTTCGCGCTGGCGCTGGTCGCACCATGCTTCGATCGCCTCGCGACGCTGGGCCAGTTTGTGATGCTGTTCGGCCAGTTGGTCGCCCAGCGCCTCGATCTCTTGTTTTTGCTGCGCTAGTTCGCTGCGCACGAGTTGCTGTTGTTCGGCCAATTGCACGCGAATTTGCGCCAGCGATCGGCTCAGCGCCGCCGGCGCCATCGAGCCGCACAATCGGGCCCACAGCTCTTCGGTCGCCAGGCGAATCTCCAGCACCTCTTGCTGCGAGCGCGACATGTCCGCCCGCATCTGTTCCAGCACTTGTTGCCGTGCGGCGAGCTCGTCCGCCTGGCGCTTCAATTCGGCGCGGGCTTTATCGTGCTCGGTCAAAAGCCGCTGTTGTTCGTCGGCGGCCCTGCGGCGTTCGGCTTCGGTTTCCTCGACCCACCGCGCGCGGTGCTTGGAGAGTTCATCGCGCTGACGTTGGACTTCACTGTGCGCCGCGGCCAGCATTTGTTCCGAGCGTTCGAGCTCCTTGCCGCGGGCGTCGATGGCTACTCGCGCGCGGCGGGCTTCTTCCACTTCCCGCGAAGCCGTGAGTTGTTCGGAAAGCCGTGCGGCCAGCGCATCGAGTTCGGCTTGCCGCCGCTGGATCTCGGCTTCGCGCCGCGCAGGAGTTCTTCGTCGACAGTCGATGCGCCGCGCGACGCTTTGCGGTCCCGCGGCGCGTTGCCGGCCAGATGTGCCTCGCGCTCGCTCAATTCTTGCTCGCGACGAGCGAGCTCCGCCTGCCGCGTTTCGATTTCGAGTTGCTGTTCGCCGAACCACAGCCGCGCGTTGCGAACCTGGCTTTCCATCGCGGCCAGCCGCGAATTGAGTTCCGCTTCACGGTGGTCGACCGAAGTCGCTTGGCGCTGCAAGTGCGCCGCCAATTGCGCTGCCTGCGAGCGAACGCGCTGCATCGCCCCGTTGGCAGGTTCGGCGGCGGGCGTGCTTGGCGTTTTTTCGACCGATTCCACGCTGCCTGCGATCACGTGGGCCGGATCGACGCGCGTGCCGTTGGCCGGTCCGCTCAGCGGCGGATGCTCGAACGACGCGGATTGGCTGGTCTCGCTGACAGACATACTCACGCTCGGCGCGTGCCGACGCGATTGGCGGACCCTTCGGCGGTCACGAACGTGGCCAGACCGAGTTCCCATGCGCTCCAACCGGGCGGCATAATCGACAGGGTTTCCCTATTCCCTTACTTCGACCATGGCGCGCAACGAAGTTGAAGTGTTTCGGTGCGATTGCCGAGCGGGGACGAGATGTGCGCAGTCGCGCACGTTGCTGGCAGTCGGGCGACAGCACGCAGGGCGAGCCGCGCTATGCGGACTAGCCCTTGGCCGCGTCGAGCACTTCTTGCAAGCGGGCTTTGGTGGGCACGCCGACCATGCGGTCGATCACCTCGCCGCCTTTGAAGACCATCAGCGTGGGGATGCTGCTGACGCCGTAGTTTTGCGCGGCGCCGGGGCTGTCGTCGATGTTCAGCTTGCCGATCTTGATCGAGCCGTTGTACTCGCCCGCAAGCTCCTCGATCACCGGGCCGATCATCCGGCAAGGACCGCACCAGGGAGCCCAAAAGTCCACCAATACCGGCTCACCGGAATCGAGAACTTCTTGCTGAAAATTGGCGTCGGTAAATTCAGCGGCGTTGCCCATGGTATGCTCCACTCCTGTGCCGGCTGGCGGCATGTTGAAAACTCCGACCTTCAGGGAAGATCGGTCCAGCGGCGGAATGGTCTTGCACGGATTTCGCCGCGGGGACGGGATTGCCAAATTATAGGGAGGGCGGTCAAGCTGTCAACGAACCGCTAGCCTGCCGCCGACGCCGCTCGACAATTGCGGACGAATCCTCTGCAAGCGCCGGCCACGTGGCCGAAAGACGCCTATGACGTATGAGACCTTCGACCACACGGCCGACGTGGGCCTGCGCATCCATGCGGCCAGTCTGAACGAATTGTTCGCCGAGGCGGGCCGGGGGCTGTTCTCGCTGATCGTGTCGGACCTGGCCACCGTCGAGCCGCGGGAAACGATCCACCTCGAAGTCGCCGGCGAACCGACCGAACTGCTGCTGTTCGACTGGCTGAGCGAATTGCTGTACATCCACGAGACGCGGCATCTATTGCTGACGCACTTCGACGTGACGGTAAACGAAGCGGGCCTGGTGGCAACCGCGCGCGGCGAACCTATCGACGACCATCGGCATCAACTCGATCACGAGGTGAAGGCCATCACCTATCACGGCCTGAAGCTCGAGCGCGCGGGCGAGGGCTGGCTAGCGGAAGTGATCGTGGATATTTGACTTGATGTATCGGGGGGGCAGGCATGCGCCGCCGGCAATTCGAGACCGGCGTTGCTTCGTGCTAGAATTAGTGTGGCGCGAAAGGAAACGCAAATTGGCTACTGAACACACGAATATTGACGCTCGCATCTTGGAGCGCGCCGGAAGCTGGCCGAGGCGAGTCATTGCTCGCTCGACGAGATTCTGGAACAGGCGCTCGATCAGATGGAGCATCCCACGCCTTCTTCCCAGGCGTTGCTGGGGCTGTTCGCCGATGATCCAGCAATTGCCGACAAGTTGATGGACGACGTCTATCGATCGCGGGAGTTCAGCGTCCTGAGACTGCCGGATCAGGGCTAGGGCAGATTATGGTCAATGCACTCATCGATACCGACATCCTTTCAGAAATACCCTCGCAAACGAGTGGCCATTTGCGTTGATGTATTGGGGTGATGCATCCAAAGAGTCGAGAACCCCATGGCCAAGAACGCCTATCGCGGACCGCTGGAACGCACCAGCGACACCACCTGGCGCATTCCCAAGTCGTATCGCAAGGGCATGCACGTCGATGGCATCGTCTATGCCGACGACAACCTGATCGAGTTGATTCGCCACGACGAGGCGCTCGACCAGGTGGCCAACGTGGCGCACTTGCCGGGCATTCAAACGGCCAGCCTCGCCATGCCCGACATTCACTGGGGCTATGGCTTTTGCATCGGCGGCGTGTGCGCGACCGATCCGAACGAAGGGGGCGTGATCTCGCCGGGCGGCGTGGGCTACGACATCAATTGCGGCGTGCGGCTGGTGCGCTCGAACCTCTCCGCCCAGGACGTGGCGCCGGTGCAGTCGCAATTGGTCGACGAGCTGTATCGCAACGTGCCCAGCGGAACGGGGCAGGGGGGCAAATATCACTTCTCGCCCAACGAACTGCGGCAACTGATGGGCGAGGGCGTGCCGTTTCTGGTGAAGCGGGGCCTGGCGGTCGATAGCGACGTCGATCATACCGAAGCCCGCGGCAAGATCGCCGGAGCCCAGCCCGACTTTGTCAGCGATCGGGCGCTCGAGCGCGGCTATGACCAGTGCGGCACGCTGGGCTCGGGCAACCACTTCCTGGAAGTGCAACTGGTCGACTCCGTGTTCGACGAAACGGCCGCCCGGGCCATGGGGCTGGCCCAGGGCATGGTGTGCGTGATGATCCATTCCGGCTCGCGCGGCTTGGGCTACCAGGTGTGCGACGACGCGCTGCGCCTGCTGCGCAACGCGCCGGAAAAGTACGGCATTCACTTGCCCGACCGGCAGCTTGCTTGCGCTCCAATCGAAAGCCACGAGGGACAACAATACCTGGGTGCGATGTGCGCGGCGGCGAACTTTGCCTGGTGCAACCGGCAACTGCTCATGTGGCAAGCGCGGGAATGTTTCGCCAATGTGTTCAATCGCACGTGGGAAGAGCTGGGCATGAACCTGGTGTACGACGTGGCGCACAACATCGCCAAGCTGGAAGAGCACACCGTCGACAAGCAGCAGAAGCGCCTGTGGGTGCATCGTAAGGGAGCGACGCGGGCCTTTCCGGCCGAGCATCCCGAAACTCCCGTGGCCTACAAGCACATCGGCCAGCCGGTGATCATTCCCGGCGACATGGGCCGCGCCAGTTGGGTGCTGGTGGGTCAGCCGGGTAGCATGGAGCAAACCTTCGGCTCGGCCTGTCACGGCGCCGGCCGGGTGATGAGCCGCAACGCCGCCATCAAGCACGCCCAAGGCCGCCACATCGACAAGGAACTAGCCAGCCGCGGGGTGATCGCCCGCGCCCGCAGTTGGAAGGGCCTGGCCGAAGAACAGCCCGACGCCTACAAGAACGTCGACCTGGTGGTGGAAGTGGTACACCACGCCGGATTGGCGAAGAAAGTGGCGCGCATGCGGCCGATCGGGGTGATCAAGGGGTAACCCGCGGCGTTCGGTTCGGTTTGTTGACCGTACATTTGCCGTGCCGTAGGATCCATGGCATCCAATTCAATGGCCCTTCCAAACGCGCGAAGCAAAGGTGGACTATGCGTTGCTCTGCAACCTCGGTGTTGACGCTGGCTGTGCTCGTCGTCGCTGCCCTGCCCTGCTCTGCTCAGAACAATTGGCCGCAACTGCGCGGCGGGGATGCGATGGGGTTTGTGGCGGGCTCGAAGCTGGCCGATACCTGGTCGACCACCGAAAACGTCGCTTGGAAAACCGATCTGCCAGGACGCGGCTGGTCGAGCCCGATCGCGTGGGGTGACAAGATTTTCGTCACCACGTGCGTCAACTCGGGCGAGACCGAGGAGCTCAAGAAGGGGCTGTACTTCGGCGGCGAGCGGCCCAAACCGTCAGAAGACTCGCACGCCTGGAAAGTGATCTGCCTGGACTTGAACACCGGCAGCATCGTGTGGGAGCAAACGGCGCACGAGGGCGTGCCGACCGCGCCGATTCATTTGAAGAACAGCTACGCCTCGGAAACGCCCGTCACCGACGGCGAGCGGGTGTATGCCTATTTCGGCAACGTGGGCGTGTTCTGCTATGACCTCGACGGCAAGCTGCTGTGGGAAAAGAAAATCGAGCCGCACAAGATGCGCTTCGGCTGGGGCACGGCCGCCTCGCCCGTGGTGTACGAGGGCAAGCTGTTCATCGTCAACGACAACGATGAAGCGCCGTATCTGCTGGGTCTGAACGCCCGCACGGGCGAAGAGCTGTTTCGCGTGGAGCGCGAAGGCGAAAAGAGCAATTGGTCGACGCCCTACATCTGGAAAAACAGCCAGCGGACGGAACTGGTGACCACCGGCACCAAGAAGAACCGCTCGTACGATCTGGAAGGCCGGCTGCTGTGGGAGCTCGAGGGCATGTCGAGCATCACGATCGCCAAGCCCTACTCGCAGGACGACGTGCTCTACATCAGCTCGGGCTACATCATGGACAAGAACAAGCCGATCTATGCCATTCGCCCGGGCGCCAGCGGTGACATTACACCGGCCGAGGACGAAGATGCGAACGACTTCATCATCTGGAAGAACAACGCCGCCGCGCCATACAACCCTTCGACGCTGTTGTACCAGGGATTGCTGTATGTGCTGTACGACCGCGGCATCTTCGGCTGCTACGATCCGGCGACCGGCGAAGAGGTCTACAAGCGTGAGCGCCTGCCGGACGGCCGCGCGTTCACCTCCTCGCCCTGGGCCTCGGACGGCAAGATCTTCTGCCTGAACGAAGATGGCGTCACGTTCGTGATTCGAGCGGGCAGACAGTTCGAGATCCTGCACACCAACAAGCTGGCCGAAGACGACATCGGCATGGCCACGCCGGCCATCGTCGGCAACAAGCTGCTGCTCCGCACCGACAAGCGGTTGTATTGCATTCAAGACGGCGCCAAGGCGGCGGAATGAGTCCTGCCGCAGCCCAGGCGAGCTGATCACCCCGCAACGCACGCTCGGCACAACGTCGCGCGACCAAGTTGGAAAAGGTTTTCCACAAGGTATCCCACAAGCGCGGCATCGGTTGCTGGCAAGGGCCAAAGGCCCGACACCATACCAGCCCAACGGCCTGGGGAACATAAGCAATCGAGTCGTCATAAGGGCTGAAAGCCCGACACGATTGGCGGACCGTTTTGCCCAGTCGATTGGATCGGGCCTTCAGCCCTCAAGGGAATTGGTATCGTGTTTCGGTTATCCAGGCCGTTGGCCTGCCCCTGATATGGCGGCGCACCTTCGGTGCTAACAGTGCGTGTTCGTGCCGCGAATGGCGCAACATCATGGTTCTATTGCGCGTGGAGGTTTTCAATGGGCCTGTAAGGAATCTTGTGTCAGCTAGCAGGAATGGGTAGTTTTTGTCACCCTTTCCTGATGAGGAGATTGACACATGGATGATTCTTTACGCACGCGGGCGGAGCAGCTAGCAAGCGAGATTGCGGGTCAGGCCAGGACGGCCGAGGACCTCAATGGTTTGATGCGACTGATGATGAAGTCGGCGTTGGAGCGGATGCTCGACAGCGAGATGGATGTTCATTTGGGGCGCAAGGCGGTGTCCCCTGGCGGCGAACCGCGGGCGGTGCCGTCGAACGGGGCCGAGCCGCCGCTGGCGAGCTTGGCCAAGCGATCCAAGCCCAACCGTCGCAATGGGCGTTCGCAAAAAACGGTGCAAGGCGACGTGGGCGAGCTGACCATCGCCACGCCCCGCGATCGTGACGGGACTTTCGAGCCGCAATTGATCGGCAAGCACCAGCGACGCGTGCCGGGCTTCGACGAAAAGATCCTCGCGTTGTATGCCAAGGGAATGACCACGCGTGACATTCAAGAGATCGTCCGCGAACTGTACGACGTGGAAGTCTCGGCCACGCTGATCTCGGAGATCACCACCGACCTCGACGCCGAAGTGACTGCTTGGCGCACGCGGCCGCTCGACGCGCTGTGGCCGATCGTGTACTTCGACGGCATCGTCGTGCACGTGCGCGGCGCGAATGGTCGCGTCTCGCAGCACACGATTTACGTGGCTTTGGGCGTGAATCTTGAAGGACACAAGGAGTTGCTGGGACTGTGGCTCGGCCAGAGCGAAGGGGCCAAGTTCTGGCTCGCTTGCCTGACCGATCTGAAGAACCGCGGCCTCGTCGATATCTTCGTGGCCTGCATCGACGGCCTCTCGGGTTTTGCCGAAGCGATTCACGCGGCCTATCCTCAAACCCAGGTGCAGCTGTGCATCGTGCATCTGGTGCGCGCGGCGCTTCGTTACGTGAGCACCCAGGACAGCAAGGCGGTGATTGCCGACCTGAAGAGAATCTACCAGGCCGCGACCCTTCTCGAAGCCGAGTCCGCTCTCGACGCTTTTGCTCAAGCCTGGGACGCAAAGTATCCGACCATCACGAAGATGTGGCGCGCTAAATGGACCGACATCGTCACGCTGTTTGACTTCCCCGCGCCGATCCGTCGAGCGATCTACACCACCAACGCGATCGAATCCGTCAACAGCGTGATTCGCAAGTTCACGCGAAACCGCAAGATTTATCCCAACGAGGAGTCCGCCTTGAAGATTGTCTACATGGCGATTCACGAAGCCTCGAAAAAGTGGACCATGCCAATCCATCATTGGAAAGCGGCCCTCAACCACTTCGCCATCCTCTACGAGGGCCGCATGCCCGGCATAGCAAGCAAATGACGTTCCCTGCTCGCCTGACACAAAAAGAATTACAGGCCCTTTTCAATTGACACTTTTCGTCCCATTGGTTTCTCTCGCAAACCCTATTTCTCTTTCAAGAGCCGATAGTGAATTACAGGGGAATCAGGGTGGCAATGCCAACCCCGGCTAATGTGCATCGAGCTCTTCATCAATCGCCAGGACGAGCTCCAACGCATCCAATGAGTCAATTCCCAGGTCGTTGACCAGCGATGCGTTCGCCCGCACATCGCTTTTTGCAACACCCAGTTGTTCGGCGATAAAGTTGACCAGTAGCTCGCGTACGCGTTCCGCCTCCGGATAACCCAGGAACGACGCCTGCCGGCCTGATTTCAAGAACAGTAGTCGCGTCGCGCACTTGGGACATTGGACGTCGCCAAACAGTTCTGGCGAACTGACCGGCACCGCCGCATCGCAATGGGGGCATTTGTCGGATGCGAGTCTTAGCCACGTATTCATGCGGGGGATTGTACCACTTGGCGAATCGCGTCCATACAAGCTATCCCCAGGAGCCCAAACGTCTGGCCTTTGGTCCCGGCCGGCGTTCGGCTAAAATCGTGGGGCCTCTGCGACTCACTCCGCGGTCTGCTCTACTTGCTTATGGTTCCCGAACACGAAATCGAAATTCGCGTCCGCTATCAGGAAACCGATGGCCAGGGACGGCTGCACCACGCGAACTACTTCACCTACTTCGAGCTGGGGCGCACCGAGTTGTTGCGCTCCGCGGGCTTCAACTATCGCAAGCTCGAAGAGGAAGGCTGGATGCTGGTCGTCTACGAGGTGACCTGCAAGTATCACGCGCCGGCCGCGTTCGACGACTTGCTGCGTTTGAAGACCATTGTCGACTTTGCCCGCGGCGCCAAGGTGATCTGCCGCTACGAGGTGTACCGCGACGAGACGCTGCTGGCCACCGGCCGCAGCGTGCTGGCCTGCATCGATCGCGAGGGCCGGGTCGCCCGCTTGCCCAACGATCTGCTGCTCGATCCAGCCGACGCGCCGAATTGATCTTCTTGGTTGCGCGTTTTGGCCAACCATTCGTTCGTCGGCGCCGGCTGGCTGTGCGCCGTGCAATTCGCCGTGCTGTTGAACATGAATCTGGCCATCATCAATCTCTTGCCCAGCGCTCCGTTCGACGGTGGTAAGATCTTCCGCGTGTTGTTGGAAAAATTACATCCCCAGCCGGCCCGGCCGCCTTGCGTGACGTACACGGCGCCGGCTTTTCTTTCGCGCAGGTTTCCAGAATTGGAAACGCCACAATCGCTGGGCGTCCGTAGCTTGCGTTTCTGTTGGCACCGGCGCATTGGCACACGACGTGCATCCTGGCAAGCGATCGGGGGGACACAAACAACGTCCCTATCCGTTGGTTCAAAGGAGCAGGCCATGAAACGCATCGTGCTGGCACTCGTCGTTGTCGCCGCAGTCGTCTTGTCCGCGCCGTCCGCATATGGACACGGGCCCGGTCATCATCAGCACGGATGGAACGGTGCTTACTACGCCGACTATCGACCCCGCGGCGGACCTTACGGACCCGGCTGCTTCTACCCGCCACCGTGGCCGTACTACCGGCCGGCGCCGGTGCCCGTGGCGCCGGTCTATCCGGCTTATCCCGTCTATCCGCCCCCAGCGCGGCAAGGCTTCAGCTACTTCAGCCCGGGCTTCTCGCTGTCGATCAGCCGCTAGAAGCCGTTTCAAGACCGTCGGGGACGGTCCCAATTTCGCGGCCCACGGAGCAAAATGGGACGGTCCACCTTGCGGCCTCGGTTTGGAAACGGTTTCTAAAAGAACTCCGACAGCCGGTTTTGCAACGAGAGCGAAACCATTTCATCGACGCGATTGATCTCTTCCGTCATGACGGTAAGCTGCCAAAGGAATTTGGACCCTTCCGACGCGTTTTCGAGTTCTTTGCTGCGCTCGACCCGCAGCTTGGCCAGTTCCGCGGCGGCGCGCAGGCGATCCATGTCGATGTCCCGATAAGCGCCGGGCACGCGCTCGTTGGCCTGCACGGCGGTTTGCAATGCTTCCTCCCGGTCTTCGAGCTCCAGCACGGCGCGGTTCACCCAGAAGTTGAAGCCATCGGACTTGCCGCTGCGCTGGGCCGCTTCGACTTGCGACTTTGCAAACTTGACGTCGTCTGAAAACTGTTCGATGACACTGTTGGCCAGGGTGCGCGCCACACGGCGATTCATTTCCTGTGCCTTCGCCAACCGTAGCTCGGCCAGGCGCAACTGCGCCTTGGCATAGCGAACGGCGAAATCGCTCGTGGCCTGCTTGAGCTCCGCCGCGCTTTTCTTGTCCGAGTCCGCCGAGCGCGCCTGATGCAGTGCCACGCCAACAACAGCCAGCATGGCGACCACGGCCGCGAGATGTCGAACGTTCATCGTCGTGTCCTCACAGTGAAAGATGGTGGCAAAACGCTCGCGAGAATCCTTCCCGCGTGCCGCCGCGGGCAACTAGCTGGCGGCCGGCATCGCGGCCCGGCCGCGAATTCTTCGGGAAAAACCGCATTCTAGTCCCGAGCGCATCGTTTGCAAACAGCAGCCCTGCGAACATCCGTACCTGCATCTGATTTCAACAACTTCGACAGCCTTGTCGTCAAGTCGGGCTCCGACGGCGCCCAGCTCACTTCGCTGGCGCTGACCGACGCACACGGCAACGGGGTGGCCGTTTCTCAATTTCTCAATCGCGAACTCGCTCGGTAGAATGTCTTGTGGGTAAGCGACACACACGTGTCAGTGTGGGAGCCACCGCCATGGATCCGCGTGAAGCCGAAACGGTCGAGCTGGTCAAGCCGTCGCTGGCCGCCGAGAAATACTTCTTCAAATCGGCAGTCAATCTGACGTTCGAGTTTGGGGCTGCCACTCACGTCGGACTGCGCCGCGAGGCGAACCAGGATCACTACGTGGTGATACGGCGAGCTCGCACGCAGGAGTTGCTGCTCTCCAACATCCCGAAGGATCAATTCGTCTTTCCTCCCGATGAGGCATACGGCATGGCCGTCGCCGATGGAATGGGCGCCACCGGGCGCGGCGAACTGGCAAGCCAACTGGCAATTCGCACGGCATGGGACCTGGCAGGGCGGACCACCAGTTGGCTGATGAAACTGGGAGACCTCAATACGAACGAGCTTGCCGAGCGCGTCGAAGGCTTCACCCACATGATGCAGCAGGCGTTTGATGACGAGCGTGATGCCAACCCCGACTTTGCCGACAGCGGCACCACTTGGACGTGTGCATATTTTGTCAGTTCATTTGCCGTGGTCGCGAACATTGGCGACTCACCCTGCTTCCTGTGGCGTGAAGGTATGATGGTGCGCGTTTCTACCGACCATACCATCGAGCGAGAATTCGTCGCAGCCGGCGTACCCGCCGACGTCGCCGGCAGGTTTGGCCACGTCCTCACGCGATGTTTCGGGGCCCGTACGCGCAATGCGCGCCCCGACGTCCATCATCTTCGGCTTCAAGCTGGCGACCAGCTTCTGTTGTGTACCGATGGGTTGACCGAAATGGTCCCCGCAACGCGCATTGCCCAATGCCTTGGCGAATCACCCGATCCCCAATCGGCGTGCGACGCGCTCATTGAGCTCGCGCTGGCTGCCGGCGGTAAGGACAACGTGACCGCACTGCTGGCCCGCGCCAAGGCCTGAGTGCGTGCCGAAGAGAGCCCTAGGTTTCCAGACGTCGAGAACGATTCCCACCCTCAGTCGCCGGGTTTCCCAACGCCTCGAACGTCTTTCCGTAGTTTGTCGACGGCGCGCTCCCATAGTTTGCGCGCGGCGTCGGCGGACCTGTTCGTTTGCTCGCCGATCTCGGCAAACGTCAATCCCTCACGGTGCCGCAGTTGTATTGCTTGCTTCAAATGGACGGGCAGCCGGTCGATGCACCTGAGCAATTGCGCTCGCTGCTCCACGTCGATGGCCATCTCGCTGGGCGTGGGGCGGTGAACAATTCGAGCAAGCCCCTCCAATTCTTCTGAAAAGACGACCAATTCACGATCGATATCGCGTTTCTCGGTTCCTTCGAATCTCCGACGAATTCCGCCCGACTTGTTAATCAGAATACGCCTTAGCCAGCCATGGAATTCCTGAATCGTGTCGCCCCTGAACTCAGCAATGCTCTGGTGCGCGTCAAGAGCGGCCTCCTGGATCAGGTCCGCGGGATCGTATTTCGATTTCAGCGACAATGGGATGAACTGCCGAGCGACTGGCAGCAAATAGTCGTGGCAGACATCTATCAATTCGCCGAGCGCCTCATGGTCTCCGGCCTTCGCTTTCCATATCCACGTCCGCAGTTGATCGTTGCCGTCGCTGCCGTGAACATGATCATCACTGCGATGCATATCGTGCATATCATCGGCCGCTGAGTGTGAGCGAAACAAAGTAACCATGCCGAGTTCCTAGCAGTGATGCGGTGGTGCGTGTGTTTCGTGGCCTCCTGTTGCCACCGATCTGGCTTGGATCGCGCGTTTACTCGCGTGGTGCATGTGAATAGCGTGCCAACAAGCTCAGTTCGAATATTGCGGCGCTATCTCACCGCCGCGCAAGAATCGTTGCGCGTTGAGCAGACGCTTTTGGATATGTTCGCGCTCTTCCAGCGGTACGGCCAGTTCATCCAAACGAGCGATCGCTCGGTCCACGACGTCGCCAACATCCTGGGAGTCGTGTCGCAGCCCGGACAAAGAGTTGGTCAGGCCAATTTCCGCGACAATCCACCGCACGGTACTCGCTTCATGCGACGTTTCCATGAAATAACTCCTCTAAAAGCCGACCGGTTGACGAGTGGCGTTAGCCGGAACGACTGCTCCGCCTGGACTCATCAACGGAGAAACCGTCCGCGACCCGCCAATGGTCCTGAAAAAAGGGATCGCGGCCCCCGATTTGGCTAGCAGCGGCCACGACGCTAACATAGGTGGCTGCCGACACTTTCACTCCACGTTGCGCAATGTGCCGCATGTCCGACGAATCGGTAACAGCCTGGATCAAGCGGGTTCAATCGAACGATCCGCGCGCCGCCCAGCAGATCTGGCAGCGGTACGTGAGCCAACTGGTTGCCCTGGCAAGAGCTCGTCTAGGACGCATTCGCACTGTTGCCGATGAAGATGACGTCGTCGTCATTGCGTTTGAGAAGTTTTTAAGGGCTGCCCAGGATGGGCGGTTTCCGAAACTCGACGATCGCGACGATCTTTGGCAAGTTCTCGTGCTTCTAACCGACCAGGTCGCAGTGGACGTGATACGACGCCACTTGGCGACAAAGCGCGGCGGTGGAGAGATTCGGGGGGAGTCCGCGCTGGCCGGTGAAGCACTATCCGGCGAGTCGGCGCTATTGGGCATCAACGGCGTACCGGGCCGGGAACCCACGCCGGAGTTTGCCGCATTGGCGGTCGAACGATACCGACGTTTGCTCGATGCTTTACAATCGGACGAATTGAGAGATATTGCAATAGCCAAAATGGACGGCCACTCGAACGACGAGATCGCCGCCGAACTCAACCTGAGCTTGAGAAGCATTGAGCGAAAGCTCAGCCTGATTCGCTCGATCTGGCTTGCTGCGAGGGCAACGTGACGCGGTTGATTCAAAACAGCGACGATGGGTTCGCGGTCACGGTCGAGATCAAAGTCGACCGTGTGTGTACCGCCTTCGATCGCGCCTTGCGACAAGGCGAGAATCCCAGGGTCGAAGACCAATTGGATGGTTTCGAAGGCGAAGCCCGCGATAAGCTCCTGGCCAGCCTCCTTGCCCTGGAAATGGATCACCAAATTGCGCACGGCGTGCCACTCTCGTTGGCCGACTACCGCGAGAGGTTTCCAAACGATATTCAGGTCGTGAAGTCGGTCTACGTTGAAACGGTGATGCCTGCCAGGATTGGCCGCTTCAACGTTGAAAAGATTCTCGGCAAAGGAGGATTTGGACGAGTCTATCTTGCCTACGACGAGACGCTCAAGCGGCACGTGGCTATCAAGATGCTCTTCAGCAGGGGAGGTCGGTCGGACACGTGCATCCAATTGCTGCTTCACGAAGCGCGTTTGGCAGCTCGTCTGAAGCATGCGGCGATCGTCCCAGTCTATGAAGTTGGACAAGACGAGGATGGCGACCATTTCGTCGTACTGGAATACGTCGAGGGAACCACTCTCGGCGACGCACGACGCGAGTACGGTCTGTCGGAGCTGCAAGTGCTGGAGATCTTGATCGCGGTTGCCGATGCGCTGCAATACGCGCATGAGCAAGGCCTCACGCATCGCGATCTGAAGCCGGCAAATATTCTGGTAGACCGAAAACACCGTCCGTTTATCACGGATTTCGGACTCGCCGTGGACGAATCGATGCAACGACTGCGGGCGGGCGAGGTCGCTGGGACGCCACCGTACATGGCGCCCGAACAAGTCGCCGGCGAAACGCACCGGGTAGACGGGCGTACCGACATTTGGGCGTTTGGCGTTATTTTCTACGAATTGCTGACGGGCTCTCGGCCCTTCAGTGGCGACGATCGTGACGAACTGTTTTTTCATATTCGTCACGACGACCCCAAACCACCCCGACAACGAGACGGCACGATACCGATCCGGCTTGAACGAATCGTGATGACTTGCCTGGCAAAGAGAATGTCGGATCGATATCGCTCCGCAGCGGATCTTGCGGCGGCCCTGCGTATTGCTCACCGCGAGTTTGCGTCCGATCGAAGGATGTTTCTTTCCGGTGTCTCCGATCCGTCCGCGGCGTCGACCCACAAAGCAGCGGTCCCCGCGCTACCGCGGGTCGTCCCAAAAGGTCTCCGCAGTTTCGAGCGAAAGGATGCCGCATCTTTCTTGCGGCTGTTGCCAGGGCCGCGAGACTCGGATGGACTGCCCGAGCCCATTCGTTTCTGGCAGGAGCGCATCAATGATACCGACGAGGACTCCACGTTTTCGATCGGCCTGTTGTATGGCCCCAGCGGATGCGGAAAGTCGTCGTTTGTCAAAGCCGGACTGCTGCCCAGGCTGGCCGATCATGTGGTGCCGGTTTTCATCGAGTCGACCGGCGACGAAACGGAACTCCGGCTACTCAAGGCAATCCGCAAAGTGTTCGGTGACATTCCCAATGATCTGGCCCTTCCCGACATCATTGCGGGAATTCGAGAAGGTCGGTGGGTCGTCGCGGGTAAAAAGCTATTGATCGTACTCGATCAATTCGAACAGTGGTTACACGCGAATACGGTCCAAGTGGCGGCCCAACTCACGGATGCGCTGCGTCAGTGCGATGGGGGACGCGTCCAGGCCATCATGCTGGTGCGCGACGACTTTTGGATGCAAGTAACCCGCCTGTTGCACGTGCTGGAAGTGCCGCTGCTTGAGGGTCGCAACTCCGCCGCGGTCGATCTGTTCGATGTGCGTCATGCCGCGGCAGTATTGGGAGAGTTTGGCATTGCGTACGGAAAACTTCCCGCCAAGATCGACGATTGGTCCGATGAGCAACGACGCTTCATCGAGTTGGCGGCGAGCAACTTGGCCGTCGATGGCCGCGTGGTGCCGGTCCGGTTGGCTTTGTTCGTTGAAATGATCAAACTCCGCTCCTGGACGGCGGAGACCATGGTGGAGTTGGGAGGCGCCCAGGGCACGGGCGTGGCATTCCTCGAAGAGACGTTTCACGGCCGCTCCGCGGCGCCGGAGCGCCGTCTGTATCGAGACGCCGCCCGCGCTGTCCTCGAATGCCTACTCCCACCGGAGGGAACCGACATTCGCGGAAATATGCGCCCGGAACGAGAGCTGCTGGAATGCTCAGGCTATGCAAACTCGCCCGACGATTTTGCGAGGCTGGTTACCATCCTCGACAGTGAACTTCGCCTGATCACGCCAACTGATCCAGCAGGTCAATCGCACGAATCGGATCGGTCCGCATCAGCGATGCAATCCGCCGAACACTTTTATCAGCTCACTCACGACTATCTCGTGCCGGCGATCCGAACCTGGTTGACTCGCAGCAAGCGGGCAACCGTTCGCGGCCGAGCCGAGCTTCGCTTGTCGGAGCGCGGTGCCGCATACCAATCGCAACGTCACGTCCGCCAACTTCCCAGCACTTGGGAATGGATTTCCATCCTGGCTCTAACGCGAAAACGCAACTACAAGGAAAACGAACGTCGACTGATGCGGGCCGCAAACCGCCATCACTTGTGGCGTCTGGCAGCCGCTGCCGTCGTGGTCGTCCTTGCAACCTGGATCGCGATCGAAGCAAGCGGACGGCTGCGGGCCAATGGCTTCATGCGATCGCTCGCGACAGCCGCGACTGCCGACGTGCCGCAACTCGTCAGGGACATTTCGCCATTGAGGCGTTGGATGGATCCACAACTAAGACAAGCCTTCTTGGATGGCCGCGACAAGGAGCGGCTGCATGCAGCGATGGCTTTGCTGCCCATCGACGACGGCCTCTTGGACTACCTCGTCGAACAACTGCTGGTGGCCGATGCAGACACGATCGGTCCGATACGCCAGACAGTAAGTCTGTACGGGGATCGAGACGCCACGGAAGGAATCCTGTGGAAGCATCTCGGCGAAACAAATGAAGTTCCGTCTCGTCGACTGCGCGCCGCCATTGGGCTGGCCCAAATTGGCGCGTCGGATGATCCAAGATGGGAGGCCGTCTCTGGCGACGTATTCGAAGCGTGGATTGACGACGTTGTCGCTAATCCCAGCAATTTCGATCGTTGGCTCCAGATGTTGCGGCCCATCGGCAAAGTCATGGAACAACCGGCTCTCGCCGCCTTTGCCGACACCAACCAGGATAGCCAAACGCGTTACGTAGTCGCCGCCATCCTGGCTGGCCTGCGCGCCAACCAACCGGACAAGCTGGTCGAGCTCCTCGTCGATGCCGACCGGGAACAATTCCGCCCTCTGGAGTCGGCGCTATTGCACCATTCCGACGCCGCATTGCCTTTGCTCCGAGCAGTTGCAAGCCAGCCGTCGCCTTCTAATGTTTCGGAAGTGGAAAAGGATATCGTCGTTGGCCGCCAGGCGAACGCGGCTGTTTGCCTGTTTGAACTTGGGCAATCGGAGGCACTGGCTGACGCGCTCGCTTCCGTCAAGCACGGCGACCGACGATTGCAAACGTGGACGATAAGTCGCTTCAGTCGGGCGTCCGCAAGCGAAAGTTCTTTTCGCTCTCACCTGGAGGGCGCACTGGCGTTGTTGCAACACGATGCAAGTGGTGCTCCAACGGAATCCGACGAGATTGTCTACGGTTCGACATTGATCGTTGGAAACCTAGCGGAACAGCCTTGGAGCCAAGAATACGCATCGCGCAGGCAAATTGCTTGTTGGATTGTTTCAATCGCACCCAGACGCCGGCGTGCACTCAGCGGCGGAATGGGCCCTTCGAAAATGGAGCGGCGACGACGAAGCAAACGCCCTTCGCGACTCGCTTTGTGGAAAAAGCGCAAACGAAGGTGGCGGGTGGTACGTCGATTCCGCGTGTCATACGATGGTGATCGTCGCGGCGCCAGGCAAGTTTACGGTCGGCTCACGCAGC
The DNA here is from genome assembly GCA_963779015.1 of uncultured Planctomycetaceae bacterium. GTDB lineage: Bacteria > Planctomycetota > Planctomycetia > Pirellulales > PALSA-1355 > JTS-RE94. The sequence goes on along the minus strand of CAVZWY010000017.1, from coordinate 368,245 downwards.
GACGAGCCGGGACGGGAGTCGGATGAAGTGCTGCGGACCGTCGAAATCCCTTACGGGTTTTGCGTGTCCACCACGGAAATCACTCAATCGGACTTTTGCCGGCTCATGCCGGAGCTATCCGATCGATTCCCAAACGACTTTAGTTTCGACGCGGATTGTCCTGCCAATGATGTGACGTTGGTCGACGCCATGAAATACTGCCGGCGGCTGAGTGAATCATGCGGGGTGCCGGAAAATGAAATGTGCTATCCGCCAGCAGAGGAAATGGACGATACATTCGTGCCCGATTTGGTTCGAATGAGCAAGACCGGCTACCGGCTGTTAACCAACAGCGAATGGGAATACGTCTGTCGCGCCGGGTCGTCCACGCCGCGATTTTACGGCTGGGCGCCTAGCCTACTCGACGAGTACGCATGGTATCTGCTAAATTCCGACGGCCATACGCATCCCGTGGGGAGGCTCAAACCCAATCGGTTTGGTTTGTTCGACATTTACGGCAACGTGCGCGAATGGACGATTTACCCGACCGCGCTGTTGACGAAGAAAGCCACGGAGCGAGGCGGGCCCTATTCGGCGTCGGCGCGCATGCTTCGATCGGCCAATTGGCGGGCCGACAAAATCGACTTTCGTGGATTCTCGAACGGATTTCGCATCGCGCGAAGAATGTAGAAGGAAGACGTTAACTCGACTCCGGTGTTCGTAGTTTTCGGAGATTCGCCAGACGATCAACTATTCTTGTGCGCACGAACTTTCCAGCCACTAGTCGGAGCGGTCGGATATGAGCAACTTCAGATACTTGGTTCCTGATGACACGGCAATGATTGGAGTTTGTATCTTCCTTTTTCGGGATACGATACCCGGTTACTACGAAAACATGACGCTACGGGAGTGCACTCGAAAAATGGAGCGCACGCGCATGTGGATGGCGACTGCCGCGGTTGACTGGCAGGACTCCGCAGGTAACCCTGGAGTGGCGCTGCTGGCTCTGGCATTCCACAAACGGGAACGATTCGGTACGTCTAACCAGCCGCCGCACTATTACTTGAGCGTAGGCATAAGCCGCCCATTGCTGTCAGACGTGGCCTCGGGCGCACGACAGATCGCCCAAAAAATCAAAGACGAATGCGATGCATTCCGGGCCAACATCATGGCAGGTCTCAACGAGCTCTATTTCGCCCACCATGAGTCGTTGGTCCTTAGTCCCACAAGACTCGGGCCGATCGTTGCTCAAGCCGACAACAACGCGTGGCTCGAACAAGCGAGTTTGGTGCAGCCCGGAATCGCAAACAACAACACGACCATTGTGTGGCCTAGACTAACAGGCGCAAGATCAAGTAGTTCAACGGCTACCGTACGAAGGAGTGCCAACATGCCCATGCCCGATCCTACTGGCGATACCGGCCGCGACCACGGCTTTTTCAACGAGAGACGGCTCTCGGCATTGTTGGTGATACTTGTACTGGCTCTCTTGGGAATTGTCGCCTGGCTTGTCTATACCATTTCGTCGCGGAAGCCCCAGCCGGATAAGGCAGCCGTTCAAGCGCCCATCGAGGCAGGCGGCAACGCAGCCGTCGTGCGTGCACTACTGTAGACATTCGCATGCACATTGCCGGTGATTGGTCGAGGGACTACAACCGATTTGCACCAAGTTGTCTTTCGCGGTGGCTTGTATGTCGATCCGTCCGCCAGAGCCACATGCAACCGCACTGCTGGCGATCTCGGTCGTCATCACCACGCACAACGAAGGGCCCGAGCTGCTACGAACGATCAAGTCAATCCGGAAAAACACCCAACGACTCCACGAGATGATCGTCGTTGATGATGGTTCGACGGATGGTCACTGCCTCGGTCTCGCGGAACAAGGCGTGAATGTGATCCGGCACGACTCGCGCGTGGGCGTGGCCATTTCCCGCCACCAGGCCACGCAAGTGGCAACCGGCAACGTCGTGGCCTATCTCGACGGGCACCAGCGCGTTAGTCGACGATGTCTCGATCGGCTCGCGGAGGTCGCCCTAGAGCAGCGTGCGATCGTCAGCGTCGACGCCTGCAACTTCAGTTTCCTAGCAACAATCGCGCACGGGGCGGAGTTTCAGCTCTGCCCGCGGCGGGGATACTTTTCCGCCCGCTGGCGACACAAGCGGCCACCAGCAACCGTTTCGCGGGTAACGAGCCTCAAGGCGCCGGCATATGCGCTGCCGCGATCGATCTACGACAGAATTCATTGGATTGAGTCGCTGCGCGGTTGGGGAGGCTCCGAGGCGGCCATTTCTCTCAAGGCATTCTTTGCGGGCGTCGACATCTTGCACCTGCGCGGCCCGCTAGCAAAACACCGCTTCCGGCGAGCGTTTCCCTACGTGACAACTTGGAACGAAGTATGGCGAAACCAAGCGCTGATCGCTCGCATCTGTTTCGACGATCGAACCTGGAATGACTACTGGTTGCCGCAAGTCTTCGACAAGCATCTTTCGAGTCAAACGCGCGAGGATCTGGAATCCGACAGCGTAGCCAGGGAGCATCAGGCTTTCATGGCGACCAAGTCAAGAGGCGACAAGGATTTCTGGACCCAACTACTGGGCATGGAGCTTCCCTCATGCCATCGTCAGTGACAACAGAACCCGAACGAAGCCGTTTCGACGCGCAGCGGCTCGCAAGCGACGAACCCCGTAAACGAACAAACCCCGGTTTTGCCGGGGCTTGCTACGTCGTGCGGGTACTGGCCAATCTGTCCAGTGGGCGATGAGGGACTCGAACCAGTGCCGAAATGTACGGGAAATACACAGTATTCGCAATCGGGCGACGCGCAAATAGGCGCGCTTGCGAGCGATTCGAGCGTTATCGACCCCGGTCTGGCGGCCGTGGTGGCGGCGTGGCCAAGGCTATCGGAGGACGTTCGGCGGAAGATAGTGGCCCTGGCCCGCGTGCCGGAAATTGCGCCAGAAAAGGGGGTGCCACGATGAGCGACCCCACCCGCACCATCGAACCTATGAGCCGCGCGGACATGGTGACGCTTGAAAAGGCGCTTCGCGAGGGCTGGACGATTCCAGAGGACACGCTGCGGCAGCAGCTAGGTCGAGTCCAGGCGGTGCTAGACGACTCGCGCAGTAACGATCGGGCCCGTTGGCGAGCGAGGCGTATGCTGGAGTTGGCCGCTGGACAGTCAGAGGATCGGAAAGCACGTGACTGCGACGGCTGACCCAGCTCGGGTTCCTCCCCAGGAAAACATGACAACGTGTCATAGTTATTTCGCCGCCGGAAAGTCGCTTCTCGTTGAGGCCCACGGTGTTCGCTCGCATGCTGCTGGGCAAGTGGGCGTTGGTCGCACCGTGGCGCTACCGGCCAGCTCTTCAAGGCCGCAAGCCCTGGACACCCATTCCCGCTGTACCGGGGCAAGCATCACGCGCGTGCACCACTCGTCGAGGAACCGGCCGGCCCAGCCGGGCGGTTGATACTGCCAGAAGCGTTGGAAGTCTTCGCGATTCAGATAAGCCCGCACGCTTTGCAGGTTGTAGCGGAGCAGTTCGTCGAGCTTGACGGTCTGCCGGTCGGAGAGGTTCTGGGGCCGTTTCAAGAGGCACCAACGCGAGTGTTTGAGCACGGGCTCGTAGCCGCCTTGTTTCATTCGCCGAGCTTCGCCGGCCCGCACCTGGTCGATGGCTTCGCCCAATTGCTTCATAATGTGGAAGCGGTCGAGGACGTGGATCGCTCCGCCGGCTTGCTCGGCGAGCACTGTCAGGTAGGGCTTCCACATGTCGCTACACGCGAATCGCAGGCACGAGCAGATCGGCCGCCCGTTGGCCCGCGGTTCGATCGGCACTTCGAGGGTCAACCGCAAGGCGTCGCTGGCCCAGCGGGGTTCTCCGTACACGAACGACTTGTATCGCTCGACGCGATTGAGGATAGTCTTGAGTTGCATCCTGTGCTGACTCCGGCGATGAAGCGTTAGCAACTCCATCCATACCGGTAACTCACACAGGATGCACTTGTTTGCGGGCATGGTGCGTCTATCCACGCACGCGGTTCCGCCAGGGCCACCCGCAGCGGAACACAGAGAAAGGCTAGCAGGGTCCAGGGGCGGCGATGAGCCCCTGGTCTGCGTGAACGCAAATAACAACCGCGGCGGCACGCCGCTCCGGCATCAGACTCTAACGAAACTCACCCACAGATTCCGCTGAAGAGCCAACGATTCTAAGTGTCGCCCACCAGTCTCAATAGTGGCCTCGTCCTCGCTGCAACCGTCGCGGCCTTGGTGTGTGTCTTTCATCCGGGGGTGGTTAACTCAGTCCGCTGGCGAGCTACGGTAACCCCGTTGGCTTCGATCATCGGCAGCGGGTTTCTGATATTAGCCCCGATTCTGAAACATGACTTTGGGAGCTGGGGCTTTCTCGTGATGCTGTCGCTTTGTGTAGTGGCCTATGGGATCGGCGGGGCCATTCGCTTCAACATTTCACGCCACGATTCCTATCGCGAGCAGAGTGCACTGCTCCCCAGAACGCTTCCCGCCTGGAGAGTCTGGCGTCGTCCGTGTTGGCCCTGGCCTACGTAATTTCGATTACGTACTACCTGAATCTGTTCGGAGCATTCTCGGTTAGCTTGACTTCCGTCAATGACCAAACACACGCCCGCATCGCTACGACGGCGGCGCTGGCGTTCGTCGCTTTGTTCGGATGGATCCGAGGCTTCACGGGGCTGGAGCGTCTCGAAGAAGGTACCGTCGGGCTGAAGCTAGGTATAATTGTTGGCCTGCTGGTAGGTCTTATTGCGTTCTCGGCCGAACGGTTGAACCGAGGCGACGGCCTTTATTTTGCGACTACGGACCACTTGGGCTGGAACTCGATTGCCGTGGCGATGGGTTTGCTTGTCACAGTACAGGGGTTTGAAACGTCGCGCTATCTGGGCGAAGAATACGACGCGGAAGTGAGAATCAGAACCATGCGGTATTCGCAGTGGATCTCGTCCGCGATTTACCTAGTGTATATTGCTCTGACGACTTTCTGCTTCTCGGATAGCCAAGTGGGCGATCATGAGACCGCGATTGTCGGCATGACGCAACTGGTCGCTCCCGTGCTGCCCACGATGTTGGTGGCGGCGGCACTTGCGGCACAGTTTAGTGCGGCGGTGGCGGACACCGCAGGCTGCGGTGGGTTGGCCGAAGAGGTGACCCGGCATCGGATCACTCCGAAGGCTACATATTTGCTGATCGCTATTTGTGGCGTGACGTTGACGTGGACCGCCGACATCTATTCGATCATTGCCTTAGCTTCACGGGCATTTGCCGCCTACTACGCGATTCAATGCTCGATTGCCGCTATTTTCTCGGCTCGGTCGAACAAACGCCACAGATTGGGAGCTGTCGGTTACATTGCCCTGGCGCTGATCGCTGCAATGGCAGTTGTTTTCGGACGCTCTGCGGAGTAAGTGCGTGAAATCTCTGGGCGCGCCTGCTGTGTCGCAAACGGTCGTTAAACGGGAATCTCTGGAATCAAAGCTATGCGCACGAGTTCCTGGGACGGCTCAGGCCTTTAATGTCCGACGGCCGGACAAATATTGCAGCGACACTTCCTGGCTATGCTCGATGTGACTGACGCCCGCTAGTTGCTAGGTGAGCACGGAATGGAAAGGGGCGGATTGGACATTGCGGAGGCGAGGGGCGACAATAGCCGACTGCGGACTTGCTCCAATCACGACTTTCAACAAGAAGGGATTCCACAATGGGCGACAAAGGCGGCAGGTACCCGTTCACGGGATTTTTGGCCGATTTGCTCTTCGCTAGCAGGGGTGTGCATCGTGTAGGTTGGCAGGATGCCGACTTCTGCTGATGACGACTGCCCGAACTGTGCTTTATTGCGACGACAAGTTGCGGATTTGACGGCACAACTCGCCGCCGCTCGTAAGAACTCTGGCAACTCCTCCAAGCCTCCATCGAGCGACATCGTCAAACCGCCGCGACCCAGTTCCGGCGTGGCCGGCCAGCGTAAACGGGGCGGCCAACCGGGTCATCCGCGACACGAGCGGCCCGCGTTTACAGCCGAAGAGATTGACGAGCGGATTGACTACAAGCTCAGCGTGTGCCCGGACTGCGGTGGCAGGGTCACGCCGCTCGAATTGCCGGCGCGTGTCGTGCAGCAAGTGGAGATTGTCGCCAGACCGATCACGATCAGCGAACATCTTGGCCGAGCCTCCTATTGCCGCCGCTGCCAGAAGACGCATTATGCCGAGCTTCCCATCCCGCTCCGTCGCGCCGGACTGCTTGGACCGCGACTGACCGCGCTGGTGGCGTTTCTCAAAGGCGGCTGTCACTGCTCGTTCACCACGATCCGCAAGTTCCTGCGAGACGTGGTCGGCGTGACGGTCAGTCGCTCTCAGTTGCGTAACGTGTGCGCCAAGGTCAGCAATAGTCTGGATGCAGCCTACGAGGAACTCTTGGCAGCCGCGCCTGAACAAGCAGTGCTCAACGTTGATGAAACAGGCCACAAGGAATACGCCCAGCGGCTGTGGACCTGGTGCTTTCGCGCCGCCACGTTCACCTTGTTCAAGATCGATGCGTCACGTTCGTCGCAGGTGCTGGTGGACGTGCTGGGCGAAGAGTTCCAGGGCGTCTTGGGCTGCGACTACTTCAGCGCCTACCGCAAATACATGGGCGATTTCAACGTACTGGTGCAGTTCTGTCTGGCCCACCTGCTGCGCGACGTGCGATTCCTGGTCGAGCATCCCGACGCCCGTAATCGAGCCTATGGTCGGCGTTTGCTTACGGCACTGCGCGAACTGTTTCATCTCATTCACCGCCGCGACGAGTACACCGTCGCGAATTTCTCTGTCGAACTGCAAAACGCGGGCGACGAACTGTTGGCCCAAGCCGTATGGCGTGTGCCCGGCACCAGCGAAGCCCAGAATCTGGCCCAGCGGTTCCGCGAGCATGGCGAAAGCTATGTCCGGTTCGTCACCACTCCGGGCATCGACCCGACGAACAATGTGGCTGAACAGGCAATTCGCTTCGTGGTCATTGACCGGCTGGTGACGCAAGGTTCAAGGAGCGAGGCGGGCCGCCGTTGGCTGGAGCGCATCTGGTCAGTGATGGCGACCTGCGCCCAGCAGGGGCATTCGGCCTTTGAATTCCTGGCGGAAACCGTGCGGTTACATTTTCAGGGCCAGCCCACTGGGTCACTGTTGGTGCCCGACACCTCGTAGCCACCGAGGCGTCTTACCCCCGCCCGAAGTCAAATTTCAGGTTTTTTCGGGGGGGGGGGGGGGCAAAAATTGCTTGACAGACGCGTGGCCGTCGTTACTCTGGGGGACATCTGCCCGCAGGCGGCGCTGGCCGGCGAGGCTGGTCATAAGAACTGTCGGTAAAAAACTCACGGCGAGCCCGCTAATGAACCGCACATTCACTCTGCTACTTCTTTTCTGCGCGATCTCTCTCGTCGCGCTCCAATCGGCTTCGGCGGTCACCATCCAGTGGTCCGCGGTCGGCGATCCAGGCAATGCAGCCGATTCGGCAACCGGCTATGGTGCGGTCGCCTACAACTACAGCATCGACACGTACGACGTGACCAATAGCCAATACGTTGAGTTCCTCAACGCCAAAGACCCGAACGGGTCGAGCCCGCTCCAGCTGTACAATAGCAACATGAGCAACCCGACCTACGGCGGCATCGCCTACAACTCGGGCGCGGCCAGCGGCAGCAAGTACAGCGTGATGTCGGGAAACGGGAACCACCCGGTGAACTTCGTCACCTAGTTCGACACGCTGCGGTTTGCCAACTGGCTGAACAACGGGCAGGGAACCGGTGATACGGAGAGCGGGGCCTACATCTTGCAAGGCGGCACGCCCACGCCCTCCAACGCCAACACGATCACGCGGGAAGCCGGCGCGACCATTTTCCTTCCCAGCGAGGACGAGTGGTACAAGGCGGCGTACTACGACCCCCGCACCACAGCGCAAGGTGGACCGCCGTCGGACAGCCACTACTGGCTGTACGGGACCAGCAGCAGTTCGACCCCGAACGCGAGCGGCCCCACGGCGACGCCCAACTCGGCGAACTACAACGGCGTCGTGGGCAATCTAACCGACGTGGGTGCGTACACTGGAACGACCAGCCCCTATGGCGCGTTCGACATGGCGGGCAACGTTTTTCAATGGAACGAAGCCTTGATTAGCGGCTCGTTTCGGGGTTTGCGGGGTGGTTCGTTCAACATCTCCTCGACCCTCTTGGCGTCCTCGTCCCGGTACTACTTCGATCCGACGAGCGGGCTCTACAACATCGGATTCCGCGTGGCATCGGTCCCTGAGCCAAGTACGGCAGTGCTGGCGATCATGGCCTGTGGTTTGATGTGGGTGCTAAGGAAGCGGTTCAAGTAACCCTTTATCCTTTTGCTCCTTTACCCTTTTTCTTCTTCCGTGCGTCGGTGGCGTCAGCCGCCGCGCGCGATATGTTTTTTGAAACCGTGCGCGTTCCACCCGAGGCCGCCAAGCAACCGCCAACCGTCCTGGTCAAGTGGTACGATTGGCTCAAGTGGCTGCTGGACCGCGTGGATAGCTTCCCGAAGAACCAGCGGTTCATCTTCGGGACTCGACTGGCCGACCGCGCGATCGGCATTCTGGAACTGCTGGTCGAAGCGGCCTACAGCGGCGAGAAACAATCGTTGTTGGTGCGGGCCAATCGCGAGATCGAAGTGCTGCGTTGGCTGGTGCGGCTCGCCAAGGACCGCAAGCTGCTCACGGAGCGACAGTATTTGCTGTCGTGCAAGGCGCTGGCTGAATGCGGCCGGATGGTCGGAGGCTGGCTCAAGCAATCGGCGACCACGGACGGCAACCGCCATGCACACGCATCGCCACCTGTTTGAACGGATTTCCTCCCTGGAAAACTTGCTGGCCGCCGCCCATGCGGCGCTGCGGGGCAAACGTCAACGGGGACCGGGCTTCCGCTTCTGGAGCGAGCTGGAGTACGAAATCTGCACGCTGCACGACGAGTTGTTGTCGGGCACATATCGCCACGGGGCGTATCGGTATTTCACGATTTATGAGCCAAAGGAGCGGCTCGTCGCGGCCGCCCCGTTTCGGGACCGCGTGGTACATCACGCCATCGTGCGGGTGATCGAGCCGATCTTCGAGCCGCGTTTCATCGAGGACTCGTTCGCCTGCCGGCGCGGCAAGGGAACCCACGCGGCCATGCGGCGGGCCGGGCAGTTCGCTCGGCGGTTTCCCTATGCCTTGAAGTGCGACGTGCGCAAATATTTTCCGTCGATCGACCACGACGTGCTGCTGACTCAACTGGCCCGGGTGATCGCCGACGAACGATTGCTGGCGCTGATGGCGACGATTTTGGACACCCACGCCGACGACGTGCGGCAGGAGTGGCCCCCAGGGCCGGCGCAGCACTAAGTTGGCACTCCGAAAAGAACTTCTGACAGGAATGTCGTGCTCCAGCCGGCGAGGCGTCGTTTCATCACCAGGCTTTTCTTGGTATCGGGATGTTGCTTGAGCAGCGAGAGCGTGAAACGCCGCAGCCACGCCAGGCTCTCGGCCAAGCGGCGATTGCGGACGCGGCTTTCGTCTTCGCGGAAGGTCATGTCCAAGCTCCAATGGCAACTGTTCTCGATGCTCCAATGACCTCGCGACGCGCGGGCGAACTGCTTCGCGTTGCGCTTCATGCTGCTGATGTAGCACTGCACTTCGCCCGTCTCTTGGCCCGCGATTTCACGGGTCCTGATGGCAATTCCCAGGGTGCGAAGTCCAGCCCACTCCTGGCGGCCAGCGAGCGCGAGCGGCACGTTGACTTGCAGGTACGTGCGACGTTCGATGCGGCCGTGCCGTTTCTCTTCGGTCTCGAAGCGGCTCACTTTGACTCGCGCGAAGTCGTCTTCCAGATGCTCGTCGAAGAATGCCTCGACGGCTTGTTCGAGATTCCCTTGATTACCTTTGACGGGCACGACGTAGTCGCCGCCTCGCTCGATAATCTTCTCGGCGATCGCCTTCTGACAGCCCATCGCGTCGATGGTCACGATCGCGCCCTTCACGTCGACCAGGTCCAACACCGCGGGAATCGCCGTGATTTCGTTCGATTTTTCCTCGGTGGCGACTTGGCCCAACGTCAGGCCTTGTTCGCTGGCCCACACGCTGACCAGGTGCAACGGACCCAGCCCGCGTTTGCGATCGTGCGACCGACGCAACGTCTTACCGTCGATGTTCAGCAGCCGCGCCCCTTCGGAATCGGGAATCAGCAGCGACTCGATCCAGGCGGTAAACGAGCGCTGAAACGCTTGCGGATCGACGCGTTCCAAGAACCGCCGGAGCGTGTCGTGCGATGGTATGCCATGCGGCAGTTTCAGATGTCGTCGCAGCCAGTTGCGATTCGCCTTCGCCCAGACTTCAATCGCCACCGGGCCATCGGCGCCGGCCAACACGCCGCACAGCGAAATCACCACCACGTCGACCAGCAGATGCCGACGATTGATCGTAGAACGCGGATCACGAAGCTCCGCAAAATGATGCTTGATGCTCCTGATATCCGGTCTTACTTGCACAGCCATGAGTGACCTCCGTGAACGAACTGCAAACCGCGGCCTTGCCGCCCATACTCACGGACTCTGGTCTAGCAAATCAACGTTTGCCGCGCCAGCCTAAATCCCCCAAAGTGCCGCGCCGGCCCTGGAGTGGCCCCCGGGCGGCGACCTGTTCGACGTGCAGTTGCGCAAGCGTGGGCTGCCGATCGGCAACCTCACCAGCCAGTTCTTCGCCAACGTGTACCTGAATCCGCTCGACCACTTTGTAAAGCACGACTTGCGGGTAAAAGGCTACGTGCGATACATGGACGATTTTTTGTTATTCGGAGCCGACCGGGCGACGCTACGGCGGCAGGGGGCCACGATTCGTGAAAAGCTGGCGGAATTGCGCCTTGAGATGCACCCCGACAAGTACCGGCTCAAGCCGACGCGCTGCGGCGTGGACTTCGCGGGCTACGTCGTGTTCGCCGACGGTCGGGTGCGAGTGCGGTCGTCCAGCGCGAGGCGTTTCGACCAGCGGTACAAGAGGATGCTGTGGCAAGTTCGACACCGCTTTGAATCGCCCGCCCGGGTCACTCAGAGCGTACTCGCGTGGGTGGCCCACGCCCGCCATGCACAAAGTTTTGGACTTCGCCGCTCGGTGCTTACCGGGCGGAGCGAGGAGGGGTGGTTGGGATGAACATGCGGTTCGTATCGGGGTTTGCGGGGTGGTTCGTTCAACAACAACTCGAACAACTTGCTGTCCTCGAACCGGAACAACAACAATCCGACGAACGAGAACAACAACATCGGATTTCGCGTGGCAAGCCCCTGGAACTATTCAGGACAGTGGCAAAGAGCCGTGTCCCGAATCGGCCAGATTCCCTTGGGTGTCAAAAGCTCACGGGACCGTGCCGCGCTCAGGGACTACCCGACCATCCCGCGTGCCCACCCTTGAAAGTGGGCAGGCAAAGAAGCAGGCTTGGGCCGCGGTGAGTAGCAAAAGTCGAAAGCCGCGGCCAGGCCGATTCTTCGGGGCCGGCCCGTGAACGGTTACGGCGGCAGGAAAGACAAGGATAAGAGCAAAAAACAGAAGGCGGCCAAGCAGGACCAGTCATCCAAAGGAAAGAAGCCGTCTAAATAGTCGACACCCGCGTCCGGTGGGCCGCGCGAATGATCCCGTTCGACGGCCTCGCGCGCGGCGAGTGATGAACTGCCAGCGGCCAGGCTGTCGATGGTTGGTTGCCGCGACGATCGATATCGCACCGTCCAAGCAAGGAGTTCCATGCATGTTCCCCATCGACTGCTGACGGCTGGAGCACTGCGCCATTGTCGAAGAGTTCGTCACTCGCGACGGCACCGACCACTCTGCCGTCGAACGGCGGATCGAATTAGTGCTTCGGCAACTCGATCTGGGCAGCGTCGAGTTGCATTTCGAGCAGGAAACCGCCACCTGCAACATCCTGTCCACGACGAACGCCAGGTAGGTCAAGGCCGCGGGCGTCTTGAGAAACGTTGCTTTCATAGGAAGATCGATCAGAGCGAACCACCCCATTGTCCCGTTGCTCGCGCCGCGGACGGTTTAGACACCCTAAAGGCAGGATTACCCCTTGCTTTCGGCCGTCGAGGCGATACATTCACTAGGTGTTGTCGGATGACTAATTGATGGGCACCTCTGCGACGCAGGGAGGCCCGTTGAGGGGTAAGCCGACGTGGTCGAATGCCTTTGGGCGTTCCGCCACGTCGGCTTTTTTCGTTTGGCGATGGGCGTCGTGCGCTCCGCTGCCTTAGGTGCGAGTTAATTGGCCTTTGTGACGACTCCTCAACTGAGCAGTCCTTCGCCACTCCTCTGTCGGAAATCTGAGCTACTGCGACCCTTAATCTGATCGGGCCCCGCGGCGATTTGTTCGCTGCCATCCTGTGCCCGCGTCGCAATTGCGTAACTCACACGTACTGTCGGCCGGATTCTCGACATGTAGTCCTCTTTTACCGCTCGACCCCCTACGACACCGAACCCATCACTCCTGAGAAGAACCCACTATGCACCGCATCACATTTTTGTCTCTGACCTGTTGTTTCGTTTTTCTTGTACCCTCCATAACCCGTGCCGTCACGTTGCAGTACACGGGCAATTCGTTCACCGATACTGGCGCGGGTCCCGGCAACTTGACCGCCATCGTCGACTTTCTTACCCCGTTAACCGACGGCGCGACGCTGGGGCCGGCCGACGTTAGTTCATTCACGATCACGGGACCGGCCGGAACCATGGACTCAGGGTTGGCGACTTTCGCGGCACTAGAGTTCATCATCGGTCCTACGTTGACACCAGCGATGTGGACTATGTCTGTAGAACAACCGTTGACGGGCGGTCTGAACATTGAGGATTATATTACTCAATCAGGTTCTACCCAGTTTTTCGGCGGTGCCAATTTCAGCACCGATGCCTATGGCCTGGACTCTGCTATACCTGGAAGTGTGGGGCTCGGGCCCACGGATTTTATGAGTAGCAATGGATCACTGCCCGGGACCTGGACCGTAGTGCCGGAACCGACTTCGATGGCGATGCTCGGGCTCGGCTTGATTGGGTTGCTGGCGTATGTCGGCCGCCGCAAGAACCAGGCCTCGCAGCAGCAAAGAATCACTACCCTGGCGTTGTAGACAGGAACAACCCGCAAAAGACGTGCGTGCCGCAGTCGCATCAGCCCAACCGATTGCCGTACGCGACTTGCATACCGTTGTACCGGAAGGCTGGCAGGATGATCAAAACCGAAATTGAAACGTTCGCGCGCGGTTGAATCCTACTATTCGAGGGGAAAACTAAATGATTCTTTGCCGAATGGCACTTCCTGAGTTTGTAAGTCATGCGGCTAAACGGCGTTTTGCTTCTTGGCGTGGGATGGTCAGCAGGTCGTGTTGTTTGGGGCGGCGTTTGACGGCGCGTGGCTCGTAGCGATGCGGGCGGTTGCCGACCTGGTGCATGGCAATCGCCTCCAACAATGACTCGTAAAGCGCCGGCAAGGCGCCGGGCGGAGCCTGCTCCACGATCGCGCGATACGCGGTGAGCGTTTGCAGCGCGCCTTTGAAGCTCACCTCCCGCGGCCGCATATTCGCGTGCTCCGCGGCCTCGGCCATCACGGTGCGGATCAGGTTGTAGGCCAACAGGTGCAGCCAGATTTCCTTGCGCACCATGTCGGGCGTCTTGCAACGCAGTACGTCCATTTGCATCGTGATCTTGATCGAACGCAAGTCCACTTCGGCCTGCCAGCGCGCGTGATACACGCGCGCCAGTTCGTCCAGCGAATAGACTTCCGCATCGCACAACGTCGTCACCAACGTCAGCTCGCGCACGCGCCAGCCGCGAACCCGCACACGGAACGACACCTCACGCACCAGGAGCTCCTGGGGAATGTTGCGGTAAGTGTCGTGATCCATCCACGACGGCCGCTGCGGTTTGGGCAGCCGCAGCAGCCAATCGCCCGAGCCCAGCCGGCGGACGCGCAAGCGCTTGCTCAAACGCAGTTGATGTTGTCGATACACGCTGTCCACGCCACATATCGCCAGCAGGGCCAGGTCCCAATAGGACGCAAAGTACCGATCTCCCACCACCACGTCGCCGGGAAACAGGCTGCGCCACAACTGGCGGAACAGGGCCGTTTCGCCCGTGTTCTTGCCGGTGTAACGGCCCATCGCCAGGTCCAGTGCCGCGCCGCTGGCCAGCGACAACAGCGCCACCACCCGCGCGATGGGAAATCCCAATCCCGGTTTCTGCGAGCGCGACTGCGGATACTCGGCCTGGTTGGCGGCCGTATCCGGCATGCTCACCGTCGTGCCGTCGACCAATTTCACGGGCCGGCCGTTTAGCAGCCCGCAGTCGCTGACACGCTCGTGCAGAGCTTGGCCCGCGTCGCGTGCCAGGCGGGCACAGACGTTCTCCGGCAGCTTCTGCCGCGCCTTACAGTAGGGTCCCGTCTGGCGCGTGCAGGGTTGCTGGCCGTCGGCGGTCAAAAACGCGCGCAGCCGCGCGACGGCTTGCCGGCACGAGTGATCCACGCACAACGTCTGCGAGAGAAACGTCCACAGCGTCACCAGTGGGGAATACACGCATTCACGCCACTCGACGTGCTCGTCGTCGAGCACACGCTGGACATACGACGCTGGCAACAGTTCGGAAAACGGCAGCCCGCCGGCGGCTTGCAACTTGTCTCGTTCCGATCGCACTTGGTCTGAAACCCAACCTGCTATAGACTTCCACATCGCAAAGGCCTCCGTGCCTGATTGTGAGAGTGTCGATAACCCTCATCTACGCACGGACGGCCTTTGCGCCTATATCAATACGCCACAACCACTTGCCGATTCAGGAAGTGCCATTCGATTCTTTGCCCAATTGCTCTGGCAGTCGGCTGCAAGAAATGCCCGGCATTCTCCGTTTGCCCTCTGAAGGGTGTCGGCGGCGATTACCGGAAACCAGCAGAAACGCAAGCAAAGCAGCCGATGGACCATGCAAAAAAATAGCTGAGGCGGCCGCCGGTCGACGTTGCATCGGGTAATCGCACCCGGGTGGTGTTTTAGTTGCTCTACAGGCATACCATTACTTTGGAGGAGACTACTATCACTTCACACAGGGGTGCCGATCATGTCCACAGCAGAACAAAACGGAGCGACAAACCGACTCACAGAGATTTACGCGGAAGTTCAATCAATTCGCGCGGGACCAGACGCCGACCAGGCGGCGATCCGTAAGCGGTCGCTGCTCTACACGGAGATGCTTGACCTGCAGCGAAGCTTGTTGCCGCAGGCGAAGGCAGATCCGGCCCCAGAAGAGGTGAGTTTGCACGAAAAGCTGTACTTGCACCTGGCAGACGAGCAGATCACCGACGCCGAAGCGCTGCTGGCATTTCGTCGCCGGTTGCAAGTCACCTTTTATCCTGACTATGCCGACACCTTAAGCGTGCTGGTGCTGTTGGCCGACCTGTCGGAAATTCGCCGAAATTACGTGCAAGACTGGATGGATCGCGAGCAGACGACCGGCCACTTTCTAAGCGTCGATAAGGAGTGGTTGGACTATCGCCTAGCGCACGCAGACGTACATTGCCAACGTGTCCATGTCGAATTGCGCGAGGCCGAAGAAGAGCGACTCAGGAAATTTCACGTTGGAGGAACTATCAACCGGGGAACTTGATGGCGTCCTGGGGCCTGTAAGGAATCTTGTGTCAGCTAGCAGGAATGGGTAGTTTTTGTCACCCTTTCCTGATGAGGAGATTGACACATGGATGATTCTTTACGCACGCGGGCGGAGCAGCTAGCAAGCGAGATTGCGGGTCAGGCCAGGACGGCCGAGGACCTCAATGGTTTGATGCGACTGATGATGAAGTCGGCGTTGGAGCGGATGCTCGACAGCGAGATGGATGTTCATTTGGGGCGCAAGGCGGTGTCCCCTGGCGGCGAACCGCGGGCGGTGCCGTCGAACGGGGCCGAGCCGCCGCTGGCGAGCTTGGCCAAGCGATCCAAGCCCAACCGTCGCAATGGGCGTTCGCAAAAAACGGTGCAAGGCGACGTGGGCGAGCTGACCATCGCCACGCCCCGCGATCGTGACGGGACTTTCGAGCCGCAATTGATCGGCAAGCACCAGCGACGCGTGCCGGGCTTCGACGAAAAGATCCTCGCGTTGTATGCCAAGGGAATGACCACGCGTGACATTCAAGAGATCGTCCGCGAACTGTACGACGTGGAAGTCTCGGCCACGCTGATCTCGGAGATCACCACCGACCTCGACGCCGAAGTGACTGCTTGGCGCACGCGGCCGCTCGACGCGCTGTGGCCGATCGTGTACTTCGACGGCATCGTCGGGCCTGTGGCCAGAGCGGCCTATTTCTTCCGCATTTCGCGAACTGCCGGCGCCTCCTCCAACGTGAATACAACGACTTCTTCCGCGGTCGTCGTGCTAATGTCGTGGTGCAGGCTCACAACCTTTACGCCCGTGATCTCCTCGACCATCGCTTCCATCATCGGGCGCGCGGTTTCGATCAGGTGCGTTCGCACTTGCTTGAGCAGATCGCGTCCCCTCTCGGCCGGAAGAGTTTTGACCAATTGCTTCTCGGCAGCGGTCAAAACCCCCTGCAGACGAATCACGAGACAATCGTTGAACAGGTGGGCGTGAATCTGTTTCGGCCCCCGACCCATGTACTCCTGCTCGAAGCGATTGACTCCCTCACAGATGGCGGCTTCGATCTCTCCTTGAGTTTTCATCGTAATCCCAGGTAATCGGCTGCGTTGACGGTCGTCCTATGAGTGGCTTCTAGAGTTTAGCCCTGAATTGCCAGCGGCAACAGGCGGCGTCCGCCTCCCGGTGCAGGGATTGCGGACGACTCATGGTCGCGTGGATCGACCCGTCTAGTCGAATAGCCGGGTGCTAGCCTATTTGCCCCACCGGTTGCCGCAAGAATTACCGACAATCCGCCAATTGGACCGACGTGTCCACGGACGTTTGGGGCACGACGGTTTGCTTTCCGAGGCCGGAGTGATAGACTTCAGGCGTGAGTCAGCACAGCATTTTTAGCGCGGGGCTGGCGACAAGGTACTTTGACTGGTCGGACGACTAACTAAAGAGCAGCTCAGCAAAGGCTGGGTGGCTCGTTAACGAGTAAGCCGACGTGGTGGAAAACCTTCGGGGTGTTCCGCCACGTCGGCTTTTTTTTCGGCAGATTCGGGCAGCGCGATTCCATGAGGTCGGTGTGACGATGAGCGCAACGAAAACCGAAGACGCCTCAATAGACGCACAGACGCCGGGGCTCGACTTTGACGCGACCTCGCAAGACCGCTGGCGCGATGACGGCGGCTCGGTCGATTTGCTCATGGAGGAGACCCTAGGCCCCGCGTTACGCTATCCGCTGTATTTGATTGCCAACGAGACTGGCGTGCTGGTCGCGAAGACGCGCGACAAGTTTTGCATCATGTTGTTCCACCGCAAGCAATTCGCCGATCACCATATCGCCGAGGCCGCAGACTTGAGCTCCAGAACGCCCTATTATCCGCTGGCCATTCCGAACGCCGATGCGTTTCGAGAAGGGCTTAAAAGCCTGCCCGCCGACATCAACTGTGCAATCTGGGACGCGACTTTTGCTCCCAGCACGTTTGTTTACATGGAAATGAGCGACCTCCTGCAGGCGATCGCCGACTAAGTCATGACAGTGGGACAGCCAGGGCCGGCGCACACTAAGTTGGCACTCCGAAAAGAACTTCTGACAGGAATGTCGTGCTCCAGCCGGCGAGGCGTCGTTTCATCACCAGGCTTTTCTTGGTATCGGGATGTTGCTTGAGCAGCGAGAGCGTGAAACGCCGCAGCCACGCCAGGCTCTCGGCCAAGCGGCGATTGCGGACGCGGCTTTCGTCTTCGCGGAAGGTCATGTCCAAGCTCCAATGGCAACTGTTCTCGATGCTCCAATGACCTCGCGACGCGCGGGCGAACTGCTTCGCGTTGCGCTTCATGCTGCTGATGTAGCACTGCACTTCGCCCGTCTCTTGGCCCGCGATTTCACGGGTCCTGATGGCAATTCCCAGGGTGCGAAGTCCAGCCCACTCCTGGCGGCCAGCGAGCGCGAGCGGCACGTTGACTTGCAGGTACGTGCGACGTTCGATGCGGCCGTGCCGTTTCTCTTCGGTCTCGAAGCGGCTCACTTTGACTCGCGCGAAGTCGTCTTCCAGATGCTCGTCGAAGAATGCCTCGACGGCTTGTTCGAGATTCCCTTGATTACCTTTGACGGGCACGACGTAGTCGCCGCCTCGCTCGATAATCTTCTCGGCGATCGCCTTCTGACAGCCCATCGCGTCGATGGTCACGATCGCGCCCTTCACGTCGACCAGGTCCAACACCGCGGGAATCGCCGTGATTTCGTTCGATTTTTCCTCGGTGGCGACTTGGCCCAACGTCAGGCCTTGTTCGCTGGCCCACACGCTGACCAGGTGCAACGGACCCAGCCCGCGTTTGCGATCGTGCGACCGACGCAACGTCTTACCGTCGATGTTCAGCAGCCGCGCCCCTTCGGAATCGGGAATCAGCAGCGACTCGATCCAGGCGGTAAACGAGCGCTGAAACGCTTGCGGATCGACGCGTTCCAAGAACCGCCGGAGCGTGTCGTGCGATGGTATGCCATGCGGCAGTTTCAGATGTCGTCGCAGCCAGTTGCGATTCGCCTTCGCCCAGACTTCAATCGCCACCGGGCCATCGGCGCCGGCCAACACGCCGCACAGCGAAATCACCACCACGTCGACCAGCAGATGCCGACGATTGATCGTAGAACGCGGATCACGAAGCTCCGCAAAATGATGCTTGATGCTCCTGATATCCGGTCTTACTTGCACAGCCATGAGTGACCTCCGTGAACGAACTGCAAACCGCGGCCTTGCCGCCCATACTCACGGACTCTGGTCTAGCAAATCAACGTTTGCCGCGCCAGCCTAAATCCCCCAAAGTGCCGCACGGCCCTGTGCGCAGAGGCAGAACTGATGAACGCACGCGAATTGTCGTCCTCAAACAAAAACAAACTAAAACCTCATGTCGGGTTGGTCGTGGTTCCAACGCTGGCGCTGTTTTTTTACACGGACACTGGGAAGTTTCGCCGACCGCTAGCTATGGGGGCGTGCTCGGCAACGGCCGCGTTCGCGATCCGCACTTTTGCACGGCGTGCAAAACGTTCGTTTGGAGAGAGAGGCCATTGAGCGAGTCCGAACTACACCCGTCTTGGGACAATGCCGAGTCAGTGCGTAGTGTGTCATTACCTGGGGAGTACACCTTATGAAACGGGGAACGATTCTAAGACTTGTTCAACTGTCCTCAGGAACAGACGTTCCAAGCACACATTTGATCTCGACGCACAACGGAGTCGGCTACGGCTACATTGGCACGCCCGAGGGCGATGTGTTCTTTGATGCGGCCGCGGTCAAGAACCGCCGCTTCGATCAGCTTGCAGATCGGATGGCGGTTGAGTATGTGTTGGATGACGCGCTCTATTTACGTACATCGAACGTGACGGTGGACCCCGGTCTGCAGTAGCTTGAATCGCATTGAAGACGTTCGCCGTGAGGCGAGGATTAGACGCCAGAGAGCTACGTACGTGGCTCGCCACGGGCCACTAGCCCTCAATCAAGCGTAGCTGGAGCGGAGATTCAGGGCGAAACGTTGGCGCGCGGCATGAGCAGGGCGACGGTCGTCGCTGGATGTTGGGTGCGGGTTTTGGTGTTGGCATGAGGGGCGTTCTTTCGGGGTTGGGCGTGGCGGCGGACCGGAGCATCCGGACTCCGGCTTCTTGGCAGCGCGTCAACAACGTAGCGGACGGCTGATCTGCTGGTGCATCAACAACAGCGCATCGACGCTCGGCCGGTAGGTCAGCAGCCGGTACACGAGCCGCCGCGCCGAGCGGATCACCTGCGCCGGGAGTTGCATGAAGGCGTTCACGAACGTCGCGAACTCCATCCGCAGCACACGGCGACGAACTTCTTGTTGCTCGGCCCGTTGTTCCTTCCGCCCGCCAGGTCGAATCATCAGGCCGCACCAGCACTTGAGCGTCCAGGCCAGCGACGCGATCGCCATGTACGCCCCGTTGCTCGCCAGGCTGTCCAGCGGCGCGGCCAGCGCACCGCACGCCTTCAATTGGCTGATCGTATTCTCCTGGTCGCACCGCTTGTTGGCCGCAGCGACGACACTCCGCGGCGGCAGCTCACTGGGCCTGGCGTTGGTGATGTAGAAGAAGTAACGCACTTCGTCGAACAACCGCTGCTGTCCTTGCTCGACGTCGATATTCTTACGAACCACGACCACGCGATAGCTCCGCGAGCACTTCGTCGGCCGGTAGTCGAACTCGGCGTACGACTCGCCGCGGAGCTTCAAGTTCTTGTACCCCTTCTCGCGAACGAACGCCTCCTTATGATTGGGCCGCCGGGCGCGCGGCTGGCCGCGGCACGGCTTGGCCTTGCGGCGGAGCCCCGTCCAGGCCGATTCTTGGAGGTTTTCGGCGATCTCCACCAGGTTCGGCATCGCGTCCAGGCCGAACACGAACTCGACGCCGTTCTGGTCCCAGCGGTCGAAGTGCTCGGTGAGCGCGAAATCCGTGTCCCCTCGCAGCGTGACCTTCTCAAAACCCGCGCGGCGGCACTCGTCCTTCGCCAGATCAAAGTAGAACGCCGCGCGCTCGTGGCTCGGCCGGTTGCCCGCACGATTGGCCAGGTAGAGAACTTCCTGGGTCTCGGCCAGCGACACGACCAGCGGATGGTAGCCCCACTGGCCTTTGTGGTTCATGCCGATCCCTTCCTTCTTCTCCGCGCGGGTCTCGACCATCGTCCCGTCGGCCTCGATCGTCGCCTGCCGGAAGAATTCTTTGGGCTGCCGCTTCCAAACCGTCCGTCGCGCGCGGTTGATCGCTTGCAACAGCAGCAGCGTCTTGAACTCGTCGAAGCGGCGGCAAAAGTCGCCCGCGGTCGTGGGATCGGGTATCCGCGGCGCGCCGAGCGCGTCGAGGTACGCTTCGTCGTTGCGGCGCTCTTCGAGGTGCTCCAGGCAGCTCCCCCCAGTCAGCAGATTGAGGGCGATGTTGAGCACGTGGTCCGCCTCGTCGTAGGGGGCGTAGAGCTTGAAGACCGGAACGGCCCGGTTGATCTGGTTTCGGAGGCCGGTTTGCCGAATCAACTCCAGGATCATCCCCAGCCCCCCGCAGGCGACCGCTTGCGATTTCTCGGCCAGCTCGTAATTCGCCCGCGGCGGATCGATCATCGGCGTCCGCGACGCGCCTTGGGTCTTGTCGATCCGGCGCAACAACCGACGCTTGCGTTCACGACACTGTCGGCGTAACTTGGCGTTCACTCGAAACCCTCCTTGGCATTTGGGGAATGGAATCATTAACAACTCCAATTAACCCCAAAACGCCGAGGGGTTCGAGCCCTATTCCACCTTTTCGAGCCAGACCTACGCTGGATTGAGGACTAGCAGCATTGTCGCAAGGACACACCTATGGAAAACTCCCGACTGCTTGTCGTAGCGATGGCCGAAGAGTGCCGCAACCTGATCGAGAAATCCGACGCACCCGATCCCAGTCTCGCGGATGCGCTTCAGCCAAAACACCTCCTGTGGATGTGCGACAAGATTGAAGAACATGCGGAAGATGGTCACGCCACCAAGTTGCACCGTTGGATAGGGTTTGTGCAGGGCGCGATGTTGGCAAATCGAACACTCGATTTAGACCGGCTGAAAAGAATGTTTGACGAGGCGAAACGTGCCCACGGACATTCTTGCGAGGATCTGGTAGATCACCTCGATCCAAATAGTTCGTTTGAATGTGATATTGGTGGACAAGGTTGAACAACCCAACATTGATCGAAGAGGAGCAACCGGCATGAAGAACGGGCCTGGACCTACCGCAGCAAATCGAGAGTACGCGGCGGCATACGCCGTGCACTACACCGAACACAATTTGCCTTCGGCTATGCAGCTCTACAAGCAAGTCATGGCAAGCCATCCGCGTTGCCCGGAAGCGGATTATTCCCGCGTGCAGATCCAAAACATCGTGAATTCGGTAGTTCCGAAGGCGGAGCTACTGGATGCTCAAATGAATCTGGCACTGGTTCATTTTGAGCAGAGCGCGTAGCGGCACAACACGGTGTGAATGTCGTAGCGCCCGTTGGGCTATGTCTGGCGAAGCAACCGCGATTTCAGTCTCCCAAGACAAATTGCTTTTGCTGCATGGAACGTGATTACCAATTGTACTCGTGAGGTTGCCCGTGGAAGGTTCTGTGACAGTGATTGTCGGCCTGGCCGTGTGCGCTGCATTTTTGGGGATCGCTTTTTGGTCCACGCGTCTTGGCCCCAAGACCTGCCGGGAGTGCGGTGGTGGGCTGCCCGTGACTCGACTACTGGATCCAACCGCCGACCATGCCTGGGGCGAATGGGAATGTCCCAAGTGCGGCACGCTGTTTGATCGACAAGGGCGGGCACGCAATCAGTTGCACGCCTAAACACAAAGTATTGGTAGATTTCTTGGCCCACGTCTAAAGGCATTTGATGCAACTTTGCAAGACTTGTCGTTTCCTGATGATTGGCCAAGAGGCCTTGGGTTGGCGTCGACGCCTCAAACGCGTGCTGCGACATCACGGCGCCGGTCCAGAAACGCTGGCAGTTGTGGCGGACTCGCTCGGACCGATATGCAACAGATGCCGCAAGGCGATGGCTAAAACGATTCTAGAGGACTAAACGACCGTGTTGTCGAGAACAGTCAGGGAAACTATGGAATTTGCAGTTTCGCGCTCGCGAAACAAGGGCTATAATTCACGAGTTCGCGGAGCGCGTGCCATTGTGATCGTGGCATTATAAATATGATATAGCGGGCAGAGTGTTGAGTTTGTCGGACGACTAACTGAAGAGCATCCCGGCGTGCCGGGCGGCTCGTTATCGAGTAAGCCGACGTGGTGGAATACCTCTGGGTATTCTGCCACGTCGGCTTTTTTTGTTTCGGTGGTGTGGCACGGCCGCAATGACGAGGAGGAACCTGATGGACAACTCGAATTCGGCCATGGCGAAACAGGTCGCCCTCGCAGCCTGCGATTTCGAACGACGAAGGACGGGCATCTTGCCCGAGTCGGTCACTACCGTGCTAAGTGGCGACACGGTGGTGATCACATTGCGCGGTGCGTTGTCGCCGGCCGAGCAGGCCCTGGCAAAAAGTCCCGAGGGCGCCGCTCAAGTGCAGGACTTTCACCGCCAACTATTCGATAGCTCTGCCGATTCGTTGCGGCAGGAAATCAAAAGAATCACTGGAGTGGGCGTGCAAGAGGCGGGCGCCGAAGTGGACCCGGCGATAGGCGCCGTAGTCAAGGCGTTCGCAAACGGCACCGTGGTCCAAGTATTCCTGCTTGCCGACAGCGTTGCTGCCGGCACCTGGAGCGGGAGCGGGCGCGACGGACAGTCATCTGGCATGAAGGACTAGCGATGTTGGTCTTGACGAGAAAAATCCAAGAATCGGTTGTAGTCGGTGGCTGCGAGCATTTTCAGAGCATCCTGAAAGTCAAAGTCCTTGGAATTCAAGGCGGCAAGGTGAAACTAGGTTTTGATGTCGCACCAAACGTTCCTGTCCATCGCCAGGAAGTGTGGGAACGACGTTTCGGCAACCTGAATCACGACGACACTGCAACAGTCTCCTAGTACAGAGCGGCCGCGAGAGCTTCGATGATCGACACAATCAGCCGTCCTTCGAGTCCCGAGAGTTGGAGAGGCACACAGCGTCTGATGTTCAGACAGGGTTTGCATGACAATCAAATCGGCGTGGCGCGACAGCCCCTGCGGACGTCCGCAGCGCCACTCTTTTTGCTCAGCGCCGAAAGGTGCTCGGTAGAAAGCGAGCTTTCGTTCGTTCCAGTATCGAGGTGAACCATGTTGTGGACCGTCTTAGTCCTCGCGCTTTTGTTGTGGGCTCTGGGACTCGGCTTCGGCTTCGGGGGTGGTTTCATTCATCTCCTCCTGGTCGCAGCCGTCATTGTATTGATCGTCAACGTCGTGCAAGGACGCAGAATCGCCTAGGGCCGGACACTAGTCCGGCTCATCACTCGTCCAAGGAGAATTAGAGATGACTACAAAGAATCGCCGCGTGCAGAGCCTTCCATCGCCGCGCGAGATCAAACAGATGTGCCAACATATCCGAGCGACTTGGTCGACAGCGGATCGATCCCGACGGATCGTAGAGCATCAACAGCCGTGGCTGCTCGGGCTTGTTCCCGCAATCGATCCGATCCAAGGGGCGCGACGGAGTCAATCGTCTAAAGTCTGACCTGAATCGCAGCCGCACGGCGGAAATGACAAGAGACCGTCCGGTGATAGCTCAAGAAACCAACTATATGAGGACATCAATGAATACGGTACGGCCGCTTTTCGTTTCGACGTATCCCCCCGAGGAGTGCGGTCTGGCCACATTCACCAAAGACTCGGCCGACGCGGTCGACCTGGCCGCGGGAGAGGGCGTATCTTCACTGGCAGTGATTCAAAAAACGAATCCGCTTTCCTACGACGACCCGCGCGTGGTCCATGTCATCGACAACGGATGCCCCGATGCCTACCGCACCGCCGCAAGGATGGCCAATCACGGCTCGTGCGATGTGGTGAGCTTGCAGCATGAATTTGGTCTATACCCTGGCGAGTGGGGCAACGGCATATTGGACTTCGTTCGCGGCTGTCATAAGCCCATCGTCACGACGTTCCATACGCTGATGACCGAACCAGAAGCACTGCCGCGCAAATTGATCCGCAGCCTCGCGGCCAATAGCCAGGGTTTAGTGGTCATGACGAAAATCGCCGCGAAACTTCTGTCCACGGTCTACGGCGTGTCGGGGCGACGTGTGACGGTGATACCTCACGGAGTGCCCGAGGTAGCCTTTGAGCGGGATGGCACACACAAGGCGACGCTGGGGCTCGCCGGACGACGCGTGCTCTGCTCGTTCGGGTTGATCAATCGAGGCAAGGGGCTGGAATACATGATTCAAGCCATGCCGCAAATCGTGAAAGCTTGTCCCGACGCGGTCTACCTGATCGTGGGCGCCACCCACCCGCAGGTTAAGCGTCAGGAAGGCGAGGTTTATCGCGAGAGCTTGGCCGAAATGGCTAAGTCCCTCGGTGTCGGCGCGCACGTGCGATTTGTTAACCGGTTTCTAAGTCTCGCCGAGCTCTTAGAGCACCTGCAAAGCTGTGACGTCTACGTCACTCCCTATCCTGGCAAAGATCAAATTGCCAGCGGGACGTTGGCCTATGCCATGGCAGCCGGCTTGGCCGTGGTGAGCACTCCATACCTCTATGCGTCGGAAGTTCTGGCCGACGATCGGGGATTGATTGTGCCCTTCGCCGATAGCAAGGCGAGTCGCCGAGGCAACGCTCCGCTTGCTGTGTGACCCCGACTTTCAGTATGCCACGCGCCGCGCCGCCTACGAATACGCTCGACCCATGTTTTGGCCGAACGTCGGCCAGCAGTACATGGATTTGTTTGAACGGAGTGTGCTCGATCGAGATCTCGGTATGCAACGGCTGGAGAAGGATGTCTGCTCACGCCCCAGCGGCGCGGGTTTGCTCGGCAAGGTCTTACAGGGGGGTTTGTAATGCTCGTTCGATTGGGAGTCGTATTGGATCACCTCGATCGCATGACGGACTCGACAGGGCTGATCCAGCACGCGATATACAGCATTCCGCGGCGCGACAGTGGCTATACGACGGACGACAACGCCCGGGCGTTGCGGCTGTGCACTCACTTGTGTTCGGAGCGGGCGGAGCCCCGAATGCTCGATCGCGTGACCCGTTATTTGGGATTCATGCAGTTCGCGCAGTGTGCCGATGGAGGATTTCACAACTTCCTCAGCTATCAGCGTGCTTGGTTGGATGTCAAGGGCTGCGATGACAGCCAGGGACAGGCGATGCGAGCTTTGGCCGAAGTGTTGGGCAGCAAGTTGCCGGACGATCACCGCCGACTGGCTCGCGAGTTGATCGCAGCACTGGTTCCTACGCTCATCGACATGCGCAGCCCACGAGCGCAAGCATACGTGGTGCTGGCCTGGGACCATCTGCGCCAAGCGGGCGTAGCCGACGCCGCGGCATTGGAAAACATTGCCTGGTACGCGGCGCGGAAACTCGTCGAGTGCTATGAACGTTGCCGATCGCCCGAATGGCTGTGGTTCGAGCCTCGCATGACGTACGCCAACGCCGTGCTGCCGCATGCACTCTTCGCTGCGGCACGAGGTTGGCCGCAAGAGCCCTTCCTCGCGGTGGCTGAAGCTTCGTTTTCGTTCCTCGATCGGGAAACCACCTCCGAGGGCGTCTTTTGGCCCATTGGCAACGGCGGCTGGCACTCGCCTTCGCAGAGCAAAGCATTGCACGACCAACAGCCTATTGAGGCCTCGACCATGGCGGAAGCGGCACTCGCCGGATTTGGCTTGCTCAGCGAAGACAAGTACATGGCCACGTACCGGCGTGCCCACGAGTGGTTCTACGGTCAGAACAGCGCACGACTAGCCCTGTCCGACGTCGGCCGGGGCGCTTGTTGCGACGGTTTGCACGCCTCGGGAGTCAACCGAAACCAAGGTGCCGAGTCCACGCTCGCCTATCTGTGGACTGCCATGCAGGATTTCGAAGTTCAAAGTGTGCTCAGCGACAGTCCACAATCTGACGTTGGAGCCGCTTGAATCACATTAGGGTTTTCAGAGAACCAGACCACATTAAGGAAATCAATATGCTTCGCGAGTCGAAGGCGCCGAGCCTCCACGTTGAATTGTTCAACCGCTATCCCGCCAATCCGATTCTCACGGCTCAGGATTGGCCATACCCAGTCCACTCTGTATTCAACGCCGGGGCGTGCCAGGCAGGCGATGAAACGATCTTGTTGGTCCGCGTGGAAGACCGACGAGGCCATTCGCATCTTTGTGTCGCTCGCAGCAACGACGGAGTTACTAATTGGCACATCGATTCCCATCCGACGTTTGCACCCGACCCCGCCAACTTCCCAGAGGAGGCGTGGGGCGTTGAAGACCCTCGCTTGACATGGCTCGAAGACCGCGGCGAGTGGATCATTGCCTATACCGCGTACTCCACGAGCGGGCCGCTAGTATCATTGGCCGCCACGAAAGATTTCGTCCACTTCACGCGACTTGGTCCTGTCATGCCTCCCGATGACAAGGATGCGGCAATATTTCCACGGCGATTCGGTAATCGCTACGCGATGATCCATCGACCGGTATCGGCCGGCTTGGGGGCTCATATGTGGCTCTCGTTCTCTCCCGACTTAACCCATTGGGGAGACCACCACATCCTGTTGCATGCGCGGCGCGGCGCTTGGTGGGATGCGAACAAGATCGGCTTGAGCCCGCCTCCGCTAGAAACGCCCGAAGGCTGGCTGGTGTTGTACCACGGCGTGCGCGTCACTGCCGGCGGTTGTCTGTATCGCTTGGGCCTCGCGTTGCTAGACTTGGAAGACCCCTGTCGAGTATTACGGCGCAGCGACGAGTGGATGTTCGCGCCAGAGATGCCCTACGAGCGACAAGGCGACGTCAACGGGGTCGTGTTCCCTTGTGGTTGGATCTTGGACAAGGCGAGCGGAGCAATCCGCATCTACTATGGCGGAGCCGATAGTTGCATCGCTCTGGCGACGGCCGACCTTTCCGATCTGCTCGAATATCTCCACAAATGCCCGGCACCCCCGAACGTAAACGTAAGGGTATGATACCTTCGGAATGACGCCTTGTGAGCGTTATTTTCACTTGGATTCTCGGGGTCGGGTGAGAAAAGCGCGAGGCCGGCACCCCGGTCCGCCTACGGCGTGTTGACTGCATGTTGCGTTACGGCTCAGAAAAGCACCACGTGCGCGCTGGAACGTCTGTCGGAGAATCGAAACAGCTCAGCGGTGTCCCCATCGCCGACCGGGCTCAATCGCTGCACGAGGAGAAAAAGTTGGACCGCAGTCGAAGTGCAAATCGTGAAGTCAACGAGGAGACTCTGCAATACAAGAGTCCGCAAGAGTCGCTGCTCGACGCGGAACTCGTCGAGGACAAGTTACGGCAATTGCTGGAGTTTATTGGCAAGTTGAAGCGAAGTCCCGAGGGCGCTGAAGAGCTCCAACGCCGAGCCAGAATGTTCGGTCAGTGCAATCGAGGCAGGGACGATACCTCGATAGAGTTCTACGCCAAGTTGCGGCATTGGCTCGACAGAGACATCGTACGCACAAAACGGCCACTGCATCGTCCCAGGCAGATGGATTGAGAGTCGACCAGGATTTCTCTATCAGCTTGGGATGGGCCTGTAAGGAATCTTGTGTCAGCTAGCAGGAATGGGTAGTTTTTGTCACCCTTTCCTGATGAGGAGATTGACACATGGATGATTCTTTACGCACGCGGGCGGAGCAGCTAGCAAGCGAGATTGCGGGTCAGGCCAGGACGGCCGAGGACCTCAATGGTTTGATGCGACTGATGATGAAGTCGGCGTTGGAGCGGATGCTCGACAGCGAGATGGATGTTCATTTGGGGCGCAAGGCGGTGTCCCCTGGCGGCGAACCGCGGGCGGTGCCGTCGAACGGGGCCGAGCCGCCGCTGGCGAGCTTGGCCAAGCGATCCAAGCCCAACCGTCGCAATGGGCGTTCGCAAAAAACGGTGCAAGGCGACGTGGGCGAGCTGACCATCGCCACGCCCCGCGATCGTGACGGGACTTTCGAGCCGCAATTGATCGGCAAGCACCAGCGACGCGTGCCGGGCTTCGACGAAAAGATCCTCGCGTTGTATGCCAAGGGAATGACCACGCGTGACATTCAAGAGATCGTCCGCGAACTGTACGACGTGGAAGTCTCGGCCACGCTGATCTCGGAGATCACCACCGACCTCGACGCCGAAGTGACTGCTTGGCGCACGCGGCCGCTCGACGCGCTGTGGCCGATCGTGTACTTCGACGGCATCGTCGTGCACGTGCGCGGCGCGAATGGTCGCGTCTCGCAGCACACGATTTACGTGGCTTTGGGCGTGAATCTTGAAGGACACAAGGAGTTGCTGGGACTGTGGCTCGGCCAGAGCGAAGGGGCCAAGTTCTGGCTCGCTTGCCTGACCGATCTGAAGAACCGCGGCCTCGCCGATATCTTCGTGGCCTGCATCGACGGCCTCTCGGGTTTTGCCGAAGCGATTCACGCGGCCTATCCTCAAACCCAGGTGCAGCTGTGCATCGTGCATCTGGTGCGCGCGGCGCTTCGTTACGTGAGCACCCAGGACAGCAAGGCGGTGATTGCCGACCTGAAGAGAATCTACCAGGCCGCGACCCTTCTCGAAGCCGAGTCCGCTCTCGACGCTTTTGCTCAAGCCTGGGACGCAAAGTATCCGACCATCACGAAGATGTGGCGCGCTAAATGGACCGACATCGTCACGCTGTTTGACTTCCCCGCGCCGATCCGTCGAGCGATCTACACCACCAACGCGATCGAATCCGTCAACAGCGTGATTCGCAAGTTCACGCGAAACCGCAAGATTTATCCCAACGAGGAGTCCGCCTTGAAGATTGTCTACATGGCGATTCACGAAGCCTCGAAAAAGTGGACCATGCCAATCCATCATTGGAAAGCGGCCCTCAACCACTTCGCCATCCTCTACGAGGGCCGCATGCCCGGCATAGCAAGCAAATGACGTTCCCTGCTCGCCTGACACAAAAAGAATTACAGGCCCCTTGGGATGAATCGGAGGGCGACGAATCCGAGGTGTTTAGCGCGCGTAGTGTCGTGTCGAGTTAACAAACGCTGAACTCCAGGGGGGCGAACTTCTCCGAAACTATTCGCAACTGCGCCTCAGATGTTGGCCTATTACTCGCGCCAAGCTGCTTATTCCAGGCAACAGTACATTGCCGGAGGCTCCCGTCGTTGTCGGCGCACGAGCTGAAAGTCCGCATTGGCGTTCCTCCTTGAGGATTGGCTACCTGCAGCAGGTTGGCTACCCGGAGTAGAACGCGTGAAATGAGCACGAGATTCACGCGTGAGGAAAGGAGCTAGAATGTCGCAAAAGGTTCGTTTTTCGGTGTTCGTCGCCGCAAGTCTTGGTATCTACAAATCTTCGGGCAGCAAGCCCTGAGAACTCATCTCGTAATTCAAATTCCCGCATCGCCGTCAAATCGGCGGTTTTTGATTTTGTAGCAACTGGCAGCCCCGCTACCTCGACCAGCGACGACGTTTCGGGGTGCGCCGTCAAGAGGGTCGCCCTCGAAAAGCAATCGCTCAAGATGCGTGGCCTCTTTTATCTCCTAGCCTCAAGGGTCATGGGCTTGATACGCCCATTATATGGCGGCGACGTGCTCTTATCGCTATGGCACAGTGTCACGGAGACACGAAAACGGGAGGATATCGTGGTCGTGTCGCCAGTGTCACATGAACCGCGGCAGAGTCGGCGGGATGCATCGCTCGTTGCACCGTCGAGCTATTGTCAAAAGTTGTGGACGGGAGATTCAGGCGGCGGCTTCTTGGGGTTTGATTCCGTCGATAAATGGAGTTCCTTGAATCACATCGGGTAGCAGCTCGGAGCCGTTGAGCAGCCGCCAACGTTTTTGGGCGGATTGCATCAGCTTGAAGACCATGGTGAGGCACGCTTGTCGCGTGCCATTTCCTTTGGTGCGGCGATGCCGCAGGCGGACTGTGGCGAACGTGCTCTCGATGGGGTTGGTCGTGCGCAGGTGACGCCAGTGCTCGGCCGGGAAGTCATAGAACGAGAGCAGCACGTCGCGATCCTTCGACAGACAAGCGGTGGCTTTATCGTACTTGGCCTGGTAGGTGGCCACGAACAGATCGAATGCCGCCTCGGCGTCTGCTTTGGTCGACGCCATCCAAATCGCGTGCAACTTCTCCTTGGCCTCGGCCTGCAAGCGTTTGGGCAGCTTGTCGAGCACATTGGCCGTCTTGTGCACCCAGCAGCGTTGCTCGCGCGTCGTGGGGTAGACCTGCGGCAAGGCCTTCCAAAAGCCCAAGGCGCCGTCGCCGATCGCCAGCTTCGGATCGATCGCTAGGCCGCGCGCCTTCACGTCCAACAGCAGCGCCTTCCACGACTGCTCGCTCTCGCGATAGCCATCGGCCACGGCGATCAGTTCCTTGCGCCCATCCGCGGTCGCACCCATTAAAACCAGGATGCACTGGCGATCTTCCTCCAGGCGGATGTTGAAGTGCACGCCGTCGACCCACAGGTACACGTACTGCTTGCCCTCCAAGGATCGTTTCGTCCACTCTTCGAATTCATCCTGCCAGACCGCTTTGAGACGCGTGATCGTGGTGGCCGACAGGCCCGCGGCCGATGGACCCACCAGCGCAGACAATGCCTCGCTGAAGTCGCCCGTGCTGATGCCCTTGAGGTATAGCCAGGGAATCAGTTCCTCTAGGCTCTTGGTCTTGCGCAAATACGGCGGAAGAATCCGGGAGGAGAAGGGTTCCGCTTCGTTCTTGGATCGCCGGTCGAGCACGCGCGGCTGCTCGACTTCGATCGGGCCGACGCCGGAGAGGATCGTGCGTTTGGGCAGGCGGCCATTGCGGACCACTTGGCGATGGCCGGCGGCGTCGCGCAGCTCGCGATGCGCTTCGATCCACTCGGCGACTTCGACGTCAATGGCCTGGGCCAGCATCCGCTGCGCACCTTCGCGAAGAATGCCCGTCAACACGTCCTGAGAACTTGTGGCTGGCAAAGCCAGCGTCGAATCGTTACGCTCTCGCATGGTGGCGTACTCCTGGGAGAATTGGGTCGCTGAATAACCAAATTCAAACCCAAGTACGCCGCCCTTTTCAACTCACCTCATCCACAACTTTCGGTTATAGCTCGTTGCACCGTCACACCCCCGAGCATGCTCGATTGCACTTGGACTGCCTCTGCTAATAATATTTGAACGCGGCAGCCGCTGCTCGCGGTTTTAACGGTCGAAAAACGGAGTTTGACGCATGATTACCCATGGACGGGAAGAAAACGGGCGATTTACCCAGGGCAACGCAGGCGGGCCAGGACGGCCCCGACGTGCCATCGAGCGCGATTACCTGGCGGTCCTCGGCGACGCTGTGTCGATCGATGACTGGCGCGAGGTGGTCGAGCGTGCCGTGGTCGACGCCAAGGCTGGTGACGCCAAAGCGCACGACTGGCTCACCAAGCACTTGCTCGGCGAAAAACCACCGACACTATTGGGGTTGGCTGCCAAGGAAGAACGCAGCTACAGCGCCGGCGAGGAAGTGGCGGCCGAGGCCACTGACCAGCAACAGAAGCACGAGCGTGAAGCTCGCCTCAATGGCATCCTTGAGCGGCTTCAATGAGGCGCGACGCTGTCGAACTGCTGGTGCCGCTCTTGCGGGCAGTCAAGGCCGACAAGCCGATCCCGGATGCGTGGCGACAGCCGCTGGTTGAGTTTGTGATGCTCTTGTTGGATCACCCCAACGCCGAAACACGTTCGCGCACCGCGCACGTTGTAATCGCGATG
Organism: uncultured Planctomycetaceae bacterium; assembly: GCA_963779015.1. Lineage (GTDB taxonomy): Bacteria > Planctomycetota > Planctomycetia > Pirellulales > PALSA-1355 > JTS-RE94. The sequence goes on along the minus strand of CAVZWY010000017.1, from coordinate 335,793 downwards.
GTGGCGGCCGACCAACGGCTGGAATTCATCGATCGCAGCCAAGCAGTCGCGCTAGCGAGCAATTCACGTGAAAATGCGCCGACTCGGCCAACTGGCTGACCGCAGATTGTGCAGGGGCGTACATCCTCGCGCCTTCGCGGCCGTGTACAGGGGCGATACAATAACGCGACCGGGACGGCTGAGCGACGGCTCAGTCATGCGGCTTCCGGCGAGTCGGCCTTCTCCTCTTGTTCGGTCGGCTCGCTGGAGCCCGACCCGAAACAAGAGGACTTCAAATGCGCACCGATTCTAATGGCGAAGAGTCTGCCGCCCCCGAATCTCTTCAACGTCTTCAGTCTCTTTCGGCTGCAGACCAATCCCGCTCGGCTCAAACAAGAGCCGAACGCGAACGGCTTGCACCAGTCTCTCGGTCGTGGGCTCGGATATACAAAGGCTACCCTTACCCCGAGCCTGTCAAAGATGAGCGCATAGATGAGTACAGAGCGTGGCTCGAACATTATGCCGGCAGTATTGCGGATTTTGGAAAGGCTGCAGTTGCCGCCGGACTTCGCGAGAACATCGTCAGGCTAGCCAGTGATGACGTGCATCTGATGTTCGGTTATGACCTCCTGAAAGCTGGCGTGGACGGTGGCCGCCGGGCCGTACTTGAACTCCTCCGGGCGGCACCGCGAGACCAATACCGGTGGTACGAGGTGACGTTTAACCGCGATCCGCCCGGTGAGATATTTCGGGAACCGTCAGAGCCCGCTGATTTGGTTACGAAGCAGGAAATGATGGCACTCGTCAACGTTCAGAAACGCCGGTGGGATAACGTCGTCAGTGGTGCTCGAACAGCAGGGGAAATTGATGTGCCTAGTCCGGTGATCGAACAGACAGACGACACTCCAGCCAAATACTCTTACAGGGCCAGCCGACAATTCCTGCTGCGTCACTGGCCACATCGGGAGTTGCGCCTGCCCGAGTCGCTTGAAGAAGCCAAACGGATCTTGGCAGCTTCCCAAGTGTCTACCGAGTGAGACCAACGGGCTTCGCACTCACTCCGCTCTCACTCGACCTCCTTTTGATCTCACTCTTTCTCACTTCTTCTCACTCTCGCTCACGCCGGACTCGTTGAGCGACTCTGCGCTTTCACTCGCGAAAGATTGCGAGTGACGGGACGCAGGGTGCGGCCCCATTCAACGTCATGCAAGGAGGCAAAGATGGCCCAATCGCAAGAAGAAATGGCGCGAATCCTACGGGCGCGAATCCTACTTCCGCCCCCCGAGGCCGCGCACTTGTTGGCAATTTCCCAACGCAAGTTATGGGGGCTGACTGCACGCGGCGACATTCCCGCGGTCCGAATAGACCGCTCTGTTCGCTACAGACTTAGCACGCTCCTGGAATATGCTGAGCGCCAGGAGGGCAAGTGATGATGGTCGACAAAAAAGCCCCGGCGGCCTGGCACGGCGACACGGGGCAAGAAGCATTTGACATCCGCAGTGTAGTCGCTCGTCACGGGAAAGTCGAATTGTTACGCGGCATCATGCGCGACGTGACCGCACTCCATCGGGCCGGGCTCTGGCCCGCATCCTACGAGCGGTGCGTTGCGGCACTGGCCGACCATCGCCAGCGGGCTCAATCCGCTACCCCGCTTGTCATCATCGCCCGCGTGTTGGCTAATTGCCGCCGGGAATGGCTGTGCGAGCCCAATTGGAGGGCGCACCGATGAACCAGCGACCCGAGCCAAAGCAATTGGCCAGCTACTCAGAGTTCCCCGTTGATGCGCTGCCGGAGCCGTGCCGCCAATTCGTCGATGAGGCAACGGCGGCCATCGGCTGTGATCCGTCCTACGTCGGCGTGCCGCTGTTGGCCGTGCTGGGCGGCTGCATTGGCAATAGTGCCGTCGTGGAACTGAAGCCTGGCTGGTGGGAGCCGTCCGTCATTTGGGCTGCCGTCATCGGCGAGAGTGGCACCACCAAGAGCCCGGCGTTCGATACGGTGACCAAGCCGATTTACGAAGCGCAGCTTGACATGGTGCGCGAACACCAGCATGCCCTGTGCGAGTATCAGCAAGCGATGGCGCTCCATGCGGCCGATTTTGCGGCATGGAAGGGCAACGGCCGCAAGCAAGGCGAACCGCCCCCCGAGGAGCCCCAGGAACCGACCTGCGCACGGGTAGTGGTGAGCGACACCACGGTTGAGGCGCTGGCCATCGTGCTCCACGAAAACCCACGCGGCCTGTTGTTGGCGCGCGATGAACTGGCCGGCCTTCTCCTGGGGATGAACCAGTACAAGGGCGGCAAGGGCAGCGACACTCAACACTACCTGACAATGCACGGCGCAAGGAGCATGGTCATCGACCGCAAGGGGAGCACGCGAGCCGACCGCAGGATGATCGTGGTGCCGAGGGCGGCGGTGTCGATTTGCGGCACCGTGCAACCGGCGATCCTTCGGCAGGCACTCGGCCGCGAGCATTTTCAAGACGGACTGGCGGCGCGGTTCCTGTTGGCGTCGCCACGGGCTCGGCGGAAGCGCTGGACCGACGCCGAACTATCGGAAGCAACTGAACGGATGATCGCCGAGCTACAATGCCGCCTGTTAGCAATCGACTGTGACCAAGATGAACATGGCGATCTTGCGCCGCGCGTAGTGCGGTTGACGCCATCGGGCCGGGCCGCGTTTGTTTCGTTCTTCAATAAGCACGCCGTCCAGCAAGCGGACCTGCAAGGCGACTTGGCGGCAGCATGGAGCAAGCTGGAAGGGTATGCGGCTCGGCTGGCCTTAGTCGTGCATTTGGTTCGCCGGGCTTGGTTCGATACGTCCCTGGAAGATCAAAACGCCATCGACGCTGCCAGTGTCGAGGCCGGCGTCATCTTATCGCGCTGGTTTGCCGGCGAGGCCCAGCGCGTCTATGGCCTATTCGCTGAAACTGACGACGAACGCGACCAGCGAGAGCTTGCCGAGTACATCGCCCAGCGTGGTGGCCACGTAACGGCCAGGGAGCTACAGCGTGGGCCACGCCAGTATCGGAAGGGCGACACCGCCGAGGCCGCCTTGGCTGATCTGGCTAAGCAGGGCTGGGGCCGCTGGCAAACCATTGCATCCGGCCCCGCTGGTAGCCACTCGGTTCGAGTATTCATCCTTGGCGACGGCGACACATCCCACGTGAAACCCGAGGAAAACGGGGCAAGTGTCGCCGTCGCCGACCCAGACGATGTGAATCGCATACTGGACGAAGCCGAGGAATTCGACCGTGAGGGCTTGGCATGATCGACACTGGCGCGACGAATGGCACATTCGGTTTGCCGGGACCGGCGTTGTGTGATATAAATAACATCATGCCGAGTACGAAATCACCCATAACCGACCCCTTACGGCGAGCGATCCACGACAGCGAGCTGCCGATGCTCACGATCGCCTCGGCGACCGGCATCAATCGCGCGAGCCTGATTCGATTCGCGCGTGGCGACACTTCCCTGCGGCTGGACGTGGCCGACAAGTTGGCGGCCTATTTTGGGTTGGAATTGCAAGCAAAGCACCGTCGAAAGAGGAGTAAATGACGATGGCCAGTATCTCAACCGACCGACGCGGCAATCGCCGCATCCTTTTCGAGCGCGACGGCAAGCGGCCCGTGGTTCGCGTCGGCAAGCTGCCGATGAAAGCCACCCAAACCATTAAGACGAAAATCGAGGCGCTGTTGGCAGCGTAACTTGCCCGCGTGCCCATCGACGCGGATGTTGCCGAGTGGCTGGGCAAGATTGACGCCAAGCTGTACGACAAGTTGGAGGCCGTGGGGCTGGTCCCCAAGCGGGCACAGGCCGAGCAGGCCACGTTGGCGGCTTTCGTCGATGGCTTTATCGCGGACCGATCTGACGTGAAGGGTGCGACAGCGACCGTCTATGGCCACACCCGGCGCTGTTTGGTCAGCTATTTCGGGGCCAAAAAGCCGCTCGCGGAGATTACGCCGGGCGACGCCGACGCTTGGCGGCGTTATCTGGCTCGCCCCAAGCCGACCGACAAGGAACAACCAGCCGGCGAAGGGCTGGCCGACAACACCGTCAAGCGACGGTGCGGCATCGCCAAGCAGTTGTTCCGCGCCGCGGTGCGCCGCAAACTGATTGCCGAGAACCCGTTCGCCGATATGAAGGGGCTGATGGTGCGGGGCAACCGGTCGCGGGAGTTTTTTGTTACGCAGGAAATGGCCAATCGCGTGCTGGACGCCTGCCCGGACGGGCAATGGCGGCTGCTGTTCGCCTTGTCGCGGTTCGGCGGCCTGCGGTGCCCCAGCGAGCATCTGGCACTGACATGGGCGGACGTGGATTGGGAACGATCCCGGATGCGCGTCACGTGCGTCAAGACGGCGCACCACGACGGCAAAGCCGAGCGCTGGGTGCCGCTGTTCCCCGAGCTACGCCCGTATCTGGAGGCCGCATGGGAAGGATGCGAACCGGGGACGGAATGGGTTATCACGCGCTACCGCGATGCGAGCCAGAACCTACGCACCACGCTGGAGAAGATCATTCGTCGCGCCGGCTTGCAGCCGTGGCCCAAGCTGTGGCAAAACCTGCGCTCCACGCGGCAGACCGAACTGGCCGAATCGTTCCCCGCGCACGTCGTCTGCAACTGGATTGGCAACTCGCAGGCCGTGGCCAACGAGCACTACTTGCAAGTCACCGATGACCACTTTGAAAAAGCGACGCGCAAACAGGCGCAGTCAGGGGCCGTTTCGACCAGCAGCGGCTCGCAAACGACGAACCCCGTAAACGAACAAACCCCGGTTTTGCCGGGGCTTGCTACGTCATGCGACTACTGGCCAATCTGTCCAGTGGGCGATGAGGGACTCGAACCCCCGACATCCACGGTGTAAACGTGGCGCTCTAACCAACTGAGCTAATCGCCCGACGCATGTTGAAGTCTAACCCAGCGGACTTTGCCTTCCAAGATGGCCCGGTTCTGGCTCAGACGCAATTGCTCGCTCGTTCGCGAAAGGGGCGATTCGGCTAGCCCTCGGAGCGAAAGCGCCTGGCAAACACCCAGGTCTCCACACTGGGGACAACCGCGACCAGCGGGGCGTTCGCGATGGCGACAATCGCCCCAACGCTCGGCGTGGCGGGCAAAAAGAACGTGGCCATGCCGAGCACTAGCAACGGCAGTGACCAAATGACCATCCGCCGGGCGCCATACCGATTGATCGCAAACCAGGCTTCTTCGGATTCGAGCCGCTGGGGAAATCGAAATCCGTAGGTTCGATTCGGTTTGATCCTGCCCCGCAACAACGGGAGCGAGACGCCAATCAGCAGCAATGCCACGGCAACGTTGCTGGCGCCCAGGATCAGTTGCAAGGTGTCCACGCCGACCATCGTACCAGCAACGCGCCATCGAGCGTCGCGCGCTCCGCCGGCGAGCCGCGGCGCGTTTGGCCGCAAATTGGAAACGCACCGCCGCTACCTTCCGTATGCCGCCCGGTACATCGCTTCGATGAACGCCCGATCGGCGGCAGCACGCGCATTGGCCCGCGCGCGAATGCGCGCTCGTTTTTCCGGCGCCAACTGCCGGGCAAGCTCTTTGCGACGGTCCTGCTCCTCGCCGGCCACGTATTTGCGAAAGTCCACCTCGCGCGTCTTGAGGTCCGCCTCGATCTTGTCGAGCCGTTCGAGTTGTTCGCGCGCTTTCGTGTTCTTGAGGGCTTCTTCGGTCGAGGCAAAACCTTCCAGCGGAGTCAACCCGTGCATCAGTTGCACCCAGGTGGCCTGATCGTACTTGTAGTCGACCAGCATGGTCGGAGTCGCGTCGTCGAACAGCATCAGGTACCCATGCTTCCGCCCGTGGGCAAACTGCCCCAACAACAACAGCCGTCCGGCCTGGTCCCACATCTTCAACAGGCCGTGCCGCTTGCCGTCGACGTAGTTGCCGATCAGCATGATCTCGCGATTGTCGTGCTGTATGATCGCCGTGCCATTCATGACGCCCCGCAAGTGGCTCACGGCGGCGTAGGGCGTGTCGTTCGCGTGCGACAGGGTCACAAGCTCGGTCGATTCCTCTCGAGTGCTGGCAGCCTTCAACAACTCGACAAGGCTAACAGCCCGTTTATTTAAGGCGATTGATGGTGCGGGCGGGGTTGGCGGGCGGTGCGCGCGAGGGCGGCGCGTGCCGGCGCGCGTCTCAACGATCCCACGGTCCATAGCGCACTCAGGATAAATTGCACAAGCCAAACAAGGTCGGCGGGGGCTTGCAGCGCTCTTGGTTTGCCGATCCCGAACAACTTGAACATGATCCGCGCCAGGTTGTGCGCCGCAGCCGCAATTCGGTAGCGTTTGGTCACTTCTTCCAGTTTGCGGATCCACGTGCGACGCGAGCCGCCCGTGTCGCACACGTGCGCGAAGCTGCGCTCCACGCGTTCGCTCCGCAGCCGCCCCAGCCGCTTCCCTTTCGCGCGCGACATGCGGCGGCGGTTGTTCTGAACCGCGCGTCGGACTTCGTCCGGCTTGTCCGTCCAAACGCGATCGTCTTTCCGCTTCGGCTCGGGAATGTACGTTCGCATGTCGAGATCGGCGGCCAGTTCCAGCGTCGCGTCCGCGTGATAGCCCTTGTCGGCGGCCACCTCCTGCACCGCGACTTCACTCTCCGCCGCTTCCAAGTTGACGCGGGCTTCGATCACGCTGTCGACGAGCGTCTGCTGATCGGCGTGATCGGTCTTCGAGACCCAATCCTCGTTCGAGGCCGTCTTCTTCCGCTTCTTGTCGTAGCGGCGAATTTCTTCGTCGCTCGGTTCCGTATCCGCGTCGATCGCGCCGTCCTCGTGCATCAGTCGCGTGACGTATTGCTTCCAGTCTTCGCCCGTGTCGCGCCGCACGATGCTCTTCATGGCCGCGTTGGCTTCGAGTGTCGTGCTGTCGACCCCCACCGCCTTGCCGGAGAGCAACCGTTTTTCGTCGGCAATCCGCAGAACAAAGCGAAACACCTCGTCGAACACCTCCGCGCCGAGCCGCTTACGCGTGACCGACATCGTCGAATGGTCGGGCGTGACCTCGCCCAGCGGCACCCCCAAGAACGTTCGCAGGCTCAGGCTGTCGGCGCATCGCCAGGCGATGCCGCGCTGGCTGTCGATCCCCTCGAAGTAGCCGATCAGCAGCATGCGAAAGTACACGCCCGGCGGAATCGACGGCTTGCCGCGTTTCTCTTCCTGTTCGTAGTACCGCCGGCAGCGCCGCTCGATCCAGCGATCGAAGCCGGCTTCGGCCAACAGCCCATTGAGCTTCCCATAAAATGGGTGGCCGTCTGAACGCGGCAAGTCCTCGGCGGTAATGAACAGCGACTCCTGCCGCTGCCTCCGTTTGCCCATCGCCATCCGTGTCCCTCCAACGATCGATCCGTCGAAACCGACCCCGGCATAAGTTTAGCGCCCTCGCGGCAGAAAGGAATATCTAAACGGGCTGTTAATGCTGCCGAACACGCCGAAGGAAAAGACACGGCCCGTGGGCAGTTCCAGTCTGAATTCTTCGAGCGATGCAACCGGAACGCTCTTGGCTTGCGATCGCCGCGGCAACTTGGAAAAGGCGGTAACCGTCGTTTTCTTGATCTTGGCGACCATCGCGTTCATGTCCATGGCGCTAATGGCAAAGTTCAGATTGTCGCCGTTCGAATCGGTCCACGTGTTCAGGCCCACGACCTCCGCTTTCATGTTCACCAGAGGTCCACCGCTATTGCCTCCCGAGATCGCCGCGGACGTCTGAATCCAGCGGGCTGCGTCCACGTAGCCCAGGCTTCGATACCCGGCTTCGTCGCCGGCGGCAATCACATCGCGTCCCGTCCTGATCGCCGACACGATGCCTTCGGTCGTGGAGAATTCATAGCCTTGCGGATTGCCGAACGCCGCCACCTTTTCGCCGATGCTCGGGGGAACTCTGGCAATTTGAATCCCGCACGGCTTCAGCGGTTCGGTTTTCAAAAGCGCCAAGTCGCGCCCCATGTCGACCGCCACGAACCCCAGGGCTTTCACTTCCTTGCCGGAGTGGAGCTTGATGGTCACTTGCTTGGCGTCCTCGATGACGTGAAAGTTGGTGAACACGTAGCCCCGGTCATCCACCACCACGCCGCTGCCGAGTGCCTGGTCGGTGTCGATCCGCACGACGGCGTTCTCGACCCGCTTCACCACGTCCACCAGCTCGTCCGCCCCAGCGGGCATTGCCATGCACGGCAATGCAAAACAGGCGAGCACTGCAGTCCCCAATCGTCCCATCGAACGTGACCAGCCCATCGCGCGACCTCCCAGCTAGCGGCAATACCCCTCAGAGGGTAAGTAGTCCGCCAATATAGCGGCACGAGCGCACATTGGCAAATTTTGCAGCGGCCCGTCGAGCGTCGTAGCGAACAACAGAAAAGGGCAACGCAACCGCGAGGGGTTTCTGCCCTAAGTGCGTAGCCATCCCGAGCGGGCGGCGAAATGCGAACGACGCCCCACACTTGCCAGAAGGGCAAGCCGCACCAACCGTGGTTGGCTGCGAGTCGAGCGGCGCTACCCCTCGCCCCCCTCGTCGCGCAGCAGTGCTTCCTGCAGCAGCGCGGCTTCCTTGCGATGGTGCTCGTCGAGGCGATCGAGCAACATCTCCAATTCGCTCGAAGTCTGGGTAAACGCCGCCTGTTCGGTCGGCCCGATCGTGCGCAAACGTGCCAGGATCTCGCGGAGTTTCTTGCGAAACTCGGTGTGCTGGCGACGCAAGGCGCGGACCTCGTCGCTCAATTCCGGGCGCGAATCCAGGACCACGGCCATGTAGCCTTCCGACTGCTCCAGCCGCAACAGGCGCTTCAGATGGCGCTGAAACGACTCACACACGAACAACACACTGGAGAGCTTGCGCGAGATGTCTCCCTCGCGCGATTTCCACCCCATCGTGGTCCGCAGCGCGCTCACCACGTGCGCCATGGTCGCTTGTTCGATCAAGACCTGTTGTTGGATGTCCTGGTGATCCATTCGCGTCTCCTCGACCTTGGGGAATTCTTGCGCCCGTCTACTAGCTTACAACTCATTTCGCCGACGGAAGGTGCGGTTGCACCGATTATAACCGCGCAGAGCAAAGCGAGAATCCCCGCCGCGCTTCGGCCTAGAGCATCTGCTGCTGCAAGTACCAATTGGCCGTCTGCCGCAGCCGGTCGACCAACGGAGCGCTCGGCGCAAATCCACACTGCGCGCGAATTGCCCGCGAGGCGCGATTGTGACATGCCGCATCGACATGGCTCGGCCTCAATGCGCCGTGCGCCCGGCGTCACGTTGATCCCTGCAAGCCCTCCGCGCGGAGCCAGGTCCACCGCTATTAGATACCCGCGCGGGGCTCACCTGCAACGATCGGCGAGCCGCCACAGGCAGGTGTCCCGCGAACCTGCTACGGATATACTTATATGTGGATTCAAACTGCCTTAGGTGAAAATGCCCCATGAGCATCGCTCTGCCGCAGGCCGACGCTGGCCGCTTCGAACTGGCTCCCTACAAGTCATTGGAAAACGACGTTTTGCAACAGCGCATCGCTGCGGTGCGCGCTCAACTGGGACCGCAACTCTTGATTCTGGGCCATCACTATCAGCAAGACGAAGTGATCGCCATGTCCGACTTGCGGGGCGACAGTTACCAGCTCAGCAAGATGGCTGCCGAAAGCGGGGACTGCCGGGCGATCGCCTTCTGCGGCGTCCATTTCATGGCGGAAACGGCCGACATCCTGGCCAACCAGCCTGAGAAGCTCGCCGCCCGCGGCGGCCAGCGCGTCACCGTCGTGCTGCCCGACATGGCCGCCGGCTGCTCGATGGCCGACATGGCCGCCATCGAACAAGTCGAGTCCGCCTGGGACGAGTTGGGAGAAGTGATCGACAACCAGGACATCACGCCGGTCACCTACATCAACTCGGCCGCCAGCCTGAAAGCATTTTGCGGAAAACACGGCGGCATCGTCTGCACGTCGAGCAACGCCGCCGCCGTGCTGGAGTGGGCGTTTGAGCGCACCGGTCGCGTGCTGTTTTTTCCCGATCAGCACCTGGGACGCAACACGGCCAAGGCCATGGGCATTCCGCTTGTGCAGATGCCCGTTTGGGACCCGTTCGCCGAAGAGCTGGGGGGCAACACGCAGCAGACCATCGAAAACAGCAAGGTGCTGCTATGGCGCGGCCATTGCAGCGTACACCAGATGTTCACCGCCGCGCACGTCGATCAGTTCCGCGAGAAGACGCCCGGCATCAAGATCCTGGTGCACCCCGAATGCCCCATGGAAGTGGTCGACAAGGCCGACGTGGTGGGCTCGACCGGCAAGATCATCCGCGAGGTCGAATCCGCTCGGCCAGGCGCCAAGTGGGCCGTCGGCACCGAACTGCACCTGGTCAACCGGCTCAAGCACGAGCATCCGGAGCAGGAAATCCACTTCCTCTCCCCCATTGTCTGCATGTGCGCTACCATGTATCGCATCGACTTGGCCCATTTGTGCTGGAGCCTGGAGAACCTGGCGGCCGGCACGCCTGTCAATGTGATACGCGTTGACGACGAGACGGCCCACTGGTCGCTCGCAGCCCTGCAGCGCATGCTGGCCGTGAAATAGAGCACCGCGCGGCCCCCGGTCAATGCCCCGCGGCGTGTGAGCGGCTTCCACGCACTGGCCGCTTGCCGCTGTGCGCCCCCTTCGTTACGCTACGCTACTTACTCGTTTCCCCATGATCCGATTTCCGCGTGCGTAAATCCACTCAATGAGCGATCCCTACTTCCAAAAGCTGTTTGCTCAACGTGTCGGCGGCGCCAACTACGGCAAGGGCACGGCCATCTATAAGTTCGAGAAGATCAAGCGGGCCAAGTGCAAGGCCAAGGAAGAACATCCCGAGCGCGAGTTGATCGACTTCGGCATCGGCGAAAACGACGAAATGGCGCCCGAGAGCGTGCGGGCCGTGATGGCTCGCGAGATCAACGAGCCGGCCAATCGCGGCTATGCCGACAACGGCGTGGCCGCCTACAAAGAAGCCGTCGCCCGGTTCATGCAGCGCAATTTCAACGTCGAGCTCGATCCGGTCAAGGAAGTCAACCATTGCATCGGCTCGAAGACGGCGCTGGCCATGTTGCCCGCCGCCTTCATCGATCCGGGCGACGTCACCTTGATGACCGTGCCGGGCTATCCGGTGGCCGGCACGCATACGAAGTATTACGGCGGGTCGGTCTATGCCTTGCCGCTTTTGCAAGAGAATAACTTCCTGCCCGACCTGGCGTCCATTCCCGCCGACGTCCGCGCCCGGGCCAAGCTGCTGGTGCTGTGCTATCCCAACAGTCCCACGGGCAAGGTGGCCACGCGCGATTTCTACCAGCGCGTTGTCGAGTTCGTGCAAAAGCACGACATCGTGGTGGTGCAAGACGCCGCGCACATCATGCTCACGTTCGAGGGAGAGCCGCTCAGCTTTCTGTCGGTGTCCGGCGCGAAGGACGTCGGCGTGGAAATCCACTCCATGTCCAAGGCCTTTCACATGATCGGCTGGCGGCTGGGCTGGGTGTGCGGACATGAGCGCATCGTGCAGGCCTTTGCCGACGTGAAAGACAATAGCGACTCGGGCCAGTTCATCGCCATTCAGAAGGCAGGCGTCGCGGCCCTCGACGATCCGGCCATTCCCGCCCAAGTCCGGGCGAAATACGAGCGCCGCTGCCGCAAGTTGGTCGATGTGCTCCAGCGCACGGGCTTCGATTGCCAGATGCCCGGTGGCACGTACTTCATCTATGCCAAAAGTCCCCGCGGTATCGACGGCGGCCCCACCTTCGAAACGGCCGAAGCGGCCAGCCAGTATCTGATCACCGAGCATTCCATCTGCACGGTCCCCTGGGACGACGCCGGAGCCTATTTGCGATTCTCCGTCACCTACGAAGCGCCGTCGGAAGCCGACGAAGACGCCCTGATGGCAACCACCGCACAGCGGCTCAAGAGCATCAAACCGGTGTTCTAGGGGCCGGTGTTCGAGCGATCGTGCGCCTGCCATCGCTTCAGATGGCCGCCGGCAGGTTCTCCAGCGTTTCGGCCAGCCGAATCAGTCGCGCGTGATTGCGCTGCAGCTTGCGCATCACGCTGGCGCGGCGCAATTGGATCGTGCGCAGGCTCAGGTCGAGCCGCTGTGCGATGGCCTTGTCCGGCTTGCCCTCGGCGGTCAGCCAGAGCACGTCCTTTTCGTCGGTCGTCAAGGTCTCGTACCGCGCAAGCAGGTCGTTCCGATCGGTTTGGGCCTGAAAGTCGTGCTCGTCCTGGGCGATCGCGCGGCGGATGGAATCGATGAGCGCGGCGCCGCGATACGGCTTTTCCAGAAAGTCGAACGCCCCGGCCTTCATCGCCGCCACGGCCGCCGGAATATCGCCGTGCCCGGTGATCATGATCACCGGCACACTAATCCGCCGCGCATTCAGTTCTTTCAGCACCTCCTGCCCGCTGATTTGCGGCAAGCGCAGATCGAGCACGACGCAGCCTCGGCGCGCGTGCTCGAAATTTTCCAGGAACTTCATGCCCGACGCGTAACACGCGACGTCCAATTGCATGGACTGGACGAGCGCGGCGAGCGACTCGCGCACCTGTTCGTCGTCATCAATAACCGTTACGACCGAGGATGTGCCCATTTTGCCCCCCTACCACAGGCAGCTCGAAATGGAAAGTAACGCCGTATGGCTCATTGGCAGCCAGGCTAAGCCGGCCGCCGTGGTCTTCGACAATCGAGCGGCTAATCGCCAGCCCAATTCCCATGCCATTTTGCTTCGTCGTAAAGAACGCATCAAACACTTTATCGCGGTCTTCCGCTTTGACGCCGCGGCCCCGATCCGAGACCGATACCTGCACCGCGCGCTCGACCGGCTCGATGCCGATGGTTACCTGGCGGCGCTCCGGCGGCATTTCGGCCAACGCATCATACGCGTTGTGCAGCAAATTCACGAGCACTTGTTGGATTTGTACCGGATCGACCACCACGCTCGGCACGGCCCTAGTCTCGCAGCGCAATCGCACGTTTCGGCGCCGCGTCTCCGGCTCCAGCAGGTCCACCACGTCGCGCAACACTTCGCCGAGATCGACCGGCTCCGGCCGGCACTCGCTCTTGCGCGTGAATCCCCTGAGCCGGCGAATGATTTCGCCGGCGCGGTGCGTATTGGAGGCAATCTTCTCGATCCACTGCCGCGTCTTTTCGATGGCGTCCGGAGCGTTCGTCGCCAAGGCCTGCGCGCAACTCTCCGCGTAGTTGGCGATCGCGGCCAGCGGCTGGTTCAACTCGTGTGCCAGCCCGCTGGCGATCTCACCCATCGTGGTCACGCGCGCGATGCTGCGCCAGCTCGGCCTGCTGCATGCTGAACATCTCTTCGGCGCGGCGGCGAGCCGACACGTCCACCAACGAACCGACCATCCTCACCGGCCGATCGCGCTCGTCATACATCACGAAGGCGCGCTCCAGCACGTTGGCGTACGTGCCGTCGGCGCGCCGAAACCGATACTCGATTTCATGCTGCTCGATGCGGCGCCGGTGCAACTCGGCAATCTGCGCAAACGCGGTCGCGATCGTCGGGATGCGTGCACTCGGCCCACCAATTCAAATCGCTGCTGACTTCCTCAGGGCGATAGCCGAACGTCGCTTCGAATCCGTCACTGCGCCACACACGCGCGCCTCGCATGTCCCAGTCCCAAATCACGTCGCGGGTGGCACGGGCGGCCAGCCGAAAGCGCTCTTCGCTGTCGCGCAGTTCCCGCTCGGTCCGCTTCAAGCGCGTCACATCGAGGATCGAGCCAACCATGCGCGCTGGCCGGCCGCTACGGTCGAAGATGACGAACCCGCGATCGTAAACGTCCGCGTATGAGCCATCGCGACGGCGCAGCCGGTATTCCAGCAGCCATTGCTGCTGTCCGTCGACGAGCGGAGGAGGAAGCGATTGCAGTACCCGCTCGACGTCGTCCGGATGGATGCGCCGGCGCCACCATTCGATCGTGCCAACCTCCGCGTCGTCGGGCGTTCCGTAAGACCGATGATACGCGTCGTTGCGCCAAATGCTGTCGGTGCGCAAATCCCAATCCCAGACCGCCTCATCCGTGGCGTTGGCCAACAGTTGAAAACGCTCCTGGCTTTCGCGCAATTCATCTTCGATGACTTTCCGCCGGGTGATGTCCTGTCCCGTGGCCAGGAAAACACCCGCCTCAGGACACGGCACGGCTTCCCACAACACCCACTTGTCGCCGCCGTCTTTCGCCCGAATGCGCACTTCCACGCCTTGCGCCGACGCGCCGCCGGCAAACTGGCCAAGGAGCTCCAGCATCCGCGGCTGATCGTCCGGATGCACCAGCTCGATCATCGGCATCGTGGTCAATTCTTGGCGCGTGTAGCCGAACGCGTTAGCAGCCGCCTCATTCACTCGCTTCAGGTAGCCGTCGAATCCGCATACGCAGACTAGATTGAAGGCCTGTTCCAACAGGTGCTCCCGCTCCGCGATCGCAGATGGGGGAATGCGGCTGTCGGCGATCGATCGCGTGCTCATTTCGGCGCCGAGTTGGTCTCGATGGGGTCCAAGTCGCGACCCGACTGTTTCAGGCATCGCAACAAGAAACAGCAAGATGCGAGGCCGATCGGCACCGGCGAACTACCGTGCCTCTCCTCAATTTCGTTGAGCCGCGGCGCGGCGTCAACCCAGCGAGGGATTTGAAGACACCCTGAGCGCGGAGTTTGGAGGGGGCGAAAACGCAGGGTTTTGCGTTTTGCCGTGCGGTTCCCCCGCTTGGCGTCTAGCGCGAGGTAATGACCAGGCCCAGACGCCGGCCGACCTCCACGCATTGGCCTGCCGCCAAGGGCCGTCCGTCCACGTGCAATTCCAGTGGTGCCCGAGGGGATTTGTCGAACCGCAAGATCGTGCCCGGCGCCAATTGCACGATCCGTTCGATGGCTTCCCGCTTGCTCGCCAGTACCACGATGACCGGCAACTTGACTTGCTGCATCGCGCCGGGGCACACGGCAGACGCGTCGAGTGATCGTGTCGCAGCCCGAGTGGTCGGTGCCGGATCGAATACGTCCTCGGGGCGACACAGCGGCCACGTCAACAGCGCCGATGCCGTGCGCCCATCGGCAAGCGCAAGCGCCATGCGAATGCACGCGGCATCTGGCGCACACCCACCCCGTTCCAGCGAGCCGGCAAGGTTCCCCACGCCGGCAGCGGCGCAATCTCGCACGGCAACGCCTCGCGGCAGCAGCGACGTGCCTAGCTCCTGCGCCAACGCGGCCAGACGACCGCGCTCCAGCCCGTTGGGTTGAGCGACCCAGGCAGGCAGCACCTCATGCGCAGAGCTCACCCACAGCACCGCCGCTCCGCCAGATACCGGCATCAATACAACCAGGCCGGGGCCCTCGCCAATCGATCGTTCGGCCCAGAGCGAGCCCGGTGAAGCGGCCGGCAAGGTTGCATCGTGTACGACCAATCGGGCGGCCACTCCCAACGCGCGCGACAATGCCCAACCGGCCCGCAACGCTCCGGCCCGGCACGCGGCCAACACGTCCTGGGCCGCCTGGGGCGTCAACTCGACGCTGGGCTGGGGCTTCGACACCAAAGTTGCATCCTTGCAATCGGCCGAGCGTGGCCCTTGGATCGCTCGAATACGCAGCATCCCGCGACGAAGGCCTGACGCCGCGCTTCGCCGTGTTTATCGACACCCGAGGGCGGAGAACTTTGCACAAACACGGGCGGGCGCCTTAGCGAAGCGACGAGCCCCCAGGTGCTGGCGCTACAAACGCCGACGGTCCACTTTCCCGACACCTTGATTTCGCGGCCGCCTTGGGCAAAAATGGGCGTTTTCCTGGCCTCCTCGCGTTGCTTGCGGAGTGGCCTCGCATCCTTTCTCATGCGTCGAGGCGCCAGACGGCTAGCCGTGGTCGACAACATCGAAAAGCTCAAGCAGGATTTCACCGACAAGTACGTCGTCGTCGACGCCACGCGCCCCGAGCTCAAACGGTTCGACGGTTACGTGGGCCAGGTGAAAACCATCAACATGAACCGCCGCGCGCTCGTGGAGTTCGACGCCTGGAACAACATCGGCTGGTACGACATCGGGCTGGATTTTCTGAAGGTGGTGCCCAAGCCGGAGCCCGCCGCGGCAGGGAAGAAAAAGGAAGCCCCCAAGTCCACCAAGCCCGCTGCCAAGCCGGCCGCGGAAGCAGCCATCGGCGAAAAGAAACTGTCGCCGCTGGAAATGGCCCGCATGCAAGGCGCCGCCAAGAAAGGAGACGCCCCGCCAGCCGCGGCCGGCGCGAAGAAATCGACCGCCGACATTCTCTCCGCCGCACGCGCTAACAAGCCAGCAGCAACAGCTCCCGCCAAACCGGCTCCGGCAGGTGACCAGCCGAAGTTGAGCACGGCCGACATCCTGGCGGCCGCCCGCGCCAACAAGGCGGCTGCCGCGGAAGCACAGGCCACCGAAGCACAGGCCACCGAAGCACCGGCTACGGAAGCGGCGCCCGTGGCCGAGGAAGCTCCGGCCGAGACGGCAGTACCGCAAGCAGCAGCCCCCAAGGCGGCTCCGGCGGCGTTCCCTCCCGGCGAAAGGCCCAGCGTGCCCCAGATTCTCGACTGGTGCCGCCAGCGCGACGCCAAGTAGGATGATGAGCGGCCTGCCGCCGGCTTCGTACTGCCCCGACGCACTGGGAGCCGCGTACGTCGAGATCGCACGCACTCACCCACGGACGGACCTGCGCACGCTCAGCGACGAGATCCGAGCACGGCTGGCGCGACTACACGCCGTCGAGCAACCAACTCCCGGCGGCAAGCCGCACTCGATCTCGACCGTTCTCCCTCAGCAATGTGTCGCTTCCCCGCCGCCGCACAGCAGCAATCCCTTGCCCAGAAGTCCGCTCTTCGCATGGCGCGCAAAAAAGAGCCGCGGCGCCAGACATTCCTGCCCGACAGCCGCGGCCCGATATAATCAAACCTCTAGCCCAATGCGACGGAGGAGTCGCTGCGAGAAGAGCGGGGTCTTGGCTGGTGCTAGGCACTAGCCGTTTGGTGACCCAAGCCCACGCATAAATTTAGGTCCTCCCGACGGATTATTGGCTGTTAGAGGTTTGAAGTTCGTTACCCACCAGCGCCGCTGTTGGCTGCTGGGGTCAATTTGTATCAGACTACATCGGCAGTTGGCCGTCCGAGATTGCGTTTGAATTCCTCGTCGGCAATTCGTGTGGACTTTGCTGCCCGCTCGGACGTTGCTGCTGGCAATTATACCTTGCCATCACTCCGGCGGCACCAGAGCGGCGGCAAGTTTAGCAAAGCGCAGCGCGAACGCCAGAGCAAAAGCTGCGTTCAAATTCCATGCCGGGCAGTCAATTCCAGACGGAATTGTGCGATGGAACTATAAGAATGGTCGCTGCCGCGCGGTTATTTCGGATGAAACCGAGCAAACTGACCAAGCGATTCGTACTGTAGTTGCTGCAAGCGATCCTGCTCGCTCCACAAGAAAGCGTCCACCGCGTCTTCCAGCTTCTCCTGGGATTCGTACTCCCCGGCTGTAATCAGACGCTTCAGTTCGGCAATCTTGGCGTCGCGTGCGGCTCGTTCGACAGGTTGGGCCATGGGTCACCTCCAGGCTCAAACGGCGGAAAACCGCGTGACTCTCGCGTCCGTCCGCGGACGCTCCTCCATCAATCGCGAACCATGCTAGCAAATTCTGGCGGAAAGAAAATCCGCCCAACGGGGCCAATTGCAATCGGCCAAAAAAATGCGCCACAAAAGCGGCAAACCCGCCGCAAAAGCCGTAACTTTCGCGGCGGGTTCGCCATCTTCGAGCTAGGTGGATAACTTGTCGGTTGGCACGCCCGACGAGCCGACCTCTCGGCCTACTTTTCCACCACCCAAATGTTCCGATAGGTCACCGGATTACCGTGCGCCTGCAGTTTGAGCGGCCCTTTGCCGGGCGCTTCGGTCGCCGCGCCCCCGGGAGTCAGATTGGGCAACTCGAATTCGTCGTGAATCACCACGCCGTTGTGCTTCACGGTCACCTGGGCGTTCTTCACCTTCTTGTCCCCATCGAACCGCGCTGCGGTGAAGTCGATGTCATACGTCTGCCAGGAGAGCGGCGGATAGCACATGTTCACGTCCGGCGCCTTGATCTGGTAGAAGCCGCCGCACTCGTTGTCGAGGCCCTCGAGCCCGAACGAGTCGAGAATCTGGCACTCGTAGCGATCCTGCAAATACAGCCCACTGTTGCCGCGTCCCTGCCCCCGCCCGGTCGGCACGAACGGCGTGCGGAATTCCAGGTGCAGGGTGAAGTCCTGCAAATTGTCGGTGCCGGTGGTGCCGGCCAGCAGCAAGTCGTCCTCGACGATCTTGCCGCCCTGCCAATGCACCAGGTCGCCCGTCTTGCCGCCAAACAACACGGTCGCCCCCCCGGGCGGCTCGGCGCCTAGGGTAGGGCTCTTGCGGTCGATTTTCTCGAGAGAGCCGATTTCAGCGCCGGTCGAATCGTGAATCGTCATCTTGCCGTCAACGATCTTGGCGGTGCCGGCTTCGCCTTCGAACAGTACACCGTCATCGACCTTCTTGTTGTAGGCTTTGATCTCCACGTCGCCTTTGCGCCAGCCGTCGCCGGGCAGACCGCCGATGAGAAACACACCTTGAAACTTGCCGTCCCCCAGTGCGATGACTTGCGCGCCGACCTTCATTTCCTGCTCGGGCGTCTTGATCATGCCCTCGTACTCGCCTTGTATCTTGAAGTCCGGACCGGCCTTTTCAGGATCGGTAAACGCCGGCCCATCGGCCGCGCGAGTCACGTTCAACATCGAGCAGACCATCGCCGCCGCCAGCAAACATAGCCGCCACATATCCGTTCTCCTTCCAGAGTCAATTGATCGAAAGATAGCGCACTCAAAGCGGCTATTGTGACTGCCGCAATGGGCCGTCGCAACCAGCGAAAATCAGTGTTTCGCACGGTCAGCCCCGGGCTCTGTCCCGGGGATCGGAAAAAAAAACGCCCGAGCACGGCATCACCAACGGGCTGAGCATCGCGCCCGTCCAGCGATAAAAACCCCCCGGCCGAGCCGGGGGCTGAAGGATTTTTTGCGATTGCGGTACAACGTCCGGCGACTAACCAAACAATTTCGTCACCGGCTCGGCCTTCACCAGCTCGCGGGGCTGGTTCAGGTGGTTGTAGACGATCGTGGCTGGGTTGATGCCCACCGCGTGATAGACCGTGGCGATCAGCTCGATCGGGTGTACGGGGTCTTCCAGCGGAGACGAGCCCGTGGCGTCGCTCTTGCCGTGGACGTAGCCGCGTTTGATGCCGCCGCCGGCCATGACCGCCGTGTAGCAGTAGGGCCAGTGGTCGCGGCCGTCGTCGGTGTTGGAATTGCCCGAGGTGCTCACGCCCCGTTGCGGGCTGCGGCCGAACTCGCCCACGGCGATCACCAGCGTGTCTTCCAGCATGCCGCGCTCGTCCAGATCGGAAATGAGCGCCGAGAGGCCGCCGTCGAGCATCGGCGACGACTGGTCCTTCATGCGGGTCGACAGGCCCGTATGGACGTCCCACGAGTGATTGTCGGAATTGGCTACTTTCGGCCACACGACTTCCACCACGCGCGTGCCAGCTTCCGACAGACGGCGGGCCAACAGCAGGCTCTGCCCGAACGTGTTGCGGCCGTAGCGGTCGCGCATGGCGTCGCTCTCGGCTCTCAGATTGAACGCGTCGCGCGCCCGTCCCGACACGATCAGACCCAGCGCCTTGTCATAGTATTCGTTCAGGTCGTACTTGGCCACGGCCTTGTCCACCGCCGGCATGCCGTCGTTGAGCAGATCGCGCAAGCGAGCCCGCCGCTCCAACCGGGCCGAGGAAACTTCCGGGCGAAGCTGCAAGTCGTCGACTTTGATATTGTCCATCTTGTTCATATCCATGTCATCGCCCGATGGATACAAATAATACGGATCGTACGCGCGGCCCAGGAACCCGGCCGTGCCGCCTTTGCCCACCACGTTGCTCTCTTGCAGCGGACGGGGCAACATCACGAACGGCAGCATCGGCACCGTGGGCGGCTTGATGCGAATGATGTTCGAACCGAACGTGGGAAAATCCTTCGGGCTGGGCGGTTCGAGCTGGCCTGAGGGACTCACCTTGTCGGTGGTGTAGCCGGTGTGAATTTGATAGATGGCCGCCGTGTGATTGAACAAGCCGACCGGCGTGTAGCTCACGCTGCGGATCATCGAGAACTTGTCGTTCACCTGCGCCAGCTTGGGCATCAGTTCGGTAAAGTTGACGCCGGGCAGCTTGGTGGGAATCGGCTTGAAAACGCTCTTCACGTTGTCCGGCACGTTTTCTTTCGGATCCCACAAGTCGAGGTGGCTCGGCCCGCCTTGCAGATAGACCATGATCACGCGCTTGGCCTTGTTCCAGCCCGGGCCGCTCCCTTCGGTGGCCACGCTGGTCTTGGCCGCGGCCTGGCCTTCGAGCAATCCGGCCAGACTCAAACCCAACACCGACGATCCGCCCACGCGCAAGATGTCGCGTCGCGTCGGCCCGACACCCCGATCACAATTGTCTTTGGCGAGTTGACCCGGAATCCGTAGCATCGCGAAGTACCTCCGGTGAGTCGGTTCGACAGCGCTGGCTCGACAAACGCAAGTGGCCAAAAGCCACGGTGCACGAAGCAGTCGACCGCGCCGCATGGGGGTCATGGCAGGCGGGTAGCGCCGGCAACAAGCAATCCGCGGCCAGTCAGACCGACCGGCCCCAACGCCTATCGCCAGCTAACCCGGCAGTATACCAGCAACCGCCGGGGGGTGTCAAACTTGGGTGACAGGGTCAATTGAAAACGGGACGAAAGTCGAGTGGCACAAAAATGTTCGCATATTCGCCATCGTGTCCTAAAAGCTGTGCATTGATGATTGCTTCCGGAAATAGCCGTCGTATTCTCAATATTGTGCGGCAGTTGTCTTGGGGGATGTCCTCTACCAAATTGAAGGTGTCTACGGCCTCTTGGATATTCTCGGCCGGAGGAAGCTGAAGCACTAGCAGGAACTCGGACGCTCCTGTTTCGCCGAATAGACAAAGCAACCCGGGAGCGCTCGCCTCACCACGGCATGTCACGCCTGCATCTTGCGCGGGCGAGAAAATCCCGCCGTTGCCGGACCCAGTTGGCATGGTAGGCGAAGAACGCCGCCAGCACGGTTACGATGACGAATAGTGTCCGCAGCGATAGCGAAAACCATTGGCGCGTCCCGGAACTCTCGTCCATGATCAATGCTCGGATTGCGACTCGGTGTAACCGCACCCCCCCTCACGGCGCCGCGGCTTTCACTCCTTGCTTCTTTTCCTTCTCCCACCACTGGCGCACTGGCTTTGCGCCCTTCGTCGCTGGTGAAGCGAAAGCCGGCGAAGCTGGAGCGGTCGAAGGCGTCGTTGCCGGCCGGCTCCAGGTCGAACGTGTAGGGCGACATCTGGTGCCGCTGGAGCAATAGTCCTGCCGCCGTGCCGCCCAGCTCGGGCACGGTTTCGGCGTTGAGCACCAGCGGCTGTTTTTCGTCGACCAGGCTGGCCAGCCAATCGTCGACTTGCGGCCAGGGGTCCCGCTGTGCGATGGCCAGCGCGGCGATCCAGGCGATGGAGAACGGATTGTCGTGATTCGGCTTGGGCGTCGTTTCCAACCGCGCAAGGCGCTCCATCGCCGGCACGGCCTCGTGCGTGCCCACCATGACCAGCACCGCGGCAATCACGGTGTGCAGCGTGGCCTGGCCCGTTAGGCCGCCGCTGCTGGCCGCCATCGGTTGATCGGGCACTTTCTGAAAATACGGTCCGACGAAGCGCGACACCGCGCCCGGATCGAGCTGCATCAGCATCATCACGTGCGTTTCGTCGAGCACTTGACCGGTTTCGATGAAGCGGTTCAGCGTGCGCTCGCTGATCTCCAGCAGCCGCTGGGCCTCGGGCCGCCGCAACCGGTATTCATACACCAGTTTCTCGCGCGGCGTGGGCATGTTGATCAAATAAAACATCACGTCCACGACCACGCTGGGATGTGGAATTGCCATGCGCACCGGATAGTATCCCTCGGTGAGCGAATTGCCGCTGACGCAATGAGCCATCTGGTCGTCGATACGGTCGAAGTGCGTGGGCGCGTCGCCATTTCGGCCATCTGCGGCACGCCAATCAGCAGGTGCTGCACGGTCAGATGCTGGCGATGGTCCCAATCCTCCACCTGGCCACTGGTGATATCCGCCCGTTGATGGCCCCACACTTCGGCCACCATGGCCGGCTTGACCATGTCGGCCAGTTCCTGATAAACGCCGACGACGGCGTCGTCATCATCGTCGGCCGCTGAAATGCGCGCGTTGAGCAACTCCACCAGCGGCTGCCGCGTGTCTTCGCGCACCAGCAGATCTTCCAATTCGAGCGCGGCGATTTCGCGACGCACGCGTTCGGCCGGCTCGAGCGGATCGCTCAATGCGACATCGTCGAGCCAACGCTCCATCTGTTCCCGCGAAACCGGCGGCAACGCAACCTCACCTGGCGGAGTCTTGACCCAGCTTTCGCGCGCTTTGTCGAGCACCTCTTCCAGCACGCGCCGCGTTTGCAGGCTCAGCCGCGGATTGGCCAGCCGGGCCTTCACTTGCGTGAGCAGCGGCGCGATGTTTTCCACGTGCGCCAACATTGTCTCCAGTCGTCGCCGCGCCGTATCGCGCGCGGCCGACTGGTCATCGCCCAGACGATCCAATAGCGGGCCAATCTCCTCGGCGCCGGCAGCCGGCTCGTCGACCGCCGCCGGCGGCAAGTCCTTCAAATACCGCTCCAACCGCGTCCGGGCTTCGAACGACGTATTGGCTGCCAGCAACCGCCGCCCAAATTCCGCCGCCAGATAGCTGCCCAACTCGGGCTGCTGGACCAGGGCGTCGAGCCGCCGGGACGCCGCCTCGCGCTGCTGAAACTGGTCGGAATCGAGGTGGTCAAGTCGCCGTGGCCACGGCTTGAGCCGTCTCGGCATCGACGGGGTGGGCCGCCTGTACCATGCGCGCTCCCAGCACCGGCATGCCCGCGCACAGACATGCCGCTAGGCAGCCCCGGGCCAGCGGCCGGGCGGGCCAACACCGGACGACGATTTGCAGCAGGGCAGGAATCTGGCGAAAGAATTTAGCCATGCGGGCCAACCTGCTCTTCGGGTGGGAACGGCGCCGCACGCAGTTTCCCCGCGCTTGGCGACTAGTCCTATCATAAGCCACACGCCAACCCACGCAAAAGCCCGCTCTGTTTGCTCCCAATATCGCTCTCTGCTATCGCGGCAGGTTACGATACACTCTCGCTGCTTTGAATCTGGGCCAAGCGGGCCTGGAAGGATGCGTTGTGTGCGAGATCCGTGCTGGAGGGAGATTCCACGATGGCCGTTGCCTTGCTGTGTTTGCTACTGGCGCAAGGGGCCGACCCGATAGTCGATGCTTCGAAGGCGTCGATCAACACGGTCGTAGTCTGCCCCCACGAATTCCGCCAGGCGCTGGCGCCCTGGATTGCCCACCGCGAAGCCCAAGGCCACCGGATCGCGCTGCTTCCCAATCAGGCGACTGCAACTGAGTTGCGCGACGAGATCCGCAAAGTCGCCGCCGAGCATCCAGTGCGCTTTCTGGTGCTGATCGGCGATGCCGACCCTCCTCGCTCGCGCGACGGCCGAATCAATGCCTGGACGGTGCCAACGCACTACCGTCCAGCGGAAGTCAACGTCCGCTGGGGCTCAGAGCCGGAAATCGCCACCGACAACTGGTATGCCGATCTGGACGACGACCGCGTGCCTGAGCTGGCCGTCGGAAGACTGACGGCTGACTCGCCGGCCGAGTTGGCGCTCATGGTCGAAAAGATTCTAGCCTACGAGACCTGCGAGGACTTCGGCAATTGGAGACGCCAGGTACACTTCGTCGCTGGCTTGGGTGGCTTCGGGCCGGTGACCGACGCGGTGCTGGAAGCGGCCGCCAAGACGCTTATCACCAACGGCGTGCCGGCCGGCTTCGCCACGACGATGACCTACGGAAGTTGGCAGAGTCCCTATTGTCCCGATCCCCGCCAGTTCGAACGCGTGACCGTGGGCCGGCTCAACGAGGGCAGCCTGTTTTGGGTCTATATCGGCCACGGCGAACAACGGGCCGTCGACGTATTGCGCGTGCCGGGCGGCGCCTATCCGATCCTGTCGAGTCCCGACGCCCGCATGTTGGCCTGCCGGCACGGCGCGCCGATCGCCTGCTTCCTGTCGTGCTATAGCGGCGCATTCGATCAGCCGAACGATTGCCTGGCCGAAGAGATGCTGCGCAGCCCCGGCGGTCCGGTGGCGGTGCTATGCGGCACGCGGATGACGATGCCCTGTGGCATGACGGTGCTGGGCGCGGAGTTGCTGGACGAGTTCTTCCACGGCCGGCCGGCCACGCTGGGCGAATTGATCGTGGCGGCCAAACGCCACACGATGCGGACCGAAGCCAACAGCCGCCATCGGGCGGCGCTCGACGCGGTGGCAAACACGTTTGCCTGGGCCACCGGCAGCGACGCGCAAGCCGAGCGCCTGGAGCATCTCGACTTGTTTCACCTGCTGGGCGATCCGCTGTTGCAATTGCCGCATCCGCAGCCCGTCGAGTTGACGGTGCGGCCGACCGCCGCAGCCGGCGAATCGATTGAAATCTTGGGCACTTCGCCGATCGCCGGCGCCTGCACGATCGAGTTGGTGGTGCGTCGCGATCGCCTGGCGTTCGAGCCGCCGCCGCGCGGCCAGTTCGATCCGCGCCAAATGGCCGACTATGCGGCCGTCTACGCTCGGGCCAACGAGCCACAATTGGCGGCCACGCGACTGGAACGTGTGGACGGAGGATTTTCCGCCCGTTTGACCGTGCCCACCAAAGCGAGTGGCGCCTGCCATGTACGCGTGTTCGTCGAGGGGCAAAGTGACTGTGCGGTCGGCTCTGCCGACGTGCAACTTTCGCGGCCCACGGTCACTCGTTAGCGGGCGACGCAACAGTCATTCGGACTAACACTGACAAGATGTCAGTACTAGCCAGCCAAGCCTTCTGCTGCCGCGCCTTGCGCGCGCAAAACCAACCGCAGCATGACTCGACAGCGTTGGGTGGCCTTATCCAAAGGTTGCTTTAACGCTGGCGTGGCACAGTGCGGTTGGAAAATGACCGCTTCAGGTTTGTCTTTGCCCGGTTCGCTACCAGGCGAATCGCTTGTTGCGACGGCGATGAATGCCGTTGTGCGAAACGGCCGGGCGAGCCGAGCGCGAATAGTTCATGCGCGAACGCGAGGATTCACTCTTCTCCTCACTTCCGCGTCGACCGCTTGGAGCGCGACCTGTTTGACCTTCGACTCGGTATTCAAAGTCCTGTTCTTCATAGTCGTAGCGCATGTTCATGAAAGTTCCTCACTTGGGGAAACACCCCAGGAAAAAGGCCCCTAACCCTGCGAAAACCTAAGAGTACGTTCCCTGTTCGACGGTCGGCGCCAACGATGGCGTCGGAGCCGCGCGGGCCAATCGCTCGACGATCTGCCGGGCCTCGCCGCACAACAGGGCCAAATTGTTCGTTTCCGCAACCCCGGGAAGATATAGCCATGCGCCGCGCTGGCGGACCCACAGCTCTTCTTCCACATTGCCCTCGTTGCCGCACACAATCAGCAACACGCCGCTTTGCGACGTGAGCAACTCGAGCACGGGACAAAAATCTCGCCAACTCTGCCGTTCCAAATCGACGACGGCTAGTTGCACGAACGAGCGGCTGACATGCGTCAGTGCTGTCGCGGCATCCACGCAGACGTATGTCTTCCAGCCGCCTTCCGTCGCTGCCTGTTGGAGCATCTCGCCGCGCCGGCGATCAGCCGAAACGACAAGGCACTGCATCGTGCTGGTCGCTTTGGCGGCTCGCTTGGCAAAACGCAATTGCACTTGCGCTCGCGAAACTCCAGTCTTCGTATCGCGGTATTTCATTCGGTTGTCTTGGGATCGAGAAAAGGATTCGCCAGGAATTGCTCTGACTCTGGTACGAAGCCCACGGGCATCGCGCCATCGACCAACCCAGCCAAACCCTCGGCCAACGTTGCTCGTCGCATCACGATCTATCCGCCCGCTAGGGCCACCTCCCTGTGCTTCGGGCCGTTAGGTCGTGACCAAAGTCTGCAAACGTGCCTCTCTTCCTGTTCCGCCCCTCGTCCATTTCCACGATCAAGTGCTCCGGCACGCGTAGCGCCTCGTCCTTCTGGGCGGGCCGCCTGGCGGCCCAATCGTCCGGTTTGCGCCGGCAATGCCGTTGTGGTGAGAAGGCAAGTGCTATACCGCGATTGGCGAATCAATGAAAAATCATCGGCTGCGCGGAAATTTTCCGAGGATTCCGGCACTTGCGCCTGGGATGTGGGGCGCGAATAAAACGGCTGGCGCCGGCACCACATTTCACCAGTTCAGGGAGACGCAACTTCGTGGCCGACAATAATCACATTGCCTGCAAGGAGTTACGCCGTTTCTCACCAGGCTGAGGAAACTTCACAACACTGGTGATGCCGAAAGAATGGCAAGAAATCTCGCGGGTAGGCGGTCAAATCGCATCGGCCTATCACCAGATGCATTCCAACTTGGTGAAGCAGCCTGCAAGTTGGTGAAAGCCGGAGGGCAAAGTCCACGGAGAAGTCGACACTAGAACCCCGATGCCCCAAAGGGCCCGGGCGCAGCGTGGACGCGGAAGATCCCAGCGGAGCCCTAACGCGGCTTGTTCACCGAGCGGGATCGCAGCCGCGACGAGGGATCGGAAAAGGAGAACTCGAGCGACTCGGCCTCCAATTGGCCGAGCATACGCGTCAGCGTATTGGCATGCACGCCCAGCAGCCGTGCGGCGCGCCCTTGTGGCCGCGCGTCGTCTGCAAGGCTTGCCGAATCGCGGCACTGCGCAGCCGCGCCAGGTCGGTAAATGGCAGCGTGACGTCCACCGGCGCGTTCTGCCGAGACAGAAGCGGCAATTGTGGCGCACAATCCAATACGTACGACTGCTCGATGATGTGGGACAATTGTCGCACATTGCCCGGCCACGGATACTCGCAAAATTGCTTCAATGTGTCCGCGTCGGGCTGCCACACCGAGCGTTGGTAGCGGGCGGCAAAGCGGCGCGAGAAGAACTCGATAAACTCGGGAATGTCTTCCACACGCTGGCGGAGCGACGGCACGCGCAGTTCGACCATGTTCAAGCGGTAGTACAAGTCCTCGCGAAAGCGGCCTTCGGCAACTTCCAGCTCCAACTCGCGATTCGTAGCGGCAATGATCTGCACGTCGATGGGGACCGGATGGGCCGATCCGACGGGCGTGACCTCGCGCTGCTGCAGCACACGTAGCAGTTTAGGCTGCAATTCCAGGGGCATTTCGCCCACTTCGTCGAGAAAGACCGTACCGCCCTCGGCGGCCCGAAACACGCCCACGCTGCGCCCCACGGCGCCGGTGAACGATCCTTTCTCATGACCGAACAGTTGGCTCTCGGCCAACGTCACTGTTAGCGCAGCGCAATTCACCGGAAGAAACGGTTTGCCGCGGCGGGGGCCAGAAGCGTGAACCAGCGAGCCCCAGAGTTCTTTGCCGGTGCCGGTTTCGCCAGAAACCAACACCGTGCAATCAGCGTTCGCCGCGCGCTGGACGTGCCGCGCAATTTGGCGAACCGCAGGATTGCGGCCTAGCACCCAGTCGATCGAGCCCTGCGACGAGGCAGACTCGAAATCGCAACCGGGGGCAATCGAAATCAAATCAGACATGTGGCGTTACCACCTACAAACGAACCCGTCCCATTGCCCCGGTGACTAGTTCGTTTCATGGGCGCGCAATTAATCCCGCCTGGAACTAACAAGCGCGCTGTTGTGACTTCATGAGCTTCTCTGTTGCTCGTTATGACGACGCTGCACGCCCGCCCCCAAAAGGAGGTTCGCCGGTTGGAGGTTCACTCTCCAGCCGAACGTTGGCAAAATGCCACGAGCTTACGGCGTTCATTCTAAACACGCCTCTAACACAATGCAACGGTTTGGCCCCTAGGTCACCATTTTGAAAGGAGTTAGAGCGCAAGGGGACATACTAGAACGGAAAAAATGACGCAAAAACTATACGGTCGTACATTGACTATTTCGCGTCAACGGCTTATTCCCCCGCACGAAAACGCTTCCGTATCAAGGGGTTTCGGTCCGTCCAAAGAACATCAGATGCTGCCACGGAAGCTTGTCAAACTCCTCCACCAGTTTGAACCCGCTGGGGGGGAATTCTTTCAGGATCTGCTTTTTGCTCATCTTGTGCAGCGGCTTGATCGGCACATTGGGATCCTCTTCGCGAAACTCCGCCAGCGCGATCCGACCGTCCGGCTTGAGCGCCCGCCGCATTGCTTGCAGCATCTGATGGGGGTGCGAGAACTCGTGGTAGACGTCCACCAGCAGGATCAAATCGACGCTCTCGGGCGCGAACCCAGGATCCACTTGCGTCCCGCTGATTGGCTCGATGTTCGTGATTTGCTCGGCTTTCGCCCGCTCGTCCAACAGGTGGAGCATCTCGGGCTGGATATCCACGGCCAACACCTTGCCCTGCTCACCCACCAACTTGGCCAGTTGCAACGTGTAAAAGCCGTTGCCGCATCCAAGGTCGCAAACGGTCTGCCCCGGCTTGATGTTGAGCGCCTCGAGCAGCAAGGCGCAGTCCTCTTCGCGTTGACGCGATTCGCGCACCAGCCAGGGCGCACCCAGGTAGTGCATCGTCACCGCGATCTCACGTCCCTTATACCGCTTCGGACCTCGGGAAACTCGCTGTTTGTCCGGTGCACCGGACGCAGCCTGTTGTGCGAAAGCACTCCCAACTGGCTCAGCCGCAATGACCGCGAAAAGCACCAGGCAGACACCGCACAACACGCGGCGCTGACGTTTTAGGGCATTGCATGCCATCAGCAACAACCTCCGTCCGATCAAGGACCGCCGACAACGCACACCGCGAATTGTCGGAATTGCGAATTTCCGTTTTCTATCATAGCCAAGATCGCACCGTCATTGACGTTTTTAACCTCAAAATGTCGGCTGTAGGATAGTGCCAGAACTCGTTTGGGACCGGCTACCGATAGGGGGTACAATCACCGCAGCGTGCCACTTGGCATTTCGCAGCCGCGCAACCCGGTCTGTCGCCCCAGGACATGTCGACCCTCCACGACCCGTCGGCCAAGCCCGACCCAAGCCCTTCCGCGGACGAACCGTTGGCCCCGAAATTGGCGGCCCGCGAACCGTTCATTCCGTTTCGCAAAGCCGAGTTGGCGCGAACGCTGGTCGACCAGCCAGCTCTGGCCGCGGCGGACAGCCAGCAGCTACGGCGTTTCTTTCGCCTCGTCGACATGCTGATTCACGGCGAGTATCACACGGCGCTCGAGGAACTGAAGAACACCTACGCCGAATTCGATCCCGATACCGACACAAGACCCGGCCCCGAGCTTTCCCCCGCGCAACTCGACGCCCGGCGAGACGGGTTGTTCGAAAAGTTCATCTGGTTGCTCGATCGCGCCAACTTCACGCGATTGGCAACCGAGGAGATTCACCGCTCGGTCCATGATCGTAGTCACTGGGGACTCGATCTGGATTTGAACTTCGAGATCTTCGAGCGGTTGGAGGTGTTTTGCCGGGGCGACCTCATCGGCACGCGGTTTCGCCGCCATTGGAAGAAGCGGTTCAAGAGCGAAGCGGTCGACGTACCCATCTATCAACGGCTGGCCGTCATC
This sequence comes from uncultured Planctomycetaceae bacterium, assembly GCA_963779015.1. Classification (GTDB taxonomy): domain Bacteria; phylum Planctomycetota; class Planctomycetia; order Pirellulales; family PALSA-1355; genus JTS-RE94. Next base: position 306,095 of record CAVZWY010000017.1, on the reverse strand, counting down.
TTTCGCCTGCGCCCCGACCAAAAACGTTCCAAGCTCCTCGATACCGAGGACGTCTACATCAAGTTGTTCAAAGATATTCCCAAAGTCGATCTCGACATGTTGCTGCCCGGCACGAAAGTGAAAATGTCGCTGTTCGACCGGGCACGCATTCTGGGACCGAGCCTCTCGGGCATCGCCTTGGGCATCAGCAAAATGTATAGCCTGCTGTTCATGGCGGCGCTCAATCCGTATTTGGCGCTGGGCGTCGTGGGCGGCACGCTGGGCTACAGCGCACGGGGCGTCTACGGCTATTTGAACACGCGCCAGAAATACCAGCTCAACCTCACGCAGAGTTTGTACTTCCAGAATCTCGACAACAACTCCGGCGCCATCCATCGCTTGCTCGACGAGGCCGAGGAGCAGGAAAACCGCGAAGTAATGCTGGCTTATTTCTTTCTCTGGCGCGATTCACCACCGCAGGGCCTGCTGGCTAACGAACTTGACCAGCGCGTCGAAGCGTTCCTGGCGGCCCACGTCGGGGGCCAAATCGACTTCGAGATCCACGACGCGTTGCAGAAGTTGGAGAGATTGGGCATCGCCACTCAGGACGCTGCAGGTCGCTGGCAGGCTTTGCCGCTCTCGACCGCCATCGAAGCGCTCGGCAAGCGGTGGATTGAATCGGCCGCATAGCGGTGTCACGCCAACTGCGCGTATCCCCCGCGGAAGTACAACAGCGGCTTGCCATCGCGGACGTGCGTGGCTTCCACTTCGCCCACCACGATCGTGTGGTCGCCGCCGTCCAGATGGCTGACGATCTTGCACTCAATGGCGCACATGGCGTCTTGCAGGATCGGTGCGCCGGTGGCCCCCTCGTGATGGCCAAACTGCAAAAACGGATCGGCCTTGCTCGAAGCAAACTCGCGCGACACCAGTTCTTGATCCTGCGTGAGCATGTTCACGGCCATATTGCCACCAACCGGCAAACGCGGGTGCATTCTCGCATTCTTCTGAATGCACACGAGCACGAGCGGCGGGTCGAGCGACAGCGACGTAAAGGCCGTCACGGTAATGCCGGCATTGGCTCCTTCGAACTTCGAGGTCACGACCGTCACTCCTGCGGCAAAATGCCCCATCGCCCGGCGAAATTCAGCCTGATCAACTGCCATCGTGGTCCCTCTTGTGCAATTCTGTCTGTGACCAATCGTATGTCGGTCAGCGGCGATATCACGCTCCGTCGACACACCGAGAATACACCAGACGACCGCGTCGCGGCAGGGCCGATTTCCCATGCGTATTCGGCTTCGACGTCATTCTTGCCGAGGTTGGCACGTCAGCCCCGGAATGACGGCGGTCGTATATAGCGAGTGCAACTGCCAACCGAGATTTTCATAGAGCGCACGCCCGTCCGCCGTGGCAACCAGCACGCCACGCGGGCCTCTGCGACGGCCGCCAGCGCGTTCATCACCGCGCTGGCAAGACCGCGCCGGCGATGGCTCGGTGCCGTTTCGATCCGATCATAGATGGCAAAATCGCCGGCCAATGCAACGCGCCCGATCGACGCCACGTCGCCGTCGGTTGTCACAACTCTCGCCACCGAAACGGCCAGGTCCTTCATGACTTCCAGCATATATCCGTCGGGTATGCGGGCCGGCGCCGCCGTGCTCTGTGGTGAACGAGTCATCATATAGCCGACACGCTGAATCATCCATCGTGGCGGCAGCAGTCTTTGCAACTCCTCCGGACCGGCGCACGCCTTCAGCAATATCCACGGCTCGACAATCGATTCGGCCAACTGCTCAAGTTCGTCACAGCACCGCGGAAAGACATACCGCACCCGTTGCTGCGGCCAGCCCACGTCGACTCGGTAACCTCCGGCCACCGCCACGGGCAAACTCGTCTCGCGCACCAGTGCCCAGCCCGTGATCCAGGCTTGCACGACATCAGCGTCGGCGTGCAGTGCAGCCGCTTCGGATGACAAGGAGAACCTCCTCATGCAAGTGAAAACGGACAGCCACGGGGCTCAACTTCCGCCATTGCAGTTTCCCTGAGAATACCAAGCCCACCGCCATGAGACACGGCAGCATACAGTCTCTCGCAAAAGGATTATTGGAATGCGATCGACAACTACGATCCGCTGCCCTATTGGCGCAAGCTCGACGTGCCGTCCCTCTCGCTATATGGCAGTGACGATACCAACGTCGATACTAAGGTCAACGCCGCTCGCCTGCGATCGCTCGATAAGCCCAACATCGAAGTTCACGTTTTCGACGACTCGGGGCACGCGCTGGAAGATCCCGAAAAAGGGGATCGAATTTTTCGCGAGGATGCACTGCGCGATATCTGCGACTTCATTTTCAAAGCATCGCCGGCAACAACTGCACCGTCCGAAACGCAAGCCGACCGCTGACATTGCAATCATAGGCGCCGTATACGTCCGCTGCGATTGCGAGATTCCGAAAGCGCTTGTCAAGCCCCTAGCGCGATGTGGCATGGGCACTGCGTAGCCCAAAGGTAATCAGAGCCAAGTGGATTTCGCCAACCGTTGCGCCGTACCGAGTTGCGCTGAATAGCTGGCGCGACTCAGCCGTCTGGCCACTTGACACTTTCGTCCACCGGCTTCTAATGCTACGCCGACGCTCGTGGATGAGGCTGCGGGCTTTTGATTTATGCGTCGCACGGAACAGCTCAACTCACGCCAACCGACCTCGGGCATGCAACGGCCCGACATCCTGCATGGCTGCATAGCTTCACGTCGCCGAAACTGAGGGCGACCTTCTCGCGTGTCGTGGACCGTGCGCTTATCCGTCCGCGCGCACCGACCGAGTCGCCGGGAATTCATCGTACGGAGTTTGTGTTTCGTTTTTTTCTGTTTACGGAGGGAAGATTGATGCAAGGTAAACTAGGACTATTCGTCGTGGCGATCGCCGCCGCTCTGCTCGTGGCCGGTGAAAACCAATCGCAGGCCGGGCGTCGTCATCGCGGCTGCAGCAGTTGCGGCGCCGCGCCGAGCTGCGCGAGCTGTGGCACGACGTGCGAGGCTCCGGCCGCTGAAGAAGCAGCGGCCACCCAGCAGTCCCCGCCCGCGCCGGTTGCAGCCGACACGGAGAAGGAGCCGTCGACTCCGGCCGTGGCTGCCGCTGGGGCCCAGAACGTGCGATTCGCCAGCCGGTGCGCCTGGCGCCGTGCGCGTCGCTAAGCGTCGAGTCCTGCCGTCGAAAACTCGATGGCTGGGCGTCCACGCAGTGACCCAATTGCCGGCAGTGCGATCACGTTACGATTGCGCTGCCGGCTTTTTTTGCGCGCTGATCGCATCACCTGCCACGAGCGCCACGACAGCCGACGATGGCGCGAGTAGAATGGTACATCGGCGCCCGCGCCTACGGGTCGACTCGCCAATCGCCGTGAGCCTGCAGAGAACTTTACATGACTGACACCGCCAACGGCTTTTGTGGACTGCGCGTGGCTTCGTTCGAAAGCCGCCGCGCGACGGAAATGGCCGCGCTCATCGAGCGGTTCGGCGGCATGCCCTCGGTCAGTCCGTCGATGCGCGAAGTGCCCATCGAAGAAAACCGCGAGGCAATCGATTTTTCCAACCGCGTGCTGACCGGCCAGATCGACTTGATCATCTTCATGACGGGCGTCGGCGTGCGGCATTTCCTGGCCGAGGTCGAGCGACACGTCGATCGCCAACGCCTGCTGGCCGCGATCTCCGATATCACGACGATCACTCGCGGGCCCAAGCCCGTGGCCGTGCTCAAAGAACTGGGCGTGCAGCCCACGTACAAAGTCGGCCCGCCGAACACCTGGCGAGAAGTGCTGGCGCTGGTCGACGCAAAGTGCAACGTAGCGCAGCAGACCGTCGGCGTGCAGGAATACGGCCAGCCCAATGCCAGCCTCGTGGCCGGACTGGAAGCCCGGGGCGCCAAGGTCGAATCCGTGCGTGTCTATCGCTGGGACCTGCCGGAAGACCAAGGCCCACTGGAAGACAACATTCGCGCCATTGCCGCCGGCCGGATCGATGTGGCCATGTTCACCTCGGCCCACCAGGTGGTGAACATGATGCGAGTGGCCAACCGTTTGGAAATGGCGAATCAATTGCGCGCCGGCATGGCCCGCACGCTGGTGGCCTCGATCGGGCCCACGACCAGCGAGAGCCTGCAGGAGTTTGAGTTTCGCGTCGACGTGGAACCGGAACACTCCAAGATGGGACAACTCGTCGCCACGGCCGCCAAGAAAGCCTGCGAGTTGCGCGGCGTGCCCGCGTTGCCGTGAAAGGCAGCCCCACCGGCGCTGCAATGTCCGCCGTGCTGCCGCCGTCCGGCCCCTGGGATCAGGGGCCGTTCATGAAGGCCGCGCGCCGCCAGCCGGTCGACCGCACGCCCATCTGGCTGATGCGTCAGGCAGGCCGCTACATGCCGGAATACCGGGCCGTGCGTGACAAGGTGTCGTTCCTCGAACTGTGCAAGGATCCGGCGCGGTGCTCGGAAGTGATGATCACGGCTGTCAATCGCTTGAACGTCGACGCGGCCATTATCTTCGCCGACCTATTGCCGATTCTGGAGCCTATGGGCCTCGAGTTGGAATACTCTGCCGGCGATGGCCCGGTCATTCACAATCCGCTCCGCACGCCGGCCGACGTCGATCGCTTCATCGAACTGGAGTCGATGGACCCGCTCGCATTCGTGCCCGAAACGGTTCGGCTCACGCGGGCCGGACTACCGGGAGAGATTCCGGTGATCGGCTTTGCCGGTGCGCCGTTCACGTTGGCCAGCTACGCCATCGAAGGAAGCGGCAGCCGCAACTACACGCATTGCAAATCGCTGATGTGGCGTGAACCGGCCGCCTGGGACACGATCATGAGCCGGCTGGCCCGCTCGATCACGCGCTATTTGAATTCGCAAATCGCCGCCGGCGCGCAAGCCGTCCAACTATTCGACAGTTGGGTCGGCTGTCTCGGCCCCGACGACTATCGCGAGTATGTGATGCCCTATACCAAGGCGGTCATCGACGGCATTGCGCCACGCGTGCCAGTCATTCACTTTGGCACCGGCAACCCGGCGCTGCTGCCGTTGCTGGCGCATGCGGGCGGCGACGTGATCGGCATCGATTGGCGTATCGAGTTGGACGAAGCCTGGCGCACCGTCGGCCACGACAAGGCGGTGCAGGGAAATCTCGACCCGACCGTGCTATTCGCAGAGCCGCCGGAAATTCGCCGCCGCGCACATGAAGTGCTGCATCGGGCCGCCGGCCGGCCGGGACACATCTTCAACCTGGGCCACGGCATCCTGCCCGACACGCCCGTCGACAACGTCCTGCGTTTGATCGACGCGGTGCGCGAACGCCCGAGCGAGTGACGAAGATGGTTCGCTTACTGCTCCTCTTCGCGGCGTTCCTCACAGGCGTTCATGCTGGTTGTGGCGCTGAGGTCGTTGCCGTCTCGGCCGCCGAGACGGACTCGGCCGGCTTTCTCGTTCACGAAGTGACTTCGCCATACCAGGCAGGCACAACACAAATCCGCGTGTTGCTGCCTGACCGGTTGGAGACCAAACCGCGCTATCCCGTCGTCTACGTGCTACCGGTAGAAGCCGGTCGCGAGAGCCACTATGGTGACGGCCTGTTGGAGATCAAGAACCACGATCTGGCCAATGTCCACGGCGCCATTTTCGTCGCGCCCACCTTCTCGCACCTGCCCTGGTACGCCGATCATCCCTCCGACCCGGCGATCCGCCAGGAGACGTTTTTCCTACAAGTTGTTTTGCCCGAGGTCGAAGCGAAGTATCCGGCTTCCGTCGAGCCGCGTGATCGCTTGCTGCTGGGTTTCAGCAAATCAGGCTGGGGCGCCTGGTCGCTGCTGCTGCGGCATCCAGAATTGTTTGGCAAGGCGGCCGCCTGGGATGCGCCGCTGATGATGGATCAACCGGGCCGCTACGGTTCCGGTGAGATCTTCGGCACGCCGGCGAACTTTCGCGGCTATCACGTGTCCCAACTCGTGCGCGACAACTCCGAGAAGCTCGGTGACGCATCACGGCTGGTGCTGCTGGGCTACGACAACTTCGCCGCGGAGCACCGCCAGATGCACACGCTACTCGACAAGCTGCAAGTCCGCCATGACTATCGCGATGGCCCACAGCGCAAACACAACTGGCACAGCGGCTGGGTAAGCGAGGCAGTGGAATGGCTGCTGGGGCAAGCGCCAGCGCAAGCGCAGCACGGAAGTCCGGCCGGAAACGCAACGGAAATAGCCTCTCGCCAACCCTAAGGCAGCGCCCCTTCGGTGGCCGGATCACTCACCGCCTGGCTATCGACATAGCCGGTCACGCCGGCCTCGGATTCCACCAGCCAATAGCCGCCCGTTTCTCGCAGCACCTTGACCGCCGTGCCCGAGGCGAACTTGCCGTCCGGCGTCGAACCCTGCTGCGGGCCTGACGCGTAATACTCGGCCTCTTGGCGGATCGTAAAGGGAAAGTCGGGATTGAACGTGCCGCCCGACGAGCTCGCGCCGGCAGCGGCATCGCCACCTTCGATGTTCGCAGGCGGCGTCTGGCCTGAGCATCCTAAAAAGCCGAGCGCCACGACACCGACGGCGAGATAGAGCAAGTTGCGCGGCATGAGATCCTCCTTGTTTTGCAAAGCGAATGCGTCGGCCCCGATGCGCGAAAGCTCCGTTCCGCCTCGTCGCGCTAGCAAGCACCCGCGCCGCCAGCATATCAGAACACGGGCCGCGGGGGCACAGCGGTTTCCACGGGAATCATGGCTTTGGGAATATGGAAACGCAAGGGATCCGTGCCGCCAAAGCCGCTAGGCGATAGTTCCAGCCGCAGATACTCGATCGACTCCAACGGCGGCGGAAACACCAACTCCACGGTCTTCGTATTGCCCGGCCGCAAGGCATGATCGGCGCCGAAATCGAGCTGGGCGCCGAACAGCGACAGCGAGTGCGCTTGCTTGTAATTGTTGCCGGCGCTATCGGTCAACGCGGCCGTGGCCGTGGCGGCTTGCACGGCTTTGCCCGTCTCGCCGCCGAGCAATTGTCCCACGCCTTGGCCGATCAGATCGCCCCCGCCCATCCAGCCGGGCGCTTCAACGATCTTGTCACTGCTGATGTTCTCCAAAGTCACTTGAATCTTCAGCATGGGCTGCGGCTTGGGCCGCGTGATGCGCGACAAGTCCGTGCTCTCCATCCGCACTTGCTCGATTCCGACTTTGGCAATGCTCGCCTTGATTGGCCCTTGTTCGATGGACTCTGCCGCATCGGTCCATGCCGGCTCGGGGGCGCTTCGGGCTCGGGCTCCACGACCGGTGGTGGCTGTTGCACAACGGGCGGAGCAACGGGCAACGCCGCCACGATAGGCGCCGGTTCCGCCCTGCCGCCAAACAGGCCGAACGTGACGCCCAACACCACGGTCAACACCAGACCCACGGCCGAGCCACCGCCGCCAATGATGCTCAACACCAATCCGCTACTGCTGTTGGCCATTGTCGCGGTCACGAGTCCGGCGATTCCGATCACGAGCCCCAAACCACCAAACCCGATCGCAGTCCAACCGATTACTCCACCCAACATCGGCAACCAGCAGGTCGTCACGGCGACCGCTGCAAAGATCATTGCCATAGCGCCCAGGATCTTGGCGACTGCGCCCGACCCGTGCGTGGCGAGCGGCGCAGTCGGCTTGGCCCACGGAGGCGGCGCCATGCCATTGTTCGAAACTGGCGACGCAGCCACGGCGTGCAATGGCGCGGCCAGCGGATCCGCTATCGGCGGGGGCTCGACGGTGCGCGGGGGATCGACGGCGCGCGGCGGCTCAGGCGTTGACGGCGGGGCAGGGGGCGGAACCGCAATACGCTGCGACGACGTATCTGGTGCAGCGGTGGGCCGCGCGCGGGCTGCGGCAAACAGTCCTTGCACTTTCGCCGCCGGCACCCACGATCCGCTTTCGCCCATCCGCACCTGCGTGGCCGGAGTGATCTTGCCGTCGGTGGCCAGCTTCTTCAGATTGGCCGACGGCATCGGTCCGTATTGCTTGCCGCCGTGTTGGACGTACCACTCGTGGGCCATGCGGTGGCTCCTGGCGCGCGTGCGAAGATTGGTCTTGCACGACCGGCGCGCCTTCAGTGTACGGTGCCTTCAGACGCCCCGCAACCAACCAGCGCACTGAGCACAGCGCTCCAGGCTCGCTGCATCACCTGGCGATTCGGCCGCGATTGAGCGCGTCGACCAACTGCCGGAGCCGGCCAAGGCTGCGCCGGTTGAATCGAAACACGAGCCGCGGTAATTCCGTGAGCCCCGGCTCGTCCTCGCCCGACAGCGGCCCGCTCACCGCGAAGTCTCCACTGGTGAGGATGTCGGCGTATTCGGCATTGATCGCGTCCAGCAATTCGGCGGATGGCGCTTCGCGCAAGCGAAACACCAGCTTGTTCTTCACGTACCGCATGCTCTGGAAGTTCTTGAAAAATTGCAGGATCTCGCCCACTGCCTCGTCGACATTGTCGGTCAACTTGTAGAGCGACAAGTCTTCGGGCGAGATCATGCCGTCGCCCAACAGCCGCCGCTTCACATAGTCCTGGAACTCTTGCCAGAACGAACCGTTGGGCTCGTCGAGAAACACCACGGGCACCAGATCGCGCTTGCCCGTCTGCAACAAGGTCAGCACTTCCAGCCCTTCGTCGAGCGTGCCAAAACCGCCGGGCAAACAAACCACCGCGTCGCACTCCTTTACGAACATCAGCTTGCGCGTGAAGAAATACTTCATGTGTACCAACTTCGTGTCCCCGGCGATCACGGGGTTGGCGTATTGCTCGAAGGGCAACATGATGTTGAGCCCCATCGAGTTTTCGCGTCCTGCGCCCAGGTGGCCCGCTTCCATGATGCCGCTGGCCGCACCGGTCACGACCAGCCACTTCTGCTGGGCCATCGCGCGACCGAATGCCACGGCCTGACGAAAACTTCGCGCTTCCGGACGGGTGCGGGCCGAGCCGAACACGGTCACCTTGCGCTGCGAACGATAGGGCGTAAACACCTTGAAGGCGTAGCGCAGTTCTCGGAGCGTGCGGCTCAAGATCTTCAGATCGCCGCGCGAAGTCTTGTCGATCGCCAGCTTGTCGGCCGATTCCTTGATTTGATCGATCAGATCGACGATGCGCGGCTCGTCCAGATTGCCGTTGGGCGGATTCACTGCCGCGGCCAGATCGGCCTGCAATTCCGACAACGGTTTGTCAGCAGAATCCTGCGGCGGTTGCTTGGTCACGCATGTTCCTCACGAGCGAGGACAAGAGAAGTTGCCGGCTCGGTACCGGACATTTCCGGCTGCCGGCTGTTTTCTTCCTTGCCTGGGGTATATGAGCATTATACCCTGCCGGCACCGGCGGCGAAGAGCAACCGCCCGCCAAAGCGGTAGCAGGGCTACGCGGTCTTCATCAAACGCTAACCTGACATTCCGTCCGCCAGGGCTCACCGCTGCCGCGACATCCTGTGCCGCCTGGCGACGCATGGCAACAAAAGCAGCCCGCCGGAAACTCTCCGGCAGGCCGTTGGTTTTTTGTGTTGGCAGTGACCGGACCGTGGCTCCCGCTTCGGCGACGACTCAGGCCGAGGGCCGGCGATAATGCTGGTAGGCCAGGATCACTTCGTACAAGTCGGTCGAGATCGTGATCGGATCGTTGGCGAAGTCGTCCAACCACGTTCGCTCGTTGCGCACTGCGTCGGCCAACAGCGGCAACACCTCGCACAGCGGAACCGTGACGCTGTCTTCTTGCTTGCTTTGGGCGACGGCAGTCTGAACGTCACTCACAGGGCCGTAGTAAACTCGCAGGTGACTTGGTGCCATGAGACGTTTCCTTACGTCAGGTTGCTTCCGGTGATCCGCCGGTTGAGCCCGCTCTCCGTAGCCTGTTGCGACTCACCGCGACGGGACGCATGCACGCCATGCTGTCTGCGCCCGCCCTTTCGACCTTCAGTATCGGCAACAGGAGTGCTGCGGGTTTGCTTCAATTGTCCGGCAGTGCCGTTTTTTTCGTGCGACGCATCTGGCAGGGGTGAATCCCATCACAGGGGTCATGCGCGCGGTGCGGGTTTGTTGGGTAATTTAGGAAAAACGACCACGACTCTGCACGCGGGATCCTTGACAATGGCGCGCCGAAACGACTAGATTGCCAAATTGGCAAGTCAAATGTGGCTACACATTTGCGCCCAATCCCAGGCGGCGCGTAGATCCTGCATGGCCAGCACAAACACGATTGCCATCGACCTGAGGCCGGTGGCGCAAAATCTCCAGCTAGCGTTGGCGCAGGTCGAATCCGTCGTCCAACTGCTCGATGATGGCAATACCGTGCCATTCATCACCCGCTATCGCAAAGATCAGACGGGCGGACTGGACGAAGAGCAGATCCGGCAAATCGAGTCGCGTCTGACCAAACTGCGCCTCTTATCAGAGCGCAAACAGACGGTACTCCGCTCGATCGAATCGCAGGGCAAGCTCACGCCCGAGTTGGCCGCGGAGATCGAGGCCGCCGAGAGCACCAAGCGGCTGGAAGACCTCTACCTGCCGTACAAGCCCAAGAAGCAGACCTTGGCCACGATCGCCCGCGAGCGCGGCCTCGAGCCGTTGGCCGACGAAGTGCTCGAAGCCTCGCCGGCCTGCGCCGATCTGGACGCCCGCGCCGCCGACTTCGTCAACACCGACCGCGGCATCGCCAGCGCCGCCGATGCGCTGTTGGGCGTGGGACACATCTTGGCCGAACGGCTCAGCGAGCGCGCCGATCTGCGGCAGCGGCTGCGCAAGATTCTCAATCGCACTGGCAAGATCGTCAGCACCCGCGGTGAAGCCGACGAGAAGACGGCCCAGGGCTTTCGCGACTACTTCGAATTCAGCGAAGCCATCGACCGCGTGCCGCAGCATCGTGTGCTGGCGATCAATCGGGGAGAAAAGGCCAAGGCGCTGCGCGTGAAAATCGATGCCGACATGCCCGCCATGGAGGCTGCGGTCGACGACCTCGTGCCGGCCGATCATCCGCACTCCGACTTTCTCAAAGGCTGCGGGCACGACGCGCTGCAGCGGCTGGTGTTTCCCAGCCTGGAACGGGAAGTGCGCCGCGAGCTGACGGAATGGGCCGAGACTCACGCGGTCGACGTTTTCGCACGCAACCTGCGCAACCTGCTGTTGCAAAAGCCGGTCCGCGGACGCCGCGTGCTCGCCGCCGATCCAGGTTTCAAGAGCGGTTGCAAGCTGGCCGCGCTCGATGAGTTTGGCAATTTGCTGGATCACGCCGTGATCCATCTGGTCGGCAAGGCCGAGCGCAAGGCCGAAGGCCGCCAGAAACTCAGCGAGATGATCGAGCAGCACGCGCTCGTGCTGGTAGCCATCGGCAACGGCACGGCCTGTCGCGAGACCGAGGAGCTTCTCTCCGACATGTTGGCCAACGAATTGGCCGACAACGGTGTGACCTATTTGATCGTCAATGAGGCCGGCGCCAGCGTCTATTCCACCAGCCCGCTGGGGCGGGAGGAGTTTCCAGAGTACGACGCCACGCTGCGCGGCGCGATCTCGATCGGCCGCCGCATCCTCGACCCGCTCAGCGAACTGGTGAAGATCGATCCGGCCTCGATTGGCGTCGGCATGTATCAACACGACGTCAAGGCCAAGCACCTGCAAACTTCGCTCGACGCGGTCGTCGAGTCCTGCGTTAACTTCGTAGGCGTCGATCTCAACACCGCCAGCCCGGCACTGCTGCGCTATGTGTCGGGCTTGAACCAACTCACGGCGCGGCGACTGTACGACTATCGACGTCAGAACGGACCGTTCAAGAATCGCGAGCAACTCAAGGACGTGCCGGGCTTTGGCGAGAGCGCCTTCGTGCAGGCCGCCGGGTTCTTGAAGATCGACGCCGGCGACAACCCGCTGGACGCCACCTGGATTCATCCGGAAAGCTACGACGTAGCGCAACAGGTGCTCGAACGCATCGAATGCACCACGGCCGATCTGGCCGACAAGGAGGCGCTGGCCCGCATCGCCGAACGCGCCGCGCAGCTCGAACTGGAAACGCTCAGCGAGCAGCTTGACGCGGGGGCCCTGTTGCTGCGCGACATCCTGGCGCAAGTGACCCGCCCGGGACGCGATCCGCGCGAAGATCTGCCCACGCCGATTTTCAAGAAAGGGGTCGTCAAACTCGACGATCTCACGCCGGGCATGGAGCTGCAAGGCACGGTACTCAACGTCGTCGACTTCGGCGCGTTTGTCGACATCGGCCTGCACGACACGGGTCTGGTCCACATCAGCCAACTGGCCAATCGATACGTTCGCGATCCGCACGACGTGGTCTCGGTTGGCGATATCGTGAAAGTCTGGGTGCACGAAATCGACAAGACGCGCCGCCGCGTGTCGCTGACCATGTTGCCGCCCGGCACCGAGCGCACCGCTCCGCCCAAGCGCGAGAGCGCAAGCGCCGCGACGGCAAACGCAAGCCGGAAGGCGCCGCCGCCGCGCCCGCTCACACGTCTGAGGGCCAGCCCGAGGCAGCCGTTGCAGCAACCCCCGCGGCCCCCGCGCCCGATCGACGTCCCGGTCCGCCGCGCTCGCGCGGCCAGCGCGACAACCGACCTCCACGGCGGCACGATCGCGCGGCGCAAACACCGCAGCCCAATATGGGCAAGCAACGCACTCGGCGTGAGCCAAAGCCGCAGGCGCCGTTGACCAACGAGATGAAAACGGGCAAAGCGCCCTTGCGTACCTTCGGTGATCTGAAACAATTCTTTGAACTGCAAGAGCAGCCGGCGCCGGAGTCCTCCGACGAAAAGTCGGAAGGTTAGGCCGCCCGAGTCCCGCGGCCGTTTGCCAACGACACCAGCCCTGCCTGGCGCCGGCATCCTTGTTTTGCCCGTTTCCTCGCTCGTCGAACCGCGATCATGTCGGATTTTCAGCAACGACTGGAAAAAGCCATCCAACGCGGCCAGCGCGTGCACGACGCCCGCCAGCGTGAAAAGATGCAAGCCGCCCTGGGCGAGGAAGAGCTCAAGCGGATGCACACCCAGTATCGGCTGGAGTTGTCCGAGCACATCGAAACCTGCCTGCGCCAATTGCCGCAGCACTTTCCCGGCTTTCGCTACGAGACGCTGCTGGGCGACCGAGGTTGGGGTGGCTCACTGAGCCGCGACGACCTGTCCTTGGCCGACGGCCGACGCGTCAACCTCTTCAGCCGGCTGGAGCTCGGCGTCCGACCCTTCTCGTCGTCGCACGTGCTGGAGCTGACCGCCAAAGGCACCATCCGCAACAAAGAGATCTACAACCGCACCCAGTACCAACTTCTCGCAGAAGTCGATATCGACACCTTCCGCGAGCTCGTCGACCGTTGGATCCTGGAATTCGCCGAGCTGTACGCGGCACAGCGGTGACGCGAACAGCGATCCGTGAACAAGAGCCACCGAGGACACAGAGAACTCTGAGCCAGCGAAACGATCTGTCAATCTGCGGGCGTCAGCGCCAATTGCTTGAGCGAGTCCAGGCTGGCCAGCATGTCCGCGCGTGAAATCGCTTGCCAGCTAGCCAGCTTGTGCCGCAGGATGCAGAGTTTGTAGCTCTCGAAGGCGTCATTCACGTCGGCGGGCAAGGGGGGCAATTCGGCAAAAGGACGCACGGCCTGCTCGGTCGCTGTGGCCACGAGTGTGTCTGACGCATCAGGGGCCATGTCGTCTTCATAAGTCTCGTGGTCACACGCTTCGTCCCGCTCATTTTCGGCGCCCCGTGCGTCTGTTGGATCGCGCACGACGTCCATCGCGCCGCCGATTACTTCGCCTTCGGCGTCGCCTGGCGCATCATCATCCCACGGCTCGTCCGCCGCCACTTCGTCGGCGTCGGACGCATCGCCGGCCAGCAGCCCCAGCGACTCGTTCCGCTGGGCGCGCATTTCCGAGATCGACCAGTCGCTTCGAAGGGCCCCTTCCAGCCACATCTCGGCGTCTTCCCAATCGAGCGCCGCTTGAAAATGGCTCCAGTACAAACCGGCGTACTTGTCACGCTCGTGGGCAAATCGCTCGAACACGCGCCGCAACCGGCCCACGTGCTGCGGCGTGACGTGCCCCACGCGGCGGCTCCAAGCCTCGTCCGAATACTCACCGCCGGGCGCGTTACTCTTGATCAGCGAGTCGCGCCACTCGAGGATGATCCGGCCCTTTTCCCAGTTGGTCGTGCTGACCAGAAGTTTCCATTGGCCGACAAATTGTTCCGAAGCCTCTTCAACTAGCGCAAGGTCCATGCGGGGCGGTTCTTCCTGAAGGGAGCGGGTCGTGGATGAGAAGTGCCGCGCCAAGAAGCGCGGCCACGACCTGCGAGTCTATCACACGCGCGGCGGCCGCCAAGCTCCGCGGAATGAGCAATCACCAGTCGGAGCGGCGGCCGCGCGACAAATCCGTTGCACGTGTTGCCGTTTTGCAGTCGCCGCGCCCGCTGGTACGCGATGCAACGATTGGGGAAAACTTGTCGATCGCAAGCGGGTGCCATCCAGCACGAATGAGCCGGCGCGGGCGCTTGTCAATTCAGCTCTCGACGGTCGGCGCGGCTTCGGCGGAAACGAACTCGCAGCCTTTGTGGCTGCCGTCGCAAAACGGCTTGTTCGCCGAATGGCCGCAGCGGCACAGCGCGATTGCCGGCTTGTCCGGATTGAGCGGAAATGGATTGCCCTCGGGATCGAGAATCGTCACCGGGCCTTCCACCAAAAATGGTCCATTGGGACGCATGCGAATCGTCACCGACATGAAGAGACTCCTTCACAATGTGCGGGCTGGGGACAAAGTCCGGCGTGTCAGTGTACCGCGCTCGAACGAGGACGCCAGACCAACCGCGGACGCCATGAGTCGTGCCGGGCCGCGATCGCAGCCGCCTACGGCGCGGGCGCAGCGGGCGGCGATGATTGTTGCGCGGGCTCCGCCTGTTGTCCGGCCGCTTGCTTGCGCAAATAGATCGTCACGGGCTGCTGCGCCTGACGATCCTCAAGCAGTTGCAGCTTTTCCGCCGCCACTTTGGCATCGGCTTTCGCCCCAGCTTCCTCCCTGGGTTCCTGCAGTCCGATCACCAGGTTGCTCACGCGGCGGCGATTTTGTTCTTTCACAAGGTCGTTGACAATCAGCTCGACCTGCTCGGGCGTGGCTTCACAGGCATAGCCGAGGTTGTCGTCGGAATCGAGCTCGCTCTGAGACTGAATGGCGCGATTGGTCTTGGTATCGGCTTGTGGAATCGCATACCGCTCGTAGGCGATCTTGTTGCCGGAGAGAACTTGCTCCAGCGGATTCTCATTCAAGAAAGCCGGCGTAACGTCACATTGGATCAGGTTCACCAGCGCGCGGTGTTCCAATGCCCGTTTGATGTTGGTCTCGACCGTTGCGCCCAAGTCAAAATCCCGCTGGGTCACATTGCCCTGGAGTTTCAGAGTGGCCGCCGGCGCGGCGCCACGCATGATCGCTTTGTCGCGAGGTTGTGACTTTTCGAAGTACCGCGGAACGGAACGATTCGTGACGGGGGCATTCGCCGCGCTCTGGGGCTCGGCCGGCGTATCGGCGGGCTCTTGCGGCATGGCGGTCGGTCGCAGATCCGGTACTTCTCCAACCGTAGCGCCCGAGGCAGTCGACTTGGCCAGAGCGTCGCTCTCGCTGGCCGCGGCGTAGCCTGATTCGTCGGCACTTTTCATCCGGCCGTTCTCGAGCGTGGCGTCCTTGAAGTCGGCGTCGTCCCGGGCAACTTCACGCGGATCCTGCTGTGTATTGAACAGCGCCACCATCAGCGCCGCGGCCACGGCCACCACCGGCCACAGAAACATGCGCCCCGAGCGGCGCGACCACCACTGCCCTGCCGATGATGAAGGCGGCGCCAACTCGACTTTGCTGCCCGACGGTTTGCCGTCCAGCACCTGCTGCTCGGCCCGTCGCAACACGGCCGGACCCAGATCCTCGCGCAGCGCGTGCCGCGGCAGCGATTGCAAGTCGGTGCGCAGCGATGCCAACTCGTCGTACAGCCGCCGGTACTCGGCGTCTTCGGCCAGCCATGCCTCGACGCGCGCACGCTCCGCGGCCGACAGTTCGTCGTCGAGATAAGCGCTGAGCAGTTCTTCCCGCGATTCTTCGTTCATATTCGTTGCACTTCTGCGCCGGGGCTCGCGGCGCCGATTTCTATACTCTCTGCTACAAGTTTAGGTTCGGTATTCCTGGATGACGCCCTTCAATTGCTCTCGAAGTTGCATGCGGGCCCGGTGCAATCGGCTGCGAATCGTGCCCACGGGCAGCTCCAGAATCTCGGCAATTTGCTCGTACGAGCAGCCGTCCATTTCGCGCAGGGTGAGGATCGTGCGGTGTTCGTCGCTCACCGCGGCCAGAGCCTGCCGCACCTGGCAGGCACGCTCTTGCTGTTCCAACCGGGCTTCGGGCGGATCAGCCGTGTCAGGCGGTTCGTGTCCTAGCACATCGCGTACCTGTTCGACCGAGGCCATCGGCTTCTCGCGCCGCCGTCGGCTGATCGCCAGGTTGACGGCAATGCGGTATAGCCAGGTATAAAACGCGCTGGCCCGCTCGAACGATTCGAGCTTCACATAGGCCTGTACGAACGCGTCTTGCACGACGTCGCGGGCCGTGTCGCTGCAGCCGACGACGTGGACCAGCGTATTGTACAAACGGTCCTGATAGCGCGTGACCAATTGCCCGAACGCGGCCGAATCGCCGTCCAACGCTTCGGCGATGAGCTGGACGTCGTCTTTCACGCTCCGCTCCAGGATCTTAGACGCTCGCCGGCGGGGGAAAGTTCCGCCTCGCCCATCGCCGGCAAACGCGCGGAAACGCCGCGTATTCGCCCGACTTTTGCCAAGTCACTAGCGGTATTGTTCGCCCTGCGAAGGGGCTTGTCAAACTCGGGCGCCAGCGGCACTGGCGCGCTGTGCTACGATCCGGCCATGGCCATTGGCGCCGGCCATTGCAAACCGGCCGGCCGGCGCAACAAGTAAATCCAAAGCCCAATGCCCACCACGAACAATGCGATGCTGATATTCTGCGAAATGCTCAAGCCCGTGTGAAATACGGGCGACTCGTCCACGCGCACGATCTCCAACAGGAACCGCGCCACCGGATGGATCGTCAGCAGCCAGGCCGTCAGCTCGCCGTCGCGCCGCTTGTAGGGCTCGTAGGCCAACAGAAAGAAGCACAATAGTGCTCCGTCGATGAAGCTATAAAGCTGCGCCGGATGGACGGGCTGGCCGCGCGGCAATGCGGCCGCGATCTTCCAATGCTTGGCGCTGCGATCGCCGGCCACCTCGATGTCCATCCGCTGTCCCTCACGAAACCAGCGCAACAATTCCAACTGCGCGGACTCCACCGAGTAAACCTCTTTGCCATTGACCGCCGTCACGCGATTCCCCGCGTTCAGTCCAGCCTTGGCCGCCGACGAATTCGCTTCGACCGTTTCGATGATGGCCGGATCGCTGCCCGATCCTTGGAACATCAGGCCGTGTACGAAGAACTGATTCTGCAGCGCCTGGTCGTTGTAGGCCGGGCTGCCGGGCGGAAACGTCACCGCCCACGGCACGTCGCTGATGCCGCCATAGCAGCAGCCGTTCAGAAAGCAGCCGATCCGCCCAATCGCCCCTCCCAGCACCATGCCTGGCGCGATTAGATCGGCCAGCGCCAAGCCAGGCAGTTTGTATTTGTAGACGAACACGATGAGCGCCGCGCCGCCGGCTAGCAGCGAACCGTACACGACCAGGCCGCCCTGCGTGAGATTGATGATCGCCCCCAGCTTTTCCAGCAAACTCAAGTCGGGCCTGTCGAACAACTCCCAATACTCGACCACGTAGAACAACCGCGCGCCGATGATTCCGGAAACGAACAACCACATGGCCAGCGACAAGATGATCTCGGGGTCTACCCCCTTCTGCTTGGCACGATAGAGCGAGAGCCCCACGCCGGCCAGCACCGCCAGCATCAGCATCACGCCGTAACCGCGAATCAGCAGTCCCTCGGGCTGGATCAATATGGGCAGCACTACCGCGATGGCGAATCCCACGATCGCCAGCGCCACGATCTGTCCGCGCGTTTCCGCGCTCCAACCATGCCGATAAAACGACCAGCCCAGAATCGCAACCGTCGCGACGGCCCAAATACCCAACAGCCAGCCGAAGCCGAACACGTCGATGCCGGCAATCTGTCGCGGAATGGCAAACAGCGTTTGATGCATTTTGAACGATCCTCCGTACCGCCCCGCACGAGGCGCAGCGTCAGTCCGCATCCCCCAGGATTTCGTTGTCGATCAGCCGGGTCGCGCCCACCCGCGCTGCAATGGCCGCCACGGTCGGACGATTCACCACTTCGACGGGTTGCAACGTGCTCGGGTCGGCCAGCGCCACGTAGTCGATCCGCAAGTTGGCCGCCTCTAAAAGTGCTTGCATTTGCGCCACGATCGTTTTCGCGTCCTGGTTTCCGGCGGCCACCTGGTCCTTGGCCATCCGCAAGCTTTGCGAAATGGCAAGCGCTCGACGCCGTTCGTCTGCCGACAAATAGACGTTGCGCGAACTGAGCGCCAACCCATCCGCCTCGCGTACGATGGGGCAAACTTCGATCTGAATCGGCAGGTTCAAGTCCGTCACCATGTGCCGCACCAGCAGCGATTGTTGAAAGTCCTTGCGGCCGAAGTACGCCCGGTCGGGCTGCACCAGGTTGAACAATTTGAGCACGATCGTGGTCACCCCACGGAAATGCCCCGGACGAAACTCGCCCTCCAACACCCGCGCCGGTCCTTCCATCATCACGAACGTTGCGTGCTCGGCGCGGTACATCGCTTCGGTCGACGGTACATAGATCAAATCGACGCCGTGCTCCGTCAACGCACGTGCATCGGCTTCGAGCGTGCGCGGGTAGCGGGCAAAGTCCTCGTTCGGACCGAACTGTGTCGGATTGACGAATATAGTCACGACCACGAAGCCGCAATCGCGGCGGGCCGCATCGACCAGGCTCAAATGCCCCGCGTGCAGCGCACCCATCGTGGGCACCAGGCCGATTGTCTTGCCTGCGCGGCGCGCTTGCGCTACTTGCTCGCGCAGTTCGGCGGCATCGGTGATCAGGCTGGGCGACAATTCGTGGGGTTGCGCTTTCATACGTCGAGGGGCGGTGCTTGCATGGCCTCTATTGCCGCTGAGATTTCATTGAATTGGGCCGGCTCGTCGTGTCCCGCGTACAACACGGGCCCCAATCCCGGCCTCGCCGCCAGCGCCAGTAGGCGCTCGTGCAGCGACTCCTCGTCCGAGGATGCAGCCGCGGGTCTCGGGCTTCCCACAGCGGAGGGCCGAGTATCCAGGACAACCAGCAATTTGGGCAAGACCACCTGGGCCGCCTGACGCTCGAACTCCCGGCGAAACGCCTCGAACTCAGCCCCATCGAGCGCCAGTTCGGCGTACGCCATGCTCTGGTCCAGGTAGAAATCACTGACGGTCAATACACCTGCTGCGGGCCAATGGGCCCGTTGGAGCACGGCCGCACGCTGCCGAAGCAATTCTATCGCTCGAGCATAGCCCGGGCCAGCATCGCCCGCGAAGCGGCTTTCGAACGGCTGTCGCGCACGCGGATCGTACAATGATCGCGCACCGGTCGACTCCGCCACTCGCCGGAACAGCTTCTTTATTCCGATCCCGCCCGTGGCCAGCAGCGCCACGTACGGTAGCGCCGCCTGGAGATGCTCGCGCAACCGCGACAGGCTCCAGCCGATCGTCGGATGCACCATATCCGGCGTAATTTCCGCCGCCGGTTCAATTACAAAACGGCGGAACGCCATCCGCGGATGAGGCACCACCAGGTGGATCGTATCGATCACTCGATCGCCGTAGAGCAACAGGTCGAGATCGATCGTGCGAGCGCTCCAGCGCTCGGGGCGCTGCCGCCCCAGGTCGTGTTCGATCTGCTGCAACTTCGCGTGCAGCGCCTCGGGCGAGAGGCTCGTTTCAAACACCGCGGCCGCGTTGAGAAAGTTGTGCTGGCCCGGCGCGCCGCCCACGGGCCGCGTCTCAACCAGCGAACTGGCCACCAGCGCCTGCACCGACGGCTGGGCGCCGATCCGCTCGATGGCACGATGCACCAGCGCGGCGCGATCGCCCAAGTTGGAGCCCAAAGCCACCAAGCAACGAGACATTTGCGTCTAGAGTCCAAACGAAGGCAATGCACCCGCGGGCCGATCCGATCCCCGCGTGCCAACCGCATGCGGCGCGACACCGCAACACAAGGTGTGGCTCGAACCGATCAAACCGTCGGACTCTATTCTAACTTGCGCGGCATGCCTGCTGTGAATTGCACCGCCGCGCGAATGACGATTCGAGGTTAAAAAAAACCTAGGGGGGGCCTCCGTTGCCACGACAAGGGTCGTCGACTATCGTTCCGTGCAGTCGCCGCCCCCCAAGCCGCATTGCAAGCTTGTTTGTAGGCCGTATTCGATCGGCCCATGATGAATCTTCGCGACCGTAGCCGCCACGACGGCTACCGCCAATCGGCGCGCTGCGCCGGGGCCTCAACAACGGCCCCTGTCGTGCGCGACGAAATCGACGGTTCAAGAGACAACTACTCCCACACGCGCGACCGGGCCAGGTTGCAGAGCCCATTTCGCACGGCCCAACACAGGGCTGCCTGGTATCGAGTCATCCAGATTCGAATTGCCCAGATTCGAATCATCCTGCCACATCAGCAAGGACTCTACCGAACCAACCCGTACACCGAGAACTCGGTAATGAATCAAAATTACAATCGAGAACACACCGCAACAGATCGCCATTGTGGGACGCGCGGAAAATGTCAAGCAACTTTCTTCTTCATTATTTTTGCGTCGAAAAACACGCTTGCATTTTCACTCAAAAGTGTTCTCTGTTTCGCCCGCGCGCCGCACGGCGCGGCGATTCGCCTCGCTTTGGTGTGCTGACGCGGCGACCAAACGCCGCGTGTTCGCTCGGGCCATGGCGCGCGATCGCTCGTGAATTGCCGTGTTTTACGGTTGTTGTGCGCTGCGGACATCGACAATCGCCGCGTCCACGCGATGCGCTACTCGAACCGCCTGTCAAGCCTCGCATACGATGAATTTGTCAGCACGCCTGCGGCCGCTTTCCCGTCTGGACGAACCACTTGAACACCGACGACGTCTCTACGCCCTCGCTCGGCCAATTGCGCGACGCGCTGCAGCAATGGCAGCGCGACACCGAACTCGTCAGTGAGTCCGAGCGCGTCGCGTTTCTGCAAGCGCTGTTGGGGCCATCCATCTGCCGCTTGCTGGGCATTTACCGCGTGCCCGAGAATTTTCTGCTCTCGGTCGTGATTCCGGTCTACAACGAGGCGGCCACGGTGGCGGAGGTGATCCGCCGCGTACGCGCTTGCGGCCTCCCTTGTGAGCTGATCCTCGTCGACGATGGCAGCACCGACGCGACGCGCGACGTGCTGGCCGACTATCGCGATCAGGTGGACTTCACGTTGCTGCTGCATGCCACGAACCAGGGCAAAGGCGCCGCGCTCAAAACCGGCTTTGCGCAAGCCCGCGGCGACATCGTGATCGTGCAAGACGCCGATCTCGAATACGATCCGGCCGAGATCCCTCGCCTGATCCAGCCGATCGTCGAAGGCCAGGCCGACGTCGTGTTTGGCAGCCGCTTCATCGGCGAGAGCCACCGCGTGCTGTACTATTGGCATTGGACCGGAAATCGGTTCCTCACGTTCCTTTCGAATCTGTCGACGAACTTGAACCTGTCCGACATCGAAACGTGCTACAAAGCCTTCCGCCGCGAAGTGATCCAGCAGATCGGCCCCACGCTCCAGGAAAAGCGGTTCGGCATCGAGCCCGAGCTAACCGCCAAGGTCGCCCGCATCCCGGGCATTCGCATCTACGAGCGCCCGATCAGCTATTCCGGCCGCACCTACGCCCAAGGCAAGAAGATCGGCTGGCGCGACGGCTTCCGCGCGCTGTGGTGCATTCTGCGGTATTGAGGGACACGCGCAGCGACCAGTATCCCGTCGGATCGCTAGTCGTTGTCCTTTACGTCACTTGACTGCTTCTTCGACGTGACGTCCGCCGACGCTCGTACGACCACATCGTCGGGCCGAGTTCCCTCCACCAGCACTTTGCGGTTCTCTCCGCGCAGCAGATTTCCCACCAGCACGATGTCCTCGGTGGTGTCGATCGTGTCCACGCGGATCGCCGCGATTTGCTCGTTATCGGTGGTGATCAAGTTGTTGGCCACCAGGTAGCCCTGCGTGGGCGAGTGCGACGGATCGCCGTGCGAATCGTTGATCGTGATGTTGGCGTTCCAGATGTGCCGCCGCTCGGCGCCGTTGGGCTTGCGGCCATTGCGATCGAATACGTTGCCGCTCACCACCAGCCCGACGCAATCCGGCGCCCACAAGCCCTCGCGCCCACTGGCCGACACCACATTGTCGGCAAAGATGCAATCCCTTGAGCCGCGCTCGATGGTTGCGCCGCGCGAGCCGTTTTCCAGCACGATGTTGCCGCGTCCGATCACTTCGTCGCACGTTTCCAGGAAATAGCCTCCCATCTTGGCGCGATAGATGCGGTTGTCGGTGATCTGCCCTCGCCGGCAGCGATAGAAATGCGTGCCGTCGGACCGCGAACGTTCGAACCGGCCGCCGCGCACGGCAAACTCCTCGACGAAGTACAGCGCCACCAGCCCTTGATCCTCGCGCTGGCTCCCCTTTTCCCATTTCTCGTCCGACAGGTACTCGGGATACCGATTGCAGCAATGCTCGATCACGACGTCCTCGATCACCACGTCGCGCACGGGCGTCTCTTCATCGCCGAAGATGCCAATGCCGTTGCTACTCAAGTCCCGCGCCCGCAGGCCCACGATGCGAATCCGCGCCGATGCGCCCGTGATAATCACTCCGCGGCACGTTCACGCCGTCGGGCCACACGTCGTTGCGACCCACGATCGCGCCGCCATTCAGTTCCACGTCCGTCACGTGGTCTCCGTGAAAGACCGCCCCGTCGGCTGTCGCTTCCGCGCGCACCTGAAACACTGCGTTGGCCAGGTGCAAGCGTGAACCGGTGTGCAATTGCCACCCCCGCTCGTCCACCGCGTAGGTCCCGCCAGGAAACAGCAGCGTCTCCCCCGCCGCGGCCGCCGAGTCGATCGCCCGCTGGATCTCATCCTGATACGAAACCGAGCCATCGCGCACAAAGTCGGCTGGCAAGCAGCCGGCCAGCGAGTGAAGCGGTTCGGCGCTACGTGCATTGGAGACAACCAGGGCAAGCGACACAATCCCTAGCGCGGTACAACTGTAGCCTGAAAGTCGAATCGGCATGAGTCACCAAAACAAGCAGTGGAATCGCGCGCATGATGTCCAACAACGTCGCTATAATAGTCGTCCCGGGAGCATGGAAACACCCGCACCGCAGTGCGGCAAGGAAATCTAGTCGCCCCGACGCCATCCGCCGAATCGCCATTCATCCCAACGATACCCTTTGCCCAGGTGCTGTCCCGTGATTGTCGGAGTGCCCAAGGAAATCAAGCGCGACGAATACCGCGTCGCCATGTTGCCGGTGGGCGCGGATGAGATGGTTCGCGCCGGCCATCGTGTGATCTTCGAGCGGGGCGCCGGCCTTGGATCGGGTTTGCCAGACGCCGCCTACGAGCAAGTCGGCGCGGAATTGGCCGACGCGGCCGAGGAAGTCTTTGCCACGGCCGACATGATTCTCAAGGTGAAGGAACCGTTGCCCGCCGAGTGGCCGCTGGTGCGCCCGGGCCAGACGATTTTCACCTACTTCCATTTCGCGGCCGACCGCAAGCTGACCGAAGCCATGCTCGCCTCGGGCGCCACGGCCGTGGCCTACGAGACCTTGCGCGACGAGCATGGCCACCTGCCGCTGCTGACTCCCATGAGCGAAGTGGCCGGGCGGATGAGCATTCAAGAAGGCGCCAAGTATCTCGAACGCCCACAGATGGGACGCGGCATTTTGCTGGGCGGCGTGCCGGGTGTCGCGCCGGCCCACATTACGATCCTGGGCGGAGGCATCGTCGGCGCCAACGCAGCCAAAGTGGCCGCCGGCTTCGGCGCCGATATCGGACTGCTCGATATCAACATGGAGCGGCTCCGCTATCTCGACGACATCATGCCGGCCAACGTCGACACGCTCTATAGCGACCGCCACACGGTGCGCGAGCAACTCGAACGGGCCGACCTGGTGATCGGCGCCGTGCTCATTCCCGGCGCCAAAGCGCCGCGCTCATCGAGCGCGAAGACTTGAAGCTCATGAAGCCGGGCAGCGTGATCATCGACGTGGCTATCGACCAGGGGGGCTGCGTCGAAACCAGCCGGCCCACCACGCACAGCGAGCCCACGTTCATCATCGACGAGGTCGTGCACTACTGCGTCACCAACATGCCTGGCGCCGTAGGGCGCACCAGCACCTACGCTTTGTGCAATGTGACGCTCCCCTGGGCGCTGCAGATCGCCAACCGCGGCATCGAACGAGCGGCGCGGGAACTCAAACCGGTTGCCCGAGCGATCAACATCATGTCCGGCGAGGTAACCAACGAGGCGGTTGCCAAGACATTCGACCTGCCCCACAAGCCCCGCTTCGCCGTCTAGCGCACCGAGTCGTCGACGGCAGCCGCGGTGCGCACTCCCGTGGGTCGATCCGCGATGATCGTCTCCAGCGGCGCGAAGTCGTCGCGCCGCGCGTCATAGACCCAAGTGTCACAGCGGTCGGCGCTCAGCCGCACGACGGCCAGTCCCTTGTCGCGCACCGCCGCCACGATGCGCTCGCGCTCGGCTGCCGATCGTTCGCCCGCCCGCGCGTCTTCGACCAGCTTGCGAATCGTTCGTTCCGAGCGGGGATCGAACATGTAGGCCATCACCCAGGTGGCGCCGTCGTCCGCATCGGCTGTTCTCTTTACAAGCTGTTGCCGCCGCTCATCGTCCGGGCCCAGCAGATCGTAGTAGCGGGCCACCCAGCCGAAGTTCACTTCCGGCGTGCAGACAACGCGATCGTCGCTGTCGGCGCAGCGCCGATAAACCGCGTCGCCGCCCGGGCGTAACGCCAGGTGTTCACGTCCACCCAGCGATCGACGTGGGTCGACTGCCAGGCTTGCACCGCCAACAGCGCCGCAAGTCCTCCGCCCAATGCGGCACGGCCCAAGTATCCCCGCGCAGACAACTAGCGTTGCCAGGCCCATCCAGACGGCCGGTTGCAGCACGGTGAAGTACCGCACGGCGATCATGTGATGCACGGATCGTCCGGCGAAGATCATCACGATGGTTGTCAGGGCGGTGAGCGTTAGGGCCAGTGCCGCGGGCCGCGACTGCCGCCACAGCACCACGAGCCCAAGCAGTGCGGCCAGCAGCACGACCCACGAGTACGAGCCCGCGCCGATGAGTTGCTCGCAGCCGCGCCCCATGGCAGCGAACGTTTCGCTGGCAGTTGACGTCGAGATGCCACGATCAGCCCTCAAGAACACCCACATCCGCCAGATACCCCGCGCCGCTAGAAGTCCGGCCCACGAGGCGGCGCCGACGGCGCCGCGTCGCATGCGATGCGCCCGCTGCCGAGATTCATCATCGCCGGCAAGACGCGCGTGCAGCACGGTCAAGGCGAACGTCGCCGCCAGTCCCACCCACAACGCCGCCGCGCCGAAGTTGATCCAGAACTGCACGCGCCAGCAGCACGCCCAAGATGATCCACGGCCGCCGCGCCGCTGCCGGATCGCGCAGTAGCTTCACGGCCTGAGCGAGCGCCAGCATCGTCACCAGCGCCAGCATCGTATACATTCGCGCTTGCTGGCTCTGGTCGACCATGTTCGGATCGACCGCCACCAGCGCCGCCGCCGCCAGGCCCAGCCCGTCGCCGCGGATCACTCGCCCCAGCCAGAAGGCCGCTGGGATGCACAGTATGCCGCACACCAGCGACGGCAATCGCATCGCCCAGGCCGCGTCGGTGCCGAATACTGTCATCGACAGGCGCACTAGAATGTGGCTTGCCGGCCCGTGCGCTGGATCGTGCTTCCACCACACCAGCCGCCAGAATGGAATCTGGCTGTCTTTCCAAGTGTAGGCTTCATCCTCCCACACCGGACGCTCGACCACGTCGCGGGCACGAATCACGGCGCCGGCAATCGTCACCAGCACGACCGCGGCCAGCACGAACTTTTGCCGCTTTACCAGGGTTGCCCACCAGCGAGTCGCGACGTCGTGAATTCGTCGAATCGGTTGCATGTGGAAGGCTCCGCTTGGGTCGTGCGCGGCCTGGATATGCCAATCGAGCCAGAGTTGCCGACCAGCAGCCGCCGGATGGTAGTTGACCCTCAACGAAATTGCCAACGCCAGTCGCGTCGTGCAACGGGGCTGGTTAAGATGGGCGAGCCGCCCAGGGGGGACCAAGTTGTCGAAGGAGCACTCAACCATGGATCAGGCTAGCCCTGCTACCACTGCCACGCTCGACTGGGTCGGCGACGTCGACGGCCACCTGGTCTTGATCGATCAGACACTGCTGCCCGTGGAACTGCGGAACATCGAGTGCCACGACGTGGAAACCGTGTGGGAGGCCATTCGCTCCCTGCGCGTTCGCGGCGCTCCCGCCATCGGCGTGGCCGCGGCCTACGGCGTGTGCGTCGGATTGCAAACCGCCGACGAGCAGCATGCCGATCGTTTCTACGGACGGCTGGCCGAGGTGGTCGACTACCTGGCCAGCAGCCGGCCCACGGCGGTCAATCTGTTCTGGGCGCTTGCGCGGATGCGGCGCCGCGGGGAAGAACTGCGCGAAACTGCCAGCCCGCGAGAGATTCGCGAGGCACTGTTGGCCGAGGCCCGGGCGATCCATGAAGAAGACCGGGCCATGTGCCGGCAAATCGGTCAGCACGGCGCAGCGTTGTTGACGGACGGGCAGGGGGTGCTCACGCATTGCAACGCCGGCGGGCTCGCCACTAGCGACTATGGCACTGCCTTGGCCGTGTTCTTCGCTGCGCAAGAAGCTGGCAAACAACTGCACGTCTACGCCGATGAAACGCGCCCGTTGTTGCAAGGCGCGCGACTCACGGCCTGGGAACTGCAGCAGCGCGGCATCGACGTGACGTTGATCTGCGATTCGATGGCGGCGCAAGTCATGCGCGAAGGGCGCGTGCAAGCCGTGGTAACGGGCGCCGATCGCATCGCAGCCAACGGCGATTCGGCCAACAAGATCGGCACCTACGGCGTGGCGCTATTGGCCGCGGCCCACGATATTCCCTTCTATGTTGCGGCCCCCTCCAGCACATTTGATCTTTCGATCCCCGACGGTGACCACATTCCGATCGAGCAGCGCGACGCCCGCGAAATAACGCACGGCTTCGGCCGCCAGACTGCGCCCGAGGGAATCGACGTCTACAACCCCGCGTTCGACGTCACCCCCGCGCACCTCATCCAAGCCATCATCTGTGAACGCGGCGTCATCCAACCCGTGACGACGGACAGGATCGCGGCGATGCTGCAGTGACAGGCGGGAGGCTGGAGGCAGGAGGACGAAGAGGCAGAAATACAGGAGCGGTTGCGATGCGGGACCATACCAAGCTGCGGGCCTTCGAGTTGGCTGACTCACTCGCGCTGCTTGTATATCGCAACACGGCTGGCTTTCCTCGCGAGGAACAGTTCGGTCTGACGGCGCAAATGCGGCGTGCGGCCGTTTCGGTCGCTTCAAATATCGTCGAGGGATGTGGACGACAGTCGCACTCGGACTACGTTCGATTCCTGGACATTGCCCACGCCTCGGCACGCGAATTGGAGTATCAATTGACACTGGCAACACGACTCCAGTATCTCGGCCACGATCAAGCCCAACAACTGGAGCAACTCGCCACCGAAACTTGCAAGGTCCTCAACGGCCTTTTCCGAGCGCTGCGAGAGTCGACCCGCGATTGATGCCCGGCTCTTTCCTCCTGCCGTCTCCCATCTCCAGCCTCCGGCCTCCAGCCTCCAGCCTATCTTTTCACGCGCTCCACCAGCTTGGCCACCACGGCCGAGTACTCCTTGCGCAGGCGCTCAGCCCTGCTGCCGACTTGGCGCCGCTGCCGTTGACGTAGTCGAGGACGATCTTCTCGGCGTCGACGAATTCTTGGGCGACGTCGGCCACCTCGGTGGCGATGTCGCTGGGAATGTTGGTCACGCCGTTGGCATCGCCGTGCAACAGATCGGCAGAACTGACCACCAGCCCGCCCACGCGGACCGGCATGCCGACGTGCAGGATGTGGCAGCAGGCATGCGCACAAATGGTCGAGCCGGTGAACACCGGATAGTCGATCGCTTTGACCTGCAACAGGTCACGGCCGCCGCCCGAAGTGATCAGACCCGTGGAACCAAACGCCTTGTAGGTAGAGCACATCACCTCGCCGAACGTCGCGCCCACCGGAGGATCGTCGAGATCCTGAAACACCACCACGGCCGGGCCGGGCAGTTTGGCGAAGTCTTCCGCCTGCTGCTCCAGCGAACCGTAGGCATCCCCCTTGCCTGGAAAAGCGCTCGAGCGAAACGACGCCGTGCTGGCGAAGCCCACCATCGGAGGCATCTCCGGAGAGCCCGCTTGAATGCTGGAATTCATGAACCCTTCGGTCCGCGGGCGGACTTCGAACAATTCGATAACATTGCAAATCGTGGGCGTGTCGAACAAGCCCAGCTTCTTGAGCGTCTCAGTAGTGATGGCCATGGGGGCTTCCTGTGGCGGCGAGTCGGTTTGAGTTGAGTGTCGGTAGACCCGTGAGTGTAGAAAACACGCCACGGTTTGCAAGCAACCCAAACGCCAGCCGAAGACGACCATACAAAACCCGGTCGGGCGAGGCCTCCGCCGAGCCAGTGCTCAAACGAGCGGCTCGGGCGCGCGATGCTGCTGCGCATTGCGCCATTTCTCGGCAATCCGTTTCGGCGCCAACCGGTAACCGGCCCAGCGGACCACTAATAGCGACAACACGACAATCACCGTCGGAAGTGCGAACGCGGCCGTTTGGGTGGCGGTCAACCACAGACGCCACTCTTCTTGCGTCGATCTGAATAGCATGGTGTAAGAAAGCGCGAAGCCCAGCACGATGGCTAACAGGAACACGGCGGCCACTCGCCATCTTGCCAGTCCCGGCGCCAACGCCGCCCACACGGCTACGATCAGACTCGCCCCGAAGGCAACAATGAACATGACGCTGCCCACAATCGAAAACCAAAAGCTAGTGACATCCGCCGCTACGCTGACGCGCGCCGATGCCAAGAACGCCGCCACGCACGCGATGACTGCCAGTAGATGCCGAACGGAAAACTGTTGGCGGCCCACCTGCGGTTCGACGTCGCCTGAGAAGCGGACGATCGTGAATCGTCGACGCATCAGCAGCACGATGCCCAACATGACGGCGAACACCATCCCATCGATCCCCGCGTGCCTGGCAAACACCGAGGCCACCGACTCGTCCGCGTACGAGGAAAGCATTGGCGCCAGCGCCGGCCAGATTGCCAGGTACGCCAAACCGCTGATCGAGCCGATCCAGCGGTACTCACCCGTGGAATTGCCCAATCCCGCCCAGACCGCCAGCAACATCAACTGCCCGATTGTAACGCTCGCTAGCGCCCAAGTGACTGGAACCCACTGCAAATTACCGGGATGCGCGAACATGAGTACAGGCGTCACGCCCAGCAGCAAATGCATGCCCACCAGCCACTTTAAACGTCCCGGCATGGTAACCTCGAAAAGTCCATCGACAACACTAGCGTCTTATTGAGGGCCGCGACGCGCGGTCGCCACCGAAGCTCTATCGCGAGCCCTTTACGTCGTGCACCAGCCGGTTGGCCACGGCTTCAGCCGCAGCCTCGCCGTTGAGCGCCACCGCGACGAACACGTGTGTATCCGTATCGTACGCCACCACGGCCTTGCAGCCGGGCGTGCCGCCGCTGTGGCCGATCCACAACAATTGGCTGCCGTCCTTGTCCGGCACATCGTACAACATCACGCCACGGCCGTAGAACTGACCCGACGCCGGGCTGAACATCGTATACAGCCGAGCTAGCGACGCCTCGACCGTCGCCGGCTTGAGCAGCTTGCCCGTCAACCTCGCGTGTAGAAACGTGATCATGTCGTCGGCCGAGGCCGCGATGTTGCCGGCGCCAAAGGGTGTCGTCGGATTGAAACTCGTTAGCGGTTTGCCGTCGACGTGGCCCACGGGCAAGCCGGCGAGATTCTGCCGCGGCGCCAGCGCCACCGTGTGTTGCAATCCCAACGGCTCGACAATCCGCGCGTGGACCACTTCGTGGAACGGCCGCTGTTCAACCGCTTCGACGATCTTGGCCAATAGCACGTAGCCAGTGTTCGAATAGTACCACTGTTCGCCCGGACAGCAAACGCAACCGTGCCGCGCGGCAATGGCCAGCGCCGTCTCGGGCGGAACATAGCCGGGCAACTGTCGAAAGGCAGGATCGGCGTTGAAACTGAAGATGCCATTGGTATGCGTGAGCAAATGGTCGATGGTGATCGCTTGCGCGTTGGGAAAATCGGGAAACCACCTGGCCAATGGCGCGTCGTAGTCGAGTTTGCCCTCTTCGATCAGTTGCATCACCACCGTGCCAGTAAACAATTTGCCGGCGCTGGCCCAGTAAAAAAGCGCCGGTTGGGCCACGGGTGCTGGCGGCTCGCTGTGCCAGGCCCTTGGCCGTCGACCAGCGCCCTTGGCCGGGAATGCCGATGGCCGCAGTGATCGCCGGCGCTTTGGTATTTGCCAGCACCCAGTCGGCCGTGGCCTCGAAGCGCTCCATCAGGGCTGCATCGAGTTGACCGTTCAGTTCGTCGCCAGCCGTCGGCAACCGCGCGGCTGCCAGCGGCGCGTGCAACGGCGGTCCCGCATATTCGACCGCCGCGTCACAAACCTTGCCGGCGGGCTGTTGCGCCGCACACACGTGCGCGCATGCCAGCACCAAGATCCAGGTGAGTCGCTCCATCAATTCACTTCTAGAAGTAAAAACAGTCGGGCCCCTGGCGGCACGATCCGTCAGGGGCCCGACATCGGCAGCTTTGACTAGATATCGTAGTACATGCAGAACTCGTACGGGTGCGGTCGCAGCCGAATGGCATCGGCCTCACGCTCCGTCTTGTACCAGATCCAGGTATCGATCACATCGGGCGTGAACACATCGCCCCGCAGCAGGAACTCGTGATCGGCTCGCAATGCGGCCAGGGCCTCGTCGAGCGACCCCGGCGTCTTGGGCACTTCCGCCAACTCTTCGGGCGCCAGATCGTAAATATCCTTGTCCAGCGGATCGCCCGGATGGATCTTGTTCTGAATGCCGTCGATCACCGCCATCAACATGGCCGAGAAGGCCAGGTACGGATTGCAGCTCGGATCGGGGCAGCGAAACTCGACGCGCTTGGCCTTCGGGCTCGGACTGTACATCGGAATGCGGCAGCTCGCCGATCGGTTGCGCTGCGAGTAAGCCAGATTGACCGGCGCTTCGTAGCCCGGCACCAGCCGCTTGTAGCTGTTGGTGGTCGGGTTGGTGAACGCCAGGATGGCCGGCGCGTGTTTGAGCAATCCGCCGATGGCGTGCAGGCCCATATCGCTTAGCCCGGCGTAGCCGCTGCCGGCGAACAGCGGGTTGCCCCCCTTCCAAATCGAAATGTGCGTGTGCATGCCGGAGCCGTTGTCGCTGAACATCGGCTTGGGCATGAACGTCACGGTCTTGCCGTGCTTCTTGGCCACGTTCTTGATGATGTACTTGTAAATCATCATGTGGTCTGCCATCCGCACCAGATCGTTGAAGCGCAAGTCGATCTCGCTCTGGCCGCCGGTGGCCACCTCGTGATGCTGCGCCTCGACATCCAATCCGCTGTCGATCAACGTCTGCATCATTTCGTTGCGGATGTTCATCATCTGGTCGGCGGGCGGCACCGGGAAATAACCTTCCTTGTACCGCAGCTTGTATCCCAGGTTCGGCCCTTCGGCGCGGCCGCGGTTCCATTCGCCCTCGATGCTGTCGATGTGGTAGTAACCCTCGTGCGCGTTCTGGTCGAAGCGTACGTCGTCGAAGATGAAGAACTCGGCTTCCGGCCCGATGAAGCACGTGTCGCCGATGCCGGTGGACCGCAGATAGTTCACGGCCTTACGGGCGACGTTGCGAGGGTCGCGCGAGTAGTCCTCGCGGGTGATCGGATCTTGAATGTTGCAGATCATCACCAGCGTGGGCAACTCGGTGAAGGGATCGAGAAAGGCGGTTTGGGGCTGGGGCACCACGAGCATGTCGCTCTCGTTGATCGCCTGCCAGCCTCGAATGCTCGAGCCGTCGAAGCCCAGCCCGTTCTCGAACACGTCCTCCTCGAGCTTGCTGACCGGAATGGTGAAGTGTTGCCACAAGCCCGGAAAATCCATAAACCGCAAATCGACGGCCTTGACGTCCTTCTCACGGCAGAGTGCCAAGACTTCCTTGGGAGACATACCTTCTTCTTTCGCAGCCATATGGTCACCTTTCCCACGGTTGCATGATCGGTGCGCGCCGGTTCTGGACCTCCAGCGCGAGAAAATTGCAGCGCCCGCCCGGCGCGCCGCCTACGAACTTCGGGGGGCACCGTTCACCAGAAGCGATACATCATAGAAAATCGCCGGCGCGATGCAACCATCCGGCAAAGGCAATCAGGACGATTGCAAAGTTGAGTTTTGTATAATGCAGGTGCGATCCTAACCGGGTGATGCGGGTTGGCTTTAGGAGAAGGAGCTAGCCATGCAACTACCATCGTATTTTCCGTCTTTGATGGTGGCCTTTTCGGAGGTGGCCGATCCACGTCAGCGGCGTGGTGTTCGTCATCCGTTTTCGGGGATTTTGGGACTGACGCTCGTGGGGCTGGTCTGCCGCTTGAACGATTTTGCCAGCTTGCAGCGGTGGGCAGCCCGGAACTGGCATCTGCTGCGCAGACCTTTGGGCTTTACGCGTCGCAAGCCGCCGCATCCTACCACGTTAAGTCGGACGCTGGCGAAGTTCTCGTTGGAGGAGTTTCAAGCTGCGTTTTCCCAGTGGTTGCAAGAGGTAATGGCGGATCAGGAGGCTCTGGTCGCGGCGGTGGATGGCAAGACGTCGAAGCAAGGCTTCGATCCGCAGGGCGATCCGATTCAGATGCTGAACGTTTTTGTCCAGGATTTGAAAGCGTGTCTTGGGCAATGGCCCCTGTCGGGCGACAAAAGCACCGAGCCGGAAGTGCTCAAAGCGCACCTGAGCGAACTGTTCGAGAAGTATCCGGCGTTGCGTTTGATCACGGGCGATGCCCTCTATGCTCAGCGCAATCTGGCCGAACTGATTCTGACTTCGGGCCATGACTACTTGTTCCAAATCAAAGCCAACCAGCCCGACATCCTGGATGCGGCGCAGACCTGCTTTGCGCAGGCCCAAGACAGCGCGGCGGCCGCTCAGACGCGGGAAAAAAAGGGGGCCGTAGGGAGACTCGTTTTCTTTGGATCGACCTGGCCGACGCCGAATATGTCTGCCAGCGGCTGGGGCTTGCCGGTTGCCGCATGCTCTTGCGAGT
This sequence comes from uncultured Planctomycetaceae bacterium, assembly GCA_963779015.1. Taxonomy (GTDB): domain Bacteria; phylum Planctomycetota; class Planctomycetia; order Pirellulales; family PALSA-1355; genus JTS-RE94. The sequence goes on along the minus strand of CAVZWY010000017.1, from coordinate 272,607 downwards.
CGACCGCGAGACGAAAGACCGAAACGGCAAAACCACGCGCGAAACGCGGTACTTCGTCACCAGCCTCGACCCGGCCACGACTACGCCCAAGCAATTGTTGAAGTACGTACGCGCTCATTGGCAAGTGGAAAACAGCTTGCACTTCGTCAAAGATCGTTGGTGGGACGAAGACCGGCACTGGAGTCGTCGGCCAGGATTGGCCGAACGCCTGGCAAGCCTCACCAACGTAGCCCTGAGCGTGTTGCGACTAACGACCCAAAAATCCAAACAACCGCTTCGAGCCCGAGCCGATGATCTCTGCGCCAATCCCCTCCACGCCCTGAAACTCGTAGGAGCCTTGGATTAACGACTTTGCAATCGTCCTGCACGTCAGCCGATTGGTAGCCAGCGTCGCGCGAGCAAGTTGGATGAACGGCGGCGATGCGCAGCGGATAACGTGCGGTCGATCAACGGTCGGATCGCTTGCTGCCGAATCAAGCCTGGTTTCGGGACGCGGGTCTAAGCCTTGCCCGCCATCGCTTCGGCCAGGATCTTCGACGTCGTCTCGCGCATGATCCGCGGGTCGACCGTGTTGCCTTCCAGCAGCGACTTGCGGACGTCCTTGCCGGAGATGAACACCGGCTTTTCGTCCTTGTGGTTCTCCATCAAGTCGACCCGGCCTAGCGACTCGTAGTACGCCGCGAAGCCGACCTTGACCGGTTGAATCTTCAAATCGCCCTTCAGGTTGCTGAAGATTTCCTGCGCGTCGAAGTCGCCCCAGATGGCCGTGCCGTCCTGATAGGGCGCATCGGCGTGCTTGCGGCCGATGACGATATCGGTGAAGCCGTAGTTCTGCCGATAGATGGCGTGCATGATGGCTTCCTTCGGGCCGCCATAGAACATCTTGATGTCCAGTCCCAGCAACGCCACCCGGTCGGGAACACTTTCGCCGCGCTGTTTCCACACGGCCGGATCGCTGTCGCCTTCGCCCAAGGCTTGCGTGTCGATCAGGGCTTCATAGGTGTGCATTCGCACGTTGGCGTCAACGTCGTCGCCCTTGGTCTCGCCGATCAGCGGATTGAGCACGGCCCCGGCATTGTGGCCGGCGCGGAGCAATGTCTCCAGGCCGTACACCAAGGCGTATTCGTGAGCCCGGTGCAGCGGGTTGCGCGTTTGGAACGCCACCACGCGGTCCCAACCCTTTTCCGCGAGCAACCTGCGGACTTCGCGCGGCGAGAGCACGTACTTGCCAAACTTTGCGTTCTTCGGTTGCGGCAAAGCGCGAATCGTGCCACCCAACAGGTGTGTCTTGTCGGCATCTCCCTTGAGCACCATGTCCGCGCCCGGATGATCGGTGCGATCGGTGAGATAAACGCTCTTGATATAGCGAGGCTTGTCCCACTCGAACACGTCGTTGACGTCCAACGTGGCGACCACATCGCCGGTCGAGTTGGTCAGCGCCACTTTCTGTCCCGGCTTGATCGTCGCGGCCAGTGCACCGGTGACCGGCAGCGCCAGCGGAATCGTCCAGGCATAGAGCTTGCCATTGTGTTCGATCACCGATTCGTCGAGCACGCGCTCGTAGGTCTTGCGGTCCATCGGGCCGGTCAGCGGGCTCAGCGCGCCATCGGCAAAGCGATAGACGGTTGACAAATCGGCATCGGAGACCGGCACCTTGGGCAGGCTGGCGGCTTCCTTCTTGAAGGACTCGATATCGGCCTCGGCAACCGTGCAGCAAACGGGCTCGGTGAGGCCACCGTGCGGGGCAATCAGATCAGACATGGATGGGTTTCCTGTGGCGTACTTCGAAGCAATCGTGTGCGTGGGCATAACATCCTTTCAATGCCGAAGTTACGGAAATAGCCCCATGCTCGTGCCAGGAGGCCGTGAGGGGCCCCAAGAACAACTGGGCACCGCGGGGGATGGTCGGCGGGAAAGGGAGTCAGTATAAGGCGACCGAGACACGCCCACAAGCGGAGCTGCCTCCTGGCAGATACCGGCTGCTAGCGGGGTAACCGGTCCCCAGATCGCCATATTTACGAGCTCTTCGAACGCAGCGAAAGCACGACGCTTTCCGATTCCGTGCCGGCCAAGGGATAGCTGGTGAGTTTGCGAAGATCCACGCCGCGCAACAGTCCTGCCTCGCGGGCCTCATGCCGTTCGTCGACCCAGGCGGGGCCCTTGATCACTAGCAGTCGTTCAAAGGCGCCCCAGTGCGGCGCAAACCAACGCAGCAGCTTGGCGAGCGGCGCCACGGCGCGCGCCACCAGCACATCGAACGGTTCGCGAGCGACAACTTCCTGGGCCGGCTCGTGATAGACCTCGATATCGAGCTTCGCTTCCTGCACGATCTCCTGCACGGCCTTGGCCTTCTTGGCTACCGAGTCGCACAACGCCACTTCCAGGTCGGGCCGCACGATGGCCAGCACCACGCCGGGCACGCCGCCACCGGTGCCCACGTCGAGCACGCGTGCGCCAGAATCGAGGAACGGCTCCAGCGCCAGACTGTCCACCACGTCGCGCGCCACGAACCTCTCGTAGTCCGTGTGGCGCGTCAGGTTGAGTTTCTCGTTCCACGCCCACAACGCGCGGCAGTAGCGATCGAGTGCTTCGACAGCTTCGTCGGGCAGATCGATCTGGTGGCGCGCAGCGCCGCTTGCAACGTGTCGGAGGCGGTGTCAGACAAAGGTTTTCTTGGGGAAGAGAGTCTTGGGGCACAGGAGCGAAGGTTCGATTCTTGGATGCAACGTCCGAAACCGCAAGTGGTCGGATCGTCCGGGACGACTCGATCTTGGGCACAGTCTCGGCCGTTCCCTGCCGGTTTCACGGCGTCCGCTCTGCAAAATTGGCTCACTCCGTGCGGGCACAACTGCCAATTTGACATGCTGGCAAACGCCTGAAAAACACGGCGTCCGTCGCAAGTGCTTGGGCGATTGGCAACTGCGACACGTGCCCCGAAACGGCGTGATTGGCACCCGGTTTGCAACTTACTCGGTTGGGTCAAGGATCCGCACATCCACAAGGCACGAGACAGCGAAGCGCCTGCTTCGCGGCACGAGCCGCTGGCGCAGTCGCGCGTTGTGAATTCCTTCACAAAGGTATGAGGGAGGTTTCAATCATGATGGTTTTGCGACGTACCAATGGTCATCACCCGCTCGATCAATTGCGGACGCAAATGGATCGGTTGGTGAGTGATTTCTTTGGACCTGCTGTCGCTGGCTCTACGCGAGCGGCGATGCAGTCGAACAGTTTTCCGGCATTGAATGTTTGGGAAGAAGGCGACGATTTATATGCCGAAGCGGAGTTGCCGGGAATCGCTGGCGACGGTGTTGATGTCTCTGTGGTCGGCTCTGATCTGACGATTCGCGGCAAGCGCGGCCAGGAATTGCCCGAGGGCAGTTCGTATCACCGTCGCGAGCGCGGCGAAGGCGAGTTTATCCGCGTGATGCGGCTGCCGATCGAAGTGGATGCTAACCGCGTGGAAGCGACGCTGAAGAACGGCGTGCTGCTTATCAAGCTGCCCAAGGCAGAAAGCGCCAAGCCGAAGAAAATCAAGGTGGCGGCGGGCTAGTCCGCTCGCTTCGGATCACGATGTAATCAAAAATCCGACGCCGCGGCGTCATTCAGGAGACACGTATTATGGCTACCGACGTAACGACGAATGAAACCCAGGAACAAGAAGCCGAACGCACGCGCGTGGGCCAATGGTTCCGTCCGCCCGTGGACATCATCGAGATGAAAGACGAATTGCTGTTGGTGGGCGATCTGCCGGGCGCCACGAGCGAGTCGATCGAGATCGATTTCGAGGACGGTTTGCTGACGATCGAGGGAACCGTGCCGGCGCGATACAGCGAGAAGATGAATTTCTTGCTGGCGGAGTACGGCGTGGGAAATTTCCATCGCAGTTTTCGTGTCAGCGAGCAAATCGACGGCAGTCGCATCAACGCGGAATACACCGCTGGCGTCCTGACCGTCCATCTGCCCAAGGCGGAAGCGGCCAAGCCGCGGAAGATCCAAGTGCAGGCCGCAGGGTAGGCCTCGCCGCTCGCTGCCGAAGACACGCATTCACGGACACAACTTGAAAGGAGAACCAGTCATGTCGCTCATACCTTGGAAGCAACGACGAGAAAGTAGCGCGGGTCAGCTTTCGCAGGCCAGCGGGTTTCGCACCGAAATGGACCGGCTGTTCGATTCGTTCTTTAGCGACGTGCCCGCCGTCTGGGGACAGCGCGGGTGGTCGTCGCTTGCCTGGCAACCGGCGATCGACGTCGAGGAGACCGACAAGCAGGTGCTGGTGCGAGCCGAGATCCCGGGCGTCAAGCCGGACGATTTGGACGTTTCGATCCAGCACGGCGCGCTAGTGGTCAGTGGTGAGAAAAAGGAAAGCGAAGAGCGCAAGGAAGGCGGCTACCTCTATCAAGAACGCCGCTACGGCTTGTTCCGCCGCGAAGTGGCGCTGCCCACGGCCGTTGACGAGCAGAACGTCAAGGCCGAGTACAAGGACGGCGTGCTGCACGTCACGCTCGAAAAATCGCAGGAGGCGCTGCCTAAGAAGATTCAAGTGGCGGCCAAGTAGGCCGGCCAACGATCAGTTTCGCGCGATAGAGCCCCGCAAACACGTCTGGGTGTGTGCGGGGCGTTTTTTTGCGCGTGAAATGCAAGGCGGCAGCACGATGTGGGTCGCGCAGCCGCTCGATACGCAAGTCGTCTTCGCGCTCGACCGCGATCCGTGAGATCGCGCCGCAACATCCGCAGTGGAAAACCGAGCAACCGTTTGTCACGTTGCTGTCGGCTGACCGATCGGCACTTTCTCCGACGAGCTGATGGCGGAAGCCCACAAGCGCGGCTGGCTCGTGATCAGCATGAAACGCGATTGGAGGCGTATTTTCGCGTTCGCCGACGAGTAGCGTCGAGCAGTTGTTGCGGTGTGATCGGCGGCTCAGACATACGCCGGCCTGGGCGGATAGCTGCCGATTTCCACGTGGTGGCCGTCCGGGTCGCGGCAAAAGATTTGCACCAGACCGGTGTCGGCCACGGTGTTCTTGCGGTAAGCGACGCCGTGCTCATTCAGCAACCGCTCGGCGGCGGCCAGGTCGTCGGTGTGCAATGCCAGATGATCGCCCCGGGTTTGGATCTCACCGTCCGGATCGGACGCCGCCTCGTTGTAGATCAAGTGGATCATGATGCCGTAGTTGTAAAGCCACGCACCGGGGAAATTGAAGTTAGGGCGGGCCACCTCGCGAAAGCCGAGCACGTCGCGGTAAAAATCACGGCTGGCCTCGACCCGCTTGGTGATGCGGCCCAAGTGGTTGACGGCGGAAATCGGCAACGGCTGGGGCCGGTTGGCAGTGGTCGATGAGCTCATGGTTCACCTAAGGAGCGGATTGCGATCGGGCGACGTTTGCGGAAGGAATGGTGTCGACTAGCCCTATTGCTAGCAATCCCCGCCGGACAAAGCAACCCGCCGCGAGAAGCTGGGAAAAACGTCCTCGTCGACAGGCCGCGCCGAGGGTCCGGATTTTCTCGATTCTGCCGATTGTGCGGCCGATAGTCACTCCTAGGGACCGTTAGCGGCTTGCAAGGTTGCGCGCCGTGAGACGAGATGCTCGTGGGGGGATGGATGATGATCGCGCACTCGTGGAGTCTGGTGTGGATGGCGGCAATTGCCGCCGGGTTGACCGGCTGCTGTTGCGAGCCCTGGGGCGGTTGCTATCCCAACGGCAACAACTGGTGCGGCTCGTGCTGCGGCGAAAGTATGTGGCACGAGTGGTTCAGCATTCCACCAGAGTGTTGCGATCCTTGTGACTGTTGCGGCAGCTTCATCGGACCGCGACTGAACGATGGTCTCTACTCGCACGGCAACGACTACCACGGCTGGTGCGAGAAGCGCGACGCCGGCAAGTCCTACGTGGGGCTCGACGATGTGCCGGGACAGCCAAACCAATTCCATCCGGCCCCGGGCGAGGATCCCGCGCCGACACCGGCCGAGGAGCCATACTACGAGGAAGGCGTTGACGAGATGACCTACCAGCACTCGCCGCGCAGCAAGTATCCGGCGCGGCGGCTGTCCTACGACCAGCAGCAGGCGTCACGCGGTCCGCGTGCGGCGCAGCGGCCGCCCATGCAGCGAAGTCCGATGCAGCACGCGCCGTCGATGCAGCGGCCCCAGACCCAGCGACTGTTCTCGGCGTTGTCCCAGCCACAGGTTGATTCGCGCGGGCCATCCCGTACACTGGCTAGACCGCAGCGCGCGAGGCTATTCTCCCAATTCTCCCGATAGTCGGGCACTATTTGGCGCCGCGGTGCCTGCTTCGGGCGAGGACCAGCGACGTCATGACGAAGACCGGCATTCACGCGTTTCTCGATCTGTTGGTCACCGCCGGTGTCGACACGCTGTTCGGCAATCCTGGCACGACCGAGCTGCCGCTTTGCGACGCGCTGGTGGACGACGAGCGGATTCGCTATATCCTCGGCCTGCAAGAAGTGCCGGTGATGGCCATGGCCGATGGATACGCCATGGCGTCCCGCGGCGTCGGCGTGGTCAATCTGCACATCAGTTGCGGCTTGGGCAATGGCATGGGAATGCTATACAACGCGCACCGCGAGGGCACGCCGCTATTGGTCACGGCCGGCCAGCAGGATCGCCGGCTGAAGTTTCAAGAGCCCATTCTGTGGGGCGACATGGTTTCCGTGGCAAAGCCGTGGACCAAATGGGCGGCCGAGGTGGACCGCGTCGAAGACTTGCCTGCCGCGGTGCGTCGAGCCATCCAAATCGCACTGGCGCCGCCCACGGGTCCGGTGTTCCTTTCCATTCCAGTCGATGTGCAAATGGCGGACGCATCGGGACTGGAGCTGGATCCAGTGCAACCGCTCGACACGCGTACGCGGCCATCGGTCGAGGCGGTGCGCGCCGCGCGCGCGTGTTGGCTGCTGCCCAGCGGCCGGCGATTCTGGTGGGCAGCCGCGTGCAAGAAGCCGACGCAGTCAACGAGTTGGTGGCCGTTGCCGAACGGCTAGGCGCCCCGGTATTCTCCGAGCCGCCTCATTCGCACGGCCGGCTGAGCTTTCCCGCCGATCATCCCTTGTACGCGCAAACGATTCCGTTGTGGGCACACGAGATTGCCAGGCGCCTGCATGAGTTCGACGTGTTGCTCGTGGCGGGAACCGACTTGCTTCGCGAGTACGTTTATCACGGTCCCGAGCCGGCAATCCCGCGCAGCCTGCGGCTCGTACATTTGGATGATAGTCCACGCGAAATCGGCAAGAATTTTCCTGTCGAGGTCGGCGTCATCGGCAACGCCAAGTCGGCGCTTGCCGAAATCGGCGCGCTGTTGTCGGACACGATGACCCCCGAGGTTCAACGCCAGGCAACCGAGCGCTTTTCCGCTCGGGCTCAACAGCACGCCGAAACGCGCGAGAAACTCCAGGCTGCGATCGCCAAGCGCAACGACACGCGCCCGATGCCGGGCAGCGTGCTGATGGCGAGTCTGGCCAGCGTGCTGCCGGAGAACGTTGCCGTAGTGGAAGAGGCCGTCACGACCACCAACACCACGCTACAGCGGCTGGCGGCATTGAAGAATACGAGCGGATATTTCGGTCATCGCGGCTGGGCCTTGGGCTGGGGATTGGGTTGTGCCCTGGGGGTGAAGCTTGCCTGGCCCAATCGACCCGTGCTGGCAATTCTGGGCGAAGGGGCCGCGATGTATGGCATTCAAGGGCTGTGGTCGGCGGCACGCTACAACCTCGCCGTGACGTTCGTCATTGGCAACAACGCGCAGTATCAGATCCTTAAATCCGGCGCGGCCGGCTTCGGGCTGCCGGCAGCGACGCGCGGGGAATTCCTGGGCATGGACCTGGCCGGACCGGAGATCGACATGGTTGCTCTGTCCGGAGCGCTGGGCGTTCCGGCCGAACGCATTTGCGACCCTGCCGAATTGGCCGAAAAGGTGTCGCGCTCGCTGGCCGCCGGTGATGGACCGCGATTGTTCGACGTGCCGATCGAGCGAACCTTGGTCGGGCCCGGCTAGCAGCCCATTGAAGTATTTGGCGGGCTGCAACATCGCGCGGACGCGATGACACAATAACGACGTGAGTGACTTGAGTCGTTATTGTGCGCCTCTGTGCGAAGCTTTGCGTTGCGCTTGCCGAGGTGGCCGCGACGGCATTTTTCGACCGACGCCTAGCCCACCTTTTCGAAGTCGTGTACGTGCGGCGGTCGCACAGGTCCTCGTCCCTCCGGCACGAGCCCCTCGCGAATGGCCATCCGCGTGAGATCCACCGTCTTGTGGATGCCCAACTTCTTCATCATCCGCGATTTGTGATTGCCGGCCGTACTCGTGCCAATGCCGAGCGCCTTGGCACATTGTTTGACGGAAAGTCCTTGCGCCAAATGGATGAGCACATCGATTTCTCGGGGCGTAAGAGACGAGAGCGGATTGTTGCTGTTGTCGTGCGCCAGCCGCACACCTTCGGCAGAGAGCATCAGACGGGCCGCGATATCCGGCGCGAACACGCGCTCACCTCGCGCGGCCCGTCGCAGTGCATTTTCGACCTGGTGAAACGGCTGTTCCTTGGTCAAATACCCGGCCGCGTGCACGCGCAATCCTTCGCGCGCGTTGGCGTCGACGGTGCGTTCGTCGAGCAAGACGATCTTGACCACCGGACAACGTTCGTTGATGCGGACGACGGCATCGAATACCGCCCATTCGCCCGAGATGCTAACCAGCGCAACGTTGGGCTGCATTTCGACCGCGGCTCTCAACCCTTCATCCAGCGTACTCACGGCAGCCACGACGTGCATACCCTCCGCGCTTTCGATTAGCGTGGCTAGGGCCGCTTGGACCAGTGCTTGTCGTTCGACCAGCGCGATACGAATGCCAGTAGATGTGTCCACCATGATCGTTTCACCCGTCTGGCGTGTGGGACGGTTCGTGCGATCGGCTTGTCAGCACAAGCGACGACGACCGCACGCAGAATGAGGAACCACTGGGATCGATCGAATTTCAAGATGGGTCAATAAAAAAAGGCACAGCCAAGGGACTCATTGAGTCCGCTGGTTGTGCCTTCAACTCGTAGGCCTCGATAGCCAGCGAACGGACAAGCCGCTTCGCTCGGTTTGCTATCGTATCCTACTCGACAAGGCGGCTCACTCTTCCCCCCGTGTGAGCCCATTCGCGAGCACCATTATGGCGTTTCTGTTTTCCCCGTCAATTGCAGTTCGATCCGCACAGTGACTATGCACTAACGCGCAATTGTTTGCACAACTGTTCACTCCGGCTCAGTTCAATAGCCCTTCCAACTTGCGCCGCAGCTCCCCGAGCTCCTTCGACTTGAAGGCGCTTTTGGTGCGCTCCAGCGTGGCCACTGCATCGCGCAGCGAGTCGCGCATCTCGGGCGACAAAGCAACCGGCCAATGGTGGAGCTCGTTGTCGACGTCACTGCGAGGCGCGTCTTCCACCACGTTGCGCAGGTTCACAAGACTATCGGCCACGTTCCGCATGGCCATTCCCACAAACGCCTGAACCGATGGCAGGTTCCGGTTGCCGGCCGCTTGACGCATGTGTTCTTCCGCCCGCAGCAAACCGCGACGATACTCTTGCAGCCGTTCCAATTCCTCGCGTACGGCGCAGCGCGCCGCCACACGCTGGGCGGTTCCCTGGATTCGAGCCAGCAAATCGGCGAACTCGAACGGCTTGACCAGGTAGGCGATCACCGGCAACTCGACGGAATGAATCGCCGAAGCAATGGACGGGTATGCCGTTACCAGAATGACGGGCAAATCGTCGCTGCGCGAGGCCAGGGTCTGCACGAACTCCAGATTGACGTTGCCGGGAATATTAATATCGGTGATGACCAGGTCGTATGGCTTCGTTTCCAGCCACCGGCAGGCTTCGGACACGTCGGGGGTGGCGTCGCATTCATAGCCCGTGCGTCGCAGCAAGTCGGCGGTGGAATGTAGAAACGTTTGCTCGTCATCAACAAACAGGATCCGCAAGGTCGGATTCATCGATCGCGTCCTCCTCACGATTGGCTGCCGGGAAATGGATATGAAAAACGGTGCCCTGTCCGGCTTCGCTCTGAAACTCGAGCGTTCCGCACATCGCCTCGACAATGCCGCGGGCGATCGATAGCCCCAGCCCCAGGCCGCCCGTGCTCAATTCGGTCTTTGTCGTGAAAAAAGGCTCGTAGACCTGCTGCTGAATTTCCGGCGGAATTCCCGGACCTTGGTCCGAGACGAAAACATCGATGCCGCCCGGCGAGCTATGGGCCGCGATCCGTGCGGCGCTTCCGCGCGGCGATGCTTCGATGGCGTTGACGATCACGCTGTAGAGAACCTGGCGAAACGAATCTTCCGACAATTGGAGCGAGCACCCAATGTTTTCCGTGCACAATTCGAGCGACACTTCGGCCCGCGCGGCGATCGAGGACAGCAGGGCCACGATGTCGTGCAACGTGTCGCTCGGATTGACTCGCGCTAGCGTCGCACGAGAGGGCCGATGCAATTCAAACATCTGCCGCACGATTTTCGCAATCCGATCGATCTCCGTTTCGATGCGCGTCACATAATGATAGTAGGGGTTGCTCGACGGAATGGAATCTCGCAACAGCAAGAACGAATTCTTGATGCCTGCCAAGGGGTTGTTGATCTCGTGGGCGACGCGCACGGCGATTCTGCCCGTGGCCGCCAGTTTCTCGTTCTCTCGCAATCGTCGCTCCGTGCGTTTGCGCTGCGAAACGTCGTGCAAGATGCCTGTAAATACGCTACGGCCGGCAATCACGGCTTCGCCGACGCTGATCTCCAACTCGCATCGGCTACCATCTTTGCGCCGTCCCAGAACTCCCCGCGTGCGTGCCAAGGGACGGCGAAAAACACTAAGACGCCGGGCTCGATGTTCGTGATCCGTATCGTCCGGATTGATCAGTAGGCCGTGAATGCTCTGCCCCATCACCTCTTCCGCGCGATAGCCGAACAGCCGCTCGGCGCCGGCATTGAATTGTTCGATCCTGCCGGACTCATCGACCGTGACAATGCCGTCGCTCGCGATGTCGAGAATCGCACGCAACCTGGCTTCGCTGGCTTGCAATCGCTCCGCCGCCTGCCGTCGAACGGTGATATCGCGCGACAACGCCACGATGTGCGGGGCTAGATTCTCGCTGGTTGGGTTTGGAATGAGCTTCCAGAGCGTCTCGAGCCAGACGTAGTGTCCGTCCGTGTGCCGTGCCCGATAGGTCAATGTCGACGTCAAAAACGGCGATCCGGCAGGGCCTGGCAACGACAAGACCCTCGCCCAGTCTTCGGGATGCACGAACTGCCTTGCGTTGAGTCCGACCATCTCCTCGGGCTCATACCCCAACAACGTCCGGCAAGCCGGCGAGACATAGCGACAGTCTCCGTTCGGATCGTGCGTACTGATAACGTCGGTGGCATGCTCAGCTAGCATGCGATAACGTTCCTCGCTCTCGCGCAGCTCGCGCTCCGCGGTTCGCACGTCCGTGATGTCCTCGACCGTGCCGATACGGCCCAAGACCGTTCCCGTTTGAGAAACGAATGGCGACGAACGGATTTCCAACCACCGGCTTTCGCCGTTGCCGCTCACGATCCGTTCCACGACGCGCTGCTGAAGCGTGGTGTTGGCAATCCGTACCCAAGCGGCCAGAATTTCCGCGGAATTCTCGGGCGGAAGAACTTGAGAAAAATTGCTGCCCAAGAGCTGACCCTCCGTCAGCCCGCAAACCGCTTGCAAACGCGAATTTGCATACAGGAATTGGCCCACTGGATCGGACATGAAAATGCCCACGGGCGCGTTGTCGGAAAGCAGTCGGAAACGCTCTTCGCTGGCGCGTCGTGCCGCTTCAGCCGTTTTGCGCTCGGTAATGTCTTCCACGGTCCCAATACGGCCCAAGAACGCGCCGCTATCCGAAACCAGGGGAATGGAGCGCACGTGGATCCAACGGTGCTGGCCTCGGCCGTCGATGATCGAGCGCTCCGTGTCGTGATCGGCATCCGTCGCGGCGATTCTTTGCCAATGCTTCGTAATCTTCTCGCGTTCGGATGGCAAGAAAACGCGCGCGAATTTCAAGCCCATCAATTCGTCGGCGCGATAGCCGTAAATGTCCTCCAAGCGTGGATTCACGTGAAAGACCATTCCCTGTGCGTCCGACATGAAAATGCCGATCGGCGCCGTATCGTTCAACAGCCGCAACCGTTCTTCGTAGGTGCGGATCGCTTCCTGGGATGAATTGAGCTTGGTGATGTCGCCGAAGAAACCGACGACGCAATCCGATTGCTCGGATTCCGCGTTGACGGCAAATCGTGCGCGAATCCAGCGGAACGAACCCTGGCAGGGAATCCGATAGACGACTTCAGACGGACGACCGAATCCGATGGCCGCAACCGCCTCGTTGAGCGCAGGCAAGTCGTCAGGCGCAACGGAGCGCATCCATGCCGATGCGTCGGATCGCAATTCGTCGGCCGTGCAATCCAATACCGCTTCGACGCACTCGCCAACGAACAAAACCGACCCCAGGTCGCTGGAGAACGTGATCAAGGTGATGCGATCCGCGCCAAACTGCGTGCCAATGAAAGCATCAACACGTCGCAGGCTTGCGCTAAGCTGGCGGCTCTCGGCCAGTTCAGCCTCGAGTTCCGCAATGCGCTGCCGTAACGCGGCATTCTGATCTCGTTGACGCGGACGCTTCGCCGAAGGCATCGAAACCTGCTCCCTGCGGAGAATGTGATGCCTCTCGATATGCCCTGTTCGTGTCCGGCATGATATGCCGCATTGAGGTTTGGGGCAACTTGATTATGGCAATTGGATTGTCAGGCAATCCGCCGAGCGGCCCAAACGATGTGCAAAGCACCCCTATTCGTGTGGATGCGATCCCTGTACGCCGCAGGCGGCGTCGCTGGGCTTTTCACACGAGATGCGATTCCGACCATAGGCCGCTACCAATTCCAACAATCGTCCATCAATCGGCTTTGTGATATGTGTGTTGCAACCGGCAGCCTGGCAGCGGTCGAGTTCGTCGGGCATGGCATGCGCCGTCAAAGCAACAATGGGACCGTCATAGCCGCGGTCTCGCAATTGGCGCGTGGCCTCGTAGCCGTCGAGAATGGGCATCTGCATATCCATCAGGATGACGTCGAAGGGATGTCCGTCTTCCCAGGCGGCCGACGCCAATTCGACGGCGGCTGCGCCGTTGTCGGCGACCATCACGTCAGCTCCCGAGGCACGCAAGACATACGCCACTAGCGATTGATTGTCGGGGCTATCGTCGGCCAGAAGCACGTGCGCGGCTAGCGGTTGCGTCGCCCTCAAAGGTCTGCTGCTAGCTGACGACGCAGGTACGACCTCGTTCTCGGACAGCATTTTCACGCCCTCAAGCGGTCCGGTGCCGATGGTGACGCTAAAGGTGCTTCCCTGGCCGGGTGTGCTGGCAATGGTAATCGTGCCGCCGAGCATCTCTGCCAGCCGCTTGCTGATCGTCAATCCCAGGCCGCTGCCGCCGAATCGCCGAGCCGTGGCGTTGTCTGCCTGAGTGAAGGGACAAAACAGCCGAGCCACCTGCTCGGCGGTCATCCCGATGCCGTGGTCGACAACGTCGAAACGCAATGTCGGTTCGCCACCCAGTGTGCTTACTAGTTGCACTCTCAGCCGCACTTCGCCGTGGTCGCTGAATTTGATGGCGTTGCTCAACAGATTCAACAAAATCTGTCGCATCCTGGTCTCGTCGGTGACGATTGTTTCTGGAATCTCGCCGGCGTACTCCACGGTCAGAGGCAATCCCTTGGCTTCGGCGCGCACCCGCATGAGCAGCGCCGCGTCGGTGACCACCTGCCATGGCGAGCAACGCCCGGGCTCGACGGCCAACTTGCCCGCTTCAATCTTGGACAGATCGAGGATGTCGTTGACGATTTTCAGCAGAAACTCGCCGTTGCGCTTGATTGTTTCGGCCGCCTTGGCGTCGTGGTCGTCATGAAGACTCGCCAACAAAACGTCGGCGTAGCCCAGGATGGCGGTCATGGGGGTGCGAATCTCATGGCTCATGTTGGCCAGAAACTCGCTTTTGGCGCGGTTGGACGACTCGGCCTTAGCACGCATCTGTTCGAGGTCCCGCGTCTGCGTCTCCAGGACGCTCGCCTGCCGCTCCAACGTGGCGCGGGCCTGCTCCAGTTCGTTCGAGTGCGCCTGCAACTCGCGAGTCTGGTCGCGCACTTCTGCTTCGACCAATTCGTTGGTCCGCTCCAGCCGGGCCTGTTTCATTGCCAGGTCGCGCATCTCGCGGACGCTGTGGCGTATGGCAATCGCCAGAAACGCGTTTTCGAAGAGAATCCAGCCGGCGTATTCCAGCGCACGATAGGGCGCGACGTTAGCGGCCCCGTACACGGATTGCGGCCAAAACATGCCCCGTACAAAGTGATCGACGACGATCACGGCAGTTGCCGTCAGCAGCACCCGACAGTCGCGATAACAAGCCAACAGCGCCAGCGATCCCATGATGTGCAGATGGGTTTCAGCGAGTCCGCCTGTCAAATGAATCAGCAGCGCCGACCAGACCATTTGCGTGACGGCGATCGTGTGTCGCGTGACCCGCGTGCCCGGCCGGCTGAGGACCAGATAGACGGGCAAGGCGGTGGCGGCCCCTCCCAACACGATGGCGGTCCAGAGGCGGGTCAGATTGCGAGTGTCGGAGCTAGCCCAACTTTCGGGAGAAATCCACAGGGCAGCGCAAATGGCCCCGATCCATTGCAGCACCATCAGAAATGCAAAGAGGTCGTCGGTGCGGCGGTGCAGCGCACTAAACTGATCGGCCAGAAGTTTGTCGGCGCGTTGGTCGATCGTCGCGCGAAACGGCCGTTTCCCTGTGATCACCGACACGGCGCACAACTCCCATGGTGACTGCTGCAGTTGTCTCGTGACCGCAGTCCGGGCAATCCTACCTTTTCGCGTTGGAACGCGCCCCCGAAAGTCGTGGCCGGCGCAGTGTTGCACCGGTTGTGTCGGTCGTTTGCACCCAGGCGGCCGTTCAATATCCAGGTTGCTATTCGAACGGTCGGGCGCAGGTGTTTGGCTGCTTTTGACTTGCGCCCGAAAAAACCTAAGTTTTGCAGGCGAATCAATCGGTATCGCCTTGCCCACGGTACGCCCTCGGCGGAAGATCCGCCGACGAGAGCGATTTCCATGAAGATCCTCATCGCTGACGACAACCCGGTTGCTCTGGATCTGCTGGAGCACACGCTGCGCGCAGCGGCTATGAAGTGGTCACCGCCGACAATGGGCACACGGCGCTTGAGATCCTGCGCAAAGGCAACTGCCAGATGGTGATTACCGACTGGGAGATGCCCGAGATGAACGGCTTGGAGTTGTGCCGGCAGATTCGCGACTCAAGCTTCATGAACTACGTGTACGTCATCCTGCTGACCGCCCGCGGCAAGCTGTCGGACACGATTGAGGGCATGACGGCGGGCGCCGACGACTTCATCGTCAAACCATTTCAACCCGCCGAACTGACGCTCCGCGTTCGCGCCGGAGAGCGCTTGTTGGGACTGGAAACGCGCGATCTGCTGATCTTTGCCATGGCCCGGCTGGCCGAATCGCGCGACACCGATACCGGCGCCCACCTGGAACGCGTGCGCACCTATTCACGGATCCTCGCCGAGCACTTGTCGCGACAACAGAAGTTTCAGGGCACGATCAATGCGGATTTCGTCCATCTGATCTACCTCACCAGCCCGCTGCACGACATCGGCAAAGTGGCCATTCCCGACAGCGTATTGCTGAAGCCGGGACCGCTAACGCACGAAGAGTTCGAGGTCATGAAGTCGCACACAGCCAAAGGCGCCGCGACGCTGGAAGCGGCGCTACGCGAATATCCCACGGCGCGCTATCTGCGTATGGCCCGGGACATTGCCGCCAGCCATCACGAGTGGTTCGACGGCACGGGCTATCCGACCGGCGCCGCTGGCGAAGAGATACCACTGTGTGGGCGCATCGTGGCCCTGGCCGACGTGTACGACGCGCTCACCAGCCGCCGCATCTACAAAGACGCCTATTCGCACGACAAAGCCAAGGCTATCGTCGTGCATTCCAGCGGCACGCATTTCGATCCGGACGTGGTGGATGCCTTTTTGGCCAACGAGGAAAAGTTCATCCAAGTGGCCAAGTCGCTTGGCGACGCCGCGCCGGCCGAGGAAGAAGCGGAAATCCCCGCGGGACAAACCGAGGTGTTGGCCCTGGCCAACGCCGTCTGGCGCTAGTGGTTCTCTCGTCCTCAAAGTTCGGCACTTAGGCGCAGCTCGCTGTCACCGACGCCCCCCTGATCTTTCTTGCACGCTCTGGCCAGAAGATGTAGGCTGGCGCTGTCGCGTGCCCATGTCGCGCCGGAACCGTGTGGGCCGCTAGTTCCATGATGAATCTTGCCAGGGGAGGTGCGCAGATGGTCCGTGCAACATCGTTTCGTGGCGTCGCGATTCTCGGCATCCTGTTGGCCGTTTTGCGAATTCCCGCCTGGGCGGAGGAGGCGGGCCATCAACCTGATCGGCCCAGCTCGCTGGATGTCTCCTCGACGAAACCCGCCGAAGAAGCCGCCGTCGTGCGAGCGCTTGACCGGAAGGTATCGATCGACCTCGATCAAGTGACGCTGGCCGGGTTTATCGATTTCCTGATCGAGCACGACGTCGAGGCGTATCTCGATATCCGTGGGCTCGAGGAGGCCGGAATGGGTTCGGACACACCAGTGCGGCCGCTGAAGCTGAACGAGGTCTCACTTCGCTCGGTGTTGAACCTGTTGCTCGACAATCTGGATCTGAGCTACCTCGTCCGAGACGGCCGCCTCGAAATTACCACGTCCGACGTGGCGAGCCAAGAATTGACGACGCGGATCCATGCTATCGAAGATCTGGTGCGCTGGACCGACGAGTCGGGCACCCAGCGAGACGATTCCGACACGCTGATAGAATTGATTGAATCCGTTGTCGATCCTCAGACTTGGGACGAGGTCGGCGGCCCTAGTAGCATGGGACCGTTCCAGGGCACGCTGGTCATTTCGCAGACCGACAAGTCGCACGAGGAACTTGCCCGGCTGTTGGCTGCCTTGCGCGAGGCCCGAGACACACAGTTGGCAGGCAACGCCACGGAGATGATCCCGACCGATGGCCCCGCGCAGATTGCGGCGCGCCGCCGGCTTGCCGAGCATTCGCAAGATTCGGCCGATTTCAGCTTCAACGAAACGCCGCTCGCGGAGGCATTGAATTCAATTGCCCAGCGATTCGGCGTGCAGATCGTGTTGGACTTGCAGGCGCTCGAGGAAGCCGGCATGGGAGGCGATACCCCAGTCACGGACGAGTTGCGTCGGGTAATGTTGCCGGTCGCCCTGAGTATGCTTTTGCATCCCTACGATCTGACCTATTTGTTGGCGAACGAAGTCGTATTAGTAACCACGACGGACGTGGCGTATCAGGAATTGACCGTGAGCGTCTACTCTGTCGCCGATTTGGTGCAATTTGGCGAGGGGAAAGTGGGTGGGGGCAAGCAGGATTTCGACACGCTGGTGGATCTGATCCAGCAGCAGATATCGCCCGACAGTTGGAGCAAGGTGGGCGGACCTGGTGCGATCGAAACATCGTACAACACTTCATCGTTGGTCGTTTCGCAGCGAGAAGATGTTCACGAAGAACTGAATCGTCTGCTTAGCGGCCTGCGGCGCCTACGGGCGCCGCGAGCGCAAGCTCATGGTTCCGCGGACGCTGCCCCCACTGCGCCGCAGCAGGCCAACGTTTCGTTCGACGGCCAGTACATCAGCAAGACTTACGAAATAGCCGCGACACATGATCCGGACTCCGTCGTGAAACAAATCCGTGCCAACGATCCGTTCAACTGGCAGCAAGACGACTCGATCCGTATTTCCGGCTCGAAGATTCGCTTGCACAATGCGCGGTCGGCCGTGCATCGGGCGGCCATTCGATTGCGACAGATGCACGCCCTCACGCAGCACGGCATGGGGATGTTCGGTGGAATGACGCCGTCGGAATAGGCGCTATTGCTTGCCGCCCGTTTTGGGCGCGAAGCCTCGGCGCATGGTGTTCTCGGTCACCGTGCGCGGCACGACGAATTGCAACAGATAGTCGGGGCCGCCGGCCTTGGTGCCGATGCCCGACATGCGAAAGCCGCCAAACGGCTGTCGGCCCACCAGCGCGCCGGTGATGCCGCGGTTCAGATAGAGATTGCCGACGATCAACTCGTGGCGGGCACGCTCCAAATTCGCGGGACTGCGAGAAAACATGCCGCCGGTCAGCGCGTAGTCGGTGTTGTTCGCCAGTTGGATCGCCTGGTCCAGATTCTTCGCGCGCATGACGGCCAGCACGGGACCGAAGATCTCTTCTTGCGCCAATGGGCTGTCCGGTGGAACGTCGACGAACACGTGCGGGCCGATGAAGTAGCCTTCCTCCGCCAGCGGACCGGCATCGATGCTGACCGCGGGGCGGCCCGTATCCATGCCGACCTTGATATAGCGGCCGATGCGGTCGAAGGCTTCCTGGTCGATCACCGCCGAGACTTGTGTGCTGGGATCGTCCGCGGCGCCGATTTGCAGGCTATTCGTCGCATCGACCAGTCGCTGCAGAAACGTGTCGTAGACGCCGTCCAACACGATCGCCCGGGAGCACGCCGAGCATTTTTGTCCCTGAAATCCGAAGGCGCTCTTCACGACTCCCAGCACGGCTTCGTCCAAGTCGGCGTCGTCATCGATGATGATCGCATTCTTGCCGCCCATTTCGGCGATGACGTGCTTCACGTTTTTGAGTTTGGCCGTGGCCGAAATCTGCGCCGCCTTGGCGTTGATGGCCAAGCCCACGGGACGCGAGCCGGTAAAAGCGATCAGCGCGACGTCCGGATGTTCGACCAGTGCCGCCCCCACGGTTTCGCCCGGGCCGGGCAAGCAGTTGAGCACTCCGTCAGGCAGTCCCAAGCCGCTGAAGATCTCCATCAGTTTGGCCGCCACGACGCTCGATTGCTCGGCGGGCTTCATCACCACCGTGTTGCCGGTCACCAGCGCCGCCGTGGTCATGCCGGTGAGAATCGCTAGCGGAAAGTTCCACGGCGCAATGACGGCCACCACCCCGCGGGGCGAGAATCCGAAGCGATCTTCCTCACCCGGAATATCCACTCCATGCGGGCTGGCGAGTTCGATGGCGCCCGCGGCATAATACTCGCAAAAGTCGATTGCCTCGCAGACGTCGCCGTCGGCCTCGCGCCATGGCTTGGCGCACTCATGGACTTCCCACGCGGCCAACTCGAATCGTCGCTCGCGCATGGCCGCGGCCGCGCGCCGCAGGAAGTCGGCGCGCTGGGCCGCGCTTGAAGTCGCCCAGCCGGGTTGTGCTTGTTTGGCGGCGGCGATGGCCATTGCGGCTTCGTCCACGCCGGCCACGGCCACGCGTCCCACGGTTTGGCTCTTATGCGCCGGATCGATCGACATCATCCACTGGCCGGTCGCCACGGACTTGCCGCCGATGACGAGCGGATAGTCGCGCTGCCGTTGCCCCCTCACGCTCGCCAGCGCCGACTGCATTGCCTCGCGACTCTCGGCCAGGCTGAAATCCGCCGGCGGCTCGTTGCGAAAAGTCGCCGCAAAGGGGCTGACCGCGGCGACGGCTGGCGGCTTGGCCTTCGTTGGAACGTCGGTGTCACGATGGTCCGCGGGATTCATCAGGAGTTTCTCCACGGGGACGTGCTCCGCAAAGCCGGCCCGCAAGAATGATTCGTTGGAAGTGTTTTCGAGTAAACGGCGCACCAGATAGGCCATGCCCGGAATCAGTTCGCCATATGGCATGTAAATCCGTAGCCGATAATCGAGATCGACCAGCGCCTGTTTCTCGCCGTCGGCCATGCCGTAGAGCATTTGCAACTCGATGCGGTGCTGGGGAATTCCCAGATGGTGCGCCACGGCCATGCCGTGCGCCAGCGAGCGCAAATTGTGACTGCCCAACGCCGGACGCAAGTGCTCGTGGTTTTGCATGACAAACCGCGTGAGGCGTTCGTAATTCGCGTCGGTCTCCCACTTTTGTCGAAAGACCGGCACGGGCCACCCGATGGACTCGGCCGACACCACCTCGTAGTCCCAATATGCACCCTTGACCAGGCGTACCCAAACCGGAGTGCCCCGCCGCTGGGCCCAATCGCGCAGCCTTGCCAGATCGCGTTCGGCGTCACGCAGGTAACACTGGATCACGATACCCACGTCTTGCGACTCACGGAATTCGTCCTCGGTCATGATCTGCTCGAAGATGGCCAGCGTCATGTCCTTGGTGTGGTACGACTCCATGTCGACATTGACGAAGGCCCGCTGTGCCTTGGCCAGCCGCAACAGCATTCGCAGGCGCGCGGCCACGCGGCGCGTGGTTCCTTCCGGATCGATCGCGTCGAAATGGCTGTCGAGCGCGGAGAGCTTGATCGACACGTTCACGCGGGGGAGTTCCGTGTCACCGGCCCGATCGATCAGCGACACTTCGTCCCAGGAATTGACCGCCGGTGCGATGTCGGCCACCAGGTCGAGATATGCCTGGAGATAGCGATCGGCTTCGATCTCGCTGGTCACGGCTTCGCCCAGCAGATCGAGCGTGAACGCGCGGCCCTGCTTGCGCTCGCGGCGGGCGGCGGTCAAAACCTCATCGGCCGAGGTGCCGGCGATGAATCGCCGTGCGTTGGCCATGGCGTTGCGCCGCGCCGTAATCGCCAAAGCGCGGCCGGCAATCGAGTCCGGCGTGGCAACTGCCAACCCAAGCCGCGCCGCCGAAGGCAATTGTTGCCGCACATCGTGAAAATACTCGTGCAGGTGCTGAGTCACCGCCGCGCTGGTCGACAGCATCGGCAACACGTCGACGAACCGGAACATCTGCACTTTGACCGACTCGTCCTGCATGGCCCAGGACATGATACGGTCGTCCCACCAACGGCGGTCCCACACCGACGGCTGATTCGACGACGAGCGCTCGAACAAGTAGCGGCCTATCTCCTGTGTCGTCCGCTCGATGTCGGCCAGTTCGCGTTCGCTCAAATCGCGTGTCTGATGCATCATGTGTGCGACGCTGGCGACCGTCGGTTGTGAGAGGGCACGAAGCAAATTCCCTGTTGCTACTGTCGAATTCTATGCAAACGGGGGTGTTTTGGCGAAGTCGCGGCATACCCCAAGATTCCACGCCGGCCTGCGAATACTGACCAGACTGTATCGGGCCATGCTGCGCGCTATAATCGCCGGTGGCCTATCCTGCCGTTGGGCGACCTACTGCTTCCACGGAGCTGATCATGCAGATCGATTTACAATCATTGCATCGCGGCAGACTTTTTCCGGGACTCTTGGCCGCGGCGCTCTGGGCCGGATGGGCATACGCCGCGGAACCGGCGGCGTCAGACGCGCAGCGCGACCAGGTTGCCCAGGCAATCGCCGCCAGCATGAAAGCGCACGAGGTGCCGGGCGTCAGCATCGCCGTGGTGAACGACTATCAAATCGATTGGGCCGCCGGCTACGGAGTGCTCAAAGCGGGCGAAGCGCGGCCGGTGACTCCCACAACCCTCTTTCAGGCCGCTTCGATCAGCAAGCCGGTCGCCGCGCTGGCTGCGCCTGCGCACCGTCGAGCTGGGCCAACTCTCGCTCGACGAAGACGTCAACCAGCGCCTCACGTCGTGGCATGTTCCCGATAGTCCTTTGGCCACGGGCCGGCCGGTTACGCCGCGGCGATTGCTCAGCCATACCGCGGGGCTGACCGTGCACGGGTTTCCGGGTTATGCCAGCGATGAGAGCTTGCCCACGCTGCAGCAGGTTTTGTCCGGTTCGCCACCGGCCAATACCGCGCCGGTCAAACTGCTCGTCAAGCCGGGCTACATGTTCCGGTACTCCGGCGGCGGATACAGCGTGGTGCAGCAGTTGCTCATCGACGTGACCGGCGTTCCCTTTCCCGACTATGTGCGGCAGCAAGTGCTCGAACCGCTGGAGATGACGCACAGCACGTACGAACAACCCCTGCCGGCGGACCTCACCGACAACGCTGCCACGGCGCACCGAGTCCACGCCGTGCCGATTCCTGGTGGCTGGCACGTCTATCCGGAGATGGCCGCCGCCGGACTGTGGACCACGCCCAGCGACCTTGCACGCGTTGTTATTGACGTGGCCGGCTCGGCCGCCGGACGCACGGGCAAGGTGCTCTCAAGCGGCATGACCGCCGAGATGCTCAAGCCGCAGCTCGACAAGTACGGATTGGGTTTCTCCGTGCGCGGGCAAGATCGTGCGTTTACTTTCAGTCATGGCGGTTCGAACGAAGGATATCGCTGCCTGCTGATCGGCGTGCCTGCCACGGGACAAGGTTGCGTGATCATGACCAACAGCGACACGGGCAGTGCCTTGCTGCCCGAAGTGGCCGCAGCGGTGAGCCAGGCCTACGATTGGCCCAGCGAGAAGTAGCGAGTCTGACCGATTCAGAGCAAGTGCCGCGCTTTGATTTCGAGATAGCGGTTTACCAACGGCGCGGTCATTTGCTCGGGAAAGACATCCAGCGACAGCACGCCCTGGTGTTCGAGATCGGAGAGTACGCCATGGCGCCAGTTGACGATGTCGTTGGCCGTGGCGGTGCGAAATAGCGACGGATCGTCGTGGGGCACGGTCGCCGCGGCGTCGAAGACCGCATGGTCGCGCAAGATCACGGCCAGCGGCAAATGCCGTCCCACGACGCTGGTCAGATAGCGGCTCACCTGGTTCGCGTTCACTTCGTCGATCACGTTGGTGAGCAAGATGACGAGCGACCGCTTGCGGCAATGGGCGTTGAGATAGACAAACGCTTCGTCGTAGCGCGACTCGACCAGCCGCGGAAAGCGATCGAACGAGGCGTGCAGCAGTTGGTTCATCTGGTTCATGCCGCCCCGGGGTGGCACGAATCGCTGGATGTCGTCGGCAAAGCAGAGCATGCCCACCGAGTCTCCTTTGCGCAGGGCGACGTAGCCCAGCATCAGCGCCGCGTTGAGCGCATGATCCAACAGGCTGATGCCGGCGACCGTATTGGTCATCATGCGGCCGCAATCCACCAGAAAGATCACTCGCTGGCTTTGGTTGACCTGAAAGTCCTTGACCGTGAGCTTGTTGCGGCGGGCGGTGCTGCGCCAGTCGATGTGTTTGAAATTGTCGTCCAGCGTGTAGTCGCGCAATCGCTCGAACTCGTTGTCTTGTCCGATCCGCCGCACGCGGCGCAGCCCCAGCAGCCGCAAGCGATCCGTGCGGGCCAATAGCGCATATTCACGCATTTGCTGCATGTCGGGATAGACGTGCAGGGCACTCTCGACGGGAAACTTGAATTGCCGCTGCCACAGGCCGAGCCGGCTCGTGGCCCGCAGAAAAACGTTCTCGAGTCGAAACGCTCCCCGCCGCCGAGCCGAAAGTTGATAGTGCGTGGTCACGCGGCTTTGCGGCGGCAACAGCACGTCGAATTGCGCCGGCACGGCGTGGCACTCATCGGGCACGTCGTCCCGCACGCCGATGACCCGTGCCCGCGGCTGGCGGTTGCTGATCGTCAGATGCACGTCGTGGGATTTGCCCAGCGAAGCGATGCGGCCGATCGAGCGTTCGCAGGCAAACCAATTGCGGCGGGGCAAACTGAGCAGATCGACCGCTGCCATGCCGATCAGCAGGAAATCGATCGCCGCCAGCCAGCCGGAGAATCGCGGATTGCTCAAGAGTCCCAATGACAATATGGCGGGAAACAACGACCAAAAGACCAGTCGTCGCTGTGGATAGATGGCCAGCGTGTAGGCCAACGCCAACAACACCAACACGGCAATGGCCAAGGGCGTTAGCGGATTCACAGCCGGGGCACCTCGATCGATCGCAGCAATTGTTCGAGCAATTCGTCAACGCTCTGGCCTTCGACTTCCGCCTCGGCCGTGCGAATTACCCGATGCCGCAGCGCCGGCAATGCGATGTCGACGACGTCGTCGGGCACGACATAGTCGCGGCCGCGAAAGGCCGCCATGGTGCGGGCGCCCTGCACCAGCGCGATGCCCGCCCGCGGCGACGCGCCGATGTAAAACTGCGGCCATTCGCGGGTCAGTCGTACGATGGCGTTGATATAGGCAAACAGCTTGTCCTCGACGTGAACCTGCGCACTCGCCGGTCACCGCGACGATTTCTTCGGCGGACGTCACGACTTGGAGCGTCTCGTTGAGGCGCTCGTCGAGATCGGTCTGCCGGCCGTGCTGCTTGAGGATGGCGATTTCCTCGTCGACCGATGGGTAGTTGGCGATCACTTTGAACATGAAGCGATCGAGCTGCGCCTCGGGCAGATTGTAGGTTCCCTCCGACTCCAGCGGATTCTGTGTCGCCAGCACCAGAAACGGCCGCTTGAGCTTGTGGCTCGTGCGCTCGATCGTGACGCGATACTCCTGCATGATTTCCAGCAGGGCCGCGTGCGTCTTGGCCGGCGAACGATTGATCTCGTCGGCCAGTAAAAACTGCGTGAACACCGGGCCGGGGCGGAAGCGAAACTCCTGCTGCTTCATGTCGAAGATCGGCGCACCGGTAATGTCCGAGGGCATCAAGTCAGCGGTGAACTGAATGCGCCCGCACTGGCAACCGAGCACGCGCCCCAATACGCGCACGAACAGCGTCTTTCCCAAGCCGGGCACGCTTTCGATGAGCACGTGGCCGCTGGAGAACAACGCCACCAGGGTCGTCAGCACCAACTCGTCCTGGCCGATGTAGATCTTGGCGATCTCGGAGGTGATGCGCTCGAAGAGCGATTTGATCTGGCTGATCCGCGCGGCGCGGGCCGGGTTGACAACCGGACGTACCTCGGCTGCCACGGGCGGCGGGACGACGGGATCGGAGGGCTCGGGGCGATAGTCGGTCATGGATTTCCCGGAGAGTGTTTGCGATTCGACGGACAGCGGTGCGCCGCAACGGGCGCCGCGGCTAGGGCGGTGTCCCGGCCGCATCCGCCCGGGCCTTTTCGAAATCTTCGGGCAAATGCGACAGCGCGTAATCGCGGTCGCGCGTGCGCTGCATCAGTTGCCCCACGGCTTGCACGTGCTTGCTAAAATCGGAAAGGCTCTCCGTGGGCGGGGTTCTGGGTCGCCCAAAGATGGACCAACTGGCAAAGCAAAAGATGATGCCCAGCACGGCGGAATGCAAGAGGATAACGTTCAGCGGCCAGGCGCCGAACAAACGCGCCAAGGCCGAACCGCCGGCCGGAGGATCGATGGGCGGGCCACCGGTGCCGCTTTCCAGGAATACGAGACGGCCCGACGGCTCGACAGCCTCGATGAGCTTGCCGGCCAGTTTGCGATTCTCGTGGTTCACGAGCGGCAGATTGAGCAGGAACGAACCGTTGGAGATCGCGATCAGCTTGCCGCTGCCCCAGGCAGGGTCTCGAATCAACGTGACGAGCGGTTCCTGCTTGGCGCGCAATAGCGTGCGCGACGGCAAATGCGTGTGAAACTGGTCCGATAGATACAATTCGGTCTTGTTGAGATCGATGCCATCGCTCCAGGGACCACGCAGCGAGCTGACTAGGGTCGGCTCAGGCCAGCCGATTGAAAACCATTCGCACTGCATTTCACTATCGGGGATCTTTGGCGGGCAGATCGCCGACTGGCTGGCCACGCGCTCGCGGTAGCCTTTCTGTTGGGACTTGGGAACATCCGGCGCCATCTTTCTGAAGTACACCGGCTCGGCGTCGTAACCCCGGCCCACATAGACCAAAGTGCGATTCTCGCCTGACGCTAGCCATTCGTCGAACCACGCGCAGACTTCTTCATCAGGAGCGCGAAGATCGTTGGGAAACCACACGATGGTTTGCACGCGTTCCATGCCGGAGGTGATCAACATGCGCCGCGTGCTGACTTCGAATCCGGCATCGGTAAACATCGTGGCCAGCACGTCCGTTCCGTTGATGCTGGTGGGCCAATAGTTGCCAGAGCTTCTACCGTATTGCGTATCGAGTTGCGGTTGGCACCCTGCGACCGCCATGGCCAGGACCACGGCTAACGATGCGCGGAGCCGGGCGGGTCGCACACTCGCAGGACGCGTCGTGTTGTCGGCAAGCGTCTTGCTCATACGGTCGCCTGCGATTGCGAAATTAGCGCTTTGAACTGAGGCAGTTGGTTCCAACAGGCTTCGAAGCCCGCGCGATCCAATGGATGCCGTCCAAAGAATACCTCTTCGAACGTGACCATCGTCCGTTCGAGCAGCCCCGCCAACGAACGAGCGCGTCCGGCCTCGCGCAAGTATTGCCGATTGGTTTTACCTTTCGCCAGGCGCACCAGTCTCGAGCGATCGAGTTCGACCAGTTCATAGCTGAACAGGTAGATGATCGCCTCGCTGTAGTTGCCTCGTTCATAGTGATAGCGCGCCTGTCCCAACAAGTCGTGTTGAGAGCGATCGCGCAAAAAGGGCAGCGCCTCGATGCGATCGGCCGTGACCATCCGGTCGCGCTGCGTGCGGCCGCCCGGCAATTGCCCGCGCTCGCGCTCGCGAACGAGCTTCACGATCAGCCACGCCAGCACCAATACCAGAATGACCGCGACGACAATCAGCAGGATATTCAGCGGCTGGGCCAGCCAGGCAAGATCCCAATCCAGCTCTGCGCCGAGGCCGGGGCAACTCGACCGGCTGCAGCGAATCTGTTTCGGCGTTGTACCACGGTATTTGCGACCGGCTGCGCAATGCCTCTCCGGCCGAATCGATGGCTCCGTTTTCCTGGCCAACCGCTGAAACAGCAGAGAGGGCAACGCCGCACAGCGCCGCGATGAACATTGCGCAGCAGGGCAACCGGCACGTTGCTGTTCGGCGTTGCTTCATGCCACGGGCCTCACCAGGCGGGCGCGTTGGCGCGCAGCAGCAGTTCCACCTCCCAACCTTCGTTGCGAATCCGACTGTCCAGATAGGTGAGATACCGCACGACCGCAAAATAGACGGCCACGATCCAGAAGGCGATTTGCACCTCGGCCAACCAGCCCGCGGCGTCAAACTCGACTCCGAACAGGTTTTGCACCAGCAAATTTTCGGTGAGATAGATGGCCGCAATCAGCAGCACCGACAGCAGTCCCGCACCGATCGCCCGCACGACGTAGTCGCCGGTGTTCCCCCGGTGCAGCAGGGAATTGCGCTTCAGCGTCGAGAGGCGTCCGTCGTGGGCAACCAGCGGATTCCGTTCCAACAGGATCACTTCGTTCAAATAGGGCCACATGCCGTAGACGGCGATCCAGGTCACGACCGGAAAGATGAGGACAGTGCGCACCGCCACCTGCAACAGCAGCAACTGCGGCAGGCAAGCCGCGAAGTCTCGCGCCACGGCGCGCGCCGGCGGCTTTTCGACGAACAGGGCCTGACCCAGAAACAACGTCATCGGCGCAGTGGCCAGCGGCGCCTCGATCATCACCAGACAAGTGATCCAGTACAGCACGTCCATCGTCTCGTCGGTGTACCAAAAGTCTGGAAACATCGACGTGAGCAGCAGGTGATTTGCGATGGCTAGCGGCACGATGCCAACCAACGCGCAGACGGCCAGCGGCCCGCCGTAGGAGCGCAGCACGTGCAACGCCAGGTCGAGGTTGTCGGCCCAGCTTCGTTCGCAGATCGCGATGCGAGATCGATCCAACTGCACGTCAATCTCTCGGCAACGCGCCGAGCCCCACCACGTAAATCAACAACAGCGCCGTGCTGGCCACGGCAACCGCGGCTTTCGCCTGGTACGGTATGGCGGACGGCGAGATAAATCCTTCGATCAAAGCCGCCAGGCAAAACAGCACGATTGCCGCGCCGGCCGCCGGCATGGCCTCGAATGCCGCCTTGCGCAGCGACGCCACGCGAGTCAGGCCGCCGGTGGCAATCAGCGAAAAGCCCAGTCGCATGCCAGCCGCGGCGGAGAACACCACGGCCGTCAGTTCGAATGGCCCATGCGCGGTGACAAACTGCATGAAGTTGGTCCGCTCGGGCGTGGTGAGCATGAATCCGAAAACGGCGCCCAGGGTCAACGCGTTGGACACTGTCACATACAGGCCGCCAACTCCCAGCGCCAGCCCGGCGGCAAAGCACTGCAATCCGATACTGGCATTGTTGAAGACGTAGAAGCCAGTCATGACGGAGTTCGTACCCACGTCGCGTCCGAAAATGCTGCCGGAGTACATCTCCTGCATCTGGGCCATCATCGCTTCGCCGATGACTTCCTCCGAGTACTCGCGCGAACCGTACGACAACAACAGCGACAGACCGAACACTCCCCAGAAGACCAGCGACGCCAACCACAGCGCCCGGTCGAGCAACAATCGGCGCGGCAGAGCACGAAACATCTCGTAGCCCCACTCGCGCCAGCGAAACGTTTGGCTGCGATAGAGCTGATTGTGGGCACGGCCGACGAGTTGATGCAGGTATCCGATCGTGTCGGGTGGCAGCCGATAGGCGTCGGCCAATGCCAGATCGGCGCACGCGGCGCGATACAAACTGGCGAATCGGGCCACGCCTTCGGCGCCGAGTTGCGCAAGCGATGCCGTTCGAGCATTTGACATAAGGCTTCCAGATCGTGCCATTGCTGGCGTCGGCGTTCCAAGAGTTCGGCGACTTTCATGAGCTGGCCACCTCCAGCGGCGCGGGACGCTCGCCAGCGGTTGTCGCTTCGCCTGGGCCGTCGGCCAGGAAGGTGCGAACGTAGAGCGCGCACAACAGCAAGTCGAGATTGCTGTCGGGCGGCAAGCAAAAGCGCTCCAATAGCGGGTCGGCCAGCACACGTGCCAGCTCGTAGCGACGGGCCGGTGAGAACCGCTCGCGCCGCGCAACATAGGTCGAAAGCGCATGCGCCATGGCCCGGCTGGCGGTGAAGTTCGCCGGCAAGCGCCGCGCCAGCTCGAGCACTTCGCCTTGATTGAGCTGCGCCAGGCCGCGCAGCTTGGACCTGCGTTCCACCACCACGATCGTGCCGCACGCCAAATCGCCCAACCGTTGATAACGATCGTTGGCGGCCGTCGTCAGCAGTCCGACCATGTAGAGGGGAATGCCGATCGGCCCGCCATAGCCGAGCACGAACGGCCAGGCATCCACGTCGCGCAGCACGTTGCGCAACATGGCCTGCATGGCGTTGATGGGCCGGCCGTCGATGCTCAAGACGCGCAAGCCGAGCAAGTGTTTGCCCGGCGTTTGTCCGTTCCACAACGCCTCGAACAAACCGCCATAGAACCACGACAACACGAACCAGGCGACCAGCACGACGCCGACGCCGAGAGCGGAAGACGTCGCCATGCCGAAGATCGTTCCGACAAAGCCCAGCGCCACCAGCACGCCGGTGCGAATGCCCACGTCGATGAGATACGCAGGCAGCCGGCGAAACGGCCCGGCCACCACGTAATTGAACGCGATGTTCTCGGGCGTAACGATTTCGATACGCGAATCGAGTTGTCGCGGCGCGTTGGGCATTTTGCTATTATGCGACAACTTCGATCAATTCACCAAGAGGGGGCGCACCATCATGCGGCTAGCGGGACGAACGGCAGTGATCACGGGCGGAGCAACGGGCATCGGTCTGGCAATTGCCACCTCCTTGCGCGCGAAGGCTGTCGAGTGGCCATCGCCGGCCGCCGTGAAAACAAGCTCCGCGAGGCCGCCGCCACCTGGACCGAGGATCCGCCCATTCTCACCCATACCGTCGACGTGGCCGATCGCAAGAGCGTTGCCGAACTTTTCGCCTGGGCCGACAAGACGCTGGGCAAGGTCGACATCCTGGTCAACAACGCCGGCATCAATACGCCCAAGCGGACCATGGCCGACATGCCGCCAGAGACCTGGGACGAAGTGTTGGCGGTCAATGCCACGGGCGCCTACAACTGCATTTACGCGGCGTTGCCCGGCATGCGGCAGCGGAAGGACGGATTGATCATCAACATCAATTCGATTTCCGGCCAGCGCGCCAGCGTCCTGGGCGGCGTCGCCTACTGCGCTTCGAAGTTCGCGCTGACGGCGCTGGGTACCGCCGTCGCATTGGAAGAGGGCAAGAACAACATCCGCATCACCAGCATCTGCCCCGGCGAAGTGGACACGCCGCTATTGGACGGCCGCCCCACGCCGGTGGGCGCCGAACACCGCGCAAGATCCTGCACCCCCAAGACGTCGCCGACACAGCGCTAATGGTCGCCTGCCTGCCCCCGCGAGCCCACGTGCCCGAGTTGGTCATCAAGCCGACGTGGCAGGATTATGCGTAAGGGATCGCGCATAAAAAAAGCCGCTCTGCGCGAAGCATGACGGCCGGTCGCCCCGTGGGGCGTTGCCTGCGAATTCTTCTTCTTGTTACGAAAAGAGTCGCAGACGGGGATCGGTTACACTTCCAGGATATTAGCAGCTATATTGGGCGTGTCAATACACCCTCACGAGTAGGCAGGGAATTCCGGTATGTCAGATGGCGCTTGTAAGATTGGACTTGACCTTGGCCCATCATCTATCGGATGGGCGGTGGTTGATGAGAAGAATGTGCGTGTTGTTGCGACAGGAGTGAGAGTGTTTCCTGAAGGTGTGGATCGCGCTCAGCAGGGCGGTGAGAAGTCGAAGAATCAAACCCGGCGGGTGGCGCGTGGAATGCGCCGTCAAATATCACGCCGTGCATCGCGTAAGCGTCATATGCGCAATGCGCTGCAAAGTATTGGCCTGCTTCCCAACGATTCCGTTGGCCTGAAAGACCTGCTCGCGAACCCCGCCACTGCGGATCCCTATCAACTGCGGGCCGATGCGTTGCGAGAGAAACTGACGCAGCACCAGCTTGGCCGGTGTTTCTACATCCTGGCTGCGCGCCGCGGATTTCTCTCTAACCGAAAGACAGATAGTGCGCGCGACGACAAAGGAATGTTGGCAGAAATTAGTGAGCTGCAGAAGACTCTGACGGAGAGTGGTGAAACGCTTGGCCAATATCTTTCTCGGCTTGATCGAAACTTCGATCACGTCGCCAGCAGCGACGCGGACCGTGTGCGCCACCGTCATACGCAGCGCAGCATGTACGAGTGGGAATTCGACGCGATCTGGGCAAAGCAACGCGAATTCCATCCCGATCTGCTTACCGACGAGCTCAAGTATGGCGCAATTGGTAAGCAAGCGTTTCCGGTGGCGCCGAGCCGTCGTCGTCCTGGAGAATCGCTGCTGCGGCAATTCGGCCTGCACGGGCTGATTTTCTTCCAGCGCAAGATGTACTGGCCCAAGTCCGTCGTCGGCCAGTGCGAACTGACCGACGAGTTGGATCCGGGCAAGCGCTGCAAGCGAAAGCGTTGTCCGAAAGCGGACCGTGCCGCGCAAAGATTTCGCATTCTTCAGGAAGTGAATAATCTGAAGGTTCTCGACACCGACGGGGAAAGGCGTCTCACGGACAGCGAGCGAAAGATCGTTGTCGATGCCTTGCTGGCCACCAAGGAGCAGACATTCATTGCCCTCCGCAAGCCTAAGAAGCTCGATTTCCTCGATAGTATGACCTTTAACATCGAGCGGGCGGGCCGCGACAAGCTCAAAGGGCATGAAACCGACGCCGCGATGTCGAGCGTCAAAGGCGTCGGCAAACGCTGGAAATCACTCGGCGACGGGATAAAGGATCGAATCGTTGACATCTGTCTCCTGGAAACTCAAGAGGATGTAGCCATCGCGCGGCTTGTGGCCGAGTGCGGGCTGACAAGCGAGGAGGCCACGCGCGCCGCAAGCGTTCATTTGCCCGACAAATACATGAGCTTTTGCCGCGGCGCCATCGAGCGGCTGAATCCTTACTTGGAGAGAGGACTCATGCTCATGGCCGATGATGCGACGAACAGCGCGCTTCACGCGGCTGGTTACCTGCGGCCAGACCAGCGAGCGCTCAACATCCAGGCGGTGCTGCCGCCGCCTCCCGACCTGCCAAACCCGATCGTGAGACAGGCGATGTTCGAGGTTCGCAAAGTCGTCAATGCTATCATCCGCGAGCACGGTTTGCCGGACCGAATTCACATTGAGCTAGCGCGTGAGGCGAAGAAGTCGGCCGAGCAGCGCGAACGCATTCGCTTCGACAACGCCAAGCGCGAACGTCATCGCGCGGAAGTCGGGGAGCGGCTGGCCGAGGAGTTTCGGCTGAAACCAACACGCGCGAACATCAACCGCTACCTCTTGTGGGAAGAGCAAGCAGGCGATTGCATTTATTGCGGCAAGACAATCGGCGCCGCCCAGCTCTTTTCCAGCGACGTCGACATCGACCACATTCTGCCTCGCTGGCGAAGCCTCGACGATTCCATGTCGAACAAGGTGGTCTGCCACCGCGTTTGCAACCATGACAAAAAAGACCGTACGGCGAGGGAGTGGCTGGAAGCCAGCGATCGGCCGCGCGATGAGCGCATGCTGCAATTGGCGCGGCGTCTCGACTACTTGAAGCGGCAGAAGTTGCAGCAATTGGACATCAGTCTCGACGATTTTATCGATCGACAGTTGCGGGACACCACGTACATTGCCCGTTGTGTCAAGCAGTATCTGGAGTGTCTTGGGGTTCCGGTCGTTTGTCCGCGCGGAGGTATGACCAAGGACCTGCGACATTGGTGGGATCTGAATAATATCCTCGACCGGGAGAAGCGGGGCCGCAAAAACCGCGAAGATCACCGCCACCATGCCGTCGATGCGATCGTTATCGCTTTGACGGATCAAGGGAGGTTGCACGCTCTGGCAAGTGCGCGCGGTGAACACATGCCGCTGCCTTGGCCCGGCCTCTTCAACGACGCGCTAATGGCCATACACAAGATCAACATCTCGCACAAAGCACAGCGCAATATCTCCGGCGCGTTGCACGAGGCCACGATCTACGGGCCAACTCAGAAGCGCAACGGCGCGTCAGCCGCTGATCGCCCTTGGGCCACGGAATGGGTAGAAGATGAAGATACCTACGTGCGCCGCAAGGACGTCACGGAGATCACTTCTGCGAAGCACCTGGCAAAGGTTCGGGATCGGGCGATTCGCGAGATACTAGCCCAGCATCTACGGGCTCAAGGTATCGATCCGGACGGCAAGAAGAAGTTTCCGGCCGACGCCTTCAA
Source organism: uncultured Planctomycetaceae bacterium (assembly GCA_963779015.1). Lineage (GTDB taxonomy): Bacteria > Planctomycetota > Planctomycetia > Pirellulales > PALSA-1355 > JTS-RE94. The sequence continues at coordinate 239,578 of CAVZWY010000017.1, read as the reverse complement.
GGGACGCAATCAGCCGCGAATGCCCAACAAAAAGCACCAGGATCAGCCCGGTGTGCCCATCAAGAGAGTGCGCATGTTGGAGGAGAGCGAGACCTTTCGACAAGTATCGCACCAACGGCATTCGCACTTCGTAAAGCCCGGCAACAACCATCACATCGTCTATTGGGCCGAAGGCGAAGGAGAAGGAGAAAATGAGAAATGGTCGGCCGATGTCGTCACTATGTGGGACGCCGCAAATCGCGCTCGGTCGGGCCTACCGCCTATCGACAAAGAACCGCCTAAGGGCAAACGCTTTGTCATGTCGCTGTGCGCTGGCGAGATGTTCGAAATGGTCGGATCTGACGGTGAAATCCAGCTTTGCGTCGTCCGCAAGTTGGACCAACGCAGCCGGCGTGTCCACTACAAATTGCACACGGATGCCCGCGAAGCCGACAAGGTGAACAAAGACAACTTGTACCTGTCGCCGAAAAAGATGCTGGAATGTTCCGCGCGCAAGGTCACCGTCGACCCCTTGGGCCGGATTCGCTGGGCGAACGATTAGTATCCATCTGTTCACGCTGGCAATGCCCATGTGCGCGGAGTAGGCTAGTTCTTCGATTGCGAGCCCGGACGCCATAGGCCATCAGGGATGAGTCTGACTCCCACCTTCCCTGTGGCAATCGGACTCCATGATCAAACGCACGATCGAGATTTCACGCGAGCCGGCGCACGTCACCGTGCGGCTCGACCAGCTCACTCTTGAACGCAACGGCGAAACGGTCGGCAGCATTCCGTGCGAGGATATCGGGCTGCTGCTGGTCGACCATCCGGCTACGACGTACACGCACGCCGCCCTGTCGCGCTTGGCCTCGGCCGACGCAGCCGTAGTCGTCTGCGGCCGGGACCACTTGCCAGCCGCCATTCTGTTGCCGCTTGCCGATCATTCGCAGGTCGTTTGGCGCGTGCGCGACCAAATCGCCGTGCCCAAACCGCTACGCAAGCAATTGTGGAAGCAAATCGTGCAAGCCAAGATCCACGCGCAGGCTTGCAATCTGCCAAAGGGGCCGGCGCGGACGAAGTTGTTGGTGCTTGCCCGCGGGGTGCGCTCGGGAGATCCGCAAAATGCCGAAGCCCAGGCGGCAAGAATCTATTGGTCGGCCTTTTTCGAAGGAATTGCCTTCCGTCGCCATCGGGACGGGGAGGGGCCGAATCCGCTGTTGAACTACGGCTATGCGGTAGTACGTGCCGCGATTGCCCGGGCGATTGTCGCCGCTGGATTCCTACCGTCGCTGGGGCTGCACCATTCAAATCGCTCGAACGCGTTCTGCCTGGCGGACGACCTGATTGAGCCGCTACGCCCCTATGTCGACCAAGCGGTGAAGGCGCTTATCGACGCCGGCCAAACGGAACTAGATCAGTCCACGAAAGCGAAACTACTTGAGCTACTCACTTGCGAATTCCACGTTGGCAGCCAAACCGGTCCATTGATGGTGGGACTGCATCGCATGGTCGCTTCGCTAGCGCGCTGTTTCGCGGGCGAGGCGAAACACCTTTTGTTTCCCACGCTAGTTGAAGACGGGGACCATGGCCAACAAAACGATCGGTTGCCGAAAACAACGGAGCCCGAAACGACACTGGGCAACCCCCCGTCGTCCCGGCAGGGCGAACTATTTGCCTCCTGATGCAGCTTTCGCGGAATGCGACTGAGCGCCTACCGATCAATGTGGATACTAACGATGTTCGATCTGCCGGTCGACACGCGCAAGGCACGCCGCGCCTATAGTCAGTTTCGCAAAGTGTTGCTCAAGGATGGCTTCAGACAGATACAATTTACGCGCGACACTGCGCGAGTGAGGAGAATACCGATGTGCATGTCAAGCGCGTGGAGCGAAACGTCCCGCCCGATGGCGAAGTTCGCATCCTCACCGTTACGGACAAGCAATTCGAACGGATGCAGGTTTTTTTTGGGAGAATGCGCAAGCGACCCGAACAGGCGCCTCCCCAACTCGAACTTTTCTAGCTCTCCAACGGGTCAAGTTGCGGCTGGGGCAAGCTTTCGGGCGAGGCGTAGTGTAACTGATCCCAGCCTGCGACCAATCCGCAACGCAACAAACCGCGCAACCGTAACGAAACAAAAATACGTTGCTGGCCGCTTTGAGTGGCCAGCAACGTAAAAATTTCGAAAATCGACTTCTTCCCAAACTACCCAACTACTCCACGATCCAGGTTTCGCCGGAGTTGAATAGTGTTTGCAGGTCGCCTTTGCCGCGTTTTTCGGCCTGGGCGATTTGCTCGGCCAGGCGCTCTTCGTAGCGCGGGGCGTCGATGTCGCGGAACACGCCGATGGGCTCGGGGAACTCGGGGTGCGTCATGCGGCTGAGCAGGTAGGCCAGCGTTGGCTCGGGCGCCTTTTCGTCGTGGAACAGCAGATCGTCTTCCGAGATGCCCTTGCCCAACTCGACCACCTCGGGATCCATGCCGTTGAGGCGGATGCCCTTGTCGCGGTTCTTGCCGAAGATCAGCGGTTTGCCGTGTTCCAGCACCAAGGTGTTGTCGGCCTTGGTTTCGCGGCCGGTGGCGTAGTCGAACGCGCCGTCGTTGAACACGTTGCAGTTCTGATAGACCTCGACGAACGAAATGCCGACGTGCTCGGCGGCCCGCTTGAGCGTGGCGGCCAGGTGTTTGATGTTCATGTCGATCGAGCGGGCGACGAACGTGGCTTCGCAGCCGATGGCCACCGAGATCGGGTGCAATGGATTGTCGATCGCGCCGGCGGGAGTGCTCTTGGTTACCTGGCCCAAGTGCGAGGTGGGCGAGTATTGTCCCTTGGTCAGGCCATAGATCCGGTTGTTGAACAAGACGATGTTCAAGTCGAGATTGCGGCGGATGGCGTGCATCAGGTGGTTGCCGCCGATCGACAGCGCGTCGCCGTCGCCGGTAATGACCCACACCGACAGCTCCGGCCGCGCGATTTTCAAACCCGACGCCACGGCCGGCGCCCGGCCGTGGATCGAGTGCATGCCGTAGGTGTCCATGTAATAGGGAAAGCGGCTGGAGCAGCCGATGCCCGAGATGAACACGGTGTTCTCCGGCGCCACGCCCAAGGTGGGCAGCACTTTTTTCATCTGGGCCAGAATCGAATAGTCGCCGCAGCCGGGGCACCAGCGGACTTCCTGATCGCTGGCAAAATCGCCCGGGGTAAGCACGGGCAATGGGGATTCAATGCTCATCTTGCTCTTTCTGTGTAGTTCGAGACCACGCGTTACTTCAGCAACGACTGAATTTTTTCCACGACCTCGCGAATTTCGAACGGTTTGCCTTGCACTTTGTTCAAGCCCACCGCGTCGATCAGATACTCGGCACGCAGCACCTTCAGGAGCTGGCCCTTGTTGAGCTCGGGCACGAGCACCTTTTCATAACCCTTGATCAGTTCGCCCAGGTTCGACGGCAGCGGATTCAAATAGCGCAAATGCGCGTGCGCCACCGACTCGCCCAGCGAACGCACGCGCCGGGTGGCCGTGGCCACGGCGCCGTACGTGCCGCCCCAACTGATGACCAGCAACTTTCCATTGGTCGGACCCTCGACCTGTTGCAGCGGGATGTCCGCGGCAATGCCCGCCACCTTTTGCGCCCGCAGATCGACCATGTGCTGATGGTTGGCCGGCTCGTAGTTGACGTTTCCGGTGACGTCCTGTTTTTCCAATCCACCCAAGCGATGCATCAGGCCGGGAGTGCCGGGCACTGCCCAGGGGCGCGATAGGCGCTCGTCGCGTGCATAGGGCATGAAGTGATCGCCGTTAGTTGCCGCCTGCGGATGCTTCACCGAAATCAGCGGCAGGGAATCCACGTCGGGCACGCGCCACGGCTCGGCGCCGTTGGCGATGTATCCATCGGTAAGTATGAAGACCGGCGTCATATATCGCGTGGCAATCCGCCAGGCCTCGAGCGCGACGTCGAAACAGTCCGCCGGACTGCTGGCCGCCAGGACCGGCGCCGGGCACTCACCATTACGGCCGTAGAGAACCTGCATCAAATCGGCCTGCTCGGTCTTGGTCGGCAAACCGGTGCTGGGCCCGCCACGCTGGACGTTGAGAATCAATAGCGGCAATTCGGTCATCACGGCCAGGCCGATGGCTTCGGTCTTCAACGCGATTCCCGGCCCGCTGGATCCCGTCACACCCATCGATCCGCCGAACGCGGCGCCGATGGCGGATGTGACCGCCGCGATTTCGTCTTCGGCTTGAAATGTCTTGACGCCGAAATTCTTGTGTCGAACCAGCTCGTGCAGCACGTCGCTGGCCGGTGTGATGGGATAGCTGCCGTAGAACAACTGGCAGCCGCTACGTTGCGACGCAGCGACCAGTCCCCAGGCCAGCGCCTGGTTGCCGGTGATGTTGCGGTAGGTGCCCGGCTGCAAGTCGGCCTTGTTGACCTTGAACTGGCTGGCCATGGCGTCGGTCGTTTCGCCATAGTTGTAACCGGCCTTCAGCGCCCGACGGTTCGCTTCGGCCACCGCGGGCATCTTGCCGAATTTGCTATCGATATAACGGAGGGTCGGTTCGGCCGAACGATCGTAGAGCCAGAAGACGAGCCCCATCGCATAGAAATTGCGGCAGCGGTCGGCCTCCTTCTGCCCTAGGCCGAGTCCTTCCACCGCCAGCCGCGTGAGTTTGGTCATCTCGACGGAAAACAGTTGGTAACCGTCCAGGCTGCCGTCTTCCAGCGGATTCGAGCTGTAGCCTGCCTGGGCCATCCCTTTGTCGTCGAAGGCATCCTTGTTGACGATCAAAATTCCGCCATGCACCAGATCCCCCAGGTTGGTAACCAGGGCGGCCGGATTCATGGCCACCAAGGCGTCGACCTGATCGCCAGGCGTGAAGATTTCGGTCGAGGCAAAGCGGATCTGAAATCCGCTCACGCCCGCCTTCGTGCCGCGAGGAGCACGAATCTCGGCTGGAAAGTCGGGAAACGTCGCGATATCGTTGCCGGCCAGCGCTGAGGTATTCGTGAGTTGTGTGCCGGCTAATTGCATTCCGTCGCCCGAATCGCCGCAGAACCGCACGGTTGCTGCGTCGAGTTCGACGACGGGCTTACTCGGTGTCGTCGTAGCCATGTTCGGTACTGAGTTCCTCTGTCGAGCCGCTTGGCGGGAGCCAAGCCTTGGCGGGATTGGTTGGTTGGATCAAAGATCGTCTGGTCATCAGTGTCGGCAAACGAGCAGGAATCACGCAGTGACGACACGCCACGGCGAAAACTAATTCTTGAAGTAGCCAAACTCCAAGAACGATCGGCGGGAGGACCATTGCAAGGCGGGAGATCGCAGCAGTTGGCGATCAAAAATCATAGTGTTTAGTTGGCCGGCGCGGATCAAGCCGGCACGCCAGCCGTGGAAGCGTTTCGCTGGAAGGATTCGTCGTGCCGCGCTCACGCACTTGGCGTACGAGCCGCGGCAACTCCGCAAGGTCGAAGGTGCGGAGTAAGACTCAGGACATGGTTCCGCTTGCACGGTCCGCCCAATTGACGCAAGGACCAGTCTGAGCTCAAGGTTCACGGCAGGCTTGTTGGGGAGCAACAAGACTCGGTTTGAAGACGCGTCTTCAACGCTTTCCGATTCGTCAAATCTCTCTCTAATGTACCACCGGCGGACATCGGCGGCAAGGCAAACAAGCCTAACGTGATTGCAAGCTTACGATCGGTCAAATTTCACATTTTCCCGCTAGGAACTGGACTTCTTGGGCGGCTCGCCGCTAGCGGGATTCGCATAAAACCGCGTCAAATCGATGCCCCCCTTCAGTTCCTCTTCCGCCAATTTCAAGCGTGCTTCCATGCGCTCGATACGGCGCAAGAGTTGCGGTATCAGCGCCGGCGTTTCGTCGGGCTTTACGGGCCGCGGCACCTCGGGATAGCCCAGATGACGGTGCAAGGCGTTGAACAACAACAGCGGATCCTTGCCGCGATTTGCCAGCGCGATGCGTCCCTCTCCCTCGCCGAACAAGACAGCGTGCTCATGACCGATGCTCTCCCCTTCGGATAGCGCTGCCATCTGGCGGCGAAAGCAATGTTCGCTGCGGACGTAGATCAGATCGGCAAAGTCGACCAGTCCCACCTGATGTCGCACCAGCAGAATCCATTGTTTCCATGCGCTATCGAAAATGGGATCGCCGGCCACCGCCTCGAGTCCGCGCACATATCCCAGACGGTTTCGCGCCAGGCATTCGAACTCATAGAGAAACACGCCCTGCGCCGTGGCCCCGGCCGCGCGGTACTTGGCTTCGCGCCAGGATCGTGAATGCCAGCAGCATGTCGAACCGTCCGGTATCGCACTCCGCCTCTTCCATGACGAACGTCTGAAACGGCGTGAAGTAGTGCGGCAACTTGGCCATGGCCGTATGAAACACGCCGAGCAGCTTCAACTCGCCGTTCAGATAGTCGATGGCCATGGGCAGCTTGGTGGTGGAGAGGATCTCCTCCCGCACCATGCCGAGCAACTCCTGAGTGGAAGTGCCCAGTGCATTGCGTTCGGCCAACAGCGAAAAGAAGTGCGCTTGCTCGATGTATTCCGCGCGATCCAGCATGACCGTTAGACTTTCGCTGAAAAGGGGCCGCTGGCTGGGGGCCGTTGGGGTACGGGGGCTGACCGTGCCGGCGCAGAGTCTATAATAAGATGGACCGGACGGCGGGAGAATCCATGCCTATTCTATCGCGCTGCGACCGGCCGATTCTCTTTTCGATCGGAGCCGTCCATCATGGCCGCCAGTTTTTCCACCATCGAGGCGGCCGTTGCCGCGATTGCACGCGGCGAAACCGTGATTGTCGTCGATGCCGAAGACCGTGAAAACGAGGGCGACTTCGTTTGCGCGGCCGAAATGGTCACGCCGGAAGTCGTCAATTTCATGATCACGCAGGGGCGCGGCCAACTGTGCATGCCCATCCTGCCCGAGGTGTCCGAACGCCTCAAACTCGCGCCGATGGTCGAGGCCAACACTTCGTTTCTCGGCACTTCGTACACCGTGCCGGTCGATCATACGAGCTGCCGCACGGGCATCACCGCGCAAGAACGGGCTGCGACGATCCGCGCCATCGTCGACCCGGCCAGCAAGCCGGCCGACTTCGTGCGGCCCGGCCACCTGTTCCCACTGGTGGCCAAGGAAGGCGGCGTATTGCGCCGCGCCGGGCACACCGAGGCCACGGTCGACCTGACCCGCATGGCAGGTCTTGCGCCTGCGGGAGCATTGTGCGAAATCCTCGATGCCAATGGCGACCGTGCGACGCGCGGCCGGCTTTTCGAATTGGCCGAACGGTACAAGATGGAGATCATCTCGATCGAGGAGTTGATCCGCTATCGCCGCGTGCGCGAAGAGCTCGTCTATCGCATCACCGAGGCCAAGCTGCCCACCCGGCACGGCATGTTCAAGCTCATCTTCTACGGCGTGAAGTACGAATCACAACAGCCGTTCGTATTGGTGATGGGCGAGCCGGACAAGGGTCGCGTGCCGCTGGTGCGCTTGCACTCGGCCTGTTTCACGGGCGACGTGCTGGCCTCGCTGCGCTGCGATTGCGGCGATCAACTCGATATGGCGCTGGAAATGATTGCCCAGGAAGGTTCCGGCGTGTTGGTTTATCTGCCTCAGGAGGGCCGCGGCATCGGCCTGGTCGAAAAGATCAAGGCCTACGCCCTGCAAGACAAGGGGCTCGACACGGTCGAAGCCAACCTGGCGTTGGGCTACAAGGCCGACACCCGCGATTACGGCGTCGGCATTCAGCTCCTCAAGGATCTGGGGCTGACGAAGATCCGCCTGCTCACGAACAACCCCAAGAAGACGGACGCCTTCATCTACGGCGGCTTCGATCTGCAAGTGATCGACCAGATCCCCATCCAGCCGCCGGTCAACGAGCACAACGCGCGATACATCCAAACCAAGCGCGACAAGCTCGGCCATCAGTTGCCGGAGCAGGGGTAGAGGCAGGTTCAGTTTTGCTTCGTGGTCAGCGAAGACTTTGTGGGCACTTGCGCAGAGGCAGGGCCGGCGCACACTGAAGTTGGCACTCCGAAAAGAACTTCTGACAGGAATGTCGTGCTCCAGCCGGCGAGGCGTCGTTTCATCACCAGGCTTTTCTTGGTATCGGGATGTTGCTTGAGCAGCGAGAGCGTGAAACGCCGCAGCCACGCCAGGCTCTCGGCCAAGCGGCGATTGCGGACGCGGCTTTCGTCTTCGCGGAAGGTCATGTCCAAGCTCCAATGGCAACTGTTCTCGATGCTCCAATGACCTCGCGACGCGCGGGCGAACTGCTTCGCGTTGCGCTTCATGCTGCTGATGTAGCACTGCACTTCGCCCGTCTCTTGGCCCGCGATTTCACGGGTCCTGATGGCAATTCCCAGGGTGCGAAGTCCAGCCCACTCCTGGCGGCCAGCGAGCGCGAGCGGCACGTTGACTTGCAGGTACGTGCGACGTTCGATGCGGCCGTGCCGTTTCTCTTCGGTCTCGAAGCGGCTCACTTTGACTCGCGCGAAGTCGTCTTCCAGATGCTCGTCGAAGAATGCCTCGACGGCTTGTTCGAGATTCCCTTGATTACCTTTGACGGGCACGACGTAGTCGCCGCCTCGCTCGATAATCTTCTCGGCGATCGCCTTCTGACAGCCCATCGCGTCGATGGTCACGATCGCGCCCTTCACGTCGACCAGGTCCAACACCGCGGGAATCGCCGTGATTTCGTTCGATTTTTCCTCGGTGGCGACTTGGCCCAACGTCAGGCCTTGTTCGCTGGCCCACACGCTGACCAGGTGCAACGGACCCAGCCCGCGTTTGCGATCGTGCGACCGACGCAACGTCTTACCGTCGATGTTCAGCAGCCGCGCCCCTTCGGAATCGGGAATCAGCAGCGACTCGATCCAGGCGGTAAACGAGCGCTGAAACGCTTGCGGATCGACGCGTTCCAAGAACCGCCGGAGCGTGTCGTGCGATGGTATGCCATGCGGCAGTTTCAGATGTCGTCGCAGCCAGTTGCGATTCGCCTTCGCCCAGACTTCAATCGCCACCGGGCCATCGGCGCCGGCCAACACGCCGCACAGCGAAATCACCACCACGTCGACCAGCAGATGCCGACGATTGATCGTAGAACGCGGATCACGAAGCTCCGCAAAATGATGCTTGATGCTCCTGATATCCGGTCTTACTTGCACAGCCATGAGTGACCTCCGTGAACGAACTGCAAACCGCGGCCTTGCCGCCCATACTCACGGACTCTGGTCTAGCAAATCAACGTTTGCCGCGCCAGCCTAAATCCCCCAAAGTGCGCGCCGGCCCTGTGCGCAGAGGCAGTCGAACTTCATCTGGGACTACGTTACACCGATTGACAGCCGATGGATGCAAACACTCGCCAAATGCGGTTCATCGGTATCCTGTTGATTGCACATGACAGGTTGGTCTATCGTGCGCACCGAGGTAACACCCGGCGCCGATTCTGGAACTGATCGACACTCACTATCGCTTCGCGATCTATTCGTACTCACAACTATGGCTGCAGCGGCGGCGGCGAGTAGGTAGCGGTGGACATGTTGAGTTGGATAGGTATGCTGGCGTGACTTTCACGGGCGTGGCCGCCAGCTTGTGGCTCGTGAGATGGCCCGGGTATCGCCTATTGGTCACGGAAAACAAATCGCCAATTGGCGCAACCGCCTGCTGCTCAGCCGCGCTAGCGGCGACGGAATGTAGCGGTGGGCGTCAGCCCACCGTGAATCGAAAAAGTGAACAGCTCGAAAGCCGCGAAGCGGCGACACTATTCACACAAGTATCGATCGTCATATGGGACGCCATTGCGTTTCAAAAGTGCCTTCAGTTCGTCTTTCAACGACAGTCGCTGGTGACGCGATTCCTGTGTTCGAATGTACTCCCGCACAGAGGCAAACTGTGACTCGCTGACGGAGAACGCAGAATATCCGTCCTGCCACGCGAAGACCCGAGAATTGCGTTTCTCATTGGCCCATTTTGAGGAATTCGCTTTGATCCGATTCAGGATCACGGACACGGAAATCGTGGGCTTGAGTTTGAGCAGCAGATGAACATGATCAGAAACGCCGCCAATCTCCAACAGCGTGCCGCCTTGGGCACGAATGATGCCGCCGATATACGCATACAGGTCAGTCTGAAGCGTGCTGGAGATTAGCGGTATCCGGTTCTTGGTGCTGAACACGATGTGGTACAGGAGATTCGTGTAGGTTCCAGCCATCAAATTGGCCTCGCCAGCGTACGATCATGCTACGGGAGCACCGGTTCCAAGCCTATGTCGCCGCTACGCGGCTTGCGATTGGGTTCAACCGCGCTAACGGCGGGCTCACGCCCACCACTACACTCTGCCGCCGCTGCGCGGCTTTCAGAGGATGTTGTGTGCCTGCGATCCAGCGGGCTGGCGCCCACTGCTGCTACATGCCAAGGCCACTAATCGACCACGGCCAGAGGCCGTGGGTTTAGGAAGGCCCCTCCGAAGGGGCCGGATACATGGGGAAGGCCCCGTTGGGGCCACTAGGGTTACTCCAGATCCAACTTGCCTTGCCGTTCGTCCTGTTGCTCTTGCTCACGGATGTACTGGCGCACTCGCATTTCATCCAGCCCAACCGTGCTCACACAGTAGCCAGCGGCCCAAAAATGCAAGCCTGTCATCCTTCGTTCCTTCAGCAACTCACGGTGGATGCGAACCGCACTCTTGCCTTTCAGGAACCCGATCGTGTGCGCCACGCTGTACTTGGGCGGGATGCTCAAGCACATGTGGATGTGGTCCGGCATGCAGCGCCCCTCCAGCAACTCGATTCCTCGCTGGCGACACAGCTCTCGCAGAATCGCCCCTACTTCCCGTTTCAATCGTCCGTAAAATACCCGACGCCGAAACTTTGGTATGATCACCACGTGGTACTTGCATTCCCACCGCACGTGGGAAAGACTTTGCCAGTCGTGCATAGGTTGCTCCTTCCTGCCCCAACGGGCCTTCCCGGAAGGACAGCCTATGCCGTCTGGCAACTCCATGCACCACGCACCGCTCCGAAGCTCTTCGGGTCACACGGCCAGAGGCCGTGGGTTTAATGACTGACTAAGGGCCCAGAGCAAGTGACAGTCAAATCGAACTCGACGCCCTTTGGCGTTGACGTACGTCTACTCCAAATACAAGAACTCGTTCGAGTTGAGCAGCGCCAAGCAGAGATCCACGAGCGCAGCGCGGGTGTAGGGGTCGCCGTCGTGTTGGCTCGGTTGCGGTCGGGCAAGTTGATCCGGCGCCCTTCCCTCTTCGCGCAACGCCGCCGCCTGGCGCTCGATGAACTGTAGCGCACCGTCTACTTCCGCGCTCGTCGCTGCGCGGCTTAGCAGGCGAATGTACAGCACTTCGATCTGCTCCCGGCCGATCGTCGGCTCGCCGGTTAACACGGCTCCCGCCAACCAGCGGGCGCAATCCAGACTGAACTTGCTGTTGAACTGTGTCAGCGATTGCGTGGCCGTGGTGGACTCGTGTCGCAGTGCGCAACTGGCCATGGTGTCGGGCCGGTCGTAGACGTCGAACATCGGGTAGCGCAGGTTGCGGCGAACGAACAGATAGATGCTGCGGCAACGGTGGTCTTCGTCGTCGCCATTCACTTTCCACTGATCGCGCAACAGGGTTTCGGTCACTTCCGGCGCCAACGGCGGTCGAATGCCCGGTCCGCCCCGCCGCGTGGAGAGCCGATCGCCGGCCCGCAGCATCGCGTCGCGAATTGCTTCGCCGTCGAGCCGCTGCCGGCGAAGATGCCAGATCCATTCGTTTTCGGGATCGCTCGCGTGGGAGCGTTGCCAGATCGCTTTCGCCGCTGCAATTTCGGCAGGCGTCCACTGCGGATCGAACGGCCCGCTGGCGAGTTGGTACGTTTCGCTCGTGACCAGCAGCCGGTGCATGCGTTTCAAGCTCCAGCCGCCCTCAACAAATCGGTGGGCCAGCCAATCGAGCAATTCGGGATGCGACGGCACGCTGCCCATCAGGCCGAAGTCGCTGGCGTTGGCCGCAATGCCTTGGCCAAAATGCCACTGCCAGAGGCGGTTGACGATTACCCGGGCGGTGAGCGGATTGTCAGCACTAGCCAGCCAATCCGCCAGTGCGACACGCGGGCGATCCGACGCCAGCGCGCGTTGATTGGCGGTGGAGCCCGCACTTTCCAGCACGCGCGGCAGCCCGCACTCCACCTGTGGCCCTGCCCGGCGAAAGTCGCCGCGCAAGTATAAATGGGCCTCGTGCGGAGTCCCGGCTTGCATCACGCGACCATGCGACAGCGCGGGCAGCGGCTTGGCGTTTTTGAGCAACTTGGCCAGTTGCGAATGTTCTTCTCGCTCCGCATCGCTCAGCTTTGCCAGCGCCATCTTCGTGGAAGGGATCACATCGGGGTTTTGCTCGCGACACAACTTTCGGCCGAGCGATTCCAGTTCCTTGCGGCGCTCTTCGGCGGCGCGCTCTTCCGCGGGGCGGTTTGCCTCGGCGGCTTGGCGGGCAGCCAACTCCACTGCCGTCGGCACCGGGTGATCGCGAAAGATCTCAGACGGCTCGAAAAAGGCCCGCAGACGATAGAAATCGTATTGGCGAATGGGATCGAACTTGTGATCGTGGCACTGGGCGCAGCCGAACTGCATCGCCAGAAACACCGCACCCACGGTGCTCGTCATTTCGTTGAGCACCACGTGCCGCCGCTCTTCCTGCAAGTTCAAGTCGGGCATGTCCGGGCCGCACAGTAGAAACCCCGTGGCGATGGCCGCATCGCGGTCGTGGGGCCGTAGCAGGTCTCCGGCAACTTGCAGGCGTACGAACTCATCGAACGGCATGTCACGATTCAGCGCGTCGATGACCCAGTCGCGATAGCGCCAGGCGTTGGGCCGCAGCAGGTCGTGCTCGAAGCCGTCGGTTTCGGCAAATCGGGCCAGGTCCAGCCAATGTTGCGCCCAGCGCTCGCCGTAGGCGGGCGTGGCCAACAGGCGATCGACCAACTGCTCGTAGGCGTCGGCCGATTCGTCGGCCAGAAACGTCTGCAACTCGTGCGGCGTTGGTGGCAAGCCCGTCAAATCGAACCAAAGCCGGCGAGCCAGCGTGGCCTTGCCTGCGCGGGGCAGCGGTTCCAGTTGGGCTTCGTCCCACGTCGCCTTGATAAAGCGATCGACCGGGTGATGGCCGAAGCGCGGATCGTTGGTCGCCGGTGGTTCCACTGCAACGATCGGCTGGTAGGCCCAGTGGCCGCGTTCGCTGTCGGTGATCGGCGGCTCGTCGGGTAGCGTTGCAGCCGGGGCAATTGCGGCTAACCCGCAAGTGGCGACGACGCTCGCCACGCCCAACATCACCCAGCGATGGAACGTCGGGGCGTTCACGCGAGGATCTCCCGGACGACGTTGCCGGCGACGTCGGTGAGGCGCTCTTCGCGGCCGTTGTGAAAATACGTCAGCGCTTCGTGATCCAAACCCAACAGATGCAGGATCGTGGCGTGCAGGTCGTTGACGTGGACGGTGTCCTGGACGGTGCGCAAACCGAATTCGTCGGTCGCCCCGTGAGCATAGCCGCCGCGGACTCCGGCGCCGGCCAGCACGACGCTGTAACCCCAAGGGTTGTGATCGCGGCCTTTGCCCTGCTCGCTCATCGGCATGCGCCCGAACTCGCCGCCCCAGATGACCAACGTGTCGTCCAGCAGGCCGCGCCGTGCCAAGTCGGTGAGCAATCCGGCTACGGGCTTGTCGGTGCGGCGGCAGTAAGTGCCGTGGTTGTCGGCGACGTCATTGTGCGCGTCCCAGCCGTTGGTGTCGCCCGAATAGAGTTGCACGAACCGCACGCCGCGCTCGATCAATCGGCGTGCCAACAGGCAACGGCGGCCGTACTCGTCGGTGTCTTTTTCGTCGATGCCGTACAGGGCGAGCGTCTCGGGCGTTTCATCCGCAAAATCGACGACCGCCGGAGCGGCCGACTGCATGCGAAAGGCCAACTCGTAGGCTTCGATGCGCGCTTCCAACTGGCTGTCGGCGCCGCGCTCGTCGAGGTGCCGACGGTTGATCTGGCGCAACAGGTCGAGCGTGCCGAGTTGTTGCTGACGGCTGATCGACGGTTGCGGGCGGAGATCGACCACCGGCGTCGCGCCGGGGCGAAACGTCGTGCCCTGGAACGTGGCGGGAAGATAACCGTTGCCCCAGGCCGCGGGTCCGCCCTTGATGCCGCCGCCCGGATCGGGCAACACGACGAACGCCGGCAGACTGTCGTTCTCGGTTCCGAGTCCATAGCTGACCCAACTGCCCAAGCTGGGCCGTCCCATCAGGATGCTGCCGGTGTTCATCTGATAGACCGACTGCGGATGGTTAACGCTGTCTCCGTGGCAACTGCGCAGCACGCACAAGCGATCGGCCTGCTCGGCCAGGTGCGGCAGGAAATCGCTGATCTCCAGCTCAGAGGCGCCTCGCGGCCGAAACGGCTTGATGGGGGCCAACAGCGGGTTGTGCGCAACCTTGCGCCGCGTCATGACCGGGCCCACGCTCTCCGGCAGCGACTGGCCGGCGTATTTCACCAACTCCGGCTTGGGGTCGAACAAGTCGACGTGGCTCGGCCCGCCGTGCATGAACAGATAGATCACGCGGCTCGCCCGGGGGCGGAAGTGGGCCGGCTTTGGGGCCAACGGGCGAGCGGTTGGTTGGCCGGTTGACGCGTGCAACAGGCCGTCTCGAGCCAGCAGCGACGCCAGCGCCACGGCGCCGAAACCGCCGCCGGCTTGCCGCAGGAACGAGCGCCGCGTGGTCGCGCCGATCGTTGGTCCACTGTCCCGTTGCATCGCCATTGGACCCCGGTCTGGTCGCTGGAAAGACGGCACGTTCGCGGGCTTTACCCTACCACGCTACGGACGAATTCTCAAATTGACACGAGCCATGCGATGGTGCCGGCCGTGGCCGGGTGTTGGCCGGGGTTGTCGGCCACCCCGACTTTGCTTGAAACGGCCACTTCGTGGTATGCTACGCGTGGTCGCGGCGTTCCGGAACCCGCCGCGCAGGCCAACGCCGCGTTGGCGAATTCACATCAACGGTCCACGGATCGAGGGAGGGGTAGCCATGGCACGCTTTCAACTGCGCCGTCGGAGAGTCTCGACATTGGTGGCAATGGTCCTGATCGGATCGCTGGGAGTTGTTTCCAATATGGGAGTTCAGGCAGACGACGATCCATTCGGCGGAGAACCGGCCGAACAGCCTGCGCAGCGCACTGGCCTCGAGCGCAGCCACCTGAAACGGGCCGACGACGAGCGCGCGGAGAAAGTGATTCGCGAAGCGCTCGAGACCAACACCACGATGGAGTTCATCGAAACGCCGCTGCAGGACGCCGTCGACTATCTCAAGGATTTGCACGGGATTGAAATCCAGCTCGATGACCGCGCCCTGGAGGAAGCCGGGATGGAGGGTGATACGCCGGTAGCCCGTACGCTCAAAGGATTGTCTTTGGAGTCGGCGCTCGACCTGCTGCTGTCGAACTACGATTTGACGTACGTCGTGCGCAATGGCGTGCTACAAATCACCACGCCGGACGCCGTGGCAGGACTTGTCGAACTGCGAGTCTACGACGTACATGACTTGCTGCAGGAAGGAGACATCGGCGAACTGTCGCGGATTCTGGCGCTGGTGTTCGACCCGCCGAAGCCGCCGAAAGCGCCGAAGGTGGGAGGCGTCGTTCCGAAGGTCGCGCAAGTCACCACCTATGCCAGTGCGCCAGCCTACACGCCCTATACGCCAGCCGGTGCAGTCCAGAAGCACGCGGTCGAAGCCACCGGCAGCACGATCCTGCCGTATGGCAATCTGGTAGTAGTGCGGGCGTCGATCTTGGAGCACGAGGCGATTGCCGACTTGCTGCAAGAAATGCGCACGGCCATGCAGCACGCGACAAGGTAGCCTGCCGCGGCAATGGGTGTGTGCCGAAAGGCTAATGTGCTCCGGTGAGTGACTTTCCTGCGCCGCTCATGCCGCGTGGTTGGCCGCGGTGCTCGCGTGTTGGACTTGCCTCTTTGCCCGCGGCGAGCGACGTTTGCCACAGTTGTACGATCGAGGCCGTCAGGCTGGGGCTCTCGGTCAAGCGGTATGGCGAATCGGCCGGCAACTCGGCCATCAGGCGGCGGTGCGCCTGGTCCAAGTTGTGGTAGGGCAGCGAGGGAAACACGTGGTGCAGCGCGTGAAAGCGCAACCCCAACGGCGCCCACAGCGCCGAGAGGAACGGCCGGTGCGGATAGTTGATCGAGTCGAGCAGTTGGTCGAGAAACGTCATCTCGCCGCCGGAGTTCGTATAGCGGTGATGCCCAGCGTACGGACGGCATTCAGCATCAGGATGAAGACCGAAATGCCGTAGGCAGTCGGCAGGAATTGCCAGGGCACGATCCCCGCAATCACCGCCGTGGCCACCCCGGCGCACCACAGGAAGCACAGCGCCTCTTGCACGCGAATGACCCGCAGCGTGCCGCGCGTGGGAAGCGGCCGGATGTAGCTGGGGTCCATCACCATCGACGAGGCGCGACGATGCACGAACGCTCGCGCCGCGGGGCTCACCCAGCAAATGGGCGTGAGGATCAGGAATCGCACGATGGCGAGCACCGGCAGCACGAATGGTTGGCACGAATAAACCAGGATGTGCCAGGGCGACTGCGCGCCCAACGGCAAGTATTCGCCGTCCTCGTGCGTGCCAAAATGCTTTCGCATGTGATGATCCGCGTGCGTGTAGTACATGAACGTCGGCGTCAGGAAGGGAACGCCGCACATCAGATTCCAGGTGATGTTGAATAGCCGGAATCGCTTGTCGCGCAAGTGGACCAACTCGTGAATAAACAGTACGGCCCGGTAGTAGCACAGCCCGCAAACGACGAAGGCAATCACCGAGGGAACCGAGAACGGCTCGAAGACGCGCCGCACCAACACGAAACAGAGCCCCCCCACGAAGGAGGAGAGCAGGAAGTCTGTCCAATAAATGGCCAGGTTGGGCTGAAACAGGTCTCTGACGATGCCGCGCGCCTGCCCCATCGAGAAGCGTGCCGCGGAGCCTGTGTGATCCAGCATCACACGAGTCCTCGCATGAATGGGTTGATTCTGGGGATGATTCGCCCCCTCGGGCGGCTGCGGGCCGCGCGGGCGACGGACTCAAAGATCGGCATTCGGTCTGAGCTAGCTAGTTCGATGCCAATCGACGTACCCCGCCTGGCTTTGCGTCGCTAGTACCTATCGGCGCACAGCGGCGATAACCGGCAATAAAAAGCCCCCAGTCGCCCCAAAGTCATCCCAGGTCTGCTTGTTGAAGTGGAAAATACGGGCTAACATTACGGCTTGCTCTGGGCGCCAACCGACAAAACCAATAGCGCGCATCCGGCAATCACGGCGCAGGCTGGGGTCGAGGTCGGTTACCTAGCGATTGCCGGGGATTCGCGGCCCACGAGCGTAACTATTTGCGCGGTCGACGTTTGCGCAGGAGCGTTCGAGCGCATCCGCAAAACGGCACACCCATCGGTCGGCTTGGACCGCGGAAACACGACGAGCAATGCCGTCCGAGCCGATGCGGCTTCCCGCCACGATGCACTGCTAACGAGTAAGCAAGTCGAAGCGAGTACATGGATTATTCCTCGCGGGAAGTTGTCATCACGGGCGTTGGCGCGGTCACTCCGGTGGGGATTGGCTACGACAAGGTGCAATGCGCCCTATCGGGCGGCCACAGCGGTGTTCGCCGCATGAGCATCTTCGATAGTGACGAGTTTCCCGTCCGCGTGGGCGCCGAAGTCGTCGATTTCGAGCCCAAGGAATTCATCGCCCCGCGCAAGAGCCTGAAGGTGATGAGCCGGTCGATTCAATTGGCGTTTGCCTCGGCCCAGATGGCCGTCAATCAGGCCGGCGTATCCAGCGAAGTGGTCGATCCCGAGCGCTACGGCGTGGTGTTCGGCGCCGACATGATTCACATCCAGCCGGAAGAACTGGTCAACGCTTTTCGCCACTGCATCACGGATCGACAATTTCACTTTTCGCGGTGGGACGAGTGCGCGTTGCGTGAGATGTATCCCCTCTGGATGCTGCGCGTACCTGCCGAACATGCCGGCCTGCCACGTGGCCATTGCCCGCGACGTGCGCGGCCCGAACAACACGATCGTGCTGGCCGAGGCCTCAAGTTTGATTGCCATCGCCGAGGGCGCCAATGTGATCGAACGCGGGGAGACCGACGTGATGATCGTGGGCGGCACCGGCTCGCGCGTGCATCCGCTGAGTTGGGCGTTTCGCGACAACTGGATGCACTCGCTGCGTTACGAGCGGCCGGGCGAGATCTCGCGACCGTTTGATGCCCACCGCGACGGCATGGTCTATGGCGAGGGCGCCGCGGCTTTCATCCTGGAGCGGCGGTCGTTCGCCGAAGCGCGAGGCGCCAAAATCCTGGCACGCTTCGGAGGGTTTGCCAACGCGTTCGAAGCGTGTACGCCCGGCGCCCCCTTTGGTGGACACGCCATTCGCTCGGCCATTCGACAGGCTTTGCGCTCCGCCAAGATCGAAACTGACGACGTGGCGCACGTCAACGCCCACGGGCTAAGCACGGTCGAGCACGATCGGGCCGAGGCATTGGCGATTCGCGATACGTTGGGAGACGTGCCGGTTACCGCGCCGAAAAGCTATTTTGGCAATCTGGGGGCCGGCACCGGCGCCGTGGAGTTGCTGGCGTCGCTAATGGCGTTCGAAACGGGCCAGGTTCCCGTAACGCTCAACTATGAACAGCCCGACCCGACGTGTCCGGTCAACGTGGTGCACGGCCAGCCCCATGCGTCGAACGGCGGCGCGGCGGTCGTATTGAATCAGACGTCGATGGGCCAGTCGGTCGCGATGGTGCTGTTTCCGCCGGGCAGCTAGCGCGCGTCGATCCTTACGGGTGATTGCTTGAGGAGCAACGACCTCTGCCGCCGCGCTTGTGCCGAAGCGCGTCTTAGCTGCGCACGCGGTGCGAGCTGTCTTGGCGGAGCGAGGGCCGGGGTCCGCCCGCAGTGGCGGTTTCTTTCTCGGCGGCGGCTCGCTTCTTGGCGGCTTCGCGAATCACGCGGCGGCCAAATAGATAGGACAGCGGGCTAGCCAACACGGCCGGCAAGAGCAACAGGTTGGCGATCAGCGCGAGGTGAGCAACAGAAACGTCATCGCTCCGAACCGTTGCGTCGGCACGAACGAGCTGAGGGCAAACACCGCCAGGCCCAGGCCCAACACGGCCCAGCTTTGATACATGGCCCGCGCAGCCTTCGTAGGCGAGCATGATGGAATTCCTGCGGCTCATGCCTTCGGTCAGGCCGCGCCGATACCAGATCAAAAAGTGCATCACGTCGTCGACGCTGACGCTTAGCGCCACGACGGGCGTCATGATCGTACCGACGTCGATCACCACGCCCAGCCAGCCCATCATTCCGAACACCATCACCATCGGAAAGGCCGAGGGAATCAGCAGAATGAGTCCGGCCGAGACATCCCAGAAGACGACGATCATCACGGCGGTGATCGTGGCCAGATCGGTCATGAAGTTCCAAGCCAGTCCGTTGAGCATCTCGCGTTGGGCTTTGTAAACCACTGGCACCAGACCGGTGTAAATGGCGTCGACGCCCAGTGTACCGCCAGCGGTGGCGGCATTCGCCAGTTGCGCCGCCTCGGCCGCGGCTTCGTCATTGCCTTGCTTGGCGGCCCGCTGATCAGCTCTCTTTCGGTCGGCGACGATCCGCGCGCTCCTGAAGAATTACCGGTTCGACCCGCGCACGAATTTCTTCCTTGAAGACGCCGTAGTCCACATCGTTGAGCGCGCCGACTCGCGCTGATTCGCCATAGCTCGGTGCCATCCTTCTCTTGCGCCACGAAATCGCTGGCGAGGTATTCGTCGCGATGGTCTGCCAGTTTTCTGTTCAATCCAGTCCGCATCATCGATTTGCTGATGAGCGGTCCTTTCCGCGTGACCTCCAGAGACGGAGCAAACGTGGTGGCCGACATCGTGCAGCCGATATCCGGAATGCCGACCATACTCTCCTGGATGCGCTGGATCAGCTCCATCCGCTCCAGGAAGGTCAGGTTGGCCTTCTTGTTGTCGATGCGGACGATCACTTCCATGGGCACCAACGGCCCGAGGTTGCTCTCCAGCCATTCGTAGTCGTGAATGATCGGGCGCTGGGCGAGAACAACTTGGTCAGTTTGATCGATGTGTTGATCTTCATCAGGCCGATGCCGCCAAAAATCATGCAGCCAATCAGCGTGACGAATACGAGCCGATGATGATCGAGCACGCGCTCGAGGATCTTGCGCACGCGGACGGGCAGGGCAATGTCTTCGGCCTTGGGTTGGCTGCCGTCAAGCAGGCTATGCGGCTTCATTGGCCACAACTGCATCCAGGACGGCAAAAAGAGAAACAGCAGTCCCAAGGTGGCGACCACGCCCGCGGCGGAATAGACGCCGAACATCTGGATGGGCACCAGTTCGCTGGTGTACAGCGAAGCCAGGCCCGCTGCCGTCGTGCCGGTTGCCAGCACGCAGGGCAGGAATGCATGTTTGAGGGCCCGTGTCGGTGCGCCGTCGACGCCGTGCTCAGCGACCGAGTCGCGATAATAGTTGCCGAAATGGATGGCGCCGGAAATGCCCGCCACGTACACCACGGCCGGCATGGTGAGCAGGATGGCGTTCATCGCATCGCCCGTGTAGTGCACGATGGCCAGGCTGATGGCCCCCGCGTACAAGGCGGTGGCAAACACCATGGCCGTGAGCCGCACGCTGCGCAAGCACCAGAAGGCCAGGCTCAAGCCGACGATGCCGGCGGGAATGAACAAGCGGATGAGCGTCTTTTCCCCTTCGACGCTGATGGCGACATTGTCGACCGGCGGTCCGCCCAAGCGGACGCGGTCGCGCGACATCCCCAGTTCTTCGGTCGCCACGCGATAAACCTCATTGAGCGTGACGCGCAGATCGCGCTTGCCTTCGGCCGTCAGCGTGATGACGGCGCAGGTCTGCCGCTCCGCAGGCGGTTGCCCCTCCTTTTGCGGACCGACAAACAGGCTTTTGAGCCGTTTGAGCGCTTCGTCCTCGGAGAGGTTGATCGGTGGACTCACCAAGCGATCGACCAGTCGCTGCCCCGTCTCGATGCTCTTGAAGAGCGGACCGGACGTCGCCAAATCAATCTTTTGTGGCTTCTTCAGCCAGGAGGAGAAAAACAGGTCGTTCCACCAGGGCTTCTTGGGGGGCTCGGGCTTGCGGAGCAGGGTGGGACGGTCTTCGGGCTTGATTTCCGGCGGGATGATCTTTTTGGCGAAAAGCTCCAGCCGCTCGTCCTCGAGCGTGCAGCCGTCCCAGCTCACCAACACGAACGTTTCGTTGTCAAAGTGGCTCTGGAACCAGCTAAAATCCTGCGTTTCGGCGTAAGTATCCGGCAGCCAGTCGTGGACATCGTTGTCGTTGCTCATCAGGGCCTTGCGCACCGCGTCCGAGGACCGGCAGCAAGAAGAGCACTACCAGGATGACTTTGAAACTGTGCCGTACAAAGAATTTGTTTAACACCAGTGCTCAGTTCCCATACGCCCGCCCAGCCAGCCCGCCGTACGGCTCCATGCCGAGCAAAATCGGTTGGCTCGCAATTCCACTAGCGGGCGACATGCGCGATTCCTCCGCGATGCCATCCCGAGGTAGAGCCTTAAGCCTACCTGCCGGTTCAGTTTCAGTCTATCCCGATGGATGGCACGATCGACCTGTACCGGTGGAGCGGCGTGGCTTCCAAGTTCGCAATCGCGCGTGGTTTTGGCCGATCAAAATGGCTTGTGCGACAGCACTGCTAGCGCACGATCTCGAAACCGAACGACAGGCCTTGGAAGAATAAGGTATTCGAGTTGGCAATGTCGGCCGGCACGCCCGGATTGAACGTGAGTTGGTTCTGGGCTAATGCCAGATTGGTCGCCCACATCAGGTCGTAGGAAAAACGCAAGGCGAAGGACGGTCGCAAATGATATTCGCCGACAAATCCCAATTCGCCCACGAACGACGCTTCATGTACCTTGGCACGCTCGTCACGGTTGGGTATTAGTGGCACGCCGTTGGCATCCAGGATGCGCACCGTGGAGGATTGCGAGGCCCAATTGACCGTGGCAGCCCCTTTGGTGAGAACTCCCAGCCGCCAGTCCGCGCACTCGTAGTAGACATCCATTCCGATCTGCGGCCCGACCATCGTATTGTGCGTGCTGACGAAGTACGACCCCGTCGACACCGGCACGTCGGATGCAGCCAACCAGCGCAGTTGTTCATTGATGCCAACGCCACGAATGCCCGCGTAGACCGAAGGAAGTATGGTGGGCGACGCGCGCCGCACCCAAGTGCTGTCACGCGTATAGATCATCTGGTCGCGCGCCAGCCGGCGGGCGATGCGATAGTTCAGCTCAAAGCTGTTGAAATCCGAGTTCTGGTCAAACGACTGAGAAGTCGAGCGGTTAAACGCCGGAAGGGAACGTGTCGGATCGATGTTCGAAAAAATGTTGTCGCCAGCCAACGACGTGAGCCCACCGGCCACGTGCCAGTGGGTGAGGCCCAAATAAGTGAATTCGATCGAGTGATCGCGGTTGCGCACGTCGCGGCCGATGTGGCGCCCCAGCATGGACCGGATTCCCGGTTGCCAGCCCATGTCGATGGGAATCTGCAAAAAAGGGCTGTCGTGCGCAAATACGGTGGCCTGCACCTCCGTGGCCAGGATCACCGCATTCCTTGGACCCACGGAGCGGCTGAGATAAACGGCGCTTTGCTGGGTATACCAGCAGCCATTGCGAAGCCACTCTCCCGAACTGACAGCCGGGGCCGGAGCGTCGTATTCCTCGACCGGCATGTGCATGAACTCTTCCGAGTCGTACTCGGGCGCTTCGTACGGTGAGGGCTCGTAACCTTCCGACACGTACTCTTCGCTGTCCGGAACATGCTCGTCGATCACGGGACTCGGTGAAACGGGCGTTTGCCCCATGCGCGCTGTCATCTTTGCGCGGAAAATCCCAGTGGCTCACTGGGATTGGGATGCTGCGCGCGCCAGGCCGCCTGCTCGACGGCCGGATCGCGAATGACGCGATTGGCAACCAGCTTTGGAGCGCCGCGTCGCAGGCCGGATGGCGGCTGCGCGACGGCCCAGAGTCGCGCGCCGAGTAGCAATACGGCCCAAACTGCGGTTACAATGGCCTGACACTGACGCACAGTCAGGATTCTCCAAATTGCTAGCACCGAGCGCGGCACGCGCAATCAAGGCGCGAACCTGGAAACTGCCACTCCTAATCGGCCTCGGCAGGGCCTGCGCAACAGGAATAATCGTTAGAACTTCAGAAATAGGAATAGTCGGCTCATTTAGCTCATATTTCCAGAGATCGCCCGTCCCCCAATTGCACGGATCAACAACCAACGGTCCGACCCTCCCGTCGCATCCTGAGCCGAACGTCGAGAGATAGGCGCTCCGTTTCGCCAAACCACGCCATTCGGCCCTTCCCTTGTCTTTTGCAACCCAGGGGGTACAAAACAAGTGGCGCAGCGACTGCGCCCATACGCGTTGAAAAAGGGATCATCGGCGGCAGACGTCGATTCCCTTACTGGTAAATGCCCTTGGGCCTGGCAAAATGTCGCCTTGGCGACCAACCGGAGGAACCATCATGACTTCGCCACTTCGGTCGCTGATCGGCACCGGAACCAAACTATGGCTGGATTCCATCGACCCGGAATTGGTGGCCAAGAATCGGGCCCTGGGCGCAACCGGCGCCACGTCCAATCCGATTATCATCGCCAACCTGATCGAGACAGGCCGTTTCGACCAGACGATGGAACAACTGATCGACCAGAAGCTCCGCGACCAGGACATCGCCTGGCACATGACGGACAAGCTGGTGGGCGAAGCCCAGTCGGTTTTTCGCACCGTTTGGGATCAGACGCACGCGAACGACGGCTACGTGAGTTTCGAACTCGATCCTCTGTTGGAAGATCCCGAACTCGGTCCGCCCCAAGAGCAGCGCGTGGCCAGGTACATCGAGTTGGGCAAGAAGTGGAGCAGCGGCCACGTGAACCGCATGATGAAAGTGCCGGCCACGCCCGCCGGGATCGACGCCATCGAACCGTTGTGCGCTGCTGGCGTGACCATCAATGTGACGCTGATCTTCACGCTGCGGCAATATCGAGCCGCGCGCAACGCGATGTGGCGCGGCGCTGAACAACGCAAGGACCGGAAGCACTTCAAGAGCGTTTACAGCATTTTCGTTTCGCGTGTCGATGTGTACACGGAGAAACACGTCCCACAACTTTCGCCGGCCGCCCAGGGTATGGTGGGCATCGTCAACGCCAAGGAGATCTGGGCCGAGAATCAGCAGTTCTGGAAAGACAAGAAGACGCCCCTCGATCAAGAAATGGTTTTCGCCAGCACCGGCACCAAGAAGCCCGAAGATCCACCCTGGAAATACGCGGCCGCCTTTGCGGGCAGCGACATTGAAACCAATCCGCCGGCCACGAACGACGCCATCGAGGCCAGCGGCATGACGTTCGATCGGCGGATCGACAAGCTGCCGCCGCAAGAAGTGCTCGACGAAATCGAACGCGAAGTGAACGTCGAACACCTGGAAACCACGCTGATGGCCGAGGGTGTGAAGAAGTTCACCGATCCGCAAAAGGCCCTGCTCGCGCTGATCAAGAAGAAGCGAGCGGCGCTGACCGCGGCGCTAGTTGAGCGGGCGGCGGCAATTGCCGTTTGACTCGATATCGGGCCGCATCTGTGCTAGGATCCCGGCTTTCGCGTTTCTCCGCGTCGCCCGGTTCGCGAGCAGGTCCCCATGCCCATCGATCCATACTCTCCTTGTCCCGGCGGAACGGGCAAAAAAATCAAGTTTTGCTGCTCCGATCTGCCAGCCGAACTAGACAAAATCCAGCGCATGCTCGAAGGCGATCAGCGCGCCGCCTGCCTCGAGCACATCGAGAGCATCGAAGATAAATATCCCGATCGCGCATGCCTGCTGTCGATCAAGGCCATGCTACAGGGGCAACTCGGGTCGGAAGAGAAGGCCACGGCGACAATTGCCCGCTTCGTGGAAAAATTCCCCGACAATCCCGTGGCATTGGCGGAGAAGGCCACGCTGTCCGCGGCCCAGGAAGGCGCCACGCTTGCCGTGGACGTGCTGCAAGACGCACTCGAAAAGTGCGCCGATCAGATTCCTTCCGCGGTATACGACGCCGTGGGCGCGGTTGCCCAGTCACTCTTGGCCGACAATCACTTGCTCGCCGCGCGGGCTCACCTCGCGCTACAAATCGGCATGGGCGGGGCCAAGGACGAACACCCGATGTCGCTGTTGATTCAGCTAAACAACTCGGCGCGACTGCCGCTGTTGGCCAAGCAGGATTTTGCCTTGTGGACGGCTCCGGACGATGCCCTGTGGAAAAACGTGTTTGTCAGCGCCATGGAGCCCGCGCTGCACGGCGCGTGGCGGCAGGCGGTAAAGAACCTCGTCGAGTTGGCGGCCAAGGTCGGCGACTGGCCGGCCATCTGGCACAACATTGCCGTCTTGCGCTCGTGGCTGGCAGACACTTCCGGCGCGATCGAGGCCTGGCGTAAGTTCGCCCAACAGAGTGTTTCGCTCGACGACAAAGCCGAAGCCGAGGCGCTGGCGCAACTGCTCGATGCCGACAGCGTCGACCTGGTCGATCTGGTGATGATTACCTATGCGGCAATCGATGTGGACGCTTGCCAGGCGTTGTTGATGGCCAGCCCACGTGCACCACAGATGCCGCTTGACCTTTCGCGTCTCGGCAGCGAAGACGAACCGCCTCCCAAGGGCGCGTGGTGGTTGGTCGACCGTGAGATTCCGCCCAGCGGCAAAGATCTGTCGTTCGATCGCGTGCCGATGATCGTGGGCCATGTGTTTCTCTATGGCAAGCAGACCGATCGCGACGCCCGGCTGGAACTTGTTGCCTATCGCACCGAATTGGCTCCAGCAAAGGCCGCGGTCGAGGAGATCGTCGGAACCGCCGTGGGAGCACCAAGTGCCGAAGAAGTCGAAAGCCAATCGGCGGCCGTGCAACACTTGCTGAGTTGGAATTGGCGCTTCCCGGACGACACGCCGCCGGAGAAGCGCCTGCTATTGATCGACGCCAAGCGAGCCGACGTGCTGTTGAACCGCTGGACCGCGCTACCGCAAAAACTGCTCAGTGGGAAAACGCCCGCGGAAGCCGCCGGCGATGAAAAGTTCCGCGTGCCGCTGCTGGCTTCGATCCTGCTGCTGGAACTGGCTACACAGCAAAGCGGAGCGACCTTCGATTTCAACCAGTTGCGCGAAAAACTTCAACTGCCAACGCTGGGCACGATCGATTCCAAGTCTGGCCGGCTCGCTGACATCGGCCTGGCGCGACTGGCACGACTCGACGTCAAAGGGCTCTCCGACGAACAACTGGTGCAGTTTTACCAGGCGGCCGACCATTTCCGGCACATCGCGGCCATCAAGTCGTTGGCTCACGAGGTGATTGCCCGCGAGAGCCTCGACAGCAAGCTCGACAAGTCCGAGGTCTATGGCATCCTGGCGCAAGTCGATTCCGACACGGACCAGGCGCTCGAGTATTTGGAACTGGCGCGGAAGGTTGCCGAAAAGAACAAGAACTCGACCGCTCCGTGGGATCTGGCGGAACTGGCACTGCGCATCACGCGTGGGGACGTGGCCGAGGCAGACCGCGTGCTGACGCACATTCGCAACGAGCATTTGCGAGAGCCCGGCGTGGCGCAAGCCCTGTTCCAGATCCTGGCCGACGCCGGCATTATCGGACCCGACGGGCGACCCACGGCGGCAGCCGCCGCGGCGGCCGGTGCCGAAGCGCCTGGCATTGTTGTACCCGGTGGTGCGGCCACGGCGGAGCCCGGTAAGATCTGGACTCCCGGCGGCGAACAAACGGGCGGGGCCAAAAAGTCGGGCTTGTGGACTCCTGACATGGACTAGAGAGCGGCCGGCACGCGAGTAACTGCGGCAAGATATTCCCGCGACAAGGTCGCTTAGCGTCCCACCACGTCGATGGCGCCCACCCCATGCAGCAGAACGAATTCGACGCTTCGCACATGGCCCGAGCGCTCGAACTGGCGGCGCGCGGCGAAGGTTGGGTCGAACCGAATCCGATGGTCGGCTGCGTGATCATGCGCGACGGGGAGATCGTGGGCGAGGGATACCACCAACGCTTTGGCGGCCCCCACGCCGAAGTCAAAGCCCTGCAATTGGCCGGACCGCGCGCTGCGGGCGCTGACGTCTATGTCACGCTCGAACCCTGCTGCCATCACGGCAAGACGCCCCCGTGCACGCAGGCGTTGATCGCCGCCGGCGTTCGCCGTGTAGTCGTCGCCCAGAGCGATCCATTCGCTCAAGTGGCGGGCCAGGGTTGCGCCGAACTTGCCCAGGCCGGCATCGACGTGGAAACCGGCCTGCTGGAAACGGAAGCGCGGCAACTCAACGCGCCGTACTTGAAGCTCGTCGCGTCCGGCCGTCCTTGGATCATCGCCAAATGGGCCATGACTTTGGATGGCAAGATGGCGACTGCTTCCGGCGATAGCCGCTGGATCTCGTGCGAGGCATCGCGAGCCATCGTGCATCGCATTCGCGGCCGGGTCGACGCCATTATGGTCGGCCGCAACACCGCGGCAACCGACGATCCGCTGCTGACGGCCCGGCCTTCGGGCGCGGGTTGCCGCGCGCATCGTGCTCGACTCGGCCGCATCGTTGGCGGTCGAGAGCCAATTGGTGCGCACCGCCCGCGACCTCCCGGTGATCGTGGCTGCATCCGAAGCCTCACCGGTTCCAAATCGTGAGCGTTTGACCGCGGCCGGCTGCGAAGTACTCATCTGCCGGGGCGCGACACACGCCGCGCGATTGGAATGGCTGCTCGATAAGTTGGGTCGCCGGCGCATGACCAACGTTCTGGTGGAAGGAGGCGGCGAATTGCTCGGTGCCTTTTGGGACCTTGGCCAGATCGACGAGGTCCATGCGTTCATCGCGCCCGAACTCGTGGGCGGTCGTGGCGCGCCCAGCCCGATCGGCGGCGCGGGTCTCGATGTGATGGCAAACGCGTTGGCCCTGTGCGAGCCGGTCGTCGAATGTTCCGGCAGCGACACGTACGTGCATGGCCGCTTTGCCCGGTCGTAGCTAGCGCAAGAACCTCGGTTTGACGTCGCGCGAGATCGTGGCGCCGGCCTTTATGTTGCGTGGCGCGGTTGCGCTGCCGGATTCGATGCGGTAGAGATGCGAATCGGTGCGCAGGTAGATGGCGTTTTCGACAAAGGCAGGCGTGGCCAGCGTGCGGCCTTCCAGATGACTCTCGGCCAGTTTCTCGAACTTGTCTCCGGCGGCCAACACATACATGGTGCCCTCCTCGTCCAGGCAGTAGATTTTTCCATCGGCCAGCGTCAGTGAGGCCGAAAAGCTGCCTCCCAATCGTTCCCGCCACAGCTCCTCACCGGTCAGTGCGTCGGCACACGTCAGCACGCCTTGATCGCTGACGAAGTAGATGTGCTTGCCGATCAGCACGGGCGACGGCGTATGCGGCACGCTGTGGCGGATGCGATAGGCCAGATGGCTGTCGGTGACGTCTCCACTGCCGCCGGTGCGCACTGCCACCAGCGTCGGCGTCCAGTAGCCCGTGCAGAAATAAACCATCCCATTGCCGGCCACGGGCCGCGGCACCACCGAGTGTCCGCCATGGCGATAGCGCCATAATTCCCGTCCATCGGCCGGGGCATAGGCGATCAGATTCTCGCCGCCGCTGGTGATCAATTGCGGCGTTCCCTGTTCGTCGATCACAAGCGGCGTGGAATACGCGTGGAGGCCCGGGTGATCGGATTCCCAACGCACCTCGCCGGTGCGCTTGTCGAGTGCTATGGTGTACTGCACGTCCATGCCGTCGCAACTGACGATCAACAGATCGTTCCACACGACCGGCGATCCGCCGGGCCCATGTCGCTGGTCGTATTCCAGATGGCGACTCCAAACCATCTCACCTTCGACGGTGAGGCATGCCGTGCCGTGTGCGCCATAGTGAACGAACACATTCCGACCGTCGACCACGGGGGTTGGCGAAGCATGACTATTCTTCGACGCGATGCGTCCCAGGTCGTCGGCCCGAAACACCTCGACTTCGTACAATTGCTTGCCGGAATCTCGGTCGAGACACAGCAATCGCAAGGACTGTTTTTCATCGACCGAGGTCGTCAGCCAAACGCGATTGCCAGCAACCACCGGCGACGACCAGCCCAGGCCGTCAATGGCAGTCTTCCAGCGGACGTTCTCGTCCTCGCTCCAAGTGGCCGGCAATTGGCTGGCGACGGCGTGCCCCTGTCCGTCGGGTCCGCGAAACTGCGGCCAGGCGTCGGCCGCAGGCAAATTCGCCGCGCCCATCATCACCGCCGCGACCAAACCGAGCGCGCATTGCAGCAACGTTTTCGGCACGATACCCATGGCCAACGATTCCCGTGGTTTGTTGAGGAGATTCTATCGAGTGATTTGAAGTTCCGGCCGCAGTTTTTCCAACGCATCCAGAACCGGTTCCGTGATCTTGGTGCCGCGAACGTTCAGCTCGACCAGGTGCGGCCAGTATTCGAGAAACACCAGCGCCGAATCCGTCACCCGGGTGCCCGACAAGTCCAGGTGCGAGAGAAACTCGAGTCGCGTTAGCGCTGACACGGCTTGATCGTTGACTTCGGTGTTGGACAGATTGATATGGGTGAGCTGGCTCAAGTGCGCCAGCGAAGTCGTCACGTCGCTGGAGACGTCCGTGCCCGACAGCGACAACATCGTCAGAGAGGCGCAGCGTTCCAGATAGCGCACGCCTTCGTCGGTGATCGGCAGGTTGGCCAGATCGAGCAATTGCAGGTTTCGCAACCGGGGCAGCTTCCCCAGGCCTTGGTCCGTTACCTGCGATTCGCCGAGATAAAGTCCGCTCAGGTTGGGCATTTTCGACAGGTCGGTCAGGCACATATCATCGGCCTGCGTGAAGTCGAGCCACAGTACCTCGAGCGAGTCGAGTCCTTCCAGCGCGGCAACTCCCCGTCCGGTGATGTCGTTGTACGACAGTTTCAGGGCCCGCAGATTTCGCATGCCCGCCAGATGCGGCATGCCGGCGTCGGTCAGTTTGGCATCGTACAAATACAGTTCTTCGAGCCGGGGGAATCCGGCGACGACTTCCAGCGATTCGTCTCCGCCCTGAGTCCAACTAAGGTTCAGGATCCGCAGGTTGATCAGATGGGTCAGATGGCGCAAGCCGGCGGACGACGTTTTCGTATCGTGTAATGCCAGTCCTTCGAGCGACGTGAGCCGCGCAAGGTGTGCAAGCCCCACGTCGGTGACGCGCGTTTGCTGCAGCTTCAGGACTTGCAGGCCGGTTAGCTGCCCCACCGGGACCAAGCCCGCGTCCGTGATGTTCGTGCGCGACAGGTCGAGCCAGCGCAGTCCTGCCAGCGCGTTGAGAATCTCCAGGCCGCGATTGTCCTCGCGCCAGCTAACAACCAGGAACTTTTGGCCCTGCTCGTCGGTTTCGGTTTCGATGACGGCGCCGAAGCTCTCGAGCCTGCGTCCCAGAGCCTCCTGCTGGTGGCGTGGCGAACCGGAATCGCCGGAGAGCCAGGAGAGCGTGACCACGTCGCGAGCCGCTTCGAGCGTCTGCTGCATGCGCGATACCGGGGCGCGTTGAGGTTGCGCGGCCTCGTAGACGGCTCGCTCCGCTTCGGCAGCGCCAGCCACTGCCGTCAAAGCCAATGCCGCAACAAGCCAACCAAGCCCGCGAGCTGCTCTCGGAAGTTTATGCGCCAATCGCTGATATTTCATGGGCGCTCCTCGGCCATGTACTCGGAAATGGTTCGCGATGGATGCCGCGGCCTGTGAAACCAGGATGTTAGTGGCGACGGCGCCTTCCGCGGCTGGGCCGCGGACGATACCGCGGACGCTGGTTCCTCAAAGCTGGCTCGCTCCACGTGGCTTGTGCCGTACCGGGCGCTGCCGCTGGTGGAATGTTGCCGTGGCAGCGGCCGCGCGACGGGCATACTCTGCGTCCTGCCAAACAGCTTGCTCCACAGGCTGGGTGGCTTGGGCGCGCGCAGAGCGCCGGTTCGGCCGCGGCGGCCACAGCGGCAAACAGAATTGCGGCAGTCACGATGCCGGCAAGGCGGATGGTTATCATGAGCTCCTCCTTCAATGCGACGCAACCAACCGTGGCGACGGCGCAATCACCGAGCCGTCGAAGGTCCTGCGCCGTCTTCCGGGAATTTGGGCCGCGAAGTGTCTCAAAAACCCCTCTGCTGGTCCAGACCGAATCGGAGCCGCTAGCTGCCGTTGAGAAAGCGATCCCAGTGGCCATTCGCCCGACTTCGTGTGCCGGAAAGATGCAAGAATCGTCGAGGCGTGTTGCCCGTTTCGTGCCGGACCATGAGGATTTCGTGTTGGCACGCGAATTAGAGCCCTAGTCGGAGTGTACGGTTGACTCCTACAATTTAGGGTTCGTCAACTTTATCGCCGCGTGCTGGATTCAAAACTCGCCGATGGCTGCTGACATCGTTATCAAGGGAGCCCGCGAACATAACCTGCGGGACATTCATCTCACCCTGCCCCGCAACCGCCTGATCTGCCTGACGGGCGTCAGCGGCTCAGGTAAAAGCTCGCTGGCATTCGACACACTGTACGCCGAAGGCCAGCGGCGCTATGTCGAAAGCCTGTCCAGCTTTGCGCGGCAGTTCCTCGGGCAGATGCCCAAGCCCGACGTGGACTTCATTGGCGGGCTGAGCCCGTCGATCTCGATTTCGCAAAAGTCCTCGGGACAGAACCCACGCTCGACCGTGGGCACGATCACCGAGATCTACGACTATCTTCGCGTATTGTTTGCCCGCACCGGACAAGGTCATTGTCCCCAGTGCGACCGGCCGATCACGGCGCAGACGCGCGAACAGATCATCGAGCGCATCAACGCTATCGAACCCGGCACGCGTTTCGCGGTGTTGGCGCCCTTGATCAAGGCACAAAAGGGCGAATATCGCGACTTGTTCGTCGATCTGCTCAAACAGGGTTTCGCCCGGGCACGCGTCGACGGCGCCATCGTCACGCTCGAAGACGATTTGGGGCTCGACCGGCAGATGCGGCACACGATCGAAGTGGTGATCGATCGGCTGGTGGCCGGCCAGTCGCGCGCCCGGCTGGCCGAGGCGGTCGAACTGGCACTGAAAATGGGCCAAGGCAGCCTGATCGTGGCCATGGAAACGCCGGCCGAGGAAGCCGCGCCGGCCGAAGCTCCGGCCAAGGCCAAGCGCGCGACAAAGCGAAAAGCCAAGGCCGCCAATGACAACGATCTGACGCTATCGGCCCACTATGCCTGCACGCACTGCGGCATCAGCTTCGAACCTCCCAGTCCGCAACTCTTCAGCTTCAACAGTCCGCAGGGCATGTGCACTTCGTGCGATGGGCTGGGCGAGCTGTACAGTTTTGATCCGGACCTGCTGGTGCCGGATGACAAGCTGTCGTTCAAGGGGGGCTGCTTCGAGCTGATTGGCGTGTGGCGCGACATGGGGCGCTGGCGGCGCCACATCTATCAAGGTGTCGCCTCGACCGTCGAACACGTGCAAGATCTGCCCAAGGGCACGATGCTGGATACTCCTTGGCGCGACCTGGACGATTCGCTCAAGCAGGTGTGGCTGTGGGGCGCCGGCGACACGCACATCACCTACACTTGGCGACAAGGCTCCGGCGGGCACAAGTACGGCGGCAAGTTCGAGGGCATCATCCCTTCGCTGCTCGACAAGCATCGCAACTCGCAGAGCAAGATGCAGTTGAGGCAGTTGGAAAAGTACATGCACGTGATGCCTTGCGACGAATGCAACGGGCAGCGCCTCAATCCACAAGCCCGCGCGGTGAAGATTTCGACGGCGCACCCGAAGTTTGAAGAACAACCGGCATTCTCGCTTCCCGAGGTATGTGATCTGGCCATCAGCGACGCCGTTGACTTCTTCAGCGAATTGACGCTCGACGCCACCGGCGCCGTGATCGCCAGTGAAGTGCTGAAGGAGATTCGCGGGCGGTTGGGTTTCTTGAGCAACGTGGGGCTCGATTATCTGGCGCTTGATCGCACGGCGCCGACGCTTTCGGGCGGAGAGTCACAGCGCATTCGGCTGGCAGGGCAAATCGGCTGTGGCCTGGTCGGGGTGCTGTACATTCTGGACGAGCCGTCGATCGGTCTGCACCCGCGCGACAACGATCGTTTGCTCGACACGCTCACACAATTGCGCGATCTGGGCAATACCGTCGTGGTGGTCGAGCACGATGAAGATACGATGCGCGCGGCCGACCATATCGTCGATTTTGGCCCCGGCCCTGGAGTGCGCGGCGGTGAAGTGGTCGCCACGGGCAACGCCCACGACATTGCCAAGCGCCTGCGCAGCCTTACCGGGAAGTTTCTTTCGGGCGAGGATTCGATTCCCGTGCCCCAGCAGCCGCGTCCGATCGGCGACAAGTTTCTGTGCGTGCGCGGTGCGCGGCACAACAACCTCAAGAACGTTGACGTCGAGATTCCGCTGGGCGCACTGGTTTGCATCACCGGAGTGAGCGGATCGGGCAAGAGTTCGATCGTCAGCGATATCGTCGTCGAAGCGTTGCGCCGCGACCTCAACGGCGGCGATGGCGATCCTGGCGAACACGACGCCATCGAGGGCCTCGACCATTTGGACAAGCTGATCGCCATCGATCAATCGCCCATCGGGCGCACGCCGCGCTCGAACCCGGCCACCTATATCAAGCTGTTCGACGAAATTCGCGACTTGTACACGCGGTTGCCCGAGTCGAAGATGCGCGGCTACAAGGCGGGGCGGTTCAGCTTCAACGTGGCCGGCGGCCGTTGCGAAGCGTGCGAGGGCAACGGATCGAACAAGTTGGAAATGGACTTTCTAGCCGACGTGTGGGTCACCTGCCCCGTGTGCGAAGGCCACCGGTTCAATCGTGAGACGTTGCAGGTCCGTTTCAAAGGCAAGAATATCGCCGACGTGCTCGAGATGGACGTGCAGCAGGCACTCGACCATTTCGAGAACATCCCCAAGATTCGCCACAAGCTGCAAACGCTGCACGACGTGGGGCTCGACTATCTGAAGCTTGGGCAGCCGTCGCCCACGCTCTCCGGCGGCGAAGCGCAGCGCATCAAGTTGCGCGCGAGTTGGTAAAGAAGAGCACCGGGCAAACACTCTACTTGCTCGACGAGCCGACCACGGGCTTGCACTTTGCCGATATCAAGCTGCTGCTCAAGGTACTTCACGACTTTGTCGACGCCGGCAACACGGTGCTGGTGGTCGAGCACAACTTGGATGTGATCAAAACGGCCGATTGGATCATCGATCTGGGGCCCGAGGGCGGCGCTGGCGGCGGAGAGATCGTTGCCGTGGGCACGCCAACGGAAGTTGCCGGGCACGCAACGTCGCACACCGGAAAATCGTTGCGGGCGCATCTGGCGGCCGACCACGCGCGCTCCAACGGCAAGGGCAAGTCCGCGAGTGCCTCGCGCCGCAGCAGCGTCCGTGAAGCGAAGGCCATCAGCGTCCGCGGCGCCAAGCAGCACAATCTCAAGGGCATCGACCTGGAGATCCCCCGCGACCGGATGACCGTCTGCTGCGGCATGAGCGGCAGTGGCAAAAGCTCGCTGGCCATGGACACCGTGTATGCCGAAGGCCAGCGCCGCTATGTCGAGAGCCTGAGTTCGTATGCCAGGCAATTTGTCGGTCAGATGCAAAAGCCGGCGCTAGATCACATCGACGGGCTGTCGCCGGCCATCGCCATCGAGCAGAAGCACATGGGGCACACGCCCCGCTCCACCGTCGGCACGGTCACGGAGATCTACGACTATCTGCGCATCTTGATGGCGCGGCTGGGCACGGCGTATTGCCCGGATTGCGACATTCCCATCGGCACGCAGACGTCCGATGAAATCGTCGACAAGATTCTGGCCGAGCCCGAGGGGACGAAGCTCTTTCTAATGGCGCCGCTGGAAGTGCAGGTCGGCGAGAAATACGAGAACGTGTGGAACGAAATTCGCGCGCTGGGTTATGTGCGCGTGCGCGTCGATGGGCAAACGTACTCGATCGAAGAGATGCCCTCGATCGATCGCCGCCGCAGGCACCTGGTGGAGGTGGTGATCGATCGCGTCAACGTGCGCCCGGATGCCCGCGGCCGCATTGCCGATACGGTGGAGACGGCCCTGTCGCTTGGCAAGGGCCTGTTGCACGTGGCCTATCCCGCGGCCGACGTTCCCGAAGCCAAGTGGCGCAGCGAGATTCACAGTCAGCACTTTGCCTGTGACCGCTGCGGCCGCAGCTTCGAGCGATTGACGCCGCACAGTTTCTCGTTCAATAGCTCGCTCGGCTGGTGTCCCGCCTGCGAAGGCTTGGGAACCCAAACCGGCGCCAATCCGCAAGCCTTGCTGCGCGATCCCAAGCTGACGCTGGCTCAAGGCGCCGTCAGCTTGTGGCCCACGGCCGAATCCAAGGTATTCGGCTGGATGTTGGCGGCGCTGTCGGCGCAATGCGGCGTGCCGCTCGACGTGCCCTTCGATCAGCTCGGCGTGCGCCAGCGCCGCACCGTCTTTCACGGCACGGGCGAGGACTGGATCGAAGTCCATGTGGACGGCAAGTCCCAGAAGAACACACGGCCCTTGTTTCGCTTTCAGTTCAAGGGGCTCTATCCGGCTCTGGAGGAAGCGGCCAGGCTGTCGCCCGCCTTGCGCGCCAAATGGGAACACATGGTCGGTGAAGTGGAGTGCTCGACGTGCGCCGGATCAAGGTTGCGCGACGATGCCTCGGCCGTGCGGCTGCACGAGAAAACGATCGATGAGCTGTGCCGCCTGCCTTTGAGCGATTTGCTCGTGCGCTTCGAGAACTGGAAGCTCGACGAGCGCGAACGCAAGATCGCCGGCGAACTAGTGCGCGAAGTGCGCAATCGCCTGCAATTCCTGGTCGACGTCGGGCTCGAGTATCTATCGCTCAACCGGCCGGCGCCGACGCTCTCGGGCGGAGAATCGCAGCGCATTCGTCTGGCCAGCCAGGTCGGCAGCGGATTGTGCGGCGTGCTGTACGTGCTCGACGAGCCCACGATCGGCTTGCACCCGCGCGACAATCGCCGCCTGCTCGGCGCGCTTACCAAGCTGCGGGATCTTGGCAACACGCTATTGGTGGTGGAGCACGATCGCGAGGTCGTTGCAGCGGCCGATCAGTTGCTCGACTTCGGGCCGGCGGCGGGCGATGGCGGCGGACAGATCGTCGCCCGCGGTACGCCCGCGCAGGTGGCCAAACAAAAGGACTCGGTGACGGGCCCCTATTTGTCCGGCAAGAAGGGCATTGCCGTGCCGACGAATCGGCGCATGCCAGGCCGACAAGCGTTGACCAACGGCGCGGCGGAGAAACCGACCAAGGCGACTCGCAAGAAGACGGCGAAGCGCAGCGCCGCCTCTTCGTCCCTCCAGCCTCCAGCCCCCAGCCTCCAGCCTGTTTCCTCCAGCCTCTCGCCTGAACCGCCCGGCGGCTGGCTCGAGATTGTCGGCGCACGGCACAACAATCTACGCAACGTGAGCGTACGAATCCCGCTGGGCGCGCTGTCGGTTGTGACCGGGGTAAGTGGCAGCGGCAAGAGCTCACTGGTCGAGGACGTGCTCTACAATTCGCTCGCCCGCACGCTGCATCGCGCCAGCACGACGCCCGGCCAGCACGAATCGATCCGCGGCGTCGAGCTGATCAACAAGGTGATCCGCGTCGACCAGCAGCCGCTGGGGCAGACGCCCACCTCGAACCCGGCCACGTACACCGGCGTGTTCGATCTCATCCGCGCGCTGTACGCGCAATTGCCCGAGTCGCGACTGCGGGGCTACACACCGCGGCGCTTCAGCTTCAATGTGCCGGGCGGACGCTGCGAAGAGTGCGAAGGCAACGGCCAGATTTGCATCGAGATGCACTTCCTGCCCGACGTGTGGGTCGAGTGCGACACGTGCCGCGGCCGGCGCTACAATCCCGAAACCCTGGCGGTGACGTATCACGGGCAGTCGATCGCCGACGTGCTCAACATGTCGTGCGCCAAAGCCGTCAAGCTGTTCGAGAACATTCCCAAGATCCGCCGCATACTGCAAACGCTATGCGACGTTGGGCTCGATTATCTGACGTTGGGACAAGCCGCGCCCACGCTCTCCGGCGGCGAGGCGCAGCGGGTGAAACTCGCGGCCGAGCTATCGCGTCCCGACACGGGCGCACGCTCTATCTGCTCGACGAACCCACCACGGGCTTGCACTTCGACGACATTGCCAAGCTACTCGACGTGCTCAACCGGCTGGTCGATCTGGGCAACACGGTCGTGGTGATCGAGCACAATCTCGACGTGATCAAAACGGCCGATTGGATCGTGGACATGGGTCCCGAGGCCGGCGACGGCGGCGGATACGTCGTGGCCTACGGCACGCCCGAGGACGTTGTGCACCATGCTCGACTCGCCGAAAAAGCGTCGTCAAGCCGCGCCCGGAAAAACGGCGAGCCGCTGCTGCGTTCGCACACGGGCGACGTGCTGGCCGAAGCCATCTCGAGCAGCCCGCACGAAAAGCGTAAGTTTCACGACTTTGCGGCCGAGGAAGAGCGGCGCAACGGCGACGTCGACATTGCCGAGGTGGGCAAAGACGCGCGCATGCCATGGGAGGCCGACGGCCGGCGCTGGCACACGGTCGATCGCGTGGGGCGCAAAGGGTCGCCCTGCCGTTGGGATGGCCGCATATTGAAAAAAGTCGTCGATCGGATCGAAGCCACCGAAAAGTTCGGCGACACGAATTGGAACTCGCGCACGATCGTCGAAATCGCCGCGCCCACCAAGAGCGACGGCTGGTTCATGCACGCGATCACGGGCGAAGAGTGGCTGTTGAAGCTGAAGTTTCGGGTCGCCAAGAACTCGTTCAAACGTGAGACGCTCGTGGCGCAACTGGGACTCAAGCCACTGAACGATCTGCCCGATCTGCCCGTCTATGGCAACGAGCCGCGGGTGAAGTGCAAGAACCTGCGTGGACCGTTTCAAGAAGTGCAACTACAGGTGTACTCGCTGGAAGAGGTGGACAAGCCGGAGTTCTGGAAGTTCGTCGACGCGGCGATCGCCGGCTTCGGAAGATTTGCCGACCGGGTGCGACAGAACCCCGAGGACATCATGCCGTGGAAAGTGCTGGGACAGAAATGGCACTTCGCGCGTAAGGGCTTTCCGCCCGGCAAGACGCCAGCCTGGGACGCCGACTTGTTGGAAGAGCTGTGCGAGCGATTGTGCGACGCGGCGACCAAGGGGCAGTTCCTCTGGAACAATCAGCAACTGGTCCACATGTTCGTGCCCGAGCAGCGCGAGCCCTGGGCCACGATCTACACCAAGCGTATCGCCGGGCTCGATCTGACACTGACCGGGCCGGCGGGGAATTTCGCCCTGGGACGCATCACCGAGCTGGGCGTCGATCGCGAGTTCACGGCCGGCGCACAGCTCGACACGTTGCGATTACGATTCGTCTCGCCGGAGGATTTTGATCGCGGCGACTTGCGCGAGTTCCTAGCCGAGCATTTTGCCAGCGTATCCAATGGGAAGCGCACGGCTTCGACGGTTTGACCTGGATAGAGCATAGATGAACCACAACGTCACGACGGACACGACGTGAAGAAGGAATGACGGCACACCACGGAGACTTGCATCGTCTGTTCGTCGTGTCGTCGTGGTCAATTTGTTGACTTGAGAATGCATCATGGCCCAGCCACTCTTGCCAACTCGATTTCTGTTCCGCTTCGCGGCCGATCTGGCGTATCGCGAGAAGCTGGGCAACGCTGCGCCGGCGGAGTTGCCGGCCGAGTATCGCTTGCCGAATCTGGCCGAGTTGGACGGCGAGCGGATGTTTGCCGACATGCGCGCGGCCTGGTGCGAAGCGGGATTGGCCTATAGCGTGCGCGTCGATGGCAAGCGGCATCCAAGCTGGTGCTGCGAGAGCAAGCTGGAAGACTCCGACGGCTTGCAACTGTGGATCGACACGCGGGCCACGCACAACATCCACCGCGCCACGCGCTTCTGTCACCGGTTCATCTTCCTGCCGGCCGGCGGCGGACGCAGTTACAATGACCCGGTCGCCGATCAACTGCTGGTCGACCGGGCCCGCGAGAACGCCAACCCGGTGCGACCCGGCTTGCTGAAGGTGGCGACCGAGAAGCGCGTCGACGGCTATGTGATGAGCCTGTTCATTCCGGCGGCCGCGCTGACGGGCTTCAATCCCACCGACCACCCCAAACTCGGCTTCACCTACTACCTGCTCGACCGCGAGCTGGGCAGCCAATACTTCAGCATGGGCGCCGAGTTTCCATTTGCCAGCGATCCCAGTTTGTGGGGCACGCTGGAGATGGTGCGGTAGTCGCCGAAATGCTACAAGAATCGCCTACTTTAGGAATTCTGCAGCAACCAGCCCGCGTTTGCCCTTGTATTTTCCGGCAAGAATTTCGACTTCGCTGGAAAAGATGCCGGGATCAACTTCGCGAACGCGTGTTCCAGATTTGATTTCCCAAGCAAGCCCATCTGCGAATAGGCCTGCGAATGCCGCAACATCTCCACGAGCAGCATACTTCGATAGCTTGTCGTATGACGCCTTGTTTGCAGCAACAGGAATTGAACCACCATCATCCGAACGCAAGATGCGATCGTAGCGGCTCTTGGAGTTCCGCGTATTTGTAGCCGTTTGAGTGGGTTTGGTTGAAGCTTGAGTACGCTTTGACGCGGCGACTCGTTCGGCACGCTCGGCACGAACGCGTTTTGCGTGGGCAATCTGGTTTTGAAGCGCCGCAACAAAGGGTTTCTGCAGTCTGGGATCAGCAATTCGCTCGCGCAGTGGAAGTCGTTCTAACTCATGAAACGACGAGAATTCAAAGTCGTCCATTTCCAAGAGTATCTTTTGTGCGTCGGCCGGAGACGTGATTACGGCCAACGCTGGAGCTATTGCCGCCGCAGTTTCGAGTTGTGTTGCACCTGAATGATCCCTATATATCTTTAACTGATCGTTCGCGTCAGAGTACCGTTCTTGAGCAATGCATTCGTTGATCGACTTCCAGATGGCAGTGGCCTCCACTTTCGCACGCTGAAGTTTCCGCTCAGCCGCAGCCGTGGCATCTCGCATGTGCTCCTCTTCGCGATGCCTTGCGTCCGCACGCTCGACGGCCGTCTTGGTTTCTCGAATCTGGGCCAGTAGTTGCCACGCTTTAGTGCGGTCACTTGGCAGGGGATCCTTTAATGACGTCTCCAATATCTCTTCAGCTCTGTCGTATTGCTTCAACTCAAAGTGAAATTGTGAATCGCGCACTGCCCGAGCAAGGCTCTCGTCAGCTTGCGCAACGGTTGCGATTCGCGACTTCTCTGCAAGTACTTGGCGTAGGGAAGGAATTGCGAAAGAAATTAGCAGCACCGCGACGACGAGCACCCCTGGAGGACCAAGAGTCTGCAACCTTGAGTTGGCATCATCTGTGCTCAGAAGTCCATCGATTGTCATTCGCACAGCGGGAACGAACCAATAGGCGGCAGTGCTCAGTAACAGCGACGCGCCCAAAACAATCGCTAGTGCCGGCAGGTAAACTGCGAAGAGCCATATCGTCACGAGGAGAGCCACTGCTCCGGCACACCAAAAAGCAAGTTCTGACTTAATCGACGAACTGAAAATCGCCGGCTCTGGTTGGAGCTGATTTATGGCGGAGGCCTGTGGTGGTACACTTCGCACAGGGGCTGGCGGTACCACGAATCCCGATTCCGCCGCGTCGCGACAGCGCCGAACCAATTCCGCGATTGAGCGAGGATCGAGAATCCCGTCAATCTGGATTTCGATGCCGCCCTGGGCGGCGCTTGAAATCCCGATTCGTCCAGTTCCAAAAAGTCGCTGGACCCAATTCTGGTGAACCTGAATGTTTCTGACATCGACATGTCGTACTTCGCTTGTCAACGTGGAAAAAATTCCATCGCGAAAAATGGATCGTTGATTGGTAATAGTCAACGAGCGATGACTGATAATCAACCACCATACAAACAATCCAATCGCTCCGATTCCCAAGGGTACGAGTAACACTAGAAGGATGAACGCAATCGGTTCATTGCGGCGCATTAACGGGTGTCCGCACCACAGTATTTCTTCTGATTGCGGCATAACGCGGTCCACGAATGACAGTGGCGTGCGGTTCCAAAGCGAAGATCAAGCTTAGTCTGACGAGGAGTTATTGGAGTTATTGTCAAAAGTTGTGGACGGGAGATTCAGGCGGCGGCTTCTTGGGGTTTGATTCCGTCGATAAATGGAGTTCCTTGAATCACATCGGGTAGCAGCTCGGAGCCGTTGAGCAGCCGCCAACGTTTTTGGGCGGATTGCATCAGCTTGAAGACCATGGTGAGGCACGCTTGTCGCGTGCCATTTCCTTTGGTGCGGCGATGCCGCAGGCGGACTGTGGCGAACGTGCTCTCGATGGGGTTGGTCGTGCGCAGGTGACGCCAGTGCTCGGCCGGGAAGTCATAGAACGAGAGCAGCACGTCGCGATCCTTCGACAGACAAGCGGTGGCTTTATCGTACTTGGCCTGGTAGGTGGCCACGAACAGATCGAATGCCGCCTCGGCGTCTGCTTTGGTCGACGCCATCCAAATCGCGTGCAACTTCTCCTTGGCCTCGGCCTGCAAGCGTTTGGGCAGCTTGTCGAGCACATTGGCCGTCTTGTGCACCCAGCAGCGTTGCTCGCGCGTCGTGGGGTAGACCTGCGGCAAGGCCTTCCAAAAGCCCAAGGCGCCGTCGCCGATCGCCAGCTTCGGATCGATCGCTAGGCCGCGCGCCTTCACGTCCAACAGCAGCGCCTTCCACGACTGCTCGCTCTCGCGATAGCCATCGGCCACGGCGATCAGTTCCTTGCGCCCATCCGCGGTCGCACCCATTAAAACCAGGATGCACTGGCGATCTTCCTCCAGGCGGATGTTGAAGTGCACGCCGTCGACCCACAGGTACACGTACTGCTTGCCCTCCAAGGATCGTTTCGTCCACTCTTCGAATTCATCCTGCCAGACCGCTTTGAGACGCGTGATCGTGGTGGCCGACAGGCCCGCGGCCGATGGACCCACCAGCGCAGACAATGCCTCGCTGAAGTCGCCCGTGCTGATGCCCTTGAGGTATAGCCAGGGAATCAGTTCCTCTAGGCTCTTGGTCTTGCGCAAATACGGCGGAAGAATCCGGGAGGAGAAGGGTTCCGCTTCGTTCTTGGATCGCCGGTCGAGCATGCGCGGCTGCTCGACTTCGATCGGGCCGACGCCGGAGAGGATCGTGCGTTTGGGCAGGCGGCCATTGCGGACCACTTGGCGATGGCCGGCGGCGTCGCGCAGCTCGCGATGCGCTTCGATCCACTCGGCGACTTCGACGTCAATGGCCTGGGCCAGCATCCGCTGCGCACCTTCGCGAAGAATGCCCGTCAACACGTCCTGAGAACTTGTGGCTGGCAAAGCCAGCGTCGAATCGTTACGCTCTCGCATGGTGGCGTACTCCTGGGAGAATTGGGTCGCTGAATAACCAAATTCAAACCCAAGTACGCCGCCCTTTTCAACTCACCTCATCCACAACTTTCGGTTATAGCTCCTGACGAGGGGCTCGCCATTGTCAAGAGAATTAGGTGTACTTACCATCGGCAGCAGGGTAATCAGCGTCGGTTTCATCGCTTTCTCCGGCCTCCCGGCTACTATCCCAGCAGGGCTTCGATCGCTTTGCCCTTGCCGTCCTTGGTGACGTAGAAGGGTCGGCCTTCGGTGACGTAGTTCGTGTCGGCCGGGATGCCCAGGGCTTGATAGATCGTGGCGTGTACGTCTTCGAGCCGGACGGGATTCTCGATGGGCGTCATGGGATGGCGATCGGCCGTGCGGCCGTGGACCAGGCCTGGCTTGAATCCGCCGCCAAAGAATAGCAGCGCGTTGCCGCTGGAGAAGTGGCCGTGAAAGCCGTACATCTTCTCATCTTCGATGATCAGATCCTCGCCCGACTGGCTTTCGGCAAAGCCCACCGGCTCGATGCCGGCTTTGGGTTGATTGGCGATGGTGCGGCCGAACTCGGTGGCGATCACGACCAGCGTTCGCTTGAGCATTCCGCGATCGGCCAGATCGCGAATGAGTTGGGCGATCGGTCCGTCGATCTGTTTTTTCATTTCGACCATGCGGGTTTGGCCGTCCTCGTGCATGTCGAAGCCCTTGAACGGACCATACTGATACTCGACCTGCACGAAACGCGCGCCACTCTCGACTAGCCGGCGGCCCAGCAACAACCCATGGCCGAACCGCTTGCCGTAGTAGTACTTCTTGTCCAACAATTCGTCGGGCCCAATCTTCGGCTCGTAGGCTTCCAGCGTCGAGGGCTTCTCTTCATTGGCGTACGCGAACGCGCGCTTGACCGGCGAGTCCATCATCGCCCGGGCTTGCGCCATCATGTTCAAATAGTCCTCGGACTTGCTCGCGCGGCGCAACGCGTCGTCGGACAACCGGGTGGCGGCCCGCAGATACGCCAACCGCCGGTCGAGCCGTTCGGCGGTCATGCCGGCCGCGGTGGTGAGTGTTTCCAGTCCGGCGGCCGGGTCGGGAATCATGAACGGCGCGTACTTCACTCCGTAGAAGCCGGGGCCGATTGCCTCGCTGATGAATTGCTTTTCGGCGTCGCTGGTGTCGACGTCGCGGCCGATGTAGATGTACGGCGGCACGTTCTCATTGCGAGGGCCCAGCGTGCGGGCCACGGTGGCGCCGATGCTGGGCGCTTTCAACCCGACCGGAAACAGATAGCCGGTGAGCATGTAGTACTGGGCTTTGAGGTGGACTGCGCCGAACTTGGTTTCGTTCGTCAAGCTGCGCAACAGCGTGCCGTGGCGCATGACCGAGGCGATGTTTTCCAACCCTTCGCCAAATCGCAGTCCATCGACGGACGTGGGAATCGATTCGCACGTGCCGAGCAGTTCGCTCCCCTTCATGCCGGCTTCAAAGGGGGTGTGGCGCTTGGGGTCCCAGGTGTCGGTTTGTGCAATACCGCCCGGCAGCCAGATGAAGATCACCGCGTCCGCCTTGGCAGCCAGCGCCATAGTCGCCGCTTGGGCGCGCGCGCCAGCGCCGAGAGCGCGCCGGCAGCGCAAGAGCGCTCGCGCCGGCTAAAGAGCGCTGCATGAATTGGCGGCGATGCATATTCACGATGCTTACGGCCTCACTTGATGTATTGGAACTCGGGGCTACATATCAGCGCCCACAACATGTCGCGCAATCCCTCCTCGGGTGAAGGCGCCCCTTGCAGGAAGGCTCGCCCCAGGTTTTTTTCGTCGACCGTTGCCGGCCGACTTAGTGCCGCGCGGTATAGCCGATCCACTTGCCGGCGCTCATCCTGCCGCAGCAGCGT
The DNA here is from genome assembly GCA_963779015.1 of uncultured Planctomycetaceae bacterium. GTDB lineage: Bacteria > Planctomycetota > Planctomycetia > Pirellulales > PALSA-1355 > JTS-RE94. The sequence goes on along the minus strand of CAVZWY010000017.1, from coordinate 195,164 downwards.
GTCATCGAACTTGCAATCGTTCAGGATCTGCTGCAGTTCGTGGCCGTTGAGCAATTCCAGCGATTGCACGACCGCGACGTCGTCGGGCCGGTTCGTGCTGATTTCGTTCCGCGACGCCGGGCGGCCCAGCGCGCGCGCTAGCGCGGTCGAACGTGCATCGAGGTAGCAACGCGTGGCCGGCGACAGTTCGCCGGAAATCGCCACGCGAATGCTGTCGAGAAATTGCTCCGCGGTAAGCCGCCGCAGCGATGGCGAACGGAAATATCGCGGTGCGCTGCCGTGGCCGGCGTTATAGTGGTCGGCCAGTTCCGGGTCGTAGCGCAGTTGATAGGCGCGGCTGGCCAGAATCTGTCGCGTCGTGTGCTTCAAGTCGCAGCCATGCTCGATGAAGTCGTAGGCCAGCCATTCCAACAGTTCGGGATGGCTGGCCGGCGTGTCGAGACGAAAATCGTCGACCGGCTCGAACAGGCCCAGTCCGAAGTACCGCTTCCACAGCCGATTCACGATGGTTTTGGCGAAGCGCGGATTGGCCGGGTCGGTGATCAGTCGGGCCGCCAGGTGCAACCGCGCGGTAGTGTCCTGGGGAATCTCCGCCGACATTCCAGGCAACTCGAACGGGAACTTTGCCGCCACGATCTCGCCCGTCTTGTGTTCGCAGCGAATCCGCTCCAGATCGTGCGGAGCGAACAGACCGGCAAACGCCAAGAACCGGGTTTGCGGCCACTCGTCGTTCTCGAAGTGGTCGTGGCAACTGGCGCATTTCATGCTGGTGCCGAGGAACACCTGGCCGATGTTGGCCGCGGTTTGCAGCGTGACGGTGTGGTCTTCGTTGCGCACGAACTCGATCGGGTACGTCGTGCCGAGCACTTCTTTTGACTCGGCGCCTTGTCGGCGCGGCATCGTCGGATCGATCAACTCGGCCACCATGACGTCGAACGGGCGGTTCTGTTCGAAGCTGGCCAACAGCCACTGGCGATAGTTGCCGCGCGTGAGAATGCCTCCCTGCGAAAGGACGTTCTGGCTGGCCAGCGCGTCTTCCCAGAACGCGGTCCAGTGCGCGGCGTAGTCCTCGTTGCGCGAAAGCAGTTGGTCGACCAGTTTCTCGCGGGCTTCCTGGCTGTCCTTGCCCGCCAGAAACCGATTCGCTTCGATCCAGGTAGGAATCGCGCCGATCGCGTCCAGATAGACGCGGCGCAAGTAGGTGGCTTTGTCGCACAGCCGCGGCTTGGGATCTTGCGACGCCTCGGGCCACTTGGCGGCGATGAAGGCATCGATCGGATGCAGTGTGGCATTGCCGATCCGGGGTGGAACCGGTTTCGGCGGCAATTTGCTCAGGCCGGCCGCCCGTCGAGCAACGATTTGCTGCTCGCTGTCTAGCGCCCTGGCGGATTCCTCTGAGCACACTTGTCTGGCGCCGAGCACGAATACGCAGGCGCACGCCAATCCCATGGCTACGACCGGCTGACGCCGGCTGGTACGTCGCATGCATTCAATTGCCGCGCCGTGCATCGGGCTTGCTCCGAGTTCGGTCATCGCAGCCGTCCTGTCGCGCTACTTTGAGTTCGCGTACGACGGTGCGTTGATATCGGTGTCGGAGATAATCTGGTGGACGAACTGCACCTTGGGTGCGACTTTGGCGTCCGCCCCGCGCACCGTTTGCGGAACGTAGCGCACATAGTTCTTGGCCAATGGATCGTAAAAGCGGTCGCCCTTCTGCAGGATCGGCCGGTATTCGGCCATCTCGCCGAACCACGGCGGTCCGAGCACCTGCGCCGGAATCCAATGTCCTTTGCCCTGCTTGTCGAGCAGGTAGAACTCGGGATAGTCGTGGCTGTCGACCCACACGGTGCGCGCCGGGATGCCCGAGAGCCGGCACATGCCCACGAACAGCGCGCTCATCTCCTCGCAATCGCCGCAGCGCTGATCGATGGCGTGCATCGCGCCGCGAAAGTCGCCATTGACGAACTTGACGTTGTCTCGCGTCCAGGCCCAGAACGATTTGACGGTCTCCCAGGCGCCTTCGCCCTCTTTGTCGCGGCGCAGTGTCTCGGCCAGTTCGATCATTTTGGGATTGTCGATATCGACTCCGGGCGCAATGCCCGCCAGTTGCTGGCGCATTTCCGGCAGCGCGCCGCGGCTTCTCGAGTTCCTGGCCGGGCAGTCCGAACTTCATGCTGGAGCGCGTGATCTCATACATCCGCACGACGTAGGCCGTTCCGCCCTTGGGAATATTCGAAACCTGAAACTTGAGCACCGCGGCCTGCCCGTTCATCACCTCTTCGCTCACGCGGCTGCCGGGGCTGAGCTCCTGGCTCAGCAAACGCACTTGCTGCTCCGGCCAGTTCATGGGGATCGGGCCCGTGGCCACCACGCCTTTGCACGGAGCATCGGGCGCCTCGATGAGAATGGCCCATTTGAAGCGATACGTCCGACGGTCACCCAACTCCAGCGCCGGGTCGGGCTTGGCCAGACGGTTTTTCAACGGCACCGGCACGCGGGTGATCGGCGGTTGTGGCGCACCCCGGGGGCCATCGTCGGTGTCTGCCACGTCGTCAGCCGCGTCGGGTAGCGCCGTCGCATTCTCCGTGCGCACGTCGAAAGTGTCTTTGATGAACTGGTCGTCAGCGTACAGATGCGCTGGAGCGACGCCGTTGGTCGACAAAGCGACTGCAGTGAGTAGACCGGCGAGAGCAGCAGGGGCGAGCAATCGGTGGAGCATAGTTCCTCACGAAGCGGCGTCACGCTTGGGCAAGCCTGCCGCCCTCAACGCGAAATGCCCTAAGAATTCGAGGGCACGGGGGCGGCAACGCTCGATTTCGCGGTGCTTCCGGCTGGGGGCGGCGAAAAGGATAACGTCAACATGGGTAGTATGTTTGGTCTGGGCGATATTGTCAAAATCTGCGGGAATTCCCCGGTCAATTCCCCGGCGGACGGTTTGTGCGGGCGCGCCACGCTGAGCCGGCTGTGCGTGCTTGCCGGTGGAGCGCAGGCCGTTGGACGGACAGAAAGCCGATGGGCAATTGGGTCGCTCCGTCGAGAGCCAGGTCGACTAGCGCCTGACCGAGAACGCTCGTGAACTTGAAGCCATGCCCCGACAGCCCGGCGGCAAATACCAAGTTTGGGTGCTCCGGGTGGCGATCGACAACAAAATGCTCATCGGGCGTCATCGTATACATGCACACGGTGTGTTCGGTGCGCCGCGTGGTAGCTTCAATCAGATAGCGGGAAACAAAGTTAGCCACCTGGGCGAAGTCGACCGGATCGACGTCGCGGTTCACGTTCAACGGATCGTCGACCGGCGTGCCGCCACTGTGCTGTCCCACCTTGATGCCGGACGAATCCAGCTCGGGAAAGCCATAAAAGCAGCCGTCAGGCAAATCGAACAAATAGCCGGGGCAGCCACGCGCGGCCTGATAGACTTCGCTACGCGTGGCAAACCAGTAGAGCGGTTTGCGGCGCACTTCGAACGGAATCTGCAAATCGGCAAGGAGTTGGCTGGCCCAAGCCCCGGTCGTGATAACCAGCCGGGCCGCCGAGTAGCTGGCACGATCGGTCTCGACGCGGAAGCCCGTGCCGTCGGCCGACCATCCACGGACCGATTCACCGGAATGGATTTCAGCTCCGGCGTGAATCGCTTCCTGAGCGTGCAGCTCGACGCAGCGTTCGACCGTTAGATAGCCGGCGCCGCGTTCGAGAACCGCGTCACAACCGTCCGGCATCAGAAAGCCGGGGAACTCGGCACTCACTTGCGCCGCCGACAGATTGTCGATCTCCAGGGCGTGCCGGCGGGCACTTTCGCGGACTCCGGCCAGCACGGCGCCGTCCGCGGGCCCAACCTGCAACAGCCCGATTTTGTGGAAAAGGGTTTCGCCGGTGCGCTGTTCCAGCTCGTGCCATGCGTCAAACGCCCGCTCGACCAGCGGGACGTAGTCGGGGTGTTCGAAATATGCCCGTCGAATCAGGCGACTTTGGCCGTGCGAACTGCCGCGACCATGGCCGGGCGCAAAGCGTTCGATGCCCAGCACGCTGGCGCCACGGTCGGCCAGTCGCAGCAGCGCGGCCGATCCGGCGCCTCCCACGCCGATTACGATTGCGTCATATTCGGCCATCGGCAAGTGAGCCTTTCGGAGACTATTTGGACATGCTGGGTATGGGGTTCGCCGCGCCTGATATCATGCTCGCGGGCGGTGGCGAATCGGTCAAGCGACCCGTGAATTCCCGACGACGTGCGCCTGCGACCACCAGTCGAGGCGGCTTTAGGTCCGGAGTGCCAACGGAAAGACGCGGACGTCGCAAGTGAATATTGTCTCTAATTCGGTCGATACAGGATGGAAGCTTCCGAAGTGCTGCCCGAGATGTTCCTCGGCAATGCTGCGGCGGGACTGAGGTTGCGTGGGCGGCCGTCTCACGCCACAATTCGCCCCGCGGCTCGGTTGCCGTGCGACAACAATTTTGTGCCCGAATATGCCCGACGAGCCAACGATCCGATTTTCCGACGCAGCAAACACACCGGCGGAAGTCGCCGAGCAGCGGCTGCGACAGAGCCCTTACTTTTTTTTGAAGGCACTGCGGTGTCGTTTCGACGCCGGCGTGCTGACGCTTGTAGGGCGGGTTCCTTACCGGCAACTGCGCCACGTGGCTGAAGCGATCGTCGCACGGGTCGACGGCGTCGAGCAGGTCGTCAACCAAGTGGAAGTGATCGATCCGGCCGATCGCATTCCTACCGTCGCTCCAGCGGCGCGTAACGCCGGATGATGGCCTTGGCGGTGCGCAGCCCATCGAGCGCCGCGCTCACGATGCCGCCGGCGTAGCCTGCGCCTTCGCCGACCGGATAGAGCCCTCGCACGCCCGTGCTCTCGAAGGTCGCCGCGCCGCGGGGAAAGCGCACCGGAGCGCTGCCGCGTGTCTCAGGGCCGACGAGCGTGGCGTTTCGCAGGAAGTCGCCCCGCCAGCGACGGTCCAATAGCGGCAACGCCCGATCGAGCGCCGCCACGACCTGCGGCGGAACCAACTCCGCCAGATTGGCGCCCACGAGTTCGCGCGGATAGCTCGACGGTAGCTCGCTAGTGCTGACACGTCGATTGAGAAAATCGTTTGGCGTTTGAATCGGACAGCGATACTCGCCGCGGCCGATCTGGTATGCCCGCTGCTCGTATTGCCGTTGCAGCATCATGCCGGCCAGCGCGTGGGCCGAGCCAAACTGATTGGGCTCGAGCGTGATCATCAGTCCGCTGTTGGCAAACTCAGAATCGCGCCGTGAGAGGCTCATGCCGTTGGTGCAAAAGTAGTCGGGCTCCGAAACGCTGGGCATGATGTGCCCGCCGGCGCACATGCAGAACGTGAACACATTGGTCGGTCCGCGCGCGACCATCGTATAGTCGGCCGCGCCCAGTTTCTCTTCCAGCCGAGCGGCGCCGTATTGAAAGCGGTTCACCTGCTCCTGCGGTTGCTCGACGCGCACGCCAATCTGAAATGGCTTTTGCTCGATCGGCACGCCGCGACGAAACAGCATCTCGTACGTGTCGCGGGCGCTGTGGCCGATTGCCAACACGACCACGGCGGCAGGCATCCGTCCCGACGACGTCATGGCGCCGCGCACGCAGCCATCGTCCAACTCGAGGTCCTCCAACCGACAATCGAAGCGAAACTCGCCCCCCAGTTCGATGATCCGGCGGCGCAGCTCCTTGACGATGCCTGGCAATCGGTTGCTGCCCAGATGGGGCCGGTGATCGTAGAGGACCGACGGATGCCCCTTGCAATCGGCGAACAGTTGCAAGACGCGCCGCACGTCGGGGCCGGTGTTGCGGCAAGTGAGTTTGCCGTCGCTGAAAGTGCCGGCGCCACCTTCGCCGAACAAGTAGTTGCTCTGGGGATTGTGCGGTCCACCGGCATCGAATGCTCGCATATCGGCGATGCGCTGGCGCACCGCGCGGCCGCGTTCCAATACCAGCGGCCGATAACCTTGCTCGGCCAGAAAGTAGGCGGCGAACGCTCCGGCCGGACCGGAGCCAACGACGAGGGGGCGTTCGTGCAGAGGCTCATCGCCGGGCGGCGGCATCTCGAAAGGCGGCTCTTGAAACAATTCGGCCGTGATGGGCGCGGCGCGGCCAGCGGCGTGCTTCACCAGCGCCGCCTCGCGCTCCGGCAGCGTGACTTCCAGCGAATAGACGTATGACACGTCCGACTTGTCGCGCAGGTCCAGGCTCTTGCGCAAGATTCGCCAGCGCTCGATGTCGGCCGGTTTCACGTCGAGCGCTCGCGCGGCGCGTTGGGCCAGCGCCGCTTCGGGCTCGTCGATGCCGGTGCGCAGGTTCGATAAACGTATCGGCATGGGAGAAGCGTATCTGTTTCGCGCCGAGTTTGCTGGCGACCGTGCAATTGCTATTGCGCCGCGGCCATGCGATGGGTTGGCACGGGCCGGCCGGGGCGAAAACTTTGCACCAGGTTCCAGGTTGTCTCGGCGCCGAACGAACCGCACGCCGCGTCCACGGCAGTTCGCACCTCAGCGGCCAGCAGTTCCGGGTCGAGCGCCACCCGAGCGTTCACGATCAAGTTCACCTCGCGCACCTGGCGATTCGACGGCAGTGACAACTCGGGCTGCGATTGGCTGCTCACCAGATTGGCCACGCCAAAGAAGCCTTCCCACAGACCGATCACTTTGAGATGGGCCGTTTCGGCGTCGCGCTTCGCCAGGGCGGCCGCCAGCCGGCGAATCACGTTCAATAGCAGGTCATCGAGCACAAGCGGCGCGGCTGAGGTGACCTGCAAGCTGGCGTTGAGCCAACCCAGCTCGGCCTCGCCTTCGGCATAGGTGTCGTAGTCCAATTCCAAAATGCGGCGACCGAACGGACCGCGCTGATTGAGAAACTCGGCCAACGCGTCGAAGCCTTCTTCGGTTCTGGCCGAGACGCGCAACTGCGGCGTGGTGGGAAACTCCGCGGCCAACAGTGCGCTCAGCTCGTCGGCCTGCTCGGACGTCAACTCGTCAATGCGGTTGATCAGGATGCAATCGGCCTCTTCGAGTTGCTTGCGAAAGATATAGGCCGCCTTGGGCGAGAAACCCGATCGCTCGTTCGGTTTGAGGATCCGCAGTCCGTGGCTGGGCTTGAGGATCACACCATAGGGCGCGATGTCGTACTGGCCCTGATGCAGTTGCACCAGCGGTTGCACCACCGTGGCCACCAGATCGGTGCAACTGCCGACGGGCTCGGCCAGCACGACATCGGGCTGGGCCTCGGCCTGCAATCCGCCGACCGTGCTGAGCAACTCGTTAAAGTTGCAGCAGAAGCAGGCGCCGGCTACTTCGCCGACCAGGTGCCCTTGCGAACGGAGTGCATGGGTGTCGACGAGGTCGACAGCCTGGTCGTTGGTGACGATGCCAACTTTCAGCCCTTGCTGTTGATAGCGCCGAGCCAGCGCCCCGATGGTCGTGGTTTTGCCGGCGCCAAAAAGCCGCCGACCATGACAAATCGCATGGGTTTCATCGAAAAAAATTCCGGAGGAGTTGCAGGGCAAGTGGATTGTCGCGGGGCGTTGGGAGCGCGCGCCGCCGAGTTGGCCGTATTATCCCCGAGAGAGAGGATTGTTTTCAACCGGCAATAAAATGGCCGATCGGCCGTGTTGCAGGAGCAAAACAATCTCTCGGCTTCGCCGGGGGCTGACGGCGGGAGTCACGTTTCGGTGCGCCAGGCCGCTTTGTAGTTGCGGCCCAGCGTGATGATGCGATGAAGCAACTCTTCGTACTTGATGCCGACCGCTTCGGCACTTTCGGCCATATCCTCTCCGTAGGAAAGGTTCGGATTGGGATTGGCTTCCAGCACGTAAGCCCTGCCGTCCTCGGCCAAGCGCAGATCGATGCGGGCATAGCCGGTCAGAAAGAGCGCGCGATAAGTGCGGGCACACTGTTTGAGCACGGCCGACTCGACGCCTTCGGGCAGGTCGCTGGCGCGGCCGGTCTTCACGCCCAGCTTTTGCTGATAGTCGTAGTCCCATTTCACCTTGGCCGTGGCGATCAGCGGCACGCGATCGCCCGACTTGGTGAATTGCAGTTCCCAGACCGGCAAGGTTCGCAGGCGTTCGTTGCCCAGGACACCCACATAGAGTTCGCGCCCTTCGATGTACTCTTCCACCAGCGCATCGGACTGCACGTTTTGGTGGATGAATTCCACGCGGTCTTTGAGCTTCTCGTCGCTGGTGACGATCGACGCCTGCGAGATGCCCAGCGACGCTTCCTCGCTGACGCTCTTGACCACCAGCGGATAGTTGAGCCGCTTGACCGGTTTTACGGTCCGCTTCATCGGATAGACGATGAACTTGGGCGTGAGGATGCGGTGATAGGCCAGAATCTGTTTGCACAGGGCCTTGTCGTGAGCCAGCATCAAGCCGCGCGGGTTGCAGCCGGTGTACGGTTGCCGCAGCAGTTCCAGATAGCTGACGACGTGCTGATCGTAGAGTGCGATGCCGTGAAACTCTTCGAGCATGTTGAAGGCGATGTGCGGTTTCCACTGCTCGATATCCTTGCGGATCTTGCCGAGATCGTCGAACACGCCCAGCGGGCGCACGTCGTGCCCCATTTCGCGGAGCGTGGAGATGACGTCGAACTCGCTCTTCCACTCGAGAATTTGCTTCTCGGTGTATCCCTCGAGGCTGTCCGGCGGCACGAGATCCTCGTGTACCAGCACCAGGATGCGCATCTTCTTGAACGCGCGGCGCCGTCGCTTGGCTTTGGTCACAGGGCTACCCGATGATGTCCGCCATGAATGTAATTCATCGTTTGCACCGTCACCAGCGCCAGGGCATCGCGCTGGGCCAGTTCGACCGGCCGGTCGAGCCGCAGATTCAACTCGCTGCAGCGCTCGATCATCTCGCCGAGCACCTGGTCAATAATATACTGGTATTCGCCGGTCCAGTGGGCGACCGTTTTGCGCAGCTCGTTGCGATTCTTTCGCAGGAACGAAGCCGCCGACGGCTGTCCGGCGCGCTGGCGGCGTCGGCAAACAATTTACGCAGGTGTTGATCGTACAGATTCGGCAGAGCAATGCCATACAGTTCGCGGCGCTTGGCGTAGTGTTCGCCAAGTGTCTTCTTCATCTTGCGCAACGGCTCGACGTGCTCGCGCGAGTTGACCAACGCCCGCGCGCCACGAATTTCTTCCATCAGCTCGGCCACGTATTCGAGTTTCTTGATTACCGGCCAGCCGTCGTATGTGGCGCGCCACGTGGAGCGCGGTTTGAGCCAGACGGCAAACGTTTCGGCGAAGTCTTCGGCCGGATGCGCCTGCGCGTACGACGGTTCGAGGTGCAATACGAAGTTCTTGCTGTACGGCTTGGGGTGGTAGTACTCGGGATAGGGCTCGGTGAACTTGCCGAACAGTTTGCGATAGCGCTCGCGGCGATGCAGCCGATAGGCCGTGTCGACGGCGTGCCCCGTCTCGTGCCGCAGGATTCGCAGACACCAGTCTTCGGTGCCCCCTTCGACTTCGAGCAGTTGCTTGCGCTCGAGCGCCGCCAGCCGCGGATGCGCCAGATAAAATGGAATCGCCACGCCTGGCACACCGTCGGGTGAGAACCATTCGTCCGAGAGCCAGAAATGCGGACGGAAGCGCAGCCCGCGGTATTCGAGCTCTTCATACAGGCGCTCGATGCGATCTTCCAGCACGGTGCCTTCGATCTCGAGCCCGAGATCGCAGATGCGCACCTTGAGCAATTCTTCGTCGGACAGGCTGACCCAGGCCGGCGCCTTGCCGCGGTGACTGCGACTTCGCGGAGCGTGCTTACGAGGCTTGGGTTTCACGATGGATGAATAACGCGTGGCGACGTCGTTGGCAGCGACAAAATGCGAAGTTGCGCGAGCCGGCTTTGGCGTACCCTCGGTGTTACACAAGTGCAGGAAACCGGGACGCGTGCGACCGCGTTCCTTCCAGCCGCAAGAGCGGTTGGATCCTGTCGCCGACCAGCCCCGGGCAAGCCACTCAATCCTAGCACAAGGCGGTCGACCACCGCCGGCAGAACCCCGCCGCCGGTGGACGAACGGAGTATTTTAACAGCATTCGATTCACGGTGAAGACACGATCCCGACCCGCGCCCAGACTGGTTTTCCGAGGAGACGCTATTTCCCCTCGGAAGCTTGGGGCGATTCCAGCGTCACGGCCATGATAACCGGCGCGGTGGTGTCGGCACCCTTGATGAATTCCAGGCGATCGAGCGGCTGGTTGCGCCTCGGGCGAACGGCCAGATAGCGCATCTGCTGGTCTCGCAGGAGTGGCCATGATAGTCGGCAGAAGGGGCTACATCACGCGCTTTCCGTGCCAGCGGCAGTGCGGCGCCGACCTAGCGGCTATAGTTGCACGGCGGGCAATTGCGCACCGCCGGCATATAGCCCGGCCGGGACGTGTCAACCGGCTCGACGACGCCCGGCGGCGTTTGGCAAGCGAGAAGCTGCGAGGGGAAGCCCAGCGAATAGTACAGGCGAAACTGGGCTCGGTTGTAGTCGGCGATCGATCCGAAGTAGTTCATGTACGCCTGCTGCAGTTGCGTAAGCGCTGCGACAACTTCCTGCGGGCGGTTGATCAGCACGAGCAAGTCGCTGAAGCGCGTCGTTTGGCCGAGTCCGCGGAGATTGCCTTTGTAGGTCGCCAGGCTTTCTTTCAGTCCGCGTTCGGCCTGCACGGCGCGAAACGCCGCCGACTCGAGCTCGGCTTTGGCTTGAGTGACTTCGGCAGCAACCCGGTCCTGCACCTCGAACAGTTCGACCATGGAAAGCTGCGCTTGTCCGCGGCGTTTGCGGATCAACGCGGCATTGCCGAATCCGAGGTTCTCTGCCTGCCAGATGACTTGAAACGCGACGTCGGACCGGCCACCCCATTGATTGAGCGAATTGCCGCCGGTGCCGAAAATGCCGCCCTGGAAGAAGAATTCCGGCGTGCCGTTGCCGGTGACCAGCACGCTGGGGATCAGCGGACGCATGCGCTCTTGTTTGAGCCGAGCCAGCGTGGCGTCGACTTCGGCGCGGTGCGAGGCCAACTCCGGACGGTTGCGCAAACCCACCGGAATCAGGTCATCCAAACTCGCCGTCTGCGAGATCAAGCTGATCTGCATGTGGTCGGGCTCCAGCGGCACGATGATGGTTTCCGGATTCAGCCGTAGGATTCGCGTCAGATTGGCGCTGGACACGCGCCATTGTTGTTGTTGCAGCGAGGCCGCTTGTTCCAATTCGGCCAATAGCGTTCGCGCTCGATAGATTTCATCGCGCGGCGTCAGTCCGCGCGAGAGGTGCTCGATGTGGTTGACCAGTTGGATGCCCTTCTTCACTGCGTCGGTCATGGCGGCGTACGAGCCGCGCGCCTGCTGCACGTCGAAGTAAGCATCGGCCGTGGCCAAAAGCGCATCGTTGCGAGCGGTTTGCAGGCCGCTGTCTCGGGCGCGGACCACCTGCTGAGCGGCCAACGGCTCGAAGATGGCGTCGGTGGTCGCCAACTCCAGCCGCAAGCTACCGCCTCCATAGAAAAAGCCCGTATTGGCGTTGACGAGTGTCCCTGTGTTGGACTGCGAACCGCCCGCATGCGTGATATAAGCGCTACCCCCATTAACGCTGGGCAACCACAGCACGCGCGCTTTCTGAAATTCGGCCGCGGCGATCTGAATCCGGGCTTGCGCGGCGGCCACGACCAGCGGCCGGGCGTCGGACAGTCGCAAAGCCGTTGCCAGGTTGATCGGCAGGGGCTGGTCCGTAGCCGCCAAGGGCGCCGGCTCCAGCGGTGGTTGCATCGTCGGTTCGCTCATCTCGGGGCCGGTCAGTATTGGTCCCAGACGCTGCGCGGGGATTTTGATTGCCGAGGGGGCGAAATCGATAGCATTCGGCTCGGGAGTGGGCACCGGCTCTGCCTCGTACGAGACAAGACGCACGTCGGACCGCACTGGCGGCAAGCGGCGCACCCGCTGCGAGCTCTGCTGGGCGGACGGCTCGCCGCCAAGCGCAGGGCGCAACACAAGCACCACGAGCACGAGCGCCACGCGCGCGGCTTCGCGCACGGCGACAGGCGGGAAACATTCCCGCGGCGCGCACACCTGCTGGCGTGACAACGATCGTGTTCGTCCCGGCTGCGTCATGCGAGCCCTATAGTTCTCCGGATCCCACCCCGCGGGAGATTGAGGCCTCCCACATCGTGATGTATCGGACCCAAGTGCAAGTCGGCTTGCGAGATTCCTACAATCGTTCCAATCGGGACAGACGGCCACGATGTTTTTTCTCGGTAAATTACCGGGCTTGTGCAAATTGACACGAGGCTTTTCTGCGCGTACTTTTTTTAGCCCTCGCATTGCTACCACGCCTTCGGCTCCCCCCTACCTCGGTATCCCGCCATGAACCCAACTGCATTCGCGATGAGACACCCCATCACCACCTTGATGGCGGTGTTGGCGCTGGTGGGCGGCGGATCGTTGGCTCTGTCGCGGATGAAGGTGGAGATCTTTCCGTCGCTGCACGAGCCGCGGATCTATGTCTTCCTGCAGTACGGCGGCATGAGCCCCGCGCAGATGGAAGGGCTGATCGTCAATCAGTTCGAGTTGCTGTTTCAGTACGTTGATGGCATCAGCGAGATCCAGTCTCGCAGCATCCAGCAGGTGGCGTTGGTCAAGCTTTCGTTCTTCCCCGGCACGGATATGGGCGTGGCCGAGGCCGCCGTGGTGGCGATGGCCAATCGCGCCATGTCGCGCATGCCGCCGGGCACGTTGCCACCGATGATCATGCGCTTGGACGAGGGTAGCGTGCCGGTCGGCTACCTGGTGCTGGAAAGCAAGAAGACGCCACTGGGTCTGGTGGCCGACTATGCGCAGAACATCATTCGTCCGCTGGTGCAGCAGAACGTGCCGGGCACGGTGGCCGTCTCTCCGTTTGGGCCCAACGTGCGCACCATCCTGGTACGGGTCGATCCGCAAAAACTGCAATCGTACAACCTGACGCCGCAGGACGTCGTCAACTGCCTGATGACGGGCAACGTCATCATTCCGGCGGGCAACGTCTACATTCGCGATCAGATGCCGATGGTGCCGTCCAACGCGCTGGTCAACGACATTCAGGAATTGTCGAAGATTCCGCTACGGATGGGCGCAACGTCTACATGCGCGACATCGCCACGATCGCCGACAGCACGGACGTGACATACGGATATGCGCTGGTCAACGGCAAGAAGTCGGTCTACCTGCCCATCATCAAGAAAGACACGGCCTCGACGCTGACCGTGGTGGCCGATATCCGCAAGTCGCTGCAGGTGTTTCGCGACGCCGTGCCCAAGGACATCTCGATCAACTATGCGTTCGACGAGTCGCCGACCGTGCTGGACTCGATTCACAGCGTGGCGACGGAAGGACTCATTGGCGCGGTGCTCACTGGCCTAATGATTCTGATCTTCCTGCAGGATGTGCGCAGCGTGGTGGTGGTGGTGCTCAACATTCCGCTGGCGCTGATGGGCTCGCTGTTGGGACTGTGGCTCAGCGGCAACACCATCAACATCATGTCGCTGGGCGGCATGGCGCTGGCGATCGGCATGCTGGTCGATGAAGCCACCGTGTCGATCGAAAACATCCACGTGCAAATGGGACACACCAAGCGATTGTCGCGGGCGGTGGAGCGGGGCAGCATGCAAACCGCCGTGCCGCGCTTGCTGGCCATGATGTGCATTCTGTCGGTGTTCATTCCGGCGTTCATCATGGTCAACCCGATGCGGGGTCTGTTCATGCCGCTGGCGCTGGCGGTCGGCTTTGCGATGATTTCGTCGTACATCCTGTCGAGCACGCTCGTGCCGATCGTTTGCGTCTGGTTGCTGAAGCATCGCGGTGAAGAAAAGCCGGGACTGTTCGACCGTTTTCAAGCCGGCTTTACGCGGGTCGTGGGTTTCACCACGCAGCATCGCCTGATCGTCGTGCCGCTCTACATCGTGGGATGCGGGCTCGTGCTGTGGCTAATCGGCACGCGGACCGGCACCGAGCTCTTCCCGCAGATCAACTCCACCGAGTATGTGTTGCGCTATCGGCCGCCGCGCGGAAGCAACTTCGAAATCACGCGCGAAATGGGCGTCAAGATTCTACAACTGATCGAAGACGAAGTGGGCCGGGAGAATATCCAGATTTCGATCGGCTATGCCGGACAGATTGCGCCGAACTTCGGCATGAACAACATCGTGTTGTTCATGCGTGGGCCGGACGACGGCTGGCTGCGAATGCGGTTCCGCGACGGCGCGAAAATCAACTTGCGCAATTTCGCGAGAAAATGCGCAAAATCTTGCCTGAGAAAGTCATCCCTTGGCTGGCGACGGTGTTGGAAAAGCACGGCGTGATGCGCGAGGTGGCCCAACAACGTGCCAAGTCGGCGCTGTTCGGTTTCGAGCCGGGCGACATCGTGAGCGAAGTCATGAGCTTCGGTTCGCCCACGCCCATCGAAGTGGTCGTGGCCAGTCCGGACATGACCGATGCGCGCGAACACGCCCAGCGCATCAAGGAACAAATGGAAAAGATTCCGGACCTGCGCGACGTGCAGTTGCAGCAAACGCTGGACTATCCCACGGTCGAAGTGAAAATCGACCGCGAAAAAGCGGGACTGTCGGGCGTCACGACCGAGCAAGCGGGCAATGCGGCTATTGTCGCCACGTCGTCCAGCCGGTTTATCGCGCTCAATTACTGGAAAAATTCGGCGACCGGCTTCGACTATCAGGTGGAAGTGTTGGTGCCGACGGCGCGGATGACTTCGTCGGAACAGGTGGCAAGGCTGCCGATCAATCAGGTCAACAGCGTCGTCAACTTGATGGTCCGCGACGTGGCCGATGTTGTAGAAAGCACCATGCCGGGCGAGTTCGACCGCGTGGCGTCGCAACGCTATTTGAGTGTGACGGCCAATGTCGAGGGGGAGTCAATGGGCACGGCGTCGCGCCAGGTGAGCCAAGCGATCAAAGCCGCAGGCAAACCACCCCGCGGCGTACGCGTGAAGATGAGCGGGCAACTGCAGCCGATGCACGAGATGTTTCGGGCATTGGCCATCGGTCTGTCGATCGCCGTGGTTGTGATCTTGATTCTACTGACGGCCTACTTCGAGTCTCCGCGGTTGGCGATCGTCTCGGTTTCGGCCGTGCCCTGTGTGCTGGCCGGCGTGGTGACGACATTATGGGCCACGGGGATGACGTTGAACCTGGAATCGTTCATGGGCACGATCATGTGCATCGGCGTCTCGGTTTCGAACTCCGTGATGCTGGTAACATTTGCCGGCGAACACTGGCGCAGCGGCAAGCCGGCCCTGGAAGCCGCCCGACTGGCGGCCGCCGAGCGACTTCGCCCGATCCTGATGACCGCGTGCGCGATGGTGGTAGGCATGATCCCCATGTCGCTGGCGCTTGAGGCCGGCAGTCAGATGCAAGCGCCGCTCGGCCGCGCGGTGATGGGCGGCCTGACGATGTCGACGCTCGCCACATTGTTGATCGTGCCGGCGATCTTCGTATTCGTAGTGGGCAAAGCCACGCGGCACTCGATCTCGGTCCATCCCGACGACGCCGAGAGCCCCTACTACGATCCGCCGGAGGAGGCGGTTGACAAGACCCAACTTCAGGAGGCGTCGTCTTAGATGCGATACGCACTGATCGTTTTGATACTGACGCTGGTTGGCTGCGGCAAAGCAGCGCCCCCTCCGGAAAGCTCGATCAAGACCGAACCCGTCGTGCGGTTGGTGCATACGACGGTCCGTGATCTGGAACGCACGATCGGGCAGCCGTCGTTCATCGACTCGTACGAACAGACAGCCATCTACGCCAAGCTGCCGGCTTACGTGTTGGAGTGGAACGTCGATATCGGCGATCCGATCAAAGAGAACCAAGTGCTGGCGACGCTGTTCATTCCCGAATTGAAAGAGGAAGTACAGGTCAAAACGGCACAGGTCGAAATGGACGCCGCCCTGGTGCGCCAGGCGCACAAGCTAGTGGACGTTGCGCAGGGCAACCTGCGAGCCGCCGAGGCGATGGTCACCGAAGCGAAGGCAGACGTCGGCAAGTTCGAGGCGCTGGTCGTGCGCTGGAAATCGGAAGTCAAACGCGAGCAGTCGCTCGTCGAAGAAGACGTGCTCGACCAGCAGATTCTCGATGAATCAACCCGCCAGTTGCAGGCCAGCATTGCCAGCCGCGATGCGGCCATGGCGGCCGTCGACACGGCCGACGCGGAACGCGTGGCCCGGGCCGCCGACCTGGAGAAGGCCAAGGTCGACGTGGATGTCGCCGGCGCAAGCTTGGACGTGGCCAAAGCAAATGAAAAACGGGTGGAAGCGCTCTATGGATATACCAAACTCTTGGCGCCGTACGACGGTATCGTCGTGTTGCGCAACGTCAACACGGGCGACTTCGTGCTGCCTGCCACGGGCGACCCGTCGGCGGCGTCGCGCTCGGGCGATCAGTCGCCGGGCAAGGCATCGCCGATTTACGTCGTCGCGCGCACCGATATCGTGCGCGTCTATGTCGATGTGCCCGAGCAGGATGCGAACTACATCGTCAGCGAGGTGGCGAAGCGGGCCGGCGACCCGCGCGAAGTCACCAAGGGAAACGTGCTGGTCTCGGCATATAGGAGCACCGAGATCCCCGGTCACGTGACGCGGTCCAGTTGGGCCTTGAACTTCACCAGCCGGACGTTGTGCGCCGAAATCGACTTGCACAATCCAGATTCGCGGCTACTGCCGGGCATGTACGCGTATGGCCATGTGGTGTTCGACAAGAAACACGCCACGGTGCTGCCCACGGCCACCGTGACCGAAATCGGCAATCAGGTTAGCTGCTATCTCTATCGGGACGGCAAGGCCGCAGTGACGCCGATCGAAACCGGCATACGCGCCGGCGAATGGATCGAAGTGCTGCAAAAGAACGTCGACGGCAAGTGGCTGGCGTTCGACGGCAAAGAAGACGTCATCCTCGGCGACATGTCCGAACTGGTCGACGGTCAGAAAGTAATCATCGACCAGTAGTGCGGTGCAGGCCCATGCGGCGCCAAGATGTGGGCGGCACTGGCGTCTTGCCTGCGCTGGTAGTGTCGATCACGACGACCCACTCAGATATAGAACATGTTCTCGCTGTCTTGCTTGATGCGGGCCACCAGGTCGCCAAAGGTGATGCCATACAGCGCGTTGCGCTGGGCTTGAGACACTTCGCGCCAGGCGTCGACCAGCACACGGGCAGCCGGCGTGTTGTCGACGCTGGTGTGGATATCGAAGTCGTTGCCCTCGATGACGGTCATCACTTCGCCGAGGGTGATGTCTTCCGGCGGCTTGATGAGTTGATATCCGCCCGCGGCCCCGCGCGTGCTGGCAACGAAGCCAGCGCCTTTGAGTTGCAGCAGAATCTGCACAAGGAAGCGCGAAGGGATGCCGTGTTCGTCCGCAATCGTGCGCACCCGCACCGGTTCGTTCGATTCGTAACGGGCCGCCAATTCGAGCACGGCCAGGCAAGCGTATTCGGTCTTGGCCGAGAGTTTCATGGGGAGAGAGGCTATAGACTGTAGGCCGATGGCTGCAGGAGGAAAACGACAGCGGCGGCGAAGCTGCTACGGTCTGTACTGGCGCCAGGGAGGGGGACATTGTTCCCCGCCGATCAGTCGCTGGTGTGCAGACCGCACTCTTTCTTGGCGGTGCCGCTCCAGCGTCCGGCGCGTTCGTCTTCGCCAAACATTACCGCGCGGGTGCAGGGCCAGCAACCGATGCTCGTAAAGCCCTGGTCGTGCAAGGGATTGTACGGAACGTTGTGATCGGAGATCGTCTTCCAGACGTCCTTTTTGGTCCAGTTGGCCAAAGGGCTCACTTTCACGAGACCGAATTTCTTGTCCCAGCCGACGATCGGCGCGCCGGCCCGATCGCTGCTTTGATCGCGACGAATGCCGCTCATCCAAGCGCTCCAACCCACCACGGCCTTGCGCAGCACCGTCACTTTGCGATCGAAGCAGCACTGATCGGGATTGGTCTGGTAAAGCGGGCCGCCGTGTTTGGCCTCGTACTGTTCGACCGTGGTGTCGGTGCCCACCAGATCGACTTCCAGTCCATAGCGCTGGGCAATGCGGTCGCGCAGCTCCAGGGTCTCTTTGAACTGGTAGCCGGTGTCCAGGTTGAACACGTAGACCTTGGGATTGATCTCGGCCAGGTAGTGCAGGATGACGCAGCCCTCGGGTCCGAAGGCCGTGGCCATGGTCAGCTTGGGGAAGTATTTCTCGACCGCCCAGGCAATGATGTTGCGCGGCGAGGCGCTCTCCAGTTGACGGCTGTACTCGGCCAACTCAGCCAACAGCTCAGGCGTGGCGGCAATTGGGGCCGCGATCGGGGCCGCAGTGGACTTCTTCTCCGGCTCCACGATCGGCAAGCTGGGCGAGACGGCGGAAATGGTGCTCGATGCGGACATGACGGCTTTCGGTGCTCGGGCTGATTTTGGACCCGCGATGGTGGCCATACCTAACCTGCTGGAGAATAATACTAATGTTACTTACCAAGGTCAACTATCCGGCCCTTGGTTTGTATCGTCGCGAGGAAGGGCCTTTCTTCAGCGGTTGTGCCGGTTTTGCAGCCCAGGCTGCCGAGCTGTCGAAGATCGTCGCAAGTCCTTACGTTATCAACTACTTGACGGCGGTCCGCCCGCGCGTCATTCTGTTTCCCCACGGCGAATATCTTGGGTTTTCGGGCTGTTGGGTTGTGTAAGGCCCCCGGCCATTATCTTGCGACCTTCGGGCGAATCATGGCGCAACGGGCCTATTTGGCGATCGATCTGGGGGCGTCGAGCGGCCGCCACGTGGCGGGGCTGTTCGACGGTCAGCGGCTGGAACTGACCGAAATCCATCGCTTCGAAAACGGACCCACGGCCGCGGCTGGGCGCCTCTACTGGGACGTGCTGGCGCTGTGGAGCCACATCGTCGACGGGCTGCGGGCCGCGGCAGCCACCGAGCACGCGGGGCAGATCGCCAGCGTTGGCGTGGATACGTGGGGCGTCGACTTTGCCCTGCTTGGCCGGGGAGACGAACTGCTCGCCAACCCGATTCATTATCGCGACGCCCGCACCGACGGCTTGCTAGAGCGGGCTTTCCAAGTCGTGCCGCGCGACCGGATTTTCGACGAGACCGGGTTGCAGTTCATGCAGTTCAATACGCTCTATCAGTTGTGGGCCATGCAACTGGCCGGTTCCTCGGTGCTCGACGCCGCGGAGCGGATGCTGATGATGCCCGACTTGTTCCATTGGCTGCTGACGGGCCAGAAGTCGAACGAACAGACCAACGCCACGACCACGCAGTTTTTTAACCCACAAACGAATGCCTGGTCGCGCGATTTGCTCGAGCAGTTCGAAATACCCGATCGCATGCTGGCGGACGTCGTGTCGCCGGGCACGATGTTGGGGCCGTTGACGTCGCAAGTGGCGGCGGCCACCGGCTTGCCAAAGGTAAAGGTCGTGTTGCCGGGCACGCACGACACGGCCAGCGCCGTGGCGGCCGTGCCTGCCGATAGTGCGCCGGCCGTGCGCCCAATTGGTGTTACATCAGCTCGGGCACGTGGTCGTTGATGGGCGCGGAAGTGCCGCGGCCAGTGATCAACGACGAATGCCTGCGGCTGAACTTTACCAACGAGGGCGGCGTGGGCGGCACCACACGCTTGCTGAAGAACATCGCCGGGCTGTGGCTCGTGCAGGAGTGTCGGCGTGTGTGGCAGCAGCAAGGCGCCGATCATAGCTGGGACGATTTGAACCGGCTGGCAATGGCCGCCAGACCGCTGGAAAGCATCATCGATCCGGACGATGCCTCGTTTCTGGCGCCGGCGGACATGCCGGCGGCGATTCGCGACTATTGCCGGCGCACCGGCCAAACGCCGCCGCAGGACAAGGGGGCGATCATTCGTTGTGCGCTGGAGAGTTTGGCGCTACGCTATCGGATGGTGCTTTGCTGGTTGGAACAACTGGTCGGTGGCCGGATCGAGACGATTCACGTCGTGGGCGGCGGCGCTCGGAACCGGCATCTTTGCCAGGCGACGGCCGACGCTTGCCAGCGGCGCGTGCTGGCCGGGCCGGTCGAAGCCACGGCGATCGGCAACGTGATGGTGCAGGCGATCGCGGCGGGCGACATCGGTTCGATTGCCGAAGCGCGGCAAATCGTCCGCGCCAGTTTTGCCTTGGAATGTTACGAACCGCGGAATGCGACGGTGTGGGAGGAGGCGTTCGAGCGCTTTACAAAACTTCTCTAATGTTGAGGGTGTGGCCATGAAACGCAATGCGGCGATCGCGACGGCGTTGGTTCTCATCCACCTGGGCATTGCCGTGCTGCACGGCCAGGCGCACAAGAGCCTGGGCGTCGACCTCGAAGCCTGGCAATGGTCCTATGTCACCATCGCCGTCACGGCGTTGCCGCTGGTGGCGATGGTGTTGTACTGGACTCCCTGGCAAACGTTGGGCGGACTGTTGCTGTTCGTGTCGATGGCGGCCAGTTTCGGCTTCGGCTTCTACTTTCACTTCATGGCCGTCAGTCCCGACCACGTGCGCCACCTGCCGGAAGGAGACGCCCAAGGCATGTTCGTGGCCACCGCGGTGCTGTTGGCCGTCGTCGAGGCCGTCAGCGCGGCGTTTGGTTTTTGGACGTTCGTGAAGGTGAAGCCAAGAGTGGCCATTCCCAGCCCATGAGGTGAGACATGCACGTGCAACGGATTCGAGGGCGCGACTTTCATTTGATGGTTGTCGTGGCCCTGTGTGTTGTCTGTCCGACGCCGGTGTGTGCTGTTGCCGCCGCGCCCGATGAGGTGAAGTCCCCAGATATCTCGGCAAAGGTATCGCATCGTATCGACATGGAACCTACCTACGTGGAGACGCCTCGCTATGCGCTATTGGTGCTGGGCAGCGATGCCGATGCGCAAGTGTGGATGGTCGAAGATGGCCGCAAGTTGTATGTCGACCGAAACGCCAACGACGATCTCACGGACGACGGTCCGCCGCTTGAACCAACGGACGAGCGTCAGTGGAACGGCGCCAACGGTCGTCACTGGGACTTTGACTACGTGCTCGACAAGATCACGCCCGTTCAAGGCGGCGAGCATACCGGCTTTCAACTGCGTCGCTGGAACTATGGCGACGAGGCGGATCATTACGGGCTGTCTATCAAAGTGGGCGGCAACGTGCCGATGTATGCCGGCTGGTTTGGCACTTTTTGGGCCGACTTGTCCGAGAAAGCGCCGGCGATGCACTTCGGCGGGCCGATGGAACCACGGATGCTGCGCTTCAAAACGTTTGAAGTTGGCTCCGGAGTTCGACGACTAAGTATGGCCTTTTCCAATCGTAGTGGCGGCGACGGTGCGGTTACGATGCTGGCGTACGAGGCTTTGCAAGAAAGCACCGTGCCGATGCTCGAGATCGATTGGCCGGTGGCCGACGGCGCGCCGCCGCTGGTGGAAGACTATCCGCTCATCGAGCGATGCTGTTATTGGGAGTTCTACGAATCGAGCTTCCGCGTGCCGGAAGAAGCAGTTCCGGGAACGGCCACCGTGACCGTGTCTTTCTCCGACGGAGCGTTTCCGTTTCCGTTGACGACCAACCAGATTGAAGTGTCGGTTGTCGCGCCAATCGCCGGCGCGAAGTGAGGCTAGCCGACTCACATACATTGGCCCCACAATCGGATGCGCGACTATTCATCGGCGCAATCAGCGTGTAGCCTGTTGTCGACAGGCAGTTCGTCTTTCGCTTCACCTTGGCGGCATCTTGGGAGTTGGCATTCATGGTTCGGGTTGGCATCGCGGGCATTGGGTTCATGGGCATGATTCACTACCTGGCCTATCAGCAGGTCAGGGGAGTGAAGGTGGCGGCCATGTGCGAGCAGGATCGCAAGCGGCTGGCCGGTGATTGGCGCTCGATCAAGGGGAACTTCGGGCCGGCCGGCACGAAGATGGATCTGTCGGGCATTGCCACGTACACCGAGCTCGACGAGATGCTGGCCGACAAGTCGTTGGATGCGATCGACATTTGCCTGCCGCCCGCGGCGCATGCGCCGGTGGCCATCGCGGCGCTCACGCAAGGCAAGCACGTGTTTTGCGAAAAGCCAATCGCGCTGCGCTCGGCCGATGCGCGGAAGATGGTGCGCGCCGCGGGCGACACTGGCAAGCAACTGATGATCGGCCAGGTGTTGCCCTTCTTTCCCGAGTACTCCTTCGTGTGGCAAGCGGCCAAAAAACGTAAGTACGGCAAGCTGCTCGGCGGGTTCTTCAAGCGCGTGATTTCCGATCCACAGTGGCTGAAGAACTTTTACGACCCGGACAAGATCGGCGGACCGATGCTCGATTTGCACGTACACGACGCGCACTTCATCCGCCTGCTATTCGGCATGCCCACGGCGGTGTTTACCAGCGGGCGGATGCGGGGCAAAGTGGCCGAGTATTTTCAGTCGCAGTTCAAGTTCGACGATCAGAGCCTGGTGGTGGGCGCGGCCAGCGGCGTCATTCACCAGCAGGGACGCGGCTTTTGCGCCGGCTTCGAAGTTCACTTCGAGCGGGCCACGTTGCTGTACGACTTTGCGGTGATCGACGGCAAGCCGGAAATGAACATGCCGTTGACGGTGTTGGCCAAGGACGGCAGCGTGGAGCGCCCCACGATGAAGTCGTCCGATCCGGTCGATTCGTTCGTCGACGAGTTGACCGAGGCGGCACGCACGATGAAGACCGGCAAGCCCTCGGCCATGCTCGACGGCCAGCTTGCGCTGGATGCCCTCACGTTGTGCGAAAAGCAAACGGTTTCGCTCGCCAAAGGGCACCTGGTAAGTGTCTAGGGACACTAGCATCTCGAGCGCATAGGCGACGACGCGGGACCGCACGGTGCGCGCGCGATGCGCCGCGCAGCCTTGGGTTGCCAGTCTCATGCGCGCGTCGAAAGCCCGCATCTGAATCGTGAATTGCCGCTTGCTTTCGACGTGGCCACTTAGTCCGCCTGTGCTGATTGGCCGGGTCGGCGGGCGTCGGGTTGCGAGGCCGCGAGCAGGCCCGCAAGGTCGCCCGCAGGCGGCGCGGCGAGATCATTCGTTTCGTCGCGCAAAAAGCGCGCGTATGATTTTTTGACTACGGCAGGCTCAGGCGTTTTGCGTGGCACCCTGTGGCGCGGTCTGTAGCGGATCTGCGGAGCGCGGGGCGGAAAAAAGTTTCCGCCCGTTTTTTGACCACCGCCAAATCGTGATCTATATTGGGACTGGCCGAAGTTCTGACCCGCCCTTCCGGCCGCTAACCAGGTACGACATCCCGAGCACGACGTTGGTGGCGGTTTTTCGCACGTCCCCAGCTTCCCCACAAGGGAAGTGACGGCGTGAGACGCCCCAGGGCTCGCCGCCCTGGCGAACGTGTTCGAAGCGAGAACGGAAGGAGCCCATGGGACGAATGTTTACGGCGCGAGGAACTCGGCTACTCGTTTTTCTCCTGCTTGTCGGTCTGGCGGGCCCGGCGAGCGCGGAGCGTCGCATTCTTCCCGCTCAGGCTCCGCTTGCGACCACCGAGGTCCGCAACTTTCTCCAGCAGGCGACGCAGCTCGAAGGCGAGCAGCGCTGGGGCGAAGCCCTTTCCATCTATGAGAAAGCGCTCCGCGAGCATCCCGACGATGCCACGCTGGACCGCCGCCGTGCGCAGGCCAAGATTCACTACGACCTGGGCCGCCGCTACGGCGACGCCAGTTTCCTGCGGGCCATTTCGTCGCTGAGCGAGCGCGACTCGCTCAGCTTGTATTCCGAGGTGCTGACCAAGATCGAGTCGCACTACGTCACTTCGCCCGATTGGCACCAACTGGTCGAGCGCGGCACGCAAAGCCTGCAAACGGCCTTGGGTGAAAAGTCCTTCCAAGAGAAAAACCTGCGCGGCAAATCGACCGCCGAGATCAGCGGTTTTAGCACTCAATTGCAGCGACTGCTGCAGGCGCGTCGCGTGCAGACGCGTCAACAAGCCATCGACATGGTGACCGCCGCGGTGGCCTGGGGCCGCCAGCAGTTGCAGCTCGCGCCGGCCAGCATCACGATGGAATACGCTTGCGGCGCCATCGGCGCGCTGGACACCTATTCCTCCTACCTGACCGGCGACCAACTGACCGACGTCTACGCTCAGATCGAAGGCAACTTTGTCGGGCTGGGCGTGGAAATCAAATCGGGCAAAGGCGGACTGCACATCGACAAAGTGATCACCGGCAGCCCGGCTGATCGCGCGGGCGTTCGCGCTGGAGACCGCATTACTGAAGTCGACGGCCATTCGACGATCGACCTGACCACCGATCAGGCGGCCGACTTGTTGCAAGGCCGCGAGGGCAGCATCGTCGAGTTGACCACGGTGACGCCCGTCGGTTCGGCCCGCCGTCTGCGTATCCGCCGCGAGCATGTGGAAGTGCCCAGCGTGGACGACGTGAAGATTGTCGACGCCGACTTTGGCGTTGGCTATTTGAAGCTCACTTGCTTTCAGAAGACGACCAGCCGCGACCTGGACGCCGCGTTGTGGAAGCTGCACCGCGAGGGCATGCGTAGCCTGATCATCGACCTCCGCGGCAACCCAGGCGGACTGCTCACCTCGAGCGTGGAAGTGGCCGACAAGTTCGTGGAAGAAGGCACGATCGTCTCGACCCGCGGCCGCAGCTCGCTGGAAGACTACAACTATTCGGCCCACAAGGCGGGCACCTGGCGGGTGCCGCTGGTGGTGCTCATCGATGGCGACAGCGCCAGCGCCAGCGAAATCCTGGCCGGCGCCATTCGCGACCATCGCCGCGGCGAGTTGGTGGGCCAGCGCAGCTATGGCAAGGGTTCGGTGCAAGGCATCTTCCCGCTGACTCTGGCCGGCTCGGGCGTGCGGCTCACCACGGCCAAGTTCTACTCGCCCAAGGGCCACCCGATCAGCAACGTGGGCGTCAAGCCGGACATCACGGTGCATGAAGTGGCTCGACCCGTCGGCGCCGAACTCGTAGCGCTGGGTGGACCGGACGACGACGTGCTCGACGCGGGTGTCCAAGCCGCTCGCCGGCAGGTCGCCAAACGATAGGGCGCATAGCGGTTGAAACCCCATTGCGTATCGCGCCCGTGCAAACCCGACCCGCGGCTGAACTCCGCAACGCGTCGCCGGCGAGGACGTGGCGGTTCCCCAGGAATCCCCAGGAATCGGGCGCTTGGAATCATTGTCGGCGACCGCTAGGATCTGCGGATAGCGCGTCACCGGCGCGCAACCACTGGTGGGGCCACCGGCCGTAGGAGCTATCGCGACCATGTTCGACCGACTCGGAGCAACGGTCGCTCGCTTTTGGTTGCCGGTGATTCTGGCCTGGGTGGTGCTGGCCGGCGTGCTGCACTGGGTGGCGCCCCGCTGGGACGATGTCACTCACGATGGCGACCTGGCTTATCTGCCCGCATCGCTCCCCAGCGTGGAAGGCGCCGAGCTGTTGGCTCGCGCCTTTCCCGCTCACAAGGCCAAGAGCGAACTGGGCATCGTCGTCGAGCGCGCCGACGGTCCCATGTCGGCGGTCGATTTGAATTGGTCGGACTCGCTGGCCGTGATGTTTCGCGATTCTCGGGACGACTTGCCCATCCTCGACGTCTGGAACCGCAACACCGAAATCGTCGGCGACAAGTTGCTCAGCAAAGTGACGCCGCGCGGCCAGGCGGCCATCACGATCGTGCAACTCGCCAACGAGTTCATGGCAGTGGGCAATTTGCCTCTGCTGGATGAAATCGATCGGATGCTGGACGAGGCTCGCCGCGACGCGCCCGAGGGGCTCGAGGTGCGCATGACCGGCTCGGCCGCGATCGGCGCCGACGTGCTGCGCAGCGCCGCCGAGAGCATCCGCAACACGGAGTGGACGACCGTGGCGCTGGTGATCGTGATCCTGCTGGTGGTCTATCGCGCGCCGCTGTTGGTATTGGTTCCGCTGGTGACGATTGTCGTGGCGCTCTCCGCGTCGCTCGACTTGCTGGCGCTGTTGACGCAGGTGTCGCGCCTGGAAGGCTTCGACTGGTGGCACTTCAAGGTCTTCACCACGACCAAGATCTTCATCGTGGTGATCCTATTCGGTTCGGGCACGGATTTCTGCCTGTTTCTGGTTTCGCGCTACAAAGAGGAACTGGAGGCGCGGGTTGGAGTGGCAGGCGGCGGTGCGCGAGAGCGTGGGACGCGTCGGCGAGGCGCTGCTGGGCAGCGCGCTCACCACGATCGTGGGACTGGCGACGATGTACTTCGCCGATTTCGGCAAGTTCCGCAACAGCGGGCCGGCCATCGCGCTGTGCATCGCGGTGATGCTGCTGGCGTGTCTGACGTTGGCGCCGGCCTTGCTGCGCGCCACGGGCCGCGCCGTATTCTGGCCCTGGGGCGTACGCGACCGCGGCAACACCGCGGATGCTGCCCACGGAGAGACCGAGGGCTATTTCGGAGGTTTTTGGCACTGGGCCGCCGATGCGATCGTGCGCCGGCCGGGCACGATTCTCGTTTGCAGCCTGGTGCTGTTGACGCCGATCGCCTGGCAAGGTTTGAGCGTTCGCTTGACCTACGACGTGCTCAACGAGCTCGACCCCAGTCGCCCGAGCGTCGCCGGTGCGCGTCTGGCCAAACGCCACTTTGCCGCGGGCGAGATGGCGCCGGTCACCGTGTTGGCCGTGAGGGACGGCGCCGACTTCGAATCGAAGGCAATGGAGCGCGAGATCGCCCGGCTCACCAAGCGCCTGTATAGCGTCGAGGGGGTCGATGTGGTGCGCAGTCTGGCCGAACCGACGGGCGATCCGCCCGGCTATTTGCAGCCGTTCAGCACCAGCGGGTTGAAAAAGCTCGCCGCACGAGAGCACAAGGTCACTCGGGCGCAGTTCCTGACGAAGGTGCCCGAGTTGGAGGGGGACGTGGCACGGTTCGACATCGTGTTCAACGTCGAACCGTTTTCGCCGGCGGCCGTGGCAATGCTGGACCGGCTCGATCTGTATCTGTCGCGTTTGAGCAGCGATCCGGACTCGGCCTGGCATGATGCCAGGTTCGTTTTTGTCGGCACGACCTCGGGCATTCGCGATTTGGCGGCCGTGACGGCCAGCGACCAGACTTTGATTCAGAGCCTGGTCGTCTTCGCGGTATTGGCCGCACTGATTCTGGTGCTGCGCAAGCCGTGGATTTGTTTGTATTTGATCCTGTCGGTGCTGTTCAGCTACTTCGTCACGATCGGCGCCACACAGTGGTTTTTTGCCGCGATTTACGGCGACACGTTTCAGGGACTCGACTGGAAGGTGCCCATCTTCTTGTTCGTGATCCTGATCGCGATCGGCGAGGACTATAACATCTATTTGGTGACCCGGGTGTTGGAGGAGCAGAAGCTGTACGGGCCGATTGAGGGATTGCGGCGGGCCGTGTGCCGCACCGGGGGCATCATTACCAGTTGCGGCGTGATCATGGCGGGGACGTTCATCTCGATGATGACCGGCACGCTGCGCGGAATCCAGGAACTGGGTTTTGCGCTGTCGCTGGGCGTGATGCTTGATACGTGCGTCGTCCGCCCTATTCTGGTGCCCGCCTTCCTGGTGCTGGTCGAGCGGCTCCGTAGCAGACGCGGGGAAGACGAAGCCGAGGACTTGTCGCTGGAGCCCCGTTTCCCGCGTGAGGCGTCTTCAGCTCGGGGCTGAGCCGCCTTGTGGCTTTTGCCGCGCGTGCGAGCCGGCGCGCTGGGAGAGTCTTCTCTCAGATCAGGCTTCGGTCTGCTCAAAATCCGTGCGTCGGATGGACCGCGCCGCCGCGACTGCCCAGACATTGGGCGATCGCTCTTGAGAACCAAGTTTCGCGGGCGATCGTTGCAACCCTGCTAAAGCGTCCTAGGCGCGGGATTTAGATGCGCCACGGCACTGCGGGCAAGGTGAGTCTGGGAGAGGTCGGCACATGATTTGCTCAAGCGATCACGAATCGGCCCAGATCAAGGCCAGCAGCTTCTTCCCTTTCCGATAGGAGTCCACACCTTGAGCAGTGCACGTCAGGCCGCCATTGCGGCAGTGACCAATTACAAGTCGAATGGGGCGGCCCTGAACTTCAAGGAGTCTCCGACGGGCGATATCTTTGCCTCTAATGTTTTCACCGACAAGGTCATGAAGGATCGGTTGCCCAAGGCGACCTACAAGGCCTTGCAGAAGACGATCAAGCTGGGGGAGAAGCTTGATGCCACGGTGGCCGACGCGGTCGCCCTGGCGATGAAGGACTGGGCCATCGAGAAGGGCGCCACGCACTATGCCCACGTCTTTTATCCGTTGACCGGCTTGACTGCGGAAAAACACGACAGTTTCATGGGTCCCACCGGTGACGGCGGCACCGTGGCCGAGTTTTCGGGCAAAGAACTGATTCAGGGTGAGCCCGATGCTTCGAGCTTTCCCTCGGGGGGGATTCGCTCCACCTTCGAAGCCCGCGGCTATACCGCATGGGACCCGATGAGTCCCGCGTATATTCTCGAGAACCCCAACGGCACGACGCTTTGCATTCCCACGGCTTTTGTCTCTTGGACTGGCGAGGCTTTGGACAAGAAGACGCCCATCCTGCGATCGATGCAGGCTTTGGACAAGCAGGCTCAGCGGATCGTCAAGCTGTTCGGCCACGAGAACCCGGGCCACCTGTCGGCCTCGGCCGGCCCCGAACAAGAGTACTTCTTGGTCGATCGCAACTTCTTTTTTGCCCGGCCCGACCTGGTGACCACGGGTCGCACGCTCTATGGAGCCAAGCCACCCAAGGGGCAGGAGTTCGAAGATCATTATTTCGGCGCGATTCCCGAGCGTGTATTGGCTTGCATGCTCGACGCCGAGCGCGAGTTGTTCAAGCTGGGCGTTCCGGTCAAGACGCGACACAACGAAGTGGCGCCGGCCCAGTACGAATTGGCTCCGCTGTATGAAAATGCCAACCTGGCGACCGACCATCAGCAGACAATCATGTATACGCTGATGCGCACCGCGCAGAAGTACGGGATGGCGTGCCTGCTGCACGAGAAGCCGTTTGCCGGAGTGAACGGTTCTGGCAAGCACGTCAACTGGTCGATGGGCAACGGCAACGTGGGCAACTTGCTCGATCCGGGCGCCAATCCCGAGGAGAACGCCCAGTTCCTGGTGTTCTGCGCCGCCGTGATTCGCGCCGTGCATTTGCACGCCGACCTGTTGCGGGCCGTGGTCGCCCATGCCGGCAACGATCATCGCTTGGGCGCCGATGAGGCGCCACCGGCGATCATTTCGATTTTCCTGGGCGACCAACTCAGCGAGATCTTCGACCAGATCGAAGCTGGCGGCGTCTCGAACACCAAGCATTCGGGTACCATGACGATCGGCGTGGATACGTTGCCGCCATTGCCGAAGCATGCGACCGACCGCAATCGCACCAGCCCCTTTGCTTTTACCGGCAATCGCTTCGAGTTCCGAGCGGTGGGTTCGGCCCAGTCGATCGCCGGTCCGCTGGTCGCGCTCAACACGATTGCCGCCGAGAGCCTCGACTACGTGGCCACGGAGCTGGAAAAGGCCACCGGCGGCGATCCTGGCAAACTCAACGCCGCCGTGCAGAAGCTCGTCGCCGATATATGGAAGGAACACAAGGCGGTGGTATTCAACGGCGACGGCTATTCGGAGGAGTGGCACGCCGAAGCAGAAAAGCGCGGCTTGCCCAACATGAAGAATACGATCGCCGCGTTGCCGTCGTTGATTACCGAGAAGAACATCAAGCTGTTCGGAAAGTATAACGTGCTATCCGCGCGCGAGTTGCATAGCCGCTACGAGATCTACCTCAAGCACTATTGCAAAGACATCAATATGGAATCCCTCACGGCGCTGAACATGGCCAAGACGATGATCTTGCCGGCGGTATATCGCTACATGGGCGAGTTGGCCAGCACCGTCGCTGCGCTGAAAGCCGCGGGCAAGACGCCTTCCATGGAATTGCTCGACACGGTGACGGGCCTCTGCGGCGACTTGGAGAGCAAGATCGCGGCGCTTGAGAAGTCGATGGCGCACGAAGGCGGCGACCTGGCAGCCGAGGCGAAGCACTTCGAAAGTAAAGTCCTGCCGGCCATGAGTGCGGTGCGCGAGGTGGCCGACAAGCTCGAACTGCTGGTGGCCGACGACCTGTGGCCGCTGCCCTGTTATCGCGAGATGCTGTTCGTCAAATAGCGGGGGCTTCCCACCGGCTCGGACCTTCCCACCGAATCGGAAACGGTACCGGGGTCCGCGTGCCGAGAATGGGGGCTTAACTCTTACGCGGCTTATCCATTCTCGCCGTCGGTCGGACTGAACCGATCTCGCCGGCGGCGAGACTCTCACACGGGCGAGCACTCGCGGCTCGGCTGGCACTGGCTGGTGGCTGCGCATTGCCTTTGCAGGACGATTGCAAAGTCGTTAATCCAAGGCTCCTAAGAGTTTCAGGGCGTGGAGGGGATTGGCGCAGAGATCATCGGCTCGGGCTCGAAGCGGTTGTTTGGATTTTTGGGTCGTTAGTCGCAACACGCTCAGGGCTACGTTGGTGAGGCTTGCCAGGCGTTCGGCCAATCCTGGCCGACGACTCCAGTGCCGGTCTTCGTCCCACCAACGATCTTTGACGAAGTGCAAGCTGTTTTCCACTTGCCAATGAGCGCGTACGTACTTCAACAATTGCTTGGGCGTAGTCGTGGCCGGGTCGAGGCTGGTGACGAAGTACCGCGTTTCGCGCGTGGTTTTGCCGTTTCGGTCTTTCGTCTCGCGGTCGACTCGCAAGAGCATGCGGCAACCGGCAAGCCCCAGCCGCTGGCAGACATATTCGGCGTCGGCCAGGTCGATCCAAAGAAAACGAGTCTCCCTACGGCCCCCTTTTTTTCCCGCGTCTGAGCGGCCGCCGCGCTGTCTTGGGCCTGCGCAAAGCAGGTCTGCGCCGCATCCAGGATGTCGGGCTGGTTGGCTTTGATTTGGAACAAGTAGTCATGGCCCGAAGTCAGAATCAGTTCGGCCAGATTGCGCTGAGCATAGAGGGCATCGCCCGTGATCAAACGCAACGCCGGATACTTCTCGAACAGTTCGCTCAGGTGCGCTTTGAGCACTTCCGGCTCGGTGCTTTTGTCGCCCGACAGGGGCCATTGCCCAAGACACGCTTTCAAATCCTGGACAAAAACGTTCAGCATCTGAATCGGATCGCCCTGCGGATCGAAGCCTTGCTTCGACGTCTTGCCATCCACCGCCGCGACCAGAGCCTCCTGATCCGCCATTACCTCTTGCAACCACTGGGAAAACGCAGCTTGAAACTCCTCCAACGAGAACTTCGCCAGCGTCCGACTTAACGTGGTAGGATGCGGCGGCTTGCGACGCGTAAAGCCCAAAGGTCTGCGCAGCAGATGCCAGTTCCGGGCTGCCCACCGCTGCAAGCTGGCAAAATCGTTCAAGCGGCAGACCAGCCCCACGAGCGTCAGTCCCAAAATCCCCGAAAACGGATGACGAACACCACGCCGCTGACGTGGATCGGCCACCTCCGAAAAGGCCACCATCAAAGACGGAAAATACGATGGTAGTTGCATGGCTAGCTCCTTTTCTCCTAAAGCCAACCCGCATCACCCGGTTAGGATCGCACCTGCATTATACAAAACTCAACTTTGCAATCGTCCTGCCGCGGAAATGCGGCGCTAGCACGGACCTCGCGGTACGCGTAAAATCCAAGAAGCGAAACGGCCGATCCAACGCGTTCGCGCCGGGGGATGTCGGCGACACCCATTGCGAGAAGATCGCATGCTCAGTTTGCTACTATCGGTGGGAGTGCTGCTGGCGGCCGATCAGCCCGCTGAAAACAGCGAGTTGGCAGGCCAGGTGGCGGAACTCGTGCGTCAGCTCGACGACCGCGAGTTGGCTGCTCGCAACGAAGCCGAACGCAAACTGTTGGAGTTGGGCGCCGAGGCGCTGCCGCTATTGCCGGAAATCGGCGACGACACTCCGGCCGAAATTGCCCTGCGCGTGGCCCGCGTGCAACAGAAACTGCTTGAAGCGCGGGTTGCCGCGGCCGCGGAACCGACGCGGATCAGTCTCCGGGGCGAGAACATGCCCTTGGAAAAGGTGTTTGCCGAGTTCGAGAAGCAAACCGGCAACAAGATCGTCGACTATCGTGAAAACTTCGGCCAAGGAAAGACCGATGTAAACGTCGCCGTCGACTTCGACAACATGCCATTCTGGCAAGCGCTGGACCAGGTGCTCGACCAGGCGGAACTGACGCTCTATCCCTACTCGGGCCAGAACGGCGCGTTCGTGGTCAATCGCGCCTCCGACGCCGGATCTAGGGTTGAGCGGGCTTTCTACTCCGGCATTTTCCGCCTCGAGCCCATGCGGTTCGAAGCGCTGCGCGACTTGCGCGACACCAACATGCAGTCGTTAAGGTTGTATGTCGAGGTCACCTGGGAGCCGCGTTTGCAGCCCTTTGCCATCTTGCAGGACCTGGCGCAGGTCAGCGCCCAGAGCGATCAAGGTCCGATCCCGGTCGGCAATCAACGCGCCATGCCCGAGGCCACGATTCGCACCGGCATGTCAACCGCCGAATTGGAAATACCGCTGCAGCTTCCCCAGCGTAGCGCCACCAAGATCACCACGTTGCGCGGCAAGCTGCTGGCGCTCGTTCCCGGTCCGGCCGAGGACTTTCGCTTTCCGTCGCCGCCGGTGGCCGAACGGGGCACGCCTGCCAAGCGCATCGAACAGCGCAAAGCCGGCGCCACGGTGACCATCGATCGCGTGGCGCAAAAACAACGCGGCCTGGGAAGTGGCGCTGCGTGTCAAGTTCGACTCGCCGTCGACGGCCCTGGAATCGCACCGGGGGTGGATTCTCGACAACCCCGTGTATTTCGTCGACGCGGGTGGCAGGCACATCACGCCGGGCGGCTACGAGCAATCGCGCCAAGCCAAGGACGAGGTGGGCATCAATTACTATTTCGATCTCGACGACCGGCCGGACAAGCTGGAATTCGTGTACAGCACGCCGACGACCATTCTGGAAATGACCGTCGACTACGAATTGCACGACCTGCCGTTGCCCTAATCTCAATTCTTC
This sequence comes from uncultured Planctomycetaceae bacterium, assembly GCA_963779015.1. Taxonomy (GTDB): domain Bacteria; phylum Planctomycetota; class Planctomycetia; order Pirellulales; family PALSA-1355; genus JTS-RE94. The sequence goes on along the minus strand of CAVZWY010000017.1, from coordinate 162,158 downwards.
GCAAGATTTCGCAATTCGATGGCAATGTACCGACCAAAGCTGCGACAGATTGTTCCTAGTTGTCGGCTGGCAGTGGTGGGGCTGCTGACAGCATGCATCGCCGCCAGCGCGGCAGCGCAGGAGTCGAAGGGACCGCCCATTGCCGCGATGGTCAACGGACAGCCGGTCTATCTCGCCGAAGTCCTCAATGCCATGGTCAAATTCGGAAAGATTCCAAATGTGAAGGCCCCAGTGAAGGCCGAAGAATTCGCCGATACCTTGAACCAGATTATCGAGCGACGGCTGGTCGTGCAGATGATGACGCGCGATGGCGGGTATTTCACGGAGGAAGAGGTCGAGAAGGCGTTGAAAGAGTTCCGTTCCGAGCTGGCCGAGAATGTGTCTCTCGAACAAGCGGTGGAGAAGCAGCAGTTGAGCATGGACACATTGCGCACGGAGTTGATCTGGCAAATAGCCTGGAACCGGTACCTCGACCGAAATCTGACCGACCAACTGCAGAACTATTTCAACGCCCATCGCAAGAACTTTGACGGCACGCAGGTGCAGGCCAGCCACATCCTGCTGCGACCGGAAAGTGCCGGCCAATCGATCGAACAGCTTGCCCAACTGGCCGAAAAGATTCGTGAGGGCATCGAATCCGGCAAGATTTCCTTCGAGCAGGCCGCCGAGCGATTCTCCGTAGCTCCCAGTCGGGCCAACGGAGGCGATATCGGATACTTTCCGCGGCAGGGCGTCATGAACGACGCTTTTGCCGAGGCGGCGTTTGAGTTGGAGCCAGGGCAAGTCAGCAAGCCCGTGGTAACCCCGTTCGGCGTGCATTTGATTCGCGTTACGGACATCAAACCCGGCACGAAGCAATGGACCGAAGTGCTGGACGAGTTGCGTACGCCGGCCTCGGTCGAGTTGTTCGAGAAGTTGGCCGAAAAGGAGTTCCAGGCTGCAAAGATCCAATTTGCCGCCAATGTGCCCCATCTGGATCCGGTAACGGGTCAACTCGCCACGCCCACCGCCCCGGCCAAATAAATCTCCGGTCGCTCGGCGCTGCAAGGTCGCTAGGCGCTACTCGGCGGCATGATCCGCGAGCAACGCCCGAATCCGCAGCGGATCGCTCGCATCGCAGTTAGTACACACCGCCACGACCTCCGCCGCCATCTCGGGCTTGCCCAACTGCAACAGACACCACGCCAGGCCCTTGGCAGCCTCGAAGAACGATTGATTGGCCGCCAGACGATAGGGCAGCGGTCCGCTCGTTTCGGCGCGCGTTAGGGCAGTAACTCCCAGCCGATAGGCAAAGCCAAAGTGCCCCCGCGCCAGCGCCGTGTCGCCTTCTTCCAGCGCAATCTCGCCCAAAATGCGGTGCGCCTCCAGGCAGTCGCTACAGCCCTCCAGCAGCCAGCGGCATTCGTCCCGCGCCACCTCCAGTTCGCCCGCTTCCAACATGGCGCGAACTTCTTCGAGATCCTCGGCACGCTCCCGGGCGCAGCGCCGGCGCCAGTTCCCAGGCTTCTTGGTCCGGCAGCTTGCATGCACGAAGTGTTGTCGCGTCGCCGCCGGCCCGATCAGCAGACGGAGTAGCGGCCTGCTTGGCGCACCGTGGCGGCGGCGGTTTCGAGCGGTTGCGACGGGGCCGTTTCGCTGCCAAGGTTCAACTCCGACACGCCTGATTGAGATGCTGCGCATACGGTCGCTCGCACGACACGTAGCAGCCTAGTGCATGCCCGTCGTTTCGTCCACTCGGCGCGGCACGCTTGTCGTTGGCCCCTGCGAGCCTCTAGAATCGCATCGACCAAGATCGTACACACCGCCCGCAGGGATGCACGCCGTGCCTGGCAAGTCGACCAAACGAAGCGTTCCGGCAGCCGAGCTGCAACCCGTTGTCTGGCGTCGCGCCGTGACGCAACGATTGCTCGCGTGGTATCGCGGCCACCGGCGCGATCTTCCTTGGCGGCGCACGTCCGATCCTTACGCGATCTGGATCAGTGAGGTGATGCTGCAGCAGACCCAGGTGGCCACGGTCGTGCCCTACTTCGAGCGATTTCTGGCAGCCTTTCCTACCATTGCAGCACTGGCGGCAGGCGAAGAGCGCGAAGTGCTGCGCCTCTGGGAAGGTCTCGGCTACTATCGCCGCGCCCGCCAGATGCACCAGGCCGCGCGCATGCTGGTCGACGAATACCAGGGGGCCTTCCCGCGCGATCTCGCCTCGGTGCGCAATCTGCCCGGCATCGGCCGCTACACCGCGGGCGCGATTGTCTCGATCGCTTTCGACCTGCCCGCGCCAATCCTGGAAGCCAACACGGTGCGGCTGCTGAGCCGGCTGATCGGCTATTGCGGCGATACTTCCAGTGCGGCGGGGCAGAAGCTGTTGTGGCAAACGGCCGAATCGCTGCTGCCCGCCCACGGCAGCGGCGAACTGAATCAATCGCTCATGGAGTTGGGCAGCCTGGTGTGCACGCCGCGCAATCCCGCCTGTCCTCAGTGTCCGCTCGCCGCACGATGCGCCGCTCGTCGCCTGGGAATGCAGGAGCAAATTCCTCGCCTGCGGGCCAAGCCGACGATCGAAACGGTGCGCGAGGCCGCCGTAGTGTTGTGGCGCGGCGATTATCTGCTGTTGCGGCAGCCCGCCGAGGGCGAACGCTGGGCCGGCTTGTGGGATTTCTTGCGCTTTCCGCTGGCGGCCAGCGACGAGCCGGCCTTGGGCCTGGAACTGACCAACAGCATTCGCCGGCAGACAGGATTACGCGCCCGGCCGCGCGAGCATATCGCCACGCTCAAGCACGGCGTGACCCGGTTTCGCATCAAGCTCGACTGCTTTCACGCCCGCTGCCAGCCCGGCCGCGGCAAATTGATCGCCGGCGTCTGGCAGTGGGTCAAGCCCGCCGAGTTGTCCGGCTATCCGCTCAGCACAACCGGGCGCAAAGTGGCACGCATGATCTTCGCGAGCAAATGACGCGCACGCTGAAGCGCCCGTCGTGCGCCGCGCCAGCGAACTACAGCGCCGGCTTGCTGTCGGGTTCTTCGGGCACGATGGTCAATCCGGCGGAAGCTCGCAGATCGACCCGATAGCGCTTCCCCGGCTCGAGGCGAATCGAAGGCGCCTCGCCGTGGGCTGCGCGAACGCCGCTCTTCCTCGCTTTCCGCGGATCGTTGGCATACTCCCAGAAGTTCGCCCAGATGTCGCGCTCCAGTTCCGACATTTCATTTCCCTGGCTGTACACGGCCGGACGCGCGTCTGCCTTGTCGAGCGGAAAACCTTCGCTGGGTTGCTGATGCTCGCCAAAGATGCGGCGGAACAGGCACACCGACGTCGAACGCAGCGGGTCGCCCTGTTCCACGTGCTCGTCGGCGTATTTGATCACCCAGGCGTCGATGTAGATGGTGTCTCCCTCGACGGTGAACTCCTTGGCCTCGCCGGCCGGTTTTCCGTCGGAGGTCAATTCGGCAAAACGAAATCGCGTGCGCGGCCGCTCGTCGCCTTGCTCCTGGTCGAGCACCTCGACTTGCGCCACGCGATGATCAACCTTCATCAACCGCAGCGCCAGGTTGAGCTTCACGTTTTCTTTGGTAAGCCGCTCGTTCCGCTCGGCCAGTACCTGCTTCTCTTTGGAAAGCTGCCGCTTGTCCTTTTCAAGCTGTTCGACCTCCGCGTTCCTGGCCGCCAGATCGCGATTGAGTTGCTCGCGCGCGTCGTACTCGCGATAGACGAACCAGCCGCCGGTGCCCACGAAACCCAAAATCAGCAGCGACACCAGCCCGCGGACAATACTGGCCACGTTCGATACAGTCTCAGACATGACGCACGTTCAGAGCCAACAAGAATAAATGCAACGGCCAACCCTAATTCGCCGCCAAAGCCGAATTATAGGCCGGCATGAGGAAGGAACGCTAGGACGTGCGGGGCAGGGCAGTGGGCAATTTGTGTGTGTGGGCCGGGCGGCTACTGTCCTACATTGTGTTGGTCGGAAATGAATCAGCCAGTTTGGGGTGCTGTCGACGTTTCTGTCCGCCTGAAGTATGGCTCCAAGTATTCGGCTTCGCGGGCGTAATGGAACGCCTTGATTGACCACACGATGGCCAGAGCTGCGAGCACCGTCACGACTAAGAGCGTCCTCAGCGAGAACCGGAGCCAGCGGCGCTCTGGGGTCGTGGTCATAGCGCGAGCATTTCCCTTAGCGACTGAATGATCAGGAGCACGATTGTGACTGTCGCTCCAATCAGAATCGGCACAAGCCCCAGCAGCATCAGAATAATTATCTGGGTCCGGTACGGTCTGCGCTGCCAATAAGGCTTTCGGGCTTCGTCGCTCATTCCGGCATTGTAGCACGGGGGCAGGGAGGGAAGGATGGTCCCTAAAGTGACCGGCCGTGGGCCTCAAGAATCTCGTCGATGGATTTGCGTTGCGGTGCCGTCGGCAGAACGTATGTAATCCGGTCGGCACCTCGCTGATGCGTACCACGGATTCCTTGTGACTCTTGCATGGTGCCGATGCCCCCGAGAGGCGCATATGTCTCGATGATGTGTCTCGCAACTGAGATGCGCCGCAAACATTGCGAAAACGCATTCCAGATTACGTCGTTTTCCGGAGAAGCACGGCGTCAGCCGCTCGAACCGCGTCAGCATCGCGCGCCAACTGCCGTTCAGCCGCTCAACGCGGCTGGGTGCATGTCGTTCGTCGATACGCCCGACACAGCCGACGCGAGAACCACTTAGGAACGACTCAGCAATAACTTCCCTGTTTGCACGTGGGCGGTTGGCTGGACTGATTCAACAGAAGGCAGCAGAGAGAACGGAGAGAAGCTCTCTGTATTCCCTCTGTTGACTCCGTTGCCTCCTGTTCGAATAACTCGCTCACAACTGCCAAAAGCCGAAGTAATTCTTGAGACGTCGCTCAGTCCTCAATGCCGTGGTCCTCGAGAAAGTTTGCGGGAATCGACGAATTCATGCGTCCCACCAAGGCGTAGTAGAAAAGCTGCGTGCCTTCCATCGAAAGCCGATGACGGTAGAGCTCGAGATGGTAGATATCGAGATATTTCGAAAAAATCAGCTCGCGGACAAGACGCGAGAAACCAGTTTGCTCGGCGTGATCGAGAAACGACTGCTTGATATTGAAGGCGAGCCAACCGTCGGTCCGAATGAGCTTCATGGCGTTGAAGAAGGCCCTGGGCGGAATGTCGCCAAAACCAAGAGCAGCCACGCACGTCAGGCAGTCGAACGACCACCCCCGCAACTCTTCCAACATTTGGTCGTCCAATTTGGCAAAGTCTGCGACGTAGTAGTCGTCGTAGACTTCCGACCGATCGCGGTAAGCGGCATCGTGCGCCTCGGAGATGATATCCGCGCCGACCAGCCGGGCAACGCCATCTTGTTTGAGCACTTCGCCCATCATCCCATTGCCGGCTCCCAAATCGAGCACGCGCAGTTCGGTGAGAGGCTCGCGCACCGTGTTCACCGCTCGCTTGAGAAGGTCGGCGACTTTGCCAGGCGAGTTGCACTTCAGGCGATCGTAAAAGATCTGCTCGTACAGACCAGGCCACTTGTAAATCTTGGCGTAGTCGTGAAAACGCAAACGGCGTGACTCGCCGTTCTCGATCAGACTGAAAGAAACTTCGTCTTGTCCGAGGGTTGCAGAACTCGAGGCCGGAAACCTGATGTGGTAGCGTTTTCTCATAGTCTCCAGTGTAACGGCTTTCCCGTGATGTTCAACGACAACCGAACCATCGTGCAGGACGATTGCAAAGTCGTTAATCCAAGGCTCCTACGAGTTTCAGGGCGTGGAGGGGATTGGCGCAGAGATCATCGGCTCGGGCTCGAAGCGGTTGTTTGGATTTTTGGGTCGTTAGTCGCAACACGCTCAGGGCTACGTTGGTGAGGCTTGCCAGGCGTTCGGCCAATCCTGGCCGACGACTCCAGTGCCGGTCTTCGTCCCACCAACGATCTTTGACGAAGTGCAAGCTGTTTTCCACTTGCCAATGAGCGCGTACGTACTTCAACAATTGCTTGGGCGTAGTCGTGGCCGGGTCGAGGCTGGTGACGAAGTACCGCGTTTCGCGCGTGGTTTTGCCGTTTCGGTCTTTCGTCTCGCGGTCGACTCGCAAGAGCATGCGGCAACCGGCAAGCCCCAGCCGCTGGCAGACATATTCGGCGTCGGCCAGGTCGATCCAAAGAAAACGAGTCTCCCTACGGCCCCCTTTTTTTCCCGCGTCTGAGCGGCCGCCGCGCTGTCTTGGGCCTGCGCAAAGCAGGTCTGCGCCGCATCCAGGATGTCGGGCTGGTTGGCTTTGATTTGGAACAAGTAGTCATGGCCCGAAGTCAGAATCAGTTCGGCCAGATTGCGCTGAGCATAGAGGGCATCGCCCGTGATCAAACGCAACGCCGGATACTTCTCGAACAGTTCGCTCAGGCTGCGCTTTGAGCACTTCCGGCTCGGTGCTTTTGTCGCCCGACAGGGGCCATTGCCCAAGACACGCTTTCAAATCCTGGACAAAAACGTTCAGCATCTGAATCGGATCGCCCTGCGGATCGAAGCCTTGCTTCGACGTCTTGCCATCCACCGCCGCGACCAGAGCCTCCTGATCCGCCATTACCTCTTGCAACCACTGGGAAAACGCAGCTTGAAACTCCTCCAACGAGAACTTCGCCAGCGTCCGACTTAACGTGGTAGGATGCGGCGGCTTGCGACGCGTAAAGCCCAAAGGTCTGCGCAGCAGATGCCAGTTCCGGGCTGCCCACCGCTGCAAGCTGGCAAAATCGTTCAAGCGGCAGACCAGCCCCACGAGCGTCAGTCCCAAAATCCCCGAAAACGGATGACGAACACCACGCCGCTGACGTGGATCGGCCACCTCCGAAAAGGCCACCATCAAAGACGGAAAATACGATGGTAGTTGCATGGCTAGCTCCTTCTCCTAAAGCCAACCCGCATCACCCGGTTAGGATCGCACCTGCATTATACAAAACTCAACTTTGCAATCGTCCTGGCGGAAGCGGTTGCAGCTCGAACGCGACAACCAGCGGGAGCGAGCCACGACGTTGCGTGCTGGCGCGACTGTTTTTCGACCGGTGGCCCGCGGCAACCGCCAGGACAGGCGTGGCTTGATCGAGCGTGTCGCGCACCTTAGGCTTGTGATTGGCGATCCACGCGTCTCGCTATCTGCCCGGAACTTGCGTCGAATTTTCTTATGGCCGACACCTCGACTGCGAACCCACTGTCCGAGCCGGGCGATCCTCAGGCCGAGTATCGCACGGTCGAGCCATGGGCCGTGGGGGGGGTGCTGCTGGGCCTGCTTTCGGCGGTCGCGATGTTGGGAGGCATACTCTGGTTGGTCGCGGCCCTGGGTGTGGTCGCCAACCTCGTGGCGCTGCGCGCATTCGACGCGAACGTCACCGCGACGGCCGCGGGGCAGCGCTCTTGGGCTTGGCCCTGTCCATAACATTTGCCGTCATGCCGGTGGCTCAAGCCGTCACATCGAAATGGCTGCTGACGCGCCAGGCACGTCCGGTGGCCGCGCTTTTCTTGCGGTTCCTTTGCGAGGAACGTCCCGAAAAAGCGATGAATTTGCGATTCGCTCCCGATCAGCGGATGCCGCTGAACGACCAATTGTGGGCAAACTATCGGCACGATCCCGAAGCGCGCGAACTCCTGAAAAAGTTTGTTCAGAATCCGGTCGTGCGCACGCTGATGGCACTCGGCAAGGGCGCCGAAGTGCGGTTCTACAAGACTTCGGCGATCGTGACCGATGGCAGCCGCGGCGTCGTGAGCCAGTATTTCACCGTGACGTACGAGGACGATGAAGAAGGGAAGCAAACCTTCTTCGTCAATGTGATGCTAGAGCGCAACCCGACGGAGGAGCCGGGCATCAACCCCTGGCGCGTGATCGATCTCGACGGCGGCTTCGATCCGAACGATCCTACCGTGCGCGACACGGAGGATCGCGGCGCATAGCCATTGGGCGCGAACGATCGAGGATCGCCGCTTCTCCCAGGCGCCGCTGTCGCAAACCGGTGGCTTGATGGGGCAGCCTGCCATTCCCCTACCGCGATTCGTTCGATTCGTGCTGGCCGGCCAGGAGGCTTTGTTCCGCCACGATCGAGTCGCGCAATTCTCCGCTTGCCTGGCGGGCCGCCATGCCGTAGTAGATTTTGGCCACCGAGGTCTTACCGGCTGCGTGCGCCGCGCGCTTTGCCTAGCAGCTTCATGGCTTCGCTCTGGGTATCGGCCGCAATTCGTTGCCGACGCTTTTCGAGTTCCGCCACGCTGCCCGGCGGCACGTCGCCCGCGGCGCGGCGATCACCGATCACTAGCGGTTGCAGTGCGCCGGCTGCCGCGTTGTGTCGGTCGGCAGCGGCGCAACGCCGCATCGGCGGCCCGGGGATCGTGGATCCGCGCTGACACGCTCATGCCGCTTGCCTGCCGGCGAATTCCCCAGCCCCGAGTGCGCGGCAGTGCGCCAAACGAACTCCAGTTCGAACCGGCGCGTCGGCTGCCGCCGAGATACGCGCTGCCGCGGTCGGGCACGATCACGGTGGTATTGACGCCGACATTGTTGAATGAAGGCAATTGAATTGTCTGTGCCAAGGCGCCGCTGCTCGTGGCCACCAGCAGCGTGGCAAATAGCATTCGTGCGAGCATCGCACACCTCCGCGCTCCAAGCGCCGAAAAGTCTTTCACCTTTCGGCATTCTAACGCGCTGGGTGAACTGGGCAACGTTCGAGCGCTTGCCTAGGCCAGCAACTCCCGCACGACTCGGCCGTGGACGTCGGTCAGGCGAAAATCGCGGCCGGCGTAGCGATAGGTGAACTTCTCGTGGTCGAAGCCCAACAGATGCAGGATCGTGGCGTGCAGATCGTGGACGTGCACCGGATTCGCGACCGCCTTGAACCCAAACTCGTCGGTGGCGCCGTGTACGTATCCGCCCCGCACTCCGCCGCCGGCCATCCACATCGTGTAGCCGTGGTGGTTGTGGTCGCGGCCGTTGATCTTGCCGGCGTTGGAGCCTTTTTTGGGCAACTCGACGGTGGGCGTCCGGCCGAACTCGCCGCCCCAGATCACCAGCGTTTCATCCAGCAGCCCGCGCTCCTTGAGATCCGTCAACAGCGCGCCGATCGCCTGGTCGCACTGGCCGGCCAATCGGCGGTGGTTCACTTCGATGTCGTCGTGGCTGTCCCACGGCTGTCCTTGGCCGTGCCACACTTGCACGAAACGCACGCCGCGCTCGATGAGCCGCCGCGCGATCAGGATTTGCCGCGCTTGCGTGCCGGGCCCGTACATGTCGAGGACATTTTGCGGCTCGCGCGTGGTGTCGAACGCGTCGGCCGCGTCCATCTGCATGCGATAGGCCAGTTCGAACGACTGGATACGAGCTTCGAGCTGCGGATCGGCGGCGCGTGGCCCGATGTTGCTCGTTGAGCGCCGCCAGCAAATCGAGTTGCCGGCGCTGCTGTTCGGGCGAAACCATCTGCTTGTCGATGTGCTCGATCAGTCGGTCGACGTCGGTGTGCTTGGTATCGATGTAGGTGCCCTGGTGCACGCCCGGCAAGAATCCCGCTTGCCAGTTCTGCGATTCCTGGATCGGGTAACCGCCGGGACACATGGCGATGAATCCGGGCAGGTTCTGGTTCTCCGTGCCCAGGCCGTAGGTGATCCACGATCCCATGCTGGGGCGAATCAGCCGCGCCTCGCCGCAGTTCATCAACAGCAGCGAGGGTTCGTGGTTGGGCACGTCGGCATGCATCGAGCGGATGACGCAGATGTCGTCGATGTGTTCGGCCGTGCGAGCAAACAGTTCGCTCACCTCGATGCCGCTTTGCCCATGCTTTTGAAACTTGTAGGGCGAGGCGAACGCGGCGCCCGTCTTTCGCTCGGTGGCCAGATTGAAGGGCAACTCCTGTCCGTTCCGCTTGGTCAATTCTGGCTTGGGGTCGAACGTGTCGACGTGCGACGGCCCTCCGTTCATGAACAGGTGGATGACGCGTTTCGCCTGGGCGGGATAGTGGGGCGACTTCGGCGCCAGCGGATTGAGCGCCGCGGCGTTGGCTTGCGATTCGAGCAAACCGTTGCCGCCGAGCAATTGCATCAAGCCCAACGAGCCGAGGCCCAGCCCGCTGCGCCGCAACAACTCGCGACGCGAGATGACGTTTTGTCGTTCGCTACTAGTCGACATACAAAAACTCATTCGAAATCAGGACCACATGCACATATCGCTGCCAGGGCGTCAGGGGTGGACCCACCGGCGGACGTTGTTTGCCGTCTTTCTTTTCCTTGACCGGTTCGGTGGCGGCGCCAGCCGGTTTGTCGCCGGTCGCTTCGGCTGCCGCAGTGACGTCGGCGGGCGCTGCGGTATCGGCAACGGCTAGTTGGTTGGTCCGCGCCGGCGCCGGGGTATCGCTTGGCTCCCGGGTCGCTTCGTTGGCCAGGAATGCTTGTCCCAGCGCCAGTTCGCGCTGATCGGGAGCGCGTCCCAGCACCAGGCGATAAAGTGCCTTGATGCGCCCTCGCTCTTCGTCGGCCACGGCTCGTTGTTCCGCCCGTGCAGCCAATGCCCGCACCTGGTCGCCCAGGAATGGGCTATTCATCAGGTAGAGCGCCTGTTGTGGCACGGTTGTTTGAAAGCGTTGCGGACTGTGCGTGTCAGGACTGGCGAAATCGAACGTGCGAAACAGGTTCGGCAGGTTCTGGCGATCGATCGAGCCGTAGAGCGTGCGTCGCCGCGGCCAAGGGACCGCCGTCAACGAAGTGGCGGGTCCGCCCAGCGCCGGTTCCAACTGGCCCGACACGGCCAACAGCGCGTTGCGCAGTCCTTCGAAATCGAGTCGCTTGCGATTCATCCGCCACACCAGCGCGTTCTCGGAATCGACCGCGCGGCACTCTGGCCGATCAAAACTGGCTTGCTGATAGGTGGCCGAGCGGAGAATCGTCCGCGCCAAATTTTTCAGCGACCAACCGTCATTTACCAGTGATGCCGCCAGATAGTCCAACATTTGCGGATGCGTAGGCTGTTTGCTGCGCACGCCGAAATCGCTGGGCGTGTCCACCAGCGGCTGGTCGATATATTGCTGCCAAATGCGATTCGCGATTACCCGCGGCGTGAGCGGATTGTCGGCGCTGGCGATTGCGCGGGCTAGCTCCAGCCGGCCAGATCCATCCACAAACGGCTGCCGGTTGTTGCCCGACAGCAGTGCCAGAAACTGCCGTGGGACGGCCCGGCCCGGATTGCCGGAGCTGCCGCGCACGAACACGTGCGGGTTTACCGGCTGCTCTTTGTCGGCCAGCGTCATGTACTCTGCAGGCTGGTCGGGTTCGATCGAGCTGGCCATCACTCCGTACAGCGAATAGTAGTCCTCGGTCGGAATCGGATCGTATTTGTGATCGTGGCAACGGGCGCAACTGACCGTCAGCGCCATCGTGCCGCGCGTGAGCACGTCGATGCGATCGTCGATGATGTCGTGTTGATTGTTGAGAAAGCGGCGCCCGACAGTGAGAAAGCCCATGGCCGCTAGTTGGCTCGGGTCGTCGCCGCCCAGCCGATCGGCAGCGATTTGTGCAATCAGAAACTGGTCGTACGGCATGTCGCGATTGAACGCTTGCACGACCCAGTCGCGATAACGGTACGCGTTCGGATACGCGCGATCCGCCGTGAACACATAGCCCTTGGTGTCGGCATAACGGGCTACATCGAGCCAATGCCGCGCCCAGCGCTCGCCGTAGTGCGGCGAAGCCAGCAATTGTTCGATGACGCGATCGAACGCCCGCGGATCGGGGTCCTTCACGAATGCGTCGACTTCTTCGGGCGTGGGCGGCAGCCCTGTCAGGTCGTAGCTAGCGCGACGGATCAGCGTGCGTCGATCGGCCGGCGGCGAGGGGGTCAGTCCGGTCGCTTCCAGCTTCGCCAACACAAAGGCATCCAAGGGGGCCCGCGGCCAGTCGGCTTGCTTCACCGCCGGCAGCGCCGGCTGCTTGAGCGGTTGAAAGGCCCAGTGCGCCTGCCAGGCATCGGCGGCGCCGTCGCCTGCGGCAATGACCGCATCGTCGGGCCATGGTGCGCCGAGATTGATCCACTCGGACAGCGGACGGATGGCTTCCTCGGACAGCTTGTCCTCGGGCGGCATCTGAAGATCTTCGTCGGTGTGGCGGACGGCCTTGATCAACAGGCTCGTTTCGGCGTCGCCCGGCGTGACGGCCGGTCCGCTGGTTCCACCCGCCAGCATGCCGTCGCGCGAGTCGAGCGCAAGTCGCCCTCGGCTTTCGACCCGTGGCATTCCAGGCAATGGTTGACCAATAGCGGCCGCACGTGCTTTTCGAATAGTTCGATCGCCTCGCTTTGCGCAGTGTCGCTGCGCCCGATGGCTCATCGGCCCATATCGAGTGCGCAGCGTCGCCATGGATGGCGATCAATACTGCCAGCGCAGCAGATGAGTGTCGGACGATCCGGCGAGGGTGCGACAACAACATGGCGGGCGTATGGGGTGGGCAGGCAGGCAGGTTGATCGGGCGGGATCGAGCGACTGCGCGTCGTGTCGGCGTTCGATCAAATCTCGCCGCACGAGCGCCACTCGCTTTTTGATTATACCCACCAAATCGGCCGCCGCCCAGTCGGCAGATCCTGCGTGTCTGGCCAGATTCTATGGCGTCGTTAATTTCTTTGTGGATCGAGGGTTGTCCAGTGTTGTGTCCACAATTGGCTGTCGTGGAGTGCGGCCAGGGCCATCATGGCTTCGGCGTTGGCCGAATCCCAACGGCGACCGTGTCCCTTGACGCGATCGGTGGTGGTCTTGCACTCGGCTTCGGTCGGCCCGCTGCCGATTTGCCAGCCTTTCATGCGGAACTGCGGATACCGAATCATGTCGTGTCGCTCGGCCGCGTATTGCATCAAGCTGTTGGCCGCCGCACGCTTGGCGCCTCGCAGCCTGGTGCGCCACGCGGTCAGCTTGTCGTAGCCCGCGTTGTAACCGTCGTGCTTGAACGTGTGCATCAAATCACCGAGCCACCGCCGGCCCTCCTCGGACGCCTCGCCGAACACGGCCCGACGCGTCTTCTGGGCGTAGTCTTGCAAGTGATAAAAGTCCAAGCCGATGTCGCTGGTCAAGCCGTGAAACTCGATCTGGTTGCGAATCCACGGCGCCCCGTCGATCAAGGCAACACGCTCGTCGGCCTCGATAAGCCCCACCTGAGCGCCCATCCGCTGCAGCATCCGTCCGGCCGTTTCGTGGTTGCCGGCGGTCGCTCCCACCAACCGATGGGCCTTCTTCTCGTCGTACAGATAGCCGACCTTGAACTCCTTGTAGGCGTTATCGGAACCCGGTTTGGCGCGTGGCAGCGGCTTGCACTTGCGCCCCCCGGCGAGCACGCTTGGCGCGAATCGCTTGCCGCCGCTTCTTCTTCTCCGCGTCGGTCACCAGCGGCACTTTCACGCCGTCGCAGCCGAGGTAAATTCGCCGGGTCTGCTCTTCGGTCGTGCAGTCGGCGCTCGACCAGTCGGGAGCCAATTCCCCCCGTTGCATCCCCCGCAACACCGTAAGACCTTCCTCTTCGATCAACTGCCGCAAGGTTTCCTTGCTGACGTTGAAGTGCGCCGTGCGGCCGAGGATTTCGGCCGCTCTGGCAAAGCTCGAGGCACCTTGATTCACCCGGCAGGCCATCTCACGCACGCCTTGGCTGATCGTCGATTCGGCGTCGTCCAACAGCCGGTCGATCGTCGTCTCGCTCCCTTCCCGCGGGCAGTGCCAACGCACGCGACGCAATTGGATGCGACCGTTGATCGACAGCAGGCTGAAAGCTTGACGCCCCTTATGACGTTTCGGCTTGCCGCTGGCCGCGCTGGTCGGAGGGGGGAAAAGCGGCTTCCGACGCGTCCACTTTGGCCTGCAAGACCTCTTCGTAGACGACTTGCCTGAAACGATCCAACGCATCCCGCGCCGGCTCCTCGCTATCGCGAATCACTCGCCCCGCCGGGGCCGCATCCACCGCCTCGGCCACCTCGTCCACCGTCCGCTCGAACTCGGTCAACAATCGCTCGCGAAGCTTCGCGCGATCCACTTTCGGCAATCCCATCACGGCCTCCTTGGAAAAGAAAATCCCTTCGACGCTTTCCCAAGTTGTACATACTCCCCAGCCATCGCGCCAGACATATTTGCCACACACGATCCTGCGGTGCCACCACGAGGCATCTGTCGCGACGGACTGTATCTGCCGTGGGCGCAAGGTGCCGTGCGCACGCCTATTGAGGGGCATGTCCGCGATGTCTGTTCGCGATCGAATCCCAGTGAGTTAGACTAGGTATACGGTCCGACTGTGGCTACCGCCGGACGCTTGGTCCCTTGACTTTGCGCTATTTGTTGCCCGCATTCTCTTCCCGCGTTGCCCATTGATGATGACAGTTTCGGAAGCACTAGCGGCGGTGACTTCGCACCGCCGGACGGGCGAACTCGGGGAGGCGGAACGGCTTTGTCGTGAGGTGCTCGCGACCGACCCGCGGCACGCCGCCGCTCACTTTCAACTGGGGTGCGTCCTCAAGGACCAACGTCGCTTTGCCGACGCGTTGCGTTGTTATCATCGGGCCGTCACGCTCGATCCGCGACTGGCCGAGGCCTATTTCGAAGCGGCGACGATCTACCACGGCGCTGCCCGGTCGCGCATCAAAGCGGAGGACCGTCGGCGCGACTACGACGCGGCCGAAGGGGCCTATCGCGCCGCAATTGCCGCCCGGCCGGGCTATTTCGAGGCATTCAACAATCTCGGCGCGGTGTACCGAAGCCAAGGAAATCCGGCGGCGGCCATCGGCTGTTATGAGCGAGCGCTCGCGCTGCGGCCCGACTTTGCCGAAGTGCACGGCAACATTGGGCTCGCGCTGATGACGCTAGGGCGCTCGACCGAAGCGCTTGCCTATTACGACAAGGCACTGCGACTGCGTCCTGATGATGCGGAGCTGCACAACAATCGCGCCTTGGCGTTGCTAACGTTGGGTCGACTCGAAGAAGGGTTTGCCGAGAGCGAATGGCGCTGGAAGTGCGCCGAATTCCAGCCACCGCCACACACATTGCCCCGTTGGGACGGCAGTCCCTTGCAAGATCGCGCGCTACTGGTGTATGCCGAACAGGGCTTTGGCGATACATTGCAGTTCGTCCGCTACGTTCCACGGGTTGCTTCGATGGGTGGTCGGGTGATCGTGGAAGCGCAGCCTCCGCTGGTGTCGCTATTGAGGCAATCGGGCATCTGTCGGGTGGTTGCCCAAGGCGAGCCCGTGCCGGCTTGCGACGTGTGGGTTCCGTTGATGAGCCTGCCAATGCTGTGCGGCACGACCAGCGAGACGATTCCGCGCGACGTGCCATACCTCTCGGTCGATTCGCAGTTGGCAGGCCGTTGGCGCGAGCAACTGCGCTGCGGACGGGTTCCGCCTGGCCATCGCCTGGCAGTGCAACGTCGTCCGTCGCGGCGACCAATTCCGCTCGATCCCGTTGGCCCGATTCGAGCCATTGGCCAAGTTGCCGGGTGTAACACTCGTCAGCGTGCAGGTTGGCGCCGGTAGCGAGCAGATTGGCCAGGTGGCCGGTGGCTGGCCGCTGGTCGATGTACAGCACGAATTGACCGACTTCCACGAAACGGCTGCCGTCCTTTCCAACGTCGACCTCGTGGTCTCGTGCGACACGTCGATCGTGCATTTGGCCGGCGCTGGGCGTGCCGGCTTGGGTTGCCCTGCCCTTTGCCGCGGATTGGCGCTGGCTGACCGACCGCGACGACAACCCATGGTATCCCACGGTTCGGCTGTTCCGGCAAACGACGCTCGGCGACTGGGCCGGCGTCTTGGGTCAAATTACCGACGCGCTCGGTGAATTGTTGCAACGTCGCCGTGCCCAACGGTTAGCTAGCGAGCCGCCGTCGCCATGACTACGATCGCCGCCGCACTCAACGCCGCGCTGCAATGCCATCAGGCGGGCCACCTGGAAGAAGCGGCGCGTCAATATCGCGCGATACTTGCCCGCGAGCCGCGCCAGCCGGACGCCTGGCACCTGTTGGGGCTGATCGATTACGCTCGAGGAGATTACGCACAAGCAATCGAACTTATCCGTCGCGCGATCCTGCTGGATGGCGCAGGCCAGTTTCCACACCCATTTGGGAGAAGCCTTGTTGGTGGCGGGTCAACTTCCCGAGGCCGAAGCAAGTTGCCGTCGTGCAGTGGCCTTGCAAGCCGACTCCGCCATTGCGCACAACACGCTGGGCACCGTGTTGGCGGCCCGCGGTTCGCTCGACGCGGCCATCGACAGCTATCGCCGGGCCATCGCGTTGTCGCCGCGGTTCGCTCAGGCGAACTACAACTTGGGTCTGGCCCAGGAATCGCAAGGCGCCTTGCCGGCGGCCGAGGCATCGTATCGTCAGGCGATTGCCGCCAAAGGCGACTATTTGCTGGCGTGGCAAGCGCTGGCCGTGTTGGTGCAACGTCAAAGGCGACTTGACGAGGCCGTTGCCGCTTATCGCCATTCGTTGTCGCTCGAACCGAATCAGGCCGTGGCGCATTGCAACCTGGCGAGCGCTTTGAAAGATCTGAATCGGCCCCAAGAGGCTCTGGAAAGCTATGCGCGCGCCCTCGCGCTCGATCCCAACCTGGCCGAAGCGCATTTCAATCAGGCCGTCATCTATCAAAGTCTGAAGCAAAATGCGGAGGCGGAAGCCAGCTATCGTCGCGCGATCCGCGCTCGTCCCGGCTACATTGCGGCCCTGAGCAACCTGGGCACGGTTTGCAAATCGCTGGGCCGCCTCGACGAAGCCATGGATTGTTATGACCAGGCGCTTGCCATCGACGATCGTCTGGCGGATCCGCATCGCAATCGTGCGCTGTTGCGACTGCTGAGGGGCAACTATGCCGAGGGTTGGCCGGAATACGAATGGCGGCGAAGCGTGCCCGGTATGCGCCGTACGGAATTTGCGCAACCTCAATGGAAAGGCCAGCCGATTCCCGGACAGACGTTGCTATTGTTCGCCGAACAGGGGCTCGGCGACACGCTGCAATTCGTGCGCTATGCGGCGATGGTGAAAGAGCAAAGTGCCGCCCGTGTCTTGTTCCAATGCCCGCAGCGGCTCCACGCGCTATTGTCAACGGTCGCGGGTATCGATCAACTCTTGGCGGGCCCCGTCAGTCAACCGTTCGACTGCGCGTTGCCATTGTTGAGCGCGCCGGCCGTGTTCGGCGCCACGCTTTCCAACATTCCAGCGGACGTTCCCTATCTGTCGGCTGACGCCGAGCGCGCTGCGCTTTGGGAGCGCGAGTTGGCTGGCACCGCGGGCTTCAAGATCGGCATCGCCTGGCAAGGAAACCCCGCCTATGAGGACGACGCGCGGCGGAGCGTGCCGCTGGCAGCGTTTGCCCCCTTGGCCGACTGTGCCAATGTGCGACTCTTCAGCCTGCAAAAAGAACACGGATTGGAGGCATTGGCCGCGCTGGCTGACCGGTTGCGGATTGTCGACCTGGGCCCGCGGCTGGACGAAGACGGCGACGCGTTTGTCGATACGGCGGCCGTGATGAAGAATATGGACCTGATCGTCACGTCGGACACGGCCACGGCGCACCTGGCTGGAGCGTTGGCCGTGCCGGTCTGGCTGCTGCTGCCGGACCTGCCGGACTGGCGGTGGTTGCTCGACCGCGACGACAGCCCCTGGTATCCGACGATGCGATTGTTTCGACAAACCGACCGCGGCGATTGGAACGGCGTGCTCACGCGTGTGGCTAAGGCGCTGGAGCCGTTGGCGCGCCAAACTGTTTCGGACGATGTCTCGCAGGAAACCGGCTAGCGATGGCGACAATCTCGGAAACCCTGAGCCTGGCGGTCAAGCACCATCAGTCGGGAGACCTCGATACCGCTGAGCGACTGTATCGCGACATTCTGGCGCACGACTCGAGGCAACCGGACGCCTGGCACTTGCTCGGTTTGGTTTACTACACGCGCGGTCAGTACGCCGAAGCGATCGATCACATCGAGCGAGCGATCGCGCTGGATGGCGCCCAAGCCAGCTTTCACAACCATCTGGCCGAGGCGCTGCTGGTATCGGGGCGCTCGGTCGACGCCGAATCCAGTTGCCGCCGAGGCCTCGCGCTTCAGCCGGAGTTTGCCATCGGTCACAACACGCTGGGCACCGTGCTGGCGGTGCGCAGCCGTATCGACGAGGCGATCGCCAGCTATCGGCGTGCGATCGGATTGTCGCCGCGATTCGCTCAAGCCCACTTCAATCTCGGCCAAGCGTTGGAATCGCAAGGCGCGACGAGCGAGGCCGAAGCCAGCTATCGCCGCGCACTGGTGGCCAATCCCGACTATGCGCTTGCGCTGCATGCGCTGGCCATGATGTTGCTGCAGCAAAAACGACACGCCGATGCGGCGGAACTGTATCGCCGGGTCGTCACGTTGCAGCCGGATCATGCCGAAGCCCACTGCAATCTGGGTAGCGCGCTTAACGCCTTGAATCGCCCAGCCGAAGCGATCTCCTGTTTCGAGCGCGCCTTGGCGCTGTCTCCCCGGCTGGCCGAGGCGCACTTCAACCTGGGTTTCATTTACCAGACCCAAAAGAAATGGCCGCAAGCGGAAGACGCATATCGACGCGCCGTCGAGGCTCAGCCCAACCACGTCGGATCCCACAACAACCTGGGCACGGTATACCGCAATCAGGGCAAACTCTCGGAGGCCGTTCGCTGCTTCGAACGCGTGCTCGAATTCAAGCCCGACGTGGGTGAAGTGCTGAGCAATCTGGGCAACGTCTTCACGATGCAGGGGCGCCGCGCCGAAGCCATGGTCTGCTATGACCAGTCGGTCCGCATGCGACCCGACTATGCGCAGGCTCATACCAATCGGGCCTTGGCATGGCTGGCTCAAGGCGATTTCGCCGCCGGCTGGGAGGAATATGAATGGCGCTGGAAGTGTCCGGAATTCCAGTCGCTCGGTCACGATCTTCCGATGTGGGACGGCAGCCCCTTGGACGGCCGCGCGCTGCTGGTACACGCCGAACAAGGCTTCGGCGATACGCTGCAATTCATCCGCTTCGTGCCATCGATTGCCACGGACGCCGGTCGCGTGGTTTGTGAAGTGCAACCGCCCGTGGCCTCGCTGCTGAAACAGTCGGGCATACCTGGAGTATTCGCTCAGGGCGAAGCGCTTCCGGCGTGCGACGTGTGGATCCCGCTCTTGAGCCTGCCACGCCTGTTCGGCACGACTTTGGAAACCATTCCACACGAAGTCCCGTATCTCGCGGCCGATCCGGCACGCATTTCCCGGTGGCGAGAGGTGTTGGCCGGAAGTGACAACTTCCGCGTGGCCATTGCCTGGCGCGGCCGACCGACATATCGCGGAGACCGCTTCCGTTCGATCGATCTTTCCCTGTTCGAGCCGCTGGCCAGAATGTCTGGCGTGCAGTTGGTTTCGGTACAGAAGGGCGCCGGCGCGGAACAAGTCGCCGAAGTGGCAAGCGACTGGCCACTGGTCGACGCGAGCAACCAACTCACCGACTTCCACGATACGGCGGCGGCGATTGCCAACGTCGACCTGGTGATTGCCTGCGATACGGCGGTGGCGCATCTGGCCGGAGCGTTGGGTGTGCCGACGTGGATTGCCCTGCCTTTCTCCTCGGACTGGCGGTGGCTGATCGACCGCGAAGATAGTCCCTGGTATCCCAGCGTGCGGCTCTTCCGGCAGACCACCTTCGACGATTGGCCCGAGGTGTTCCAGCGGCTGACCGCTGCGCTCCGCGAATTGGTGAAGAATCGTTGAGGCGGATGGCCGGCAGGCCGTGGCTCGGCTAAGCCTGTTGAAGAATGCCTGCGTGGCAATTTTCAACTTTACCGAACGCCTTGCGTCGTCATTGTGCCAAGCGCATGCTTGCGAAGTTGCAGCTTGTCGAATACTTCCACAGGCTGATAGACTCGACGGCTCTGCATGCTGGCTCCCCGATCCCATGCGCCGCGAGATGCTGCGATGCCGACTAAACCGCGATCGTTCCACATTGCCTTCACCGGCGATTTCTACCGGCCCGATGGCGCGCCGTTGTATCAGCAGTTTGGCTTGCAGGTGCTCGACGCTCAGCAGGGTGTTTGCCACTCGGCGTTCGCCGAACACCGCAGCGAGATCGATCCGGAGCAA
Source organism: uncultured Planctomycetaceae bacterium (assembly GCA_963779015.1). GTDB lineage: Bacteria > Planctomycetota > Planctomycetia > Pirellulales > PALSA-1355 > JTS-RE94. The sequence goes on along the minus strand of CAVZWY010000017.1, from coordinate 142,052 downwards.
ATCAACGACGCCAACGCCCTGATCGTGCTGTCGCCGCGCGTGACGGCACGTAGCGTCTCGCAAGCCGAGAATCTCTTGGCGGTCGGTCGTTTTGGGGTGGGATACGACTCGGTGGACGTGCCAGCTTGTACCGCGGCCGACGTGGCGCTGGTGACCGCGGTCGGTGGCGTGGATCGCTCGATGGCCGAAGCCACGTTGACCTGGATGTTGGCGCTGACCCACCACGTGCGCACGAAAGACCGCCTCGTGCGCGAAGGACGCTGGCACGACCGCTCGAACTACATGGGCCGCGAGTTGCGCGATCGGACGTTGGGCATCGTGGGCCTGGGGGGCATCGGCCGCGCACTGGCCGAACTGGTGCGCGGCTTCGGCATGCGCGGACTGCTGGCCTTCGATCCGTACGTCGACCCGGCGCTGGCGGCCGAACTAAACGTCAAGCTAGTCGCGCTCGACGAGTTGATGCGGCGGGCAGATTTCGTTTCGGTCCATTGCCCGCTGAGCGACGCCACGCGCAACCTCATCGGCCGCGAGCAGATTGGCTTGATGAAGTCGGACGCCTATCTGATCAATACGGCCCGGGGGGGCATCGTGGACGAGGACGCGCTGTACGAAGCCCTGCTGCACGATCATATCGCCGGCGCGGCGATCGATTGTTTTGTCGGAGAGCCGCTTGCCGAGGCGCACCGCTTCGGCCAGTTCGAGCACGTGCTCTTGGCCCCCCACTGCATCTCCTGGACCGACGAGATGTTTCGCGACATGGGCAATACGATCTGCCGTTTCCTGGTCGAGTTGGCACTGGGTCAGGTTCCGCGCGGCGTCGTAAACCGCGAAGTGCTCGAGCGCCCCGGCTTCCAGGCGAAGTGGGCCAGGCTGCGGATTGCCTCTGGCGGCTGAGCGGCCTGCTGCAGTCTGCGCGACCGGCAACCCTTTCCAGCAGGGTCGTGTCGCGACCGCATGTTTTCGGCGGAAAATACTTGCAATTCAGTCCGACGACTGCCAACAATCAGGGCCTTGTCAATTTCGGCGAAGTCGGCGGCGTGCAATTTCCGGTTCGCACTTTGGGCAGGTATCGTGTCGGGATGCTGCGCCGGCCCTCCGTGGGAATCGTTTTTTTGCTGTTGGAAAGGGCGTGCTCGATGACAAAGGGGAAAACCTGGTTCGCGCTCGGCGTGTTGTTCTCCATCAACATGCTGAACTTCTACGATCGGCTGATTCTTGGCGCCGTGGGCGAATCGGTTCGCAAGGATTGGAGCTTGAGCGATACGCAACTCGGTTGGCTCGGTACCGCGTTCATCCTGCTCTATGCCGCCGTGGGCGTTCCCCTGGGACGCTGGGCCGATCGCAGCAATCGTTCGCGCATCTTGACCATTGGCGTCACGATTTGGAGCATTTTGACGGCGGCATCGGGCATGGCCCGCAACTTCTGGCAAATGGCCGCCTTGCGCTTGAGCGTGGGTGTGGGCGAGGCTTCTTGCGCCGGCCTCGAATTCGTTGATCGGCGATTTGTTTCCCGCCACCAGCCGCGCCGCGCCATGTCGATCTTCATGCTCGGCTTGCCGATCGGCAACGCCGCTTGCCTGTTGTTTAGTGGCATGCTCGCCAAGCACTATGGCTGGCAGATGGCTTTTTACGTGGCCGTGGTGCCCGGTCTGTTGTGCGCCCTGGGCGCCTTCATGATCACCGAGCCGGCGCGGGCGCCACCGAGACGCACAACATCGGCGCTCGCACGCGCGATGGCAATCCGTATCTGCTGGTGCTGTCGATTCCCACCATGCGTTGGATCATCGCCTCCGGCGCGTTGCACAACTTCAATATGTACGCGATCGGCAGCTATCTGGTGCCCTACATGATGCGGGTGCATGGCAGCGATGTGCAGTTGTCCGGGTGGATCGCGATGGCCGTCTATGGCTTGTGCGGCATACCCGGAATGATTCTGGGCGGCGTGCTGGGTGACGCCGTGTTGCGCCGCCGCCGCAACGGTCGCATGCTGGTGGCCGCGCTAGCCATCGCTATCTCGGTGCCTTCGTTCTATTTCTCACTTTCGCAGCATGCCGGGGCCTGGATTTCTTTTAGCATCTTCTTCGGCTTCGGCTGCATGATGCTCTATACCTACTACGCCACGGTCTATACCACGATTCAGGACGTCATCGAACCTTCGCTGCGAGCCACGGCCATGGCGCTTTACTTCTGTGCCATGTATGCCTTCGGCGGCGCGCTCGGGCCGATCGGAATCGGCTTCATGAGCGACCACTTCGTGGCCGCCGCCGCGCAAGAGGACGGTATCGACCTGACCGGACTGGATTCTGTTGAAACGCAAAAGATGCTCGAGCCCTATCGCGCCACCGGCATCCACAAGGCGATGTATGCTCTACCGACCGTTTGCCTGGTTCTGGCGTTGGTGTTGTTTGCCGGCGCCCGATCGGTGCCTGGCGACGTCGACAACTTGCAGAACTGGATGCGCGCCCAAAGCGATGGCCCTACCAGCCGCTTGGAACCGGAGAAAGCGGTGACGTAGCGCGCGAAACTCGGCGAGTGCCCCTGTCGCATGATGTGCGATTTCGTCGCGCACGACTGGGGGCTATGGGTAAACAACCCAGGACGATTGCAAAGTTGAGTTTTGTATAATGCAGGTGCGATCCTAACCGGGTGAGGTGCGATCCTAACCGGGTGATGCGGGTTGGCTTTAGGAGAAGGAGCTAGCCATGCAACTACCATCGTATTTTCCGTCTTTGATGGTGGCCTTTTCGGAGGTGGCCGATCCACGTCAGCGGCGTGGTGTTCGTCATCCGTTTTCGGGGATTTTGGGACTGACGCTCGTGGGGCTGGTCTGCCGCTTGAACGATTTTGCCAGCTTGCAGCGGTGGGCAGCCCGGAACTGGCATCTGCTGCGCAGACCTTTGGGCTTTACGCGTCGCAAGCCGCCGCATCCTACCACGTTAAGTCGGACGCTGGCGAAGTTCTCGTTGGAGGAGTTTCAAGCTGCGTTTTCCCAGTGGTTGCAAGAGGTAATGGCGGATCAGGAGGCTCTGGTCGCGGCGGTGGATGGCAAGACGTCGAAGCAAGGCTTCGATCCGCAGGGCGATCCGATTCAGATGCTGAACGTTTTTGTCCAGGATTTGAAAGCGTGTCTTGGGCAATGGCCCCTGTCGGGCGACAAAAGCACCGAGCCGGAAGTGCTCAAAGCGCACCTGAGCGAACTGTTCGAGAAGTATCCGGCGTTGCGTTTGATCACGGGCGATGCCCTCTATGCTCAGCGCAATCTGGCCGAACTGATTCTGACTTCGGGCCATGACTACTTGTTCCAAATCAAAGCCAACCAGCCCGACATCCTGGATGCGGCGCAGACCTGCTTTGCGCAGGCCCAAGACAGCGCGGCGGCCGCTCAGACGCGGGAAAAAAAGGGGGCCGTAGGGAGACTCGTTTTCTTTGGATCGACCTGGCCGACGCCGAATATGTCTGCCAGCGGCTGGGGCTTGCCGGTTGCCGCATGCTCTTGCGAGTCGACCGCGAGACGAAAGACCGAAACGGCAAAACCACGCGCGAAACGCGGTACTTCGTCACCAGCCTCGACCCGGCCACGACTACGCCCAAGCAATTGTTGAAGTACGTACGCGCTCATTGGCAAGTGGAAAACAGCTTGCACTTCGTCAAAGATCGTTGGTGGGACGAAGACCGGCACTGGAGTCGTCGGCCAGGATTGGCCGAACGCCTGGCAAGCCTCACCAACGTAGCCCTGAGCGTGTTGCGACTAACGACCCAAAAATCCAAACAACCGCTTCGAGCCCGAGCCGATGATCTCTGCGCCAATCCCCTCCACGCCCTGAAACTCGTAGGAGCCTTGGATTAACGACTTTGCAATCGTCCTGCCGCTTCCGCTGGACCCTGACCGCAGGCCGCACTAAAATGAGCAATGCCGACTCAAAGGACGGCTTGACCATCGCAAGCCGTCGGCTGCCCGCGGCCAATTTGACCATTAAGGAGCCTTCGCCATGTTCGCATCCATTCGGATCCTCGCTACACTCGTCGCATTGCTCGCCACATCGATTGCCGCTGCCGGCGAGTTGAAGGGCGACTATCTGGAAACTCGCACTTGCGACGTTTACACCGGCCCCTGCTTCGCCAACGGCCAATCCGGACTTACCGGCAACGACGCGATCATGGCCTGGAGCATCGATCGCGGCAGTTACGAAGGAGTTGATCTGGCCGGTTTGAAGGTCGTGGTCGTCGTCACCGCGTCCGACACGCTCGGCTTCGGCGGCACGCTCGTCTCGTATCCCGATCCGATCAAATCGGTCGTGATCGTCGACCAGAAGGCCACGCCCCAGCAGCGTGAAGCGCTGGCGCAGTTCGCCAGTGTCAATGCCAAGCACGCGGGCGAAGTCGTGAAGGTGGTCAGTGCTCCGATCGAGATGGAGCTCGATCACTTCGCCATGGTGGGCAAGCTGCAAGCCGGCAAACTGGCCAACATTGAAACGCGTGCGCTCCACAAGGGCGATTGCGTGTGCTCGAACGAAGTCGCCTTTTACCCGCCGCTCAACGACGTGAAGAATGCCGTGCCGGCCTACACCGTCGCCGGTGGCTATGCCGGTCCCGGGCTCAAAACCCGCTGGACCAACGACCACTCGCGCAGCGCCTACCTGGCGAGTTTTTCGTACTGAGCGACTGGCACAAGAACGCTGCAATGCACATTAGCCCCCAGCCACTCGACGGGGGCTAATCTTTGCTCCCCGCTACAGCGATGGGCCAAAAAGCGGGGCCTTTTGCTCGCCAGTGGCCGGGCGGCCTATAATTGACTCCGTGCGGCGGCTGCGACGCACTTTGCCCGCGGCGAATCAGGTAACCAATTGCCCCGGAGTATCCGTGCGCTCGCCTGCTCGCTCGGAACCCATTGACTCGACAACCTGCGGAGAAAGATTCGACATGATGCGCAAGTGCTTGATCGTACCGGTGATGCTATTGGCGCTCGTGCCCGGCGTGGCGACAGGGCAAGACTACCAAGTGGAAGCGTTCGAGGGCGCGCCGCCCGAGGGCCTTTCCGACGAGATCGCCGCCGCCATCGGCGCGTCGGGCTACAAGATTCTCGACGGCGACAAGGTTGTCTGCGAAATCTGGCCTGCCAAGCAGTGGGAAGTCGTCGATGGCTTCACGCCGAGCCTGACCGTGCTCTACCCGTTCCAGCCGGGTTCGCTGACGGGCGTTCTTCGCTTTCCGCGCAAGAATACCGACTTTCGCGACCAGGATATTGGCCGCGGGCTCTACACCCTGCGTTACGCCGAGCAACCGGAGGACGGCAACCACGTCGGCACGTTCGACACGCGCGACTTCTTCGTGCTGGTGCCGGCCGACGAAGACACGTCCGCCGAGCCCCTGAGCGACGACGATTTGTTTCCCAAAAGCGCGGATTCGGCTGGCTCGTCGCACCCGGCCATCATGCCGTTGTTGAAAGTCGCCGCCGATGCCGAAGTGCCCGGCATGCGGCACTTGGAAGAGCCCGACTGGTGGACGGCGCGCTTCAGCAACAAGACATCCGCCGGCAAGGATTTGGCCGTCGAGCTGATCGTCGTCGGCCATTCGCTCGAATAGCCCATAGCGTCCGGAAACATACTGTCATGCACGACCGACGGCCAAGAGCGCGGACTGTGGCGCTATTTCTTGCCTTGGTATGGTGCGCAATCGCGTGGCAAGCGGCCTGCGCCGATACGGCCCCCGCAGCCAAGAGCGACGACCACGCCAACAAGACAGCACAACGCCCTTATGTCACCGAGACGATTCGCGGGCGAGTTGTGTGGCTGGAGGACGCGCTGAAACGGGGCTTTGGCGTAACCACCGAACCGGCGGCGGCCGAATCGTCCGTGGTGGTTGAAACGACCGACGGCAAGCTGTGGCCGGTGGTGCCCGATACGCGCGGGCAGGCGTTTGCCGTGGACGAGCGGTTGCGCGATCGCGAATTGCAACTGCTGGTTCGCCGTTATGACGACGTGCCGATGGTGCAGGTGATTCGCGTCTTTGAGCCGCGGGATGACGGTCTGTGGGAAATCGATTATTGGTGCGATATTTGCGCCATCCCGATGTACATTCTGAAGCCCTGCGAGTGCTGCCAGGGCGAGACCCGGTTGCGCGAGACGCGGGTGGAACGGCCCGTCGATGGGGGCTAGCCGGTAAAGTCGCCCTGAATTCCCTCGGCGCTTGCGTGGCGCGCGCCGGCTGCTTATAACACCTGAGATTCCTGCGCGGAATCGCGTAGCTGAATTCTTGCGAATCCAGCTACCGCGAAAGGTGTTTTCGACGCGACGGTCACGCGAGAGTGTCCGCGCCATTATTTATTTCCCCAGTAATTCCAAGGGGGCAACCGCATGAGCAACGTCGGGAAACCCGCGCCCAAAGATTCCGGATTCAGCCGGCGCGCATTCTTGAAAGGCTCCGGCGCAGCCGCTGCCGCCACGGCCTTGGCCAATGGGCCGGGCGTGGCCGAGGCCGCCGAAGCTTCGCGAGTCGTCGGACCCGGTGGATCCACCATCACGCTCGTCGTCAACGGCGAGTCTCGGAAGGTCGAAGTCGAACCGCGCACCACGCTGTTGGAAGCGCTGCGCTACGGCTTGAACGTCACCGGCCCCAAGCCGGTCAGCGTCGACGGCTCGAGCGGCGGCAGCACCGTGCTGATCGACGGCAAGCCCGCCAGCGCCAACTCGGTGCTGGCCATCGAGTGCGACGGCAAGAAGATCACCACGGCCGAAAGCCTGGGCGGCGACAAGCTCGATCCGGTGGCCGCGTCGTTCGTGCATCACGATGCGTCGCAGTGCGGCTTTTGCACGCCCGGCTTCGTGATCGCGGTGAAAGCATTTTTGGCCAAGCATCCCAAAGCGACGGAAGCAGAAATCCGCGCGGGGCTCAACGGCAACCTGTGCCGCTGCGGCACCTATGGCAACATCATTCCGGCGGTGCAGGACGTCGTGAAAGGAGCTGGCAATGGTTGAATATGTGTGGCCCGATCGCAAAGACGTCAGTGTGCTGGGCGGCAGTCACGACAAAATAGACGGCCCGGCCAAGTGCACCGGCAACGCCAAATACGCCTATGACATCAATCCGCCCAAGATGGCGATCGCCCGCGTGCTGGGTTGCCCGCTTGCGCACTGCAAGGTGAAGAGCATCGACACCAGCGCCGCCGAAAAGGTCAAAGGCGTGGTGGCGGTGCGGGCGCTGAAGAATGCCGGCGATGAAATCGAATGGCAAGGCGACCTGGTCGCCTGCGTGGTGGGCGAGACCGACGGCGCCGCCGTGGAAGGATTGGCCGCCATCAAGGCCGACTACGATCCGCTGGACGTGTTCGTCGACGAAGAGGACCTGGCAGCCGCCGAAAAGGCCGGCCGCGCCAAGAAAGGCGCGGGCAAGGTGCAGCTCGAAAATGAGCCCGGCGATGACGACGACGAAGAGGAGTTCGAAGAGAAAGAAATCGCCCGGCTGTTCAAGGAAGCCGCCGCCGTGGTTGACGGATACTACGGGGTGCGGGCGATCACCCACATGTGCCTCGAGACACATGGCTCGACCGCGGAGTGGAAAGACGGCAAGATCACTTCGCACCTTTCCACGCAAAACGTTTCCGGCACGCCCGGCCAGATCGGCGGGCCGCTGGGGCTGACGGCCGATGACGTGACGGTGCACTGTGACTACATTGGCGGCGGCTTCGGCAGCAAGTTCGCCGCTGATAGCTGGGGCGTGCTGGCCGCCGAACTTTCCAAGCAACTCGACCGGCCGGTCAAGTTGATGCTCGACCGCGACTTGGAATTGAAGATCGCCGGGGCGCGTCCCTCGGGCTTTGCCAACGTCAAATTGGGCGCCAACTCCGAAGGCATCCTCACCGTGTGGGATTCGCACCACTGGTCGACCGGTGGCACCGGCGGCGGCGCGCTGTCGCAGGGCGTGATGCCATACGTGTTCGAGCCGCCCAACTTCCGTCGCAAGACGACCACGGTCAGCACCAACACCGGTCCGACGCGAGCTTGGCGAGCGCCCAACCATCCGCAAGGTTTCGCCCTGACGCACACGGCCATCGACGACGTCGCAGCCAAGTTGGGGATGGACAGCTATGAGGTCTTCCGCCGCAATCTGGTCAACGTCCCCGAAGAGCGACGCAAGCTCTACGAGGAGGAAATGAAGATCGCCGCCAAGTTGATGGGCTGGAAAGAAAAGTGGCATCCCCACGGCAAGGGCGGCGCCAACGGCGCGGTTGTCTCCGGCTTGGGTATGGCGATACACACTTGGGGAGGTGGCGGACATCCGTCAAGCTGCCGCGTGCTCATCCACCCCGACGGCGGCGTCGAGACCTATCTGGGCAGCCAGGATCTGGGCACCGGCACCCGCACCGTGATCGCCACCGTGTTGGCCGAAACGTTCGGACTGCCGATCGACGGCGTGAAAGTGAATGTCGGCAGTTCGAAGTTTCCGCCCAGCGGTCCCTCGGGCGGCAGCACCACCGTGGGCGGCGTGAGCGAATCGAGCCGGCATGCCGGGCTCGACGCGCTGGCCCAGCTCAACGCCAAGGTCGCCGAGAAGATCGGCGCCGACGCGGAGAACCTGGTCGCCAAGAACGGCCGCATCTTCGACAAGAACGACGCCGACAAGGGGCTCGGTTGGAAAGAGGCATGCAGCTTGCTCGGCATGAACCCGCTGGATGTCACCAGCCGCGGAGCTCCGGGCCGCAATAGCAAGTTGTCCAGCTCGGGCGTGGGCGGCGTGCAAATGGCCGAAGTGGCCGTCGATCGCGAGACCGGCGTGGTGAGGATGAAAAAGTTCGTCGCCGTGCAGGACATGGGCCTGGTCGTCAATCGTAAGACGGCCGAAAGCCAAATCCTGGGCGCCATGATCATGGGCATCGCCTATTCGCTCTTCGAAGAGCGCATCATGGACGCCAAGACGGGCGCGTTCTTGAACGCCGAAGTCGCCGATTACAAATTGCCCCGCCTGGGCGACATCGGCGAGCTGGTGGTGGAAATCTACGAGCCCGACGAAGAGCGGGCCCGCGGCGTGATCGGTTTGGGCGAGCCGCCGGTGATTGGTCCCGGCGCCGCGATTTCCAACGCGGTGTGCAACGCCCTGGGCGTGCGCGTGCCGGTGTTGCCGATCACTCCCAAGCAGGTTCTGGACACCTTGAAAGCGAGGAATGCCTGATGAAAGCCTTTGAATATGCGTCGCCGCGCAGCGAAGAGGAGGCCGTGGAACTCCTCGCGCACTCGGGCACCAGCGAAGTGCTGGCCGGGGGCACCGACCTGCTCGGCTTGATGAAAAAGATGATCATCACGCCGGATCGCGTGGTGAGCCTGGGCCGCGTCGAATCGCTCAAGGCGATCGAAGCCGACTCGCAATCGTTTCGCATCGGCGCCATGGCCACGCTCGACGACGTGTTGGAGCATCCGGCCACGCGCAACTATCCGGCCCTGCTGCAAGCGCTCGAGGCGCACGGCAGCCTGCAAATGCGTTCGCAAGGAACGATCGGCGGAGAGTTGTGCCAGCGCCCGCGTTGCTGGTACTTCCGCAATAGCAACGGGCTGTTGACCAATCGCGGCCGCCACGTGGCCGAGGGCGACAACCGCTTCCACGCGATTTTCGACAATGCGGGGCCAGCCAAGTTCGTGTGTGCCTCGCGCGTGGCGCCGGCCTTGATCGCGCTGTCGGCCACGGTTCGCGTGATCGGACCCGAGCCGGGCGACGAAACGCAGATGCCGCTGGAGTTGCTCTTTCGCACGCCCAAGCACGAAGCCCAGCGCGAGCACGACTTGCTGCCCAATCAGTTCGTGGCCGAGATCGTGTTGCCGCCGGTCGACGGGCGTCAAAGCGCGAGTTATGAGGTGCATCACGAAGCCGGTGGACAGGACTATCCGCTGATGGCCGCGGCCGCTTCGGTTGCCATGCGTGGCGGAGTCGTGGCCGCTGCCCGTATCGTGTTGGGGCAAGCGGCGCCCACGCCGTGGATGTCGCGCGAGGCGATCGATGCCATCGTCGGCCGGCCGATCACTTACGAAACGGCCGAGGCAGCCGGCGCAGCCGCGGTGAGCGTGGCCACGCCGCTTTCACACAATGAGTACAAGGTACAACTGGCCAAGGTGGCGGTGAAGCGTACACTGCTCAAGGCCGCGGGTCTCGATACGGGAGGATTCTAGGCATGGCATACTCTCGTTCGTTCGACGAACTGAGCGGCCCGCTGCAACCGGTTTGCCGGCACCTGCGCTCCAAGGCGATCTATGTCGCCGGCCAGTTGGAGCCGCCGGCCGAGATGGTAGAAACCGGCAGCGGCCACTGCTGGTGCAACCACACCCAGCACGTGATGGGCCCTGACAACCAAATGGTCGAGCGCCGCGACTGCAACGCCAACCGCAGTTGCTACGAAGGAACGCTGTAGCGCGCGGGCCGTTCGCAAGTGGAGCACTTATCGCGAACGATCCAAAGTGAACATTTCAACTGCATTTGGGCCGCCCGGCTACCCCATCAGTCCCGGGATCGGGTCGGCGTGGTAGACGAAGTGCGGGCGATTGGCGTGGTCGTGCCAAGCTAGTTGGCGGGGAATGCCCAGCGCCTGGTAGATGGTCGCCGCCATGTTCTCCGGTGTTTGCGGGCTGGCCGCCGGGAAGGCGCCGTTCTTGTCGGTCGAACCGATGACCGTTCCGCCTTGCACTCCGCCGCCGGCAAGCCACACGGTTTGCGTGCCCCAGTGGTCGCGGCCCGGCTTGGCGTAGGCGTTGGCCAACAGCGAGATCTTGGGCGTGCGCCCATCTCGCCGGCCATCACGATCAGCGTGTCTTCCAACATTCCGCGATCGTGCAAGTCGTCGAGCAGTGCGGACACCGCCCGATCGGTGGGCGGGAACAAAAAGTCCTTCAAGTGCGGGAAGGCGTTGCCGTGCGTGTCCCACGTCTCGTCGTTCCCCAGGTTGACTTGCACCATGCTGACACCGGCTTCGATCAATTGGCGGGCAATCAGGCAACTCCAGCCAAACGTGTTGCGGCCGTATCGATCGAGCACCTTGGGATCGGCATCGGCAATGTTGAATGCCTGCTGCGTTTTCGAATCGGCCAATAGCGAAACCGCGCTTTGACGAAAACGGTCGAAGTCCTCGTTCTCGGCAGCACGCTCCAATCGTTCGGCCTGACGGCCGATGGAGTTCAATAGCGTCAGCCGATCATTGAACCGGCCGGAGTCCATGCCCTCGGGCAGCGAGAGGTTCGGCGCTTCGAACGTCGTGTCCTTGGGATTCAGCCGGCCCGTGGCGTGATGAAAGCCGTACTCGGGCCAGGCGCCGTAGGCCGTGGCGCTAAAGCGGCAGTAGCTGACGAACATGGGATTGCGGTGGCCCCCCATCTCGCCGGCGAATTGGCCGGGAATCACGCGCCCCTCGCGATGGATCAACACCTCGGGCAGCACCACCGCCGGCGGCACGTTGTTCCGCGGGCGGCACACCGTGTGCGCGATTGCCGCCATGCTGGGCCAGTCGGTCGACTTCGGCTTGCTGGCGTCAAAGCCCACGGGCAACGTGGCCCGGCCGGTGAGCATCAGCAAATGGCCGGCAGAGTGCTCGGGATAGCCGTGGTGCATCGAGCGGACCAGCGACCATAAATGGCTGCGCACGGCCAGCATGGGCAAATGTTCGCAAATCTGTATGCCCGGCGTGCTGGTGGAGGTCGGGTTGAACTCGCCACGGATGCCAGCGGGCGCTTCGGGCTTCATGTCGAAGCTGTCGTGCTGACCGAGTCCACCGGAAAGGAACAGGTAGATCACCCGCTTGGCCTTCGGCGCGGCGATTTCCTCTGAAGTGGCCGCCATCGCCCTCAGCCCCTGCAGATGATTCATGCCCAGGCCCAACAGCCCGATCGCCCCCGCCTGAATGGCCGCACGGCGCGAAACGCGGACGTGTTGCGGCAGCGAGGGATGCGTGGCGGGGTGCATTCGGCAGGATCCCCAACAGGGCAAGCAAGGTAGGCGGCGGCCCACGTTCGGACCGACAATCACCTTACCCATTCACCGGCGTGGATGCAAGAAAGTGCGCGGCCAGCGTCGTGAGGATCGCTGTCACTTCACGAGATGTAGCGCGAACATGGCGGTATACACCCCGAATGCCACGGACCATGCGGCCAGGAATCCTTCCACCGGCGGCAGCGTTTTCCGCAACAGGAACGCCGCCGCGCCGCAGCCAATCGAAATCAGAAACAGCGTGTGCAACGTCCCCAGCACGAACCAGTTCTGCGATCGTGCAACCATTCCAAAGTAGACCAGCGTCAAAAGCCCCGCGGCGCAAATCCAGAATCGCAAGCGGTCCGCGGCGGGGATCGTTGCGATACGTTCGGCGAGGGAGATGGCCGGCGTTCGCTCACCGGCGGTCGATTCTTCCCCGCGCGGATAAAAGAACGTCGCGATCGGCTTGGCAAAACACAGGAGTATGCCGCTCGCGGCAAATTGCACTCCGGCCCCGGCGCCCAATGACCACAAGATTCCCGACCACGGAAAGCCTGCGCGGCGTTGCTGTTCCATAACTTGCAAAAAAGTCGTAAGCACCGTGCAGCCATTGAGGAATTCCCAAATGCCCAACACCCGCAACAACACGACCATCAGCTCGCGCGGTTTCATGGTTCGACCTTCGAAACTAATCGGCGCCCCACGACGCCAGCGATTCTAACTTGAGACACGTATCCCCATGCCCGGGGTGGCCCAGACAACAGCATGGTGTCTGGATTGCGCAGCAACAAGAGGCGTTGCGCGGCTTTGCAACCCTGGAACGACGTCGCGGCGAACAATCCGGCCTAGCGCCAGGCCCGGCTCATTCGCGTTCGGACATCAGCGTCTGCACTTCGCCAGCGATGCGCTCAAACACATCGCCCCATCGCCCCCAGGCCGTTTGGCGAAACAAGCGCGCCGTGGGATACCAGGGACTATCTTCGCGGTCCAGCAGCCAGCGCCAGTCGGGTACGTGGGGCAGGGCGACCCAAACGGGCACGCCCAACGCGCCGGCCAGATGGGCCGGCCCCGTGTCGCTGGTGACAATCAGATCGAGGTTCTGCATCACAGCCGCCGTATCGGCGAAGCTCTCCAGACGTTCGTGCAAATCCACCACCGGCCAGTCACCGGCCACCGCCTCGATCTGCTCCACACCAGCGTTCTTTTGCAGGCTGACGAGTTGCACGCCCGGCAGTTTGGCCAGCAGGCTGTACTCGGCCAACGGGATCGAGCGGAACCGATCGTCGGGGAACTTGGGATTCCCTTGCCAGACGATGCCAATGCGAAAGCCGGCGTACTCGGCCAATTGCTCTCGCCAACTATCCACGAGCGCCGGATCGACCGACACGTACGGCACGTCGGCCGGAATCGTGTCGTACCTGGTTCCCAGTCGGAACGGCAAGCTCAACAGCGGCACGCAACAATCGGCCTGCGGCGCGGGCGTTTCGGCCGTGATCCACTCATCGACGCCGGGCGTGCGCGCCAACACCGAGTGCAAGGCAGACGGGCACTCGACAATCACACGGGCCGCTTGCTGCTTGACCAGCGCCGCGTAGCGAATGAACTGGAACGTGTCGCCAAAGCCTTGTTCGGCGACCAGCACGATCGCGCGATCGGCCAGCGGCTCTCCCTGCCACAACGGCCAGCGCGCTTGAAAGGCCGGATAGTCGCGCGACTTGAAACGCCATTCGTATTCGGCGAAGCCGTCCGCGAAGTCTTCACTCAACAGCAGCGCGGCGGCACGGTTGTGATGTGCTTCGGCATAGTCGGGCCGCAGCGCGATCGCTTGCTCGAACTGTTCGATGGCCGAGGCGATCATGTTCTGCTTCAACAGCGCAATGCCCAGGTTATAGATCGCGTCGACATGGTTGGGCTGCTGGTCGATCGCCTGGCGGTAGTTGACTTCCGCCTCTGCGTAGCGGGCTTCGGCGGCCAGCGCGATGCCCAGGTTGTTGCGCGCTTCCGTTGAATCAGGCTTGAGTTGCAGCGCCTGTTCGAGCACTCCGATGGCTTCGCCCGACTTGCCTTGCCGCGTGAGCGCGCAGCCCAGGTTGAGATACGCTTCGGCAAAACGCCCGCGCAGTTCGATGGCCCGGCGAAACAGCGTGACAGCTTCGTCCAGCTCGTTGCGATTGATGCACAGCGCGCCCAGGTTGACGCACGTCTCGGCCGAGTCAGGCTTTTGCCGCAACACTTCCCGATATTCGGCTTTCGCTTCATCCGTTCGCCCCAATTGCGACAGCACGGCGGCCAGCTCGAAACGGAGCGCCGGATCGTGCGGCTTGGCCTGCACCACTTGTTGCCAATGCAACAGGGCCTCGCCGGGCCGATGCTCGTCGGCAAGCGCTCGGGCCAGCTCGCTATGCACTCGCAGTGAATCCGGCGCCAGCGCCAATACGTGGCGAAAGGCGGCGATGGCTTCGTTCGGCTGTCCGTTGCGCTGGAGCGCCTCGGCCATGTTCAGGTATGTGACCGCCTGGTTGGGCTGAATCGCCAGCGCGCGCTGGAAGCTCTCGATGGCCTCGGCATAGCGGCCTTGCTTGCCCAGCAACACGCCGCGATTGTCGTGCGCCGCGTGATGCCGTGGGTTGAGCCGCAGCGCTTCGTCGAGATGTTGCACGGCCTCTTCGAAACGATTCTGATTGATGCAGACCGCGCCCAGCAAGTTCCAGGCATCGGCGTTGTCGGGCTCGGCAGCCACGATCTGGCGATACACCTGTTCCGCCTGCTCGAACTGTCCGGTGCGATGCAGTTCGAGGCCTTCGGCGAGTGACGCGGGCGAAGCGGACATGGCCATGGTGTGGTTTCGCGGGAGGAGAGATTCGTGAGCGACTCTCAAATATAGGCCCTGATGCGCAGGCGTCACGCTCGTTAGAGGCCAAAAAACCATGCTGGCAGTCCGGCGAAAACCGGTGTTTTAGGGGCACCTGCGCCGCGGTTCCTGCCGTATGCTTCGAATACAGACACTCGGGCCACCACGGCAAGACCTGCGCCCGCACAATCCCCCCTCCCTCCCGCACGAGCAACGACGATCCGCATGGCCACCGCCTCCACCAATCGCGCGTTTGGCGCACCGGGCATCGAGCCGCGTTGGGCGCGCGGCAACAAGGACGCCATCGGCACCGCCTATTCCACTTCGAGCTCGATCTGGTTCTCGCTGGCCGCCGGCATCGTTACCGAAGTTTACTACCCCACGATCGACCGGCCCCAGATTCGCGACCTGCAATATCTGATCAGCGACGGCCGTACATTCTTCCACGATGAGCGCCGGCACTTGGAAAGCGAGGTCGAGTTGCTCTCGCCCTACGCGCTCGGGTATCGGCTCACCAATACCTGCGTCGACAAGCCGTATCGCATCATCAAGGAAGTCATTGCCGATCCGCATCATCCCTGCCTGCTGGTACACACTTGGCTCGAAGGGGATGAAGAACTCGTAGAGCAATTGCGGCTGTATGCGCTGTTGGCGCCGCACTTGGAAGTAGGCGGCGCCGGCAACACGGCCTATCTCGACTCGGTGGCCGCTTACGACGTGCTGATGGCCAGCAAGGGCAATACCTGGGCGGCACTGGGAGCTTCGGTACCGTTCGCCCGGCGCAGTTGCGGATACGTGGGCTTTAGCGATGGCTGGACCGACCTGCACGACAACTTCGAAATGGACTGGCAATTCGACCTGGCCGACGATGGCAACGTGGCGCTCACCGGCGAGCTCGATTTGTCGCGCACACGCGAGTTCACGCTGGCGCTGGCCTTCGGCACGAGCCAGCACGCGGCTCAAGCCACCTTGGTGCAAGCCCTCAACACGCCGTTCGATGATATGCGGCAGCGGTATATCGACGAGTGGCAGCGCACTTGCGCACGTGCAGAACTACGATTCGTTCACCGGCGACGCGGGTTGCCTGTGGCGGCGCAGCCATTCCGTGCTGTTGGCCCACGAGGACAAGCAATTCGCCGGCGCCACGATCGCCTCGCTGAGCATACCCTGGGGCGAATACAAGGGCGACGACGATCTGGGCGGCTATCACCTCGTTTGGCCGCGCGACATGGTGCACACGACCACGGCGCTGTTGGCCTCGGGCAACACCGACACGCCCTATCGGGCCTTGATCTACCTGGCTTGCACGCAATGCGAACACGGCGGCTTTTATCAGAATTTCTGGATCGACGGGCAGCCGTACTGGACCGGCGTGCAACTGGACCAGGTGTCGTTCGCGATGCTGCTGGCCTGGCGATTGCACCGTGCAGGGGCGCTACGCGATTTCGACCCGTATCCGATGATGCATCGCGCCGCCTCGTTCCTGGTGTTGCACGGCCCCGCGACGGCGCAAGAGCGCTGGGAAGAGAACAGCGGCTACTCTCCCTCGACCCTGGCCGCCAACATTGCCGCGCTGCACTGCGCCGCGATGATGGCCGGCCAGCGCGGCGACGATGCCGTCTCGCAATACCTGCACGACTATGCCGACTTCTTGGAAAGCCACGTCGAGCGTTGGACGGTTACGACTCAAGGCACGCTGGTCGATGGCATCCCGCGGCACTTCATCCGCATTTTGCCGGTCGACCCGGTAAACCCAGAAGCCAATGAGGACCCAAATCAGGCGCTGATGCTGCTGAAGAACCAGCCGCCGGGCCAACCCTATATCTTTCCGGCCAAGGAAATCGTCGACGCGGGCTTTTTGGAACTGGTGCGCTACGGAATTCGCAAAGCCGGCGATCCGCTGTTCGAAGACTCGCTCTCGGTGATCGACCGGTTGCTGAAGGTCGACACGCCGTTGGGCCCCTGCTGGAAGCGATACAACCACGATGGCTACGGCCAGCGCGATGATGGCGGGCCCTTCGACGGCTGGGGCAAAGGCCGGCCTTGGCCGCTGCTGACCGGAGAGCGTGGGCACTACGAACTGGCGGCCGGCCGCGATCCCATGCCCTATATTCGCACCATGGAGTGCTTTGCCGACGGCGGACTGCTGCCGGAACAAATCTGGGACGGGCCCGACGTTCCGCACCGCCGCTTGACCACGGCCAGCCCCACCGGCGCGGCGATGCCGTTGGCCTGGGCCCATGCCGAGTACATCAGCCTGGTTCGCTCGGCAGCCGACGGCCAGGTGTTCGACCTGTTGCCCACCCTCGCCGAGCGATACCAGTCGGGGAACGGCCGCCGCGACTTGGAGGTGTGGAAGCCCAACCGCCACGCCCGTTCGATCGGCCCCGGCATGACCTTGCGGGTGCAGGCGCCGGCGCCTTTCGTGCTGCACTGGACCTGCAACGAGTGGCAAGTCATCCAAGATTCGCACGCGGGCGGCACGTCGCTGGGCATCTTCTTCGTGGACATTCCCGTGTTGCGCGGCCAGCAGTGCCCGATCCGCTTTACGTTCTTTTGGCCCCAAGAGAACCGGTGGGAAGGGCGCGACTATCAGACCGTGATCGAGCTGCCGACGTAGCCACTGGCACGTCTCCCGGTAGGCTGGGCGCCGTGCTCACGCGAGCGTGGGCGTGCAGGTTGCACGCCCCGATCGAGCCGTGTAGGGCCGGTCGCGATCGGTCGACTTGCGCCGGTCAGTCGCATTATGTGCCGCGCTCGTTCGCTAAAGAATGTACAAGCGGCGCTCTGAGTCGGTCAGCTTGAGTCGGCGCGCGTGGAAATCCGATCAATTGGATGTCGTCGGCCCGACGCACGGTCGACGCATCCTGATCCGACTCATGCCCGCTCATCCCGACCAGATAGGTGCCCGTTTGAAGACTCCGTTGCGTGTGTTGCTGCCGGTTTACAATGCTCAGCACCGTCTTGTCGAGGGGGTGATTGACATTCTGGAAGTGTTGCCCGAATTTTCCGATCGTTTCGAGTTGGTGATCATCGACGACGGTTCGAGCGACGACACGGCCGAGACGGCCCGCTCACTGGCGGCGCAGTTTCCGCAAGTCAGCGTGATTCGCCATCCGGTGCGACTGGGCCTGGGTGAGGCGATTCAAACCGGCTTGGACGAGGCGGCCGCCGAGATCATCCTGTTCGGCAACGGCGCCTACGAGTTGGACTTGGACGATCTGCGCACGTTGTGGCGCTTGCGCGACACGGAGCGCGACTTGGTGCGTAGCGCCGACCGGCGGTTGTCGCCGGAAAAGAAAACCGCCAAACCGCGCAACGGCCTGAAGCTGCCGCTGGCCAAGTTGCCGCAGCAGCTCGGCTTTCAAATGATCCACCGCAGCACGTTCGACGAACTGCGGCTGTCGCAGGCCATCGACGCCATCGCGCGGATCGATCAATCGGCCCCAGCCCTGCCCGCCGTGAAAGCCAAACGGCCGAACTTTCTCGACCACGTCAAGCGGCTGGCGCTGGGCGAGTAGCTCTGAGTCGCTGAATTTTCACGGGTAGCTGAACTCGCCAGCATTCAGCCTGCCTCATGCCACTCCGCGTTGCTCTACCGACGGGGTTTGATCAGCGTAGCCAAATAGCCCAGCATGCCGCCCACCGCCAATCCCACGCCGTGGGCCCAATTGGCCACGTTCAGCGCCGGGGTAACCAGGCAAAACGCGGACCAACCCATCATCCACAGCGCGATGTCCGGCCGCAGGTAAAGTCCGCTGGTGGGATCGAGCCGGCCGCGTACCCAGGCGTAGCCGAACAGGCCATAGACCACGCCGGACATGCCGCCGAAAAACGGCCCGACGCGTTCGAACTGTGCATAGTTCGACGGAACGGCAATGGCCAAGATCAACAGCATGAAGAAGATCGACCCCAGCCGCCGCTCGATCAACGAGCCCAGGTCGTAAAGCCAAAACATGTTGAACAGCAGGTGCATGAAACCGTAGTGCAAAAAAATGGGCGTGACCAGCCGCCACACTTCGCCATTGGAAATCTTCTCCATCGAGTTGGGCACCGTCGAAAACAACAAGTCGTTCTCGCGGTCTCCCAGGACTTGTAGAAACACCAATACGCATGCGGCGATGAGCACGACGGTTACCGGCCGGCGGCGCCAGGGGCTGGCCCATTCGTTGCGCATGTCGACGTAGTTCTTGCGCACTTGGCGAAGCTTTTCCGCCGCTTCGCGCCGGGCCAGCTTGGCGGCGTGCTCGGCCGCCTGATAGCGCGGGTCTTGCGGTTCGCGCTCGAACTGCTCCAACTCCTCGCGGCTGCGCTCCAACTCGTTCTCGTCGTGGATCCAGATGGCCCAATTGTCGCCGTCCGGATCGATCTTGCTGCTGATGCCGATCGACAGCAGATAGTTGGCAAAACGCTCCGCGTCCTGCTTCGTCGCAATGGTGCCGGCTTGCCGCATATCGGAAAGGTATCTCGCGGATTAGAGTGTTCCGTTTTGCCTCGATGGCCGGTCGCCCGCTGGCACGAGCAGGGCCTTACGAACCCAGCCGCACGTGCTGAATGCCGTGGGCCAGCAGCCATTCGAGCCACGCCTCTTGTTCTTCGCTCAGCTCCACTTCGGCTTGGTTCTCGCTATCCAAGGGCGATACCAACAGCAAGACGCCCTCGTCGAGCCAACGTCGCGCCTCGTCCAGGTTGATCCAGTATTCGCCTCTCGGCAACCGCGGCGCACCGCGCTCGCCCGGCGGCGTCATGAAGTAGGCAATGTCGTGTGCGAAGCGCGCCGGCATCTCCAGCGGCGGCACGTCGGCACGTTCCACGGCATAAACCAGCACGGCGCAAACTCCCGGGGCAAATCAACATCACGCCGCCCAGCCTACCAAATGCACAGCGGGCTGACCACGCGAGCCGCGCGACGCGTGTGGCAAAGTGTTATGGCAGTGGTAGCTGGAGTCGCCTGACTTCAGTTTGGGATCGGCTGAATTCTTGGGAATTCAGATACGTGCCAGAGATAGTTGCCACACACCGTGCGACGCTCACGGCTACACACTCCGTCCCGCCAGAAAACCGGTGCTCCAGGCGGCTTGGAAATTGTAGCCGCCGATGGGGCCATCGAGATCGAGCACCTCGCCGGCCAGGTACAGATTGGGCACGAGCTTGCTTTGCATGGTGCTGGAATCCACCTCGTTGAGCGCAACGCCGCCGGCGGTGACTTCCGCTTGCTTGAAGCCGCGCGTGCCGCTCACGGGAATGATCGCGCGTTTGATGGCTTCGACCCCGCGCGCCCAATCGCGGTTGCTGGTTTCGGCCGCTTTGCGCTCCGCCGGCAGATCCACAAACGCCAGCAGCGCCTCCAACAACCGCTTTGGCAGCTCGTCCGGCAACAAGCTCACCAGTTGCTTCTTCCCTGCGTCAGCGGCGGCGCGGCGCAATTGCTGTTCCAACGCGTCGCGTTTCGCCTCCGGCAAGAAATCGCAGACCAGAGCCAGCGCGTTCGGGCGCGGATGTCCGCTCACCGCGCGACTGACGTCGAGTGCCACCGGCCCGGTGAGTCCGAAGTGCGCAAACAAGAGCGACCCGCGCCGCGTTGCCAGGGGGCGTTTTTTCGGCGAGCCGTCTTCGCTGAGCTCGATCACCGACAGCGCTACGTCCGGTACGGTAACACCCTTGAGCGACGCCACCCAAGCGGCGCCGGTGGTAATGGGCACCAACGCCGGCCGCGGCGGCACGATCGTGTGCCCAAGCTTCGCAGCCCAGCGATAGCCCTCGCCGATGGTGCCACAGCCGGGATAGGACTGTCCGCCGGTGGTGATCAACAGCTTTGCCGTGTGCAACGTGCGTTGCGACGTGCGGACGTCGAACCCTTCGCCGGCGCGCTCGATGTCGAGCACCGCTTCGTTGAGCGCCAATTCGCAGTCGGTGCGGCGCAGCCGGCGCAACAGCGCTTCGAGCACGTCGGCAGCCTTGTTGCTTCTCGGAAAGATCTTGCCAGTGTCCTCGACTTTGGTTGGCACGCCCTCGCTTTCGAACATCGCAATGGTGTCTGCCACGCTGAGCGCGGCCAGCGCCGAGTGCAGGAATCGTCCCGGTGGACCGTAGGCCTCGACGATGCCGCGGTTGTCGGTGGCTTGCGTGATGTTGCAGCGCGTTCCGCCCGACATCAGGATCTTGATGCCGGGCTGGCGATTCTTCTCGATCAGCAACGTGCGCACGCCGCGCTCGGCCGCCGTGGCAGCCGCCATCAATCCGGCAGCGCCGGCGCCAGCGACGATCAAATCGTAGTTTGTCATTGGAAGCGAGAGAAACGTCGAGGACAGACGGCCGGTTAGAGAAGTGTGGACTAGACGCGTTCAATCGGAATCAATGGAAGAGGATAACCACGACGACACCACGACACGAGGGAAAAGAACTACGGATGGTGGATGCCTAATCGTTGTGCTCGTCGTGCCGTTGTGGTTGACCAGCCGCCCTCGTCTGCAACAGGCAGCCTCACTTCCCGCTGCCCATCGGCGGCCAGAGAGAGTAGCCGCTGACGTTCACTTCGAAGCGAAACAGTGTCTTGCCCGCCGTGGCGTACAGCGTTTTGAACTGGGGCCCGGCGAACGTGAGATTCGTGAGCACATCCTCGGGGATGGGAATGCGGCCCAGCAGTTTGCCTTGGGGCGAGACGACATAGATGCCGGTTTTCACGTCGCTCGTTTCATACGAATTTCGCGACTTTTGCACACCGGCGGCGATCCAAAGGTTTCCTAGTCGATCGAGCCGCATGCCATCACCTCCGCGGCCCCGGCCAAAGTCGAACACCAACTGCTGATTCGCCAGCGAGCCGTCGGCCTCGACGTCGAACGACCAGATCTTGCGGTTGCCGTTTTCAACCGTGTGGCTGTCCACGACGTACAGCGTCTTGGCGTCGGGCGTGATCGCCAATCCGTTGGGCCGGCCGATTTGCGGTTGCGAAACGACACGCTGCGTCGAGTCGCCGTCGATGCAGTACACCGCTTCGCAGCCCATTTCCAGACTGTCGACATCGGTCCAATAGTACGGATCGGTGAACCAGATGCGCCCGTGGATATCGACGCACACGTCGTTAGGCGCGTTGTAGCGTTTGCCGTCGAACCGTTCGGCCAGCACTTCGACTTCGCCGGTTTCCAGATTCGTGCGCACCACGCGGCGCCGTCCGCCGGGCCCGAACTCGGCGCCTTCACAACTGATCAAGCGGCCCTGGCCGTCGAACGTGTTGCCGTTGGTGCGTCCGCTATCCGCGCGAAACACACTGATGTTGCCTTGGGCGTCGCGCTTCAGGATGCGGCTGCCCGCGATGTCGCTGAAGTACAAGTCGCCGCTGGCGTGCCACGCCGGCCCCTCCAAAAAGCACAAGTTCGCGGCGGTGCGGGCCTTGGTGCCGGGCGCGACAAGATTTTCGGGCAATCCCACATCAAACATGGCTGGGCTCCGGCTCGGAAGACGCTGGGCAAGTCGATCACAACGCTCACGCCAATTTGGCAGTCCGCTCCGCCCAGATCAAGCGCCGCCGGACTTCGCACAGGCCCTTGCACGGGAGCTCGACTTCAGCCGAAGATAACGCCATGCAACCCCTTGCCGGAACCAAGATCGTCACCATCGCGTTCAACCTGCCAGGACCGGCTGCCACGGCGCAGTTGGATCGATGGGGCGCCGACGTGCTCAAGGTCGAACCGCCAAGCGGCGACCCGCTCAGCCTGCACTGCCCCGACTTCTACCGCGAGTTGCTGGGCCGCCAGCGCGTCGAGCGGCTGGACTTGAAGCAGGAGCAGGATCGCGGCCGGCTGGGCACGCACCTGGCGGCCGCCGACTTGCTGATCACTTCGACGTTGCCCACTTCGCTCGAACGGCTGGGGCTCAACTGGCCGCGACTGCACGCTCGGTTTCCCCGCCTGTGCCAGGTGGCGATCGTGGGGCACGCTCCGCCGGACGTCGAAGTGACCGGACACGACCTGACCTATCAGGCGGGCGTCGGACTACTAAGACCTCCGGCCATGCCGCTGACGCTCCTGGCCGACATGGCCGCAGCGCAAACCACGGTCAGCCACGCGCTGGCCGTGCTGGCGGAGCGCCAGCGCACGGGCGAGGGCGTGCTCAGCTATGTGCCGATTGCCGATGCGCTCGACTTCTTCACGCTGCCGCTGCGTTTTGGGCTGACGTCCCCCGGTGGCCGATTGGCCGGCACGCTGCCCTTCTACAACATCTATCCCACCCGCGACGGCTGGCTGGCCGTGGCCGCGCTCGAGCCGCAATTCTGGGCCAAATTGCAAACGCTGCTGTCGCTGGAGCACGGCACGTACGAGGAGCTGAAGGCTATTTTCCAAGAGCGATCGGCCGCCGAATGGGAACGGTTTGGAGTGGAGCATCGCCTGCCCCTGGCCGCCGTGCGAAGGTCCGGCGGCGCTTGAAAAACGCCTCGCCCCGCGGGGTATTGTGGCGCTGCGCGACGGGCTACAATCTATCGTGGCGAGCATCTCCTGACGCTCATGTCCGCCGGCCGTCAGCCGCGCGACGGACGTCGTTCCACCCTTCGCCATGCGTCGTCCATCATGTTGCTCTCGCGCCACTACGAGGAAAGCGAACCATGCACGGCTTGATCATGGATTTCCAGTTGACGATTCCCACCATGCTCCGTCGTGCGGAGCAACTGCACTTCGACCGCGAAGTCGTCTCGCGGCTGCCCGACAAGTCGCTGCATCGCTACACCTATGGCGACATGATCGGCCGGGCCAAGCGACTGTCGCTGGCGCTGAAGAAGCTGGGCATCCAGGACTGCGATCGCGTGGGCACGTTTTGCTGGAACCACCACCAGCACTTGGAAGCCTACATGGCCATTCCCACTGCCGGCGCGGTGCTGCACACGCTCAACCTGCGGCTGCATCCCAACGATCTGACGTACATCGCCAGCCACGCCGGCGACAAGGCCATCATCGTCGACGAAGTGCTGTGGGATCTTTTCGAAAAGTTTCGCGACACCGTGCCCTCGCTCGAACACGTGATCGTGGTTCGCTCCAGCGACAAGCCCCTGCCGCCGGGCACGATCGACTATGAAGACCTGCTCGCCGATGTCGACGAGTCGCAATTCGTCTATCCGGAAATCGACGAGCGGCAAGCCGCCGCGATGTGCTACACCTCGGGCACCACTGGCATGCCCAAGGGCGTGCTCGCATCGCATCGCGCCATCACGCTCCATTCGCTGGCCAGTGGACTGACCGACGCGCTGGGCTTGAGCGAACACGACACCGTGATGGCCGTGGTGCCCATGTTCCACGCCAACGCCTGGGGCATGCCGTTCACGTGCGTGATGATTGGCGCCAAGCAGGTCTTCCCCGGACCGCATCTGGATCCTCCCAGTCTGCTCGATCTGATGGAACGCGAGCGCGTGACCGTCACGGGCGGCGTGCCCACCATCTGGCTCGGCATGTTGCAAATACTGGATGCCAATCCGAAGAAATACGACCTGTCGAGCGTGCGGGCCGTGGTCACCGGCGGATCGGCCGCGCCACGCAGCATGATCGAAGGCTTTGAAGAGCGCCACGGGCTGAACATCCTGCACTCCTGGGGCATGACCGAACTGTGTCCCCTGGGCACGGTGGGCAGCATGCCGCAACGATTGGCCGGCGGACCGAAGGAAGACCAATACGCCTACAAGTCCAAGCAGGGACGCCCTTGCCCCATGGTCGAAATTCGCGCCCGCAACGAAAACGGCGAAGTCCCCTGGGACGGCCAATCGATGGGCGAGCTGGAAGTGCGCGGTCCGTGGATCGCCAGCAGCTACTATCACCGCCCCGACGCGCAAACGTCGTTTACCGAAGACGGCTGGTTCCGCACGGGCGACATCGTGGCCATCGACAAGTACGGCACGCTGCACCTGCAAGATCGGGCCAAAGACGTCATCAAGTCGGGGGGCGAGTGGATCAGCTCGGTGGAATTGGAAAACGCCATCATGGGCCACCCGGCCGTGGCCGAAGCCGCGGTCATACCGGCGCTACACCCCAAGTGGGCCGAACGCCCATTGGCGATCGTCGTGCTCAAGAACGGCCAACAGGCCACCTACGATGAGTTGATCGAATTCATCAAGCCGAAGTTCGCCAAATGGTGGCTGCCCGACGCGGTGCAGTTTGCCAACGAGATACCCCGCACGTCGGCCGGCAAGTTCCTGAAGACGGCGCTGCGCGAGAAATACGGCGACTATTACGCCGCGCGGCAGCCGAGTGCGATTCGTCCACGGTAGGAGGCTAGTACCCGTATGCAAAAAGTGATCATCGCCGACGCGTTGGGCCAGTTCGCGGACTATTGGAACCCCAAGGTCGTCGGCGAGCTCAACGGACAGCAGGTCAAGCTCGTGAAGCTGCGGGGCGATTTCGTCTGGCATCATCATGCCGACGAGGACGAGATGTTTTTGGTCGTGTACGGCACGTTGCAGATGGAATACCGCGAGTCCGACGGCGCCGAGCGTTGCCTGGAAATCGGCGCGGGCGAATTCGTCATTGTCCCGCGGGGAACCGAGCACCGGCCCCGCGCGCCGCAGGAGGTTCACGTGCTGTTGTTCGAGCCCGCTAGCACGCTGAACACTGGAAACGTCCGCAACGAGTTGACGGTCGATGAGCCAGCCCGGTTGGTGGCCTCTCGTCCGGATTGAACGAATAATTCACGTACACGCAGCCCACAACGTTACAACGAGGAGTCCGACCATGCCACAGCCGGTTGTCATCGAAGCCGTTCGCACGCCGTTTGGCCGCCGGGACGGCGCCTTTCGCGAGATTCGTCCCGACACGCTGTTGGCCGGTGCTTTGGCTGGCTTGTGCGAGCGGGCCAAAGTCGATCATGCCAAGATCGAAGACGTCGTCACCGGCTGCGTCACGCAAGCCGGCGAACAGGGCGCCAACATCGGACGCCTGGCCGTGCTGCTGGCGGGCTTTCCGGTCGAGGTGCCTGCCGTGACGCTCAACCGCATGTGCGGCTCGAGCCAGCAAGCCATCCACTTTGCCTCGCAAGAGATCGCCGCCGGCGACGCCAAGTACACGATCGGCTGCGGCGTGGAGAACATGACCCGGGCGCCCATGTTCAGCGACGTGGGCACGCTCGACAAGCTCAACCCGGCGCTGGCCAGGTTCAACCTCATCCATCAAGGCGAAAGCGCGGAACGGCTGGCCGAGAAGTACAAGATCACGCGGGCCGACGTCGACGAGTTTTCGAAAGAGAGCCACCGCCGCGCCAGCGCCGCGGCCGCCGAAAAGCGCAATCGCGAGCTATTGCCCGCAAAGGGTATCGACAAGGAGGGCAAGACGTTCGACCTGGTGCGCGACGAAGGCATTCGCGACGTGCTCGATCCGGCCAAGATGGCGTCGCTGCCCACGGTGTTTCGTCCCGATGGCAACGGCGTGGTGACGGCCGCCAATAGCAGCCAGATTTCCGACGGCGCCGCGGCCGTGCTGATCGCCGACCGCGAAGTGGCGATGAGCGACGGTTTGCGACCACGGGCCCGCTTTCTTGCCCGAGTGGCCGTGGGGGACGACCCCACGCTGCAACTGGCCGGCGTCATTCCCGCCACGCGCAAAGCCCTGCAACACGCCGGGTTGAAGTTGGAGGACATCGACTGGATCGAAATCAACGAAGCGTTTGCCTCGGTCGTATTGTCCTGGGCGAAAGAGCTGAAGGCCAACATGGAGAAGGTGAATCCCTGGGGCGGCGCCATCGCACACGGACATCCGCTGGGCGCCACCGGCGCGGGCCTGTTTTCCAAAATGCTCACCGGTTTGGAAGCCACCGGCGGCACATTAGGTCTGCAAACCATGTGCATCGGCCACGGCATGGCCACCGCCACGATCATCGAGCGGATTTGATACCCAGCAGGCGCGCCATGCGGGCCAACCGTCGCACCACTGCCTTCGTACTCGCGGTTGCGCTGGCCGTCGCCGTGCTGCAAGGCGCTTGCGGCTTGGCAGCGGACGGCTCCGACACGGCCATCCAACGCGCTGTGGCCTTCCTCTCCGCCGAAGTCCCCAAGTGGGAGCGGGAAAACCACTGCTTCTCGTGCCACAACAACGGCGACGCCGCCCGCGCGCTGATGTGGGCCCACCACCGGGGCAAGCTGCTTGATCGTAAACCGCTGGACGACACGCTCAAATTCCTGGCCGCGCCCAGAAGTGGGACGCCAACGGACCGGATGGGCCGTTCAAGGACTTGAAGCTGCAACGGCTTCAATTCGCAGTAGCGCTGGCCGAGGCACATGCCGCCGGCGTATTGAAAGACGACGACGCCTGGAACAAGGCCGCGGCGCTGGTGGCCGAATTCCAATCGCCCAAGGGCTATTGGGACACCGACGCGCCTGGCACCCTCGGTTCGCCCGTCACGTATGGCCGCGTGCTGGCCACAACGCTCGCGCAGCAAATGCTCGATCGCGCGAGCGACGAGTATTCGGAGCAAGTCGACAAAGCGCAGCGCTGGCTGGAAACCAACGAGCCTAAGAACGTGCTCGATGCCGCCGCGACGATCCTCGCCCTGACAGCCAATCACAGTGACGCCGCCAACGCGCGACGGCAGCAGTGCCGGAAACTGATCGAGCAGGGACAATCGTCCGACGGCGGCTGGGGGCCCTTTGTGAATGCGCCGCCGGAGATATTCGACACCGCCATCGTGGTGCTGGCCCTGACGGCACAAGCCGGCAATTCGTACGAGCAAGCGATTCGACGTGGTCGCAAGTTCCTGCTGGCGCAGCAAGAGTCTGACGGCGGCTGGCCTGCCACCACACGTCCGCCCGGCGTGGATAGCTACGCGCAGGCGCATGTCGACCACCGCCTGGGCGTTGCAAGCGCTGTTGGCCAGCGAGCAATACGCATCAACCCAGCACAACTAGTTGCTCACCGTAAATGGCAGCGACACCTGCTCGGTCGTGATGCGTTTCTGCACCGGCTCGAACACATCGACGTCGAACGCGCGGCCGATCGAATTGCCCGCCAGGTCCTCCAACGTCGTGTCCGCCAGCAGGCGATAGTCGCCAGCCTCCCAGGCATGCGTGGGCGTGAAGCGCCAGCAGGTTTCATGATCGACCGTCTCGATCTCGCCCGGCACTTCCGCGTCGCTCTTGTCGACCACGCGCACCACGCGTTCCAGCAGCGAGTGATCCAATGGTTCGGGAAAACGCACGATCAACGGATCGCGCGTGTCGGCCTGCGGCGGTTCGATCTTCCAGGCAGCCACGTCCAGTTGCGATTCGTCCGGCGGCAGCGCCACGAACGACTTGCGAAGCTCCTTGGCCAGCGGATAGCCCTTGGCATCGAGCCAATCGCGGTCGACAACCAGCGTGTACTGCTTGCCTTCTTCGAGCACCGGCCCGACTTCTTCGCGCGGTTTGAGCCCGCGTTTGATGCGGCCAGGATCGAACAAGAGCGTGAAGCGCCTCATGTCGCGATCCCACAACTCCTCGCCCAGTTCGAGGAACGGGTCGGCCACTTCGTTCCCTGAGGCGTCCAGCAAATGAATCCGCCGATACGCCTCGCCGCGGCTCATCGGCGCGGAGAAGTGCAGATAGAACTTGAGCAAGTTCTCGGGCACCTCGTCGGCCGACGGATACACGTTGCTGACGACCGTCGGCGAATCCAGGGGCGCCCGCTCGAACCCAAATCCTTCGGAGACATCCGGCGTGCTCTTGTCATTGCCTGGAATGCGCGAACGATACAGCACCGCGTCGTATGTGGTGCCCTGCGTGAAAGGATAACGCGGTTCGAATCGCAGCTTGCCGTCGACGAACGAGACGGCGCCCGTCGTGTTGGGCACGTCCGCGTCGACATCGGCGACGCGCACTACGAACAACTCGCCCAGGCGATCCGCGTCCAGTTTCGCCACGGCGGCTTGTTCACGATCGCTCAGCCGCAGAAACTCCAGACACACCTTCTTGTCCTGACCGACTGCAATCTTGAATTGGCTCGGCTGGTAGATCGGCGCCTGCGGGCAGCCGCTGCCGACTGAGAGCGTCGCAAAGATCAAAACGCCCAACCGCCATGGCGTGTCACGCATCGCTAGTCCCCTGGCCACCTTGCGGAAACGAAAAACACGGGCGACCGCATGCCGGCCGCCCGTGTTCGCTTTCGTCAACGGATCGTACTCGTTACGGCAGTTGCACGCTCTCAAGGCTGAACGCGCCGGAATCCGACCGGACCAACAACAGAGCGTGGTCTTTGTCCAGCTTGTCGAGCTGCATCACGCCCTTCAGGTTCTCGATCGTGTCGTAGGGCAAACCGGCCGTGCCGCCGCCGCTAACCGCGTCCGTGATGCCGTCGGTGGAGTCGATCTTCTGCACGTCGACCTTCATCACGCCGCGAGAGCTGTTGGCCATCAGCAGATAGTCCTTGCCGTCCTTTTCATACACGATCATGTCGAGCGGACGGTTATGGTTGCCGAGCTCGGCGATCGTCTTGCCCATCACTTTGCTGCCAGGCTTCAGGTCCGACAGCGGGAAACGCACCAGCGGCGTGCAGGTGTAGGCGGCCAGCACGTTGGGCTTGCCGCCGACGTCGAATACGGCAAACGTACGCACTGGCGAGCGGGTTTCGAACTTGCCGTGGGCCGAGTGCCAGATCTCGACGCTCGTGCCGTCATCGATCTTCGCAAACGGGAAGGGCATCACGCGCAGTTGCGACGCGAACTCCTCGTTCGACAGGCCCGCGACGATGATCTGCCCGCCGGAAAACTGCAAGTCGGTGGTCACTTCCTGACGCGCCTTGTCGTTATCCGGCGCGCTGGGAATGGGGGCCGAGGAAAACATCACGTCCTGGAGCGAGAACTCGCCCAGCTTGCCGGCCGAGTCGACGCGCACGATGACCGGCGTGGCTGCCGGCCCGCGTCCGCGCGAGACGGTCAAGAACGTGCTGCCGGTTTCGGGATTCACGGCCAGGTCGTTGATCAAGATCTCCTTGGGCGAGGTGCCCAGCAGTCCGGCGATCTTCTCGTCGATCTTCTCGATCTTGAGCGCTTCGCTGGGGCTGCCGGCTGATTTGTCGCCGGTGGCGATGGCATAGATCGTGGCGCCGGCGGTGTCGCCCACCAGCAAGATGCCCTGCGGGGCGAACGTGGCCGGTCCGGCCGATTTCAATTCAGGCGTGCCCTTCTTCATGCCGGCCGTCAGGTCGGCGGCCTGGCCGATGGCGATCGCCGCGGTTGCGATCAACGCGGCCAGGAACGAGATTTTTCGTGTGAGCATGGGTCCTCTCCTAGGGTTAAGCAGTGAGCAATTCTTTTTGTGAATCAAGTTTGCGGGCGCCCGCGTTACTTCGAACGCTTGGCTTCCCAGTCGCGGCTGCGTGATTCGCCACCGGCGTTGAATTCGATGGCGCCTTTGATCGTGTCGCCTTCGAGTTTCCCTTTGTAGCTGACCGTGAATGACTGACCGTTGCGCTCACGCGTGACCTTGAACGATACCTCGCCTTCCTTGAACGTGCCGTCTTCGATGTCGCTCTTGCGCTGGCCGCTGCCGACGGTCCCTGTCAGTTTCTCACCGTCGGCTTTGAGCGTCATGGGGATTTCGAATTCCTGCCCCTGGCGCATCATCGTCCAACTCCAATCGCCGCTCGGGTCGCCCGCATCGGCCGCCACCGCCGTCGCGGACACGCACGCGAAAAACAACGCCGCCCACATCGCCGTGACGAGTTTGTGCCGCACCATAGTGATGTGCTCCAGAAGAAGTCCCAAAAGGTTGCCGCCGCGACGCGCATGCGTCGCAAATTGCCGGCCACGAACCGTCAATCTTGACACTTGCCAACAGGTCCGTCAACGAAATTGGCCAGCGAGGTGCCGGTTCCGTAAAACGCCAGTGCTGAAGGCCTTTGTGAAGTACATCAAGGCTCACGGCAAGCTGCCACCCCGTAGCGAGTGGTTTTGCGATGACGCTGGCCACGATTGCTTGGATTGCGGTTTCCGGTGACAATGAGTCGTCACCCCAGAATCGTCGATCAAGGCAGGCAAATCATGGCGAAAAAAGCAGAAATCAAGGGATTGTTCTACATCACGCATATCGAGAATGTGCCTTCGATTCTGCAACGGGGCATACTGTCTCACAGCTTTATCGAGTCAAATCATGTCCCTTTCAAAGCCATCTATGACGAAGCGATTGTCAGCAATCGCAAAGACAAGGCAACGCCAGACAAGGGCAGTCTATGGGAGTACGCCAACGTCTATTTCCAGCCGCGCAATCCGATGATGTATCGCGTGGTCAAAGAGAAAACGACAAAGGAACTGGCCGTAATTGGCGTTGCCCCGGAAGTGCTAGGACTGCCGGAAGTTCTCATAACGGATGGCAATGCAGCAAACGGCCCGACCCAATTCTATCGCCCGCGATTTTGCTTGGTCTGAGGGCGCTTTTCATTCAGCACCGCTAGCCACCCAAAGTTCCGGCCCGTTTCGCATCCCCCACGGGTATTACGCATCGCGCTGGCTGCGCCGCAGTTCGGTGGAAGAGATGTCCTGTCGAAACACGGCTTCCGGCACTTCCTGGCAAAGCGCAGCTAGCGACGCGGGAATTTCCAGATCGCCAAGCGTTCGAAACATGCCGGCCGTCTCTCGGCCAAACACCAGAAATCGGCACCCGTGGGCTGCAATTTGCTTGATGGCCGCCTCGCGGGCCGATGTCTGACCTGCGTAGTATCGCAACTGGCCGATGCGTTCGATCGTGTCGCAGCCAACGATAAACGTTGCGTTAGGAAACAATTCGGCTTTTTCCACGAACAACGGCGCGCGCGTCAGCCATACGGCATCGCTGGCTGCGAACTGAGCCAGCCGGTGGTGAATCTCAATGAAGTCCAACGGGGGCTTGTCGACATTGGCGATCGAGATTTCGTACGCCACGCTGGCGCCGAGCAACTCACCGGCTGCGTTCGCCATCTGCGTATGCCCCACGTGCAACGGGTTGAAGGCGCCGGGAAAAATCGCCTGCGGCTGCTGCGCCTGTTTGGCGGCGCCGCAGGGAAGCGCCTTCAGGCGTCCGGCCAACAAGTCTTGCTGCTCCTGAGGCGCGATGATGCACACGGACTCCGGCTGTTCGCCGTGCGACAACGAAACCGTCAATCGCTGGTCAAGCTTGCTCGCTTCGGCAATCAGATTTAAAACCAACGCCGACACCAGTTGCTCTTCTTCGGCGCGCGTGCGCTGTGCTTTGGCCAGTTCGAGCGAGCAGGTTGCCGTCGTGCTGGCCATTTGATAGGCCAAATGTGCGCGATGGGCGCCTCGCTTAGGCCGATCGCTGGCCAGACTGGCCGTGCAACCGACGCCGCAGCAATTGCCCGCCGGATCGTAGCGGCGGGCCTTTTCGTACGCCGCCATGGCGATCGCCCGGGCCGTGCGCGACGAGCAAAACTCCTCGGGCGTTGCGCCAAGCCACTCCGAAAGAGCTCCCTCGGCATAGGGGACCGCGGCGGCCAGAATCGATCGGGACGCTCCGCCCACGCCTAGTAACGTCGAAATCGCGCCGCTACCGCCGCCAGTCACCGCGATCACCAGCCGGAGACCGGCATGGTGGATGGCGTGGACGAGCGATTCCTGCGAGACCTCGGACATGGCGTATGTCGGCGCAAATGCATGGAAATCGGGAGCTTGCCGGCCAATCTAGCGTAGCACCGCGGACCGGCAACGAGAAATCCGTTGCCAGCCGCCAAAGCGGCCCCGTTTCGGGTAACCGTGCCGCTGAGAGTTGAAATATCTGCAATTTCGCCCAAAGGGAATCAGGCAACCGGCGAATACCCACTGGAGCGGCAGTGTTTTGTCGCCGGCAGGTAACACAAATTGTCACACTTCTTCGTGTGGGAGGAAACGAGCCATGATTAGAAAAGCGCTGGTAACCGTGGGGGGCGTGGCGCTTCTAAC
Organism: uncultured Planctomycetaceae bacterium; assembly: GCA_963779015.1. Lineage (GTDB taxonomy): Bacteria > Planctomycetota > Planctomycetia > Pirellulales > PALSA-1355 > JTS-RE94. The sequence continues at coordinate 109,390 of CAVZWY010000017.1, read as the reverse complement.
GGTGTTGTTTTTCGGCCGAGATGCCGCCAGCTATGTCAGTACGACCTGCGGCTGGGTGAAAGATTCGGTCAAATCGAATGTGCCCATCGAATTCGAAATCGAGCGGGCCCGCCGCATGGTGAAGAACCTGGTTCCGGATATCCGCCGGAACATGCACGTGATCGCCCAGGAAGAAGTCGAGATCGAACGCTTGGACAAGGAAATCGCCAAGACGCAGGAAACGCTGGCCAACGAGAAGTCCGCCATCCTGAAGCTCAAGAGCGATCTCTCCAGCCCGCAGCCCGTGTATCACTACGCCGGCCGCAGTTATCCGATCCAGCAGGTCAAGGTCGACCTGGCCAACCGCTTCGAGCGTTTCAAGACGCACGAGATGACGTTGGCCAGCTTGCAGGACATGATGGTCCACCGCCGCACGAGCCTGGATGCCGCCCGGCAAAAGCTCGAAGGCATGCAAGTCGCCAAGCGTCAATTGGAAGTCGACGTGGAGAGCCTGGAGGCGAAGTTCAAGGTGCTGCAAGTCGCGCAGACGACCAGCGAGTTCAACATCGACGACAGTCAGTTGGGTCGCGTGAAAGATCTGATCGCTGAAGTGCGTGCCCGGCTGAACGTTGCCGAGCGGCTGGCGAACACCGAGATCGAATTCGACGGTGAGATTCCGCTCACCGAAGACGAGACGGATGACATCGTCGACCAGGTCACCGAGTACTTCAGCACGGTGCAGCCGACGGCCGAAGTGGCCGATGCGCAGGCAGGCATCGACGTGCAGGCCAATGCCGCGAACTGAATGTCACAGTCGAAGCACGGCGTGCCACGCACGAGTGGCGCGCCTGCCGGGAAAAACGGCCGCTAGCGGCCGAGGTGGTCAGTGGAAGGCGCGCGGCGCTGCGCGGGCATGATAGAGTGCAAGCGCCGGCGAGCCAGAACGTGGGCATAGCGCTGCCGGGTGTCGGTCGAACGAGCGGCACGCCGGGCGCGACACCCGAGGCAGGAACACCCATGATGTTCGATTCCGCCCGGCCCCTATCGACCGATTCGGCAACTCGCGTACCGTGGATCGAGAGTACCGTGAAGAACACGTCCACCGCGAAGAGCCGTCTGTTGTTGTGGGTCGACGCGGTCGGCGGATTCTACGTTTGCCAAGGCAACGAAATCCGCGTGGGCCAGGCCGTGCCAGACAGCGAGATCGAATTGCCGCTGTTGGCCGACTTGTCCCGCCATCACGCCACGATCCGGCGTGACGAGGAAGGTTATATGATCGAACCGATCCGAGACGTGCGCATCAACGGGCAAGCCGTCGTACAAGCCAGTTGGCTCAACGACGGCGCGCTCGTGGAAATGGGGCCGGCATTGAAAATGCGGTTCCGGCGGCCCCACCCGCTCAGCGCCATGGCGCGGCTCGACTTCGTGAGCAACCACCGCACCCAGCCGTCGGCCTCAGCCGTGCTGCTGTTGAGCGACACGTGCGTGATGGGCCCCGGACCACGGAATCACGTGATCTGCCGCCATTGGCCGCACGACGTCGTGCTGTACCGGCAACACGGCGGCCTGTATTGCCGCGGGGAAACGGCCTTTGAAATCGACGGAAAGCGATACGAGCACCAAGGTCCCTTGACCCTGCACTCACACGTAAGTGGCGAGCAATTTTCGTTTAGCTTGGAGGAAATCTGATTTTCGTGCCCAGCGGCGGCGTGTCATAATCGACTTTTGGGCGCTTACCGAGATAGGTGGCACGCGAGCGAACAACTCGTATTGTCAACGGTGGGCGCTCGGGTTCGAGAGATCGCCGCCTGAGAAACTGGCGCCCGCTTGTCAGGGGTATATTTCCCCAGAGAAGGTTTGCGATGGACTCGGACAACACGGCACTCACGTTTGCACTCGTTGACGAACCGATGGAACCACACGCCACTCAAGATGCCGAGTCGCCCCGCGGTCCGTTGCGTTTCAGTTACGCGACGGGCTCGAGGCCGCTCGACGGTTTCACGATCAAACGCGGCATCGGCCGCGGTGGATTTGGCGAGGTTTACTTCGCCGTCAGCGATGGCGGCAAGGAAGTGGCCATCAAGGTGATCCGCCACAATCTCGATGTCGAGTTGCGCGGCGTCATGCATTGCTTGAACCTCAAGCACCCCAACCTCATCGCCCTGTACGACGTCAAGCAAGACGACCAGGACAACACCTGGGTCATCATGGAGTACGCCACGGGCGAGTCGCTCGAGGAAGTGGTGCGCCGCAGTCCCGACGGTTTGCCGGTGGATGAAGCCCTCGACTGGATGCAAGGCATCGCCGCTGGCGTCGGCTACTTGCACGATCACGGCATCGTGCATCGCGACTTGAAGCCGGGCAACATCTTTCGCGACGACGGACTGGTCAAGCTGGGCGACTACGGCCTGTCGAAGTTCATCTCGTGCAGCCGCCGCAGCGGACAGACCGAAAGCATCGGCACCGTACACTACATGGCGCCCGAGGTGGCCAACGGGCGCTATGGCAAGGAAATCGACATCTACGCGCTGGGCATCATCCTGTTCGAGATCCTGACCGGTCGTGTGCCGTTCGAGGGGGAGAGCGTGGGCGAAGTGCTGATGAAGCACTTGACGGCCGAGCCCAGCCTCAACGGCGTGCCCGAGCCGTATCGCAGTGTGATTGCCCGAGCGCTGGCCAAGGATCCGTCCACGCGGTTCGCGTCGGTCAGCGAGTTCATGGCGGCGCTGCCCACGGTGGCCGGCGCGGCGCCGGCGTACAAGTCGCCGATCAAGGAAACGCGGCATGCCGGAGAATCGGCCGCAGCCGGTCCGCAACCGGTTCCGCCGCCGCAATCTCCGCTGGGAGCCGGCGCGGCCACGTTGCTCGGCACCGGAGCAGCCGCCGACACCGTGCAAGCCGATCTGGTCGACGAAGAGCCCATTTGGCGCGCCATCCGCGACGGCTGGCGCACCACGCGCGACTCCTGGGACAACATGAACACGCCCAGCAAGATCACGCTGGCCGTGCTGGGTATCGTCATGATGTCCAGCCCCATTACCTGGACCTTCGCACTGACCTATCTGCCCGGGCTGGTGCTGTTGTACGTGGGTTATCGCATTGTCCGCTCCGTCGTGATGAACCGCGAACGTCAGTATCGCGCGGTGCGCGATCCGGCGGGGAAAGCCCAGGCGGCTTATGCAACGGGCGGGCCTGCGCCGCGGGCCAACCCGCGCCCTGCGCCGGCCGCCACCGAGTATCATCCCACCTCGGGCGAGGTGCCGCTGGGCGATTGGCGAACGCGCTTCGGCCCGTCATTGGAAAAAACGCCGCGCCAAGCGCGAGCGCGGCAACCGTGGCGCGAGCGAGCCACCACGACGCTGGTCGTGAAATCGCCGCGTGAACGTGTCACCGACTTGTTGGGTTCGCTGATCATGGCCGCCGGCGTCGGTTTCGCCATGAGCGTGGTGGTCACGCTGTTGCGGGGCGAAGCGCAGCTCGAACAGTTCACCTGGCTGACGGCGACCAGCGTGCTTGGCACCTGGGCCGTGCTGATTCCTTCGAAGATCTGGGAAGGGCGCAAGGGCGAGGCCATTTTGCGCCGCGTGTCGCTGTTGATGATCGGCCTGGTAGTAGGCGGTGCAGCCTATCTGGCGGCCGATGCGTTGATCGTCAAGTTTCCGGATTCGCCGATGCACAACCTGTTCAAGGCGCGCAACATCGGCCCGCAGTTCTTCGACGTGAAGGATGGCTCGCCGCAGTTGTACGCCTATCTGGCTTATTTCGGTTCGCTGTTCTTCGCGGTCGGCTGGTGGAAGCAGACCGATCCGCTGCGGCGCACCCGCTTGAGCATCTGGAGCACGATCGTGGCGGTGTTCGTGGCCTGGGCCATCACCTTCGTGTGGCCGTTTCCGCAGCCTTGGGGGCTGATGGTCGCGGCCGTCATGGCCATCAGTGTGCAATTGGTCAGCCCGTTCGTCCCGCCGCACCAGCGCGTCGCGCGTCCGGCAGGACAGGAGGCGTAGCAGCATGATTCTTGGCGTACCTGAACTGCTGATATTGTTGGGCCTGGGCGGCGCCGTGATGTACATGGGCAACTGCCGCCGTCGTGGCAGCCGAGGCACCGCCGTCAAACTATTGGCGCTGGCTGCGATTGTCGGCGGCGCCTATTTCTTCGTGCACAAGTCGGAAAGCCGCCATCAAGTGGCCGTCGCGCGGCGCCAGCATGCCGTCGCGCTGAGCGAACAAATTCGCGACCAGGTCCACCGAGACGTGCGGCGGGGATTGCGCGATCTCGACGACATTCACCAGGTCGACGTGCGCTTTGAACGCGACTTTCCCTTTGAAGACGACACGTTTGCCTTGGCGACACGCACCGAAGAAACTAAACACGTCCACGTCGGCGCCATTGCTCTGGGCGCGGTGCTGCTGATCTGCGGCTGGCTATTTTTCAATCGCGAGCGCAGCCGGCCGGTGGCACACAAGGTGCTGACCATGGTGGGATTGCTGGCAACCGGCGCCGTTCTGTTCTCATTCCTGCGCTCGGATCACACGCCGCGGCACGTGCCTTCGCGCGACGTGGTCGTCAAACTTGCGCCGGAGGACGTCGGCGACCTCTGGACGCCATCGTCGACGAAAGAGCGCCCTCAGCGCCGAGCATCCATCGCGCCAAGCGTCCCGTGCCACGGGAGGTCGACGAACTGCCGCCCCGCGCAGGCGAGATTCCCGTCGATTCCAAACTAGCCAGTACGACTACGGCGCGCAATGCCGCCGAACCCAACAAAGACGGTCCGGCAGCCGAGTCCGCGAAAGACCAAGAGCCCGCGGACGTCGAGGCGCCCTCTGCCGGCAAAACCGCATCGGACGACGTCAAGGACGATGACGCTAAAAGCGATTCTGCCGACGCAGCCGAACCGGCGCCGGCCGTCAACGTTGAAGTGGAAGAAGCGAAGCCGGCGGAGTCGAAAGTCGAAGTGCCCGAGCCCCCGGCGCCGCCGGTGGTCGCCGCGGCTCGACCGCGCGCGCACCGAAATTGATCGAGAAATGCCCGCCTCGGACGTCGGCGCCGAGGAAGCATCTGGCACGTTGCCCGCCTGGGCCAACAAGCCGGGCAAACTGGTCGACGGGGTGTATCGCGTGAGCATTCAGTCGGGACTGTATGCCGACGTGCCCGAATGCCAGGCCGCGTTGGACGATCAGATCAAGGCGACACTCGACGACTACATCGACCGTTGGATGGGCACGGGGACTGCCGCGCTGGTGGCCCTCGATCGCGAGTACGTGAACCAGCACATCAAAGAGTCCGAGTACAGTGAAGTCGTGAATAGCAAATCGGTGGGGCCGATGCACCAGATTCACGCGTTGCTGGAGATCGATGACGACGATCGGGCCGAGTTCCACGAACGGTGGCGGCGCACGGTCGTCACCGAGCGCGTGTGGATGGCCGGTTTCGCCGGCGCCATCGTGCTGGCGCTGCTGAGCACGGTGTTCGGCTATCTGAAACTGGATTTGCAAACGGGCGGAACCCACAGCGGCAGGCTGCAACTGGCGGCAACGCTCGTGGCGTTGATCGTCGCGGCCGGCGCTCTTTTGGCTCGCTGGGCCGTGCCGTTCTAGCGGGTGCGTCGAAGAATTCGACGCCCTGCCACAACGGATGCGCTTGCCAAACTGGCGACGCAAGTCGATGGTTTGTGAGCCGTGGGAAGCTTTGCTTTCCACTTGCGCATTTTTCGGCAGACTGCAAACCGGCGTGTGTTAAGATATTTGACTGCGGAGTAGCTTCCACATTCAGGAGTTGCATACCGCGGCACGCGTTTTGACACACCGTCCCAGGACCGTTCGTTCATGTGCGCCTTGGCTCCTTCCGATCAAATGCTGGTAACCCGCATTCGCGGCGGCGAGCCCGATGCGTGGAACGAATTGATCGAGCGATTCGAAGGACGGCTGCTGGCCTTCGTCGAAGGCCGCTTGGGCCGCCGCACCGCGGGCGAAGACGTCGTGCAAGAAACGTTCCTCGGCTTTCTCACCAGCCTGCCCAATTTCGAGGACTCGCGCCCGCTGGAAAGCTATTTGTTCTCGATCGCGGCGCATAAGCTGACCGATCACTTGCGGCGCGAGGGCGCCGCCCGACATTGCCCATGGCCGTGGGCAGTTCGAGCAGCCAGTGGGAGCCTCCCGACAGCGGCCGCCCTGTCTCCAGCCTGTTGCGCAGCGGCGAGCGCAAGCACTTGGAAGAAGACGCCATCGTGGCCGCGTTGGCCGAACAGATCGAGCGGCTGCGCAGCCGCGGCGAATGGGAAAAACTGGCTTGCCTGGAATTGCTGTTCGTGCGCGGTTGGGCCAATCGCGACGTGGCCGCGAAGTTGAACATGTCCGAACAACGCGTGGCGAATTTCAAGTTCGAATTCATCTCCCGCCTGCGCACGCTGGTGAAAAAACAAGGCTTGCCGGAAGACGTTTTTCCCGAGTTGCAAGAGGACGCGTAAGCCGCGAGCACTGACTTCCTACATCGCAATAGAACTGATGGCCCAAACGCTCACACAAGCCGACTTGGAAGCCTATCTCGACGAGGCATTGCCGGTCGATGCCATGGCGGCGATCGAACAAGCGCTGCGCCGACGCGAAGCTGACACAGCAATTGGTCGCCATCAACAGCCGACGCGACGTGGGCCTGCATTCGCTGGGCGAAATCTGGCGGCGTCACCGCCTGAGCTGCCCCAGCCGCGAGCAATTGGGCAACCATTTGCTGGGCGTGCTCGACAAGGACGCAGCCAACTTCGTCAAATTCCACCTGGAGATCTCCGGCTGCCGCACCTGTCAGGCGAATCTCGACGATCTGAAGCGCCGCCACACCGACAGCCCAGCCGTCGTCGACAGCCGCCGCAAAAAGTACTTCGAATCCAGCGCCGGCCATCTCAGCAGCCGGCGGTAAGCGAACCCCCGGCCGGGCCGAGCGCTACCGCGTGTTGCCGGCGTCGCATGCGTCGCGCAACTTGCTGCCGACGGCTGAGCAGACGACAATGGGTGTAATTGTCCCATTGCCCTCTCCCTGGAAGCCGCCATGCCGTCGCCTATCGCCCGTATCGTTGTCGCCCTCCTGGTTTCATTCTTGCTGCTTGCCACATCAGCGGCTTTCGCCGCCGATCTTACCCGGGCCGTCGTGGTCGCGCCCGAGTCGCTTTCTCCGCGCGAACACAAGGCGGTGGAAATGCTGGTCGACGAAGTCGCCAAGCGCAGCGGGGTGACTTGGAAGATTGCGCACGATTGGCCGGCGGACGATACGGCCGTGGTCGCCGTCGGACCGGTTAGCGCCGTCGACGACTTCGCCGGTCCGCTCAAGAAGGCGCTGGCGGACAACATAATAAGTACAGCCGCCGAAGGCTTTCGCATTCGCTGCCAGGGAAATCGGCTCGCCGTTTCCGGCAACGATGAACGGGGCGTGCTGTTCGGCATTGGCCACTTGCTGCGGTATCTCCACATCCATCCCGGCAAGATCACGATCGACGACGGACTGCACGTCACCACGGCGCCCGAAGTATCCTCTGCGCGGCCATCAGCTCGGCTATCGTCCCAAGACCAATAGCTACGACGCCTGGGACTTGCCACAGTGGGAGCAATACTACCGCGACCTGGCCGTGTTTGGCGCCAACTGCGTGGAGTTGATTCCGCCGCGCAGCGACGACGCGGCCGACAGCCCGCACTTTCCCCGCCCGCCACTGGAGATGATGGTCGGTATGTCGAAACTGGCCGACGAGTATGGCCTGGACGTGTGGATCTGGTATCCGGCGCTGGACAAGGATTATTCGGATCCGAAGACAGTCGACTTCGCGCTCAAGGAGTGGGAAGTCGTTTACAAGGCGTTGCCGCGGATCGACGCGATCTTCGTACCCGGCGGCGATCCGGGCCATACGCAGCCCAAGTACATGATGGCGCTGTTGGAAAAGCAAACGGCGCTACTCCACAAGTATCATCCCCAGGCACAAATGTGGATGTCGCCGCAGAGTTTTGACGCCGCCTGGATGGAAGAGTTCTACGGCATCATGCGCGACGAGCCGGAGTGGCTCTCGGGCATTGTCTTCGGTCCGCAGGTGCGGGTCAGCTTGCCCGAGTTGCGCTCCGCTATTCCGGCGCGCTATCCGATTCGCCGCTATCCCGACATCACGCACTCGCGGCAGTGCCAGTATCCCGTGCCCGACTGGGATCTGGCGCACGCGCTCACTTCGAATCGCGAGGCGATCAATCCCCGGCCCACCGACATGGCCACGATCTTTCGGCTGCTGCAGGATGACGCGATTGGCTTTCTCACCTATTCCGAGGGTTGCAACGACGACGTGAACAAAGCCGTGTGGAGCGGCCTCGGCTGGAACCCCAAGCGACGGGTAATCGACATCTTGCGCGAGTATGCCCGCTATTTCATCGGCGACGACTACACGGACGACTTTGCCCAAGGGCTGATGGGGCTCGAGCGAAACTGGCGCGGTGCGCTACCGACCAATGCCGAAGTGGATGTCACGCTCCAGCGTTTTCAAGCCATGGAGCACGATGCGCCAGCCTCGGTGCTCAAGAACTGGCGCTTTCAGCAGGCCCTCTATCGCGCCTACTACGATGCGTACGAGCGGGCGCGATTGATCTATGAAACCGACCTGGAACATCAGGCCACCGATGCCCTGCGGCGAGCCAAGACGACCGGCAGTCTGCCGGCGATCGACGCGGCCGAAAAGCTGCTGGACCGGGCCGACCAGCGCGTGGCGACCGACTTGCGCCAGCGCGTGGTCGAGCTGGCCGACGACTTGTTCGAAAGCATCAAGATGCAGACCAGCGTACCCAAGTACCAGGCCATCGGCGTCGACCGCGGCGCCACGCTCGACACGCTCGACGTCCCGTTCGGCAACCGCTTGTGGCTGAAGGAGCAATTCGCGCTGTTGCGCCGGCAATCGTCCGAAGACGAGCGGCTGCGCGGCATCAACGAAATCGTCCATTGGACCGATCCCGGTCCGGGTGGGTTCTACGATGATCTGGGCGACATCAATCAACAGCCGCACCTGGTCGTCGGCCCTGGATTCGAGAAAGACCCGGCGTTTCTCGAATCTTCGCACACCGGTTTTGCCGGCTTTGGGCCGATGCGCGGCATGGAAGGATCATGCCGAGTCGTTGATCGACGCGCCTTTGAACATGAAGTACACGAATCTCGACCCCAAGGCGCGCTACAAGATGCGCATCGTATATGGCGGTGACTCACCCGAAAAACTCATCCGCTGCACCGCCAACGACACGATCGAAGTGCATCCTTTCATCAAGAAAAAGGTGTCCTACGGTCCGGTCGAGTTTGACATTCCGCCCGAGGCGACGGTCAACGGCACGCTCACGCTCACCTGGCATCGCGAGCCAGGCCAGGGCCGCAATGGCCGCGGCTGTCAGGTTTCGGAAATCTGGTTGATCAAGAAATGACACGGACTAGGACGAATGCCATGCGTGTCGGCTGGCTTGGCGTAGTGTTGATCGTCGCGTCGCTCACCGCCGGCGCAATTGCCGGCGACGTTCTCGTCGGCGCGGCCGCGGCCAACATCGCGGCCGATGATTCCATGGCCATTGGCGGCGGCATCGGGCCCGGCCATGCCACCGGGCAGGAAGGCGAATTGCGGGCCGTGGCGGTCGTGGTCGAGAAACCCGCTCAAGCGCCGCCCAACAAGGTGGCGCTAGTGGCTTGCGACGTGCTGTTCGTGCAGGCCGATTTCGTCGATCGGGCGCTGGCGCGGATCGCCAAATCGACCGGTATTCCGCCCGAGTGCGTGCTCGTCAACGCGACCCACACGCACCACGCGCCGACCACGGCGACGGTACACGGCTACACGCGCGAAGCGGGCTTCGTCGCGAACGTCGAGAACGCTATCGTGCAAGCCGTGGAAGCGGCCCACGCGCGGCTCGACGGCGGCGACGCTACATTTTTGTACCAACTCGGTGAAGAGAAAACCGTGGGCGGCAACAGCCGCTTGCTCCTATCCGATGACTCCATCTGGTGGACCGGCCCAATGGACGACGCGGTGCGTCCCACCGGTCCATTCGATCCTCAACTGCCCGTGCTCGCATTCCGCGCCGGCGACGAGCAGCTACGGGCCTTGATTTTCAACCACTCGACGCACACCATCGGCACGCGGGCGCCCGGCGTGCGCTCGCCCAGTTTCTATGGCCTGGCGGCGCAGGAGCTCGAAGCGGAGCTCGGCTGTCCGGTCGAGTTTTTGGAGGGCGCCTCGGGCTCGACCCACAACATCACCGCGGTGCCGGTGGACGAGGCCGTGCGGCGGATGAAGCGCGCCGTGCGCGCCTGCGCTCGACGAAGCTCAGCCTTGCGCCGTCACACGACTGGCGTCGATCAAGCGCCTCTTCGAGTTCAAAGTGCGCACGTTCGATGAAGCGACGGAAGACGACAAGGTCGCTCGTTACTGCCGCAAACGCATTCCCTCGCACGCGGACGCGGTGATCGACGTGTTCCGCGCCATGCGCAAGGTGCTGGCCGATCAGCAGGGGCGCTCTCGCCACACGACGCTGCAGGCCGTCGCCATCGGCGACGTGGTGATCGTCGGCGTGCCGGCCGAGTACTTCGCTACCTTCGGCGTCGAGATCAAGAGGCGCTCCCCGTTTCCCAATACCGTGGTGGCCGAGTTGGCCAACGACTGGATCGGATACCTGCCGAATCTCGAAGCCCATCAACTCGGCGGCTATCAAACCTGGATGGGCCTGCACAGCTATGCCGAGCCAGGCACCGGCGAACGCGTGGCCGATGCGGTCGTGAGCATGCTCGAAGAACTGGCCAGGCCGTGATGCGATGAGTTGCCCGTTAGCGACAATCCGGCAATTGTTGATTTCCGCAGTAGTGGTTTGCGTCGCGTTTGGCATCAGCATGGCGACGTACTCGGCCGAGCCTGAAAAGACCGCCATCCGTGAAACGCCGCTCTCGCCCGACGAGGAGCTGGAGACGTTTCGCCTCTCGGATCGGCGGCTGACGATCGAGCTGGTGGCGGCCGAACCGCGGCTCGACAGCCCGGTGGCCGTCTGCTGGGATGCCGACGGCCGGATGTATGTGGCGGAAATGATCGACTATCCACTCGGGCCCACGGCAGGGCAAATTCGCATGCTGGAAGATCGCAACGGCGACGGCCAGTACGAACATGCCACGGTATTTGCCGATGGCCTGCGGTTTCCCAACGGCGTGCTGGCGGCACGTGGTGGACTCTTCGTCACCGCAGCGCCTGATCTGCTCTTCCTTCGCGACACCGACAACGACGGGGTGGCCGACGAGAAGCACGTCGTATTCACCGGTTTTGGCGAAGGCAACCAGCAACTGCGAGCCAACGGATTGACTTATGGAGCGGACAATTGGATCCACGGCGCCAACGGTCGCAGCGACGGCGTGATTCGCCGGCCTTCCGATCCGCCCGATGGCGGCGTGTCGATCCGCGGCCGCGACTTTCGCTTCACCAGCGACGGCAGCCGCTTCGAGGCCACCAGCGGACAAAGCCAGTTTGGCCAGTCGCACGACGATTGGGGTAACCGCTTCCTGTCGTGGAACACCATGCCCGTGCGGCACGCGCTGTTCGATCAGTCGCTCCTCGACCGCAATCCGCGTTTGGCGTCGCGCGGCGTGCTCGATATTGCCGATCCCCAGGATCCGGGCCGCGTTTTCCCGATCAGCCCGCGCCCGCAAACGTTCAATCGTGAACGCACCGACTACTACAACGCGCTGTGCGGACTGACGATCTTTCGCGGCGATGCGCTGGGCAAGGACTATTTGGGTAGCGCGTTCGTGGGCGAATCGCTGACAAATCTCGTGCATCGGCGGCGCTTGACCCCCGACGGACCGACATTCGTCTCGCGCCGCGGCGAACACGACCGAGAGTTTCTGGCTTCCAGCGATTCGTGGTTTCACCCGGTGTTTCTTACGACCGGTCCGGACGGTGCGCTGTACGTGGTCGATTTTTATCGCCGCTGGGTTGAACACCCGGCCTTCGTGCCCGCAGGCATGCGCAACGACGTCAATTGGCGGCAAGGAGCGGGGCACGGCCGGATTTGGAAGGTGAGCCGGCGCGAAATGACCTGGCCGCCGCGCCCGCGCCGTGGATGACCAGCCAGACGACTTCGCAACTGGTCCGGCACGTCGACTCACCCAACGGCTGGCTGCGCGACACGGCCCAACGCGTGTTGGTCGAACGGCGCGATCCAGAGGCCGTGCCGCTATTGCGTGCCATCGTATTGCGCGGCGAACTGCCGCGGGCCAAGGTCAGTGCATTGGGCGCGCTCGATGGGCTGGGAATGCTCGACGACAGCACGCTGCTGCGGGCAATGGAAGACGGTGAGGGACACGTGCGGCAGTTCGCCATTCGCCTGGCGGCCGAACGCCTGGCCACCAGCGTGCCGCTGCGCGAATTGGCCCTCAAGATGGCAAACTTTCCGCATCCGCTGGTGCGCTTTGAATTGGCTCGTTCGCTGTCCGCTGTGTCGGGCACGGAAAAAGTCGCGGCGCTAGTGACCCTGGCGAACCGCGAAGCCAGCGATCCCTACGTGCCCGTGGCGATCATCGGCAGCCTGGGCAATGACGCGGGAGACTTTCTCGTCAAACTGATCGATAGTGATACGCGCTGGCGGCGCGATCCCACCGCGGGCGAGATCTGGATGCTCACCGAAACGGCCGCCGCGATTGCCACCAGCCAGAATCAAACCCAGTTGTCCCGTTGCCTGGGCCTGTTCAACGCGGAGCAACCCAATGCGGTTGCGCCGGGGGAACTGGCCATAGTTTCCGGACTGGCACAAGGCTTCGCCGATGGGGGCCACTCGTTGCGGGCGCTGCTGGATCAGCCAACGACGGCGGCATCGCTACGCGCCAGCGCCGCCACGCTGCTTGTCGCGGCGCGCGCCATGGCCCTTGCCGAAGATCGCCCCCTGGAGCACCGGCTGCTAGCCATCGACGTGTTGACGCGACTCGATCCTGCCGCAGGCGAGCCACTGGTGGCGCTATTGGACGTGCGTCATCCGCAAGAACTGCAATCGGCCGCAGCCGCGGCACTGGCTGCCGCCGACGCCGCGACCGCCGCGACGATGTTGGAAACATGGCCACGAACCACGACCACCACGCGACGGGCGTTGGTCAGCGCGGCGCTGCGCTCGACGACTGCCACCGCGGCGCTGATCAGCGCCATTGAACAGGGACACATTCTGGCCAACGAGCTCGACGCGAACACGCGCGACGCGTTGCGCGCCGTGCCCGAGCCGACACTCGCGGCGCGCATCCAGCGATTGCTCGGCGCCGAACCCGCCAGCGACCGCGCAGCGGTCGTGGCGAAGTTCGCGCCGGCGCTCCAGCTTGACGGCGACCGCATTCACGGTGCGGCGTTGTTTGAAAAACACTGCCTCGCCTGCCACAACGTGCAAGGACGCGGCCACCGTGTCGGACCCGATCTGTCCGGCGTGTCGGCGCGGCCGCCCGAGGCGCTATTGGTCGATCTGCTCGATCCCAATCGACAGGTCTCGCCTGATTTCGTGACCTACACCGCGATCACCCAACAGGGCCAGGTGCTCAGCGGGCTGATCGCCTCGGAAACTGCTAGCGGCGTCACGCTGCGGCGGGCCGAAGGAGCGCAAGACTTCGTGCTCCGCGACCAGATTGACCAACTGCGCGCCACCGGCAAGTCGCTGATGCCCGAGGGCGTCGAGCAAAATCTCACCTCCCAGGACATCGCGGATTTGATCGATTTCCTGGCGCGGCCCGACGCCAGGCTGTTTTCAGTGGGGAATTGACGGCTTGGCGCAAACTGCGTCGAGATGCGCGGATGTGACGATTCTAACGTCCAGCACGCGTGTCAAGTTTGCCCGATTACTCCACCAGGACCGTGCATCCCCGGGCGGAATAAGGCTATGCTTGTACGCACGTCTTGTAAGTCCGCAATCGCGGGCAGCCAACTCTGGAGATTGCAACAATGATGGGCCTCTCGGCTACGGTACTTTGTGCGCTGGCCACGACGGCTGTCGCTGCCGATACGGAAGTCCCTTCGCTTTCCCATCAGCAACTGGCGGTGGGGCAGCAATTCGAAATTGCCACGGCGGATCGCGTCTATCGGGGTGAACTGGTGAACCGCGACACCGGCGAGTGTCAAATGGCCACCAGCGCCAATGGCGCCAAGTTCACCGCGCCGCGCACCGTTTACTTGCTGGGCGCCACCACCGGTCCGCAACCGCGCCAAATGCTCGTGCTCATGCACGAAGTCAAAGTCGGCCTGAAAATGGAACTGGGGATCGACGACCTCGATGCCCGGCACCGGCACGTCACCAGCGAAGTCACGAGCATCAAACTGGGCGGGTAACGCCGGCAATTGCTCGAGCCGGGGTCGGCGACGCGCCAATCAAGAGCGCGCCGGCCGCCAGGAAGCGGGATGCTCCGTTTAGTTGGAGGGGGCGGGGCGCGCGCGGCGCTCCAACAACCGATTGCCCACGCCGACGATCCTCTCGATGGCCGTATCCACCTCGTCGCTCGTGGTGGTCGCGCCCAAACTGAAGCGCAATGCCCCGCTGAGCGCCGCCCCAGAGCGGCCCATCGCCGACAGCACCCGCGAGGGTTCGCTCGATCCGCTTGCGCAGGCCGAACCGGTCGAACAGGCCACGCCGGCCAGGTCCAGGGCCATCAGCAGCGCCTGGCGATCGAGCCCCAGCAGCGCGATGTTCGATGTGTTGGGCAACCGCGGTGCTTGTTGTCCGTGGATCGCCACCTCGCCGGTAAAATTGGCCACGAGCGCCGCTTCCAGCCGATCGCGCAGCGTCCGCATGCGCTCGCTTCTCGGTCGGGTTTCTCGCAGCCAGGCCGCCAGCGCCGCGCGCAGTCCCACGGCCAACGCCGTCGCTTCCGTGCCAGGGCGGATGCCGCCTTGCTGCGATCCGCCGTGCAGGTGAGGAGCCAGTTGCACTTCGTCGCGCACGACCAACGCGCCGACGCCCAGCGGTCCGTGAAACTTGTGCGCGGCAACCGTCATCGCCGCCACGCCCAGCGCGCGAAAGTCAACGGGCACTTTGCCGATCGCCTGTGCGGCATCGATGTGCAGTGGCACGCCCAACGTGGCGCAGCGCGCGGCAATCTCGGCCACCGGCTGCAATACGCCCGTTTCGTTGTTGGCCAGCATCACGCTGACAAAACGGGTCTTTTCTGAAAGGAGCACATCCAGCCCGGCGAGGTCGACAACACCGTTCGGCGTTACCCCCAGCCGACGCACCATCCAGCCGCGCCGTTCGAGTACTTCGGCGGCGGCAGAGACGCTGGGATGTTCGATCGCCGAGATGATCGCTTCACCCGGCGCGGCATGAACGTTGTCGGCGCCGGCCAACCCCAATAGCGCCAGATTGTTGGCCTCGGTGCCACCGCTGGTAAAGATCACCCGATCGGGCTGTCGTCCGGACATTCGCGCGCCGAGAATCTCGCCGGTGGCCTCACGCGCCTGTTCGAGCGCCTGCCGCGAGCGTCGGCCGAGTTGGTGCTGGCTGGCCGGATTGGCAAAGCACTCCGCTTGACACTCCGCCATCGCGCGGGCCACCTCGGGCAACAGGGGCGTGGTCGCGTTGTGGTCGAGATAGACTACGCTCATGATGTCGGGACAGTCGGGCTGCGGCGAGAATCGTCCAATGCACCTCGATTCTATCATTTCAAGCGCCTGCCGCACGAGCGGGCCGGTTACTGTTGCGCCCGAGAATTCCCGGGTGCCGGGGCGTTTGCGTCACTTCTGGCGCGGTATCATGGGGATCGCCACGTAGCGCACGAACCGAATCGGACTCACTTTCGCCCTGGGAGCAGCCAACAAGCTCATGGCCGCGGACGATCTGAAAGCCAAGAAAGGTATTCCTTGCCCCAAGTGCGGCAATCGGCTGCGAGTGCGCCCCGATCAACTGGGCGAACAGGTGCGCTGCCCCAAGTGCAATGCGACCTTCACGATCGGCAAGTCGTCGCCGAAAGAGTCCGCCGTCTCGGCCGACGCCCCGTACGAGCCCGAGCGGCCGCTCAAGCCGGCCGCGATCGTGCCGGAGGAGCCGGTGATGCTCGAATCGAGCGCGCCGCCGGAGATCGTGCCAATGCAAGCAGCGCCGACCTCGCACTTGCCGCACTACGAGGCCGATTGGGCGACCGACGAATTGGAGATGGAAGCGCCGCAGCGCCGCCGCCGAAGAACCTGGAACCCGACTACCTGGAAATCGCCCGCCAACGTGGACTGGTCCGCGAGGATTCCGAACAGACGATTCCCAACTGGACGTTCTTCTCCGGAGTGTATTCGTTTCCCTGGCAACTGCCGAGTCTTGGGCGTTGGGCCGTGATGTCCGTCGGCCTGACGCTCTCGTTGCTCGTCATCATGATGGCGGCAGAGCAAATGTCCGGCGGTGTCCGCCAGGGCACGTTGTTGTTGCCCACGCTGTCGATGTTCGCTGCCGCCATGACGCTGGTGACGTTGATGTTTTCCTCGGCCTGTTTCATCGCCGCGGTGGACGACACGGCCGACGGGCACGACGAAGTGCAGGAAGCCACAATGCCGCCCTTGGATCAGTGGCTGTTTTCGTTTTTTAGTGTCATTCACCTGTGGCTGATGTCCGGCGCGCTGGGATATCCGCTAGTGTTCGTGCCGCAAATCGGGCCACTGGGGATTCCGATTTCCAGCCTGCTGCTGTTTCCGATTCTGTTTTTGTCGGCGATGGAGTGCGATTCGTTTTTTCTGCCCTGGTCAACTAGCGTATGGAAGTCGCTCGTCCGGCACGCCGGCACGTGGCTGGCGTTCTACGCGATCTCGACGCTGCTATTGGGCGGATGGTTCGTCGTGTCGCTGTTCCTGCTGGGCCAATCACCTTACGGAGGCGTGGTGCTCGTGGGGCCGGCGCTGGCTGCCGTGATATTGATCTATGCGCGCCTGCTGGGGCTCTGGGTTGGCGGCTGACGTACGCCGAGCAGCCCCCAGGCGCGAAAAAACGCCGGCCCCGCACGGCAGGTATCGAAGCGCCGCCGGTCCCTTCGTCGTCGCCGGCGGGTGCGCCTCAATCGACAACCGCGTCGTCCAAATCCAAAAAGCGCAAGAAAGTCCGCCGGCTCAAACTGCCCGACGACCTGGAGCAGCCGTCAGGTCCGCGCGACAACGAGCCGCCCCCGCGCCCCCGCCTCGACTTTCACAAGCGGCTGTAAGAGCGTTGGATTTGTTCCCGTTGAGCGCTATTGCATGTGCTCCAACCGCGCTTCAAGGCCGCGTGCTTCGGCATCGCTGATGCCAGCCATCGCGTAGAAAATCCGGTCGAGGAAGTCTTGATAGGGCTGCGCGTGCGGGTCCAGTGCTGAGCGATCTACGCGGCGAATCTCGCCGCGTTCTATCTCAATCTGGCCAATTCTCTCGGATGCCTTGGAAATCGTTGAACAGACTACGAGATTGAACGGAGCCGTCCTTAATACCGGCGCGAGTGCGTCGAATGCAGCTTCCATGTGGCCGATATTCAGTGCTCCAAATGCGGTCCTCTCTAAAGCCGTGTCGATTGGATCGTCAAAGGCAAACATAGGGCATGGCAGATTGTTGAACTGGTACTCGTTCACTTTGGAATTGGTGCTGCCCAGGCGAAAGTACCATGAGTTATTGTCAAAAGTTGTGGACGGGAGATTCAGGCGGCGGCTTCTTGGGGTTTGATTCCGTCGATAAATGGAGTTCCTTGAATCACATCGGGTAGCAGCTCGGAGCCGTTGAGCAGCCGCCAACGTTTTTGGGCGGATTGCATCAGCTTGAAGACCATGGTGAGGCACGCTTGTCGCGTGCCATTTCCTTTGGTGCGGCGATGCCGCAGGCGGACTGTGGCGAACGTGCTCTCGATGGGGTTGGTCGTGCGCAGGTGACGCCAGTGCTCGGCCGGGAAGTCATAGAACGAGAGCAGCACGTCGCGATCCTTCGACAGACAAGCGGTGGCTTTATCGTACTTGGCCTGGTAGGTGGCCACGAACAGATCGAATGCCGCCTCGGCGTCTGCTTTGGTCGACGCCATCCAAATCGCGTGCAACTTCTCCTTGGCCTCGGCCTGCAAGCGTTTGGGCAGCTTGTCGAGCACATTGGCCGTCTTGTGCACCCAGCAGCGTTGCTCGCGCGTCGTGGGGTAGACCTGCGGCAAGGCCTTCCAAAAGCCCAAGGCGCCGTCGCCGATCGCCGGCTTCGGATCGATCGCTAGGCCGCGCACCTTCACGTCCAACAGCAGCGCCTTCCACGACTGCTCGCTCTCGCGATAGCCATCGGCCACGGCGATCAGTTCCTTGCGCCCATCCGCGGTCGCACCCATTAAAACCAGGATGCACTGGCGATCTTCCTCCAGGCGGATGTTGAAGTGCACGCCGTCGACCCACAGGTACACGTACTGCTTGCCCTCCAAGGATCGTTTCGTCCACTCTTCGAATTCATCCTGCCAGACCGCTTTGAGACGCGTGATCGTGGTGGCCGACAGGCCCGCGGCCGATGGACCCACCAGCGCCAGACAATGCCTCGCTGAAGTCGCCCGTGCTGATGCCCTTGAGGTATAGCCAGGGAATCAGTTCCTCTAGGCTCTTGGTCTTGCGCAAATACGGCGGAAGAATCCGGGAGGAGAAGGGTTCCGCTTCGTTCTTGGATCGCCGGTCGAGCACGCGCGGCTGCTCGACTTCGATCGGGCCGACGCCGGAGAGGATCGTGCGTTTGGGCAGGCGGCCATTGCGGACCACTTGGCGATGGCCGGCGGCGTCGCGCAGCTCGCGATGCGCTTCGATCCACTCGGCGACTTCGACGTCAATGGCCTGGGCCAGCATCCGCTGCGCACCTTCGCGAAGAATGCCCGTCAACACGTCCTGAGAACTTGTGGCTGGCAAAGCCAGCGTCGAATCGTTACGCTCTCGCATGGTGGCGTACTCCTGGGAGAATTGGGTCGCTGAATAACCAAATTCAAACCCAAGTACGCCGCCCTTTTCAACTCACCTCATCCACAACTTTCGGTTATAGCTCGATGACCGATATCGCCGTGCTTTGTGTTTTGACGGATAGGCACAAACCCATTTCACGCCCTTGCTTTGTCGTCCGGTTATACCGGTTTAGGTTCAAGACTGCCGATTGAACCGCCGTTGCGAGGCGCAATGCCTCCTCAAAGGTAAGGTCAATGTTGACCGACTTTATGCCGCTGGCGCCAATGTCCGGCGATGTGCGAACATAGCGACAACTGCCATGGTAGTCCTCGGTTTTGTGTTGGATATCGGATCCGGAGAAAGCGCGTTTCTTGGCCATGGCTAGTCCTCAATCGAGAGAATTACTTCGACGTGATTGCCGACAGTATGGCGGGGCTGAATGCCGGCCGCAAGTCGGGGGATGCAGAGCGTGCAATGCCGCGATCACTCGGTCAAGCTCATGCTCGATCAATGCCCTTGCATTGGCGCTGCTATCGCCCCTCGGGCAGGATGGCGAATACGCGCGCTGGGCCGCCGCTGCCCGTTTCGATCTTGATCGGGGCGACCAGCACGTAGAATCCTTGCGGCGGCAGGTTCTTCAGATGGGCCAGATTCTCCAGCCCCCAGCAGTCCGCCTTGCCCAGCAAGTGATGCACCGGGAAGTCGCGCGAGAGGCCATGATCGACGCTTAACGTGTCGATGCCGATGCCGCGGATGTGACGCTGGTCGATGAGGAATTTGACCGCCTCGCGTGAGAAGCCCGGGAAGTGCAGCCGGCCCATCACGTCCTGATGCGTGTAGCGGGTTGGATTGCTCCAATACTGGCTCCAACCGGTGTACGCCAGCACGGCGGCGCCGTCGGGTATCCGACCGTGGAACTTTTCGAAGCGGTGAATGTCGTCGACGCTCACCAGGTAGTCGGGGTCTTCCGCCACGGCCGGAGCCACGTCGAGCATTACGGCCGGAGCCACCAGCCGCTGCGGTGGAATTCGATCGACGCTGGGACGATCCGGCTCGAAGTGGTTGGGAGCGTCCAAGTGCGTGCCCAAGTGTTCCGGCATCGAAAACGCTTTCGACAGCACGCCGTCTTTGTCCAGCGTGGCGATGGTGTGCAACTCGAACGGCTTATATTCGTCGCCGGGCCAAAAGGCGCTCTGGCTGTTGATCGGCCAGGTGAGATCGACCATTTGCAAGCGGCCCCGCACCAGGTCGGCCAGAGTGAGCGGCGCGTAGCTCAGTGTCCCGGGGGCTGGCCCCGGATTCTGCTTGCTGTTTGGGTTCTTGCGCCGCAACGAAGTGAATCCGGCAAGCGAACCTAACTCCATGGCCAGACTCGCCCCCAGGCCCAGGGCCAACAGCAGATAGCAGGTAGACCGTCGCATCGAAAAAGCGCCCCTCGGAAAATGCCAATCGCTCTTGTTTGGCTGCACCCAACTCTAGTTTCCACGACTCACCGGCGCCCGGCGGATCGTTACGACTTGCACGATCACACCGGTCGCACGGCCAAGGTTGTCGCCAAAGGCAAGGACCGGTCCAATCGCGTCCCCTCTGGCGGGCATCTTATTACCGAAGCCGGCAAGCAAGGTCGCCGACAAAGTCGACTCAGGCGGCGTAAAGTTCTAACGCCAGAGTTGACGCGCTGCCCAACTATCGGCGATATTCGAGTGGCTGTTCCCCGGCGGCAGAGCTGCATTTGCGATCGCGAACCACTCGGTTGGCCCGTCGCAATTGTGCCTCATTCCGGGCACGCGCCCGCGGGCGACATCCCGGATCTCCAAGTTTCATGGTTTATTTGCAAAAGGGTACTAGTATCGAAAAACATCAGAGGATCAACGAGCAGATTCGAATTTCCCCGGTGCGGGTGATATCCGCCGACGGTGAACTGCTGGGCATTATCAGCACCGACGAAGCGTTGACTCGTGCCCGCGAAGCCGATCTGGATCTCGTTGAGGTCGCGCCGAACGAGCGGCCTCCGGTCTGCCGCATCATGGACTTTGGAAAGTTCAAGTACCAGCAAAAGAAGCGGCACGGCAAAGGGCACACGCACCAGAGCAAAATCAAAGAGATTCGTGTCCGCCCCAAAACGGGCGAGCACGATATCGGTTTCAAGTTGAATCAGGCGCGCACCTTCCTGGCGCACAAGGACAAGGTGATCGTCTCGGTCATATTCCGCGGCCGCGAATTGGCGCACTTGGAAGAGGGCCGCAAGGTGATCGACCAGGTCATCAAAGACCTGGACGAAGTAGCCAAGGTAGAATCCGGTCCCTCGCACCAGGGCAAGCGCATCGTCTGCATCCTGGCGCCCCGTTAGATCGGCGCCAACGAATCGGCGCGCGAATAGAGCCGCATCACGCCTTCAACACGTGCCCGTTGTATGCCGGCACGCGTTGGCGGCGCTCGGTATAGCTGTCGACTTCGTCGCCCCAGGCGGTCCAGCCGCTCACGCGTTGCCGAGCGAATAGTTCCAGATACGGCCCAGGGCTGCATGCTTGAATCAGTTCGTACAACGCCTCGGGCTTGGCAGAGTGCTCCTGCTTGCGCGTGGAGAACAGGTTCACTTGCGTGCGGCCGGGCTGCAACGTGCGCATTCGCCCGCGCACGCCGAATATCACCAACTCGGTGACGTTGCGAAAGTAGAAACCCACGCCGCGTCCGTCCGGCCCGCCGTCCTTGCGCACCTTGTACCACACGAGGTTGGTCTTGTAGGTGAATCCCCAGGCCCGCAGCACGGCCATGCCATCTTCCAACAGCGCATTGGGGCACCACAAATAACAATGGGCCGCATCGGCCAGATGCTCGGCCACCGGCAGCTCGCAAATCTCCTCGCGGCTCATCGTGCGATAGCGCCGCAGCCGCTTGTGCTCCGGCGCCATCTTTCCCGTGCGATTGGCAAATCGCCAGGGCGGATCGGCCAGTACGGTGGCGAAGCGGCCTTCCAAGCGGGGCAAACCCATCCGCGGTAACCCTCCCTGGCGAGACGTCGGGGCTGGCAAATTCCAATATTGCACACCCCCGAGCGAAATATACGAGTCATCTGCGCCATGCCGGACGCGCGACATCGCGCCTGCGTCAACTTAAGAAAGCCGCCAGCGACTGGCAATACGCATCGACCATTGGACTATAATCGCACCCGTCGCCGTTCCAGCCGGAAACTGCCACTTGCGCACACTTCGAGGAGCCATCGCCATGTCCACCGCCCGCTCTTTCTCGGCAGTCACACATTGGCGAAAACACACCGCGATCGGCCGGCTGCTGCTGATCGGCCTGGCGCTTTGGCTGGTTGCTGGCGGCCGCGTGCTGGCCGCGGCGGAGCTCTCCGACGAAACGCGCTCACAAATTGACGCAAAGATCGAAGCGCTTCGCGAAAAAACTCGCGCGCGGGAATATCGGCCGCCATCGTGGTCGACGGCCAGATCGTGTACGAGCAGGGCTACGGCTTGGCCGACGTCGAGAATCAGGTGCCCGCCACGCCGGAGTCGATCTATCGCCTGGCGTCCATCTCGAAGATGTTCACTGCCGTGGCCGCCATGCAATTGGTCGAACAGGGCAAACTCGACCTGGCGGCACCGATCCAAGAGTACGTGCCCAGCTTTCCCCAGAAGGACCAAGGCGCCGTCACGGCCGAGCTGTTGCTCAAACACCAAAGCGGCATTCGCCACTACCAGGGCGACGAAGTGCGCAGCGTCGTGTTCTACAGCCGCGTGGGCGACGCGCTGGTGATCTTTCAAGACGATCCGCTGTTGTTCCCCCCAGGCGAGAAGTTCAGCTACACGACCTATGGCTACAACTTGCTGGGCACGGCGATCGAAGGCGCCTCGGGCGAGGACTACGTCGCTTATGTGACCAAACACATTCTCGAGCCCTGTGGAATCGAAACGATGCGCCCGACAATCCCTATCAGATCATTCCGCATCGTGCCGCCGGCTATCGGCTGCACGGCATCGGCAAGGCCGCCGAGTTGCGCAATGACTATATGGTCGATGTCACCAACAAGATTCCCGGCGGCGGCTGGTGCGCCACGCCCGGCGACTTGGGCCGCTTTGCCATCGCCATCATGAGTGGGAAACTGCTGGCCACCGACACGCTGGAACGAATGTGGACAGCGCAAGCAACCAGCGGCGGCCAACAAACCAACTGCGGACTCGGCTGCTTCATCGACGAAGCCGGCGGCCAGCGACGCATCTATCACTCGGGCGGTCAGCCCAAAGTGTCGACGTTTCTGGTGTTCTGCCCGGAAGAAAAAACAGCCGTCGCGCTGATGTGCAACTTGCGCAACACCAGCCTCAAATCCCTGGCAGACGAGCTGCTAGATACGGTGATTGTGCCGGTAGCGGCGGCAAATTGAGCCAATCGCTGGCCAGGTATTCTCATTGACCACCACTCCAAGCGCCGATAGACTCGAAGTAGAAAGTCAAGCTTTTACGCGCAGGCAAGATGGTGAAACTACTGCTATCGCTGGTGTTGATTGCCACGCAGCTCGCCTCGTCGAGTTCCGCGCGACTGTATTTGTGCGTTTGCGACAGCGAATCAGTCTGCATTGACCGCGGCCCGGACGATTGCGATTGCTGCCACGAGCACAACGCACCCGCGCCGCAGCATGCTGTCACCACGGAGCACGACGACGCAGAGGCACCCAGCTTGCAGGCGACCTGCGAATGCCGTCACGTCGAGCTGTCGCTCGCCGGGCCTGCCACGGTTCTGCGTGCGGACGATCCGTCTGATGCTGGTCAGTTCATCGCTCCGCCGTCGCCGGTGGGTCTGCTGCCTGCTTCCAATGCCGCGGACAACTGTCTGCGGCAATCTCCGCCGGGCCAGTCCGCGGCGGCTGTCTATGCGTCGGCCATTCTTGGCTCCGTCGCCCTGCGCTGTTGATCCGCGCATTCTGAATCCTGCTTCACGGTCTGTCGCGTGATTTTCCGCGCCGGAATCATCTCTGCAACGTTTTACCCAAGTCGCCCTCGGTCCGTTTTGCAAGTGCCATCGTGACGCCCGCTCTCTGGTGGTGGGCCATTTTGTGTGAGGAGAATTCGTCATGTCGACAACTCTGCACGCCCCTAAATCGAGGCAGTCAGTTGCTGCGTCGGCGGCGCCACCGCTGGAGAAAGTGAACCAGCCCGGGCCCGGGATTGCCAGGCGGCTGATGCACGCGGTGCCGAATCTATTGGTCTTTGTCCTGTTGGGCGGCGCATTTTTCGTGGGACATCGCACCAACTGGCAATTGCCAAAGTACTCCGAGCTGTTCGGCACGGCGGCTGCGGTGCCCGACGATTGGTGCGTCGAACACCTGGTGCCCGACTCGCAGTGCGTCGAGTGCAAGACCGGCCTGATGCCCCGGGCAGAAGAGTTCGGTTTCTGCGCCAAACACGGCGTGACCGAGTGCGTGATCTGCCATCCCGAGCTGGCCCAAAGCGCCGGCCAACCTCGGCTGCCACAATACGACACGGCGCAGGCGATCTCGTTGATCGCGCGGCCTCAAAACAACAGCCGCAATGCGCTGCACAAGAGGCGCGTGCAATTTGCCTCGATCGAAAGCGCCAACAAGGCCGGCATCGAAGTCGACGTCGTGCAAGAACGTCCGATGAGCGAATCGGTGGTGGCCAACGGCGAGATTCGCTTCGACCCGACACGGGTCGCGCACCTCTCGTCGCGCGCTGGCGGCACGGTGGCGGTCGTGTTCAAGCAAGTCGGTGACACGGTTCACGCCAGCGATGTGCTGGCCGTGGTCGACGCCGTGCAAATTAGCCAGGCCAAAGGCCGGTTGCTGCAGGCCATCGTGCAACGCGACGCTCGGCATCTGACGCTCCAGCGTTTGCAAGCGGCCGGCGAGGGCGTGGCGGCCATCGCCGTGGCCGACGCCAACGCGGCCCACAAAGAAGCCGAAGTGGCCCTGATCTCGGCCCGCCAGACGCTGGTGAACCTGGGCTTGAACGTGCCTGAGAATCTGGCCGATCGCGATCCGAAACAGGTCGACGAAGAGCTGCGCTTCCTGGGCATTCCGCAAGAAGTGCTCTCGTCGCTGCCGCCCGAGACGCGTTCGGCCAACCTGATTGCGCTGCGCGCGCCGCACGATGGCATGATCGTGGCGGCCGAGGTTGTGGCCGGCGAAGTGGTCGATCCGGCCGATGTGCTCTTCACCGTGGCCGATCCGAGCCGCATGTGGCTCACGCTGCACGTGCGCCAGGAAGATGCCTGCTACGTCGCGCCGAATCAGGAAGTCGTATTTCACACCGACTCCAGCGCCGAAGAGATCGTGGGGCGCATTTCCTGGATCAGCCCCACCATCGACCCGCGCACCCGCACGCTGCAAGCCCGGGTGGTGCTCGACAACTCGGACGGCCGGCTCAAAGACAACACGTTTGGCACCGGCGACATCCTGCTGCGGCAAGAGCCGAAGGCAATCGTGGTGCCGCGGGCGGCCGTGCAATCGACGCCCGACGCCAAATTCGTGTTCGTGCGCGGTCGCGACTACTTCCAGCCCGATGCGCCGAAGGTGTTTTATCCCCGGCAGGTGCGCGTGGGAGCTCGCGACGACCAGTTTGTCGAGCTGCTGGCTGGCGTGCTGCCGGGAGAAGTCGTAGCTACCGAAGGCAGCGCCGTGATCCTCGCCCAGTTGCAACGCAGCAACCTGGCGCCGGCTGCGGCTGCCACGAAAAATAGAACCGAGATATTTGGAATTCTCAGGCAAGTAGCTGAATCCGCAAGAGTTCAGCCTGAATCAGACTGAAGTCTCGCGACGTCAGCCACCAGAATATGGATCTGCTCAACCACATCATCGACTTCTCACTCCGCAATCGCCTGTTGGTGATTATCGGCGTAGTGTTGGCGGCCGTTGTCGGAGCCGTGTCGTTGAGTCAGTTGGATATCGATGCCTTTCCCGACACCACGCCCGTGCAGGTGCAAATCAACACCATCGCGCCGGCGCTCAGTCCCGAAGAAGTCGAACGGCAGATCACTTTTCCGATCGAGCAGGCCATCAGCGGGCTGAGCGGGCTGGAGCAGTTGCGCTCGATCTCCAAATTTGGCCTGTCACAGGTCGTGGTGCTGTTTGAAGACGGCACCGACATTTACTTTGCCCGGCAGATGGTCAACGAACGGCTGGCCACGGTCGAGCTACCGCCCGGCTTGGAGCGTCCCAAAATGGGACCGGTCGCCACCGGACTGGGCGAAGTGCTGCACTATGTCGTCTCCGGCGCCGGCACCGATCCGACCGAGCTGCGCACGATTCACGATTGGGTGATCAAGCCGCCCTTGCGCACGGTGCCGGGCACCGCCGAGATCAATTCCTGGGGCGGCTACAAAAAACAATACCAGGTGCGCATCGATCCCGAGCGGCTCATCAAGCACGGGCTCACCTACGGCGAAGTGATCGAAGCGGTCAAGAAGAACAACCTCAACGTCGGCGGCGGCAACATCAGCCAGAAGGGCAACATGCTGCTGGTGCAAGGCTGGGGCCGCACCACGACGCTCGACGAGATTCGCCAGATCGTCGTCTCCGCCACCGATGGCGTGCCAATTCACATTTCCGACGTCGCCGACGTCGTCGTCGGCCACGAAATCCGCCGTGGCGCCGTGACCGCCGACGGACAGGGCGAAGTCGTGCTCGGCCTGGGCTTCATGCTGATGGGCGAAAACAGCCACGAAGTCACTTGGGCGCTGAAAGACAAACTCGACTCGCTGCAAAGCTCGCTGCCGGCCAACGTACGCATCACTCCAGTCTACGATCGCACCGAGCTGGTCAGCTACGTCATCGACACCGTGCGGAAGAATCTGCTCGAAGGGGGCTTGCTGGTGGTGGCCGTGTTGTTTGCTTTTTTGGGCAACGTGCGCGCCGCGCTGATCGTGGCCACGGCCATTCCACTGTCGATGCTGTTTGCCTTCAGTGGCATGCTCCGCTTCGGCATTTCGGCCAGCCTGCTCAGCCTGGGAGCGATCGACTTCGGCCTGATCGTCGACAGCTCGGTGGTGATGGTCGAAAATTGCGTCCGCCACCTGGCCGACGATCAGGGCCAAAGCCGCAAGAGCCGCCGGGAGATCATTCGCGACGCCGCCGTGGAAGTGCGCCGGCCCACGCTCTTTGGCGAATTGATCATCATGATCGTCTACCTGCCGATCCTCACGCTGGAAGGGATCGAGGGCAAGATGTTCCGGCCGATGGCGCTGACCGTCATCTTTGCACTGGTGGGCTCGATGATCTTGTCGCTCACGTTGATGCCCGTGCTGGCCAGCTTCTTCCTGCCGCGCAAGATCTCGCATCGCGAACCGTTTCTGATGCGCATCGCCCATGCGATTCACTACCCGGTGTTGCGATTCTCCATGCGGCACAAATTGGCGGTGATGGGCTTTGCCGCGGCGGTGCTGACCGTCGCCTTTGGCATGATCGCGCCGAACCTCGGCTCGGAATTCGTGCCGCGTTTGTCCGAGGGGGCCATCGCCATCGGCGTGGTGCGGCTGGCCGGCACCGATCTGGAGGAGTCGATCCGCTACAACACGCAAATGGAACGCGCCATCCTGGCCGAGTTCCCCGACGAAGTGGCCCACGTCTGGAGCCGCATCGGCTCGGCCGAGATCGCCACGGATCCGATGGGGGTGGAACTGACCGATACGTTCGTCACGCTCAAGCCGCGCGACCAGTGGACCAAAGCCCGCACGCAGGCCGAATTCACCGAAAAGCTCGATCGGCTGTTGCGCGATCTGCCCGGCCAACGGCTGGCTTACTCGCAGCCGATCGAAATGCGCACCAACGAAATGGTTTCCGGCGTGCGCGCCGATTTGGGCGTGAAGCTGTTTGGCGACGACCTCGACACGCTGGCCGCCACGGCGCAAGAGATCGAAGCCGTGCTCCGCTCCATACCTGGCAGCGCCGACGTGGCCACCGAACAGATCACGGGCCAGCCGGTGCTGGAGATCAAGATCAATCAGGAGCAGATCGCGCGCTATGGCGTCTCGGCCGAAAGCGTGTTGCAGTTGGTCGAAGCGGCGGGTGGCACGACCGTGGGTGAAGTGGTCGAAGGCCAGTTGCGCTTTCCGCTGGTGGCCCGCTTGCCCGAGCGCTATCGCGACCGCCCCGAAGCATTGGCCGAGATGTTGATCACCACGCCCAGCGGGCAGCGGATTCCGCTCAATCGCCTGGCCGACGTGCAAGTGGTCGAAGGTCCTTCGACGATTACCCGCGAGTGGTATCAACGGCGGATTACGATCACCTCGAACGTGCGCGGCCGCGACCTGGGCAGCTTCGTGGCCGAAGCCCGCCGCAAGATCGCCGCCGAAGTGCCGATGCCGTCGCCCCGCTATCGCGTGGAGTTTGGCGGGCAGTTCGAACATCTGGAGCGGGCCCGTAACCGGCTGTTGCTGGTGGTGCCGCTGGCGCTTGCGCTCATCTTCCTGCTGTTGTACTTCACGTATCACAACCTGGTCGACGCGCTGCGCGTGTTTTGCGGAGTGCCGTTTGCCTGGGTTGGCGGCATCTTCGCACTGTGGCTGCGCGATATGCCGTTTTCGATTTCCGCCGGCGTGGGCTTCATCGCGCTGTCGGGCGTGGCCGTGCTCGACGATATGATTCTGGTCTCCTACGTGCGCCACCTGCGCGAGCGCGGACTCGGGCTGGACGACGCCGTGACCCAAGCGGCCGTCACACGGTTGCGGCCCG
The DNA here is from genome assembly GCA_963779015.1 of uncultured Planctomycetaceae bacterium. Taxonomy (GTDB): domain Bacteria; phylum Planctomycetota; class Planctomycetia; order Pirellulales; family PALSA-1355; genus JTS-RE94. Next base: position 80,837 of record CAVZWY010000017.1, on the reverse strand, counting down.
TGCTGATGACCACGCTCGTGGCAAGCCTCGGCTTCTTGCCCATGGCGCTGAGCGACAGCATGGGGGCCGAGGTACAGCGCCCGCTGGCTACGGTGGTCATCGGCGGCGTGATCGGCGCGATGATCATGTCGCTGTTGGTGCTGCGCGTGCTGTACCTCGTGTTCAACGCCCCGCTGGAGTTGATCAAGTCGGAAACGAAGCACGAAACGGCCGATGACGAATCGCGAGAAGTCACGGCGACCGCCGGGGTATGAACCGATCGAACAACTTCGGCCGCTTGCTGGTTTCCTGTTGGACCCCGTCAATGATCAAGGACAAATGAACAAATACCGTTGCCACTATTCGAAAACGTTTCACGAACGAGGGATCGAACCGATGACCATGACTTTCCGCGCCCTGTTTTCGACTGCCGCCATGTTGCTGCTCGCCACCGCGATGGGCTGCGCTCGAAACGGCACGCCCAATAGCGCCAGCGAAGAGCCGGCCACTAAAACAACCGCGGCCAGCGAAGACACGCACGGCCACGATCACAGCGGCTGGTGGTGCAGCGAACACGGCGTGCCGGAAGAGGAGTGCGGCCTGTGCGACGCCAAGCTGGCCGCCGAAATGCAGCGCAACGGCGACTGGTGCCAGGAGCACGACCGCCCCGACTCGCAATGCTTCATCTGCCATCCCGAACAGGAAGCCACCTTCGCCGCCCGCTACGAAGCCAAATACGGCGAGCAGCCGCCCAAGCCGGAGATTTAAGCGGGACCGGAATTCGCATCGTAGCTGAAGTCGCCGGAATTCAGCCGCGCGAAAAACGCTGGCGGCGCAGCAGCACGCACCGAGACGCGCTAGCACCCGCTGCCGCCGTCATAGTAGCTCCAGCGCTTCAATCAACTCCCCGCGCGCAGCCAGCCGAGGCCATCGCAAACCCAGGGCTCGTTGAGCACCGCCAGGGCCGCTTCGCGCAGTCGCCGCCCGGCCGCGCGGTCCATGTCCACCGTCTGCTCGATTAACGGCACGAGCATGCCTTCGGCGCGTTCTTCCAGCAGCACGACGAAGCCCAAGAACGGGCTGTCCCGCGCCACATCTGGCCGTCCCGGGGCCAACAGACCGGCAAAGAAGTTCGGCGCGGTGCGCAGGAACGCCTCTGTGTGCGCATTGGCCAAGAGCAGCAACGACGCCACGCTCGATTCGCCCTGCTCGCATTGCCCCAGCACCGAGCGTTCCAACAAACTGCTCATTTCCTCGCAGTTGCAGGGTAGCAGCGCAGGCACGAGGCGATGACGGCAGCCGGTTGGTGCCGGCGGATCCAAAGTGCAACTTCGCATTTGAATCGCTTCACCGTCAAAGAACAATTCATACACGACGGGAATCCGCACCGGCCACGTCCCGCACAGCAATTGTTCGATCAAGTCGAACTCCTCCGGATCCCACTCCTCGCGTCCATCGTGCGGTGGGCAATGATACTCCGCTTGTGCCAGCACGAAAGCCACCGCGTCGTCCAGGCTCTTCTCGATGGTTTGCTCGTCGTAGTGTTGCGTCATGCGTGGGCTTCCTTTGCTGTTGCTGGTACTCGGCCGTCACGTTCGGTGTATTCAATGAAGGACGTACCGCAGAATGAAACATGTCATTCGTTCTTTTCCCACGGATAGAAGTCGCGTGCGTAGGTTTCCGCAGGCGCGAAAACGGCGTTGGCGATCTCGTACGCCTCGCAGAATTTCTTGAATCGGGGTGCGACGAGGATTTCTCCGCTGCCGCGCGGCACGAAGATGTCCTCGCCGTGCCACGATTCCGGCTTGATGACGATGCCAGCGCGCCGCTTCATGATCACTCCCAGTTGACAGGCCGGGCAGGTCGGCGGCTCTCCGAACTCAAACCCCGAGGCTGCATAGTCCACGTCTGTCTGGCCGCGCAGCACTTGTGCTCGCAAATAATGCGGAGGATCCCCCTTGAGCTTGCGATATCGCTTGACTCTGGCAATCTCAACCGGCTCGAATCCGGCCAGTCCGACAAGTTGGGCGCGATCCCACAGCCCCTTGAATCGCTCGGACACCAGAATGTCCGATTCACCACCGAAAAACGCCAGATCTCCGAATCGCTTACCCCAGGTTTCAATTTCCACACGAAAAGGCGGCAGCCATTCCAGCGGACCGGTGAACTTGCCACACAACTCACAACGAGGCGCCTCGCCGACCCTAGAATCGTCCGCGGCGATCGCGTCGGTTCGAGCCTGTTCGTTGTCGCCAGTAGGAGCATTCTCAAGGACGTAGAAATGCATACATGTCTCTCTTCTGATTGAAACTAGAATCCCTCCGGGAATTTTGTCTTCAAATCCGGCTGGCCATATCGCCACCGCAACCATGTCTCAAACTGTTCTTGGGATGCATTCCTATTGACTGGGTCCGCAATCCATTGCGCAACTTCCGCGTCCAACTCCCTATGCCACTTCTGGTACCCCCGGTGCGCTGCACGATCCACTGCGCGCGTTGTGATCTCCTTGTCGCGAACCTTGTATTTGCCTTTGAGCGTTGGATGACGACCCAAAGCCTTGTGCACCTTCTTTGAAATCGGGTGATGGATTTGTCCAGTTGGAGTCTTACGTATTGTAGAGGCTGCCGTGGTCGCAAGCTCAGCGCCCTTATCCGCCGCTCTGAAGATCGACTTGGTTCCGGCCGGCACGAACGGCAGCAAGCCTGCATAACTCCAATAGCTGTATGGGTCGGTGCCAATCTGATAGGCCGCCATTCCTCAGTCCGCCGGTTCCCACATTGCGGTGAACACGCCAAACAGAATGGAATTGCCTTTAGCAACCAGGCCAGCGTCTTCAGCGGCCTCATGTTCCTTGCGGTTCAAGTCGAAGTCGACAAACTCCGCGAACGTCTGCCAGTGCTTCAGTTGCTCGGGGGTGAGTTGGTCTTCGACAAACGACGGCTGTTGGAATAGCGGGATCGGCGTCTCTATCGCAGTCATGGTTGTGAGCGAAACGATCTCTTCGTGAGAGAGTGTTGGCGTCGTATGAAATGCCGGAGGACCATCGAACATGCTCAGATCGAATGCGGATCCGCAGCCCGTTTCGGACCGCGTCGTCGGCCGCGCCGGCAAAAGCCCATACTCCGTGGCCCAATTCTCAATCCACGCTTCCAGCTCGAAGACGCATTCGGGCAATACACGGCGGCCTTGCGCGGCTTGCTCTTCGAGCACGGCGCGAAACTGCTCGCGCCAATCATCGGGCAGCGGACCTTGGATCGCCTGCTCGATCCAGTCGTCGATCGCGGCGCGCACGTGGTTTAGCGCCTCGTGCACGCGCCGGCTCACGCCCGCGTGGTAGTCGGTGACGATCTTCGCCATGCTGTCGGTGGTGATCACAGGTCGATCCTTCTGCAACTTTGTCTACCAGCGAAAGAAGCGAAAACACACTGTCGTCTCCAAGCTGCGGTGCCCAATCGCTCAATGCGGACCGAGGATCGCCCGCTCGTGGATGTAGTCGACCCAGGCGGCGTGATCGATCTCTTCCTTGGCAATCTGCCGGGCCAACTCGGTCAGCCGATGTATCAGCGCGTTTTGCTCCGCCAGAAAGAACTGCTCGTACTCGGCAAGTTGCACCAGCGCCATCGGCCGCGGATGTCCTAGCGACTTGGTCTCGCCATTGCCGGCCGGCTGTTGCGACGGAGCCGATGCCAGCGGCAAGTCTCCCGCGGGAGGGGCCGCGCCGGTCGATGGTTGGATATCGAGGACGGGCTGCCCGCCGCCGATGCCCGATTGGGAATCATCGCCGCGTCGATGCGAAAGCTGCACGATGCCCGATGCACTTGCATCGATACCAGGCCGGAGCGGCAGTTGTTCGATCCGATGCGGCGCATTGCGCCGGCCGAGAAAATGCTCAATATGCGTCGCCCGCGATGCTTCGTCGCTCGGACCAACGTGCTCGGCCAGGCGGTCCATCGTGTCCTGCCACGACTGTTGCTCGAATGCGGCAACTGGGTCGCCAGGGTCCGGTCCGGAAAACATGGACGTGTCGAGCACGTCATCGACCGTCGGCGGCGGGAAAATCTCAGGCGACACAGGATCGAGGTCTGTCTCCCTGCCATCGGCAAGCGCTGGATCGAGAGGCAGCTCGAACGGGTTGCTTTAGGCAACATCGTCGGACGCTTGTGACATCGCGGGAGGTTCCGAATTGTCCGAGGCGGCCTCCAGGTCGATCGGTGCGAGGTTTTCGTCGTCGGGCGGTGTGTCGCGGTGTTCGTTGTCCTCGGGCGGAAGTGGAATGAAACTCATCGTGCCAGTTCTCCTGTTTGCAAAACGCTCGCCGCGCTCCATCCGTCGGCTGTTCGCACTATTGCAGAAGTAGTGGCCTGATTTCGACTGTCATTTTTGACTTTCGAGAAAGTTTTTCGCCGCCGGCGCGGTGTCCGAATTCTGGCAAATTCAGGCCACTGGCCTGGAAACACGCCTTGCACTTTTCAGCGACCTTTGATCCCGCGGAGCGCTCCCGCGGAGCCTTCCATTGCTCGCCACCGCTTGCGACTTAGCCGTACAAACCAACCGCGTGTTCCTTGCTCCGCTCAGCGGATTACCAAGCGGATCGACCCGAACGTCGCCTTCCCAATCCCCCAAATCCCCGCGAAAAACCACCCTTTCGCTTTCCGTGCCGGGCCCTATAATGATGGATTCAGTTTGATGACCGGGTGTCCGGTGCGCCGAAGGCACTATGTGGGAACCCGACACTCCAGCGAACCGGCTGCCAACCATGCCAAAGCAAAAGACTCACAAGGGCGTCAAGAAGCGTTTTCGCGTTACAGCCAACGGCAAGGTCAAGCATCGCCAAGCCGGCACCAGCCACCTGGCGGCGCGCATGACCCACAAGCGCAAGCGCATGCTGCGCGGCACCAAGGTGCTGGCCGAGGAGTTCACGACGCAAATCAAAACGGTCTTGGCCGGCAACAGCTATTAGGACATTGGTGACCCAGATGCCGCAGCGATTGGGTGCCACTGCTAGCTTGCCTAGCAGCCCGGCGGCAGGATCACACTGCTTGACGAGCAAGCTGGCACCCGGAAATTGAATCTCCCATTCGGAGCCCACTGAGAGACGACAACCGCCAACTCGGCTTCGGCCAGAATTGGCTTAGAACCGGCGACTGACACGACAGCGCCGGCTCCACCACGTGCGCGGGCGGGACAACGCTTGCTCAATTCACTGAGCGGGGGCCTGGACGTACGGTAAATGACGGTAGGTGAACGACAATGCGTACGACCAAAGGCGCCGCGCGCAACAAAGCCAAGCGCAGGCTATTCAAAAAGACCAAAGGCTATCGCGGCGGACGCGGCAACATGCTCCGCACCGCCAAAGAAACTCTCGTGCGGGCGGGCGCCTATGCATTTCGCGACCGACGCAATCGTAAGCGCGAATTCCGCAAGCTGTGGATCATTCGCATCAACGCGGCGGTGCGCGAGCGGGGACTGCGCTACAGCGAGTTCATCCACGGCCTGGACAAGGCGAACCTGGGACTCGACCGCAAGTCGTTGGCCGAAATGGCGATTCACGACCCGGCCGGGTTCGACACCGTCGTCGCCCGCGTCAAGGAAGCGTTGGCCGCCTAGAACGTCACGCCGCGCACGCCAGTGCGAGTCCGTGAGATCGGGGGGGAGAGACGCGGCCGACCGCTGGCTCGGGGGCGCCTCTCCTTTTGTTTTATTGATATGTCGGTCACTGCACTAACGCGCAGACAACCGGCGCTCCTGTTGGTCGTCAGCCGCCTGCCATGGCCCTGAGCGAATTCGTCGCACAACTCGATGAGCTGGCCCAGGCGGCAACCGGGGCTTTCACGTCCGCCGCCGATAGCGATGCGCTCGAGGCGGCCCGCGTCGAATACCTCGGCGCCAAGAGCGGCCAGCTCAAGAACGTGCAGAAGCAACTCGGCGCCGTGCCAGGTCCTGACAAGCCGGCGGCCGGCAAACGGTTCAACGAAGTCAAAACCGCCATCGAAGCCGCCCTCACCGCAGCGCAAGAGCGTTTGGCCAAAGGCGCGACGAAGAACAAGGCCGGCACAGCCTTCGACCCCACGCTCCCGGGCAAGCGCCCTCGCCTCGGCCACTTGCACCCCATCACGCAAACGGTCGACGAGTTGAAGGACATCATGGGCCGCTTGGGTTTCACCGTGGCGGTAGGGCCTGAGATCGAAGACGAATGGCACAACTTCGAAGCGCTGAACATCCCCGCCTCGCATCCGGCCCGCGATCCGCTGGAAAACTTCTATTTGTCGGCAGCCGGCGTCTCGACCGGGCAGCCGCTGTTGTTGCGCAGCCAGACGAGCACCGTGCAGATTCGCGTGATGGAGAACACGCCGCCGCCGGTGCGCGTGATTTCGCTGGGCCGGGTGTATCGGCCCGACACGGCCGACGCCACGCACTATCCCATGTTCCATCAGATCGAAGGCCTGCTGGTCGATCGGCACGTGACGATGGCCGACTTGAAGAGCGTGTTGCGGCTGTTCGCGGCCAGCTTCCTGGGCGGCGACGTGCACATTCGCTTCCGCCCGTCGTTCTTCCCCTTCACCGAGCCGAGCGTCGAAGTGGACATGAGCTGGCACGACACGGCACACGGAGGCGCCATCCGCTGGATCGAAATGGGCGGAGCCGGCATGGTCGACCCCAACGTGCTGGCGGCCGTCGGCTACGATCCGGAAGAAGTCACCGGCTTTGCCTTTGGCATCGGCGTCGAGCGGGTTTGCGCCCGGCGGCACGGAGTGAACGACATTCGCGACTTCTACCGCAATGATGTCCGCTTCCTGCACCAGTTTTAGAAACCCGGCCTGAAACAACACCACTTATTCTTTGCCCTGGACCGCGCTGACCGATGATCGTTTCCTGGGATTGGCTCAAGCAGTACGTCACGCTCGACATGACGCCGGCCGAATTGGCCGAGCGGCTGATGATGGCCGGCTTGAACCACGAGGAGACGACCGAAGTCGGCGACGATTTGGCCATCAACCTGGAAGTCACCAGCAACCGGCCCGACTGCTTGGGCCACATCGGCATTGCCCGCGAAGCGGCCGTGCTGTTCGATCGCCCGCTAGAGATACCCGCCGCCAATCCGCCGGCCGGCAAGACGAACGTGAGCGAGCTGGCGAAGCTGCGCGTCGACAACCCGGACATTTGTCCGCGCTACACGGCCCGGGTGATTCGCGGCGTGAAAGTTGGGCCGAGTCCTGCGTGGCTCGTGCGGCGACTGACCACGTTGGGCGTGGCCACGATCAACAACGTGGTCGACATTACCAACTACGTCATGCTCGAATGCGGCCAGCCGCTGCACGCCTTCGACCTGGCCAGGCTCAAGGGCCGGCAAATCATCGTGCGCCAGGCCACCAAAGGCGAGACCTTCCTGGCCATCAACCACAAGACTTACACACTGGAACCCACCACCTGCGTGATCGCCGATGCCGAACGGGCTGTCGGACTGGGCGGCGTGATGGGAGGCGCCGATACCGAAGTGTCGCACGCCACCACCGAGCTATTGATCGAAAGCGCGGCCTTCGATCCAAGATCGATCCGCGCCACGGCCCGCGGGCTCAGCCTGCACAGCGACTCGTCCTATCGCTTCGAGCGCGGACTCGACCCCGAAGGCGTCGATTGGGCCAGCCGCCGTTGTTGCGAATTGATCCTGGAACTAGCCGGCGGCGAACTGGCGGCAGGCGTGCTCGATGCGGGCGAGAAGCCCCAGCCGCGCGCGCCCATCACGCTGCGCTTCGCGCAATTGAAACGCGTGCTGGGCATCGACGTGCCCGAAGTCAAAGCGCGAGAGATCCTGGCGGCGTTGGGCAACCAGGAACAGCAGGCCGACGCGTCGAAAGTGATCGTCGTGCCACCCTCGTGGCGCAGCGATCTCACGCGCGAGATCGACCTGGTCGAAGAGGTCGCCCGCGTTTATGGCTACGACAAGATACCCGAGGACGTCAGCGTGCCGATGGCCGCCAGCCACCGCACCGAGGCCGATCGCGTGCTGGCCAAGACGCGGCAGGTGCTCACCGCCGCCGGTTTCGACGAAGCCATGACCGCCAGCGCCGTCGAAACCACCTGGTCCGAGGCGTTCAGCCCCTGGACCGACGCGCCGGCGTTGCGCTCCAACACGCCGGTGCTCCGCCGTGCCGACCGGTTGCGTCGCAGCCTGGTGCCCAGCCTGTTCGGCGCGCGGCAGACGAACGAGTCGCTTTCCAATCCGGTGATCGAGTTGTTCGAAATCGCCCACGTGTACTTGCCGCAGGGCGACCAGTTGCCGGTTGAGGAAATGACCGTCGCGCTCACCAGCGGCGGCGACTATCTGGCGGTCAAGGGCGTGATCGAAGGACTCGTCGACACGCTCAATCCAGCGGCCGTGATTGACGTTCGCGCGACGAAGCAAGAACTGCTCGATGCCGACCGCTCGGCCGAGTTGTGGGCAACACTCAACGGTCGCGAACTGCTGTTGGGCTATCTCGGCGCCGTCAGCGCCCCGGGCTGGAACGCTTTGAACTGCGCGCGCCAGCACGGTGGCCGAACTGAAATTCTCGACGCTGCGGCAGATTGCCAACCTGGTGCCGCAGTGCGGCGAGATTCCGACCTACCCGGCGGTCACGCGTGACTTGAACCTGGTGGTCGACGAAGCGGTGCGCTGGGCCGACGTCGAGCAAACCGTCCGCACTGCCGCCGGTCCGCACGGCGAGTCCATTGGGTTTCAGGATGTCTACCGCGACACAAAGCGCCTCGGCCCCGGCAAGAAGAGCCTGCTGTTCACGCTCACCCTCCGCTGGAACGAAGGCACGCTCACCGGCGAGCAAGCCGATCAAATCCGCGCGCAAGTCGTGGCCGCGTGCGGCAAAGCCCACGGCGCGCAGTTGCGGGCATAGTTGTCTATCGGGTGGCCCAGACAGAATTGTCTGGGTCCCGCAGGGACAAGAGGTGCAACAAGCCCTTCCATGCCGACGGTCCTCTGAATGTGTCATCATGCGGATACGCCTCTAGTTGCGTCGCAACTCCGACACAGGGTCCGTGTCTGAGCCATTCTGCAATTGCACGTTTCACACGCGCGCCCGACGCGCATCTTGACTCCACCCTGCGCCGGGGTTTAGCGTAGGGGGGCGTCCACCGGCGGCACTTGCCGCTTGTTGCTTTGTGCGTGCATCCTTGATTCGGAGGCTTTGGATATGGCTGTTATCGCTCGTAGTGCGCTATCGCGTCTGGCGTCGCTGGCTTCGTTGTTGATTGCTCTAAGCGCGGCGCCTGCGTGCTTCGGTTTCGGGGAGATCGAACGCAAGGATCCACGCTTCGACAAGCTGGTGGCCAAAGACGCCCAGATGGAAAAACTGGCCGAGGGCTTCGACTGGTCGGAAGGGCCCGTGTGGGTCGCCGACGGCGGCTACCTGCTGTTCTCCGACATTCCTCGCAACTCGGTCATGAAGTGGAAAGAAGGGGAGGGCATCAGCCTGTTCATGAAGCCCTCGGGCTACACTGGCGTGGTCGACTACGGCGCCGAGCCGGGCAGCAACGGATTGAACATCGACGCGCAAGGGCAACTCATCTTTTGCGAACACGGCGACCGCCGCGTGTCGCGCCTTACCAAGAACGGCGGCAAGATGACGCTGGCCGATCGCTACCAGGGCAAGCGGCTCAACAGCCCCAACGATTCGACATTCAAATCGAACGGCGATTTGTATTTCACCGATCCACCATACGGTCTGCCCGCCCGATATGACGACGAGCGGCGCGAGCTGGACTTTTGCGGCGTGTATCGCATCTCGAAAGACGGCACGCTGACCCTGCTGACCAAGGAATTGACGCGTCCCAACGGCATCGCCTTCTCGCCCGACGAGAAGACGCTGTACGTGGCGAAGTCCGATCCGGAGGCGGCCATTTGGATGCGCCTTCGAAGTGAAGGACGACGGCACGCTGGGCAAGAGCCGCGTGTTCTTCGATTCCACCTCTTGGGTCAGCGAAGGCAAGAAGGGCCTGCCCGACGGCATGAAGGTCGACGAAGCCGGCAACCTGTTTGCCACCGGGCCGGGCGGCGTCCACGTGTTCGCCCCCGACGGCACGCTGCTGGGCACCTTCGCCACCGGCGAAGCCACGGCCAACTGCGCCTTCGGCAACGACGGCAAAACGCTCTACATCACGGCCGACATGTACCTGGTGCGCATGCCGCTGCTGACCAAAGGGAAGGAGTTTTAGAGGAACACCAATCGACAGAAGGTCTCCTAGTTGCCCCCGGTGATCGAACGGGGCTGTGCGCGTATGCGCGTGACGGCGAGCGTGGCTCTTCGGCAACATAGAGCGTGCCGGCCCGTCGACGGAAGCCCAGCCTGGCCGCCAGTCGCAGTGATGCCTGGTTGCTTTCGACAGCGCCCCAGACGGGCGTCTTGCCGATGGCGACCACTTCGTCCACCCGCGCCACGGCAACGGCCGAGGCAATGCCGCGCTGGCGATAGTCAGCCAGCGTGTCGATCGACATGTCCGCATGCGCGGTCGACGCAACCACATAGGCAAAGCTCACCGCCAATGCGTCGATACGACCCGCCAGGACGCGCGTCCGCAGCCGCGCGTACTCCAGTTCTTCGCGCAATTCATCCGGCAGGTGATCGAGCGAATCGGCGGCAGTCACAGGACGAATCGTCAGGCCGTCGATGCGAAACTCAATACGCTGCCACGGACCGGCCAAAGTCTGGATGATGGCGCGTTCAAATTGGTAAGCGTCCGCCAGTTGCCCATATGCCGCCTCATCCGCCACCAGGTTGCCATCACGCGGCTGCTGCATGAGCAGCGCTTGCACGTCGCCGGCCAGCACTCGGCCCATGGCGCCGACCATGCGCCCGTCGGGATGCGCTATCAGCAAGCCGTTGCCCGAGCGAAAGGCCGCGAGTTCGGCTGCTTCGGCCATCTGACGAAACTCGACCGTGGCCGGCGAATCGGGAATTTCGGCGAGTGCTTCGGCGCGCGTGATGGAGGTGAGTGCTGACATGGGTACGAAACAGCACTTGAATGTTCACGCGACGATCTTCGTCACGCGTTGGCCACTTGCTTCAACAACTCAACGCGCGGTTTGGCGGATTTTCCGTTCCGCTCCCACCTCGACGAAACTGGAGCGGGCACGCCACGTTTCGTAGCCACCCAGCGCATGTTGCTCGGCCGTGGGCAGATAGCCGCAATAGTCGTTGGCCAGCTCGATCGTAAAGGTGGGTTTGAGCGGGCTGGCCTCTTTGATCGCCAGGCCCGTTTCCACGAACGTCTCGCAGGGCGAGGTGGCAATGCCCAGCTCGCCGATCCGCAATGCCTGCAACAGCGTCTCCACATACGGCGGATACTCGTTGAGCAACACGGTTTCGCGGGCATAGATTTGCTCCAGCCCTTGCAGCGTGGGGCCCTTGGCCTGCGAAAGGATGAACTTCGCCCGAGCCACTTCGTCCTTGGGCGTGGGGCGACGGGCCAATCGCAAGCTCGCTTCGCGCATGGCCAGCGACACGTGGTCGCGGTAGTCGATCTTGCCCGCCACACGCGCCGCCTCGCGGGCCAGCGCGTCGGCCACGATACGGATCTGCGCGTACGGTGGCTGGCTTTGGCCTGTTTCGCGGAAGTTGATGTTGTTGATATTGCCGCTGGTGCCGTTGGACATGATGCCGACAAACGGCGGATCGAGCCGGTCGGCGGCCAGCAGTTGTTGCACGCGGTCGGCGAACGCGCCGTAGTAGTCGGCCGATATATCTCCTCCCGGCACTCCGCCCACGTAGTGCAGCGAGTAGTTGGCCAATAGCGCCAGCGGACGACCATCCGCCGAGCGCACCGAGAGCACGCCCACCTCGGGATCGATCGGTCCGGCGGGCTCGACCAGGTCGGCGCTTGCCCTGGGCGGATTCATCTTCACGCGATCGGGCCGGCCGAACGGATCAGAGAGCGTCACCGAGTCCTTCATCTTCCAGCGGCGGTTGAACACCTGGCTGGACTCGCTGCCCATGCCCCAGCCGATCTCGGCCGGCGCCAGGTTGTGGTGCGCACGGCGAATACTGTCGGCGATGCGGGTGGCGAGAAACTCGAGATAATCCGGGTCCGGATCGCTTTGAAACGCCGGCCCAGCCGTAGCGGCCGAGTGGGTGTGCGTTGCCGAAATCAGCATGTGCGCCAGCGGAATGCCGGTGTGCGAATGCGCCTGGTGCTTGGCGGCGTCGAGAATCGCCCGCGGCAGCATGCAACTGTCGCACACCGTGATGCTCAGCTTCATCGTGCCGTCATCGACCACCAGCGTGCGGGCGTGCAATTCGTCGTGTACGTGCGCGGCCGTGCGGTCCGACATGCCGCCGTTGATCGAAACGCCCAAGCGCGGCGTGATGTTGCTGGTGGCTGCGCCGCGCGAAAGGTGTCGTTGGCCATGGCTCGTGCTCCGCCTGGATCGAGAGTCGAATCAGAATTCGATTCTACACGCACTGGCGCTGCGAATCGAATCCCGCGATGCATTCTCAGCCGATGATCACCCGCGGCCGTTTGTGTGGATCGGGCTCGGATTTGTGGATCAGGTCGCGTACCCGCCAGGGCACGTTGCCCTCGCCCAGCAGAAAGAAGCCGATGCTGGCCGCCAGTTGATTTTCGTCCGACCAGCCGAAGTGAATTTCCGGCGGCTTGCCATAGCGCGACAACTCCAGCGCGATCGTGGCCAGCGCATGCGCGATCGACGCGCACCGCGTCACCTTGATGACGAACCGCCCGCCCTCCTGCTTGACCTCCATCAGCGGATTCTGCTCGAACTCACTCGGATCCTCCAACTCGGCCTCGACAAACACGATGGGCACGTCGGGCCCCAGGCGGTGCCGCTCGCGGATGCTAGTCTCCTTCTCGTCCAATTGCCGGCGGCCGGGACGGTGCGGCACCAGCACCGGAAACTCCAGTAGCTTCAGGCTGTCCCACAGGAAGCGCGAACTGGAATCGTCGAACTCGAACGCCCCGAACCGCAGCTCGGTGCTGCGCTTCAACCGCGAACCGAACGACGCCACGACGATCGCCAAAATGAAGCAACTGGCGATCTTCAGCCCGTCCGGCCGCTCGATCATGTTGGCCCCCGTGGTGAAGAGAAACACGATCGTGATCAGCACGAACATCCACGGCACGCGCACCAACCAGATTCCGCTGCGCTGGCGAAAACGCTCGATGACCGTCGCGATGCAGGCGCTGCAGATCAACACCAACACGCCGGTGGCATACGCTCCGCCTTGGGCTTCGACGTCGGCTTCGAAAATCCACGTTACTAGCAAATTGATAGCCGTGAACATCAATACCAGCGGCTTGACGGCCCGGGTCCACTCCGGGGCCATGCCATAGCGCGGCAGGTACTGCGGCACCAGATTCAGCAATCCGGCCATCGCACTTAAGCCCGCAAAGCTGAGGATCACGACCGTGGCCAGATCGTAGAACGTGCCGAACGGACCGCCGAACAAGGGATTGATCGAATAGGGGCTCTCGCCGTGCGCCAGGTAGGCCAGCGCCCGGTCGGCGGCACGTCCGTCCCTGGCAACGCCATCGCTGGCGCCGGCGGAATATCGTCGGCGTGCAATAGTTCGCCGGGCGGAATCAGCGTGGCCGTGACCACGGCCGAGCCAATCAAGAACACCGACATGATCAAGGCCGAAGTGGCCAGCAGCTTGCGTGTGTTGCGAATGCGGCCGCGCGGCTCTTGGTGCGTGTCGTCGCTGTCTCCCTGGATAAGCGGCATCACGGCCACGCCGGTTTCGAAGCCGCTCAATCCCAATGCCAGCTTTGGGAAAAACCAGATACTGGTCGCCACGATGGCCCACACGCCCGAGCCGGCGAACGGCCGATGCGTGATGTGCCAGTCGCCCACGATCAAACGCTCGTACCAGGTGTCGAACAGATGGGGATGCGCCACGACATAGACCACACCGCTGCCGATGACCAGCAGGTTCAGCGTGAGATAGGAGACGACAACCACCACGGCCAAGCCGATCACCTCGCGAAAGCCGCGCAAGAAGCTGGCCCCCAGCACGATCAACAGCAGCATGGTCAGGCCGATGCGTTGGCGATCTTCGCCCCAGACGTGAACGAACTGCGGCGCCCAATGCCACAGCGGATTGTGAATCAGGTGTACGGCGGCGTCGGCGGCCGACAGCGTCTTGGTGATCACGAAATCCGTGGCAGCGAACCCCAACAGCGCCAGCACCATCAATTTACCCGTCCAGCCGTGTACCAACCGCTCGAGCATGGCGATCGAACCCTGGCCATTGGGCGAACATTCGGCCACGTGGGCATAGACGGGCAGGGCGCCCAACAGCGTCACGGCCACCAGCACGATCGTGGCCAACGGCGCCAACACACCGGCCGCTTCGAAGGCGATCGACGGCTGATAACCCAAGGTGCTGAAATAATCCACGCCCGTGAGGCACATCACCCACAACCAAAACGTACGATGATGGCCGTGCGGCGCCTGTTCGAAACTTTCGACATGTTCCGGGCGCTGCGCCGGCACAGTGCGTTCGGCAGATTCGGCGGAGCCAGCAGGTGTTGCTGGCGGCGGTTCGCCCGGAGTGTGATTTGAATCCGAATGCATCTTGTCGGCCACCGCGGCTAGTCTGTCACCGCTTGGGCGGATGGCAGACGAACCGCTGATCGCTCACGAATTGGTTGGGCGAAAAACGGCATCCCGGCCCACGAACGGCTTACTTTCTCCAGGTCGAAATCGACAGCAGCACGAGCACCGTAAACACTTCCAGCCGGCCCAACAGCATCTCGCCGGCCAGCACCAGCTTGGCAAAGTTCGAAAGCGCCGCGTAGTTGTCCATGGGACCGACCGCGCCCAGTCCGGGGCCGACCGTGCTCAAACAGGCGATGCAGCCCGAGCCGGCCGTCAAAAGATCGACGCCCGTGGCGGTCAACAGCAGCGAGCCGATGATGAACACCGCGAAAAAAAGCACGGTGAATCCCAGCACGCCTTCCATGATATCGGGCGACACCGGACGATGGTCCAGCTTCAAGACGATTACTTGCCGCGGATGCAACAAACGCATGGTTTGGATCGTGGCGTGCTTCAGCAGCAGCACGAATCGCACGTACTTCAAGCTGCCGGCGGTCGAACCGGCGCAGCCGCCGAGAAACATCGCGGCGAAGATCAGTCCCTGGGCCAGCATCGGCCACGTCTCGTAGTTGGCCGTGGCAAAGCCGGTGGTGCTTTGAACCGACGTGACGGTAAACGCCGAATCGCGCAAGTTCATAAGCACGCTATCATAGTCGCGCCAATTGACGATCACAACGATGGCCGTCAGCGCGACAATGAAATAGATGTACCAGCGAAACTCCTCGCTGGCCCAATACTTGCGAACGTCGCCGCGAAACGCGAAAAAGTGCAGCGAGAAACTGACACTGCCCGTCATCATGATCACGATCGTAACCAGGTGCACGTAGGTGCCAAACGCGCCCAGGCTGGCGTTGCGCGTCGAGAAGCCGCCCGTGGCCACGGCCGTGAACGTGTGGCAGGTGGCGTCGAACAGGTCCATCTCGCCGACCCACAAAAACAGAATGCCCCCGACGGTGATGATGACATACACGCCCCACAGATAGCGCGCCGTGTCTTGAATGCGCGGCGTCAAGCGATCGGTCGACGGTCCAGCCGCTTCGGCTTGATAAAGCTGCATGCCGCCCACGCCCAACAGCGGCAGAATGGCCACGCCCAGCACGATGAACCCCATACCGCCCAGCCATTGCGTCAGCGCTCGCCAGAACAGCACACTCTTGGCGTTCGACTCGATATCGGTCATGACCGACGCGCCGGTGGTCGTGAAACCCGACATCGACTCGAAATACGCATCCACCGGGTTCGGCAGACTGCCTGCGAAGATATAGGGCAACGCGCCGAACACGGCAAACAGTATCCAGGCGAACGTGACGATGGCAAATGCTTCGCGCAGCGTCACTTCGTCGCGGCGGCGGAAGTAGCGGAACAACAACCCGCCAACCCCCAACGTCACCACCGCGGACAGCACGAACGCCAGCCACTCGCCGTCGCCGTAGAACAGCGACAAGGGAATGGGCACGATCAGCGTCACTCCTAAAAACAGGAGCAACCCGCCGAGCACATGCAGCGTGAGTCGAAAATTCATGCTCAGGAAAAGAAGCGTTCGACCCGAGCGATGGCTTCGGGCAAGGCAAAAATGACG
Source organism: uncultured Planctomycetaceae bacterium (assembly GCA_963779015.1). GTDB lineage: Bacteria > Planctomycetota > Planctomycetia > Pirellulales > PALSA-1355 > JTS-RE94. Next base: position 64,674 of record CAVZWY010000017.1, on the reverse strand, counting down.
ACGTGGTCGTTCGGCTCCAGGTGGTCGTCGCCGCTGGGAATCACCACCTCTTCCCCTCGCACGATCACGCCGATGATGGCGCCGGTGGGCACTTCGAGTTCTTTAAGCGGCTTGCCCAGCACGTTACTGTCGCCGGGCAACACCACCTCCAGCACTTCCGCGTCGCTGTATTCGACGGTGGCCAGCGAAGCCACACCCGAGGGGCGCACGTATTTCAATACGGCGCTGGCAGTGGTCAATCGCGGACTGACACACGCATCGACGCCCAAACTGGGCGCCAGCGTGATGAGCTCGTGGCGATCGACCAGCGCAATCGCCCGCTTGGCGCCGTAGTTCTTGGCCAGCAGCGAGCCGAGGATGTTGGTCTCGTCGTTGTCGGTCACGGCCACGAAAGCGTCGCAGTCGGCGATTCCCTCGTGCTTCAGCGTGGCAATATCCGTACCCTCGGTGTTGAGCACGGTCACCTGATCCAACTCTTCGGCCAGGCGTTGGCAGCGCTCGGCGTCGGGGTCGATGAGCTTGACCCGCAAGCTGAGCGCGGCGAGCTTGCGGGCCAGCGCCTCGCCGACGCGATCACCGCCCAGGATGAACACCGTCTTGGACGCTTGCTTCTCGAATTCGAACAAGTAATTTACGGCCGGCAAATCGCGCTTGTGGCAAACGAAGTAGACGATGTCGCCTTCCTCGATGACGTCCTCGCCGCGCGGGATCACCGTCTCCTGCCGGCGCGAGATGGCCGTGATCACCATGCGATAGATGCCGCGCACGCCGGACAGCTCTCGCAGCGTGGCGCCGGCCAGCGGACTGCCGCGGCCGATCGTATAGCCGAGAAACACCACGCGGCCTTGGGCAAACTCGGCCGCTTCGCTGGCGGCCGTATACGACACGATGCGATTCAATTCTTCCGCGACGACACTCTGAGGATTGATCAACAGATCGATTCCCAGTCGGCGGGCGTTGCGAGCCCAGTCGGCTGAAGTGTACTCCAGGCTCTTGATTTGCGCGATGATTCGCTTGGTTCCGCGCTCGTGGGCCAGCATGCAGGCCACGAGATTCACTTCGTCCTGATCGGTCACTGCAATGAACAAATCGGCATGCGCAATCCCGGCCTGCTCCAGCACCTCGGCATTGGCGCCGCTGCCGCGCACGACCATGGCGTTCAGCTTGGCCTGCAGGTGATGTTCTTTGTCGCCGCTCTTCTCGATCACGGTCACGTTGTGACCCTCGTTCGAGAGCCGGTGCGCGATGTGAAAGCCGACCTCGCCTGCGCCAACAACGATCACGTGCATGAGAGGAGGGCGATTAAGGTCGGGGCGATCCGAGGGTCGAAGGGCGACGGCGGCCGGCGACGAAGGCGGTCCGCCAGGCCTGTCGCAAACGTGCGGCTGATTTTACAGCGGCGGGGCGCAGCTCGCCAGGGGATAATCGCTGGCTATGTCTCGTCCACCGCGAAACTTGCACTGCGGCAAGCCGCGTTGTTAAGCTGGTGGCGCTACTCCCGGCCCACGCATCCTGTGCGAAAGAGAACGATTTGATGAGCCACACGCCCGATCGCCGCTCGTTCCTCAAACGGTCGGCCTTGGCCGCCGGCAGTGTCGCCTTTTCCTCGCTGGCGCGCCCGAGCCGCGCCGCCGACAGCCCCAGCGAAAGCGTGGGCGTGGCCGTCATCGGCGTCAACGGCCGCGGCGCGGCGCTGGCCGATGGCTTTGCTTCGATTGGCGGAGCGCGGATTGTCACGATTTGCGACGTGGACGAACGCGTGATCGACAAGGCCGTGAACGCCATCGCCGGCCGGCAGAGCATGGCGCCCAAGCGCGCCACCGATTTGCGACGCGTGTTCGACGATCCCTCGATCGATGCCGTGGCCATCGCCACCCCCGACCATTGGCACGGCCCTGCCACGATCATGGCCTGCACGGCGGGCAAGCACGTCTATGTCGAAAAGCCCGCCTCCCACAACCCGCGCGAAGGCGAGCTGATGATCGAAGCGGCCCGCAAGAACAGCCGCGTCGTGCAACTGGGCACGCAGCGTCGCAGCATGCCGGCTATCATCGAAGCGATCGAGCGCGTGCACGCTGGCGACATCGGCCGCGTGCTGCTGTCGCGCGGCTGGTACACCAACGCCCGCAAGTCGATCGGCCATGGCAAGTCCGCTCCGGTGCCGGCCGGCTTGGACTACGAACTGTGGCAAGGCCCCGCGCCCGAGCAGCCATATCGCGACAACGTGGTGCCCTACAACTGGCACTGGTTCTGGAACTGGGGCACCGGCGAACTTGGCAACAATGGCATTCACTCGCTCGATTTGTGCCGCTGGGGTTTGCAGGTCGATTTTCCCCAGCGCGTCGTGGGCGGGGGCGGCAAGTACTTTTTCGACGACGATCAGGAAACGCCCGATACGCAGACGGTCACGTACGACTTCGGCGACAAGATCATCACCTGGGAAGGACGCAACTGGCAGCGGCACGGATTCGAAGGCTCGACCTTCGGCTTCAACTTCTACGGCGACCGCGGCACGCTGGTCTGCGACGGCAACCGCTACACGATCTACGACACCGGCGACAAGGAAGTGTCGCAACAAACCAAAGGCTTCTCGGGCCACGACCCGCACCTGAAGAATTTCCTGGAGTGCACTAAGTCGGGCAAGCGCCCCCACGCCGACATCGAAATCGGCCACAAGAGCACGCTGCTGTGCCACCTGGGCAACATCGCCTACCGCACCGGCCGCACCCTCAATCTCGATCCCAGCAACGGCCACATCCAGAACGACGACGACGAAGCCGCCGCGCTCTGGACGCGCGAATACCGCCCCGGTTGGGAGCCGAAAGTGTAGCGGGGCACGAGTTGGCAGCGATTCACGAACGATTTTGCGAATTCTTGCCGACACATTTTCTTAATCACAAACATCTTCGTTCGAGTGGCCTAAAAGTTTGCTGGAAGTCGGCCGCGCATTCTGCGAAGAATCGCTCGTCAACGATGCGGTGAGTTGATCGCTCACCGTGATCCGAACGTTACCCGAGGAAGCAGCTCCTCGCGCGGGCGAGCGTCGCTTGTTCAAATTCTGGACAAGCAGGCCGAAAACGCCCTATCGCCGGGAGTGCGCTCGCGGTGCGCGCTTGTCGGGACAACATGGAAGTCGCTGCGGACGAGGTATTTTCGCCCGTCGATGAATCGACTGCGTCCGAGCCAGAGGCCGGTGTTGCAAGCGCTGATGCCAATGCGGCGACATTCGAGGGGTCGCCCGAGGCGGCGAATGGCAGTGAACCGGTGGATCAGGGCTCTTACATCGACGTCGCCACCGTCTCCGAGGAAGTGCCGCCTAGTGGGGGCGCACCCATCGACATCGGGGCGTCCAGTTCCGATGCAACATCACTCGATGCCCCGCCCACCAGCGCAGCGTCGGCTCACGCTCCCAACAGCGGCTTGAGCCCACAAGCACATCAGATGCAGCATCCCAGCTACGAGCGCGGACAGCCGCCCGTTTGTCCGATCGTCATTGTGCGCGTCGCGGACGATCAGATGGAGCAGCTCGTTACCGAAACCCGCAAGCGCGTGGCCAGAGAGTGCGCCAATGCCTGCCAGGACGTGGCCCGCCAAAAAATCCACCAGGAGTTTTGGAGGCGAAATTGCGAGGAAAGAGCCATCTTGGGTCACTAGCCCGCCGGCATGGCGCGGATTGGCGACTCGGAAGTGACATGCTGCCAATCATGGGCGCAATTCGTGGCCGCAAGGTTTGGAATAGGAGCGCGCAGATGGATTTCGAAAAGCTCTTCAGTCAACTCGACCGTCTGATGTTCTTTGAGTTGAAGCACGAGTTGTCGCGGCGGCTGCGGCCCTACCAGGATGCGCTCTGGTCGTTCTTTGCCGATCTGTTCCAAAGCAGCCTGCCTGCCAACTGGCGCGAGCGTTGGCACGGCTTTGTCGAGGAGCAGGCAGCCGTGGGATTCTTCACTGACCCCAAAAGCGTCTCCGATGTGGAAGTCTTCATTCACGACTGGGCGCGGTACTGGGGCTTGCTGCCGCACGAGAATGAGCCAGCGGCTATCAGGGCAGTCGAGTTGTCGAGGAACGTGGCCCAAACCGCCACTCGGCCACTTGTGCGCCATCCCGATTCCTGCCGAGAATCCGCCTTTAATCGCCAGCTTGCCACGGCACAAGAAACCCTCCATGAAATTGGCGCCGTCCTTGAGTCATTGGCTGCAAAGCTAGATGCGGCCACTTCGGGCGAGGAGGTCGACGCCACACCCACAGTCGATCGGGTGGAAGATTTGATCTGGTCGTACAACGATGCGATCGAGCATGCGCGGTCGGTTTGGCTAAGCGAGACTTTGTCGGGTGTCCTCAATGAACGGTTGCTATTGCTCGATACGCCGATTGCCTATGGCCTATCGTGGTTCGTGGACGAGTCCCAAGAGCGACGCGCCATGCTCCAAGGGTTGGAAATCAGTCGCCGGCTCTTGGGCCGCAACATGGTCGTCGACCGCATCATATCCAGGATCAACACGACTGAAATCTCCACGGACGCGATCGGCGTCACGCTAGGCGGCGGAGCGAACATCTCGATCGCAACAAGGGGCGCAAGGTGGTTCTTGATCAAGGGCGGTCTTGACGGCCCAGCGGAGCAAGTCACGCGAGTCAGCGCCAATATCACTGCTTCGCTCGTCAAGCTCATTACCCGCAAACGCAAGGTGGGGGCGACCGCCGGGAAAGCAGTCAATCAGGAATCGGGCGAAGTGGGGCAACGGCAACCGACAACAAAGCAAGAAAACGCGGACACGCGGCGGCCGCAGATTCGGTTGATTCAGGCGTCCACGGCGGCCGACGGCGAAAAACTGAAGCTTAGTGAGTTGCTCGACTACTTTGCATTCATCTACGGCGCTCAGGGCCAGAATCTACTCAAGGCGTTTAGGAAGTCGCAAGGCCGAATAGTAATCGAACGCATTTGGATCGGCCCCAACTCGAAATTGGAAACTCGCAGTTTCTATCATCCGCAGCAGATTCGGATACACAACGAGTTGACTCCCGCCGAGGGCGCCCAGGAATTGATGGAGCGGTTGATTGAAGCCACCGGCCTGACGGAAGTCCGGCAGCATCTTGATCACACGGGATTCGACAACATCGAAGTGCTGATTGAGTCCTATCGACAGTCCGTAAAACAGGCGGCGGCCACCGTCTCGTTCGCGTCGCAGTTGTATCTCTCAGGAATTTCGGTCGTCAACGAGGGAGCGGATTGGGTAATCACCATCCATGATCTCTCCGAGGGCAACTACTACGCACTGATCGGCCTGTTGCCGCTGCTTCCGGCGGCCGTGGCCACGACCGGAATCGTTCTAAAGCATGGCAGGAAGAAATATCGGATAAATCCAAAGACGGCAAAGTATGCCAAGGCGCTGCCGATTGATGAGCTCATTGAGCTTATCGAAGGCTAGTCGCGGTTATGGCGGCCACCACATTGGATCACCACCGCGATCATGGCCGACACCACCATCGTCAGTGTGACGGACATCGGCATCATCAGGTGTCCTTCGATGGCTCACGTAAATGTGCCAAGCCTTAGCGTAGTTTTGCTGTCCGTTCTTCGATCAGGCTCCGGTAGCTGGTCTTCTGATCGGTCGGCAAGAAGCTACGGTCGATAAGCTGCAATGCCTCGTCGAGGATGGACGTTTGCTTGTCGAGTACGCGTTCGGCGGCCCTTGGCGGCAATTGGCAGTATTCGGCGAATTTTCGCCATGCCCCTCGTTGCAGGTTGTCTTTCTTTCCAAGGATGGGCAGAGCAAGCGTGTCCTTCGGGATGACGAGCCGCGTGCATACCAAGTCATACGCCGGCGTGAACCGCATGATGCCATCCTGGCCGGCCATCAAGGAAAAGTTCTTGAGGTGCATGTCGCCGTTGCCTGACCACCATACAAAAAGGAGCAACCGATAGAGCTTCAAGAGTTCGACCGGAGGCTCGGTGGCATACTTGCGCAGCAACTTAACACATAGTTCGCCTGACCCCTCGTACTTTTCCTTGGGCGACCGCTCAGCGAGTTGGCAAAAGTCCTCCTGACGCACCTTGTGCCCGTCAGGCAAGCGGTCGAACCGCTTGACGATGTAGGCGAGCGAGCCGTCTCTAAGCGGCACCAGCCCATTCGGTGACACCTCGATATCGGCAAGTTGGGCCAACCGCGTTGTAACGTGCTCATTCTCCGGGATGAACGGATACGTATCCGTCTGCGGTTTGAGGATGTAGCGTCCTCCCTCGGCGGCAACCCGCAATGTGGCTCGACCCGGTGCCAGGTTTACCGAGATCTTCTTCTGGATGCCGGAAAGTGACGTGTGCCCCACCATTTCCAATGCGGCAAGATGGAGCTTGCTTATCTCGATATCGAGCGTCGGCACCTTGGATGTTCTGAACAGGTCGCGTAGGCAACGAGCGTGGTAATCCTCGTCACCTGAAACGTCGTCCAGACAGATACGGCAAACTCGGCTCATGCGCTGGCCTCCGCCTGCGGCAAGATTTCGACGGCGCCGATGCAGTCGCCACAAGTCGCCATGAGCAGTCCGAACGCGTCGTCTTTGGAAATCTTGAGCGCTGTGGTTGTAAGGTCGAGCAACCATCCCTCGGGCAGCAGGTTTTCGAAGAACGGGTGCAGCCCCTCTGTGACGTAGGGTTTGTCGGTAAGCGGTAGAGTGAGGGATACCGGGACCGCTTGGCCATTGGCAAGCCATTCGGCATCGTACCGAAAGGTTATTTGCCGTCCGGTTTCGGTTAGCGTACCCACCGGCTGACCATCGAGCCGAACGATTGCCTGGCGAGATGTCATTGCGACTCATCCTTTGGCGCATCGACAATACCAAGCGTCTTGCCAAAGACGGCGAGGACCATGTTGACGGAGTTCATGCGCACCGTCGGCTTGGCTTGCTCCAGCTCGGACACAAATCGCCTTCCGACACCGGCAAGGTCGCCCAACTCGCTCTGGGAGAAGCCGGCAGCCTTCCGCCGCTCGCGGACAAATGCTCCGATTCGCTTTCCAAATTCAGCGGCCATCCATACCTCCACAATGCTCCCGATCGGGAGCATTTAGTTATCTTTTCGGTAATCATAGCCCTGTTTTTTATAGAAATCAATGAAATTGCTCCCGATCGGTAGCAAATCGTGGATTTCTGTGTCGCTCAGAGCGCGTTAGCCGGAGAAATCAGCATTGTGCTCCCGATCGGGAGCACAATTGAGACGATCGGAGTACCCCAAGCCCGGCTATTCACCGCAAATTATGCGGCGAATACGGCCTCTAATCGCCGCACGGAGTCCGAGAAGGCGGTCGCGACCAGGGAGCTTCCAATCGTCCTGGTTGTCGCAATCGTGCCGACCGCCATGGATCACACCCATCATCACGATCACGGCGACGGCGACCACTACCACGGACAACGACATCACGACGACGGCGAGCACCAACAGCAACAACGCCGACGACATGAGCGGCGACAACAACGACATCAACGACAACAGCATCGGCATCATCACCACGAGCAGTGATGACGGCGCAGGCAAGGTCGATCGCCAATCGCGCTCATGCAATTCGGATGCGCCAAATCGACGCGATTGGCATCAGGCCGTGGTTGGTTTTGCGAGTTGGCGGCGGCCCGTTTCACGGCGAAACACACTCCGATGCAAAAAGCTATGCATCGGGAAGTAGTGTGTCGGGATACAGCGCCCCCTTTCCCCCAATCGTCGTGAAGCCGACGGTGAGGCGTTGTTGAGCGGATTGGGCCGCGACGCTATCCCGTGTCGGGGGCGGGGAGTGCCCGTTCGAGGATCTGCTGGCTGACGCGTTGGTAGTGATCCAGATGGGGCCAACTGCCGCTGAGCTGCACCACGATCGCGACGCGTGGTCTCGGTCACCCGCGCCGCCACTTTGATCAGCCGCATTCGCCACGTGGCAGGCATGTCCCTCGCCGAGCGGATCGCGCTGGCGACGGCGATTGAAGTAGTGGCGTTTCTGATATGGCGTACCGCGCTTCCAGCGGCAACGCGGGCTCGATGCTCCGCGGCGGCTGCGGGGTGGATCGGCGACCTGATGCGCAGCCGCACCAACAGATTCATGCGCCGCGGCGTGCAGGTACAGCCGAAACAGATTGGCCAGGTAGCGATGATCGCTCAGGCGGTCGGCCTCCAGCCCACACTTGATCTCCTTGTTGCGGTTCTCGCTTTCACCCCGCTCGGCATACTCGTCGTAGGCGGCCTGTGGCAACACGCATGCGCCGGGACGATTGGTGACCACCGCCCGCCGATTGGTGCCCGGCGGCCTGCGCTTCGGCCTTGACGACGACCCACCGTGGTCGGCGCCACGACTCGGCCTGATACCAAAACGCCGTGAATAGCCGCTGCGGCTGGCCCGTTTGCTCGTAACGCGTGACGGCCTCGGCCAGCAAAGCGTCGCTCCGGCGTTTGAGCACCGGATTGAGCCGCAGCCCGAACGTGTACTCGATGCCCAATCGCTCGCAGACCTCGTACATCGCGGGCACGGCCATCCCCGAGTCGCCGCGCAGCTCGATCACCACGTCGGGCCATTGGGCCCGCACGCGCCCGCACCAGATACTCCAAGTCATCGTCGGCCCCCAGCGCGGCATGGGCCGTGCCGTGCAACAGGCAAGCCATCACTACCAGGTCGTTCTGAGCACAGGTGATCAGCCGCGGCTGGTACTGATACTGCTCGTAGTAGCCGTGAAAGAACGTCAACTGCTGCAGCGCCGTGCGTCGGGTCGTCGAACGTGTCGATGTCGAAGGTCAGCCGCCGAGGCGGCTCGTCGAACGAGGCCAGGAACTGCGCGAGCAACACGTCTTGCAGCCGCCACAAGGAGGGAATGTCGATCGCGTTCTCGAACCGCGACAAGCGTGGGCTGGCTGGCCAACTCGCCGTCCGACGGCTCGACGACCGGCCAGTAGCTTGAACACCGGATCGAAACGCAACTGGTCGTGATCGTTCTGGTCGGCGTAGCCGGCCAGAATGCCGTAGATACGCATGCGGACCATTTCCGCAAAGCTGTGATCGACGAAGGGACCAAATCGCGGATCGTTCAGGGCAGACGCGAACGCCCCGCTCAGCCCGATCCGCTCGTCGAATTGGCGGATCGGCAGCAGACCCGCGTCGCTGGTCAGATGCTCTTCCACCGGCTCGACCACAATCGGCTTACAACCCAAAAAATCAAATGACTTTTGCCTGCACTTTCTGAGAACTGAATTGCGTCAAGCGGCCAAGGCCATGAGGGTTTGGGCCAGTTGCTGGATTTTTTGGGGGAGCGGCGTGGTTGTGGTGATCGCCCGTAATTGATTGTCGAGGATGAGTTTCCTCAAGGCTTTACGACGATTTGCGTGCGAAGGGCGTCGGTCAGGGTCGTCCCACAGCGAGTCGCGGCGATCGACGAGCGCTTCGGTGGGACGGTTCCACGCCCAAAGTTCCACCAGCGTGTGCATCCACGGATTCAGGTTATATACGGCCAAGTTGGTCCAGATGTTGCGCACCTGCTGCTGGCCCGCCCCCCAGACTTCCTTCACGTCGCGAAAGTCTTGTTCGATCGTGGCCCGATCGGCGAACGCTTCCAGAATCTCTTGAACGCTGGCACTCGGGTCCGTGCAGAAGAAAGCGTACCAACCATGTTCTTCCTGGACGAGCACCACGCGAATCACGCCGCCGACCGGCGGGTAGGTGGCCAGGAAGGTCTTGTAGCGTTTGGTGCACGGCTCGCCATAGACCGTGCAAACGATCGTTTGCCAGCCGCGTTTCTGCCCAGCGCGACGGGCGAGACTGAGCTTGTTCCGGCCGTACTTCCGCGGCCGACCCCGGCCACGCCGCGCGCCTTTCTTCAGCTTCGGCGGCACGTCGCGCAGCGCCGCGTCCTTGCGCAGCCGGCCGACGATCGTCACGCCCGTCTTCAGAGCACGCCGCAGGAACGGACGCTTGGTATAGCCGCCGTCGACGACGAGCCACACGGTTTTTCCGGCTTGTTTCAAGAGCGGAACGATCCACTCCACCAATCGGGCCGCCAATTGCAACTTGGTGGCGAATCGCGGCCAACGACGGCACTTGGGGAGCGTCGCCATCGTCTGCTGGCGGACATACAGCAATGCCCGCAACGGCAACGCCAACGAACCCCACCGCGGATGCCGCAGGGCCAGCGAAATCGTGACCCACACGTGCCCGTAGAGAAACGGCTGATCGGCCGGGCCTGGCGTTGGATTGTGATGAACATCCGCCCCTTCGACCTTCGGGCCGTAACGCTTCGTGGGCGAGTCGTCGATCACCAGCAACAGCCGCTGGCGCAGCGGCAACACGACCAGCACCAGCCCCAAGAGTTGCGTCGCCACCGATTCGCTCTTGCGTCCAACGCCGACCAGGAAGTAATAATAGTCCTGGTAGTCGTCTCTCACACCCGCTGCGCGCAGCCAGGTGGTCACCGTGCGCCGACCGCCGGCAAACAACATCCCCAACAACAACACCGGCAGCCGCCAGCGATTGCGGCCATGCAACCCGGCAGCCAACCAAACACTCCACTGGGACCACTGCTCGGGCGACTTCCAACGACATTCCGATTTCGCCATCCTTGGCTCTCCTGTCTTGCCGCGTGTCTCGCAAACCGCAGCTTGATGGAAGAGCCTTTTTTCATGAAATACCAGTTACCGACGATTTCTCAGAAAGTGCAGACACCTGGTGACGAGACATATAAGTATGTCGAGAGCCTGCCAATCTTTCAGGCTGTCGAGCGCGGCCGGCTTGCTGACGTGGAGGCATACCTGGCCAATGGCGGCAAGGTGGATTGCCGCAACGCCGCGGGCGAAACGCTGTTGATGTGCGCGGCGCGAACCGCCTGGCCCAAGATTGTGCGGCTATTACTAGAGAACGCGGCGCGGATCCGAGCACGCGGGACGCCAACGACCGTACGCCCGTCTATCACGCGGCGATGGGCCAATCGAACGATAGCTTGAAGCTGTTGTTCGCCGCAGGCGCCGATACTCGCTATTGCGACGACCGCGGTCGCACGCTCGTCAAGCTGGCCGAGGAGCGGGCGTACTACCGCATCGCGCGGTTGCTGGCGAAGCACTCGGATTAATCGGCCGCCGGCGCGGGCGAAATGACAAACATCTCACGGTGCTGCTCGTCGTTCCATCGGAATGCGCAGCATGGCTAGCCAATTCGGCGCCGGCTCGATGTTCGCCCCGGCCGGCCGAGCTACAATATGGCTATGAACAAGGCCTTCGTTCGCGAACCTGATGAAACCGGCTCGCTGCATTGTCCGGCGTGTGGCTCGCTGGGCGTGGCGGTCGAGCGCGTCACCTGGGAAGCTCACGTTTCGGATCCGGTTGGGACGAATCTGGCCGACTCGGCTTTCTTTTGCCCTTATGGCAAGTGCATGATCGTATACTTCGACATGTTCGATCGCCGCGTGGCGACCGACCAGTTGCGGCACGGCGTCTATCCCAAGGATCCGCAGGCCCCGGTCTGCGGCTGTTTCGGCATGACACTCGACGAAGTGGCGGCCGACGCCCGAGCCGGCGTCGTCGAGCGCGCTGCGCGAGCTGGTGCTCAAAGCCCGTAGCGGCGCAGCCGAATGCCAGACCAAAAGCGCCAGCGGGCAGTCGTGCGTCGCCGAAGTGCAGCGCTGCTTCATGAAGGAACGGGGCGGCGGCAGCGATTGAACTTCGCCGCGCCGCACACGATAATCCGCTTTTCCACTTGCCGGCCCTCGCACACGGCCGGCGAATTCTTCTGGGCAAGGGCGGACGCGATGTCGAAAGAAACTCTGCGCGAAGTGGCGGCCGAATTCCTGGGAACCTTTACGCTGATCGTGTTCGGCGTCGGCGTCAACGCGCAGGTCGTGCTCGGCAAGAACCTGCAAGGCGACTACTTTTCGGTCAACATCGGCTGGGGGCTGGCGGTGACCATGGGCTGCTATGTGGCCGGCGGCGTCTCCGGCGCGCATTTGAATCCGGCGGTCACACTGGCCCTGGCCGCGTGCCGGGGATTCGCCTGGCGCAAAGTGCTGCCCTATTGGATCGCGCAAGTGGCCGGCGCGTTGGTCGCTTCGGCCGTGGTGTTCTTCACCTATCAGGAAGCCATCCAACACTTCAAAGGCGCGGCCCGTTCGCTCGACACGGCTGGCATCTGGGGAACGTATCCCAAGGACTACCTGACCAACTTCCCCGGCGGCTTTGTCGACCAGGTCGTGGGCACCGGCATGCTGATGCTGGTCGTGCTGGCCGTGAGCGATCAGCGCAACATGTCGCTCTCCACGTCACTGGGGCCGATCATCGTGGCGCTTCGGTCGCATTGATCGGCATGACTTACGGCCTGAACGCGGGCTATGCGATCAACCCGGCGCGCGATTTCGGCCCGCGACTTTTTACGTACATTGCCGGCTGGGGCGACCAGGTGTTCACGGCCCACGACTACTGGTGGTGGGTGCCGATCGCCGGGCCGCTGGCCGGAGCCGTCGTGGGCGGGTTGCTCTACGATCTGTTTATCACGCGCCATCACCCGCCGGAGAATTGACGCAGGCACCGTCGGCCGCTACACCGTTGCGGCGGTCGCCCGCATTTGCCGCAGGTGCCGCGAGATCGCCCGCTTGAGCAAGAACGAAATCGCCCACAGTGCGGGACGCGTCAGCGCGCTTCTGGCATGTAGCCGAAACGCACGGGTCACTCGCGTCGCGTCGCCCCGCGGTTCGAACGTCCAGATCTCGTCGAAATCCGTGGCCAGCCGCGCCAAGGGGGGCGAGAAGTCGGTCATGTGCAGCCGCAATCCCACGCCCGGCTGCCACTCGACGATCGTTTCCACATGGCTCGAGCCGTCGGTATTGGTCACGCGAATTCTGGAACCAACCACCTCGGGCATGCGCAACTCGAAAACGGCTTCTCGAATGCCGGGCATGACACCATAGCCGGTGAAGTCGTGCCAGTTCTCGACTTCGAGAATCTGCTCGACGATGGCCTCCGGCGCCAGGGCGATCGTATCGGTACAGCAGAATTCGATCGGCTTCATGGATGGCCGGCGATTGACGCGTGTGGCAGTGGCATTGCGGCTTTAGAAATCCACCACGTGTTCGGCCGCGTCGGTGGGAATGACGAAGATCTTGCCATCGCCCATGCGGCCGGTGCGGGCCACTTCGACAATCTTGCGCAGGATTTCTTCCACGCGGTTGTCGTCGACCCACATCGTGATCTCGACCTTGGGCAGAAAGGCCAGCGAGTATTCGCTGTCGCCGTATTGATCGAGGTAGCTTTTCTGCCGGCCGTAGCCCTTCACCTCGCGCACCGAGCAAGCCTCCAGCGGGGCGCGTTTCAGCCCTTCCAGCACCTTTTCGGCGAGGAAGGGTTTCACGATGGCGATGACTTGTTTCACAAGGTCGGCACTCGTCTCGAAAAGAACGCTGCGTCGAACCGCGCGTGCCCAGGGCCGATCGCGCGCTAGCTAAAGAAGTTGTCGCCGTACAAATTCAGCGGCGGCTGGGTCACGACTTCCATGTCGCCATTGATCTTCGTCTGGCACGCCAGCCGCATGGTGTCTTCGTTGCCGACATAGGCCATCGAGAACCGCATCCGGATACGCTCCTTCAGTCCCATCGGGCTGGCGTTTTCCATGCCCTTGGTGATCAGCACGCGGCAGGTGCCGCAACTGCCGAAGCCGAGGCAATTGACCACCTTGTTGATGCCCGGATATAGTCCCACGCCCGAGCGCAGCGCCTCTTGCGCAGGTTCGAGCCCTCGGGCACCTGGATTTCCTTCTTTTCGTTGACGAACTTGACGATGGCCATCGAACTCTCCGCGGGTGAACACAAGCAAGTGCCGGCAAGGCGCCAGACCGCCAACCGTCCAATTTAGCCCGTCCGCCCGGGAAAATCTAGCACGGGGGATGCGGTTAAGCGGCTTATCGCGACATATCTTTGACCTAGTCTCCTCCCACGAACGACCGTAGACGCGCCTCGGGAAAGAGTGCCTGTAGTCGTTGTACGTCTTGCTCGGACAGCCGTTGCTCGGGCTTGTTCCTCGCAAGTACCAGAAAGGCGGCTAGTGAGTCCTCATCGGCCCAATCTGGCACATATGATAGTTCGTCGTAGCCTTGCTCTCCAAACAGCCACAGGCCGCCCGGAGCATCAGCGTCGTTGACGACACGGCATTCGACAACCGTGTGACTGTCAAGTGCTTGGTGCCGCTGGCGAATCCAACTCAACTCGTAGCCGAGCCAGCAAGCAAACACGGTGATCAGCACGAACAGCGTTCGCAAGGAAAAGCGGAACCAAGAGTGCATAGAAACGGCGTCGCCCATTCCAAAATTGTAGCAGGCATCGCGGTAAGTTGCGGGACCGCGCTTGGCGTTTCTGGCTTTGGGGAATGGCGACTCTGACACCTGATTCAACGGCGGCTTACCGGCAATCAGCAGCGATGCTTAGTGCGTGGCAAGTATCTCTGGCACGTAGCTGAATTCCCAAGAATTCAGCCGATCCCAAACTGAAGTCTTGCGACTTCGGCGACCCCTGCCACAACACCTTGCCACACACGACGCCTACGCGCGAATGGACGGCGGCGCTTTGGCGTGTTAATTTAGTGCTTCTTGATTCACCACCCCCCGCCGTGCGCCGATTCGCATCGACTGCACTTCTGCCATGAAGTTCTTCGTTTTCGCGCTGCTGGCCTGTTCGTTGGGCGTATCGGCCCGCGCGGCGACGCCTGCGTTTGAGTTTTTTCAACCGCTCGAGCCGCTGCGGTCGTTTGCCGTGATGGTTCATGGCGGGCTGCCGAACGTGGCGCCGGCCGATACGCGCCGGGCGGTCGAGCTGTGCACTCAGGATGGGCTCGACTGGCTCGAAGTCGACGTCCGCCGCACGCAGGACGGACACCACGTGCTGTTTCGCGACGCAACGGTCAACGCCTGCTCCAACGGCAGCGGCGCGGTCAAGGATCTTACGCTCGCGGAGTTGAAGCAACTCGACGCGGGAAGCTGGTTTGCCAAGCGCTTCGCCGGCACGCGGATTCTGACGCTGGAAGAGGCGCTCAAACTGGCCAAGGGCAAGATCAATCTTTGTCTCGATTGTCGGGAAGTCGAGCCCGACTTGCTGGTGGCCGAGATCAAGCGCTCGGGTATCGAGAAGCAGGTTCTCGTGTGCGGGGATGAATCCACGCTGCGTGGCGTACGCGCCGGCGGCCAAGGCGCCATCGCTATCATGCTGCGCGACGTGCCCGAGGATGCGTTTGACGCGGGCGGGCATCCCAGCGACGGCTTTGGCCAACGGCTCGACGAGCTGCGGCCCGCCGTGCTGTCGCTCACGAGTGGGCAGATCTCGGCCGAGGTCTGTCGCACGCTGCACGAGCGCGGCATCAAAGTCCTGGCCGACGTGGAAGGTAGCGACGACAACGGCCCCGCTTGGGACCAGGCTTTGTCGGCCGGCAGCGACATTGTCCTCACGCGCGTGCCGGACGAACTTATCGCGCACCTGCTCGACCAATCGTTGCGGCCGCGGCCGGTGAAGTTTGCCTGCCATCGAGGCGCGTCGCGCTATGCTCCCGAGAACACGTTGCCGGCGTTCGAAAAGGCCAACCGCCTGCATGCCGACTTTGTGGAATTCGACGTGCGGCCGTCGCACGGCGGCAAGTACTTCCTGCTGCACGACAGCCAGCTCGATCGCACCACCAGCGGTCACGGCCCGATCCGCGACATGGCGAGCTCGGCCGTCGAACGACTGGACGCCGGCAGTTGGTTCGGGCGACCGTTCGCTGGCCTGCACGTGCCCTCGCTGGATGAGTTTCTCTCCGCGGTTCCCGAGGGGATGAGCTTGTACTTCGACGCCAAGGATATTCCGCCGGAAGCCCTGGCCGCGGCGCTCGAAAAGCATCAACTCACCGAACGCACGATCGTCTATCAAGGCGCCGGCTACCTGGCGAAGCTCAAAGCGATCGACTCACGGATCCGCGTCATGCCGGGCGTCGGTTCGGCCGCCAGCGTCGATGTGCTGGCCGACACGCTCAAGCCGTTCGCCGTCGATTCGCGCTGGCAAATCCTGTCAAAGGCATATATTGACGATTGCCATGCGTTGGGCATTCAGGTCTTCTCCGACGTGCCCTCGAATGTAAACATTGACGGTTATCGCCAGGCGATCGAGTGGGGCATCGACCTGATTCAGACCGACTATCCCATGCTGCGCGTGGCGGGCAATGGAGCTGGTAGCGGCCGAGCGGGTGAAACACTAGCGCCGGCAAACGCGTCACGAAGAGCAGGCATGAAACCGCGGTTGTTGATTATTGGAGCTACCGGATTCGTCGGCTCGCGCTGGGCGCTGGCCGCCGAGCGCGACTATGACGTGTGGCGCGCCGCACGCCATCCGGGCGACGCGCCGCGGTCGCTTGCAGTGGATATCACCGACCCGGCCAGTGTACAGTCGGCGTTTACCCAAGCGCGGCCTCAGTTCGTCACGCTGTTGTCGGCCATGTCCGACATCGACCGTGCCGAGCGCGAGCGCGAGCTGGCCGAGCAGATCAATCATCAGGGCGCGGTGCACGTTGCGCAGGAATGCGCCCGAGTCGGCGCGCGGCTGCTGTTCACTTCGACCGACGCCGTGTTCGATGGCACGCGAGGCATCTATCGCGAAACGGATCCGCCCACGCCGCCCAACTGGTACGGCCAAACCAAAGCGCTCGCCGAGCGCGACATCGCCGGGCTGTTGCCCACGGCGCTGATCGTGCGGCTGTCGCTCGTGCTGGGTTATAGCGCGCTGGGAGGCGGAAACTCCTATCTGGAAAAAGTGACCGGCAACCTGCGTGCGGGCAACAACATCGTCTCGCCGACGTACGAATTTCGCAACCCGATCGACGTGGCCACCCTGTGCGACTACCTGGGGGAGCTGACAGCGCGCGACGATGTGACGGGCATCGTTCACATCGGCGCCAGCGACAAGATGTCGCGCTACGAGTTGGCGCGGGCGATTGCCGTGCGATTGGGCGCGGATGCGTCGCTGGTGGTCGCCCAGGACACGCCGGTGCCGGGCCGCGCGCCGCGCGGGCGCGACGATTTTCTGGCGACCGATCGGTTGTGCGAGGTTTGCCGTACAACGGTTCCCACGTGTCAACAAGTCATCGAAAGGGCCATAGATGCAGTTGCCTAAGGCGCTCCATGAACTGGAATTCAATCACGGCTCGATCTATGGCGACGAGGAGCGTGACGCGCTATTGGAAGTGCTGGCGGCGTCGGCCCCTTCCTGCGGCGCGAAAGTGAAGGCGTTCGAAGAGGCGTTTGCCGGTTATTGCGACACGGCGCACGGTCTGGCCGTAACGTCGGCCACGGCAGGTCTGGAGCTGGCCATGATCGCCTGCGAGGTCGGCCCCGGCGACGAGGTGATCACCACGCCCTTGAGTTGGATATCAACGGCCAACGCCATCGCCGCCCGCGGCGCACGGGTGGTGTTCGCCGACATCGACCCCGCCACGCTCAATCTCGATCCGGCCGAAGTAGAACGCAAGATCACGCCGCGGACGAAAGCCATTCTGCCGGTGCATCTCTACGGCCAATGCGCCGACATGGACGCCCTGGGCGAGTTGGCAAAACCGCGCGGAATCCGCTTGGTGGAAGATTGCGCGCATGCGCCGTGGCGCTGTACAAGCAACGCAAGGCCGGATCGCTCGGCGACATCGGCGTCTTCAGCTTTCACCAGCAGAAGAACATGGTCACGCTGGGCGAGGGCGGCATGATCACGACCAGCGATCGCCAGTTGTACGAGCGCATGCTGTCGTATCGGTCGTTGTGCGCTCGCACCTACGACCCCAAGGGCAAGTACCTGCCGATCGACGAAAGCGTACGGCCGATGGGCAAGCGCGATTGGCTGCTCGACTTCGACGACGTGGGTTACAACTTTCGCATGACGGATGTGCAGGCCGCGGTGGGCCTGTGTCAGTTGGCCAAGCTCGAACAATTCAACCGCCGCCGCCGCGAAATTGCCGACATCTACCGCCAGCGTTTGCGCGCATCGCGGGCTTGCGCATGCTCGATGTCTCGCCGGACAACTACCACGTGTATCATGCGTTCTGCGTGCTGGTCGAACCGGCATTTGAATTGTCCAAAGAAGACTTCATGTGGGAACTGTACACGCGCCGTCAGATCAAGGTCTGGTCGCACTACATGCCGATCCACCTGACGACCGCCTATCGCAAGCTCGGGCATGGCGAGGGAGAATGCCCGCGTTGCGAGGCACTGTTCGGACAGTACGTCAGTTTGCCGATCCATCCGCGCCTCACGGACCAGGCGATCGAGTATCTGTTGAGCAGCATTGAGGCGTTGGCATGAACGACTTCATCGCCCTGGCCCGCTCGATGCGCGAGCGAGGTGAGTTGTTCGATCGCAAAGCGATCTATATCGCCCGGTCGCCGGGACGCATGGACCTGATGGGCGGCAACGACGATTACACCGGCGGCATGGTTTTTGAAAGCACGATCGCCGAAGGCACGTGGGCCGCCGCTCAGCGCCGCGCCGATCGTACGATTGTGCTGGCCAATCCCCAGATGGCCGAACATGGTTGGTTGCCGCGCGTCGAGATCGGTTGCGATGCGTTGACGGACGAGGCCACGGTTCGGCGCTGGCGGGGCGCGGCCCCGAGGTTCGCTGGACTGCGTACGTGCTGGGGCTGTTTTATTGGCTCCGCCGTCAATTTCCGCAACAAGGCGACGGCGGTTCGAATGTGCTCGTCGCATCGAACGTGCCGCTGAACAAGGGCGTCAGCTCGTCGGCCGCCATCGAAGTGGCCGTGATGAAAGCGGCCGCCAAGGCCTTTGGCATCGATTTGTCGGGCGTGGCGTTGGCCGAAGCGTGCCAGTGGGCCGAGAACGTCATCGCCGAAAGCGCCTGTGGCGTGATGGACCAGATTGCCGTGGTGCTGGGGGATGAAGCTTACGTGCTGCCGTTGGTGTGCCAGCCGTGCAACCCGTTGCCCTTGGTGCGGCTGCCGCGGGGGCTGACGTGCTGGGGCATCGACTCGGGCGTGAGCCACCAGGTGAGCGGCATCGAATACGAGGCCGCCCGTGCCGCCGGGTTCATGGGCTACAAGCTCATCTGCGATCGCGAAGCCTTGCCGGTAACGCTCGATGAATCGGCCACGATACCGCGCTGGGTCGATCCGCGGTGGAACGGCTATCTGGCCAACATGTCCCTCGCGGTATTCCGCACGTTCGAAGAAAGCCTGCCATGTGAGATGACGGGCCAGCAATATGTGCAAGCCGCGGGCGTCCACGTCGATCCGTTCACGAAGGCCCGTCCCGAGGTGGTCTATCGGGTGCGCGCTTGCACTCGCTACGCGGTGGAAGAGAACCATCGCGTGCGCACGTTCGTGGAGCTGGCGCACGGCATGAGCGACGGCCTGTCGACGGACGGCGCAAAGTTGCTGGGCGAATTGATGTACCAATCGCACTGGGCTTATACCGATACCGGCCTGGGCTGCGAGCAGACCGATCTGCT
The DNA here is from genome assembly GCA_963779015.1 of uncultured Planctomycetaceae bacterium. Classification (GTDB taxonomy): domain Bacteria; phylum Planctomycetota; class Planctomycetia; order Pirellulales; family PALSA-1355; genus JTS-RE94. The sequence goes on along the minus strand of CAVZWY010000017.1, from coordinate 45,208 downwards.
GGTGGAACTTGCGCGGCGCCGCGGCCCGCAGCGCGGCATTCTGGCGCCAAGATCACCGGCGGCGGTGGCGGCGGAACCGTTGCCGTGTTGGGCAGTACCGACGCCGAGGACGCCTTCGGCGAGATCGTCGCCGACTACCAGTCCGAAACCGGCATCACCCCGTATGTCTTTCGAGGCAGTTCGCCGGGCGCCGATCGTTTTGGCATCGTGACGCTGGAGCCGTGAGGCCATGAACGAATCGCCCGCTGAATCGGCCCGCCAGGGACGCGCCAAGGGGCTGTGGTACCTGGCCATTCTGGCAGCGGCCAACCTCATCTGGTCGCTGCAGGGCACTGCCGTCAAGGTGCTTGAATCGCGCGACTGGCAGCCAATCGCGATCACGTTTTTGCCGTTCTATATCACGACCATCCTGCTGGCGCCGATCCTCGTCTGGCAACGTCGACGCAACCCGAACCGCGTGCGGCCGACTTGGAAAGATTGGTGGCGCTTCGCGCTGGCAGGCGTGCTGGGCCAGGTGTTGGCCCAGTTGGGAATGACCTGGGGCATTCACCGCTCGCTGGCCTCGAACGGCGCGATCTTGAACCTGCTGATCCCGGTGATCACCGCGGTCTTGGCGTCGATCATGTTGCACGAACGTCTTTCGTCGCTGCGCATCGTGTGCCTCGTGATCGGACTGGTCGGAGTGTTGCTAATGTCCACCGGCGACTTGCAACAGTCGGCGTTCTTGCAGTCCGACTATTTGCTGGGCAACGTCCTCATCCTCGTCGGTTGCTTCGGCTCGTCGTTCTACAACACCTATTGCAAGGGCCTGCTGGAACGATTTGGCGAAGTCGAGATTCTGATCTTCAGTTATATCACGGCCTCGCTGGCCAGCGTGCCGTTGTTCATCTGGGCCGAGCCGTTTGATGTTGAGCTGTTTCGCGCACTCGATGCGCGAGGTTGGCTGGCGTTTGCCTTCTTGGCAATATTCATGTATGGCGCCTCGATGCTGTTGTTCTTCTATGTGCTCGAACACTTGAGCGTCACCGTCGCGTCGGCATCGCTCTACCTCGTGCCGGTGTTTGGCGTGTTTTTCGCCGTGACGCTATTGGGAGAATCGCTACGGCCGCTGGCGATCGTCGGGGCGATCATCGTGCTGGCCGCGACGATGCTCATCATGCGGTTCGACACGTCCGAACATTGAGGCGTCGATCGAACCAACGCGTGGAGACATATCGCTCTCAAAGCCGTCACGCCGCGCGGCGCATCGGTTCGGGCGCCGCCGTTTCCGGTGTTTCGCCGGGCGGATCCATGCGCAGCACTAGAGGCGCCGATTGCGTGTCGCTGCGCAGCGTGATGGCGGCTTGCCAGGCGTGGACGCGCAGCCGCGCGGCAAAAAGCAGTTCGCCGGCCACGGCTCGGGCACTGGACGAAGCCGGCTCGCTCACCAGCGTCGCCAGCACGGCCGCCACCATGCGCAACAGCATGCTCACGGCGAACAGCACGTGAAAGTTGACGTATTTCGTGCCGCCGGCGCTCCACGACCAATCGCTGCTGGATGCGATCAACAGTCCGGCCAGAATCGAGGCGGCTCCGCCCACGATGCCGGCAAAGCCCGTGCCCGCCGCGATGAACATCGTGCGGCTTTCGCGCGGCGAGTTCTTGATCATGAAACCGTTGGTGGCGATGGTGATGCCGGCGTTCAAAAACGCGTCGACCATGAAAATCGGCGCCAGCACGAAGAATGCGATCGTGGGATCCGCCGGGCAGAGCAGCAGACCGATCATATTGATCGACTTGAACGCCGTGCACAAAACCAGCACCGGCCGCTGCCCGAAGCGGTCGGCCCATTGGCCGAGCTTGTTGGAGAGCATGGCGCCGCCGACCCAGGAAATGGTCCACAAGAGCAGTACGCGGAACAAGTCCATGCCCACGTGTTCGAGCAGGTACATGCTGATGAACGGCGCGCCGACCATGGCGGCCAGGTTCCAGAAGCACATATAGAAGATGAAGCCGCGGAAGTCGCGTTGGCGAAACGGTCCGGACAATGCGCCCCACAGCGTGGAGCCGTTGGCCGGCGCCAGGGGCGGCTCTTCGATGCGCAGGAAAAACAAAATATCGATCACGCCCAGCGCAGCCCCCAGCACGATGATGCCGGCAAAGGCAGCCCGCACGTCGACGCCGGCGCGCACGAAGAACAACGCATTGGCAAATAGCGCCAGCGCGGCAATCCACTGTTGCGACGAGTGCCGCACGCCCCAAAAGCGATTCAAGCCCTGGTGCGGCAGGTAGTCGCCCATCCACGAAAGCCACAGGGGCGTGCAAAAGTGCAGCGTGGCGTGGTTGAGCGCGGTGAGCGTGATCAACGTCCAAATCCAGAATGCATCGCTGATCTGCGGCAGCAGCCAGGGCCCCAGCGCCGCCGGCACGAACATCAGCCGCTGAAAGATCGACGCGGCGATCCACGTCGTCTTGCGGCGGGTCATCCGCTGCACGGCCACGGCCGAGAACAACTGCATGCAAACCAGCCCCAGCGGCAATGCGCCCAGGATGCCGATGTGCAGGCCCGTTCCACCCAGCGACCGGGCGTACTGCACCGTGGCCGGCGAGGTGGTCAGTTGCGTATAGGCCATGCCGCAGCAGCCGGCGACGATGATCGCCCGCTTGGCGGTGTCCAATGGCCACAGAGAGCAGCGAAGCTTAGCCCGAATTACAGCGGCCAACGTTGTCGAGCCTAAGGGGGAGCGGCCCGCGACGGCGCGTCAGGAACGCCGAAAGCTTGCCGGTGTCGCGGTGCCGGTGCCGGCTTGCCTTTGGAGAAGTCGAGTCGCCATGGCGCCCGAATCTCGCTTGCGGCGAGCCTCTGCTTGGGTTCCATTTCCAAGCGGCGAGATGATACGCAGCCGCCCGCCGGCCGCCAAGTGGAGATTCTTTGAGGTTGCCTAACCCCCAGCGTGACCTTCCCGCGGACGCACCTCCCGAGGCCAGAAGGGCTTTGCCGGTAACGGCTTTCGTGATAATCTGGACGGGCCGAGGACGCGTCCGGTCGTGCTGGGGCGAAACCGCCGCCGTGACGCGCCACCTTCGGCAAATTAACCGTGTCCTAAGCGGCGGGCGGTCGATAAACTAATGGCCCGCACACGGTGGTTGTAGCTCAGTTGGTTAGAGCACCAGATTGTGGTTCTGGGGGTCGCCGGTTCGAATCCGGTCAGCCACCCTTCGGCATTTTTTCCTGCCGGAGTCATGCAATTGAATCGCTTGTTCGGCAATCAGCGTTGATTTGCCGACGGCGCCTGCCTGATCACCACGTCGCCCGAGCAGATCGTGCCCGGCTGCACCACCTTGGCGTTCAGTCCTCGCAGTCGCAGTTGCTTGCCCGCGGGCGAATTGACGAAGCGGGTGGCGTCTTTGCCAAAGCGATCGGAAAACTGCCGGCAGCCGGTGTGGGGTTCGGCGGTTACTTCGATCACGGCTGTGCCGATCGCAAGCTGCGTGCCCGGCGGCAAGTTGTCGACGCTCAGATCCAAGTCGACGTAGAGTTGATCGCCCGCCAGCGGCCAGCGGTTTGGTTGCTGGGCCAAAAGCGCGATCGGCGCGAGTTCATCACGGTCAACTGCATGCCGGGATGCGCCGAACCGTCGGGCGTCTTGCGATAGCCGCGCTCTTTCCAGTTGTCGCCCACGAGTCCCAGCGACAGACTTAGTTCGCCTTGCTGCAACACTTCGCGCTCGCCCGGCTGCGGCCGCCGCACGATGAGTTCGACCGGTCCACGGTCGTGGGGCGATTGTCGGATGTGCTCCAACCCCGTCTCCAACTGGTCGATGGTCAGCAACCGCGCGTCCGACATCGTTTGTCTCCCAGTGTTTTCGCGAGCCCACGATACCACACCCGGCATCGTAGCGTACGACCGTCCGCCCGTCTTGGCGCCAATACCGTGACGCGGATAGTGCCCGCTGGGTTCGCATTGGCTGCGCTGGTTTATCCGCGGGCGGTGGGGTTACACTGGCCAGTTGCCGTGACGAAACTTGGATCGCGTAAAGGCCAATGGCATGCCCCGGCAAGTTCAACTCGTTGGATTCGACGTCGGCACGACGACTTCCAGCGCCCTGGTCGCCACGGCGCAGCTTGCCGAAAACTCGGTCAGCCGCCGTTTCGAGATCTCCGGCGTGCACGAGCGATTCCGCTCCGATTTGATCTTTACGCCCTATACCGAACGTGGCATCGACGAGCAATCGCTGGGAAACTCCCTTCGCCAATGGCTGGCCGCCGCGGGCGTGCAACCGGACGAGATCTTCGGCGGCGGGGCGCTGTTGACCGGATTGGCGGCCCAGCAGGCCAATGCCAAGTCAATCGTCGGCTTGGTGCGCCAAATCGCCGGCAACGCCCTGGTGGCCACCGCCGACGATCCGTGCCTCGAATCATGGCTGTCCTTTCTAGGTAGTTGTGACGCACTGTCGCGGGCACATCCGCGGACGCCGATCCTGAACCTCGACATCGGCGGCGGCACCACCAACCTGGCGCTCGGCCGGGCCGGGCAAGTGCTCCGCACGGGCTGCCTGTTCGTCGGCGCCGGCACATCCAGGTCGAGCCCGGCGGCTATCGCATCACGCAGCTCTCACGTCACGGACGTCTGGCGCTGGAGCACTTGGGCATCCCCCGCGATGTCGGCCAAGAGCTGACTCCCGGCGAAGTCGACGGACTGCTCGGATTTTATCTGCGCGTGGTCGAGTCCGAATTGGGCGTTGCCAAGGACCCGCTCGGCACGTCGCGGATCGAACCGTATCGTCAGGTCGGCTTCACCATGCCGCGCGACATGTCAGACTATGCAGTCACTCTGTCAGGCGGAGTCGGCGAATTGGTTTATGCCCACCTGCAAGGCCGGTCGTGGCCCTCGACCACGCAATACGGCGACCTGGGCATCGATCTGGCGCAACGGCTAGTCGAACGATCGCATTGGGCCGACCAGTTTCGCGCTTTCATGCCGGCCTCGGGCGGCCGCGCCACGGTGTTTGGCCTGCTGCGCTACAACACGGAGGTTTCCGGCAGCACGCTGTTCTTACCGCAGCCCAATCAGTTGCCGCTGGTGGACATCCCGCTGTTCGGCAGCATCTCGCCCGAAGTGAGCGACGAGCAGTTGGACTACCTGCTGGCGCTGTGCGCCGCAGTCGTCGCGGTGGAGGATTGTTCGTGACGTTGCCCCCTCACGACGGCGGTGCGCGCGCTGGGCCAACGCCTTGCGCGCTTGTGCCGCGCACTGGCCTTTCCCACGGAGCATCCACTCGTATTGTTAGTGTCGGAGAATCTTGGCAAAGTGTTGGGACACTATGTGACCGAATGGGGCGCGTTGCCGCTGAACCTGGTCGTGATCGACGAAATCGCCCGCCGCGACGCCCAGTACGTGCAAATCGGCCGGCTCCGCGACCAGGTCGTGCCCGTGTCACTTTATGGACTGCGCGAAACGCCGGAAAATCAATAGCCTGTCTGCGCAGTGAAGGACAGTCCCCGGCGTTTTGTCCCCAGGCTCGAAATCGGAGGTGATCTCGGTGAAAAGCCTCACGCCATTGGCCGGCATTTCCGTGCCAGCACCGCAGCGCGACGAAACCTACTCCACGCGGGTGGCGGACCGGGAAATCTCATTCACCGGTTTGAAGCACTTGCTCGGCGCCGCCGACTACAGCAAGGCGGGCGACCGCAATGCCGGGCTGGCCGCCGCGAACGACTGCGAGCGCGAAGCCGCGCGGTTGCTCCTGGCGCACCTCCCACTGCAGCACCTCTACGACCATCCACTCACCGACGACGCGGGGCGCGTCGATAGCGTGATGCGGGTCAACTACGACGTTGATCGGCCGGCATTTGCTCGCATCGCGACGATGACGGTTGGCCAGTTGAAGAATCACCTCTTGCAGGCAGCGCCCGCCGAAGTGAGCGGCATCGGCTCTGCCTTGACCGGCGTGATGGCTGCCGCCGTCGCCAAGCTGTGCGACGTACACGAGCTGGTGGCCATCGCCCGCAAGATCTCGCGTTCCACGAAAGCCCGCACGTTGCTCGGTGCGCCCCACACGCTCTCCTCGCGCTTGCAACCCAATCATCCCACCGACGATTTGCGCGGCATCACGCTGTTGTGCTACCTGGGCCTATCGCTGGGCTCGGGCGATGCGCTCATCGGCGTCAACCCGGCGGTGGACACGATCGACAACGCGACGGTCATTTTGAAACATCTCGATGCGTTGCGAAAGCAAACCGGCGCGCCGACGCAAATCTGCGTGCTGGCCCACATCAAGACCCAACTGGCGTGTCTCGAGCGCAGCGCGCCGGTCGAAATTCTGTTTCAAAGCCTGGGCGGCACCGACGCCACGAACCTGCAGGAGTTCGATATCTCGGTGGAGCTGCTCGATCATGGCTACCAAACCATGGCCCAGCGCGGCGCGTTGCGCGACGTGGCCCGGCAGTTCATGTACTTCGAAACGGGGCAGGGGAGCGAGTTCACCTATGGCAAACATCACGGCATCGACATGGCCACCGCCGAAGCGCTCTGCTACGGACTGGCCCGTCGCTACGATCCCTTCATGGTCAACAACGTCACCGGCTTTATCGGACCCGAGACACATCTCGACAGCATTGAAATGGTGCTGGCCAACTTGCAGGACCACTTCATGGGCAAGTTGCTCGGCCTGCCGATGGGCATGGCGCCATGTTATACGCTGCACTCCAATATCGAGTTGGAAGGGCAGCAAATGGCCACCGAGTTGCTCACCGCCGCCGGCGCCAACTACTACATGGACGTCTGCCTGAACGCCGATCGCATGTTGGCCTATTTCAATTCACCCGATTTGGGAGCGCAACTTTCACCTGCCAGCAAGCATGGCTTGGCGCCCGAGCCCCATGCCGTGCAGATTCTCGTTTCCGATGGGCTCAGCGCCGAGGCCGTGCATGCCAACGTGCCCGAGCTGTTGCCCGTCTTGCTCGACGGGTTGCAAGGCCAGGGCATTTCATGTGGCCAGCCGCTGGTGGCTCGCTACGGACGCGTGAAACTGGCCGAAGCCGTTGCCGACGCATTGCAGGCCGACCTGGTCGTTCATCTGCTGGGCGAACGGCCGGGTGGCGACGCGCTTTCTTCGCGCAGCCTGTCGGCCTATCTCGTCTATCGCCTGTCCGATCCGGCCGTGCAGGCAGCCGCCGCCAAGTTCAGCGGCAATGCGTCGATCCGCTTCGAGGTCTCGGTCCTTTCGAACATCTATGCGGGCGGACTGCCGCCCTTGGAAGCCGCCGGCGTGCTGGTCGAGCGCATCGGCCAGATCCTTTCCTACCAAGCCGCGGGAAACCGATTGGAGTCGCTGCTTCGCGAGTGACGATGCGCCTCCGTCGTCTCGCCAAGTTGGCGGGTGCTCGTGCGACTCGCACCTGGCTCTTGCGCAGCCAGCGCGGCCGAAGCCCTGTCAAGCCGTGCGCGAAAGCGGAAAACTGCGGGAGTTTTGCGGGCCGCAGTCCGTTGAAATCGCGCGGTTGCGCAACTTTCGTGCCACGGCACGCCGATTGCAACCCATGGAAATCGCACTTCTCCCCGAGTTCGTCTTTCGGAGGTTGCCATGAGCTGTCGCCATGGTTTTGCCGCAATCGGCTTGGCGTTTTCACTCGTTCTATCTGGCGTCGCAGCGCCCGCACCGGATCGATCTCAAACGACGGATCAAGCCGCCAACGCGGCTGACGACGATGCGGACAGCTCGAGCAGCAATGATGATGGGGACGCGGCCAATCTCGATTTGCGAGAGATCTTCAAGATGGTTCTGCAACCCCCGGAAGACTCGGCCGTTTGCATCGCGGTGTCCAAGGAATTCGTCAACGCGTTCTTCGCCGCGCCGGTCAACAATGATTCGACCGTCGGCGCCTACATTGTGGGCACGTATGTCACCGGCAAAGCCGAAACCATCGCTGAAATGACCTGGCAGTTGCGTCCCAACGACAACGAACTCGATCTGGAAATCGTGCTCCAAGGCCAGTGCGATTCGAACACCGTGGGCGGCAGCGGCCCCGTGGACGTACACACCAAGACGAATGCCAATTTTACGGCAGCCAAGCGCGTGCGCATCACGCCCGAGGGCATTCATTCCTACGCGACGCGCGTGAAAGCGAACGAATTGCACAGCGACGCCAAAGTCAGTTCGCGCTTGCACGGCCTCATCGGACGAATTGCCAGGAACATCGGTCGGGATATTGTCGACCGTAACCACACGCAGGTCGAAGCCGAATCGCGAGCCCACCTCCAACGCCAGGTGTCCGGCCAGGTTGACCGGCACGTCAACGAGGCCCTGGCCAAGCTGCACGGGATGGTCCGCGATGCCAAACAGGACGAAAAAAGCCTGTCCCACCGCGATCTGCAACTGCGCACCACCGACAGTTCGCTGATATTGGCGACAGGCGCCATTCCCGCCGAAGTGCTCGCTCGGGCCGAATCGATCCCCGATCGCGAAATCACGCTGATCGTGTCGCGCTCGTTGGCTGAGCGGTTTCAGCGCGATCAAGTTTCCCCGGAGCCAACGGACCAAGGCGCCGTAGTGCAACAAGTATCCACAAGTCATCAGCGCACACGACTTCTGTCCTGGCTGCGACCGTCCACGCGAAGCTGGTCGGAAGACCGCCAATGGCTCACCCTGGGCTGGAACATCGACAGCCAGCGTATCGCCAAACTGGTTCAAGCCACGGGGCGCTTGCGCCAATGGATTGAGAGCATGCAGTCGGAAGTAGCGCCGGCCTCGCCGAACGAGCCCGTGAGCGTCCAGACCGCTGAACGGACAGACACGTCGGCCAGCGTGCCGCAAGATGCCAACGGCACGCGGTTCTATTCGTTCGACAACACCGCCGGTGAACCGGCCGCAAACCCGTAGAATCGCTGTTTGGGCCGTTTTCTTGCGCGCCCAATTGTGAGATGATCGCGACAGCGCCCAAGCGGCGCAGCGTCGCGCACGGATTCTCGCAGTTGGAAGAGCAGTCCATGATCGATCTCAATTCGTTCGCTCGTGTCGAGCTCTGCCATCGCCCGACGCCGTTGGAGCCGATGCCGCGTTTGTCCGATCACTTGGGCGGGCCGCGATTGTTCGTCAAGCGCGACGACTGCACCGGCCTGGCCCTTGGCGGCAACAAAACCCGCAAGCTCGAGTTTCTGATGGCCGACGCCCTGGCCCAGGGCGCCAACACGGTCATCACGGTCGGCGGCGTGCAATCGAACCATTGCCGGCAGACGGCCGCGGCCGCCGCCCGCCTGGGCCTCAAGTGCGAGCTGGTGTTGCCGCACATTTCGCGCTATGACAGCGCCACCTACGAAAGCAACGGCAACTTGCTGCTCGACCGTTTGTTCGGCGCCGCGCTGCACATCATTCCTGGCGATGACACCGCCCGCACGACTGCCGCGCCGGTCGTCGAGCAAGTGCTAGGACAGGTTCGCGCTCGCGGCGATGTGCCGTATTTCATTCCCCCGGGCGGATCGAGCCCGATCGGCGCCCTGGGTTACGTGGACGCCGCGTTCGAATTGGCGCGACAAGCCAAGGACAGAAGCCTGCGCATCGATCACGTCGTCGTCACCACCGGCAGCACCACCACGCACGCCGGCCTGGTCGTCGGCTTCGCAGGCGTGCGGCAATCGCCCGACTTCGATTGCGATCCGACAATCCACGGCATTTCGGTCTATCAGCGACGCGAGCCGGCGCTGGCCACGGTGCGCGAGAAAGTGAATGCCACGGCTGAATTGCTCGGTTTCGACGGCTCGCCCCTCGACCAGCGCGTCCACGTGACCGACGAGTATCTCGGCGGCGGATACGGTGAACCCACCGACGGTATGCTCGAAGCGGTGAGGCTCGCGGCGCGCTACGAAGGCCTGCTGGTCGACCCGGTCTACACCGGCAAAACGCTTGCCGGCCTCATCGACATGGTGCGCCAAGGGCGCTTCGACAAGACGGACAACGTGGTGTTCTTTCATACCGGCGGCACGCCGGCGCTGTTCGCCTATCGCGAAGCCTTTGACGACATCCTTTCCCCCGCAGCCGAGGCCACGCAATGAGCGCCACATGGAGCAACTGGTCGGGCTCGGTCACGTGCGAGCCAACGCAAATCACCTCGCCCGCTAGCGAAGCGGCCGTGGCCGAACTAGTGCGAAATGCTGCCGCGGCCGGACAAACCGTGCGGGTCACCGGCACCGGCCATTCGTTCTTGCCACTGTGCGCCACCGATGGCGTCCTTGTTTCGCTCGACAACCTGACAGGCATCGAGTCGGTCGACTTCGCCAAGCGCGAGGCGGCTATCTTCGCCGGCAGCAAGATTCACGCGATCGGTGAGCCACTTTACGAACATGGCCTGGCGCTGGAGAACCAGGGCGACATCGACCGCCAATCACTGGCCGGCGCCATCTCCACCGGCACGCACGGCACGGGCCGCTCGCTGGGCAGCCTGTCTACGCAAGTGATCGGCCTGCGCATCGTCACCGCCGACGGCACAATTCGCGGCATTTCGCTGGAAGACGATCCCGACACACTGTCCGCCGCGGCGGTGTCGCTCGGCGCTAGGCGTCACCACGGCGATCCGACTGCGGCTGGCCAATGCCTATCGCTTGCACGAGAAAACCTGGCAAGAGCCGATCGACGAGTGCCTGGCGCGCTTGGACGAACGGATCGCCGCCACGCGCCACTTCGAGTTCTTCTGGTATCCGACCACCGATCTGGCGCACGCCAAGGCGCTCGACCCGACCGATCAGCAACCCGACACGCTGGCGCAGCCTTCCGCCGAACAAACCGAAGCATCGGGCGAGCTGTCGACATTGCCCGGCGAGCGCATCGACTTCAGCTATCGCATTTTTCCCTCGGACCGCGACAACAAATTCAATGAAATGGAATACTCGCTGCCAGCAGCGCAGGGGCCTGACTGCTTTCATGCGATCCGCCACTTGCTGCGAACGAAGCACACCGAGGTCGCCTGGCCGGTGGAGTATCGCACGCTGGCGGCCGACGGTCTGGATCTGAGCACCGCCTACGGGCGCGAGACGGTCACGATTTCGATCCATCAGGCGGCCGCGCTGCCGCACAAGGCGTTTTTTGCCGACGCCGAGGTGATCTTTCGACAGCACGGCGGACGCCCGCATTGGGCCAAGATGCACGGTCCGCGGGCAAAGGAGTTAGCGCCGCTCTATCCGAAATGGGATCATTTCCAGGCAATTCGCCGAAAACTTGACCCGGGCGGCGTATTCATGAATGATCACTTGAAACAATTGTTCGAGGCGGAGTAGATCATGATGTGCAGAACTGGCTACCGGATTCTCGCCGCGCTTGTGTTGACGACGTGGCTTGGCATGCCCCCGACACCGAGTCGCGCGGCCGAGGCGAAGCGGCCCAACATCCTGTTCGCCTTTGCCGACGATTGGGGAAGGCTGGCTAGCGCATACGCCGCCACCGACGGCGCGGGCGGGTTGCAAGACTTCGTGCGCACGCCCAACTTCGACCGCATCGCCAAGCGCGGCGTGCTGTTTACCAATGCGTTCGTCAACGCGCCCAGTTGCACGCCTTGCCGCAGTTCGATTTTGAGCGGGCAATACTTCTGGCGCACCGGCCGCGGCGCAATTCTGCGCGGCGCCGTGTGGGACGACAACATTCCTGCGTGGCCGCTGTTGCTGAAAGACTCCGGCTATCACATCGGCAAGACATTTAAGGTCTGGAGCCCCGGCACGCCGGCCGACGCGCCCTATGGCCGACAGGCCCACGCGTATCAACAAGCGGGTGGGCGGTTCAACCAGTTCTCGCAGCACGCCACGCGGATGGTTGCAGGCGGCAAGTCGGTGGACGAAGCCAAGGCCGAGCTGCTGGCAGAAGTGCGCGGCAACTTCGCGAAGTTCCTGACCGACGGCAAAGCGGACGAGCCGTTCGCCTATTGGTTTGGACCCACCAACGTGCATCGCAAGTGGATCAAGGGCTCGGGCAAGGACCTGTGGGGCTTCGAGCCCAATTCGCTCAAGGGGCATCTGCCGCCGTTTTTGCCCGACGTGCCCGAGGTGCGGCAGGACGTGGCCGACTATCTGGGCGAGATCGCGGCTTTCGACGCGGCGCTCGGCGTGTTGCTCGAAGAGCTCGACAAGGCCGGACAGATGGACAACACGTTGATTGCCGTCAGCGGCGACCACGGCCCACCCGGCTTCCCGCACGGCAAGTGCAACCTGTACGACTTCGGCACCGCCGTGGCGTTGGCGATCGCCGGGCCGGGCGTGAAGGGCGGCCGCGTGGTGGACGACCTGGTGAGCCTGCCCGATCTGGCGCCGACGTTCCTGCAAGCCGGCGAGGTGGCCGTGCCCAAGGTGATGACAGCCCGCAGCCTGTGGCCCGTGCTCGAGTCGGACAAACAAGGCCAGGTCGATCCCACGCGCGCCTTCGTACTCACCGGCCGCGAGCGGCATGTCGAAAACGCTCGCGCCGGCAATCTGCCTTACCCGCAGCGCTCGATCCGCACACCCGACTATCAACTGGTGAGCAACTTCCGCCCGGACCGCAATCCGCTGGGCGATCCGTATCGGCTGGACAGCAGCGACCCGCCGAACGAAGAGGAAATCACCGAGGACACCCGCGTCACGCTGCCCGACGAGGACGCCGGCCCCACCAAAGCCTGGCTGGTGCTGCACCGCGACGATCCCAAGTGGAAGCCCTACTTCGATCACGCCTACGGCAAACGCCCACGCGAGGAGTTGTTCGACCTGAAGAAGGATCCCAACGAGATGCACAACGTCGCGGGCGATCCAGCCTATGCCAGCGTGCTGGCCAAGCTACGCGACCAGTTGATGGCCGAGCTAGAGCGCAGTGGCGATCCCCGCCTGGTCGACGACGGCAAGTTCTTCGAAACGCCACCGATGGCAGGGCCAGTGCCGGAAGACGCCGAAGAAGGAAGACGGCGCCGGCAGAAGTGACCCCCAAAACAGCGAGCGCTGAATCCTACTTCGCAGCTTGCCGGCTCGCTTTGGCGCGTAGCTCTTTCAATTCTTCCAGCCGCGTTTCGGTGGGTCGCGGTTTGCCGTTTTCGAACACCGAGTTGTCCGGCTCCCACGGGGGCATGGCGTCGAGCACCTTTTGCAATCGGCCGCGGGCGGCCTGGGCGTCACTCGATAGCGCGGCGGTGTCGAGCGGGCGCTCTTCTTCGATGTCGTGCGACACGTCGAACATCGTGCCGTCGAGATAGAGCTTGTAATGGCCGTCGAAGGCGAAGCGAATGCGCTCGAAGCCGGGCTGCCGGGCGCCCGGGTCTTTGTCGTAGTGCATGAAGATCGCCGCGCGGGGATTGCCCGGCTTGCCTTCCAGTTGCGGCAGGAAGCTCTGGCCGTCGAGCGGGCGATCGCTGGGCAGCTTCGCGCCGGACACCGCGGCGATGGTGGGCATGAAGTCGCTGAACTCGACCAGGTCGCTGCACGTCGTGCCCGGGGTGATCTTGCCCTTCCACACCGCCAACAGCGGCGCGTGACAACCGGCGTCGATCGGCAGTCCCTTGCCGCCCGGCACGATGCGCGGTCCCTGTTGCGACACCACGCCACGGTTCGATCCGTTGTCGGTGGTGAACAGCACCAGCGTGTTGTCGGCCAGTCCCAGCTTGTCGAGAGAATCGAAAATTCGCGTCACGCAAAAGCCGGTGTACTCGATCATGTCGCCGAAGTACTTCTTGTCGTTCTTGAACTTGTCGGCCGTGGCCAGATCCTTGCTGTGCGGCGTGGGATAAAACGGCGCATGCGTCAGCGCCATCGGATAATAGACAAAGAACTCTTCATCCTTGTTGTCCGCCATGAAGTCCAGAATGAACTGCGTGTAAATGTCCGGACCATAGTCGTCGGCGGTCGTGGGCCGGTAGCGGCCGTTCTCCAAGATCGAGGGATGCCAGTATCGCGACGTCTTTTTCTTGCCTTCCCAGCCGCCGGTGTGTTTGACGCCCGACGGCAGGTCGTGCGCGTAGGCCCACATGCAGCTCTGGTCGAACCCGCAGTCGATCGGCATCACGCCTTTCTTGTACGTCGGCGTGCCCGGCCCGTTGCCGCTGAGTTGCCATTTGCCGGCGATGCACGTCTTGTAGCCGGCGTCTTTCATCACGCTGCCAAAGGTGATCTCCTCGGGAATCAGCAGTCCGAATGCCCGATAGTTGCGGGCGTTCGAGCGACCGGTCATGATCTGATTGCGCGAGGGCGTGCAGATGGGCTGCGAATAGCACTGGGTGAAGCGCATGCCGCGCTGGCCCACGTCGTCGAGCAGTTGCGAGTTGTACGTCGTTCCGCCGTAAGAGCGCAAGCACTCGTGCCCCAGATCGTCGGCTATGATCAAAATGACGTTGGGCCGGCGAGCCCAGGCCGACGGCGCGGCCCCCAGAGAAACCAGGCCAACGAGCAACAACAGCGTGATATACTGGCGTTTCATCCGACTCTCCGCGAAGTGATTGCCTGAGACGTAACGTATCGTAGCTTCGCGCCACGCCCCGATGCAAACCAACGGCCCGCTAACTTGAGGATAACCCCGTGCGACGAACCGCCGTCCTGCTGCTATTGACCGTATTGTTCCGCGCCCACGCACTGGCCGCCGAGCCGCTGCGAGTGGGCGTGTTCGCCGGCGACGCCTCGCCGCCGATCGGCAGTCCGCTGGCATACGATCCCACCAAAGGCGTGCAAACACCGCTCACTTGCCAGGGCATCGTGTTGGTGGGCGCGGAGAAACCGATCGTGGTTTGCGCGCTGGATTGGATCGGTATCTCCAACGGCGGCCAGGACGTGTTTCGCCGGCGACTGGCCAAAGCGGCCGGCGCCGATCCGTCCCGCGTGGCCGTGCACGTGCTGCACCAGCACGACGCGCCGCGCTGCGACTTTGCCGCCGAAGAACTTCTCAACCATCACGGCGTGCGCGGTGTCGGCTTCGACCCCGGTTTCGCGCGTGACGTGGTCGATCGCGCTGCCGCCGCGGTGCGCGAAGCCATTGCCGGCGCCACGCCCGTCACGCACCTTGGCCTGGGCTCGGGCGAGGTCGAAAAAGTGGCCTCGAACCGTCGCATTCTCGGACCCGACGGCAAAGTGCAGCACGTGCGCTGGACCGCCACCACGGATCCCGATGGTGCGCGCCTTTCCCGCCGGCACGATCGATCCGCAACTCAAGATGATCAGCTTCTGGAACGACGACAAGCCGATCGTGGCCATCACCTTCTACGCCACGCACCCGCAGAGCTATTATCGCACGGGCCTGGCCAATCCCGACTTTCCCGGCCTGGCACGCAACGCCCGCGAGGAAGCCACCGGCGTCGCGCACGTCCACTTCAACGGCGCGGGCGGCAATATCGGCGCAGGCAAATGGAATGACGGCTCGCCCGAGAACCGGCAGATCCTGGCCGATCGCGTTGCCGCCGGCATGCAACGCGCATGGGAATCCACGAAGAAGGAACCCATTTCGGCCGCAGACGTCGGCTGGGCGGTGGAACCGGTCACGCTGCCGGTGGCGGCGCACCTTGATGAAGCGAAACTCAGCGCGATCGTCGAAGATAGCGCGGCGGATATGTCGGATCGATTTCAAGCCGCGCAAGATCTCGTCTGGCTGCGCCGCTGCAAGTCCGGCGAGACGATCGACATCGGCTGCCTCACGCTCAAGGACGCCCGCGTGCTATTCATGCCGGGCGAGTTGTTCATCGAGTATCAACTGGCGGCGCAAGCGCTACGGCCCGACCTGTTCGTGGCGATGGCGGCCTATGGCGAATACGGTCCCGGCTACATCGGCACCGAAATCGCCTACGGCCAGGGGGGATACGAAACGAGCGAACGAGCCTCGAAAGTCGCGCCGCAGGTCGAAGGGGTTTTGATGGGCGCCATGCGCAAGCTGCTCGACGCGCCGGCGCCTTAGCGTTTTGCCGCCTCTTCGGTGATTGTCGCGGCAAACGGGACGGCGCGCGGCGTCTTGCGCCACCCCAGCAGACAAAGCAATCCCGGCAAGAAAACCAGGTCGCCCACCAAACCCATCGGCAACAGGACGCAAATCATCAGGGCGAATTGCGCCGCCGGCAGTAGCGGGCTGAGCACGAACACGATCAGCCCGGCGCTAACGATCAGCGTGGTGCGCACCATGGCGCCGCCGCAGCGATAATAGGCGGTGAGAATTCCCTCGGGCGGAGCCTCGCCCAGAGCGCCAGCACGGTAGTACCACGTCAGGTAGTGCACGGTGTCGTCCACGGCAATGCCCAGTCCGATGCTGGCCGTCATCATCGAGCCGACATCGATGTGCGAGCCCACCCAGCCCAGATAGCCGAAGACCGACAGCGTCGGAAAGATGTTGGGAAACAGCGACAGGATTCCAAAACCGATGCTGCGAAACGCCACGGCCAGAATGATCGCAATAAGAGCCAGCGCCAGCGCGAAGCTCGACGCCAGGTCGCTCAGCAACTGCTGTCGCGATTCGGCGATCAACGGCAACAGCCCGGTGTAAGTCACGGACACTTCGTCGCTGGCCAAACCATTCCTGGCCAGCACGCCTTCGACGGCTTGTCGCAACTCGCCCAGCGATTGGCCATAGTCGCTCTCCGAAAGCGCAAACACTCGCGCGTAATGCGCCACAGTTGATCGTCGCCGTCGAACGCCAGATAGTTGCCGTTCACCAGATCGTCGACGCGCTGGCTCAAAGTCCGCTCGAGCACGGTCCGCCGCGCAATGGCCCGCGCGTCGCTGCCCACAGCGGGCGACGGCAACAACTTGGCCGCCGACATCGAAGTGCCGGTCGATGGCGCGCGATCGATCGCCGCCTCGATCTCGCTGACCAGCACCAGCCGGTCGTGCAAGGTCGATTTCAAGTCGGCGGCAAACCGCAGCACGACTTCCGCGGGCAACAACGGCCCGATCACTTTCTCGAGCCACTTGTGATCGCGCACGATCTTGGTGTCCTCGGTGAAGAAGTCGCCCAGTTCCATCGTCGCCTTCAACCGCGTGGCGCCGATCGCGCCGGCCAGAATGGATAGAGAAAAAACGATCGCCACCAGCCAAGCACGCCGGGCAATGAATCCCGCCAACAGATCCCAACCCCGCCAGCGCCGATCCGCTCGGGGGTGTGATACGTCGGGCGAATTCGACGTAGCGAAACTGGCATGAATCACCATCGCCCCGGGCAGCAGCAGAAACATCACCACGAAGGTGGCGATGATGCCGATCGTGGCAAACACGGCGAACACCACCACCGGCTCGATCTTGCTGGTGGCCAGCGATCCGGTGCCGACGGCCGTGGTGACGGTGGCCAGCGAGCACGGCAGCCAGCCTGCCCGCACCGCTTCCCACGGCGCACCGGCGCCCAGGCCCTCGTCGAGCGCCTCGTAGTAGTAGTTCAACAGGTGCACGGATCCGGAGGTGAAGATCACGAACACCAGGCTGGGCATTACGACCAGAATGCCGTTCACTTCCACACCGCAGTAATACGCCAGCGACAGCGTGATGCACTCGACGAATAGTGCGGCCGTACAGACCAGCACCGTCATCCAAAAGCTGCGAAGTACCGGCCAGGCGACGATCATCACGACGATGGCCGACGGAATAATGTTGTCGATCAGCGAGCGCACGCTGGCGGAATCGATCTCGGCGCTTTCGACGGTAGGTCCGCCCACGTGCAGTTCGTCGAGCGGCAAGCCCGTTTCGCGCTCGGCCACGGCTTCGACCAGCGCCAGCGCCGCGCCTCCGCGCTTGGCTGCCGCAGGCGTCAGCACCACCACGGCGCACGTCGACTCACGGTCCGCACCGATCATCGAACCGCGCAAGCGGTTGATGGCCGCCTCGCGCGACAACCGCAGCGGTCGCGCGATCAGCTCGCGCAGGATGTCGCGACCGGTCACCACGCGATGAAACAACCGCTCGTCGGGCGGCTTCGCTTCGTCGATCGCGCGCAGTTGCTCTGCGAAGCGATCGAGCCGGTCGTCGTTGATCGTGCAACCCGGCCAGGAGACGATCACCGGGTCGAAATGTTCGAAGTGCTCGACGAACTGCTCGTACTGCGAGCGAGCCGGCGTGTCGTTGGGCATCCACACCAGCGGATGGTTGTTCATCGCCTGCAAGCCCCGATAGCTGCCCAACAGTCCGAAGGGCGCCGCCAGCAGCAACACGCCCAGGGTGATCGCGGCGCATGCCACGAAGGTGCGATTGACTCGTGGCGGCAAAGTGCCCGGCGGCGGGGTGGGATCGGCTGTCATGGGCCCCGCGCTTCGACCTGAAGTGAGCAACAACAGACCACACCCTGGTGGGGCGGCCAGATTCGGGCGGCGACTGCAATCTATCACCTCGGACGGTCCAAGTCATCCGCCCCCGCCGACGCGCGGCAACCACACGATTGCGGCGGCGATTTCCATGCATGGCGCGTTGCGCCAGCACCCTCCGCACCCAACACGCAGGGTGCCCTGGCGCGCAACAAATTGTGCAACTTCCCTGGGCGCGCCGCCAGAACCGTGTAGGTTGACGGAATGAATCCCGCGGCAAACACACGACGACGAAATACAAGCAACGGGTGGCGGCATCGACTGCTCGGACTGCTCGTCGCAATGGGCCTGGTGTGCGGCAATGCACTTCTCTGCCTGGCACAAGCACCGGCCGATGGTGTTCCGCCGAGCGAACCAGGGCTTACCGCCGATCAACTCCAAGCGCGGATCAGCGAACTGGCCGGAGCCAAAGATCTCGACGAAAGCGTGCGCGACCGGGCAACGCAACTCTACAAACAGGGCTCGATCAATTGCAAAGCGCCGACGAAAGCGCCAAACAGGTCACCCAATGGGACAACCAGCGCGAGAACGCGGCGGCCCGCGCCAAGCAACTGCAAAAGCAGCTCGACAGCCCCGACACGCAGCCGCCGGTCGACATTCCCAGCGATGCCTCGCCGGCCGACATCGAGCAAGACCTGGCCGACCAGCGCGACCGCCTTGCGAAGGCGGAAAAAGCACTGCAAGACGCAAAACAAGAGGCCGCCCGTCGCGTCGCGCGGCGCCGAAGTTCCAAAGCTCACGCAACAGGCCCAAGACCGTCTGTCGGAAGTCGAGGCGGCGCTGGCGGCGCCCCTGCGCCCGGTCAGGCGGCGCAGGTCGTGCAAGCGCAAAACGCGCTCAACCGGGCCACCAGGCAATCCATCGAAGCGGAGCTGGAATCCCTCGCAGCCGAATTGCCCACCTACGACGCCACGGCGAATGCCCTGCAACTCGAGCAGACGCTGGCCGAAAAACAAGTGGCGCAGTCCCGAACCGATCTGGAGAAACTCGAGCAAACGGCAGCAGATCGCCGCAAACAGGAAGCGCGCCGGCAAGCGCAACACGCTCAGCAAACAGCCGCTGCCCAGGTGCACCCGGCCCTGGGAGAAATAGCGGAAACGAATCTGAAGTTGGCGCGCTTGCGCACCGGGCCCGAGGGCAAACCTCAAGAAGGTCTTAACGCAAGAATTGCCCGCGCCACCAGCCGGGCGCAGGAGGTCGACGACGAACTGCAAGAGCTGAGCGACGTGAAGGCCGATTTGCAGGAGAAGCTTTCCATCGACGGCATTTCTTCCTATCTCGGACCGCTGCTGTTGGAAGAACGCAGCAATTTGCCGTCCACCGCCGACCTGCGCCGCGAGATCGCCCAACGGCAGGACGAAATCGCGTTGGTCCGCTTTCACCTGACCGACGTCAGGCAGCAGTTGCGGGCGCTGGATAATCTCGACGACGAAATCGACGCGCTGACGGCCAGGTTGAGCCCGGACATCTCGGACGAGAAAAAGCAGGAAATCCTCAACACCGGCCGCAAGCTGCTGGAACAGCAGCGGAATCTGCTGGGCGACGTGCGCGACGACTATTCGGCCTATTTCAATCGATTGAACAATCTGAACGCCAAGCAGCAAGAGTTGGTGGCAAACACCACGGCGTTGGAAAAAACGCTCGACCAGCACTTGCTCTGGACAAGCACGGCGTCCAACCTGGGTCCGGCCGACGTCCAGCCGGGCTACTCCGCCGCGCGGTGGATGCTGGATGCCCAGAACTGGCGTGAAGTATGGCTCGATTTGCGCGACTCGGTGCAACGCAACCCCGCGCAGCTTGCGCTGCCGCTGCTGATGATCATTGCGGTGGTTTTGCGGTGGCCTCTGGCCCGCCGGCTGCGCCTGTTGGGTGAAACGGTCAGCCGCGATCCGCAGGCGCCCTACGGCTATACGTGGTGGGCGCTAGCCGTCACTATATTGCGCACCATGGTGTGGCCGGCCGTGTTTCTGATCCTGGGCTGGTGGTTGTACTCCAACCTGCTCGCCGGACATTTCACGCGCACCGTCGGCATTGGTTTGCTGACGATGGGGCTGGCGCTGGCGCCGGCCACCTTCCTGCAACAGATGTTGCGACGCGGCGGCTTGTCCGAGGCGCACTTTCACTCGCAATCCTCGGCCGTCCGCCGAATCCGCGCCCACCTGCGCGGCACGGTCATGCTGTTGGCGCCCATCGTATTCGTCGTGGCCGTGCTCGATTGGGACGGCACGCCCGAATGGCAAAACAGCCTGGGTCGCGCGCTGTTTGTCGTGGGAATGGTCGCCGCCGGCGTGTTGATCGATCGAATGTTTCGCATGCCCGAAAACAAAACCGCCGGGGCAGCGCAATCGACTCCCACGCGCTGGCAGCAAGCACAACACATATTGGCCGTGGCCGCGCCCTTGGCGCTGGCGGCGTTGGCCTTTGCGGGCTATTACCCCACCGCGCTCGGGCTGACGTTGCACGTCTATGAAACGATCTGTCTGTTCATCGGTCTATCCGTGTTTCAAGGCATGGCGTTGCGCTGGCTGCGGCTGGTGCGCGGCCGCTTTGCCTTGAGCCGGGTCGAGGAATCGCAGCCGGACGCCGACGAGACCGAAACCGGCGCCGAAGGCGAACCGGCCGAACCGCAGATCGACCTGGCCACCGTCAATCAACAAACCCGCCAGCTATTGCGCGGCTGCCTGGTCCTGATCCTCACCGTCGGAGCATGGCTGATCTGGGTGGACGTGCTGCCGGTAACCTCGTGGCTCGATCAGCCGATGTGGTCGGCCGCCCAACAGGTCATGCGCACCGTCGAAAACGGAAACGCCGGCCAGGCCGTGCAAGAGATTACCGAGTTTCGAGTCATCACCGTGGGGCATCTGCTGCTGGCCGTGCTGATCGGCGTGGCGACGTACGTGGCGGCTCGCAACATTCCGGGCTTGCTGCAAGTGTCGATTCCTCAAAGCGTGCCCCTGGACGAAGGCGCCCGCTTTGCGCTGATCACCGTGATTCGCTACGTGCTAATGGCCGTGGGTGTGACGATCGCCTTTGGCACCATCGGCATCGGCTGGTCGCACATCCAATGGCTGGTGGCGGCGCTATCGGTCGGCATCGGCTTCGGCCTGCAAGAGCTGGTAGCCAACTTCATCTGCGGACTGATCATGCTGTTCGAGCGCCCGGTGCGCGTGGGCGACACCGTGACCGTGGACGATATCACCGGCACGGTCACACGCATCAAGATGCGCGCCACCACGATCCGCAGTTGGGACCAGCAGGAGTACCTGGTGCCCAACAAGGAACTGATCACCGGACGCGTGCTCAACTGGACCCTTACGGACAAGACCAACCGCATCACGATCGAAGTCGGCGTGTCCTATTCGTCCGATCCGCACCAGGTGCGCCGGCTGCTGTTCGACATCGTGCGGCGCAACCGCCACGTGCTGGCCGATCCGGCCCCGCTGATCACGTTCGAGAGCTTTGGCGACAGCTCGCTCAATTTCACGGTGCGCGTTTACCTGCAAGGGCTCGACAAACGACTGCCGACGATACACGAACTGCACAGCGAGATCCTCGAACGCTTCCGCAAGGAAGGCATCGAAATCTCCTTCCCGCAGCGCGACCTGAACGTCCGCAAGTTCGATCACCCGATCGAGTTCACCCGCGCCGACGCGGACTCGCAGGAAAAGGCTTCCGGCGGCTCGAACGACCACGCCAAGCCGTAGGGCCGCCAGTGTCAGTCGGCCGAGGCGTGCAACCGCCGGGCCGTTTCTTCCGCGCCGCGCATCACGCGCAGCAGGTTGCCGCCCAGGATCTTGTGGATGTCCGCTTCGCTGTAGCCGCGATCGAGCAGCCCCTGTGTGATGCGGGGATAGGTGCTGACGTCTTCCAGTTGGCGGGGTACGCGATCGATGCCGTCGTAGTCGGAGCCGATGCCTACGTGGTCCACGCCGGCCACCTTGGCGATATGGTCAATGTGGTCCAGCACGATGTGAATCGATCCGTCGTCGGTCGGGTTCTTGATTGACCAGTTGCGCATTTCGGCGCGAATCTTGTCGGTGTCGCTGCCGTACTTCTCCTTCAGTTCGCGTAACAGCGGAATGGCTTTCTTGCCCCGTTCGGCCGCCTCGGGCACGACAAAGCCCGGATAGAAGTTGACCATCACCACGCCGCCGTTTTCGGCCGTCAATTTCAACACGTCGTCCGGCACGTTGCGAGGATGATCGGCGATGGCCCGGGCCGACGAGTGCGAGAAGATCACCGGCGCTTCGCTGACTTCGATGGCCTGCTTCATCGTGGGAATCGAAACGTGCGAGATATCGACCAGCATGCCCAGCCGGTTCATCTCGCGCACCACCTCCTTGCCGAAGGGGGTCAGTCCGCCGTTGCGCTGTTCGTCGGTGGCCGAGTCGGCCCAGTCGAGCGTGTCGGAATGGGTGAGCGTCATGTAGCGCGCGCCTTCGGCGTAGAGTTGCCGCAGCACGGCGATCGAGTTTTCGATCGAGTGCCCGCCTTCGACGCCGATCAGCGAAGCGATCTTGCCCTGTCCACTGATGCGCTCGATGTCATCGACTGAGAGCGCCAGTTCGAACACGTCGGGATAGCGCTCGATCATCGACTTGACGATCGCGATCTGCTCGAGCGTGGTCGACAGAGCCTTGCCGTCGTGGCGTGTGCCGGCCGGCACATAGACGCTCCAAAACTGCGCCTTCACGCCGCCGGCGCGCAACCTGGGAATGTCCGTGTGCATCTTTGGCTGCGGTTGCGAAATGTCGATCTTCTCGAAATTCGACGAGCCCTCGGTGCGAATCACCCACGGCAAATCGTTGTGCCCGTCGATCAAGATGGCCGCGTCATGAATCTTCCGGGCGCGGTCGGAAACAACGATGGTCGCTTCGGGCGCTTTCGCTTCTTCGCTTCGTCCTCGCGTGGGAACCGCCAGCAGGCCACCGGCAAGAACCAACAGCGTCGAAATCGCGACACGGCGGGTGAAGGGTCCGGACATGAGGAGCGACCTTTTGGAGGGATGGCGGTGAAGTCGATACTGGGTGCGCGATTCGCGTGCGATCGCCTGCGAGGATAGTATAGTCCTGTCGGAATCGTGCGAACAACTTGCCGCCTGCGTCCCTGTATTGGCGGGTTTGGGGGTGCGCTCGCGGGATTGAGGAATCTCGGAATGCATTTGCGCAACAGTTTATTATGTACATTGTTCGCGATGGCTTGCGCCATACCGTCCGTTGCGGCAGAGAAAGCCGATCTGTACGCATCGGTCGACGCCCGCGCGGATGACTGTTGGAACACGGCTCAGGAAATATGGCGCTTGGCCGAGCCCGGCTATCAGGAAACCAAATCTTCGGCGCTGTTGGCCGACATGCTTACGTCCGCCGGCTTCGACGTCGAACGCGGCGTGGCGGGAATTCCCACCGCGTTTACGGCCACTTTCGGATCCGGCCAGCCGGTGATCGGCATCCTGGGCGAGTTCGACGCGCTGCCGGGACTCTCGCAAGAAGCCGTGCCGCATCGCCAGCCGCGCGAACCCGGCGGCAACGGCCATGCATGTGGGCATCACTTGTTCGGCGTGGCCAGCGCCTCGGCCGCCATTGCCGTGGCCGAACAGATCAAGGCCGGCAACCTGAAAGGAACCGTGCGCTTCCATGCCTGTCCGGCGGAGGAGGGAGGCGCCGCCAAGGTGTTCATGGTGCGCGACGGGCTGTTCGGTGACTGCGACGCCGTGTTGCACTGGCATCCGGGCAGCCGCAACTGCGCCGGCGACGCCACCTGCCTAGCCCGCGTGGCCGCAAAGTTTCGCTTTCATGGGCGCAGCGCCCATGCCGCCAGCGCGCCGGAACAAGCTCGCTCGGCGCTCGACGCGGTGGAGCTGACCACCCACGCCTCCGAGTTGCTGCGCGAGCACACGCCCGACTTCACGCGCATCCATCACGTGATCACTGCGGGCGGCGGTGCGCCGAACGTCGTGCCCGACTTTGCCGAGGTGTTTTACTACGTACGGCATCCCGAAGGCAAAGTCGTGCGCGCGCTGTATGACCGGCTCGTGCTGTGCGCCAAAGCCGCGCGCTGGCCACCGAAACCAAGCTGGAGATCGACTACCTGGGCGGGCAATTGGAGATTCTGCCCAACGACGCGCTGTCACGCGTCACCCTGGCCAACCTGCCGCGCTGAAACGATCTAGAGTTCTCCGAAGACGAGATTCACTTTGCCAACGCGCTGGCCGAAACTTTGCAGGATCCCGCGCCCTGTCGAGCATCACCGAAGTGATCGACCGCCAGGGTTCCACGTCCAAGGGTTCGACCGACGTGGGCGACGTCTCCTGGGCAGCGCCCACTACGGGCTTTAGCACCGTCTGCTGGGTGCCCGGCACGCCCGGCCACTCCTGGCAAGCCACGGCAGCCGGCGGCACCACCATCGGCCGCAAGGGCATGTTGCTGGCAGCCAAGGTTCTTTCGGCCACGGCCTGGGATCTCTACTCCAGACCGCAACTACTTGCCGCCGCCAAAGCCGAACACCAACGCCGCCTGGCGACCACGCCGTATCAAAGCTTGCTCGAACCAAATCAAAAGCCACCGCTCGACTATCGCAAGCCTCCGACGGCCGGAGTGAAGACCAGCGCGGCCGAGACCAGCGCGGCCGAGACCAACTTGACAGCGAAACCGACTTTCGAAAAACTCACGCTCACCTCGCACTACTTCTGCGACGGCATCGACTCTGGCGACATCAATCGCGACGGGCATGCCGACGTCGTGGCCGGGCCCTATTGGTACGCCGGGCCAGACTTCCAAACGGCGCACGAATTCTATCCGGCCGTGCCACTGCCGCCGGAGAAGAGTCCCTCGGACAGCATGTTCTCGTTCGTACACGACTTCAGCGGCGACGGCTGGCCCGACATCCTGGTGCTGGGCCGCGTCCACTTGCACCCGGCATTTTGGTACGAGAACCCCGGCACGAGCCCGGGCCCGTGGCAAAAGCACTATGCCTTCGAGCGCGTGCAAGGCGAGTCGCCGGCGCTGGTGGATCTCGACGGAGACGGCCATCCGCAACTCATCTGCCACTGGCAAGGGCGCTGGGGTTGGATCGAGCCCGACTGGCAGGCGCCGCGCAAGCCGTGGACGTTTCACCCGCTTTCCGAGCCGGGAGAGTGGAAGGAGTTCTATCATGGCACGGGCGTGGGCGACCTCGACGGCGACGGGCGGCTCGACCTGGTCATCAACGACGGCTGGTTCGCCCAACCAGAGAACGCCGGCAGTCTCTGGACCTGGCATTCGCTGAGATTCTCGGAGGATCGCGGCGGCGCGCAGATGCTGGTGTTCGACGTCGATGGCGACGGCGACCACGACGTGGTGACCAGTCTCAACGCCCACGGCTGGGGCCTGGCCTGGTTCGAGCAGCACCAGCAAGACGGCCACATCGCTTTTCGCAAGCACATGATGATGGGCTCCCGCGACGAGTTGGCCCAATACGGTGTCGCCTTCACCCAGCCGCACGCGCTGGCCCCAGGCGATCTGAACGGAGACGGCCTGACCGACGTCGTGGTAGGCAAGCGCCTGTGGGCCCACGGACCAAACGGCGACATCGAGCCCCAGGCGCCGCCGGTACTCTACTGGTTCGAACTGGTGCGCGCCGACGGCGCCGCCCGCTTCGTCCCCCACCAGATCGACAACCGCAGCGGAGTCGGCGTGCAAGTCACCGTAGCCGACGTCAACGCCGATGGAGCGGCCGACGTGCTGACCGTCTCCAAGTTGGGCGCGTTTGTGTTTTTGAATCGAATGGGCAAGTAAACAGACCCAACGCATCGAGCAGCTCGCTGACTGCGTCAACGGACTACTAGGTCGCACGGACGGCGCGGTACAGAAGTGCCACGATGGAATTCGTCGACGACTAGCCAGCAGGCGATGCGGCGCCGTCGGTCCACTCGCTGAGCCGTTGCTCGACCTGTGCGGCAACTTGCCGCCGCGCATCGATGCGTGGGCAGCCCTTGCCGAGCAGTTCGTCGTAGTTCGTTTCCACGTGCCGGATATGGGCCGAGACCGCCAGGCGCACCGCCCGCTCATCCAGCTCCTTTGCCGCGGCCGAACGGCCCACGCGGCCGCTGTACTTGCGACAAGCGTGCTCGGCGATGGACGTTTCCCTGCCATGCGGACAGCCGGGAAACCGTTTGCGAATGCACTCGGCAAACTGGGCCACGTAGCTCGTATCGCTCTCTTCACGCAATGCCGCAGCGCGCTGGCGCCTGCGCGAGCGGAGTTCTTCGTCCGCCAGGCACTCAACCTCGGCCTTGACCAACGCCCGGGGCTCGACCAACAAACCCTGCCGTTCGTAGCGTCTTCGCGCGCGGCTGAATTTCAGCACGACGGCGCTCAGGCGCGAATGCTTCTTTGCGCCGCGTGAGCGCCGCATCGCCCGACGGTAGAAAGTCCAAGTGGTCAAGGTCGGCGCACTCGAGACAGAGCACGCCGTTGGCGTCGTCCAACACCACCCACGCGCCGCCACCCAGGTCCTCGCGACATTCGTGACAGACCGACTGGCGATGCGAGATGAACACCTTCAGGTCGACACGCTTGCCGCGCGGCGACGCTTCGGCGTTTTCGGTGGATTTGGACTGGCGAATCACCATGATCGACCGCGGAAGTAATTTGCAGGCACATGTCGACTACAGTATACCGAGTTGGCCGTGACACTCGGAAACTTTTCAAATTCGTCTCGCAACGCGCCCGCGACTACAATAGTCGCATGAGTTGCCAACGCGGCAAGCCGTCGCAAGAAGCCAAGCCGGGGCGCTACCGGTGCAAGGAATGCGGCGTCGTGCGCAAAAAGAAGGGCAAGCTCTGCTCGCCCAAGAAAATCAAGCAAAACTGAGCGCGGGCATCTTGGCAACTCAGATGACTCTCACGTTGCCGCCAGCGCGCTCATTTCAGGCCCAACCCGCTTCGTAGCGGTTCACTTCGTCGACCTGCTCGTTGAGCGTCCACAGGTCGTACAGCCAGCCGAGGAAGAACAGGCCACCGGTGGCCAGCCAGATGAGGCCGGTGATCCACTTGCCCATGTAGAAACGGTGGATGCCGAACACGCCCAAAAACGTCAATAGTATCCAGGCGATGGTGTAGTCGAGCGGGCCGGGCGCGTAGCGCCAGTCGGCTTGCCGGTCCATGCCGGGGATCAAAAACACGTCGATGAGCCAACCGATTCCCAGCAGCCCGAACGTGAAGAACCAGATCGTGCCGCTGATCGGCTTGCCGTAGTAGAAACGGTGCGCGCCGGTGAATCCGAAGATCCACAGCAAATAGCCGACAATCAGCGAATGCGTGTTGCGCGACAATGCGTGCGGATAGGTTTGGTTATATGCCGTAGCCATGCGTTCTCTCCTGGTGGAATTTGTTTTCCACTCAAAGATAGTTCGCAATCTACGCGGGGATCTTGGCGAAAAAACCTACTTGGCGCAGGCTTTCTGGCCGCGTCGTTTTCGCCGCGGACCTATTTGCTGAACGTCAGCCCCGGGTCGGCGGGCGAGCCGCCGGCCAGCTTGAAGTGGAACGAATCGCCGCTCACGCCGGAAACCTGCCCGACCATGGCCGGCGCGTCGTCGGTGTTGAGCACCAGCAGGTTGTCGGCCACGGAATAGGTGCCGGTGTGCGACTCGGTCTTGCCCTGGTGCGTGTAGCTCCAGGTGTATTTCGAGCCGTCGGTGATATCCAGTTCGATGGAGCCGCCGTCGGCGCGCTTGTACTTCCAGTCGCCGGCCAGTTGTGCGGCGGTGACCGGAGTCGACGGCGCCGCCGGCTCATCGGGCGTGGGCGGTTTTGCGTCGGCCGGAGTCGTCAAGCTGGTGAGCAGTTGCTGCGACAACGTGTCCTTTGGATTGATCTTCACCACTTGCTTTAGTTCGGCGATGGCGCCGTCGGTCGAGCCCATTGTCATGTACTCGTATGCCAGCAAGAACGCCGCGTCGGCCTCATCGGGATGCGCCTTGCAATAGCTTTCCAGCGCCCGCAACTGCCGGGTGAACAAATCGGGATTGGTATACAGGCTCGAAAGCGTCGTCCAATCCCAACCGGGTCCGGTCGACAACACGGCGTAGACCGCGGCCGCGGCCTGCTGATACTTGCCCGTGGCAAACAACACCAGCCCGCGAAACTCGTGCAGCACCGGGTCGTCGGGCGTCAGTCCGATGGCCGAATCGACTTGTTGCAAGGCCGCGGCATAGTCTTCGTCGGCAAAGCTTTTGCGCGCGTCGGCGAAGGCGGCCGAAGCCTGGTCGGCATTCGATTGCCCGGCTTGCTGGTCGGTGGGTTGCGCACCGTCGCCATAGGTGGCCAATGGCTCGGCATAGTTGATCGTGGTGTTATTGGCTACGTAGCTTCCAGTTGCATACGGATTGGAGTAGCCCCAGTAGCCCCAGCCCCAGGGAATCAACGAGGAGGCGGCCAGGCCGGCGCCAAAGCCCCATCCGTAGCCGCCCCACCAACCATACGGGCGATAGCGCCAGCCGTTGTTCCAGTGACCGTTCCAGTTGCCGTGGTACCAGTTGCCGTGGTTGATGTGGTTGTTGTTCCAGTTGTTGCGATTGACGTTGATGTTGTCGCGGTTGAAGTTGCCGCGATTGATGTTGTTGCGGTCGAAATTGCCCGTGCGATTGCCGAGGTTCGCTCGATCACCGAGGTTAACCCGATCACCGAGGTTCGTGCGGCCACCAATGTTGGCCCTGTCGCCAATGTTGGTCCTGTCGCCGAGATTGCCACCGCCAACATTCCCGCCGAGGTTGCCGCCGACGACGCGTCCGAGGTCGTTGGCGTGATATTGAAAGCCGCCGACGCCAAATTGGCTTGTGCCGGCGCCGACGCGCGAGGGATAGAACGTCTCGGGACGGGCACTGGGCGAGTTGAACGAGCCAGAGTGACTCAGTCCGCCGCCAAACCGGTCGCCACCATACTGGCCGCCGCCGAAGTCGCCGCCAAGACCACCACCCGGCCGAGCGCCGCCAAATTCACCTCCGCCGAAGCCGCCGGCACGCGCGCCGCCGCCGAAGCCTGCTGCTCCTCCTCCTCCGCCTCCGAATCCGCCACCGCCAAAACCGCCGCCACCGTGAAATCCTCCGCCGCCTCGTCCGCCGCCACCGCGACCAAAGGTCGGCTCGCTCACCAGCGCCACCAGCATGACGGCCACCAGCGCCGTGCGAAACGTCTTTTTCATCGAATCATCTCCGTAAAGGCGCCGGAAATGGCGCAGCGTCGTGAGTTCAGCGACTACTTATGAGGCCAGCTACTACATGGGTTTCGGAGGCGGACGCACGACGATCATTTCGCCGATGTCCGCCTGCGCGGTCCCGCCCACCGTGCGATCGTGCGACTGCCAACTCATGCGGTCGCGGCCCAAGTGCGTGATGACGTTGGTCGACGATGCCGGCTCGCCTTCGCGCGTGACGCCCGACATCTTGATGATCCAGCGGTTGCCCGCCCGGGTGTACACGCCTTCGGCAAAACCGCCTTCGGAGTCGAACGTCCACGAGCGAATGGTCTCGTTCAGCGGATCCCAGCCGATGCGCTGCGTTCCTTTCATGACGGGCCGACCCGCCACTTGCACGGTAAAGTCGCTGAGCAGAAAGTTCTTGGTGTCGTCCCAACGATAATTGGTCTTCACCAGCGACTCGGGACTCTCGTCGACCCATTCGCCCACCAGCCAGGCCAACTGTTGCAAATGCTCGACCGGTGGCGCGCTATCGCTCTCTAGATCGCGGGCACTGGCCATCAGCCAGTGGCCGTTGGGTTGTTTGACGTGCAACACGACGTAGTCGTTCGGTTCGATCGGCTCGCCGTCGGCCAACTTCACATGCGCCGTGCCGTCCTCGACCGCCAGGCTGGGATTCAAGAAGCGAATCGACTTGATGGTGACCGACGTCGTCGCTTGCGGAAAGGCGCGGAACAAATCGTTGAACACTTGCTCGATCGCCGCGTTGCCTTGGATCGCGTCTCCCTGGTCGTCGACGATTTGGGCGTCTTGCGTGAACAGGGCAGCGACCGCCTGGGCATCGTGCACGTTGTACGACTTGACGTATGCGGCCGCCACGGCCCGTACGGCTCGTTCTTCGGGCGATTGCGCCGCCGACGTGCGGGATCCTTTGATGCGCTGGCTGTCAATTTGTGCCACCAGCGGCGTTGCGGCCAGGGCAACCAGCAACATTGCCAACGGACTGAGAATGCGGTGCATCGGCGTAGATCCTTCCCGTAGCTCGATTGAAAACACGACCGGCTCGTCCAGTAGCGCACCGTCCATTATCGGCGGGCAAACCCACTTGT
Organism: uncultured Planctomycetaceae bacterium; assembly: GCA_963779015.1. Classification (GTDB taxonomy): domain Bacteria; phylum Planctomycetota; class Planctomycetia; order Pirellulales; family PALSA-1355; genus JTS-RE94. The sequence goes on along the minus strand of CAVZWY010000017.1, from coordinate 14,684 downwards.
CGAGTCATGTCGAGAAGACGGCGTCGCACGCGGCGCGCATCTTGCCTAAAGCTCGTTTAGCTCGCAGTTTGCAGCCATGGGCTTTCGCGAGTGTCGCCTGCGCGAACACGCGTCTTCGGTGAGAAAAGTTTGCCAGCGGCCCGGCGTTGCGTTAGGCTGATGAGCGGTTCGCTGCAGAATGTCCCGCCTGACTATCCCCCGCCCGTTGAGTTTGAACCATGCCCCGTCTCACCGGCTTGCACCGTCCACTGGCTGCGCCCATCAATCGCCGGCAGTTGCTCAGCGCCGGCAGCTTGGGATTCCTGGGCTTGAACCTGGCTCAGTTGTTGCGCGCTGAAGCCCGGGCGGGCGAAAGCCCCAGCGCTGGACCAACCCCGCCACGGCAGCCGATCAAGAGCTGCATTCTGATGTTCTACTACGGCGGACCCAGTCACCACGACACGTGGGACATGAAGCCGCAGGCGCCGGTGGAAGTGCGGGGCGAGTTTTCGCCGGTGGCCACCAGCGTGCCCGGCTTGCACGTCTCGGAACATCTGTCGCGTTCGGCAAAGATTGCCGACCGGCTGGCCGTGATTCGCAGCGCCCACCACACGATGCGCAATCACAACTCGGCGGCGGTTGAAGCATTGTGCGGGCGCACGCCGTTGCGCGGTGACTTGGAGCTGTTGGCCAACGATCCCACCACCGATTCGCCGTGCTACGGCTCGACGGTCAGCTATTTCAGCAACCGCAGTGCGCCGGTGCCGCCGTTCGTGGCGCTGCCGCACGTGATGTACAACGTGGTCAAGCTGCCCGGCCAAACGGCCGGCTTTCTCGGTCCGGCCTACGAGCCGCTGCAAGTGACCAAGGATCCGAACCGGCCGGAATTCGAGGTGAGCGAGATCGCGTTGCCCTCGGGCTTGTCGCTGGCCGAGATGGAACACCGCGAATCGCTCTTGGCGCACGTCAACTCCCAGATCGACGTGCCGACCAGCTCTCCCCAACTGCAAACGATGAACGCCTTCTATCACCGGGCGTTCGATTTGCTGCGATCCGACGAAGTGCGCAAGGCCTTCGACATCAATCAGGAAAGCGAACCGACGCGCGAGCGCTACGGGCGAAATATCCACGGGCAAAGCGCGCTCTTGGCCCGGCGGCTCGTCGAGTCGGGCGTCCGCTTCGTCAGCGTCTACGACCGAGTGCGCAATGGCCCGAACAACTGGGACACGCACGACAACAACTTCGGCCGGCTGAAAAACGACCTGCTGCCTCCCTGCGACATGGCGTTCTCGGCCCTGGTCGAAGACCTGGAAGCCCGCGGATTGCTGGAGTCGACCCTGGTGGTAATGCTGGGCGAATTCGGCCGCACGCCCAAGATCAATGGTCAGGGGGGCCGCGACCACTGGCCCGACTGCTATAGCGTGGTGATGGCCGGCGGCGGCGTGACCGGCGGTGCGGTCTACGGAGCGAGTGATAAACTGGGGGCCTATCCCGACTTGAATCCCGTGTCGCCCGGCGATCTGGCCGCCACGATCTTCTGGCGTTTCGGGCTGGACATCCACACCGAGCTGCACGACGTCAACGGCCGCCCCTTCCGCCTGGCCGAAGGCCAACCGATTGAGGCGCTGTTCGCATAAGCCGGCTCGGCACACCGCACCTCCGCCAGCCGGATCGAGCAAGAACCTTGCTTCTGCCCGCGGGGAGGAGCATAATGCGGCTCGCGCCGGCGGCTTTTTGCAAGCGGCGGCGCGACATGCCCAAAGCGGGTCGTCCCCCACGACTCGTGCGTCGCGCTCGGGAAGCCAACCATCCCGGCGCTCTGGCGCTCTGCGACAAAACAGTGGCAACAATTTGAAACCTGCACGCCAGCCGGCAGGTAGGTTCGTGCGCAGCGATTCGCCGAGGCTGCCGTTTCGAGAATCGCGGGGCTCGGCATTTACGGTTTTGCTCTCGCCATCACGCTTCAGGAGTTATTCGTCATGATTCGCTTCACGATCCTTGCCACTTCGGCGCTGGCCCTGATTCTGCTCATTGCGACGCCGGCCTCGGCTCAGTTCGGCCGCGGCTTTCGCATTCCACCGGTCGTTTCCGATCTGATGATGATGAGCTCTCAGCCCGTGCAAAAGGAGCTCAAGCTCTCGGAAGAGCAAACCGCGAAGATCAACGCCATCGCCACGCAAATGCGTGGCGACGCGATGGAGATCATCTCGGGCTTGCAGGATCTGACGCCGGAAGAGCGCGAGGAAGAGCTGCCCAATGTCATGGAGATGGTCACTGAGTCGGCCAAAGAGCTGCAAACCCAGGTGGACGAAATTCTCGACGACGAGCAAACGGCCCGTATGAATGAGCTCTCGCTGCAACGCCGCGGCGTCGACGCGCTGGATGACGAGAAGGTGATCGAGGCCCTGAAAGTGACCGACGATCAGAAGAAACAGCTAGCAGCCATCCGCGACGAGGCCGGCGCTGAACAGGAAGAGATCATCAAGAACGGATTGGGCGGCGACCGCAACGAATTGCGCCAAAAGATCCAAGCGCTGCAGAAAGAAACAGGCGATAAAGCTTTAGCAGTCCTTACGACCGAACAACGCGACGCTTTCAAAAAGTTAAAAGGCGCAAAGTTTGACTTCCCGCGCCAGCGGGGTTTCGGATTTTAGAACCTAGATTCTGTTTTTTGAAACCCCTGGGGCCAAGTCCAGGTAATAATGACTAAGACAGCGCCTAAATCCGGCGGGAGAGGCACCACGTATTTACGCACGTTTATCGGTAAACGTTTCTCGAGGTACTAGTAGCATGGGACGAATCTTGACCGCGACGCTAGCATTGGCCGCATGGAGCGCCTGCTCGCTGGCGATGGCCGACAGCACTCCGCAAACTTCCGCCGAAACGCCCATTGGCAAGCAGGTGGCCGACTTCTCGCTGCCCGACACGCACGGCAAGCCGCGCTCGCTGGCCGATTACCAGGGCAAGCCTGTCGTGTTGGCATTCATCGGCACCGAATGCCCGCTGGCCAAAACCTATGCTCCGCGCCTGCAAGCTTTGGCCGAAGAGTTCGCCGACCAGGGCGTGGCCTTTCTGGCCATCGACGCCAACCTGCAAGACACGCTGACCGAGATTGCCGACTACGGCCGCATCCATGGCGTCAAGTTCCCGCTGCTCAAAGACAACAACAACGAAGTCGCCGACCGACTGGGCGCCGTGCGCACGCCGGAAGTGTTCCTGCTCGATAAGGACCACGTGGTGCGCTATTGGGGCCGGATCGATGATCAATACGGCTTCAAGACCGGCGCCGGTTATGTAAAGCCGACGCTGCGCGAGCGGTTCCTGGCCGACGCCATCACGCAGGTGCTGGCCGGCGAAAAGGTCGCTCAGCCGGTCATTCCCGCCAATGGCTGCTTCATCGGGCGCACCGTCGACAAAGATCCCACCGGCGACATCACCTACTCGAACCAAGTCGCCCGCATCGTGCAAGACCGTTGCGCCGAGTGCCATCGGTCGGGCGAAGTGGCGCCGTTTACGCTGCTCAGCTATGACGACGTGATTGGCTGGGCCGACACGATCTGCGAAGTGATCGAAGAAGGGCGCATGCCGCCCTGGTTCGCCGATCCGAAATACGGCCACTTCGCCAACGACGCCAGCCTCACCGCCGAAGAGAAGAAGATCATCAACCAATGGGTCGCCAACGGCTGTCCCGAGGGCGATCCGGCCGACCTGCCCGAACCGCGCCAATTCGTCGACGGATGGCGCGTCGGCGAGCCGGATCAAATCGTTTACGTGACCGACGAGCCCTATACCGTTCCGGCCGAGGGCGTGGTCGACTATCAATATTTCACGGTCGATCCGGGCTGGACCGAGGACAAGTGGATTCAAGCCACCGAGTCGCGTCCGGGCAATCGCGGTGTCGTGCACCACATCATCGCCTTCGTGCAACCGCCGGAAGGCAAAAGTGATTCGGGCGGACGCGGCGGCATCGGCGGCTATGCTCCGGGCATCACACCCACGATCTGCCCGCCAGGCACCGCCATGTATGTGCCCGCCGGTTCCAAGCTGACGTTCCAAATGCACTACACGCCCAACGGCAGCGTGCAGAAGGATCGCAGCATGATCGGCGTGTTCTTCGCCGATCCGACGACCGTGAAGAAGGTTGTCCGCGGCGGCGTCTGCGGCGACACCGGGTTTGCGATTCCGCCGGGCGACCCCAACTACGAAGTCACCGGCCGGCACCGCTTCCTCAAGGACACGTTGTTGATGAACCTCACCCCGCACATGCATTTGCGCGGCAAGGACTTCAAGTACGTGGCCGAGTATCCCGACGGCACCAGCGAGGTGCTGCTCGACGTGCCCCACTATGACTTCAATTGGCAGATCCGCTACATGTTGACCGAACCGAAGCTGATGCCCAAGGGCACGCGCTTGATCTGCACGGCGCACTTCGACAATTCGGTGGACAATCCGGCCAATCCCGATCCCAAGGACACGGTCACCTACGGCGACCAAACCTGGGAAGAGATGATGTTCGGCTTCTACAACACGTTGGATCCCGACCAGGATCTGACGAAAGAAAACAGCGTGGCCAAGACCGCGGCCACCGACACCGGCGCGTCGAACAAGAACTGACGACGTAGCCGACGGTCGGATTACTGTTCCAATTCAGCGAGGCCGCTCCCCCACGGGCGGCCTCGCTTTTTATTGCGCTTCCGCAAGGTTGCGGCGGCGGCCAGAACGAGAGCTTCCCTAAGCCAAAACCCCAGTAAACCCCTCGCCTTTCATGCGCCTGGGGCCGCGCGCCACTGCCCGGAATTATGTTGACTTCGCTGCCAGAAGTGGGGCAGAATACGGCTAGCGGAACAGATCCAATTCTCTCATCTTCGCGGAGGCCGACAGCTATGAGAGCTAAGCCTATCGTTGCGCGCACCGTGCTGGCGGCACTGATCGCATTGCCCGGCGTTCTCTCGGCGGCCGAGTTCAAACTGCCCGCCAGCGACGCGACGCCGGCCGAACTGGTCACGGCGGCGCTGCGGACCGAACTGGAAGGCCCCAGCGACCAGCGCAACTTGCTGCTCGAACAAGCGCTCAAGCTCGACCCCAACTATGCCCCCGCCCGCTGGCAGTCGGGCTACGTCCGCTGGGACGACCAATGGCTCACGCTCGATGAAGTGGCCCAGCGCGCGGGAGATGACAAGCGCCTTGACGCCTACCGCCAGCGTCGCGACGCGATGATCGACACGGCGGACGCCCATCGTGAGCTAGCCCGCTGGTGCAAGAAAAGCCAACTGTTCGACGAGTCGCGCGTCCACTGGGCCAAGGTCCTGGAGTTCGATGCGCAGGGCGCCGAAGCGCTCACGGCGCTCGGCCTGCAGTTCCACGAAGGACGACTATTGACCAGGCAACAGATCGTCGAGGCCAAGAAACTGGCTGGCGAGCGCCTGCAAGCGATGCGGCGCTGGCAGCCGCAAATGGTCAAGTGGCGCAAAGCACTCGAAACGGGCACCGGCAAGGACTACGAAGCCGCGCGGGAAGCCTTGAGCAAGCTGGATGACGTCGATGCCATCGGCGCCCTGGAAGCCACGTTTGCCGAAAACGGCACTGGCAAGAAGGCCGATGCTCTCAATCTCGCCTTGATCGAAACCGTCGGCCGGATGCCAACGCCCGAGGCAACGCAGGTGTTGTTGCGCCGCGCGCTGCAGCCTGACTCACAAGCAGTGCGGGCCGCGGCGTGCGACCAGTTGAAGAAACGGCCGATGTACGCCTACGTGCCGCAAATGATCGCCGCCATTCCAGGCAAGATCAAGACTCACTTCAACATCTTCGTGCTGCCCGGCGGCATGGTGATCCACGAGCACGAAGTGTTTTTGGAAGGGCGCGAGGCAGATGTGCTTTTGACATTTACTTCGTCGGTCAACCCCGCAGATGCGATTACCAAGATGTTGGTGACGCCACGCGCGCTGAGAAACGAGACCTTCAGGGCAGCACAGATGGAGGCCAGCGCATCTTCCGTTCGAGATCGACAAGAATGGCTAAGGCAACGAGTTCAGTTCGTGCTAAAACGCACGACAGGCTTCGAGGACGCAGATGAACCCGAGATGTGGGATAAGCTGTACAATGAGCACTACCATTGGGGCGTAGCGAACTCGACCAAGCCCCGCTATGTTCGCTCGAGCGAGCTAAACCAGGCATTCGTACAAGCGCCGCGCGAAACAAATACGACGAATACGATGCGGTTTACCGATCCGTCGCGTCCACCACTTGTGGTCTTGGAAAGGGCTCATGGATATTGCTTTCCACCTGGAACTCAAGTGACCACGATATACGGCCTGAGACCAATCGAGAAAATTTCCGCAGGGGATCGCGTGCTGTCCCAAGACTTGCTAAGCGGCGAGCTATTGTTCGAATCAGTACAGCAGCGACGCCTGCGCGAAGTGCCCGAACTGATGCGCATCGAGCTTGACGGCTCAAATATCATCGTAGCTACTCTTGGGCACCCATTTTGGGTCGTGGGCAAGGGATGGCAGGTAGCGAGCCAGCTAGAGAAAGGCGATTCGCTGCATAGTTTGAACGGACCGATTCGAGTGGAGTCCGTAGCCAGCACAACGCCAACGGAAGTGTACAACCTCGTCGTTGCCGGGCAACACAATTACTTTGTCGGGGACAACCGCGTGCTGGCGCACGACAACTCGCCGGTGATGGAACCAGGGACATTGATCCCCGGACTATCGCCGCCAATCGCTGCAAGATAGTAACGGACCTTTGCGCGGTAATTCAGCCAATGCTTTTTCTTGCTCGCACTGCGACAATCTGCCTGTTCGTCGCGCACACGTCGGCCCTGTTGGCTGACACGCCACCGGAACTCCCGCAGCTTTTCGCCGCAGGCCTGAAGAACACACCACCGGCTGTCGAGGCAGCGCGGAAGCACGCGGTCGAATGCAAGCGCAGGAATCTGGACGACTTGCGGATCGACTACGCGTACGGCCTGGTATTGGCCAACCAGCGGCGATACGCAGATGCCCAAAGGTTGCTAGTGCGGTATGCCAAGTCGCGGCCCAACGATGTGGCCGCCCAGCGCGTCAAGCTCTGGACCGAGATTGAGGGCAAGCAATACGACGCAGCGCTTTCTTCGATAGCCACGATCGGCAGGCTGTTGACTGCTCCACCCGCTGGCAGCCCCTCGCCTGACCAGGTCGCCACGGCAAAGTATCTGGGAACGTGCTTCGCTTTCCTGGAGCTAGTTGAGCCGAACGACATCGACCAACAAGCCGTATCTGCACGAAAGGACTCAATCGTCGGGCAGCTTGACGACGAATGCTTGCGCGCCTTTGATGAAGGCCGCACAGTCGTCACGGAACAACTAGCTGCAATCGAAGCTGCCCGTGACGCGAGGCTGAAACGCGCCGAAGAAGCAAACGCCGAAAGAGCCAAGCAAATTGCCGCGGACTTGAATGTCAGCCTGGAAAAAGTTTCGTCTCGGCGCGAAACAATCCAGTCGAGCGCAGAGAAAGCGCAGGAGTCGCAACGGGAGCTGCGCGTCATTCAGCAGCAGTTGAGTTCACTTGCGCCGGATCGTGTGCGTGTCTCTGCACAGATCATTACTTTGCAGGCATGCCCCAAAAGAAGGCAAAACCCGAGTTGGTATTCAACAACACAAAGGTCCCAAAAGCACGTTGGTTTCTGATTGTCCATGGAATAATGAGCATGGCTAAAGTCAGTATGGCAATGGTTATTCCTTTAATAGCAGTCCAGTGAATTTTTTGTTGCAACATGTTTGAATTGACATCTTTGATATTCCACCAAAGCCATAAGAAAAGGAAAGGCAGGAAGATCAAAAAAACCTGGCGGAGCAAAACCGTCACCCCAATTGCTAGCCCAAACTCCAGCCATTGCCTCCAATTTATTTTTTGCGAGGCTGTAAGGCGTAGAGCAAAATCAAACGTCCATAAGATGGCAGTGATATAAAAAGTTTCAGTGATGAGCGCGCCAGCGTAATAAAAGAAATAAATATAAAGGGCGTTCCATGCAGAAGCAACCACACCCACGGTCCTGTTGAAGAGACGAGTTCCGATCTGCCAGATCAATATCGTTTGAAATATTCCTGCAACCGAAGCTTGTATTACTCTTGCAACGAGTGGATTCGTTCCAAACAACTTGTATATGATGATAAGATAAAGTGTATAAAGATAACTCCAATGAGCTGTTGGTTCTCCTGCACGTGTTGCAGGCCAGTGTCCCTCAGCAAAGGAAAAGCCATGTCCATCGAGCACACGCCGTGCCAAACCATCATAGGAAATTTGATCGAAGATGCCTGGCAGATCGGTAACCGTGTTCCCTTGATAAATAGCGGAAGCCAAACGCAACAAAACAGCAACAACGATTATGGTCAGGATTGCCGTACGAGATGAGAATGTAAAGGACTTTCGATTAATTCTTATTGTATATTGATCTTGTATATTGAACGGGGAATAAGGATGGTTTACAATCATTTTATTTACGGATCAGGAGAGTGTGATGCAAAGTCCAATGACTTCCAGATTGGAGTGCAATTCCTTTTGTGCAACATCACGCTTATTTGGAAAGGCAGATGCAATAACCCAAGGAATTAGTTTTACAGTACTAAGTATGCCAAGCATGAGACGCAGAATAAGCGTTTTGAAGAAACCATAGCGCTTCTGGTAGAAAAGCATCTTGCCGCGATAGACCATCTTGCGACGGCTCCAGCGATTCATGCTTCTGTCCACCATAATGGATGGTTGTAGCATTGGGCAGGAAATAAATTTCCCAACCAGCTTTTTTGAGCCGATATTGCAAATCCATTTCATCACCATAAATAAAGTATCCTTCATCCAGTAAGCCAACTTCATCCAATGCAGAACGCCTGACCATAAGACAAGCCGAGCCCATCCAATCTACAGATTTTAATTTCATTGGCATCCATAACCGCAGGGTAGCCAGGGCGTATTAATTCTCCCAATCGGGTGGCAACAAAAAACTCATCCCGGAGGGATGAAAAGTAGTTATATCCTGCTTGTATTGTCCCATCGGGATTCATTAACTTTCCACCTACACCACCAGCTTTAGGATTTTGCTCTAGAAAATCTACCATCGTGTTAAAAGATGGTCCATTAACAATGGTGTCGTTGTTCAAGAGCAGGATATATCTTCCCTTTGTGGCTTCGATGCCTTGATTGCTTGCCTTGCCCAGTCCGACATTACTATCGTTTTGTATGATGAGAACCTGTGGGTATTTCTCACGTAACATCTCCTGGCTTCCGTCAGTAGAACCGTTATCCACGACAATTACATCAAAGCTACATTTCAATCCACTTTTATATAGGGAATTAAGGCAGGGGTCAAGATAGGCTTTATTGTTCCAACCAACCAGAACAATGGAAAGATCAGGAATAGCATTTCCATTGTTATTAGATATAGTCGACATGGTTAATCCTCTCTAAAGCGACGGTCTAGTTCAGCAATCTCTTCATACGTCCCCAAATCAATATATAAACCATCCTGCGCATGTACAGCTCGGAATTTGTACCCCTCCTTGATGGCATTGTTCATGATAACAGCAAAATCAGAGATTTCATGTTTATGGATGCTTTCGTGAAGAAATTCTGTAAAGCGCGGGCGCCAGATAATACATCCCCACATTTCAGTCAGGTCGGTCTGTTTGGGTTTGTCATTAATCTCCAGTACGCGCCCATTTTTTTCGTATTTCACCATGCCGAACTTTTCAGGACGCTCTGTGGTGAAGAGGATCAGAATCACATCATCATCAGGGGTGGCTTCTTTGAGTCCTTTGACAAAGACATTTTCCGGTTGCATGATGGTATCTGCCATACCAAAGCAGACCGTCTTTCCTTGAATGAGATGATATGCGCTATCCAACGCATCGGACAACCCGGGTGATGTGGATTTGCCCTCGTGACGTCTTTCTTCCTGAACAACATAGCTCAGGTTACAACCAAATCGGTGTCCATCGCCAAAAAAGCCGATCAATTGATGTTTGGTTTCATTCACAACATAAACAATATGCTGAATTCCAGCAACGGTCATGTTATTCACTACAAATTGTGAAATCGGTTTATAGTGATTATCTCGTATTACCGGATATAGTTCTTTTGGGTAGGGTAAACCTAAACGAACACCTTTTCCCGCGGCAGGGATCAAACCAACCAACTCCTCTGTCATTGTATCCTCCATGAAAATTATGTGATCAAGCCTTTTTTATGCATCTGCTCGATGGCAACCAATCCCCCGAAGAATATCCACATCAATATACTTGCTCGAAATCCGTTGAAACCGATATTGTATACAAATGGCAAAATCCAATCCACGAGGAATGCCGCCATGAGAGATCCCGCAACACCCGCCAGTACACCCAAAGCATACGAACGTGCAAAACCATCTTTTAACTGAGTTCCTAGGTTCCAGCCTAATCGCCCAAACTCAAAGAATATCCAGAGAAAACAAAGCAAACCAACAACACCAACCTCGGCAATCAGATCAACATATTGGCTATGAGAATTGAAACTTACAGGCCAGCCACGGATGGGGAATAAGGGTGTGTAATAGTAATAATTTGAGAAGCCCATGCCAAGTATAGGGCTCACACGGCTGATCGTAAGAATAATAATCCAAGCATCAACACGAGTTCCCCAACTATATTCGTCAGAAGTAACCAATTTTCCTGCCGCATACACCACGGCAAGCACAGCAAAAGGAACCGCAAAAATAATATATTTCTTAAACCGGAAAGCAAACAACGTTGCAATACCGACAAGTGGGGGGACCCAACCTGATTTCCAATCATATGCCTGTACATAGGCAACATACATTGTCATCAAAACCAGATCCAACTAAAAAGACCTTAAAGCGCATCTTTAGTTGAGTATTATACATAGCCTGGCTTAGCGGCTATTACGATAAGCCAAGTCCAAAACATGCTCCCTGATGTAAATGCGATATTATAAAACTTGATCTATCAGAGAAAAATCAATAAATCGCGCACCTATATAAATTGTTCCCAATCCAATAAAGATCCAAACAATGGTTTTGAGCCACTGCAGATCCTGTATCCGATGTGCCGCGAGAAACAAACACCCATGGAAAGAGTGAAAATCGCAAATCCACCAGCCTGGGAAGTAAGTGGGGCCTGATTAGCAAAAATAAACCATGGGATCTGCCCCATGCCAAAGGAAACAATGGAAATCACTAGAAATACAAAAACTGGCAATAACGCACGCGAATTGATAAATTCAAATTTACGTTTTACCACCAACATATCCAACAACCACAATGCCAACATCAGCGCAACCATTAAGAACAGCAGTGTTCATATTGCTGGGACCAGTAAATGGGATAAAAATACCACTCAGAAAAACAAGAATAAACCCGATGTTCGGATGTTGCATCATGACCAACACAACACCAAACCCAGCCAGTAATACGGCAAGTAAAAGCAATACCTGCAAGGACCCCCAATAAGACGCTACCACACTCACAAGGATCGCAGTAACGATAATGCCGAACTGCATCCATTGCCAGCTAATGGATATTTTCCAATCAAACGATAAAAATCTCAGGTTGAAATTAAAGTTCATACACGGGTAATCCTAGATTTCGGCTGTAACCAGCGGCAACATCCACCAGCTCTAAAAAGACGCGGCAATGTTGTTTCCCAATTGTATTTCTCTTTTACAAATTGATACGCGCTTTTTGCGATCCGATCACGCACAATCTCATCTTTTAGAATTTTTACTACTTCGTCCGCAAAGACCTCCGGAGAATTCCCTACAAAGAGGTGTTCTCCAACAGATGCATCCAACCCTTCTGCGCCCTTTGACGTGGAGACTACCGGGGTACCAAGGGACATGGCTTCCAGAATTTTTAATCGTGTCCCGCCGCCGCTCAACAAAGGAGCAATGCTGACGCACGAAGATGTAATCAACGTCTTGATGTCATCCACATAACCAGCAAGAGTAATATTTTCAGTAGAGGGGAGCGGTAGGTTGGCGTGATCGCCAGTGATAACCAAATGAGCATCAGGAACTTGTTCAAGAATACGAGGAAATACTTCCCCAATAAACCATAGCATTGCATCGTAGTTTGCACGATAGCGGAATGAACCGGAAAATATCAATTGGTTCGGTACAACTGTCGATGGACGATAATCGCCCACTTCCACACAATTGGGAATTACTTCAATCTTGCCGTTAGGAATTGAAAAGTTCCGGGTAAGCAACTGTTGTTCCTGTTCAGAAGCAACTGTGCATTTCTGAAAAGAGTTGAGGATGTGTGAAAGGTAGATGCGAAGCTTGAACCAGGTAAAGGCGTGTCGGATGCGTTTTTTTATATCCGATGAATGATGAATTTCACCATAACTCAATCCGATTTCTACTTCTTCAAAAACGGCAGGGATTTTTTCAAAGTATGGGCGATATGCTGCCATAGATAACTGCGAAGCAATGACCAAATCATAATGATACATCTTCAACAATTGAGTAATCACCCCTGCCATCTCAGGGGAAAAAGTATCGATTATAGAACGTGGAGTAAAACTAAAGAAACCGAAACGGGCACGCGTGCTGTTTGGATCGAATTCATGCCAGGGTACCACATGGACATCAGAACAAATCGCTCGGATTTCGGGCGCGTCGGGATTCGCATCAAGCTGATCTGCAAAACTAAGCAGAGTCACATCATGGTCACTTTGACAACCCGCGCAACAAGTTATAGATCCGTAATTTGGATCCATTGTTGGTGGGATATGGAAACCAACGCGAAAGAAAAAGGATTTTCATAAATATCTGATAGAACTAGGAAGGCAACTGTCCCCGACGATTTTGAAGAAAATCAACCACACCTTTCCACATGGCATTACGATGTTCACGCTTATCCTTCCATTTTGGCTTGACCGACCAACTCACCAGTGTACGTGCTATTTGCATCCAATTAAAAACTTGGACATCCAATGGAGCCTTATGCTTGGAAAGAGTCAGAAGTTGATTGCGCGTACCATAATAAGTGAATGACGGTTTTGGCTGATAATCACGCTGTACTCCCTTATGCCATATCTTTGCCTGAGGTACATGGACAATCTGCCAGCCGCCTCGTGAAATACGAATACACCATTCTGTTTCCTCCCAATAGATAAAGAAACTAGCATCCAACATACCCGCATTCTCTATCGCCGCACGTCGCACAAGGATTGCACAACCTGATATCCACTCCACCTTATGAGGCAATTGAAATTGCCCAGTATCGTCCTCATTCTGTCCCAAATGCTGACTCTGCCAATATTTTCCCAGCATCCCACCCGCAGATTGGATCACATTGGGCTCATTATGATGATAGACCATGGGACCTACAGCACCGATTTTTGGATCACCTTCCCCCACCCTGACCAGTTCTGCCAAACAATCTGGACCCAGGATCGTATCCTCGTTCAAGACTAAGACCCAGTCTGCTCCGTATTTAATTGCCTCTTCTATGCCGACATTATTATTGCCCGCATACCCAAGATTCTCAGTCAGATTGATGATCTGCACATTAGGGAAAACAGATCGAATGGCTCCCACAGAACCGTCAGTCGAGCTGTTGTCGAGAACAATGATCTTCACATTGTTGTATGTGCTCTTAGACAACAACTCAAGGCAAGCAAGCGTATCGTCGCGACGATTGGTGTTTAGGATAACAATATAAACAAGAGGTTCAGGCATAAGTCATTTTAGGAAAGCCATGCTTTGGGAAAATTCTTGGTCACTTCAATGTTCTCAAACTTACTGCTGGACCGCGCGCCATGCTGTTTCACCCATTCTGCCATTTGGGAAAGACCCTGATCCAAACTGACCAATTCCCTGTCTCCAAACACTTTACGGATTTTGTCGTGGGACGAGTACGCATTCACCACTTCATTTCGAGCTGGCAAATGGGCAATATTGGACTCCACTCCCATGGCTTTTGCCACGGAATTCGCCAATTGGTTTACAGAATAATGTTGATCTGCGCCAATATTGAAAATCTGATTGTACGCGGCAGGCACATCGATGGATTCAGCAACAATTGGAGCCAGATCAGCAATATAGCTGAAAGCACGAGTCTGCTCTCCATTCCCAAAAACGGACATGGGTTTATTTTGCAAAATCTGATTCATAAAAATACCGACCACATTACGATATTTGTCGCCGATATTCTGGCGTTCACCAAAAACATTATGTGGTCTAAAAATAATATAATTCAAGTCGAACATTTCCTTACAGGATTTCAATTCTTGTTCGACAGCCAATTTAGCAATGCCATAAGAATCTTCAGGGTGAGGCACAGTTTCCTCTGTCATCGGAAGTTCCGGGCTTGCCCCGTATACCGCAATGGAGGATGTGAAAACAAAACATTTCACATTATAGTTTATGGAAGCGTTGATAAGGTTCACACTTCCGATCAGATTGTTGTTATAGTTAAATCGTTTGATGAAGTGACTCAGCCCCTCCGCTGCATACGCCGCCAGGTGAAAGACATATTCAAATTTATGTTTTTCAAACAAGTTCATCACCAAGTCATTATCATTGACACTACCCTGTACAAATTCTGCGCCAGCGGCAATATTTTCCTTAAATCCTCCGCTCAGATCATCCAACACAATCACTTGATGCTTCCTATTGACAAGTGCTTCTGCCACATGTGAGCCGATAAAACCCGCTCCACCTGTTACAAGTATT
>CAVZWY010000016.1:0-85136 GCA_963779015.1 uncultured Planctomycetaceae bacterium | reverse complement strand
TTTTTATTGCGTACCTAAAAAAAGTTGGCTAGATTACGTATTGCTCGATTTCGTTGGTTCTACACACTTCTCGCACCAGTTCCCGCAGCCGCATTCCGACCGCATCGGCCAAAATGGGCTTCCGATACTTGGTGATCCACACAAAATGGTACTTCAGGTCGAAACGGCTATGCGAACTCGTGCGGTACTTTTCCATCCCCAAATTCTAGCAAACGAAGAACCTAAAGGTTTCGCCTGAAGGCGAGGGTTTTAGACCCATCGCAAGGACAATAATCCCTCGGCGGAGCCGGGGGCTGACATTGATAACAACGGCCGCGCCGTGCAAACATGGCCGTCGAATACGATGGCCGTCGAATACGATGGCCGTCGTCCGCGCTCGATCAGCCACCGGCTCTGCCGGTGGATTGCGGTCCATACCGCGCGGGCTATAACACCAGCCCGCGCTCGATGATGGCTTCGAGCTTCAGCCCCGCCGGCAGCGTGCCGAATGCCAGACCACGATCGCCGGCCAGTCGCGAGGCGCAGAACGCATCGACCACCGGCTGCGGCGAGTAGCGCACCACCAGGGAGCCTTGCAAAGCCAGCGCCAGACGCTCGACCAGCCGCCGCGCTTGCGGCACGTTGCTCGCCAGCGACTTCCATTCTCCGCGCACCGCCGCGGCGTACGCGTCGAAGCGGCCGTCGTTTCCCCGGGCCAGGTCGATCTCGTCCAACAGTGCGTCGATCGTGCCGGTTTCGTGGCTGATGGCCCGCAACACGTCGAGCACGATGACGTTGCCCGAGCCTTCCCAGATCGAGTTGAGCGGCGATTCGCGATACAGCCTCGGCAGCGCCGAATCCTCGACATAGCCGTTGCCGCCCAGGCATTCGAGCAATTCGCTCACGGCCGCCGGCGTGCGTTTGCAGACCCAGTATTTGGCCACGGCGGTGGCGATGCGGCGGAAGCGCGCTTCCGATTCATCGGACCGGTCATACGCTCGCGCCAACCGCATGGCCAGCATCGTGGCCGCTTCCGATTCGATGCACAAGTCGGCCAGTACATTTTGCATCAGCGGTTGCTCGACCAGCAATTTGCCGAATGCCGTGCGATGCCTCGTGTGGTGAATGGCCTGCACCAATGCCGCCCGCATGACTCCGGACGAGCCGATCGTGCAATCGAGCCGCGTGTGGTTGACCATCTCGACGATGGTCCGCACGCCGCGGCCTTCCTCGCCGATGAGCAACGCGTATGCATCCTCGAATTCGATCTCGCTGGAAGCGTTCGAGCGATTGCCGAGCTTGTTCTTGAGGCGTTGCAGAAACAGGTTGTTGAGCTTTCCCTCAGGCGTCCACCTGGGAAACAGAAAGCAGGACAATCCGCCCGGCGCTTGTGCCAACATCAAGAACGCATCGCACATGGGGGCCGAGCAAAACCACTTGTGCCCCGTGAGACGATACTCGCCTCCTGGCCCACCCTTGCCGGCCGGCACGGCGCGCGAGGTGTTGGCGCGCACGTCGGAGCCGCCTTGTTTCTCGGTCATCGCCATGCCCACCAGCACGCCCGACTTCTGCTCCGCCGGCAGCAAGCGGCGATCGTAGCTCGTGCTGGCGATGCGCGGTTCCCAGACCTTGGCCACGTCGGGCTGTTGGCGCAGCGCCGGCACACAGGCATAGGTCATCGAGATCGGGCAACCGTGGCCTTGTTCGTTCTGCGACACCAGGAAGAATACGCCGGCCCGAGCCACGTGCGCGCCGTCGCGAGGTTCGCTCCACGGCAGGTTGTGCAACCCGTGCGTCACCGACAGGTTCATCAGCTCGTGGTAGGCAGGATGAAACTGCACGCTATCGATGCGGCGTCCGCGCAATCGTGCGTTTGCAGCACGGGCGGGTTGGCGTTGGCCGCGAAGCCCCAGTCGATGGTTTCTTCGCTGCCAAGAATCTGCCCTAGCTTGTGAGCCCGGTCGATCGCCCAGGCCGCGCCTTCGCGCTGGAGCGCTTCGCCCAACACCGGGTCGCAGGCAAACAGGTTGTAGCCAACAAGTGCCGGGGCCTGGTTCGATACTTCGTGGGTTGGCATGAAAAAGCACTCGCTGGCAAAGAGCATTTACAACGGATGCGGGACGCGCTGCTAAACGCAAGCAGGTTGAGACGCCTTTAGCCTAACTCCGGCTATCATCCATCTCCAGGCTGCTAGTTCCCGGAAAACCCGATCTTGATGTTCGGCGGAAACCGCTTCAGCACCTCGGCATAGCGAGTTCCCTCGGCCAATAGCGGAATCGTGATCGGAATGTGCCGGATGCCAACGCTGACGTCTTCCTGCGGATTGGTGTAGATATTCGTCACCGTGGCGCCGCCCGTCTCCTTGACCATCGCCCCGGAGAAGCCGCCGGTGAACCCACGATGGAAAATGGCGTCCTGCAGTTCCACCGTGATATGAGCCTTGAACTCGTCCATGCGCAGGGCCGAGACGTACTGGTTCATCGTATAGATGCGCGACCGGCGGCAAGACTCGCCATCGGGCGCCAACCAGAACGAAACCTGGTCGATGCCGTCGACATAGCGATCCTTCGGCAGAAACTTGGTGACCTCGGCGCCGGGTGCTCCGGCAATCGAACTGAACTACTACCGGCTGAAGCCGGTAGGTTCGAGGAGAATCGTGGCTACGGACTGAAGTCCTGCGCTCACGATTTGGTAATGCGGAAATTGTCGCCGCCATCGTCAGGCTCAGTGCCTTGTTGTTGGCGGATATATTCTTGGATCACCTCGTCAGTCACGTTGCCGCTGGATGCCACAAAGTAGCCGCGGGCCCACAAATGCCGACCCCAGAACTCTTTTTGCAGATGCTTGAACTCCATCAGCAACTTCCGCGAGCTTTTGCCCTTGATGTACTGCATGGCCTTGCTTGGCGACAGATTCGGCGGACAGGACAGCAGCACATGCACATGGTCGCGAGACACCGAGCCCTCCAAAATCTCGATTTCGTTGGTTCTACACACTTCTCGCACCAGTTCCCGCAGCCGCATTCCGACCGCATCGGCCAAAATGGGCTTCCGATACTTGGTGATCCACACAAAATGGTACTTCAGGTCGAAACGGCTATGCGAACTCGTGCGGTACTTTTCCATCCCCAAATTCTAGCAAACGAAGAACCTAAAGGTTTCGCCTGAAGGCGAGGGTTTTAGACCCATCGCAAGGACAACAAAATGGTACTTCAGGTCGAAACGGCTATGCGAACTCGTGCGGTACTTTTCCATCCCCAAATTCTAGCAAACGAAGAACCTAAAGGTTTCGCCTGAAGGCGAGGGTTTTAGACCCATCGCAAGGACAATAAATGTGTTGAACAGATCGGCCAGGTCGAACAAGCCGTCGCTCTTGCGCGGTTCGATCACGTTCTTCCAATAGACGAACGTCGGCACGCGCACGCCGCCTTCCCAGCTCGATCCCTTGGCGCCGCGAAACGGCGAACGTCCGTGCGGGGGCACTTCCTGCTCCGGGCCGTTGTCGGAAGTGAAGAAGATGATCGTATTGTCGAGCTGCCCGGTCTCTTCCAGCGTTTTGACCAGCCGGCCCAACACGTCGTCGACTTCAACCATGCCGTCGCTGAAAACCGTGCGGGCGGGCGACTTGCCGGCATATTGCTCGTTCGGATAGTTGTCGAAGTGGCACGCCCGCGTGCAGTGATACAGGAACCAGGGCTTTTGTGAGTTGTTCATGCGGCGAATGAATCGCTCGCTATAGGCGGCCCAGTCCTGGTCCAGGTCCTTGATCTTGTCGAGATCGATCAAGTAGGTGTTTTCCAGTCCACGGTCGGGCGTGCAGTGTACGTTGTAGTGATTGAAGCCCAGCTTCTCCATCATCTTGAACCGCGACGGGCCCAGCGCAACTTCGGGATTGAAGTACACGTCGCGCCACTCGGTATACATGTCGGAGACACCCAGAAACCCGTAGAAGTCGTCGAAGCCGACGTTCTGCGGCTGCGAGCCCTCGTTCTCGCCCATGTGCCACTTGCCGACACCCTGGGTGGTGTAGCCCAATTGTTTCAGAATCGCGGCCAGCGTGACGGCGCCGTCGAGGCCGCCCTTTTCGCCATACATCGGCGGACGCAGCAAGCCATGGTGCAGCGGGTTTTGCCCGGTCATGATCGTGGCACGCGTGGGCGTACACGACGGCGTGGAATAGGCCGAAGTGAGAATCAATCCGGCGTGCGCCAGCCGATCCATCTGCGGCGTGGGATTGCCGACCGCCACTCCGCCGCCATTGAAGCCAGGATCCATCCAGCCCACGTCGTCCAACAGGAAGATGACGATATTCGGCTTCCGCCCGGCCTTCCGCGCCGCGGCCGCCAGCTTGTCGGCAGCAGCTTTGGCCTGCGCCGGGTGCTCGATCACCGGCTCCATGTTCTCGGCAATCATCTTGGCCGGCACGTGGATGAACTGGTTTGGATGGTCAAATCCGGGCGCCTTGGTCGGCCCGGTCGATGCGCCGCGAATGTTTTGAGCGCGGCCCGGCGTTGTCAAACCAAGCACCAGGGCCGCGGTTCCGACGGCTGCAAAACAACTTGTGAAGCGTCGCATGCGTGATGTCCTCCTGCGCACACTAATGGCAACTGCGAGAATGCCAACGCGCCAACATCGGCAATGACGTGCGCCGTCGTCATACCACAACCAGAGTGCCGCGGCAAGCAAATACGCAAGCGCGAACGATGCCCGACGTGCAGTAGGTCGCCCGGCGGACCCGGCGCTGATCGAATACCGACGGCTGAATGAACGGCCAACGCTACCGCTTCGCTTCGCTCACCACGTTGCCTTCGATCACGGTGCCGATGCAGTGCGTGGTGTATTCGAACGGATCGCCATCGTACAGCGCCACGTCGCCGTCTTTGCCGACTTCCAGCGAACCAACGCGGTCGGCAACGCCGAGTATCTTGGCCGCGTCGATCGTGATCGTCCGTAGTGCCTCGTCGAACGACAGGCCATTGGCCGCGGCCACGCCCGCCTCGAACAGCACGACGCGCGTCTTCGGCACGTACGACTCGTAGCCGCTTTGCAGCGCCACGGGAATCCCCGCGGCGACCAACTTGCTGGCCGTCTCCATGCTGAGATTCTCGTGATCCGCATACGCCCGCTGCATGGTGGGATGAACGATCACCGGCACGCCGGCCGCTTTGATCTCGTCGATGAGCAGATACGACTCGTCCGCGCCGTCGAGCCAGATCTTGATATCGAACTCGTCGGCCAGCCGCAATGCATTGGCGATGTCCTGCGAATGCGACGCCGTGATCATCAGCGGCACATCGCCGGTGAGCACTTTGCCCAGGATCTCCAGCCGCAGATCGCGCGGGGGCGGCTCCTTCTTCTTGTCGTCGTCGGCCGCGGCGGCCTGTTTTTGTTTGTCGAGATACTCGCGCGTTTTGATCAACTCGGCCCGCAACATGGCCATGGCTTTGCCGCGCGTGCCGGGGCTCTTTGCGTCGGTCTTCTGCCCGGCAGGTCCCAACGTGGCGGCCACGGCCCGGGCTTCGACGATTACCGCGTCGGCCACCGTGCGGCCCGACGTCTTGGCGACCAGGGTCTGGCCCGAGATCAACTCGCCCGGCGCGTGTCCTGCGTGTACGGTGGTAACGCCAAAACTGCGCACCCACTCGATCAAGTCCTCGCGCGCGTTGAAGCTGTCGATCGCCCGCAACTCGGGCTGCAGGGCGCGCTGTGTTCGAGTTGATCCTGATCGTGCTTTTGATTGTAGATGCCGGCAAAGCCGACTGTGCTGTGCGCATCGACCAGGCCGGGCGTGACCACGGCGGCCTCGAGCACGCGATAGTCTTTGGGCACGGCAATCTGATCGGCCACGCCAATGGCCGAAATCTTGCCGTCTTGAATCACCACCACGCCGTTTTCGATCGGCGGGCCGGCCATCGTGTAAATCTTCGCGCCGCGTACCGCAACCTGCCCCCAGGCAGCAGAGCAGGGCAGGGCGGCGACAACAATCAGCGGCAATAGCAAGCGTTTCATTGCTCACCTCCCGCCACGGCGCCGTCCATGCAGCACATATAAGGCGCGTATGGCGTACCCGCTCCGTATCCGCCCACGGCGTACAGCCGATCACTCTCGACGTTGCGATCGAACACTTTCCGCCCGTCGACATAGGTTTTCAACGTCTTACAATAGACGCTCAGCGGATCACCTTCCAATATTGCAAAGTCGGCGTCTTTGCCGGGTTTGAGCGAGCCGATGCGATCTTGCAGACCCAGCATCTCGGCTCCGGCGAGCGTTAGCGCCCTCAAGGCGCCAGCTCGCGACATGCCGGCCCGCACGGCCAACGCGGCGCTGCGGCGGAAGACGCGCGAGTCGGTAATATAGTCGTCGGTGTGGAAGGCCACGTTCACGCCGGCTTTCTCCAGGATGCCACCTGTTTCGAAGCGGCAATCTCGGGCTTCCAGCTTGCCGCCCGGCGAATCGATGACGATCACCGAACAGGGCGCCTTGGCGGCGGCAATTTCGTCGGCTATTTTCCAGCCGTCGCTCACGTGGTGCAACACCACCGGAAAGCCAAACTCCCGCGACAACCGCAACACGGTCATGATGTCGTCGTGCCGATGCGTGTGATGATGCACGATCCGCTTGCCTTGCATCGCCTCGACCAGCGCCTCCAGGTTCAAATTGCGCGGCGGCAACTTGGTCGGGTCGCCCTCGGCGCGGGCGATCTTGGCTTGATACTCGCGGGCTTTGATGTATTGCTCGCGCACCAAAAACGCGCTCTTGCCGCGTGTGCCCGGGAAGGGAGGATCGCGCATCGAGTTGGTGCCGTTGGCCATTTTCAGCCCGCCCATCATCTTGCCGTCGCCATCGAGAATGTAGAAGTCGTCGATCTTCCGCGGCTGCGGATCTTCCAGTCGCAGCTTGACGTAGATGGTTTGCCCGCTGATCAAATGCCCCGATCCAGGCATGATGTTGAGCGTGGTCAGGCCGCCGGCCACGGCCCGCTTGAAACCGGGGTCGTACACGTCGATGGCGTCCATGATGCGCACGCCGGGCTGAATCGGCCCGCTGCCGTCCGCCGCGCCCGACCCGGTGCGCATGCCGCCAATGTGGCTGTGCGTGCAAATCAGCCCCGGCATGATCAACTTGCCGGCGACGTCGATCTTCTCGGCGCCCTCGGGAATCGTCACCTCGTCGGCTGGCCCCACGGCCACGATCTTGCCCCCTTCAATCACCAGCGTGCCGCCATCGATCTCCGCGCCCTCGATCGGAATGATCTTGGCCCCGACAAACGCCTTAACCCGATCCTGCGCCGCAAAGCACGTCGGTGAGACAGAAACGCAGCAGCAGCAAGCAACGAGCAGAGACCGAGCAAATACGCGCATCGCGTGAGACTCCCAGGGGCAAGTCCATCGTAGTCGTGACAACGAGTGGGCAGGCCAGAGCAAGCCCGCCGGGTCCATGATAACTGGCGATTGGGCGGGTCGCCAGCAAGCGTCAGCCCGGCGTGTCGCGACGCTCGGAGAATCCTGGGAGACGCCGACGACTGGTTTGTCCGAAACATATCGCCATAATTCGACCCGGGAATTCTCGCCCGGCAGGAACGATGTCCTCTTGACGACGTATATCCTAGACTATACTAAAAATGGCCAGCGAAGTGCGTTTTAGCGTGGTTCGGAAGCGGCTGGAAAAGGCCGGCTACCAACTCGCGAGAGTTTCCGGATCGCACCACATCTTCGAGAAGCCGGGACAAACGCTGCTATCGATCCCAGTTCACCGCGGAAAGGTCAAGCGCTACTATGCCCGGCAAGTCGAGCGGATCGTTGAAGCGGAAGAGCCCGGGGAACAAGGGCAAGAAGAATAGTCGCAACTCGGCAATCGCGCGGCCATTTGCCGGCGTGGTGACCAGGCAAGCCACGGACATCGCAGGAGGGTATCAGGTCGTACTGGAAACTGCCGATGGCCATTGGTATGGCCGCGGGCTGGAACTTCCGCACGTCTTTGCCGACGGCGACACACCGGACGCTTGCGTGGCGGCGACACAGCAGGCCATGGCGGTAGCCGTCGCATATCTGCTCGAACAAGGGCAATCCCCGCCCGCAGCGGCCCGATCCGCGCGGCGCACACAGCAGGTCAACGTGCGATTGACGTCCGAAGAAAAAGCGATCATCGAAGCTTCGGCCCGAAACAAGGGCTTCAGCGGGCTGTCTGACTATCTTCGCAACGCCGCACTGGAGGCGACCGGCAAGCCGACCCCTGCCCGACGCAAGCGCCGCCGTGCTTCGTAGCGGACAGAGCTTCGCTTCCCATCTGGCGAAGTTGAAATGGCACGACGGCATTTTTCAACTGACTGCTAGACTCCACGGCCACGCAAGGCGAGAATCCTGGGACTCAACTCCCGATGCAGCGACCTTGCGGAATGACGCCCCGTGGCAACCAGCTTCTTCACGCGAATTTGGCACCTAATCATCACCCCCTACACGCCCGATCCAGCGGCGCGCAGCTACATCGAACAGGCACGGTCGCGGGAGGACGCGCAGGCCAAGGTGTCCGTCGCCGTGCTCGACGCGCGGCAAAGCGAGCAGTTCTTCGGCGTGCCGCTCACTCGCCGCGGCATTCAGGCCGTGTATCTGAAAATCGAAAACCGTTCGCCGGGGCTGCTGCGCCTGCAACTGGTGAAAATCGACCCAAATTACTTCACGCCGTTGGAAGCCGCCGCCGCCAACCATTTTTCCATTGCGCGACGGCTCACGGCGTTCGGGCTGATCGGCTTCTTTTTCTTCTTTCAGTTGCTGCTGCTGGTGCCGTTCAAGTTGATCTCGGCCTACCGCGCCAATCACCGAATGGACGCCTTTTTTCGCTCGCAGGGCTTTCGACTCCGGCCGCTCGAGCCGGGCGAAACGCGCGAGGGACTGGTCTTCACCACGCTCGACGCGGGCACCAAGGTCGTGCACATCCTGCTTGAATCGTCGCGCGACACACTCGATCGGGAAACCGGCGCGCTGACCGCCGGCGGACCGGTTGCCGATGCGGTCGAGTTCATGTTTTCGATTCCGGTGCCCGGCATCGCGGCCGACTATCTCAAGCGCGACTTCGCCACGATGGAAGCTCCGCACGACCTGGTGCAGTGCGATGTGCCTACGCTGGTGGAGCGACTGGCCCGTCTGCCGTCCGCCACCAGCAACCACAAGGACACGAAGCAGGGCGACCCGGCCAACCTGGTCGTGATTGGCGAGTTCGAGACCATTCTGGCGGCGTTTGCGGCTCGCTGGGACGAAAGCGAATCGATCACGCTGGCCACCTGCTGGAAAACGATGAAAGCCTTCGTGCTGGGCACGCACTACCGCTATTCGCCGGTCAGCCCCCTATATCTCTTCGGGCGCAGCCAGGACGTCGCGCTGCAGCGCACGCGGCGCTCGATCAACGACCGGTTGCACTTGCGGCTGTGGATCACTCCGCTGCGGTTTCAACAGCAACCGGTGTGGTTCGGCCAAGTCAGCCGCGATATCGGCGTGCGTTTCACGACCAAGACTTGGAACCTCACCACGCACCGCGTCGATCCCGACGTCGACGAATCGCGCGACTACGTCGTGGAAGATCTCATGCAAGCCCAGCATGTCGACGCCACGGGCTATGTGTCGGGCGTGGGCGAGTGCAACCCCGACAAGCCGCGCCACAATTTGACTGGCGACCCCTATTTCACCGACGGACTGCGGGCCGTCGTCCTACTGTCAGGCACCCGCACCCAGCCGCGCTTCGTGGCCTGGTCCTGACAGGATCGCGAAACGGACCGACGCTACGATGGGCCGCCGGGGCGGGCCGGCTGTTTGTCGAACACGCCCGTGGTCGGCAGGAACTGCGGCGCGTTGACGCCCATCGAGACATAGATGCTCATCAACGACTCGACCGAAATATCGGCCGGGCGTACGGACTCGGTGGGCACGAACAACAGGCCGCCGCTCATCGGGATCGGCACGCTCGGCACGATCACGAGCAGATAGTCGCGCTCCTCGACGCGAAACACTTCCGGCGATACCAACAGCGCCAGTACGCCGCAGCCGTGTTCCCGGCCGAAATCGCAAAACACCGGCCGCATGCCGCGCAATTGCGTGTCGCCCGTGCGGTCGAGCATGGCCACGAGTTGCTTGCTCGTGCCGTAGATGCCGCCCACCATGGGCACGCGGTTGAGCAGGGCGTCAAACGTGCGCTGCACGAAACCTCGCGCGCCGGCTTCGACAATCAGGCCCACAGCCATGATCACCACCAGCACGAGCGACCAGCCGATGATATAGGCCATCGTCGTGTCGGACGAGAAATTGAACCCGACCGCTCCCAGCAAGCGGCCCAGCGGAGCGTCCGGGCCGACGAATTGCTGAAGGAAGCGGGCCACCCAGATCACGACCGCCACGGTGACCACCACCGGCAAGATGGCGAACACGCCGGCCACGAAGTAGCGCAATACCCGGCTAACCATCCAATTGAACACGAACCGCATCGGCGAACCTCCTGCTACTGCCCTCGTCCGCCATCGGGGAAGACCTGCGAACTCTCGGTCCTTGCATTGTACGTCATGGGGGAAGCGCCGCGAACGATCGCGCAAGAACGGAGGCGCAGCGGGCCGGAATTGAAGGGACTCGCGGACGTTCGCATGGGAAACCCACACGAGAGACAATTGCGCATGCCACGTTAGCCGCGGCGCGCGGACAAGGCCCCATCTCAGCTCGTCGCTGCCGTTGTCGAAGACGATTGTCCGGCCAGCATGCCATCGCGGCGCCCACTGCCCGACTTGCCGCCCAAGACTGCCATTTGCATCTCCAAATCCTCCACGGCACGCTCCATTTGCGGAAATTGAAATGCAAAGCCTCTCTCGACAAGGCGTGTGGGAACGACGCAACGGCTTTTGATAACGAGCTCGCTTTCGGTACGCAGCAGGCAAGTGCCAATCTCCAGCATCCATCGACTGGCCGGCAAACCGAACGGCAGGCGGTAGGCGCGCCGCAGGATACGCATCATTTCGCCATTGCGGAGGGGCGCCGGCGCAGCCAGATTCACAGGACCTGAGAGCTCGTCGTGCTCGATTAGCCATTGCACCGCACGGCAGAAGTCGGTTTCGTGTATCCAAGAGACATACTGGCGGCCTCCGGCCATGGCGCCTCCCAACCCACAGTGGGCCAGTCGCCGCAGCACCCGATATACGGTGCCCTGCTGCGTGCCGAAAACCATTGCCGTCCGCAGGGCGACTCTTCGCGTCTGGGGCGTCGCGGCCTCGTCGAAAGCGCGTTCCCAGGCTTTAGCCACCTCCACCGAGAACAAGTCCTTGGCGGCCGGGGTGCCTGCGATCACTCCGGATTGTTCGTCCATCGCGCGATCGAACGTGTGCTTGTAGATCGTCGCCGTGCTCGAATTGAGCCAAACCTTGGGCGGCGTCGTGCACGCTTCAACCGCCTCTCCCAGCACGCGCGTCGAGTCGATCCGCGAACGAAGAATCGCTGCGCGATTCCGCGCGTGATACCTGCAATTGACCGAGCGACCCGCCAGATTCACCAGCGCCGCGGCGCCGTCCAATTCTGCGGCCCAATCGCCGAGCGAAGAGCCGTCCCAAATCACGGCACGGGCAGGCGCCACTTGCGAACGTCGGTCCCGCGACAGGCAAACTAAGTCCCAACCCTGCCGGTCGAACCAGCGCGCCAGCAATTGGCCCAAGAAGCCGGAACCTCCTGCGATTACGAGTTTGTAGGCGTCCATTTTCCACCCTCCGACTGGCTCAGGTCGTTGTTATCTGCACGAAGAACCGTGGGCTCTTGGGCAAAATTAACGGACCAATTTGGCCGTTTCCGCGGGCTAGACTTTCCTGAGAGCCTGCGGGCAACTCGCGCCCACGCCGCGAACCCGCATAGAACAGCCATTTTCCGAACTTGCGACGCCCACAGGAGTGCGGCAATGACCACCGCTACCACCCAAGACAGCCGCGAGAGCTTGCTTTCCTCGCTACTTTCCGAGGACACGTTTCGTCCCGCGGAACCGGCTTCACTCGAGGAGGCCGGGCTGCCTGCTTCGCTCGTCGAATCGCTCGTTTGCAAGCACCTCAGCGTCGTTGGGGCCGCCGCCGGCCGCGCCATTGCCAACCGCTTGTGCCTGCCGTTCGGCATGCTCGAAAGCGTGTTTCACGACCTGCGTACGCGGCAGATCCTGATGCACACCGGATCCGCTCCGTTGAGCGACTACACCTACGGACTGACCGAGCAGGGCGCAACCGCGCCCAGGCCTATCTGGAGACCTGCGGATACATCGGTCCCGCGCCGGTGCCGCTGGCCGACTACGTGATGTCGGTCGAAGCGCAAACCATCCGGGCCGAAGCTCCCAAGCGCTCGCAACTCACTGAGGCATTTTCCGACATCTCGATTAATTCCGACCTGTTCGAGAGCCTGGGGCCGGCCATCAACTCGGGCGCCGGGCTGTTTCTGTACGGCTCGCCCGGCAACGGCAAATCGACGCTGGCCCGCAGAATTACGATGTGTTTTGGCCAACACATTTGGATTCCGCAAACGCTGATCGAGGACGGCCAGCTCATCAAGCTTTACGATACCGCATATCACGAAGCCATCGAAACGGCCGCCGACAGCATCGTGCGCACGGCCAGCTACGACCGACGCTG
Organism: uncultured Planctomycetaceae bacterium; assembly: GCA_963779015.1. Taxonomy (GTDB): domain Bacteria; phylum Planctomycetota; class Planctomycetia; order Pirellulales; family PALSA-1355; genus JTS-RE94. The sequence goes on along the minus strand of CAVZWY010000016.1, from coordinate 72,527 downwards.
GGTCAAAATCCGCCGGCCCACGGTCGTGGTGGGGGGTGAGCTGACGATGGACAATCTCGAAATCCGGCACGACCCGCGCGCCAACGTCAGCGAGGCGCCGTTGCAACTCAAAAGCAACTGTGGCTGCCTGCTGGTCGACGACTTTGGCCGACAGCGGATCGAGCCGGCCGAGCTGTTGAACCGCTGGATCGTGCCGTTGGAAAACCGGCAGGACTACCTCACGCTTTCGACCGGCAAGAAGTTCCAGGTCCCGTTCGAGCAGTTGATCATATTCTCGACCAACCTGGAGCCCAGCGATCTGGTCGACGAGGCGTTCTTGCGGCGAATTCCCTACAAGATCGAAATCGGCGATCCGGACGACACCGAGTTTCACCGGCTGTTCAAGCTGTACGCCAAGACGTTCGGCTGCGAGTATCGCCAAGAGGCCGTCGAGACGTTGCTCGATCAGCACTACCGCGGCACGAATCGGCCGCTAAGGCGCTGCCACCCCCGCGATCTGTTGAGCCAGGTGCGCAACTATTGTGCCTACAACGACGCGACTTTGGAGATGCGGCCCGAGTACTTCGACCGCGTTGCCAAGAGCTACTTCACGGTGCTGGCCACCAAGCGGTAGCCGGGCAATCGGTCGCGCGATCGCTTGACCGGCGCCGGTTGCAACTAGCCTGCGAAGCCCCTTGCCCGTTAGACTTCCTGCCCGAATTCTTCGGCGCGAGGTCGGGCACGAGCAGATAGGCCGTGGTTTCGTCGTAGGGTTCCTCGCCGGCGAAGCCGTGGGCGCCAGCCGATTGCGACAAAGCCACCAGACTGTCGCAATTCACCAGTCCCACGGGCCGGCCTCCGTCGACCACCACGGCCCAAGCCAGCGGGTCTTGGTTGAAATAGTCGATCAATGCGGCCACGTCGTCGGTTGGGCCGAAGCGATGCACCGTGGAAATCATGGCGGCCGAAACACGCTGGTCCGGTCCGCGACGCGGCGAGTTGTCGAGCAGGTCCTGCTTGCACAGCCCTATCAGTTTTCCCTGTGTGTCAACCACCGGCAGCGCATCGAGACGCGCCTGACGAAGCAACTTGGCGGCGCAACTTGAAGAGTCGTCGGCTTGCAGAAACACGGAGCAGGGAGTCATCACATGGCGCACCGTGGTACGTTCGAGAATCCTGCTCTGCAAGCTGGCAGTGGATTCCGCGTCGGTGGTGAATTCGCCCCACCGCACCACGCAATTGCGTCCCGACGCTTTGGCAGCCGCCAACGCGGCGCTTGCCTGTTCGAGCAATTGCTCCGGCGATTCGGCCGTTTCGCAGCCGACCACGCCGAGACTGGCAGTTAACTTGTGATCGGACTGGCCATCGCTGGAAGATGTCTTCCGCGCAGGCTGTGGCGCACGGTCTCGGCCCATAGCGCGGCTTGTTCGGCGGTTTCGCCGGGCCGCATGACGCCGAACCGGTCGCCACCCAGGCAGGCCAGCATGCCATCTTTGTCGCGCAAACGATTCAATTCCGTTGCCACTTCAGCCACCAAAGCGTTCACCCCGCCCACGCCTTCTGACTGGCGAATGGCGCAGCGTGAAATCGAGATCGATCAACACACACGCCAGACCGGCGCGCGTATCCGTGGTCGCGGCCCAGTGCTGCCGCAATTGGCCGACGAAGGCCGATTGGCTCCACAGACCGGTCACCCGTTCAAACGGCTCTTGGCGGCCCACGCGCCGATCGTGCTCCAAGACGCGCGCCGCCACGCGCAGGCGCGACAGCAATTCGCCAAAGCAGACGGGCAACGACAAGAAATCGTCGATGCCGGCCTCCAACGCGGCTTCGACGTGCGCTGCGTCGGTCGCGGGTGTCAGCAAGATCAGAAACGGCCGGTCCGCCGGCGGCCGCTCGGCCAAAGTCCGGCATCTGGCCCAATCGTTATTGCCGGCCAACAGCGTATCGAGGATGACGACCCGCGGCTCGGCCGACCGCAGCGCCGCGGTGGCCGTCTCATCGTGCGTCGCCTCGCACGTAGGATATCCGGCGGCACGGAGGAACTGCGACAATTGGCGCGTCAGTCCGGCTTCCGCCGTTGCAATCAGAATATTCGTCGCTTTCGGTGCTTTGGGGGGTGCCATGGGTCTTCGTCCTGCGAACGTTTCGAGATGCACAGCGTACCACTACTCCTCGCATCGCCAGCCTAGCTTAAAGTCGTTGCGCGCACCGTGCATAACCTATGCTTTTGATACATATCTGGATGTTTTGCAGTGTCACGCCCACGGTTTTGTCGGCGCGTGCGCTTACCCTACAAGTTCCGGAAACGGACAACACGAATCATGCGCACACAAGTCTTGCACGACCCGGCGGTCGCAACTCCCTGGCTCGAGGGCAACCTCGACGGGCATGCGGAGAAGACGTTTCTGGAAACGTTTCCGTTCAAGATTGGGCGAAATGAAGCGGCCGACCTGTGCATCGACTCCTCCCGCGTGTCGCGCGAGCACGCATTGATTACGCGGCATGGAAAGAAATACCACCTGCACGATCTCGGCAGCACCAACGGCACCTTCCTGAACGGCCAGCGCATTCAGGACGAAGCGCTCAGCGACGGCGACCAGGTGATGATCGCGGAATTGGAGTTCACCTTTTTCACCGGCACCACGGCCGTCGACCGCAACACCGCCACGCAGGTGATGCCCCACGCGGAACCGAGTGCGAATGGCGATTTCTGGAACGCCATCCTCGCAGTGCGCCGCGTCCACGAAGCGGTGACGCGCCGCGGCCTGCGCATCATGTTTCAACCGATTGTCGAACTCAGTAGCGGCGAGACGTTTGGCTACGAAGCTTTGATCACCGACAGCGGCACACAGTCCGCGCAACCGCGCTGCGATCATTGGAGTAGCGGCATCGAGTGTCGAGCCATCGATCGCTTGCGCAATCTGTTCCGCAGGCTGGCCGCCGAAGAAGTCGCGCAGTTGCCCCCGGGGCGGCTCGTCGTGGCCTTGTCAAGCGCCGAATGCGAGGGATTGGAGCTCGTCGATCACTTGCGGCAGTTGTACGAAGCCGCCGATCACCGCCGGCAACTCCTGGTCGAAATACCCGAAAGCGCCGTCGTCGACGGACCCGAATTCCGAGAGTTCCGCACGGCACTCCGAAATGCCAAAGTCGAGGTGGCCTACGACAACTACACCTCGGGCCAGGCGGAAGTCACCCCCGACCCGCAAATGGCCCCCGACTATCTCAAGCTCGCCCCGGGACTGCTGCGGGGCCTGGGCTCCGCGCAGCATCGCCTGCGACAGGTCCAAATGATGGTCGAAGCCAGTCACAACGCCGGCACGGCGGTCATTTGCGCCGGCGTCGACACCGAAGCCGAGCTCGAACTTTGCCACCTGCTCAAGTGCGACTTCGTGCAAGGCAACTTGTTTACGGTTCCGCAATCCGCCGCTGATTTGAGCTGCGAGAAGCGCTCCGAGCACCCAGCATCCGGCGCCGCGGTATAGAGCCTGATATGTCCCAGACAACAACACCACACGCTCGCGAACCGATTCCCGGGTACGTTCTCAAAGAGCGCATCGGAGTTGGCGGATATGGCGAGGTATGGAGCGCCGAGCGCCCGGCGATCTGGCCAAGGCCGTCAAATTGGTCTACGGTCACTTCGACGACGCGCGGGCTACCCGCGAACTGAAAGCACTGAAGCGCATCAAGGAAGTGCGGCATCCGTTTCTGCTGTCGCTCGAGCGCATCGAAATCATCGACGGCCAGCTCATCATCGTCACCGAGTTAGCCGACCGCAGCTTGAAAGACCGGTTCGAAGAAGCCCAGGCCACGGGAGCCTGCATCGGGCGCGACGAACTGCTAGGCTACCTGCGCGACGCGGCCGACGCGCTCGACTACATGAGCGATAACTTCTCGCTGCAACACTTGGATGTCAAACCGGAAAACCTGCTGCTGGTGGGCAACCGCGTGAAGGTGGCCGACTTCGGCCTGGTCAAGGAATTGCAGGACGTAACAGCGTCGATCATGGGCGGGCTCACGCCGGTTTACGCGTCGCCCGAAGTGTTCGACGGCCGCCCCAGCCAGCGCAGCGACCAATACAGCCTGGCCATCGTCTATCAGGAACTGCTGACCGGCGTGTTGCCGTTTCCCGGCAAGACCGCCGCGCAACTCGCATCGCAACACGTCCATGCTCGCCCGCGAATCACGTCGTTGCCGCCGGACGATCAACCCATCATCGCCCGCGCGCTCTCCAAGGATCCGTCACAGCGGTTCACGAATTGCCGGTCGTTGATCGATAGTCTCTCCGGCGAGCATCGCACGGCGCGCAGCCCTGATCGTTCGACGGAAACACCGCCAGTGGATTACGCCGATTCGCTGGGCGACACGACATCCGTTCGCTCCCGGCTGGCGGAGACCGATCCCACATGGCACGCGCCAAACAGCCAGCACAGCGCCTCCCCCACGCCGAACGTGAAGACGATGGTCATCGGCGAGGCGGCAGACACGCCCCACGAAGAAGAGCATGCCGCAAGTGCAGCGCCCGCAGCGCATCGCGACTGCGTCAAGTTACCCCCCGCGGCGCCGATCCCCACGGCAACCGATTTGCCCCCCTTGGAACTCGCCGCGACCGACGCCTCATTGCGTCCCACCTTGTTCCTGGCGGTCGGCGGGGCAGCCACTCGCACGCTGCGGCAGTTGCGCCGCCAACTGCACGACCGCTGGGGCACCGGCGCGTCGCTGCCTGCGGTGCGGATGCTGGCGATCGACACCGACCCGCGAAGCCTCTACGATGCCACCCAGGGCGATTGCGAGACGGCGCTCGCTGAAAGCGAAACCCTCACGCTGCCCTTGCGCAGCCTCGCGCAATTACACGGCGCGTGCGCGCCAAGAAGCTGCGCTCGCTCAGCCGGCGCTGGTTATACAACATTCCAAGATCGCTGCAGACCGAAGGCCGGCGACCGCTCGGCCGCCTGGCACTGGTCGATCACTCCGAACAACTCTTGGATCGCTTGCGCGACGTGCTGACGGCGATCACCGGGTCCGAGTCGCTGGCCGCGACTACCGAAGTCACGGCGGCTCAATTCGCCTCGAATGTGCCACGTATATTTGTCGTTGCATCCACCTCGGGCGGCACCGGCGGCGGCATGGTTCTCGACCTGGCATACGCTGTGCGAACGATCCTGGCCGAGCTAGGCTTCGACGACGGCGGCGTGTGTGGCGTGCTGGTGCATGCCACCGATCGCAATCCCACGGCCGCCGATCTGGCCGTCGCCAATTCCTACGCCACGCTGAGCGAATTGTTTCACTATGGCGGCGCGAGCGGCTATCCCGGCGACGAGGCGTGCGGACTGCCCTCCTTTGCTTCGGAGGCCGGCGTCTTTCCACACGCATACTTCGTCCACTTGGGCGACAATCTGAACGACCCGGACTTCGAGCGCGGCACCGAGGCGCTCGCCTCGTATCTTTATCTCAATGCGTTTACCCCCGCGGCGCCGGCGCTCGACGCCTGCCGGCAACAATCCACGCCGGTCGAGCCCAGTTCGCTGCGCACGTTCGGACTGTCGCGTGTCGGAAGCTTGTGCACCGCGCTGCCGTCAATAGCCAGCGAGCAGCTATGCAAAGAAGTGATCGATCGCTGGCGGGGCGGCACCAGGGCGGCCATCAAAACTGCTTCGCACACGTCGCTGGTGGACATGGCCACCCAGCGCAGCGATCCCGCCACCGCGATAGCCCGCACCGACCTCGCTGCCGCCAACCAGCTCGCTGCCGAGCATGCCGAAAAGTGCGAAGTGGATCATCCTCGGTTGACGCAGCGCGTGCTCAGTTTGATCGAACAAGAACTGGGAGGCGATGCGGCCGCCGTACTCGCGCGTATGTGCTCCTCGCTGCCCGCTGGACAAGAAACGCACGGCCAGCAATACGTGCAGCACGTGCTATCGGCCATGGCCAACGTATTCGGACCGTCCGATCCCGCCGAAGCATCGTGCAACGCCTGTCCCGCGCCGATCCAATTGGCCCTGGCAGACGAACTCAAACAGCTTGCCGCGCCGCTGGGAGACACGATCCTCGCATGGATCCTCGGCTTGGTGGACACGTCGGCCGGCCGAGTTGCATTGGCTGCCAGCGCAAAGCAATGGTACGACAAACATTTGCGCCATCGAAACCGAGACGCACGAACAACTTCGCCAGCAGCAGCGCGATCTCTTGGCCGTCGAGCACACGGTTAGAACGGCGGTCGCCGCACCGCCGAAACGCTCGCTCTTCGGCCGTCAGGATAAAAAGATCCACGACGAGCTGACCAAGGCGCTAACCTATCTGATTGCACTGCGCTGCGAGCAGGCCGCGGGTCACGCCCTGATTCGCGTGTGTCGGCTGATCGCGGCGCCGATCAGCGCGGCCGGCGAACGCATCGCCGATCTGCAGCGCGAACTGGGACAATTATCGCAGACATTCGCCAATGATTCGTCCTGGGGCGACCGCGCCGGCGAATCGCCAACGGCCGACGACGTCACGGCGGCGATCGCCTCAGCGCTTTGCGCGCGAATGCCGGAACTGATCGATTCGGTCGACGAGCGATTCCGCGCCACCTTCGTCGAGCCGGAGGGCGGGCTGCGCAACGTGTTGGAACGGGCGGACAGCCTGCGCGATGCGCTCGTGCGCGCCTTGCGCGCCGAAGCGCGTGGCCAGATTCTGCAAACCTTGAAGGACACGGCCATCGACGCCGCGGTGGTCGGCGACCATGCCGAAGCAGCACTCGATCGGCTGCAATCGCTGTTGAAAGCGGCGTTGCCCAAGCTCGATCGCTGCGGTGGACAGCAAAGACTCTTGGCCTTGGTGCCCCAGGCGTCGTCCGACTCGGCTTTGGCGGCAACACTGAGCCAGCAACTGGAGCCGGCGGCCACGGTCGTCGTCGACACGGACCCGGATCTGGTGCTCTGCTACGAAACGCAAGCACTTTGGCCGCCGTACGTCGGCGCTCGGCTGATCGGCGATCGCGGCGATCTTGTGCCCATCGCCGCGCGGCTGCACACGCGCAGCGACGTCGCCTGGACCGAGTTGGCCAGCGCCACCGCATCCGATGCTTGCGAAGTCGGCTGAGAAGCTGCTGCGAGATCGCCGGGGACGCGTCCTGGCCCGAAGTTTCGTTGATCGCTGGGCTTGCGCCAATTAGTGCCGCCAGACGACGCAATTTCGGATTCCGCGGCACGCCCGACGCACCGATGGGTCGCCGATTTTCTAACGAAGTAGTCACGTCTTCGTTCATCGCGCGCCATGCCAAACGCCATCAAAGTAGAAATATGCGCGCTGCGTGGTGAACCGCTACGGGCATAGGCATGCAGCGCGAGATCATGCCGCATCCGAGCATGATGCATCGCGCAAGAAAACTGGGCGGCACTGGACTCGAACCAGTGACTTCCACCGTGTGAGGATGGCGCTCTAACCAACTGAGCTAGCCGCCCGACTAAACGCTTGTCTTTGTCAGATAAGGAGTTATGGTTGACCGTAGAGGGCTTGGCACTAAATCTTGGCACTAAATCCGAGATTACCACAATTCCAGACCCGACCCGAGCGTACTAAGTGTAGCCGTCAACCAAAACACTCGCAACTCTGAGAGACAACATGGCAAAGCCCAAACGGGCAGGGAGGAAAAGAGGCTCACGGAATCGAGGTTACTTCTATCGGAACGGTCGTGGCTGGCAGACCAAAGACGAGCGTGGCGCGTTCATTTGGCTGACTGACGAATTGGGCGAGCGGCTGCGAAACGAACAAGCCGACGCCAAAGCCGCAAAACTGGCCTATGCCCGTTGGCTCACAGCGGAGAGGCAAAAGCCGGCCACGGTTGACGTAGAGTGCGCCACGGTCTTAGAGGTCTGCCAAGCCTATCTGGCCAAAGCCAAAGAGGAAGCAGGCGAGAACAAGACTTTCACGGATCGGGCCGAATCGCTCTTTGATTTTTGCTTTGGCTTGCCCGCCAAGTTCAAGGGCAAAGACTTAACGAGCAAAGGCAAACCCAGCAAGGCGGACAAGGTTCACGCGGGTTACGGTGCGATACCCGTCTGCCAATTGAAGCCGCTGGACGTTGACCAATGGCTGCAAGTTCATGCGGGTTGGAAATCGCCCAGCACAAAGCGCAACCATATCAAGGCGCTAATGCGGGCATTCAATTATGGGGTCAAGGCTGGATTGATTCCCGCCAACCCAGTTCGCGGCTACAAGGTTCCCAAGGGCCGGGGCCGGATTACGTACATTACACCCGAGCAAGAGGCGGCTTTGTGCGCTGCCGCGAGCCCGTCCCTAGAAATGGCAATTCGTGTTTTGATTCGTACTGGAATGCGGCCGGGTATCGAGTTTGCGGCGGTTGAATCACGACACATCAAAGACCACGGCGAGCGATTGGAGATTCGGTTTCCCAAAGAGGAAACCAAAACCAAAAAACGTGAGCGCGTTGTCTATGTGACCGACCCCGCAACGATTGCCACGATTCGGCAGCAAGTTGCCTTGCGCAAGGCGGGGCCGATCTTCACCAGCCCGCGCAACGATCCTTGGACGCAAAGCAACCTGTCGAAACGGTTCCGCGACGTGCGCGACAAGCTGGCAAAGGGTGGGATGATGTTCGACAAGGATTGCGTTTTGTACGCGACCCGACACACATACGCGAAGCGAACGCTTCAAGGCTATTGGTCGGGCAAGCCAACGAACATTGAAACACTGGCCCGACTCATGGGGAACACGCCCCAAATCTGCCGCGAGCATTATCTGCAATGGGATGAATTGAGCAGTGAATTTCTCTGGCAGTCCGCTTAGAGATTCAATAGCTCACGGTCAACCTTGCAAGCCGGCTCCACTCGGGACCGGCTTTTCCTTTTCGTTGTTGCGGCCGGTGCGCCTTGCTCTTGAAATTCTTGAAGCCATTCAATCGGGAATTTGAAGTGTCCCCGGCCGCCGGCTCGCGTGTATCGCGGACCGCGACCAGTCGCCAACAGCTTACGTAGGCCAGACTCAGAGTAGCCGAGGAATTGCGCCGCGAACCGTAGGCCAACGGAGTTTAGCTTTGTCATGCGCGACCTTCCAAGAATCTCGCCCGCGCGGCAACCGCGCGTGGCAACTCAGAATAGGAGCGACTAAAGACGATCTTGCCGCCGCGCCATACGCGAGCCCGCCAGCGGTCCCGATGACGATCAATGCCTGGGTGGCCAGACGTGTTGTCGGATCGTAGCGGTGTGTCAGCGAGCCCCGCGAGCGCCAACGCTCGCTGGTGAATAATCTTCGGTAGATCGGTTTTGACGCTCGCTACCGCCGCCGTCCAAATTTCTTGCGAGTCTGGACAGCCAAGGTCTTTGAGCAATGCCGTTACGTCCCGTTGCTGTGCGGCGAGCGGGTCGGGCTTGGGAGGGGGATGATCGGGATACCGCCGGCGCATCTCACAATCTTCGCACTCACCACCAGTGGAGCGCAGCGGCTCGCCGCAGGTTCTACAAAGTGTCATCGTCAGCTTTCGATTCGATGGAAGTGAGAAGCGGCCCGTAAGGCGGCCGGTACCAGCACGCCTTGCGGGCTCGCACCAGAGGATCAATCGAGGATGCGCGGGTCAATAATGTCAACCAACACTCTCGCCCGGCAACAATTCAATGTGCGCCTTGAACAAAGCACGCGACAGTTCACTAATGAATTGATTCCAGTAGGTGTAAGCCTTACGGGGGTCAACACCCCGCGATGGCCCCTCTGAGGCGAGTTCGTCGAGCCAATCCTGCCCGTCAAATTTGGGGCAAGGATTTAGTGGGAATTGAAACCGCTCGATTGCTTCCGCGATTGTCCCGGGAGGGTCGAGCGGGCCAGGTTCCAAGATGTCAGCGAAGCCATACCGCCGTTCGTAAAAGTCCGCTACGGTGCCGCTCACCGGCCGGTTGAAAAACCAGCGTTCGACCTGGGCGAGTTTTTCCGGGTCCGCCATAATCGCTTTCGCGTCCGCGATTGCTCGCCCCTTGATTGCCTTGATTGTCATTCTTGGCATTTGGTGTTTACCTCACTGGTGCTTAGGTGGCCCCGGCGGCGTGCCGGACCTATGGTGCTTACGCACGGCACGCGCCGCGCATTGTGGCAAACTGCCAGATTCCGGCGGCAACGTGCTGTGTTCAGGACTAGTACGCCAGGGCTCGGCAATTTATTTTCAGAATCCACCCCGTGGTGGCCAGGAACCCGGCGGCCAGCATTCCGGTTGTGCCGATGGCCGACCCGCTCACCCGCCAGGGTGCGGTGAATCGAGGCCGCAATCACTGCACGGGGCCGCCCTCCGGCGGCCAGGACGCTCGGCGGCTGGCAGGTACGAAAGACACCGTTGTTCGCGCCGATGCGTCTACGGGGCCGCCAGGGGCCTTGGAACACAAGTTGTTTTGTCAACTTGATTTACCGCGTGGGTCAGTCACTCAAAAACCCCAGCCAATCGAGATAGGGCAGGGCCATCGCTACGACCGGCATAGTGGGCATTGCCGGCAAAATTGACCCCACCCGGACCTCGCCCGCCCGACGCCGACCGCGAGCGTCCAGAATCGGGCCGCCAGATAGTGCCCGTTTAGTGCCATCGGCCAGATGTTGACAACGCAATTGCTTATACAACAACAGTTTACATCGACGGTTCCGCTAGCCTGATACGCTAGCCCGCCGTTCCGAATCGGGCTCGCGGCCGAGCCGCCCAGCCGCTTGGATCGGTTGTGCTGAGTTTGCTGGTTTTGGTGGCTGGGACGGATGTATCGGTTGGGATGATTGTGGCGTGTTTGCGGGTTGTGGTACATGTACTAATGTACACTACTGTTTGCGCTTGTAACCGCGCGAGGCATGAGGAGGGTTGTGCCGAATTTGCCGGCGGCAGGGGTTGAGCGGGGTTTGCCGGGGCGCGGGCTATTGCAAATCGACGCGAGCGGCGGAATTCCACAATTTCGTGCCGGGCTCGTGCGTACTCCGCATATGAAACTGCTTGCCCTTCACAGCCCACGCCAGCGCGGGCGCTTCGCCATTGTTGAAGATGCCGACTTTGTTTCGCTGACTGCCGAACGATGGCGCTACAAGCAGCGATCACGTCGCAACGCGCGGGGTGAACAGCGTACGACCGGCTGCTACGCGCTCGAGTCGAATCGGCGAGTTGCATCGCGTCATCCTAAAGCACCACGGCGTTGACCTTACCGGCCTGCACGTCCGCCACGCCAATGGCTGGGGGCTCGATTGCCGGCGCGACAACCTTGTGGTGGTCAGTCGGGGTGACAACGCCCGGACGTGTGCGAGGCCAAACATCCATGCGGTTGAAAAATCGGTTTGGGCGTTCAACGGCGCGATGTATCGAGACTTTGGTAAGGCGCTCAGCGATGCGCGGCGGTTGGGAGTAAACCCACGGGAAATCAAAATCGGGAATCCAATCGACGGATTCGACGCTTACGTCGGGGCCGAATACTTGGGGCATTTCCCAACGCGAGAGGCGGCCGACGCCGCGCACAGTGAGGCAGTAAGTCAACGTGGCTTCGTGGTCCGATCCGAGCAGCAGCGTTTGAATGAGGCGCTGATTACGGAACTGGACGCGATGGTCACGGGCGGGTTGTTGACGCTTGCCAACGGTCGGGCGGAACTGATTGAAGATCGTTATCGACTGCCGGTTTTATGAAATTATTTCCCAAATTCCGATATGGGATTCGCTTTTGCCGGAGTGTTTACGGTGTCAAGGTAGCGCCTCTGGTTTCTACCCTTGCCACGACATTTCGCGGCTTTTTCAGGCTGATTATTATTCCTTCCCCTTAAGTGAACCGGCAGGAGAGGAAGGGGGAATTAAAATTCCCCTTCCCCTCCCTGCCTTAAAGCACCAAATCACGGCCCGGCCAATCTATGCCCGGATCAAATCACATGAAACCAGACGAAACAACTATCCGTGAGTTTCTACGTCGGCTGGGCCACCGCATTGCCCTTGTCGGCATGAAACCTGTCGATGCCTCGCCTAAGTCAATGGTCATCTGGCCGAGCGAAACAGATGATCCGGCGGATTCAGCGTGCTGGCTCAGTCGCCAATATCACAGTGTCTACTGCAACCTAAACCCGCTCGTATCAGAGCTAGATGAATGCGTGCTCCCGAGGGGCCGAAGTGTGTCCGACAGTTTGGTTGAGCGCCGCACGCGATTGCTTATCGACATCGACGGGCACGACGTTCCAAAGGAACTGGCCTGCGAACAAAAGGATGCCATCAAAGAGCGGTATGGCCCACCGCTGATTGAAACTGACTCGGGTAACGGCTACGGCGCGATTTACCCGGTTGACTACCCGAACGATGACGACTCCAAGGCACGGATTCAGATTTTCCTACAGCAACTCAAAACCGATTTCTCTTGTGTTGACATTTCGGTGTTCGGTGCGGGTCGCCTTACGCGCGTCATCGGCACTCTTAATCGCTCTGTCATCGACGGCTCACGCATCCCCACCCTCTTGTTGAACTGACACCCATGATTGACTTAGCAGCAGCGCTCGCCGAAATTCAAACAACCGCCGGTGCCGCATTTTTCGATAAGCCGTACTCGCCCGGCTGGACCGATGATCGGCTGCGTCGATGGCTAGACTCGACCGGCGAGAAATACACGCCAGCCAAGAGCACCCGCGCGGATCGTGACAACGGAGTCCAATACAACTTCGCACGCTGCCCGCTCTGCAAAGAGAGTGAAGGCAACCCGGCGGTATGGCTTACGAACGGCGACCCACGCTTCAAATGTTTTCGCGCGAATCATTGCGGGGGCAAAGGATTCTCCGATCTTCAAGCCAGCTTCAAGCGGCCAAAGATCAAGCGTGTCAGTGCGCTTGAACTGGCCAAACTCTACAGCAAGCCCCGCGAGTCAGTTGTTGTCGGGCTGTTTCGCCGGGGCGATGTTGTAAACATCATCGGCGGCCCGAAATCTCGTAAGAGTTTCTTGGTTGCGCTGTTGGCCATTTGTGTCGCGGCCGGGATTCCTTTTCTAGGGTGGGAAACTGTCAAGGGTCGAGTCTTGCTGATCGACAACGAGCTACAGGGCGACGATCTTGTCCGCCGACTCATGGGCATCGCAAAAGCGCTAGGACTCGAATGGGAAGCCGTCGCACAGAACATCGACGTAATGAAGTTGCGCGGCACGCTGGCCGACCTGTACACGATTCGAGACGAATTGAAGGCAGACCCCGGCCGTTATTCTTTGGTCATCGTCGATGCACTCTACAAATCGCTGCCCGCCGACACGGATGAAAACAGCAACGGTGACATGACCCGCGCGTATGTTGTGCTCGACAATATCGCCGAGACGAACGAGTGCGCCACGACGGTCGTGCATCACACGAGCAAGGGCACACAATCAAACAAGAGCGTGTCAGACATGGGCAGCGGTGCCGGCGCTCAATCCAGATCGGCCGATGCCCATATCGTGCTGCGGGAAGGCGAAGATGACGACATTATCGTCGTCAATGCCATCGTTCGCTCACTCGCACCAATCAAGCCGCTCTGTATCCGTTTCGATTGGCCGCTCTGGCGGCTCGCGCCAGATAAAGACCCGCACAAGCTGGCCATCGGGCCAAACCGCAAGGCCACGGTCGCGCTTGATACATTCGTCGCGGCCATCCCGACGAACCCCACCTTGTTGAAACTTGTCCGCGCCAACGTCAAGGCACAGTTCAATCTCTCGCGTGACACACTCGATTTACTGATTGAGGCCGCTAAAAATGCGGAGCTAGTCGAAATTGGCGTCCTAAAAGCTAAAGGCTCACCCCAAACCATTCGGAGAATTGAAGTATGATCGTTGTGTACATCAAAGATGCGACGGGCCGCCGCAAATGGGGCGTCCACAAATTCTTCTGGGGCTACCCCGGCACTCGCCTTGTTGGCAAGAGTCAGAGCTACACCGCCCAGACGCTCACAACAGTTCGCTACGCACTCAGCCACCACGATCAAGACGGTTCGCGCCGCTGGCCCAAGGCGAGCATCGACCGATTGATTAAGCTGGCTCGCAAGCACCCCGTCAAGCTAAAAGACATCTGACCCGCCTTAGGGCGCGTCGTCTCAAAAGAATCTCAGAATAAATCCCATATTTCTGATTTGGGATTCGCTTTTGTCATAGTCTTTACGTGAACCATTACTCTCGGGCTCCCCTTCCCACCACCGCCGCGATTCTAGCGGCACGTCCCAAGGTCCATTCTCATGCACGCTCACCTTGCGCATTTCATCGACCAACGCTGTGTCGTCGCCCCTGAGGCGCGGATTCCACTCGTTGAATTCCTTCGACACTTCAGAGCGAGCGTACCGTCAAAGGCTCGCGGTAGTTGGGGTCGCGGTAGAGTCATCGTGGAGTTGACTGAGGCTGGTTTCATCATCGGGCTTGATGACGACCGCCGAACACACGTTGGCGGCTTGTGCATCCGTGGTCATTGGGCGGAACACGGCGGCAAGCTGACCTTGGAGCCTCGCAATGCCCGCCCGTAAGCAATGCCGCAAGTGCGGGGCGGAAATTCATGCCTGTTACTCAGCGTGGCTGGACATTTGTGAGGATTGTTGGACAAGCACTCTCACAGCCCCGAGCCCGGCAGCACCTTGGGCGGAACACCGCGCGGCAGTTGAGGAAGACCGGGTTCGACCCGCGAGCGAACAGAGCGACACCGATGACCGCCGATGACCTAGCACAATCTATCTTTGCCGAGTTGAAGCGAAACCACAAAGACCACTGGCCGCTAGTGGCCGATGTGCTTGGGCAACAGCTTCGCAATGCAGCACACAACCATGCTTGCAAAAGCACGATGCTTCCACGCGCACAACAACGGCCTCGCCCACAAGATCGCAAGTAGCTCGACCTTTCCTTCTGGGTCGTTTGCTCTCGCGCTCCGTGTAAAACGACCACGGGGCGCGATTTTTACACACCTAGCAGCCCGACCCGCGCACCACGGCTGCATCACACTTCGCGCACTCTTTGAAAGGTGTTCCCTCCCTATGTCAGCCAACAGCCCCACTCGCATTCAGCAAGCCCTTTTCCAGGGATCAACCCCCCGAGGCGATGTTCAATCCGCATACGTCAATCTTGTCTTGGCGTGCCTCGCATCTCGTGATTCTGCCGAGAGCATTCCTAGCAGCGCTGCTGCCGAATGCGTTCGACAAGTATTCGAGCTAGTCGGAACCGACGATCTTGCTGCAAAAGACTTCGCCGCACGACTCAACTATCTACGGAGCTAGTCCAATGGCAGATGAATTAGCCCGCTGCCTCAAAGCGGCAAAGGCAGCCGGGGCCATAGACGTGGTGCGCGTCGCCCACTCGATTCTCAGTGCGGTGCAACACCGTCATTCGCCCGAGCAAGCTATCTCCCAATTAAGGCACTGGCAACCGGGTTTGTTCAAGGGCACACGTCACCTAAAGCCGCCAACGATTCTGCCGCCGATAGACCGCCCGCTTAGCCCCGAGACTCTGCGGGCGGTCACAGCCCGTTACCAACAGCATGTGAAGTGAGGAAGCCATGCCCACGAAACGAGAAATAGAAATTGCAAGAGCGAATGCGGCGGCCAATGAACGAGCCCGCGAAGCCGAACGACGCAAGGCAGCCGAACAGAAAAAGGCAAGCAGCAAATGAGTACATGGCAGTACCAATACAATGGCAGGCCGCTACGCTTCTGTGCGCCGAGTCCAATTTGGACGTGCGTTGTGCCGTGGCGCTCGCCCGGTCCCATGACTGGGCCGCCGATGACGTTGTGTCTCGTGCAAATAGATGACCCGCCCGATTCTCGCGGTCAAAGACCAAGCACGCCAAAGATAATCCGACGCATCTATTTCGCAGACCTTGCACGTCGCCCACGTCGCTTCCCCGGTTGTCAGCCAGTTGACCCCCGCACGCTCTCGCCTCTGTCACAATGCAAAGGCAATCGCACTGCTGACGAAAAGTTCGCTTGGGAACGGGAGCGGAGATATTGGCGAGCGACTTGGAAAAGTGACTTGGAAAAGCGTCACGTTCCAATTCGCAAGCGAATCGGTTTCGGCTGGTCTGCGTTTCGCGGACGGTTCAATGATTACTTAGAGCCGAGAATCGGGCGGGCTGTGATCCTGCGGAGCGAATTGGAAATCGTTCGCATCCCGCGCGATTTGAGTTGGACGCATTTGTCATACGTCCATGAAGCCACGATCAAGGTAGACGTGGCAAATCAAATTCATGCGCACACACT
Organism: uncultured Planctomycetaceae bacterium; assembly: GCA_963779015.1. GTDB lineage: Bacteria > Planctomycetota > Planctomycetia > Pirellulales > PALSA-1355 > JTS-RE94. The sequence goes on along the minus strand of CAVZWY010000016.1, from coordinate 56,377 downwards.
CGCGCCAAGTTGCGAGGTTATCGCTTGTGCGTCGATCGCGCCTGTCGTGCAGCTAGATGCCGGGCTCGAATCGCTCTGGCAACGTGTCTGGTTCCTACACCAGCACAACCCGTCCGAATCCCATAAGTACCTTGATGGCGTCGATGTACCACTAGCAGCCCGTTTAGATATTCCTTTCTGCCGCGAGGGCGCTAAACTTATGCCGGGGTCGGTTTCGACGGATCGATCGTTGGAGGGACACGGATGGCGATGGGCAAACGGAGGCAGCGGCAGGAGTCGCTGTTCATTACCGCCGAGGACTTGCCGCGTTCAGACGGCCACCCATTTTATGGGAAGCTCAATGGGCTGTTGGCCGAAGCCGGCTTCGATCGCTGGATCGAGCGGCGCTGCCGGCGGTACTACGAACAGGAAGAGAAACGCGGCAAGCCGTCGATTCCGCCGGGCGTGTACTTTCGCATGCTGCTGATCGGCTACTTCGAGGGGATCGACAGCCAGCGCGGCATCGCCTGGCGATGCGCCGACAGCCTGAGCCTGCGAACGTTCTTGGGGGTGCCGCTGGGCGAGGTCACGCCCGACCATTCGACGATGTCGGTCACGCGTAAGCGGCTCGGCGCGGAGGTGTTCGACGAGGTGTTTCGCTTTGTTCTGCGGATTGCCGACGAAAAACGGTTGCTCTCCGGCAAGGCGGTGGGGGTCGACAGCACGACACTCGAAGCCAACGCGGCCATGAAGAGCATCGTGCGGCGCGACACGGGCGAAGACTGGAAGCAATACGTCACGCGACTGATGCACGAGGACGGCGCGATCGACGCGGATACGGAACCGAGCGACGAAGAAATTCGCCGCTACGACAAGAAGCGGAAGAAGACGGCCTCGAACGAGGATTGGGTCTCGAAGACCGATCCCGACGCGCGGATCACCAAGCTGAAAGACGGCCGCACGCACTTGGCGTACAAGGCCGAGCACGTGGTCGATTTGGAGAGTGAAATCCTGCTGGCTGCTGAGATTCTGCCGGCCGATCACGCCGATCAGCAGACGCTCGTCGACAGCGTGATCGAAGCCCGCGTCAACTTGGAAGCGGCGGAGAGTGAAGTCGCGGTGCAGGAGGTGGCCGCCGACAAGGGCTATCACGCGGACGCGACGCTGGAACTGGCCGCCGATCTCGACATGCGAACGTACATTCCCGAGCCGAAGCGGAAAGACGATCGCGTTTGGACGGACAAGCCGGACGAAGTCCGACGCGCGGTTCAGAACAACCGCCGCCGCATGTCGCGCGCGAAAGGGAAGCGGCTGGGGCGGCTGCGGAGCGAACGCGTGGAGCGCAGCTTCGCGCACGTGTGCGACACGGGCGGCTCGCGTCGCACGTGGATCCGCAAACTGGAAGAAGTGACCAAACGCTACCGAATTGCGGCTGCGGCGCACAACCTGGCGCGGATCATGTTCAAGTTGTTCGGGATCGGCAAACCAAGAGCGCTGCAAGCCCCCGCCGACCTTGTTTGGCTTGTGCAATTTATCCTGAGTGCGCTATGGACCGTGGGATCGTTGAGACGCGCGCCGCGCGTGCCGGCACGCGCCGCCCTCGCGCGCACCGCCCGCCAACCCCGCCCGCACCATCAATCGCCTTAAATAAACGGGCTGCTAGACGACCGTGATTGCGTCAACCATTGGAGCATCGCGCCGGGAATCGAATCCGAACCGTGGGATGGCACCCTACGCATTCTTGAGCCAGACGACAGAGACAACGGCCCATACCAGCATAAGGCGCGTTGGCTGAAAACTTACCCCGTCACACTCCCAGACACAACACCGGGCATCATTGTTGATGCCAACGGCAACCGTAATCCAGTCATTGAGGAATAACCACAAATGTATACGACAACGCATAATTCGTTCGTCTCGCATCTCTTGGGCGAGCGTCGAGTCTACAAATTCGACAAGAACAAGCCAGGTGACAAGCAACGCGCCGAAGCGGAAATGAAAAGCGACGATGCCGAGCGTGTCGCGGCTACGCAAGCCCGAGCCCTTGCGACCATTGGCCGCGAGTTGACACCTTCCGAGCTACTTCGCAATACCGATTTTGTAAAGGATGCCCGTCCGTTGCGAGAAAAGATCAAAACGGACGGGGGCGGCCAAGGCTCAACTCAACGGTCAGACTCAGAGAATCCTTACAGGGCTAGAGTCGATTTCTTGGAACGCGAGTTGGCCAACCGGCCGCCCCGCGAACATGCTGGCATCAAGATGCGTTTGGAGATGGCCATCAAGTCAGCAGACGCCTTCGATGTCCAACTCGCGGGAAAAGAGGCTCACGCTGCGAAGCTAAACAGCACCGAAGTGACCGATGCACGCTTGTATGGACAGGCTTGGATAGCGAGGCTCAGCACAAACCCCGACCCGGTTTGTCAACCGTGGTTGGAGAACTACCGCCGCGAGATGGCCGCGCTCGCTGAGACAGGCGACACGGAACGATTCTGGAAAGCGAATGCTGCCTTTGAAGCTGAGCGCACAGCCGTGCTTACTGAAAGGTCGGATGCGCTGGCCGAGCAGTCGGAGAAACTGAAGTTAGCCGCCGCTGAAGTACGCGAGACAATCGAACAGCCCGAAGAAATCAGCGGAGAGACAACGGCCTAGCCGTTGCAAAACCTGTCGGGTGAATCCTCGCAGCCGACAGTGCGTCGGGGCATCGCACCCAGTGCCACGGCGCTTTTCAAAACAAGCCTGTTTTCTTGTGGCAGGCTTTTTGCGACCAATCGTTTTGTCGCAACTTCCCCAACTGGCTTCGGTCAGTTGGGGTTTTTCATAGGCTGATTAGAAACAGAACGACCAGCAAGGCCACTACAGCACCGATTGTGGTTGCCACAAATCGGCCACGCCCTTGCTGCGGTTCGTCGCCATGCCGAGTGGCTGCATAGGCCGTTAGCGGATCGGTGCCAGCCGCCATGTGCATGGTCCACTCGTCTAGCTGGTCTTTGTCCATGATTCAATTCTAGCACTTTTCGCGCTTTGTTATGATTCGCATAATCTCGCTAGTGCAAGATTGGTACTTTGCGAATCGCGTCTGTAGGCCGCGTGAGGCTTTCCCCAGCCTGATAAGTCGCGTAAGGGCGCGGTGGTCTTGCTTCGGCACTCCATGCCGCTCAAATGCGGCAACCAGTTCCCAGTTTTGCATTGCTTGGGCTCGCCGCTGATTTCTCACTCGAATCAATGCGGTCAGTACCTTGCAAAGGGGCAAGCCCAGAGCGTCGGCGAGTTCCCTTACTTTCACGCCTTGCCAGTCTGTCATGGTGGGTGGTTCCAAGGTGAAGTGTTCTACTTCAACCTTGGTTCGGGACCGGGGCCACGTCCATTGCGCCAACTGAGAGGTCAAAGTTGCGCAACGAAGATTTTCAGAATCGCGGTCCGGTTGTGCGGGCCGATTCGCTCTAATCGTCGTCTATTTCTGACGCTTCAAGATTCTCCTGAAATGCATCGTCGCCCTTGTACACCTTTACGAACCGGGAACAGCATCGACAGTCCAAAGTTTGATACTCCTTGCCGTCGGTGTCGAATTGGTTTCCAAAGGTACGATGGGGAGTCACCTTTTGACACTCGGGGCATTCACTCTCGACAATCGAAATGCGTTTCTCTTTCTTGACTTCTTTCACAAGGCTTTTCAATTCCTCTAGTTGTTCCGTTGTCACCGCTATTTCCAGCGGCTCGACTGGCTTGATGGGCCTCGTGGCATCGCGCGTTTCCGCATCATATCGGTGCCACTCCCATCGTTGTTCGTTAGATGCCACGTCGAATGCAAAAATTGCTTCGGCCTTCTGAATCTCGCCTGATAGTTGATCGTATGAAACCGAGTCAAAGAGAATTCGTGGCATCGAAGTGGACCTCAATCGCTAGGTATCGTCGGGCAAGGTGGGGCTATGACCAATCAGTTCTTCCGTGGCGCACGTGTTTTAAATTCGTTGTGATGTCCCTCGACATTCCAATACCATCTGTGCTCCATCGTATCCCAATGAGTATAGTTTCGTCTGTAGGCTTCCAAGCCCCGTCGATACTGAGCCAGAATCATCACGACATCGCTTGCAGTTGGAAGTGAATCGGAATCAAACGTGCTGAACTCCGGGAAGGGGCGATAGTCGCCGTCCAAAAACGAGTTCGCGTTTTCGAGCGAATGATTAAGTAACCCAACTTTGAATTTGTTCAACGCGCCATCGGGCTTTTTCCGCGACAGGATACTGAATTCCTCAAAGAATGCTTCGATCTGTTCCTCGACCTTCTCAAAGACTGAAATTCGATCCGGGTCGATGAAGATTTCAGTTGGGTCATCCTCATCGTAGTCGTCTTCGGACTCATCTTCCTCCGCTTCTTCGTAGTCCTCTTCCTCTTCGTCTAGTTCGTCGTCCTCAGCCATTTGCATTTCTCCGTTGGTTCAGGATGGACATGCCCGAACGAATTCAAGGTATTTCGCTTTGACTACCTCGATCGGTAGTCGCTGCTTACTCTCGAACACGTCAACCATTTGCTCAATATCTTCGTCGGTCAGCGCGATTATACAACGACGCTGGCCCGACCATAGGTCAATCGTGTTTTTGAACATAGCACTTGGCAGCCTATTCCTAGTCAGAAGGATTCCGAAGCGACCGAATGTATCGGTCAAGTAGCGGTTCAATTGATTGATATGGTTGCGCTCGATTTTGGCGACGTTTTTTAACTCCATGACGATCTGACGCGAATGATACTCCCGATGGATGTCCTGTAGGAAATCCATCGAGCGAGAATTGTAGAAGACCAAATCACGGATCAGGACGCCAGAATCGGTGCGGCTTTGTTCGGCTGCAAAATCCAATTGAGGATAGAGCATGGATGCCAAAATCTGGCACATCAAGTCCTCGTATTGCTTGTCAGCGTTGCCTGTCTTTCCACTAGGAGTTTTCTTAATGGCCTTAAACTTGCGTTGCACCGAGAGCAAGGGCAAAGCGCGAAACAGAGGGTCATTCTTACAATCCGCCTGCACTCGTTCGCGGCTCTTTACATAAATCTGAACTGCATCGTAGTTGTGCCGGTTGAAGTTCAGGATGGCAACACGCGACGGCGGATCGCTCCCGGCCGACAGTATCTCTTTCTCGTAGTAGTTTGCGATATAGTCGTCGAATGTGATCCAGGGAATTGCACGCAACCAACGTTTAGGCACTAGCACCAACGGTTTCTGCGTAGTTGGGTTGACCGGCAATTTGACTTGCTCCGCACCCCGAAACGTCATGGTGCGATAGTCATACACGTTCGGTACCGTCGTATCCGTAAGGGGAATGCCATTCTTTTCACATTGCTCGATAGAGAAGTCAATCAAGAACGACATGATAAAATTCGATGCGATGTCGCTCACTCTATCTTTTGAGAAGTTGTCAACAAGGAGTTGAACTTCCTCAAAGTGCGCGAAGCCCCCTAACCCAAGCTGGGGAACGTCATCGAAGAGAGACAGAATGGTCCGGGCGCTATCACGCCCGATGCGGTGCCCTCTGCGGGTGCCCGAGAAGCCCAATCCGACCTCTTCGCATTCGGACGCTTGCACTAGGATGTCAATGGCTTCTTCGGTCTTGCCCTTCCGGTGTAGGTGTCCCAAGCCATTGAAAGAATTGACAATCGCCGTATGCAGGGCGTTGTCCTGTTGCGATGGAGACTTCCAAAGCAGAAAGGGATCAACACAGAGCGGGATATCTTCGTCCAAATACGGGACTGCAAAATCAAGGTCTTCCTGTGCTAGCGGCAGGTTGAAATGGTCGGTAAGTCGTGGGCGAACAAGTACCATCGGCCTTTCAAATCTTGGCGAGTCGCGCCAGGAACAGAATGTTTGCCGAAGTGATTTGAACCAAGTGTTCAAAATGCTCTTTGGTTGCTGTAAATTCAGGCGTCGGCCCCCTGCCGTGCGCGTTGCTCAGCTTGTTGCGAATTGTGCCCGCGCCCTCAAAGAACGATACGTAGAACGGTGGAAACAGGCCCTTCTCTTTGCAAACCTTAATCAAATCCCTGCACGTCGCCTTGCCCTTGTCATAGGGCCAGCCCTTGGCTTCGCAAATCGTCTTCATCACTGTTTCAAAAGCCGACCCACAATCCGTGATGGCGTCATCGTAATTGCCTTCCCGATACTCTTTGTGAGCCCGCAACATTTCTTCATTGGCGGTCTTGAATTTCGGGTCACTCAGCAAATTCAAGCAAGGCTGTACGATTTCGGTATGGGTGTATTCGTCATCCTTTTTGATGATTTGCGGATATTGGTATTCGATCCGGTCCCCGTACCCGGCAGCGCCCGTGTACAACGCAGCCCCCGTCAACGGCTTGTCGCCCTTGACGATGGTTTCAACAAATGGCGTCAACTCGTAGCCCAATCCCTCCTGCTGGAAAATCTCATTGACTGTTTGTCGCCACGAATCCCCGCCGCGATAGTGAAAACACTGAAAGACAAACTCAATCCATTCCAACGCCATAAGGTCATTGCAAAGCGCAAAATGGTTGATGACAGGATTGTCGGAAACTCGGGCGGCTTCGTAGCCGGAACTGAACAACCCGCCATGCGCTGCGGCGATCAAGTTGCCGAGTTCCACCCAAAGAGTGTCTAAGTCAATGCTGTCAATGCCGTACCCGCCCCGCTGTTGCAGGCTGACTAGGATTCGACGCCGTGCCCGCTCTGGCACGTCGTAGCGGTATCGAGCGGGCGGAGGATCATTCCGCTTGGAGAAGGGCAATCGAATTGCCATAGGTCACGCATCCTTTCGCGCGTTAGAGAGGTCGGCGCATTGTACCGCCTTTGTGAACGTATGAACAGATACCCAAGGTCGCTCTCAGGTTCGCGCCACAGTCTCAGCCGCTAGATTTTGCGGCATATGTTTCCATCAGAAACGACGAAACACTACCGGCTAGATTGACCGCAAGTGCGGCGTGTCGGGGCTTGGGCTTGCCAACGTGCTTGCCCTTTCCATGTGCGTCCCCCGAGCGACTGCGGAACGCGCCTAGCCCTTCGACTACTGAACAGCAGCCGCCCAGTATTCGCTTAACGATTTCCTCTGTGTGCTGGCTCGGAGCGAGATTGAGACTTTCTGAAACAGCACGATACAACTTCGGCAAGTCGGCGCTGTCATCGTATTCGATGCTTTGCTCATCAAGAATGTGCTTGCAAACGGTTTCCAAGAGGGTCCGCGCCATCGTGACCGCGCCCTCTGGATCGGTGAGCCGCCGATCCATCGCCTTTTGCCATGCCTCTTGGACGTGTGCGGAATCTACAACCGAGAGAACTTTCGTGCTGGAATCGACTGCGGGGCTTCCCGTCGCGCCCTCCAACTTTGATAAGAGCGGCTCCAATTCCTCTGCCAAGAACGCACGACGTTCGGCGTATGTCGAAAACTTAGGCTTTATGAATTGCCAGAAGTCACCAAGGTTGCGGCACGATTGAACGAATCGGGGCAGGTGTGATTTGGTGCAAGGGTCTCTGAGAAACGAGCCACGAATCAGTTGGTACTCGCCGTCATCGCTACTTCCGCCCGTTGCGTGGCTCATCAAAATGTATTTGAGGCGTTCCGCTTTGACCAAGAGTTCTTCAGGATTTCCCATAGTGGCACTATTTTAGTGCCATGATGGCTAGGCGCTCTAGCCGTAGGTTAGTCGCACAAATCGGCGGCACTAAACGGGCACTAAATTTGGGTTATTTTGGGTTATTTTCCGCCGCGTGGAACCGGTCAGAACACGCAAAAAACCCCGCAAAATACGGGGTTTTTGAAGGGCCGCCGGACGAACCAACTGAGCTAGCCGCCCGAAGCGGTGAATTCTAGCAACTTTTTCGCCCACCGGCCAAGGGCACTGTTGAGGATGCTACCTACCAGATCGCACGTCATCGCGCGAAACAGCGTCTGCCCGCGCGGCTCCGCATGGTCAATTGCGAGCGAGCGCGGGTAGGTTCCGCGCCTTCTAGACGAGATCCACGATGCAAAGGATCGAGCCGATCGTGACCAAAAGCGGTCCCCAGATATGGACCGGGATGAAGAGCAAGGAGTGATGCAACGGGTCCAGCACGAACTGCTCGCCGGTATCCACGTCGACGACCTCGCGCGTTGGCCGCCCGCGCAGCCAGATTCCCAACGGCCAGACGGCCGCGGCCGCCAACAGCATGGCCACTCCCACGGTCCACAGATGCGATTCGTAGAATCCCTTGCCCAACGCCGCGTCAAAGCCAAGATTGCACGCCAGGGCAGATCCAAACACGATCACCGCCACCAGAAAACCTAGCCCGCTCCAAACGATCATTGCAACCATTGCCGGGCTCTCGAACATGCACCGACGGCCAAAGCGCCACTGGCCGTTTTGCCGTGCATCGTCAATCGATGAAGTGGCCTTCACCGGTGAAGTAGTAGTCGGAGGACTGCCGGTTGGAAAACTGTTCGGATCGGACTTCGCGTTGCGCGGTTTCGATGAAAACCTGCTCGATGGCTTTGTTGGCCGCGTGCGCTGCTTTGAGTTCCGTCGACAGGGCATTCACCTTCGCGATGACTGCCTGCGACTCGCTGGTCTCCTGCTCTGACTGGGCTTCGAGCTGTTCGATCAGTTCATCGACTTTCGCCAGTCGTGCACTGATTTCGGCGAGCTGCATACTTACGAGATGTTCTTCTTGGGTGCCCACGCTCAGCCGGTTGTACGACTGCCGGGCCAGTTCGGTATCGGCGCGAATGGCGTCTACATGCGCCTTGATCACAGCGCCCGGCACCGGCTCGTCCGAAGCCTCGGCATATTTGCTCAACAGGCGAGCGTGATCGTTTGCGTGGATGTTGTGCGTTTTGGCAGTAGCAATATGGTATTGGTCCCCGCGCACTGTCGGGGACACGGGGCCGGCCGCCGGCAAAGATGCAACAATCCCGACCAGGATCAATGTCGCAATCGCGGAAATGACAGTAACACGTTTCATCCGAGCCCTCCCCGTGATGGGTGCTAAATGGCGAGCCCGCCAACGTCGCGACGTCGTCCTTTGCGACCCTCGATAGCCAGATGCCAGGCTACAATCAGTGAGATAGCTATTATAGTTTACAAGTTCGACCAGATCAACCAAAGTCGCTCCCCGTTCAGGACGATTGCAAAGTCGTTAATCCAAGGCTCCTACGAGTTTCAGGGCGTGGAGGGGATTGGCGCAGAGATCATCGGCTCGGGCTCGAAGCGGTTGTTTGGATTTTTGGGTCGTTAGTCGCAACACGCTCAGGGCTACGTTGGTGAGGCTTGCCAGGCGTTCGGCCAATCCTGGCCGACGACTCCAGTGCCGGTCTTCGTCCCACCAACGATCTTTGACGAAGTGCAAGCTGTTTTCCACTTGCCAATGAGCGCGTACGTACTTCAACAATTGCTTGGGCGTAGTCGTGGCCGGGTCGAGGCTGGTGACGAAGTACCGCGTTTCGCGCGTGGTTTTGCCGTTTCGGTCTTTCGTCTCGCGGTCGACTCGCAAGAGCATGCGGCAACCGGCAAGCCCCAGCCGCTGGCAGACATATTCGGCGTCGGCCAGGTCGATCCAAAGAAAACGAGTCTCCCTACGGCCCCCTTTTTTTCCCGCGTCTGAGCGGCCGCCGCGCTGTCTGGGCCTGCGCAAAGCAGGTCTGCGCCGCATCCAGGATGTCGGGCTGGTTGGCTTTGATTTGGAACAAGTAGTCATGGCCCGAAGTCAGAATCAGTTCGGCCAGATTGCGCTGAGCATAGAGGGCATCGCCCGTGATCAAACGCAACGCCGGATACTTCTCGAACAGTTCGCTCAGGTGCGCTTTGAGCACTTCCGGCTCGGTGCTTTTGTCGCCCGACAGGGGCCATTGCCCAAGACACGCTTTCAAATCCTGGACAAAAACGTTCAGCATCTGAATCGGATCGCCCTGCGGATCGAAGCCTTGCTTCGACGTCTTGCCATCCACCGCCGCGACCAGAGCCTCCTGATCCGCCATTACCTCTTGCAACCACTGGGAAAACGCAGCTTGAAACTCCTCCAACGAGAACTTCGCCAGCGTCCGACTTAACGTGGTAGGATGCGGCGGCTTGCGACGCGTAAAGCCCAAAGGTCTGCGCAGCAGATGCCAGTTCCGGGCTGCCCACCGCTGCAAGCTGGCAAAATCGTTCAAGCGGCAGACCAGCCCCACGAGCGTCAGTCCCAAAATCCCCGAAAACGGATGACGAACACCACGCCGCTGACGTGGATCGGCCACCTCCGAAAAGGCCACCATCAAAGACGGAAAATACGATGGTAGTTGCATGGCTAGCTCCTTCTCCTAAAGCCAACCCGCATCACCCGGTTAGGATCGCACCTGCATTATACAAAACTCAACTTTGCAATCGTCCTGCTCCCCGTTCACGCTCTCAAGACAGCTCCAACTCCGGTAAGTTGATCGTCTGCTACTGCCCGCAGGAGCCCTCGGGCCAAGAAGATGCCGTGAAAGAGCACACGGGTCCATTCCGTAGCGATCGTCGTCAATTCGCCACTGCGACACGGAACCGGTCCACGTCCCCAGCTCACTCGATCTCAAGCACCTCGCCGCTGGTGGAGATTTCCACCTCGCGAACCTTGCCGCTAGATTGAGTGCCACGAATCTCAAATGCCGGCTGACCATTGGCGTCAACTTTGCGGGCACTTTGGAATTTCACATTCGGCAGCGCCTTCTGTGCCGCCTCCAGCAAGTCGGGCGCAATCTCTTCCAGTGGCACCACTGTGGTTGGCGCCGGTTTGGCTCCGCAACCCAAACATGCCGCGAACATGACTACAGCCGCCATGCGCATGGTCAGAAGTCCTGCGAAATCGTTTCGTTGCCGGCGCGTGTCGCCAGGGCCTCGAACAGTTCGGGCGACATTTGGGGCGTCAGGAATGCCACATGTGCGTCGGCAAATGCAAAATTGACGCCGCCGGGGTGGAAGCTGTGGAACATATCGGCTTCCGCCAGTGGATCACCCGGGCTCAAGTGCTCGCCGGCCTGACCCAGCACCATCGTCGAACCGTGCTCGACCTCGTACGTGCCAATCCCATCGTCGATGCCCGGCGCCAACAAGGCTCCGGTCACCGATCCAACCCAGGTTGCTTCACCAAGTGCGTGCGAGCGTTCTCCCACGGCAATCGTGTGCGACGCTCCGTCGGTGATTTCGCGAAAGCGAACGCGGCTATTGCGAAAGAAAATGCCGCTGCCGTCCACGCCGGGCTCCGAGTTGCCGTACATGCCGACGTAATTGGCGGATGCCACGTCGCAGATTTTCGATCGCGTGGGATCGTCGCGCAATGCCGGCCAGGTGATGGGAGCGGGATCTGACGGACAGAGATACGGCGCGATCGACTGCGCGCGCACCGTGTCGTTTGCGGCCGCCTCGATGGGCTGGTTGAACGTCACCAAGCCTCGTACGGCAGACTCCTCAATGTGGTCCAGCAACAGCGCCGCCCAGCCCCATCCCGGTCCGGTGTCCGCGCCTCCGGCGCAACCTGCGAGATGTAGCCCGAGGGCAGCGTGCGGTGAGCCGACTCGTAGTTTTGCAGTGCGATGCCGATCTGCCGAAGATTATTGGCGCACGCGCTGCGGCGCGAAGCCTCGCGCGCCATCTGAATTGCCGGCAACAGTAGTGCCACCAACAGCCCGATGATGCCAATCACAACGAGCAATTCGATGAGTGTGAAAGCGGTCCGGCGCGATATCATGCTGTCGTCTCTGGAAGCTACGAGATTCGCAGCGTGAATCTTACCAGGGTCGCTCACAGCCGAAAATGGCAGACGAAAAGAGATCCGCTCATCGTCTGGGAAGCAACGCAACACAACGGCAGAAACGACACGTCGCCCGCAGCAGCAAGGCGACCGGCGCGACGCGGCTCACACCTGCGCCGTCGTATCCTGCTGGGTGTCTTCGGCGGCGACTTCGCTGGGCTCTTGCGTGGGGGGCGTGAACTTGGGGGCCGTCGGCTCGTCATAGTCGTCGGCGTTATAGCGCTTTGCCGGACGCTTCGCGGGCTCCGCGGTGGCCACGTCCATCTCGCTCTTGATGTCGTTCAAGCCTTTCTTGAACTCCATCAGGCTCTTGCCAATCGAGCGGCCGACCTCCGGCAAGCGCTGGCCGAACAACAGCACGGCGATCACGCCCACGATGATCATCTCGGTCGGGCCCATTCCAAACGGCATGTCTCACTCCCTCCACACGAAACCGGTTCGCACAGACTGACAAGTGGCTCGGCAACCGCGCGTCGCTCGGACACGCTGCGCGCTAAACCTGGGTCGGCTTTTGCGACTTGTCGTCTTCTTCGATGCCTTGCACGCCCTTCTTGAACTCGACGACGCCCTGCCCCAGCGAACGCATCACGCTGGGCAAGCGGCTGCCAAAGAGGATCAAGATGATAATGGCGACGATGACTAGTTCCGTCGTTCCGATGCCAAACATAAGACGACCTGCATGCTCAAGGGGTGGGATGAATCGAAGCCGGCCGGACAGCAGAGAGCCGCCAAGCTTCGAGGTCGGACGGCGCATGCCCTGCATGGGGAACGTGCGGTAGGCCAACACCTCAATTCTACTGGCCAGCCATGCCATGTCAAAGGTTTGCACCTCCAAACCAGGACGATTGCAAAGTCGTTAATCCAAGGCTCCTACGAGTTTCAGGGCGTGGAGGGGATTGGCGCAGAGATCATCGGCTCGGGTTCGAAGCGGTTGTTTGGATTTTTGGGTCGTTAGTCGCAACACGCTCAGGGCTACGTTGGTGAGGCTTGCCAGGCGTTCGGCCAATCCTGGCCGACGACTCCAGTGCCGGTCTTCGTCCCACCAACGATCTTTGACGAAGTGCAAGCTGTTTTCCACTTGCCAATGAGCGCGTACGTACTTCAACAATTGCTTGGGCGTAGTCGTGGCCGGGTCGAGGCTGGTGACGAAGTACCGCGTTTCGCGCGTGGTTTTGCCGTTTCGGTCTTTCGTCTCGCGGTCGACTCGCAAGAGCATGCGGCAACCGGCAAGCCCCAGCCGCTGGCAGACATATTCGGCGTCGGCCAGGTCGATCCAAAGAAAACGAGTCTCCCTACGGCCCCCTTTTTTTCCCGCGTCTGAGCGGCCGCCGCGCTGTCTTGGGCCTGCGCAAAGCAGGTCTGCGCCGCATCCAGGATGTCGGGCTGGTTGGCTTTGATTTGGAACAAGTAGTCATGGCCCGAAGTCAGAATCAGTTCGGCCAGATTGCGCTGAGCATAGAGGGCATCGCCCGTGATCAAACGCAACGCCGGATACTTCTCGAACAGTTCGCTCAGGTGCGCTTTGAGCACTTCCGGCTCGGTGCTTTTGTCGCCCGACAGGGGCCATTGCCCAAGACACGCTTTCAAATCCTGGACAAAAACGTTCAGCATCTGAATCGGATCGCCCTGCGGATCGAAGCCTTGCTTCGACGTCTTGCCATCCACCGCCGCGACCAGAGCCTCCTGATCCGCCATTACCTCTTGCAACCACTGGGAAAACGCAGCTTGAAACTCCTCCAACGAGAACTTCGCCAGCGTCCGACTTAACGTGGTAGGATGCGGCGGCTTGCGACGCGTAAAGCCCAAAGGTCTGCGCAGCAGATGCCAGTTCCGGGCTGCCCACCGCTGCAAGCTGGCAAAATCGTTCAAGCGGCAGACCAGCCCCACGAGCGTCAGTCCCAAAATCCCCGAAAACGGATGACGAACACCACGCCGCTGACGTGGATCGGCCACCTCCGAAAAGGCCACCATCAAAGACGGAAAATACGATGGTAGTTGCATGGCTAGCTCCTTCTCCTAAAGCCAACCCGCATCACCCGGTTAGGATCGCACCTGCATTATACAAAACTCAACTTTGCAATCGTCCTGACCTCCAAACCGACCTTGCGGCCTGCGAGGGCTAACCCAATTGGGGCAACTACTTAGGTCGCTGAATTTGCAAGAATTCAGCCCCCGCCCCGACAGTCTGAAGCCTCGCGACGTCAGCTACCGGTCGACTACTTGGGGCTGGCTTTCGCGTCCGCGTCGCGGCTGGCCGCCTCGACGTACAGCGGCAGGAAGCGGTAATAAACCTCCAGGCACAACGTGCCCAGGGCCGTCGAATAGGCACGACCGCCACAACGGCCCCAAACCGGGTCGGGGTCCCAACTGCCGGCCTGCTCCCCATCGGTGCGCTGTGACGCGACGAGCGTCTTCTGCATCGCCGCGTTCCAGCGCTCCCAGGTGTCCCCCTGCGTCTGATAGAGGGCCAGCGTGCCGTAGTACCAGTAGTAGAAGTTTGTCGTGCCGGCGCCAGGCACCTCTTCCAGCAGGAACCGACCGGCCTCGCTCCGCGCAGCGGCCGGATCGAGGTGCCCCATGAACTGGCGACAGACCATGGCCTCGGCCGTCATCGATCGGGTGGCCACGGGCTTGATCGCCTGATAGCAGGCTAGGCCCCGCGAGTTGCCCAGCGACACACTGCGCAAGAATTTTTCGATCCCGCTGCGCGTGGCCTCGGGCATTTCGATGCCGGCCAGTTGTGCGCTGTTAAGCGCCATCACCTGCCAACCGAGCTGGCTCGTGTCGCCGGCATCGCCCGGTCGATAGCGCCAGCCGCCGGTGGTGCGGTCTTGCGCATCGAGCGTGAAACCGATGGCCCGTTTGACCGCCGTGCGCAGCCGCTCGTCGCGCGACATCGCATAGGCTTCGCTGACGGCGCAGGTGGCCATGGCATGGCAATACATCTTCTCATAGACGTTGTTCGACACGCCCAGGTTGCCGTCGGCCGCTTGCATGCTCAACAAGTACTCCAGCCCGCGGCGCACGTTGAGTTGATACTCGCCCTCCAGGTGCGTGTTGCCGGCCGCAAGAAACGACAACAGAGCCAAGCCCGTGATGCCGGTGTCGGCCGTAGCGCCTGCGCCGTTACGCTTTTCGCCGTCGCCGGCCAGGCCTGCTCCGGCGCCGGTCCGCTGGGGTTCCCAGCGGCCGTTAGCGCTTTGATTGGCGGCCAGCCACTTGAGCGCGGCGGCAACCGCAGCCTCGCTTTCGACCGTGGCGCCGTGACCGTGCGCGCCCTTGGTATGATCGCCCGTGCGCAGCTTGAATACTTCCGGCATCGATTTGGCGGCGTCGCCCACACCGCTCGGACGGCTTGCAACGGCCACCAGCGGCGGTGTTTCCGCCGCGGCGGATCCCTCCGGTGCGCCACTCTCTTTTGCTGCGGACCCCGTGTCGGCGTCGCTCCTGTCGCTGCCGGCTGGTTCTTCAGCCGGCTGCGCTGGCTCGGGCGGCGGCACCGGATCGGCTTCCGGCGCTTCGCTGGCGGGCGGAACCTCGATCGGCTGCGCGTCTTGGGCCGATGCTTCCGTGGCCGGAGCGTCGCTGCCTCCGACAATCCGCGGCGGCCCCTCTTCCTTGGCGGCCGGCAGCTTCACCGGAGTCATTGGCAAGGTTTCGGTGGGACGCTCGACCGGAGTCATGCGCTGCGGTTCGGCCAATTCGTCCGACGCCTCCGACGGCTCGAAGCCCGATGTATCGGGCAGCGCTTCCAGCGTCTGCTCGAGCGACGGATCGGCAAACGATTCCCAAGGCGCCGGCTCGGCGCGTTCGGCTTCCTCGCCGTCTTCGGTCGCGTTCTCCACCAGCGCCACCTGGATGCCCTGCGCCTCGGGCGTGCCGACCGACGAAGTGACGATGTTCACCGTCGAGATATAGATGGCCAACAGCAGGTGGGCCAATAGCGACAGCACGATGCACTTGCCCAACGGCTGAGACTGTCCCCACCGCGTGCGCACCAGCAGCAGCAGCGCCACGGTCAACAGCACCAGCCCCACCCAGACCGTCCAGCGGACGAACTGCGCATCGAAGATCGTGGCCAGCGGCAACAGGCTATCGCCGTGCATGATCGCCTTCCGAGTGGGCCATTTCCACCGCGATCGCCAGATCGGCGATGCCGGCTTGTTTGCAGGCAGTCAGCACGTGGGCCACGCGTTCAAAGGCCGTCGCGCCGTCACCCCGCACCAGCACGCCCAGCGCTTTGTACTGGCTCGTGGCTTGCTTCAGTTCGCTAGTCAACTGTTCGAGTGAGACCGGTTTGCGGTCCAGCGTGATCTGGCCGTCGCGATAGACGTTGATCACTTTCTTCTCGGGCGCGGCGGTCAGCGCGTCGCCCGGCTTCACCTGCGGCAGCTTTAGTTCGATCTGCCGCTCGGTCTCGATGAACTTCGTGCCTACCACGAAGAAAATGATCAACAGAAACAGCACGTCGATCATCGGCGTGAGGTTGACCGTGGGCATTTCTTCGGGCTGTTGTCGGGGCGACATGTTCGTTCCTGACGCGATGGGTCCAAAAAGCCGGCGGCCGCTCGCAGCGCCGGTCGGCAGAATAAGTGCCTAAGCCGCTGCCGATGGCCGCGATTTGCCCGGCATCTTGCCTTGCCGCTCTTCCTGCAAGGCTTCGGCCGAGATCATGTCGACCAATTCCTGGGCATGGCCGTCGATCGCCATCAACAGACGATCGACCTTGCCGGTGAAAATCACATAGAAGCATAGCGCCGGGATGGCGATCAAAAGTCCGGCTGCCGTGGTGAGCATGGCCTCGCTGATGCCGCCGGCGAGCATTTCGGTGCGTCCCATGGCATCGGCGACCGAGATCTCGTTGAACACGGTGATCATGCCCAACACGGTTCCCAGCAAGCCCAGCAGCGGGCTGATCGTGGCCACGACATTGAACACCCGCAGATAGCGGCGCAACGGCCCGGCCACGCGATCCGAGGCGTCGATGATCGATTGCTCCAGCTCCACCGACGGCCGGCCCCATTTGCGCGCCGCCGCGGCGAACACACTAGCCATGGGGCTGCCGTTTTCGTGGCACAGCTCGATGGCGCCGTCGCGGTCGAGCTTGCCTTCGCTCACCTGATGCAGAAATCGTTTCACGAACGGGCGCGGCACGACGCGCCCCCGACGCAAGCTGATTGCGCGTTCAAACACGAACACCATCATCAAGAACGAGCACCCGAACAGCGGAACCATGACCGGCCCGCCGCTTCTGACAATCTCGAACAAGCTCTGATACGAGATCGGCTCATCGGCGGGGGCGGTCGCGGCCAGTGTTTCGGCGCGGGGGCCTCTGGCGCCTGGCCCCACGAGACGCGCGTGGCCAGCGACAGTAGCACTGCGACCGCGAGCAACCCGCGGATGCAGCGACGATAGGGGGTGGTGTTTGATTTGCTCATCGGACGACGATCCTCTGCAAAAAGTGCCATGCCTTGGCGCGATGGTTCGCGCCCTGGCGCGGCGGTTAGTTCGGTTCTTGCGGCGCCGCGCAACATGGGCTTGCGCAGCGGCGACGCGGCGGACGGCTTCCTCCGCCAGATCGCTCTCGGGACATTCCTTGATCATGCGCTGGTAGGCCGCGACCGCCGCGTCCCAGTGCCCCAGTTGTTCGTGACATTTGCCCGCTTGCAACAGCGCGGCGGCGCGCACGCGGGCCGCGGGAAACTGTCGCTCGACCTGTTCGTACTCAGGCAACGCCGCGGCGAAGTCTTCCTGGTGAAAATAAGTCTCACCGATCATCCACTGCGCCAGCGCCGCAGTTTCGGCCGGGACCGCGCGGGATGATTCGAGCACCCGGCCGTACGCGGCGCGCGCGCCGGCAAAATCGGCTTGCGCGGCCAAGCAACGCCCGATCACGTAGTCGACCTCGTATTGCTGTTCGAAGTCAGGACGCTCGGCCGCCACGGTCCGAGCCACTTCCAGCGCCTCGGGCCATTGCTTGAGTTGCACCAGCGCCTGCGCCCGTCGGAGTTGAACGGCCGCCGAAAAGGGCTGTTCGCGGCCCTGCGTGCCCGCGCTCAAAGCCGCCAGCCGTTCGGCCGACTCGGCATAGCGGCCGCGTCGATAGCTGGCCTCGGCGCGCAGATAGGCGGCTGCCAGGGCCAACTCACTGTCGGGTGCTTCGTCGATCAATCGCGCCAGCGACGATTCCACTTCGGCCCATTCACCTTGGGCCGCCGACACCCTGCCCGACAGATAGAGTGCCTGGCGCCGCACGTCCTTGGGCGTTTTGTCGGTAGTGATCGTCAGCATCAGTTTGCGCGCCTGGTCGTAACGCTTGTCTTCGAAGGCCCGATCGGCCAACTGCAGCGTGGCCTGCGGCACGAATTGGCTGTCGGGAAACTCGCTGCGCAGTTGGGCAAACAATCGGTCCGCCGTCCGCGGGTCGCTATCGCGCAGCAACCACGCCCAGTGATAGATGGCCGCGTCGCGTTGGGGGAAGTCGGCATGCTGCTCGACCAGCCGAGAATACATCTCGACGGCCGCGCCCACCTCGCCAAGTCGTTCGTGCAGTCCCGCCGCTCGATAGATGGCTTCCGCCGCGCGAGGGCTGTCTGGATGACGATCCATTACGCGGCGATACATCGCCAACGCGCCGGACGAGTCATCCAAATGTTCCAAGGCGCGACCACGCAACAGCGCGGCTTCCGCCGCCGACGCGGCGCACGGGAACCGATCGAGCAGTGTGCCAAACGCATCGGCGGCGGCTCGCCAATCCTGTGCTTTGTAGCGGCACCAGGCCAGGCCCAATAGCCCGCGCCGTAGCGAGTCGGTAGAGTCCTTTTGATTGGCCAGCCGTGCGAACAAGGCTTCCGCCGTTTCCAGGTCGTCGGCCGCGTAGGCTAGTTCCGCAACTCGATAGCAGGCGGCGTCGTTCGCGGGCGAGAGTTTAGAGTCGGCTCCGTACCAGGACTGGACGATGCGGCGCGCGTCGGCAAAGCGGCCCAGTTGGGCGTACGACGTGGCCAGCTCCTGCTGCGAACCGGTGCGGCGCAGCCCGGCCTCATCGGTCTTGGTTGGTGAGGTTTGCCCGGCGCCGGCGCCCAGCGACTTTTCCAGCGCCTTGGCCGCTTCGGCATGTTGGCCGAGTGCCGCCAGCGCTCGCCCTTTGGCCGCTTCCACCTCGTCGGCAAAGCGACTCGCGGGAAACGCGGTCGCAAACTCATCGGCCAGCCGCACCACGGCCTTGTGATCGTTCTCGGCGGCGCTGGCTTGCAGCTTGCCCAGCCAACACGCGTCGGCCCAGGCGCTCGTGGGCCATTGGTTCAACACGCGATCGAACTGCTGGGCAGCCTCGGCATACTGGTGATCGTTCAACAGCGCGCAGGCCGCCTGGTACGCAAGCGTTTCGCTCCAGCGGTGGCGCGTGTCGATCGCCGCGCCGGCGGCAAACGTGGCAGCCGCCTCTTTCCACGCCTTGCGCCGAATTGCGACATGCCCAGCCAGTAGTGCGCGTCGACGGCCAGGCTCGGCGCTTTCAGGATGCTCGATAGCGCCGCCTCGGCTTCGGCGGTCCTTCCCAGCTTGTAAAGGGCATAGCCGCGGCCCAGCGTCGCTCGATCGGCTAAGGCGCCGTGCGGGGTCTCCTTGGCCATGCGGTCCAGCCAGACCAGCGCTGCGGCATGATCGGCTTGCTCGTTGTCGAGCGCGGCCAGCCGCAACAATGCGAATTCGGCAAATCGACCGTGCGAGTCCGCCAACTTCTTGTACTGCGCGCGCGCTTCGCCGACACGTTTCAACTGAGACAGTGCCTCGGCCAACCCCCAGCGGCTTTGTTCCACCAGGGGACTTTGCGGATAGCGTTCGACCGCAGCCGACAATAGTGGCTCGGCGGCCGCGGGATTTCCCTCGTCGCGCTCGATCCGGCCCAGGTGCGCAGCGCAATGGCGTTCAGTGCGTCGTCGGGATACTTTTGGCGAAATACTTGCAACTGGCGCCGCGCTTCCGCGCGATCTCCCGCCAACAGGGCCGCCTCGCCCGAGCGAAACAACGCTTGCCGCGCATAGCGGTGCTCGGGGTCATGTTCCAGCAGCGTGTCGAACTCCTGGCGCACTTCCTGATAGCGACCCAATTGCACCAGCGCCTCGCCATAGTGAAAGCGGGCATCGCTCGCCCGCGCGTCGTCGGGCGCGGCGGACAACATCCTGGCAAAGTCATCGCACGCCGTCTGCCAGTCGCGTTGAGAGTAGTGCTCGGCCGCCGAGCGATACGCTTCATCGGCGCCCGTCTCGTCCGCTTGCGCAACGAGGGGGCTACCAGCGGCGCCAAGCGCCGCGACGAGCGCAATCGTGCGAGCGTGTGCAAGCATCGGTCCGGACCATGCAAGTTCGATTCGGGCGAGAGAGAATGAGGGCGGAGGATGGTACTGGTCGGCCGAGCCACGTCGCAAGGCCGTTTCCGCTCATGGCGGCCCACATGCGGACGCCAATCGCTATCCATCCTCTTCTCAGTTCATCGGCCAGCAGCGGGCGTGGACGACACTCCGCCAGGCACGCCAGCACAAAGCTCTGGGCCTTGTTCACGCTAGCGTGCGCATGCTGGTCCGCCGTTCGCTAGCACGCGGTCGGCGGACGCTGAATTGCTAGAAGTCGCTCAACGCGCCCGTGTCGACGTTGCCCACCATGTGCAGGTGGTTGTGGTCGACGTAGATGACTTCGCGCGCATCTTCGTCGGTGAGCGTATGTGGCAGTGGCCAGCCCATGCGCGTCGTCTGCGTGTAGTAGATCACGCACTTATAGTGGGCATGGTGCTGCTGTGCCGGACCGACCAGCGGATAGAACCGTGGCGGGTCGACGTAGTCGGCGATTTTCTCTTTCACGATACGCACGTTGTTGCGTTGCACCGTGTGCAGCAAGGGCACGCCGCCTTGCACCGGATGGGCCCTTTCCAAAGAGCGCATGATCTCGTCGTCGCTGGGCGGATCGAGTGCTTGCACCGGACCGTCCCCGGTGATCGGACCCAGAATCGGCACACGGTCGTAGCGTTCGCGTTCCCAGAATCTGTCTTCGTGCTTCTTGGTCCAGTAGGGCGACACGGGAATCGGAATTCCAAACACCCCGAGACTCGGTCCCATGACGCCGGCGAGGCCCACGCTCGAGACCGAGATCAGACCCAAAATGACCAGTTTGAGAATTCCCGCTGGCTTCGTGCCCATGACTGTTCTTCCTTGGACGGATCCGATCCGCATGGCGTTTTGGCGTCGGAGCGTGACGGCGGCCGCGGTGGCGAGTGCCCCCTAACGAGTGACGCGGCGCAAGCCGACTCCGAGGCTAGGGCTAGTTATCGTGTTGGTTTGTAGCAAACTTGCAGGATTTTCCGGTTTTGACGAAAAAACCGCCTCACCCAGCGAGACTGCGAAACGTAGGCGGACAAACGACGCACCCCGGCTCGAATGCCAGCAGCGCGTTGGAGACGGGTCAAAAAGCCAAGGACCCCGCGCGGCTGCGGTCACAGCCGGCGGGGTCCTTGCGTTGCTTCTCGCCGAAATCGGCTTCGCGCGGCACGCGCGTCTAGCATGCTTGCATCCCAAGTGCTCAATACGGACCGCGATCGTGGAAGTCGAGGAACCACCAGCCGTCATCCCATTCCAGACTCACTTTGCGCCAACCGAGCGGCACCTGCGGATACGGATAGAACGGACCGATGTAGGGAAACGCCGACGCCGAGTACTGCTTCGGATATTGCAGTGCCGCGTAGTTGGGATACGAGGCATAGCTCGGCCAGGCATAGTTCGGCATATACGGATTGTCCATGGCCGGCGGAGGTCCCGCGGCCGGCCCGCCGCCATACATGGCCATCGGACGCTTGTAGACGTGCTTGTTGTTCAGGCGGTGATAGCCGGCCGGAACCGCACCGCCGTCCGCCTCGGCCGCTGGTTGCTCCAAGGCGGCGTTGTTCGCCATGCCAGCACTTTCGTTGTACGACGTGCGTCGGGCACTGTTGCGGGCCCCTCCCGGTTGCTTCAATCCGGCGCTGTTGCCGTCGACTTCCATACCGTCCACGATGTTGTCGATGCCCTCCAGGCTGCTCACGATCGCCAGGGCCGTCTGCAGTTGGCGCTGGTCGGTGACGCGTCCCGAGAGCCACACCGTGCCGTTGCGGTATTTCACGCCCACGGAATAGTTCTTCATCTTTCCGCTATCGCGGAGAACTGTGGCGATCTGCTGGGCAATCGCCTTGTCTTCGGCCTCGGAGGCGAGCGTGACCGCTGGCGCCAAGGCCGCGATTGTCACGATCGCCAGTGTGAACAACTGCTTTCGCATGTCCCCCCTCCTGAATGGATTCAATCCGTTTGATTCGTCGCCGAGCCGGTCGCTTCGCCCGTCTGATACGCCGGGACCCTCGCAGCCAACCTGCCGGGTTGTCCCCCTTGTTGGTCGACGTCGAAATGCGAACCGCCTTGCTCGGGCGCTGCGATCCGTTTGGGACGCGTCGGGGCCGGCCACAGGCGCCAACCCCCAAAACCAACCACCGGACAGCGAGCCAAGCTGGCGCTGGCAGCGCAGCCTCGAACTGCGTACGCAAATCTCCGGCGATGGGCCTGACTATAGATGTCGGTTGCCGGTCGTGCGGGAAAGGAGCTTTTTTCCGGCTATGACGGTTTTTGCGAAAAGATGGGCTGACACAGGCGCAAGCGACTCTGCCACGCGACAGCCGGTGCTAGCACGGTACCCCAGGGGCGCGGGCCCAAGAACTGGCGGCTAGACCGATCGCGTCAGCCGCCGGAAATACGGCTAGTCCGCGGGTGCGAGCGGAAATCCCACACGGCCACCAGCACCATGATCGATATGGTAAGGCAGGAAAACAGCAAATAGCGCGGGCCCAGATGCACCGCTAGCATCGTGGCCAGGCCGATCGCGGCCAAACAGCCCAAAAACAGCCAATGACAGGGCGCCTGGCCCCGCGAGCCTTCACTCAGCCGCGCCAAAGGAGCGCTGACCAGGCCGGCAATCTGCACGATCGCCAATGTCCATACGAAAGTTGATGTTTCAAGGTACGCCATTCGCTTAAGTCTCCATGAGTCCCTTCGCAGACAAGGTAAGCGTCAACACCGCGCCGGCGCGTCATGCGCCAGTTGCCCCCACGCCGGGCCGCCCAGTGCGACTTGCGTGCCAACTGGCTCAAGTCGCGGCAGCGGCGCGAAACGTTTAGTGCGATAACCTTTTATGGGAATAGGACTTACAGCAGACTAATCGCATGCTCCCCTGGTGCTTTGCGCTGCTGCTAGCAGTGCCAAGACAGGGCCGAGTTTGCAAGTATTTCAATCGTGCGCTCGCCGGCGATTCGATCGGTCGCGCGCGCAGGGAGCACAGCGCCAGGGCCGGCGCTACGGGGGAGTATGCGCGCCGATCGGCCTCGGCCGTTTCACCATTTTGGTGAGGTCCTCACTAATTTGGTGGGATCGGAGTACGCGCATCCGCCCTGCCGCGAACGTGTGGAAAAAAATCTGGCAGATTTTTGAGGCCGTCTCTGGCCTGCCGCTAGCCCCCCGGATGTTTTGCCCCGCTAGCACTTACGCGAAGCGACAGGCGAAAAACGCCGAAGAAACACCAATTCTCTGCCGTTTTGTGGCCGCAAATCGAGCAGCGCGGTACACGAGTTGCCAATGAGCGTCCCGCCGTACGAGGGAAACTATTTCGGTAAGTCATGAACGGGGGAACGCTCATGTCCGACGAACGAGAAACGTTCGACGAGGAACGCAGAGGCCGGCGCAAGAGTCAACCGTCGCGACCGCGCTCGCAACGCGCCGCCGCATCGACCGGGCGTAAAAAGCGAGCCGGCGGCCAGATTGGAGGCGCTCACCAGCGCCGCAACAAGCACTGGAGCTGGTAGGCCCAAACCGCCAGACGAGCCGCGCCAGCAGGCCGAACAGGTCTGCTACCGCCGCCAACCCCAAGGGAACCGATTGATGAAGCCGCTCAGCTACTGTCAGTTGCAGGACGTCGTGTATGCGTCGCAATCGAGCAAGCGCGTCGCATTCGCCGAAGCGGCGCCACGCGGCGATCGTCGACGGAGCACACCGCGAAACCTGCGTGCCACGCGAGCCAGCCGCAACAGCTTTCGCTATGCTCGCCTGGCCGGCGCGCCCTGCTGACGCGGGGCAGCTATTTGAGCAGCTTCATGAGCTCGCTTTCGAGCCCCTGCGCCCGGATGTTGCGGTCGACGACGCGTCCCTGCTTGTCGATCAGGATCATCGTCGGCAGCGTCTGAATGCCCATCTCGGTGGCGAAGCGGTTTTCCAGGCCTCCCTCCTCGAACAGTTGGGGCCAGCCTGGGTTGTTCGTGCGCAGGAAGGCGATCATGTCTTCCTTGCTGTTGTCGAGGTTGACGCCCACCACTTCGAATTCCTTGTACTTGTTGCGCAGCTCTTTCAGCAGCGGCAGGTCGGCCTTGCACTGCGGGCACCAAGTCGCCCAGTACTGCACGACCACGGCCTTGCCGCGCAGCTTCGACAAGTCAAAGGTGCCATTTCCATTGACGATGGCGCCGTGCAGCGGAATCGAGCGACCCACACTGCTCAACCGGGTCTTGGCGCCGTTGGCCTTGCCCTGCACCGGCGACTCCGGAAAGTCCTTCACGATGGCGTCATACCAGGCCAGCGCCTTTTCGTCCTGGCCGGCGAACTCTTGCGAGATGGCCAGCTCCAGCATGGCCTCGGCCGAGTCGGGATATTTCTTCGCGTCCTTGACGAACGCTTCGAGAATCCTCGATCCACTTGGTTTGAATCTTGGCGTAGTCGTCTTGCGGATCGGCCAACACCTGGCTGTGTTCGGCAGACATCCAGCGAAACTGCACATAGAAGCCCAGCTCTTCATCCTGCGGATTCTTCTTCAGCTTGTCTTCCAAGGCCTTCAACCGCGCGATGCCGTCGGGATAGGTGCCGGTCTGCACCGCGGCGCTGAGCATGTCGGCCAATTGGCGAATCCACATCGCGCGCATCGTCGGATCGGACGATTCGGCGGCCAGCTTCTCCAATAACTCCGCACGCTTCGCGTTTTCGGCCGGCGTGCTGCTGCTGCTCATGTCGCCCAGTTTTTGATATTCTTCCATCAACTCCTGAGCTTTGTCGCTGGGCTTTTCGGCAATAGCGGCCAGATCGTTGCGGTCGCCGCGCGGCGCGGCGAAGAAGAAGTTCCGCCCTTCGGACGCGGCCACGTCGCTCTCTTCGACCTGCGGTGCGTCGATCAATCGCCAACCGCCGGCAGTGCGCACCAGCGTGCCCACGTTGATCGCCAGGGGCTTGTCGTCGGTATCGATCATCGCCGCGGCATTCTCATAGACCAGCACGTCGGCCGTCGAATCATCGGTGCCGGCCGGCACGACGCCCGGCTGGCTGGCGGCAAACGAAACCCATTTGCTGGAGGGCTTGATCACGGTTTGCTGTTTCAAGAGCGTGGCGAAATTGGCAGGCGCCGTTTTCACCTTCTGGGCCAGCGACTCGGCTTTTTCTTCGCCCAGGCCCAGCGATTTAACGTCCCGTTCATTCACCAGCAACAGAGAAAAACGCGCCGGATCGCGATCGCGAATCGCGGCGACCAGTTCGGCGGTGACTTCTTCAGCCGAGATGTTCACCCATTGGTCGATCCGCTTGTCTTCGTTGCGGTCCATGCCGATCCGCAATCCGGCCGTGTTGAGCCAGCGGTACTGGTCGGCCTTTTCGTTGAAGTTGGTGTCAATGTCGCGATACACTTCGATGCCGAACTTGTAGTAGCACCACTGGTCGACCTTATTGTCGCCGTTGGTGTCCAAAAAGCGGCGCAAAATCATGCCCTGCGGATCGCGCACGACCCAACCGCTGGCTTTGCCGAAGCGCTCGGCCTTGATCGTGCAACGCTCGACCTCATCCCCTGCGGGCGTGTCGATCGACACGTCGCTTTGCACCGGATGAAACTGCAGGGCAAAGCCGGCTTTCGGGGCATCGGCCGCCAGGGCACTGGCGCCCAACAACAGAGAACACGTGAGGGAGGCCACGACCTGGGACGTGCGAAGTGTGGTAGCCATCGACAGGATTCCTCGAACCAAAAGTTTCCGAACTGGACCAATGCGATCGCACGATTTCGACCGCCGCCATGCCTGTTGGCCGGCCGGGGCAGCAAAAAATGGCGAACCGGGCGATCGCGCCGTGAATCCATGAATGCAGTGACAGGACGCGCGCGACCAAATCGCCCGCGCTGGAATTATCTTCGGTCGCCATCGGCGTCAATGTGAAGTTGTTCCGGCTGTATCGACTGGCCCGATTCTCCGCGAGATCGGTCGACCGTGCTGTCACATCCGCCAGCACGGCACTGCCAGCAGCCTGGCGCACCCGGCAGCATCGGGGCCACCAATCCGGATGTCCTCCGCAACGCCGGCAATGGGATGGGTGTTATACTTGAGCGAATTGACAGCCGCACCACGGCACTTAAAATGCGTAATTCTCCACCGGCGGCACGCCGTCAGGCGGGCGCATAGCTCAGTTGGTTAGAGCGCGTCCCTGATAAGGACGAGGTCCGAAGTTCGAGTCTTCGTGCGCCCATTTTTGGTAAGCGGCTAGTGGTCAGTGGCTAGTGACAATGTCGACAGCAGATAGCTGCTAGCGGACACCTGCCGCGGCACATCGAAGTCGCTCGCCGCGCTCTCACGGGGACGTAGCTCAATTGGGAGAGCACCGGCTTTGCAAGCCGGGGGTTGAGGGTTCGAGCCCCTTCGTCTCCATTTTCTCGCGACCGCGAGAAAATAGAGCAGGTGAAATTGGATCAGGGGAGAGGTGAGAAGGAGATGAGGTGAAGTATGAGGAACCACCGCAATCTCTCTCCACCTGCGGTCACCTATTCTACTGCTCACCTGATCTACTGCTCACCTGATCTACTGCTCACCTGATCTACTGCCGCCTCGCGATCTTCCAACAGCCGCACGCGCAACTCGGCGCGCTTTTTGTGAAGTTCGTCGACGCGCTCGATCGATAGCCGAGGGTTCTGCATCTCGAGGTCGAGCTGCTTCACGCGCTTGACCATCGCCGCACGTTCGACCGGGGTCAGCCTGTTCATCGGCCCCTCCGAGAATTGTGCCCCGTCGGGTGTCTGACGGAAACGAACCGGCGCGACAGGGCGCCTTGCCGCTATCAAAAGCATACGACAATATCCGAACGCGAATCGACCGGCCGCAGTCCCCGTGCGCGGATTGCTGTCGCGCGCAATCGCCGGGTTCGCCTCGTTTTTGCGACGATTGACTCTCAGGACGCGGCAATTCAAGATGGCATGCGTTGCGTTCGCTGCCGCCCGCCCCGCGTAGGTTGCTCACTCCATGCCAGTTCGCGCCTCTGTAACTCGTCGTGTGCCACGCCTCGCGGGTCTCTTCTTCCTTCTCGGGTGTTCGGCAATCTCCCTGGCCGAAGTCGCTAGCCCCCTGTCACCTGAAGATTCGCTGGCCCACCTGCATGTCGCGCCGGGACTATCCGTCGAGCTCGTCGCCTGCGAACCGCAAGTGATCGATCCGATCGCCATGCGCTTCGATGAAGATGGCCGCCTGTGGGTTGTCGAAATGCGCGACTATCCGCACGGTCCGCCGGATGGCCAACCGCCACTGTCGCAAATCCGCGTGCTAGCCGACGACGACCGCGATGGGCGCGATGAAACTTCGACGCTCTTCGCGGATGAGTTGCTGTTTCCCACCGGCTTGCAGCCGTGGCGCGGCGGAGTGTTCGTCACGTTGGCCGAAGCGGTCGTCTATCTGAAGGACACCGACGGCGACGGCCGGGCCGATGTGCGCGAGCCTTGGTTTCACGGATTCACGGCCGAAAACCCACAACTGCGGGCCAACCACCCGCGGCTGACCCTCGATGGTCGCATCACGATTGCCAATGGTCTCCGCGGCGGCGCCGTCGTCGACGCACGGCAATCGGCCGACGACGCCAAGCCGCTCTCGATCAGCGGACGCGACTTCGCCTTCGATCCACGCACCGGCGCATTCGAGGCGGTCTCGGGCAACGGTCAGTTCGGCAACGGGCTGGACGATTTCGGCAATCGCTTCGTGTGCAACAATCGGGCGCCGGTGCAACACGTGGTACTGGAAAACGCCTACACGGCTCGCAATCCTCTGTTGGCCATTGGTTCGGTGGTAAGTGACGTGGCGCCCGCCGGCGAGCAGTCACGCGTTTTTCCGCTGGTGGCCGCCTGGACCACGTCGAACCTGCACGCGGGCCAGTTCACCGCGGCTTGCGGAGTGACGATCTATCGTGGCGACGCGCTGCCGGACGAATTCCATGGCAACGCATTCATTTGCGAACCCACCGGCAGCCTCGTGCATCGAGAGAATCCTCGCCCCCCGGGGAGTCACCTTCGCTTCACACCCGTCCCACGAAGGGCGCGAGTTCCTGGCCAGCGACGACCCGTGGTTCCGGCCGGTGAATCTGGAAATCGGACCCGACGGCGCGCTCTACGTGGTGGACATGGTTCGGGCCGTGATCGAACATCCCCAGTTCATGCCCAAAGAACTGCAAGCAAGGCCCGATCTGCGCGACGGCGACGATCGTGGTCGAATCTACCGCATCGTTCCGGCCGGCGACCCGCCCGCGCGTGTCAATCCAGGTTTCTCGCACATCTCTTCCCAGGAGCTAGTCCCCTTCTTGCGGCATACGAACGCCTGGTGCCGCGAAACGGCCGTGCGGCTGCTGCTCGAGCGAGGCGACAAGGCGGTGGCGCCGGCGCTTGAGTACATTGCCGCCCACGCGCCCGAAGCTGCAGCACGCGTGCAGGCATTGTGGCTGCTGCGCAATCTCGACGTACTATCCAGCGAATCGCTTTTGGCGGCCTTCGACGACGCCGACCCGCGCGTCCGCGAGCAGGCCGTCGCGCTGGCCGAGCCGCGACTTCCGCTCGAAAAGGCATTGACCAAGCAGGTCATCGCAGCCGCCCACGACGCCAACATGCGGGTCCGCTTTCGCGCCGCACTGGCTTTAGGCGGACTCGCCGACAGCGACGTGATCGAGCCGCTGGCGGCGATCGCCTTAGCCGCGCCGGATGATCCCTGGATCCGCACGGCCGTGGCCACCGCATTGCCACGTCACACCGGCCCTTTACTCGCCACGGTGATGCGGTCTTTTGTCGCTTCGGCGGCGCCACCCGACGCCGGGTTGCTACGGCTCGTCGAAGCGTTGGCCACGATCGTCGGCGCCGGTCGCGATCCTGGGCAGATTGCGCCCGTTTTGAACCTGGTCGCCGCCGACAATGACAACGTTCCGCCCGCGATTCGCGAAGCTGCCTTGCTGGGCGTTGCCCAAGGACTCGAGCGACGCGGCGTCGGGCTGGCTGCGCTTGTGGACCAGATTCCCGACTCGGCCAATCTGCGGCAACACCTGGCATCGTTTTTCACGCGTCTGGTTGCCGAAGCATCCGACGAAAGCCTTGCGGCCGCGGTCCGCGCTCGTAAGATCGCGCTGCTCCGCTACGATCGTGCGGATTCGACGTGCAAGACGTTGCTGACACTGGCGACGCAATCCCCCGAGCAACCGCTGCGCATCGCAGCCGCCGAAGCGCTAGCCGGGCATGCGTCCGAGCGCGTCGGACCGGCGTTGGTTGCATCGTTTCCCGAACAAACGCCGACCGTGCGTCGCGCCGTGCTCGACGCGCTCATCGCCCGACCCGATCGGGCCACGCTATTGCTCGACGAAGTGGAGACAGGCCGTATCGCGCAACGAAATCGACGCCGCCCGGGCCAACCGCCTGACGCACGATGCCGACGAAGCCATCCGCAACCGCGCCGACAAACTGCTGGCAGTAACCCTGCCGGCCGAGCGCCAGCGCGTGCTGGACGACTATCGCGCAGCGCTCGACCTGCAGTCCGACCCTTTGGCCGGCAAGCAACTGTTCAGCAAGCATTGCGCCACCTGCCATCGCATCGCGGGCATCGGTGTCGATGTGGCGCCGAACATTTCCGATTCGCGCGTCAAGCTGCCCCAACAGTTGCTGGTTGACATCCTCAATCCCAATCAGGCCATCGACAACAACTATGCCAGCTACACTGTCGCAATGCAGAGCGGCGCCGTGCATACCGGCATCATCGCCGCCGAAACGGCCGCCTCGATCACACTGCGGCAGCCCGAGAACAAGACGCTTGACTTGCTGCGTAGCGACATCGAATTGATCCGTTCCAGCGGCGCGTCGCTCATGCCCGAAGGCTTCGAGAAACAGCTATCGCACCAGCAAATGGCCGATTTGATTTCCTTTATCAAGAACTGGCGGTATCTCGAACAGCCGATTCCGGGTACGGTTTCAGGTAAACCGTAGCGGCATTCCCCGGAAGTCGTTCGCAGCCACGGGTCAGGAGGACGTCTTGATGAAAAACAAACTCACGCGTCGCCAATTCGAGAAAGCTTCGCTGGCCGCGCTGTGCAGTACGCCGCTGGCGAACACGACGCGGCAGTTGGCAGCGCAAGTCACGCGGCTACCAACCGATGTCCCCTGGTTGGGCGAAATTCAACGGCCGCCTGGGCGCGTGCCGCCCGATGCTCCACCCGTTCGATCGTTGATGTTCGACTCGCGGGGGACACGCATCTTGAATCGCACAACCTGGGACGCGCAGGCGAGCGAAATACGCACAGGCTGGGAACAGTTTCTGGCCGCCTGGGACTATCCCCGCCGTCCACCCGAGTACGGGATCGTTGCCACCGATCGCCTGCCGCGGGTCAAGCGCCGCTTGATTCGCTATCAATCGGAACGCAACGTGACGGTCGAAGCGTACTTGATGGAGCCAAACGGCATCAATTTGCCCGTGCCTGGCGTCGTGGTCTTCCACTCCACGGTCGACTATACGATTCGGCAGGGCGCGGGATTAGAGGGCAATCCGGCCGCGGCCTGGGGGCTGCGCCTGGCCGAGCGCGGCATCGTGGCGCTCTGTCCGCGGTGCTTCCTGTGGGACGGCAGCCTACCGCCAAACTACCAGGCCCAGGTTGACGCGCACCTGCGCCGCCATCCCGCCACGCACGGCATGACCAAGATGCTGTTCGACGGACGCCGCGCCCTCGATCTGCTCGCAAGCCTTGAACAGGTCGATCCCGAGCGCCTCGGCGCCGCCGGCCATTCGCTCGGCGCCAAAGAAACGCTCTACCTGGCGGCATTCGATCCGCGCGTCAAAGCGGCCGTCTTCAGCGAAGGCGGGCTCAGCCTCGACTTTTCCAACTGGGACGCCCCCTGGTATCTCGGGATCAAGCCGCCGGGACACGACCATCACGAGCTATTGGCACTGGTCGCGCCGCGCGCATTTCTGGTGATCGGTGGCGAAGCGGCCGACGGCGCCAAAAGCTGGCCGCTCGTGGAACGCGGACTGGAGGCCTATCGCATGTACGGCGAACCGTGCCGGCTCGGCCTCTACAACCACGGCCAAGGCCACACGATTCCCCCAGCCGCCGAAGGTCGCGTCTACCAATGGCTCGAGGCGTATTTGTAGGAAGATAGGCTGGAGGCTGGAGGCTGAAGGTAGGAGAAAAGAAGAACAGGAGCCAACGCGTCGCGATAAGCCAGACCGGGAGCTGCTTTGTCTGCCTTCGTCAGCCTCCCGTCTCCAGCCTGCCGCCTCCCGCCTGTTCTCACGCTGCCTCGGCATCTTCGTCGTCTTCGGGCGTCTCGGCCGCCACGGATTGCTCGCGTCGCATGGGCGCGGGGCTCGCACGCGATCGGCCAGTTCTCCTTCAAACTCTTCAGCCGACCATTCGACTCGCTTGATCCGCCGCACGGGACGCGGGATACGCGGCGGCGTCGGCTGCGGCAACGAAGCCGGGGGCAACGGCTCGGGCTCGGGGGGGGCAATCGCGGGTTCGACTTCCGCCACCGGCTGCTCGACAACCGCCTCCTCGACCTCTTCCTCCTCCGTTTCCGGCAGTGGCTCGTCTTTCACCGGCGCCGGGGGCTCTGCCCGCCGTGCGCGGCGCATCCGCGGAGCTTCGACACCGGGCTGGCTATTGTCAGGCAAGCGCCGCACCTCGGCCTTCAAGTGCTGGAACAACCGCGCAATGTGCTCGTGGCAACTGAAGATCAGCAACTGATGCCCCGCGCGGGCGAAGTCTCGCAACACCAGCGCCGCCGCCTTGGCACGCCCGATGTCGAAATTCACCAGCACGTCGTCCAACACCAGCGGCAGCCGCACGCCGCGTCGTGCATACGCGCTCACCAGCGCCAGCCGCAGCGCCAGGAACAACTGCTCGCGCGTGCCCCGGCTCAACAACTCGACATTGAGGCTGTTGCCTTCTGAGTCATCCACCACCAGCCGATGTTCGCCCAGCGGTGTCCAGACGCGCGTATAGCGCTTCTGCGTCAGGCGTTTCAAATATCCGCTGGCTTCGCGCAGCACGGGGGGCTGATGTTCGCGCTCGTAGTAAGCCCGCACCGCTTCGAGCATCATGCCGCACGTGGTCACCAGCCGCCAACGCTCCAGTGCGTCGCGCAGCGCCGGTCGACTACGCCCAGTTCGAGCCGCTTGTGCGCCAATCGGCGGTCTTCGACCATCGTGGTGAGCTGTTGATTCATCTCGCCGCGCCGTTCGCGCGCCTGGTTGGCATGTCCGGCGGCAATGCGTCGCGCGTCGGCCACGTGGGCTTCGAGTTGCTCCAAATCCTGCGGTGAGGCCAGCCATTCGGCCAACTGCTGTTCGCTGAGATAGCCCGCGAGCGACTGCTCGATCTCGTGCGCCAACTGATTCCGTTCGGCCACCAATCGCAGCGTCTCGGCCTGGGCCTGGGCCAGCCGACGAAACGCCAGCGCGTCGCTCGATCCGGCCGCTTGCAGCAAGCCGGCCCGCTGGGCACGCAACGTGCGGGCTTGCCGCTTGATCTTCTTCTGTCGCCGCACGATGCGGCCCACGTCCGCTCGCAACTGATCGCGCTGTTTCTCGCGCGACTGTTGCTGGCTCAGTTCGGCCAGGCACTCGCGCAATTGCTCCAGCGGACGCTGGGCCTTCGGCGTTAGCCCGGCGTCGGCCGCCAACTGATTGATGCGGCCGGTGAGCAGGTCGTACTCGCGCCGACGTCGCGCCAGCTCGGCCTTCCCGTGTTCAAGGTTCGACGCCAACTCACCCAGCTCGCTGCGGCGCCGGGCGTAGGCTTTTACTTGCGAGGGCTTCAGTTCGCCCGGCAAACCGTGCTCGGCCAACTGTTGACGCCAACTCTTGCGCAACCGATGATACTCGACCTCCTTGCTCTCCACTTGGGCCGCCAATATGGCCGCCTCGCGCTCGGCGCCTTCGCGCTGAGCCTCCAGCGGCAGCAGTTCTTCCAAGCGAGCCAGATTCTTCTCGGCGGTCTGCAAGCGCGCTGCTCAGTGGGCCGCCTCCCCGGGGCAGTTTGCCATCAAGTTCGTCGCGCTCTTCCTTGGCTT
This sequence comes from uncultured Planctomycetaceae bacterium, assembly GCA_963779015.1. Classification (GTDB taxonomy): domain Bacteria; phylum Planctomycetota; class Planctomycetia; order Pirellulales; family PALSA-1355; genus JTS-RE94. The sequence goes on along the minus strand of CAVZWY010000016.1, from coordinate 23,260 downwards.
GTTGGATCTGCTGCGTGAGCAACTTGAGTTGCGCATGGCACGAATCGAGCTGCCGGCTGGCACTGTGTTCGAGCGCCAGCTTCCAGAACGCCGCGATGCCGGCTGCCAGCACGCCCACCAGACCCAGCGGCCACCCCAAAACATTGCTAAACGATACCGGCAGCACCAACCCTGCCAGGAACAACAGCACCAGGGCGCAGCCCAACACGAACAGTCCGCCCACGCCGATGATGGCCCAGGTGGGCAGGATCTGCTTTTCCAGGTGCTCGTGGCCCTGCTCCTCCAACTCGCTCTCGCGGCGGCTGAGTTGATCGAGCCGTTGATCAAGTTGCACGCGCTTGCGCAATTGCGAGACCAGCTCGCCCGCCTCTGCCAGCGTGTGCGTCAAACCGTCGGGATGCTCACCGTCGATCGCCGCGGTGATCTGCCGATGTTGCGTGGCTGCCGTTTCCTCGGCGGCGGCGATCTTGTCTTTGGCGTCGGATAACTCCGTTCGCGCGGCGTGCAAGCGCTTAGCCAAATCGCGCAACTCCGACCATCCGCGGCGCGAAATCCCTTGCCCTGTGGTCATGGCTGCCGATATGCCGAACTGCTTCAATCCGTCTTCGTGCTGGCTTTCCAGCTCCAGCAACTCCACCTCGAGCTGACTGACTTCAGTCTCCAGCGAGGCGATCCACTGCTGCTGCTCGGCCAGAGCCTCCAGCCGCGGCGCGTGCCGGCACAACGCTTCGTTGATTCCTAGCGCATCGATCTGGGCGGTCAGTTCGCGCCGCGAGGCGCGCAGTTTTTCAAAACGCCGTTTGCGATTGGCCAGCCGGGCTTCCAATTGATCGAACCGCGCCAGCGCGTTTTCCGGAAGGCTTTCAAAACCCGTCAATTGCCCGAGCCGCTCGTCGATCACTCCGCGGCGTTGCCAGCGGTCGGCCAGCGTGCGCACTCAGCGCCAGCTCGCGACCCTGCCGTTCGAAGCGGGCAACTTCTTCTTCGAGCCGGGCGATCTCGGCGTTCAGCTTGTCGCGCTCCGCGGACAGCGCCAGATAGCGCGCCGTGCCCTGCGACAGCTCGTCAATTTCGCTCTGCAACCGTTCGCGCTGACCGATCAATTGCGACACCAGCGACGGACGTTCGTCGGGCGCGAGCAATCGGGTGCGCGACGTTTCCAGCTCTTGCATCACGTCCAGCAGCGAGACGCGGTCGAGCCCCAGCGCCAGATCGTAGAGCTCGTCCGCCGCCCGCGTATCCGACAGGGCGCCAAGCTCCTGAATCTCGCGCAGCCCAAAGGCGAACACGTTGGAAAACGTGGCTTCGTCCACCTCGCCCAACAGGGGCGCCAATGCCGCGGCGTCGCGCGACGTGTCCTGCCCGTCGTTCACCAGCGGCGCATCGCCCAATTCGCCGGGCTCGTCGGCGTGGCGACTGATCGCATATTGTCGGTCGTCGAGCTCCGCAGTCAACACGCCGCCGGGACGCCCGGGACGCACGGGCGGCAGATAGCGCTCGCGGCGCTGCGGCGAGAAGCCGTAGAGCATCGCCCGCACGAACTGCATCAGCGTCGTCTTGCCGGCCTCGTTGGGGCCGTAGAAGACGTTCAACTGATCGGACAACTCCGACAGCTTCAGCCCGCTCCACACGCCGAAGCCATCGACTTGGATGTCACGGATTTTCATGGCCGCGGCTCCTGCGGGCTCAACAATTCAACGCCCAGCCGGGCAACTTCGTCCAGCACGCGCCGCCGCTCGGCCGGCTCGTCGAGTTCCATCGACGCGGCGATGCTGCCCGAGAGGTGACGCGGAGAAAGGTACGGCTCGAAGTCGATCGGCTCTTCGGGATGTTCGACGTAGTATTGCACCGTGCGTAAGAACTCGCCCAGCAGCGTTTGTTCTTCATAGCGCTCGCTCGGCACGCCAGCAGACACTCGGCCCTCGATCGCCACGGTCCAGATGGCAGGCTTCCGTGCGCCGTGATCGGTCCGCAAGCGGGCGACCAACTCGCCGGCCAGCTTACCGCGGTGCAATTCCTCCGAGAGAAGCTTGCTTCCCACGACCGTCCACTCGATGAGCAGGTCGGGGCCAAACGCGTCGGTGGCCAATTCGGAAATGCGTTCGTCGATGATCTGGCGCAACTGTTCCGCCGTGGTGGTCTCGTTCACCGCGATCCGTTCGGACAGATAGCGCACCGCGTCGGTGGGAATGAAGCTGGTGCGGATGCGGCCATCTTCGTCCACTTGCACCAGCGTGCAGCCGTGCGAGCTGGCTTCTTGCGGACGGCGCCCCTGGGGCGAACCACAATAGTGCGCCACCATTTCGCCCGTGAGCACCGCGCGTTGCTCGTGCTCGCCTCCCAGGGCCCAGTAGTCGATGCCCAATCGCACGAGCGCCGAGGCATCGACGGCGCCATGCGCCACGGCCAACGTAAACAAACCAGGTTCGTGCGTTTCGAACTGCGACAGCCGGATGCGCTTCCGCTCGGCGGCGCTGGTGCCCAGCACGAGCGCCAGCGGCTCGTCGCCACGGCAATGCACGACGCGCTCGACATGGTTGCCTTCGAAACGCACCACGCCGCGCGTCGCAGGCCAGGCTTCCGACCAGGGTCCCAGTTGATCGCTGCGGCCCAAGGCCCAATAGACGCCCACGCCGCGCTCGGCCAGCCGCTGGAATTGTTCGCCCAGAAACACCAGCCCGCGGGGACCGGCCATCGCGGGGTCGACCAGATCGCCCGAGAGCACGACAAAGTCGACCTTCTCGTGCAGCGCCGCGTCAAACACGCGCTCGGCGGCGCGATACGGCGCATCGACTACGCGCCGAGCGCAAATGATCGGGCACTTCCACCAGCCCACGTGGCGGCCGATCGAGATGAAAATCGCTGGCATGAAGAAAGCGAAACGGCGCGCTCATCAGCATCAACCTCCCTGCACCGGCGCAGCATAGCACGATCAAACCGCGCCCGGCACGGCTCACGGGCATGCGACCTGCGTCCCGCCCAGCGCCTGCATCAACCTGGAAGTCTACCGAAGCGAGGCAAATCGGGCTACGCGAGTTTTGCTAGCGTGGCGGCCAGCCTACTTCGGCCCCTGCTTGCGTTTCGGCTTGGACGCGGAACGCGCTGCGGCCCGCTTCCCCGGCGAAGCGGTGGCGCCACGGCGTGCCGCGGGACGCGAACCGCCTGCGCGGGCTGCCGCCGCATCGGTGCGTCGCGCGGGCGTTTTCGAGCGATCGGCCTGGCCGGTCAATTCGAACAAGAACCGGCTGGGGATCGTCTCGCGCGGCTTGCCCCACTTCATTCGCGCCAACGCCAGAGAGATGGTCAGCCGCCGCTGCGCCCGCGTAACGCCCACGTAACAGAGCCGCCGTTCTTCATCGATCGCGGTGCCTTCGGCCTCCACGCTGCGACGGTGCGGCAGCAGGCCCTCTTCCATGCCGACCAGATAGACCTGCGGGTACTCCAGTCCCTTGGCGCTGTGCAGCGTCAACAGCGCCACGGCATTGCGGGCAAGTTGTTCATCCTTGTCCGCGGAGTCGTCGCGGTCGCCCAGTGCGATCTCGTCGAGGAAGCCAGACAAAGTCGGTTGCTTGGCGCGCTTCTCATACGCGCCCAGCGCATTGAACATTTCCTCCACGGCCGCCCAACGGCTCTGTTGATCCAACGGCTCATCGTAGTTGCGATTGATCTCGTCGCGATAGCCGATTTCGTTCACCAGCGCCCCAACTGCGTCCACCAGCGAGCCCTTGGCCAGCCGGGCCCGATAGCCGCGAATCATGGCCACGAACTTGCGCACCGACTCGGCCGCCGCCGATTGCAACCCTGTCAGCGACTCGACGTCCTTCATCACGTCCCACATCGGCTTGCCGTGGGCCACGGCCGCCTCGGCCAATGCCGACACGGCGCGCGTGCCGATGCCCCGCGGCGGCGTGTTGATGATCCGCCGCAGCGACACATCGTCCCGCGGCGAGGACAACAACCGCGCGTACGCCAGGATGTCGCGTACTTCGCGGCGATCGAAAAACGACATGCCGCCCAGCAGTACATACGGCGTCTTCGTCTTGCGCAGTTCGGTCTCGAACAGGCGTGGCTGCTCGTTGGTGCGAAACAAAATGGCAAAGTCCTTCGGTTGGGCCGACCCTGCGGCAATGCGCGCGCGGATGTCGTCGACCACGCGCTTGGCTTCAGCCACTTCGTCCTGGCACTGCCAGATCTGCGGCTTCTCGCCATCGGGCAGCACGGGCCGCAGCACCTTGTCGTGCCGCGTCTTGTTGTACGCAATCAGCCGGTTGGCCAGCGCCAGGATGGGCGGCGTCGAGCGATAGTTCTCTTCCAGCCGCACGACCTTGGCGCCCGGCCAATCTTTTTGAAACCGCAAGATGTGCGAGACATCCGCGCCGCGCCAGCCGTAGATCGACTGATCGTCGTCTCCCACGACGCACAGATTGCGGTGCCCGTCGGCCAATGCCCTCACGATGCGATACTGCAAGGCATTGGTGTCCTGGTACTCGTCGATCAGCAGGTGCGAAAAGCGGCCCGCCTCGGCCGCGCGCACGTCCGCAAATCGCTTGAACAGCTCGTTGGTGCACAACAGCAGATCATCGAAGTCAACCGCACCCGCCTGCTTCAACGCCCGTTGATAGCGCCGATAGGCCAGCGCCGCCAGGTGTTCCTTGTCGCTGTTGGCCTGCGCCGCGGCATCGTCGGGCGGCACTCCCAGCGTCTTCCAGCCGCCGATAAAATGAATCAAGTCGCCGGGTCGCAGATGCTGATCCGAAACTTTGATTTCGCGCAGCGACGTGCGGGCGATGCTCTCCTGGTCGCCCCGATCATAGATGGCGAACTTGGCCGGATAGCCCAGCCGCGTGGCGTGCCGGCGCAGAATGCGCACGCACAGCGAGTGAAACGTGGAAATCTCCGGCCGTAGTTTCAGCCGCTTGCCCAGCAGGTGCGTGGCCCGCTGGTGCATTTCCCGGGCGGCTTTGTTCGTGAACGTCACGGCCAGGATGCGATCGGCGCGCGTGCCGTGTTTGATCAATTCGGCGATGCGAAATGTGACCACGCGCGTCTTGCCCGTACCGGCGCCGGCCAGCACCAACAGCGGCCCGGAAAGCGTCTTCACCGCGGCACGTTGAGCAGCATTCAGACCGTCAGGCATCGTGCTTTCCGACGGGGAGAGAGCAGAACGAAAGAAGGCGCGGCAGCACGCGCAAAACCGACCCAGGATCGTACCCGCTGCAATCCGTGAGCGAAAGGGGCGCGGCGACCGCAACCTGGCTCGCGCAAACGCGCGCGTTGAGGTCACCCGTCATCCACGCCGCGCTCTCCCAGCCCGTTCGTGCAATGGTGGGGATGAAGCATGAAGCTGCTTCAGTTTTCGAATCACGATGAGCAGCATTCTCTGGGCAACTTTTTGGACAGCCGTGTGGATTGTCGCGTGGTCTACTCGTTTTCAATTTTAGCGGTATCGAGCCTGAGTTGCCTTGGCCTGTCGGTATCGTTCTTGGGATGATTCAGGTCCAGGCGATCTTCACTGCGCTCGGAGCTTTGTTTCAATACGCAAAGATAGGAGCAGCCGTTGGATTCGGTGTGTGGCTCCGTGCCGCCGTGGCGATCATCCTCGGTCTAGGCGGATAGGACGCCGAACAGGGGTTCTCGTTGAATCCCGGCAAACCGCACCACGACCCTTGCCCGCCCGCTCGTTGACCCATTGCCTTCAATTCCTTATAGTTAGGCAGTTTACGCTCGCCGGGATCGGCGGCTCGGTGTGCAGCGCGGGGGGCGTGTTGAACATGGTCGACCCTGCTTTGGGGTTCTATGAGCGTTGGTGAAGGCACGGGAACTGGATTCTCTACCATGCGGGGACGGAACTATCCGTCGATCCGCCAGTTCACCGTGTTCATGGAGAACCGCGTCGGACAATTGCTGGAGGTGATCCGGCGGTTCGAGGGGAGCAAGGTCAAGATCGTCGCCCTGTCGATCAACGACTCGGCCGAGTGCGCCTTCGTGCGGTTTCTGCTCAGCCATCCGGAGCAAGGACGCGAGATCCTGGAACGCGCCGGACTGGCCATGATCGAGAGCGACCTGATCGGCGTGGAATTGCCCGGCGGACATCAGCCGCTGTTGCAGGTTTGCACCGCCCTGTTGCAGGCCGAAGTGAACATCATCCAGGCCTATCCGCTGCTGGTCCGGCCGCGGGGAAATCCGGCCGTGGCCTTGATGGTCGACAACATCGAGATGGGGCTCGACACGCTGGCCCGCAAGGGCTTCAACATGATCACCGAAGGGGATCTGGACAGCGATGACTGAGCGTGTACGCCGCGACGATTGACCGCTTGCGCGGGGACGACTGATCGCTTGCGCGGGGACGATTGAGCGCTTGGCCCAGGGATTTCGCACGGTCAATCGCGGGCCTGCCCAAGCCCCTATAGGTTCGCTTGACTTCGCAAACGCCTGTGCCAAACTAAGGTTTCGGAACGGACCGCCCTGGGGTTTTCTATTGCTATGGGCCGCTCGAGTGCGGGGGTGGCCGGCCCGGGCGCGTCTGCCATTCTGATGCCTCAAGTCTCGGGCTGATTCATGCCGATCTCCGTCGTTTGTCCCGGTTGCAAGACTCGGTTCTCGGTCAACGACAAGTTCGCCGGGCAGAAGGGCCCCTGCCCCAAGTGCAAGGCGCCGATCACGATCCCTCAGGCGCCCACCGAAGAGGTGAAGGTCCACGTGCCCGAGCAGTTTGCCTCGGGCGGCAAAGACGCCAAGGGCCGCGCGGTGCTCAAGCCGATCGCGCGGGAGGACACCAAGGTGCAGCCGGTGGCCGTGGTGGGCATCGTGGGCGCGGCGCTGGTGACCTTGGGACTGGCGTTCTTGTTGGGCCGGATGGTGCCCAACAAACTGCCGGTGATCGTGGTGGGCCTGGCGATCATCTCGGCGCCGCTGGCCGTGGCCGCGTATACTTTCCTGCGCGATGACGAGTTGGAGCCCTATCGCGGCCGTTCGCTGTGGTTTCGCGCGGCGTTGTGCGGGCTAGTGTACGCGGCGCTGTCGGGCGCCTATTGGCCGTTGCCGGCCTATGGCATACTGACCGGCGAGGCCTGGCAATGGGTGTTCGTCGCGCCGATTTTTGTTTCGATTGGGGCAGCCGTCGCATGGGCAACGCTCGACTTGGATTTCGGCAGCGCGGCAATGCACTATGCCTTCTTCGTGCTGGTGTGCCTGGTATTGCGCTTCGCCTTGGGCATGCCGCCCTTGTGGGTCGTGGCCTCGCCGGCCATGCCGTAGCGCCACGGCGCCATTCCAACTGCGAGGCCCGGATGCCATGAGCGACATTCGCAGCCTGGCGGAAGTCGCCGCGCTCGATAGCGGCAAAGGCATGATGCGCATTCCGCCCGAGCTGGATGTGCCACTCACCGACCGCGTGCGGGCATTGATCGACACGGCCGAGTTTCGCCGGCTGGCGCGCATCAGCCAACTGGGGCTGGTGTCGCTGGTCTATCCGGCGGCCATTCACACGCGTTTCGAGCACTCGCTGGGCGTGTATCGGCTGGCGCTGTTGTTTTTGCGACAGTTGTCGTACGACCGGCGGTTTGCGGCCTTGGTTTCGCCGGGCGACGCCGAGTTGTTTCTGGTGGCGGCCTTGCTGCACGACCTGGGGCACTGGCCGTTTTGCCATCCGATTGAAGACATTCACTTGCCCAGCGTGCCGCAGCACGAACTGTTTGCCAACAGCTTTCTGTTGGAAGGCGAGATCGCCGACGCGCTGCGCGACGACTGGGCCATTCAGCCGCGCGATCTGGTGGCGCTGGTTTCCGGCAAGCCGGCCGACGCCAAGGGACGCTTGCTGGCCAGCATGCTCTCGGGCCCGATCGATATCGACAAGATGGACTATCTGGGCGCGACAGTCTGCACGCGGGCGTGCCCTACGGCCGCAACTTCGACCAGCAGCGCTTGATTGGCAGCCTGTGCTTGAACGCGGCGGGCGACGGGCTGGCGATCACCGAGAAGGGCAAGACGGCCGCCGAGATGATGGTATTTGCCCGCTACGTGATGTTCAGCGAAGTGTACTGGCACCACGGCGTGCGCGCGGCGACCGCCATGTTGCAACGCGCGTTTTACCTGTTGCACGGCATGCTCGACCTCGACCAACTGTTCCGCATGAGCGAGGTGCAATGGATCGACGCGGTGCGTCAAGCCAGCGGCAACAGTCCGGCCGGCGAATTGTTGGACGGATTGTTCGGGCCGCATCGCCGCTTGTACAAGCGGCTGGCGCAGTACAGCATTCTGGAACAGCCCGAGTTCTATCAGAAGTTGGCGCGCCGGCCTTATCCCTGGTTGACGTCCTGCGCCGAGCAGTTCGCGCAGCAGGCCAGCACGGCGCTGGGGCGTATCGTCGCTCCGCACGAGATCCTGTTCGATGCGCCGCCGGTGGAGTGCGAAGTCGAGTTTACGATCGACGTCTATTCGCCCAAGGAAAACGTCTATCGATCGTTGGAGGAAGTCTCGCCCGTGGTGCACACGCTGGCCCGGACGCAGTTCGACGACTACGTGAAGCGGGTGCGAATCTTCGCGCATCCGAGGATCGTGAACGACTTGCGCCGCTTGAGGAATCTGCCCGAAGTGCTGACCACGGCGATTGCCAAAACCGATTGAGCCATCGGTCTTAGCCCGCGCCGGCTGGGTTGCGGGCGAGCGCTGCCTGTTGCAGCGAGCCGTTGGCGCCGTTGCCGGAAATGGCGGCTCGGTCGGCGCGCTCGGCGCCGTCCTGCAAGAACTCGACTTGCGCGATGCGGTTCCTCGCCGGGGGCCGGATGCAGGCGGATATAGTTGCCGTCGGGTTGCAGCAGCCGGACACGCTCGTTGTCGCGCCGATAGATGGGGATGACTTCCTTGAGGATGCGCTCCTTGAGGGCGGGCGCTTCGATGGGGAACATCACCTCCACGCGACGGTGGAAGTTACGCGGCATCCAATCGGCACTCGAAAGAAACACCCGAGCCTCGTCGTCCGGACTGAAAACATACAACCGGCTGTGCTCCAGGAATCGATCGACGATACTGGTCACGCGAATGTTCTCTGAGATGCCGGGCAGGCCGGGCTTCAGGCAGCAGATGCCGCGCACCAACAGCTCGATGGGCACGCCGGCCTGACTGGCCCGATAGAGTGCCTCGATGATGCGATAGTCGACCAAGGAGTTGAGCTTGGCGAAGATGCGCGAGGGGCGGCCGGACCTGGCCCGCTCGGTTTGCTCTTCGATCAACTGCATCGTGCGGCGGTGCAAGTCTTCCGGCGCCACGACCAGCTTCTGCCAGTGATGGCCCTGCGAATAGCCGGTGAGTAGATTGAACAAGGCCGAGGCATCGTCGCCGATGCACTCATCGGCCGTGAAGAAGCCGAAATCGGTATAGAGCCGGGCGGTCACCTGGTTGTAGTTGCCGGTGCCCAAGTGGACATAGCGCCGCAGCGTGTTGCCTTCCTGGCGCACCACGAGCGACAATTTGCAGTGGGTTTTCAGATCGAGGAAGCCGAACACCACGTGGACGCCTGAGCGTTCCATCTGCCGGGCCCAGCCGACGTTTCGTTCCTCGTCGAAGCGGGCTTTGAGCTCCACCAGCGCGGTTACGTGCTTGCCGTTGTCGGCGGCCTGCATCAACGCCCGAGTGATCGGCGAATCGGCCGTGATGCGGTAGAGCGTTTGCTTGATGGCCAGCACTTTGGGATCTTTGGCCGCCGTGTTGACGAATTCAACGACCGGGTCGAACGAGTCGAACGGATGATGCACCAGCACGTCGTGCTTGCCGATGACGGTGAACAGATCTTCGCCGCGGCGAGCCAGCAGGTCGCGGGGCACCTGGGGCGTAAAGGGCTGGGCCCGCAGTTCGTCTCGATCGGGCACGTCGCCCAATTCCGTCAGACCCGTCAGATCGAGCGGACCCGCAATGCGGTAGACTTCGCTGTATTTTTCGGCGGCGCCGTCGGCGGCATCGCGCAGATTCTCTTCGTCGATGATCTTGCGCACCAGCTCTTCGTTGGCGCTGGTGCTCACTTCCAGGCGGACCGCGTCGCCGCGCTGCCGGGCTTTCAAACGCTCTTCAATCAGCCGCAGCATGTCGTCCGACTCTTGCTCCAACAGCTCGATGTCGCTGTCGCGCGTGATGCGAAACGTCGCCCAGTGCAGCACCTCGAAGCCGCCGAACAGTTCGGGTAGGCGGGCGGAAATCGCGTCTTCCAACAGGATGAAGTTCGTCGCGTCCTCCGAGCCCAGCGATACGAACCGCGGCAACACTTGGGGCAACTGCACGACCGCGAACAACTGCTTCGGTCCCAACCCGTGACGGCGCGTGAGCATGGCGCCCAGGTAGAGTTGCCGGTTGTGAAAGTGCGGGCTGGGATGGCTGGGATCGATCGCCATGGGAGTGAGAATCGGGAAGGCCCGCTCGCGGAAGAAGCGATCGAGCGCCTCGCGGTGCTCGTCGTTCAACTCATCGTGCGTAAGCAGACGGATGCCTTCGGCTTCGAGCGCCGGGCGGACCGATTCGTTCCAACAGCGATACTGGGCGGCAACCAGTACCTGCGTGCGATGGGCCACGAGTTGCAATTGCGTGATCGGGCGCAGGCCGTCGGGACTGTAATCTTGGGGAGCGCCGTCGCCAAAGGCCTGCTCGCGCAAGCCCGACACGCGCACCATGAAAAACTCGTCCAGGTTCGAACTGAAGATAGAGAGGAACTTGCAGCGTTCCAACAGCGGATTGGACGTATCCTCAGCTTCCTCGAGAACCCGGGCGTTGAATTGCAGCCAGCTCAACTCGCGGTTGATGAAATGTTCAGGTTGAAAAGCTTGTTCGACCACGTGCACCCTACGTCTTCCTCTCCCGCCGGCAATCAATCGGCGCCGGACCCAGCGGCAACATACCCCTTAATCTTACCCCACAGGCTAGGAGATTCGGTCCGAAACCACCATCGTACGGCCCGCCGTAGCAGAAATCCAATCACCCCGGCCTCAGAGTGACCCATCGCGACGCTGGCGACACGTGGAGCCCCTGTCCGAGGGCCACTGTCCGGGTACACCTGTGCGGGTATATTACGAGGCGACCAAGTGGGCCGTCCCAACGGATCGATATGCCGCAAACAACCGATTGGCAGGCGTTGTTTCCCTATGAGCCGCGGGCGATCGAGCTCGACGGCTTGCGCTATGCGTACGTCGACGAGGGCGAGGGGGAGACGATCCTGGCGGTGCATGGGAACCCGACCTGGTCGTTCTATTGGCGCGAGCTGATTCGTGGATTGTCGCCCCGGCATCGGGTAATCGCCGTGGACCACATCGGCTGTGGCCGCAGCGACAAGCCGAAAAACTATGCCTATCGACTGGCGCAGCACGTCGAGAATCTGAGCCGGTTCGTGCAGCGGCTCGATTTGCGCGACGTGACGTTGGTGGCGCACGATTGGGGCGGTGCAATCGGCCTGGGGGCCGCGCTGGCCGAGCCGGAGCGGTTTGCGCGGTTCGTCATGTTCAACACGGCCGCGTTCCGCTCGCAGCGCATGCCGTGGCGGATCCGAGCCTGTCGGATGCCCGTGTTTGGGAAACTGGCGGTGCAAGGCTTGAATGGTTTTGCTCGCGCGGCGCTGAGAATGGCCGTTTGCAATCATGAGCGCATGACGCCGGCGGCGCGCGCCGGCTTGCTCGCGCCGTACGACACTTGGGCGCATCGCCAGGCAATTTATCGGTTCGTCGAAGACATCCCCATGTCGCCGGCGCATCCGAGCTACGCCACGCTGTTGCAAATCGAGCAGGGCTTGCCGAGCCTGGCCGATCGGCCGTGGTCGTTTATCTGGGGGATGCACGACTGGTGTTTCACGCCCGAGTTCCTCGAGCAGTTCTTGCGGATCATTCCGCAGGCGGAGGTGCATCGATTGGAAGATGCGGGCCACTATGTGGTGGAGGACGCGCACGAACGCATCGTGCCGTTGGTCGAGCAATTCTTGCAGGCGCATCCGCTGGCAGTCGCGTCCGAGCGCCCATAGGAGCGAGCGATGTCGGATCGCACGGTTGACGCCAGCGAGTATCCGCTTTCGATCTCGCAGTGCGCAGTCGCTGGCCACGATCATCGAAGCCACGGCGCCCAAGCCCGGCAACGTTCATCGGGGTAGCGATTTCGAGGACTCGACGTATCCCGACTTCATCGTGGCGGCCGTGGCGACCGGGCCGGTTTTCGAGGAAGCGGTGGAGCTTCCCCTGGGCCAGACAATTCTCACGGCGGTTCAAGTCACGCGCCGCGCCGTGGGCACGAACACCAACCTGGGTACCATTCTGCTTGTGGCGCCGTTGGCGAAGGTGCCACGCACCGTGCATTTGACAACTGGCGTGGCCGACGTATTGGCGCAGTCGACGCCCCAAGACGCTCGCGACGTGTATGCCGCGATTCGCAACGCCGCGCCCGGCGGTTTGGGCACCAGCGACACCGCAGACGTCCACGACGAGCCGCCAGCCGATTTGCTTGCTGCCATGCGGCTGGCGGCCGAGCACGACATGGTCGCGCGGCAGTATGCCGAAAATTTTCATCACGTGCTGACGGTCGTGCTGCCGTGGCTGGAAGAAGCGCTGTCCGCGGGCATGTCGCTGGCGACGGCCGTGGTACACGTACACTTGCGGCTAATGGCCGAGTTTCCCGATAGCCTGATTGCGCGGCGCCGCGGCGAGCAGGTGGCGAATCAGTCGGCCGGCATGGCGGCCACGGTGCTGGCTGCTGGAAGTCCCCACGACGAAGCGTATCAAGATGCCCTGGCCGACCTCGATTTCTGGCTGCGCACCGACGGTCACCGGCGCAATCCGGGCACGACGGCCGACTTGCTGGCGGCCGGTTTGTTCGCGGCGCTGCGCGATGGCATAATCAAAGCGCCGTTTCGCTTGGCGAAATAACCGCCATCGCGCCATTGACCGTGCAATCTGTTGGCAGGAACCGACCGTGGCCGATCGCTATCGCGTGCGGATGTCAAAGGACTATCTCGTCTTTAGCTCCGCACATTTCATTACCTACGATGGCAACGTGTGCGAGCCGCTGCACGGGCACAACTATCGTGTGACCGCCGAAGTGGCCGGCCCGCTCGACGAAAATCACTACGTCGTCGATTTCATCGCCCTGCGCGATTTGCTCAAGCAGATCGTCGATTCGCTGGATCATCGCGTACTGCTGCCGACCGAACATCGCGCGATTCGCGTCAAAGCCACAGAGCGCGAGGTTGAAGCCACGTTCCAGGATCGCCGCTGGGTGTTCCCACGCGGCGATTGCGTGCTGCTGCCGGTTGCCAATACCACGACCGAGCTGTTGGCCCGCTTTATCGCCGGACGGCTGTCGGACGAACTGACGAAGCAATTGGGCCATGCTCCCGAGCGGCTGGCCGTGGAACTGGACGACTGCTTCGGGCACGTGGCCATTTGCGACTTGAACACGAGCGGCGGCTGACGCGCGTGAGTTCCCCTTACCTGGCGTCATTTGCGTCGTGCCGTCGCAAGCGGCATTCAAGTCTGCGAACGATCGACTTCGCGGCGCAGCTCGGCGGCCATGCGGGCGAAGAGCTCTGCCCAATCGCCGGATTTCGCCTGTCGAAAGAGACGCACCGTGGGGTACCAGGGCGTGTCGCTGCGATCTTGCAGCCAGCGCCAGTCGGCCCGCATTGGCAACGCGATCCAAACTGGCGCACCGAGCGCTGCCGCCAGGTGGGCGATCGCCGTGTCGGCCGTCACCACGAGATCCAGGTTCTTGATCACCGCGGCCGCATTCAAGAACGCGCCCCGCTCCTCGTCGTACTCGGGGCGCAAATCCACCACGTCGAACCGGCCATCGAGCGCGGCCAGTTGTTCCAGACCGTTCACCTTTTGCAGGCTGAGCAACCGCACGCCAGGGACGTTGGCCAACGGCGCCAAGCTCGACAAGGGAAACGAGCGCAAATGATCCGATTCGAGCGTGGGGCTTCCTTGCCAACAGATTCCCACGCGAAAGCCGTCGATCCGGGTCAGGCGGGTGCGCCATTCGTCCACGAGTACTGGTTCGATAGTGAGATACGCAGTAGCGCTGGGGATCGTATCCAGCGTCGATTGAAAGGTTCGTGGCAGACTCATCAGAGGCACGTGAAAGTCGGCGGGAGGCGGTCTGCGCTCGTCGTCAAACACGTCGGCGATGCCTGCCTGCTTGAAAAACTCGACCAACGCCGGATGCACCATGAACATGGCACGACCACATCGCTCGCGCACCTGCGGCAAATAGCGAACGAATTGGATCGTGTCGCCCAGGCCCTGTTCGGCATGCACCAGCAGCGTCTTGTCGGGCAGGGGAGTGCCGTTCCACTGTGGGACGTCGAACGAGTGTACGGGAAATTTGGCAACCTTCTGCCGCCACTCGTATTCGGGCCAGCCTTCCGCCAGCTTGCCTTCGCCGAGCCAAATCAGGCTGCGATTGAAGTGGGCTTTGGCGTCATCCGGTTTGATTGCCAACGCGCGCTCGTAGCAGGCAAGCGCTTGGGCCGCATCGGGCAGCTTTTGGTAGTAGCCGCCCAGGTTCACCAGCGCGTCGACATACCGTGGGTCGATCCGCAGTGCCGCGCGATAGCAGTTGGCGGCTTCGTCACGGCGCCCGAGCGATCCGAGCGCCGTGCCGACGTTGTAGTGGACCGCCGCAACGTTGGGCGCCAGGGCAATCGCGCGGCGATAGTGCTCGATGGCCGCTTCGAACTGGCCGGTCGCCTGGTATGCAGCGCCCAGTTGTTTGTGGGCAGAGGCCAAGTCGGGGTTGAGCACGAGCGCAGTTTGATAGGCGGCGATCGCTGCCGCCCATTCACCAGCGGTCGCTTCGACGTCGCCCAGACCGAGATTCAATTCGGCCATTCGTGGCTGCAAGGCGATGGCACGTTGGTGACAACCACGCGCGCGATCAAAGTTGCCCATCTCACATGCGAGCGTGCCCCATTGCCAAAGCGCGGTGCCGTCGTTGGGCGTCAGTTGCAGCAGTTGCTGGTAGCAGACGTCGGCTGCAGCAAAGTCTCGGCTGGCGACCAGCCCCATTGCCAGCAGACGCTGCGCCTCGGCCATGTTGGGCAGTAGCGCCAGCGCGCGGCGGCAGTGAGCGATGGTCTCGCTTGCGTCGCCTTGGGAATAGTTCGCCAGCGCCAAACCAAACCAAGCGCCAGCCGCGCCCGGCTCCAACTCGACGGCTTTGGAATACGCCGCTTTGGCCTCCTCGAAGTCCTTGGCCGCCGAGCAAACCTCGCCCAGGTTGTAGTGATACAAGGGACGCGAACTGTCGACGGCAATCGCGGACTTGATGAGTTGCAAGGCGTGCGGGATGTCGCCTGTTTGATGCATCACCACACCCAGCAGATGGAGCGCGTCGGCATGCCGCGGGTTGTCGGCCAGCAATTGCCGATAGAGCTGCGCGGCCTCTTGCAGTCGTCCTGCCTGATGATGCCCAAAGGCCGTTTGCAGAGTGTCCTGGGGTGTGGTCATTGCGCGAACTGGGAAGCGACAATCGTGAGCGGCCAAAGCAATATTCTAGGCGCAGATCGCGTGGCCGTCACACGGCGCGCAGATCCGGCACACAACGGCCCGCGCAGGTGGCTTCGCTCAGCGAAATACCGTAACCGTGCCGTCGGCCAGGTCGTGGCCGGGGTGGCCGGCGAGCGTGGGCGCGATCCAGCGAGCGACGAAGGGTCGTCCCACACATTGGAAATGGCCGCCAAAGTTGCCGCTCAGCGCCATCTTGGGCTTGTAGGGCAACTGAACGAGCCTGTCGCGATAGAGATGCCGCACCTCGTCGCTGCTGCCGGGCGGCACCCAAAAGCCCACCGCTCCGGCCGAGGGGAGATGCGTGCCGTCGGCGGTGCCGGCAAGCGTCGTGCCGGCCCATAGCGCGACCACGTCCTGCGTCTGATGGTAGTTGACGATGCCGTCGCGCGTGCGCTCGAGTGCGACGGACAGGTCGTACAGCGGCGAGATGGCGCCGGCCAACAGCACGGCCCGATCGATGGCGGCGCCCTCAGGCAGTGCTTCGAGCGTTTCGACAGCAACCACCGCGCCGGCCGAATAGCCGACCAGGTTGACCGGACGACCGGGATAGCGCACCTGATAGGCGACGATCTTGTCGGCCATCAAGCGAGCAAACTTCTCGTGGCGCCCCTCGGCGCGCAGGTGATAGACAAACAGCGGCCAGAAACGGGTAGTCCAATCAACGACCTCCACGGCGCCGGGATATCCCCCTTCGACCAGACCGGGCGCGAGGCCCGAGCTGAGGATGTTGTCGCCGTTGACGCCGACGATCACCAGCGCAAGGCCATGCTCCAAGCGATCGGGAGTGAGATAGGGCTGCTCCGTTCCATCCAAAGGTGCCGCCAAGGGGGGCGCGGCCAGTTCGGCAGTGCTGGCTACGTGGTCGACCGGCGGAAGGGGCCGCAGCGCCGTCACCTGCGTGGCGGTCGTGGCGCGCGGCGCCACACAGCCAGACAGTGCCAGCGCGGCCAGCAGCATTGCGCCGGCCGCGATATATCGCGGCGGAGTAGACATGACACGCGGGAAACGGGGCAGGGGTGGTCGGCAGTTGACGAAACGTGGGAAGTGTGACGCGACGTGGAGTGGACGAAGGGAAGTGGATACGAATCAGGCGGCGCGCAAACGGGCGAGCTCGCGCTTGATCTCGTTGCGGTAGGAGTAGTGTTCGACCTCCAGCAGGTTGCGCGGCGTGTTCAGGTAACGAATCGGCTGTTGCTTGCGACGCGCGTTGTGCGACTGCGCCCGGCGAAAGAATTCGTCCGGCCGTTGTCCGGCGCGGGTGGCAGCCACGAGCCGCGCCACCAGTTGCGACTGATAGTCCACCAGCCCAAATTGACCACTGTCTGGCTGGATCAGGCCGATGAAGAACAAGTTGTCGTAGTGCGGATGAAAGACGTTCAAGTGCAGTTGCGGGCGACCGTCGTGCCAGTTCAGGTATTGCCGGTCGAGAAACGGAAACGAAATCTTGTAGCCCGTGGCAAAGATCACCAGGTCGACTTCGGCGCGGCTTTCGTCGGCGAATCGCACGTGGTCGCCGCATAGTTCAGCCACATCGGGCTTGGGCGCAATGCGGCCGTGGGCCACGTAGTAGGGCAACTGCGAGTTGACGATCGGATGCGACGCGAACAACTCGTGATCCGGCTCGGGCAGACCATAGCGGCGCATGTCGCCGACGGCGAACCGCAGCACCGAACGCGCGATCCAGCGGCGCAGCGCGTAGGGCAGTCCCAGGCGCAGAAGCTTTTCGTGTACGGTGTCGGACGGGCGCCCGAAGAGGAACTTGGGCAGGAAGTGGTAGCCGCGGCGCGTACTGTGGAACGTTTGCTCGGCATGCAGCGCCGCCTCCACCGCGATGTCGCAGCCCGTGTTGCCGGCGCCGACGACCAGCACGCGCTTGCCGCGCAAGATGTCGGACGTTTTGTATTCGGCCGAATGCATCACCTGGCCGTCAAGCCGGCCGGGAAAGTCGGGCCAGCGCGGGTCCCAGTTATGTCCGTTGGCGACGATTACGCCGGCATAGCGCCGGCACTGGCCGCCGGCCAGCGTGACATGCCAGCCGCCCTCGACCGGTTCCAGCCGCTCGATCGAAGTCTCGAACGAGATGCAGCCATACAGGCCGAAGTGTTTGGCATAGGAACGCAGGTACTCGAAAACTTGCGTGTGATGCGGAAACGGCGGATAGTGCGCCGGCATCGGATAGTCGGTGTATTCGGTAAGCCGTTTCGAGGAGATGGTGTGCGTGGAAGCGTACACGCGGCTGGTCGGCTTGCCAAAGCACCAGTTGCCGCCGATCTCGTCCTGCCGCTCGAGCACTTCGACCGCGATGCCCAACTGTCGCAGATTCTTCGCCGCGGCCAGGCCCGAGGAGCCCGCGCCAACGACGCAATAGCGGTCGGAGCGATCGAGGATGGTCATGACTTGCTACTTGTTGCGTGCCAACGGAGGGTAACTTCTAGCGTGGCCGGGGGCATGCCCAACGGGATAGCGGCGTAACCGGGAAGGGAATGATCGAACGCGCGCGATGTGACGATTCTATCGATAGTATCGGTCCCAGCGCGCCACGGTCGTTCGCCAATCTGCCCGGCCAGCAGAAAAATGACGGAAGTGCTCCGGCGTGGCAAGGCCAATGACCCCGCGGAGTTAGCGACTGTTTCGCGAGCTAGCACCGTAACGTGTTGAGCGTCCGTGCAGGCGACATTTTCGCACGCCGGGCGCCTGCATCGTGGGCCGATGCCAATTGCACGGTTGTCGGCCGCATGGATGGCCGACCGCGCGCCCGCTCGATACTCTGCCCCATTCGAGCGGGCTTTTTTCGTTGCCGGATGCCTCGTCTTCTCTATTGCCCATGCACCGCATATACTATCGTCACGCTTTGATCCTCGTGGGGGCGGGGGCACTTGCCGCGGCCGTGCCAGCTTTACTGGGCAGGACTTCATGAGCCAATCGCCGCATTCGACGCAAGGCCCTACGCTGGCTGTTGATCGGATCGACGATGCCACGGCCCGGCAGCGGACGGCAATTTGGCAGCGGGAGTTCGCCGAGGCTGGCGGGGCATTCAGCCAGGCGTTTCACCATGCCGCCATCGGCAAGGCGATCGTGGGTTTGGATGGCCATTTTCTCAAGCTCAATCGCTCGTTTTGCCGGATCGTCGGCTACGACGAAGCGGAATTGCTGGCCCTCGACTTCCAGGCGATCACGCACGACGACGACTTGGATACCGACGTCACGCTTGCCCGCCAGTTGCGCGACGGCGAGATCGACCACTATCACTTGGAAAAGCGCTATCGGCACGAAGACGGCGGCACCATCTGGGTGCAACTCAGCGTTTCGGTCGTCCGCGACAAGAACGGCCAGCCCTGCTACTTCATTTCGCAGATTCAAGATATTACGGCGCGCAAACGAGCCGAGCTGGACTCCGCGCGTCGACTTCGCCAGATGGAGCGTTTGACCTCCACGGTGTCGCAACTGATGCGCGAACTCGATGGCGCATCAGACGACGAGCACTACGAGCACTGGCTGCGGATCTTGATGGAGTCTTTCGAGAGTCCCGCGGGCCTGTTGGTGCTATTCGATGGCGAAGACATGATCGGGACCCTCTACGCGCATGAGACAGGTTGGCGGCGCGTGCAAAAGTCGGCCGAGCACTGTTGCGCTTCGTGGACGTCCGCGCCTCCAATCGCGACGAGTGATGGCAGACAACGCGCCGCGGCGGATGAGCTGCGGCCGCGCGGTGGCGCGATCGTTGGTGGGTCCGCTGGTCCACGACGGAGTGCCGCTGGGCTGGATTAACGTCGGCGACGCGGCGGCCGACTACGACGACGACGATTGCGATCTGCTAAGCCGGGTGACGCGGATGATCGCCCCGGTGGTCCACGCCCGGCAAAAGCGCGCGGCGCTCACCCCGCGCGAGCGCGAAGTAATGGAGATGCTGGTGGCGGGCATGAGCCAGAAGCAGATCGCCAGCGCGCTGACATCACGGTACAAACGGCCGCCAAACACCGCGCCCGCCTGCTCGACAAGCTGCAAATCAAAAACGACGTCGAGCTAGTCCACCTCGCCATGCGCATGCAACGCCCCATGGCGGTGCAGGCGGAGTGACGGGGGTGCGTCTGTCGCGCCGCCCGGGTTGCTTCCGCTATCGGAAGTGACTTTCTTGCTCAACTGGCTGTAAGATCGCCGCGCGACGGTGTAAACTCTCCGGGGTTGAACACTGACCCCCCAGCGAGGGCACGGCATGGCAAAGCGAACAGGCAGAGGTGCCACGGCGGCATCGAGTGGGACAGGGGATATTAGCGAACATCGTCGCATCATCCAACAATACCTCTCTGAACTCAACGCTGTTCATGCCACCGGGTCGGGAGTTCCAGAGACGTCGTACTACCCCGCACTCTCCAATCTGTTCAACGCAGTCGGTCACGGATTGAAGCCGAAGGTCCGCTGCGTGATGCAGTTGAAAAATAAAGGCTCCGGGCTACCGGACGGTGGGCTGTTTACGCCCGACCAATTCCAACGCCAATCGGATGGCACGATCAAAGTTGGGCAGCTCCCAGCTCGGGGAGCCATCGAAGCCAAGGGTACCAAGCCCGATGTTCACGACATCGCGGCGACACAGCAAGTCAAGGATTACCTGAGCACGTATGGCATTGTCATCGTCACCAACCTGCGCGATTTCTTGATTGTCGAACGGAGCCCTGACGGAACGCCGGTGGATCGAGAGTCGTTTGCACTCGCAGATGACGAGATTGACTTTTGGCAGCGGAAGGTGGCGCATCCGGTGGCCACGGCCCAACAACGCGGCGAGCAGTTTGTCGAGTTCATCAAGCGAGCCTGCTTGCACAGTGCACCGCTGGTGAATCCTAAAGACGTCGCGTGGTTTCTGGCGTCGTACGCGCGCGATGCACTTCATCGCGTCGAACAGAGAAAAGAGTTGCCTGCCCTGCAGACAGTTCGCGCGGCCCTGGAGAATGCGCTGGGCATGCAGTTTAGCGGCGACAAGGGCGAACACTTCTTTCGGTCGACGCTTGTTCAGACTCTCTTCTATGGCGTGTTCTCAGCGTGGGTGCGCTGGCACAAGGACAATCCCACGCCAGCCGCCAAGTTCGATTGGCGAACTGCGGAATGGACGCTTCACGTTCCGTTCATTCGCACCCTGTATGAGGAAGTGGCCAAGCCGAGTCATTTGGGGCCACTCAAATTGGTGGAAGTGCTCGACTGGTCTGCGGGCGTGCTTAACCGCGTGAATCGCGGCGAGTTCTTTGGGCGATTCGAGGATGAACAGGCGGTTCAATACTTTTACGAACCGTTCCTGGAAGCCTACGACCCAGAGCTTCGCAAAGAAATGGGCGTCTGGTATACGCCCCGCGAAATTGTCAAGTACCAGGTGGCGCGCGTGGACCGCGTGCTGCGCGAGGAACTCGATCTTGCCGATGGACTTGCCGATCCGAATGTCATTGTTCTTGACCCGTGCTGCGGCACCGGCGCGTATCTGGTGGAAGCGCTTCACAGCATCGCGGCCACCCTGCGCGCCAAGGGAGGCGACGCATTGGTCGCATCCGACCTGAAGCGCGCCGCAAGAGAGCGCGTCTTCGGCTTTGAAATCATGCCCGCTCCGTTTGTTGTTTCGCACCTGCAATTAGGACTGATGCTGCAAGCTCAAGGCGCACCCTTGTCGCATCGCGACGCCGAGCGAGTCGGCGTCTACTTGACCAATGCGTTGACCGGATGGCAGGCCGCCCAAAGTACTCAGCAGCATCTATTGTGGGCAGGACTTGAAGAGGAACGCGATGCGGCGCAGCACGTAAAGCGGGACGAAACGGTGCTCGTGGTTCTTGGCAATCCACCGTACAACGCGTTTGCTGGAGTGAGTCCGGACGAAGAGCAGGGCCTGGTTGAACCCTACAAGGGCGCCTACGAAATCGAGCGCCGAAATCGGCGCGGCGCGGCAATCATCGACAGAGCAACCGGCCTGCCCAAGATCGACAAGAAATACAAGCTCAATGATCCTCCGTCGCTCGGCGGTTGGGGCATCAAGAAATTCAATCTTGATGAATTGTATGTTCGTTTCTTCCGACTGGCAGAGCGCCGCATCGCGGAGATGAGTGGCAAGGGGGTTGTTTCGTTCATCTCCAATCACTCCTGGATTTCAGAATCCTCATTCGTTGTTCTTCGTCAACATCTTCTCGAATCGTTCCGACAAGTTCTGGTTGGAGAACCTGCACGGCAACCGCAAGATATCGGAATACGCCCCGGATGGCCGAACCAGTGAAACGATATTTGCAATCAGCGGGTTCTCTGTCGGCATCCGACAAGGCGTTGCTACGTCATTGTGGGTCAGTACCCGTTCACGGGATTTTTGGCCGATTTGCTCTTCGCTAGCAGGGGTGTGCATCGTGTAGGTTGGCAGGATGCCGACTTCTGCTGATGACGACTGCCCGAACTGTGCTTTATTGCGACGACAAGTTGCGGATTTGACGGCACAACTCGCCGCCGCTCGTAAGAACTCTGGCAACTCCTCCAAGCCTCCATCGAGCGACATCGTCAAACCGCCGCGACCCAGTTCCGGCGTGGCCGGCCAGCGTAAACGGGGCGGCCAACCGGGTCATCCGCGACACGAGCGGCCCGCGTTTACAGCCGAAGAGATTGACGAGCGGATTGACTACAAGCTCAGCGTGTGCCCGGACTGCGGTGGCAGGGTCACGCCGCTCGAATTGCCGGTGCGTGTCGTGCAGCAAGTGGAGATTGTCGCCAGACCGATCACGATCAGCGAACATCTTGGCCGAGCGTGCTACTGTCGCCGCTGCCAGAAGACGCATTATGCCGAGCTTCCCATCCCGCTCCGACGCGCGGGTCTGCTCGGACCGCGACTGACCGCGCTGGTGGCGTTTCTCAAAGGCGGCTGTCACTGCTCGTTCACCACGATCCGCAAGTTCCTGCGAGACGCGGTCGGCGTGACGGTCAGTCGCTCTCAGTTGCGCAACGTGTGCGCCAAAGTCAGCGACAGTCTGGACGCGGCCTACGAGGAACTCTTGGCAGCCGCGCCTGAACAAGCAGTGCTCAACGTTGATGAAACAGGCCACAAGGAATACGCCCAGCGGCTGTGGACCTGGTGCTTTCGCGCCGCCACGTTCACCTTGTTCAAGATCGATGCGTCACGTTCGTCGCAGGTGCTGGTGGACGTGCTGGGCGAAGAGTTCCAGGGCGTCTTGGGCTGCGACTACTTCAGCGCCTACCGCAAATACATGGGCGATTTCAACGTACTGGTGCAGTTCTGTCTGGCCCACCTGCTGCGCGACGTGCGATTCCTGGTCGAGCATCCCGACGCCCGTAATCGAGCCTATGGTCGGCGTTTGCTTACGGCACTGCGCGAACTGTTTCATCTCATTCACCGCCGCGACGAGTACACCGTCGCGAATTTCTCTGTCGAACTGCAAAACGCGGGCGACGAACTGTTGGCCCAAGCCGTATGGCGTGTGCCCGGCACCAGCGAAGCCCACAATCTGGCCCAACGGTTTCACGAGCATGGCGAAAGCTATGTCCGGTTCGTCACCACTCCGGGGATCGAACCGACGAACAATGTGGCTGAACAGGCAATTCGCTTCGTGGTCATTGACCGGCTGGTGACGCAAGGTTCGAGGAGCGAGGCGGGCCGCCGTTGGCTGGAGCGCATCTGGTCGGTGATGGCGACCTGCGCCCAGCAGGGCCATTCAGCCTTTGAATTCCTGGCTGAAACCGTGCGGTTGCATTTTCAGGGTCAG
>CAVZWY010000015.1:0-601919 GCA_963779015.1 uncultured Planctomycetaceae bacterium | reverse complement strand
CCGTTTTTGGCACTGCTGAGATCTGCTTGGCATGGCTGCCGCGTTGAACTGCGCGGTCGGGTCTCGTCGTGGCTAGCGGCGTGTGCTTCCTGAAACGCTTACCTTAGTTGAGCCGGGCTTCAGGCTATTCCAGTCGAAGGCCGGTAGCCTCAAGGGTCATGGGCTTGATACGCCCATTATATGGCGGCGACGTGCTCTTATCGCTATGGCACAGTGTCACGGAGACACGAAAACGGGAGGATATCGTGGTCGTGTCGCCAGTGTCACATGAACCGCGGCAGAGTCGGCGGGATGCATCGCTCGTTGCACCGTCACACCCCCGAGCATGCTCGATTGCACTTGGACTGCCTCTGCTAATAATATTTGAACGCGGCAGCCGCTGCTCGCGGTTTTAACGGTCGAAAAACGGAGTTTGACGCATGATTACCCATGGACGGGAAGAAAACGGGCGATTTGCCCAGGGCAACGCAGGCGGGCCAGGACGGCCCCGACGTGCCATCGAGCGCGATTACCTGGCGGTCCTCGGCGACGCTGTGTCGATCGATGACTGGCGCGAGGTGGTCGAGCGTGCCGTGGTCGACGCCAAGGCTGGTGACGCCAAAGCGCGCGACTGGCTCACCAAGCACTTGCTCGGCGAAAAACCACCGACACTATTGGGGTTGGCTGCCAAGGAAGAACGCAGCTACAGCGCCGGCGAGGAAGTGGCGGCCGAGGCCACTGACCAGCAACAGAAGCACGAGCGTGAAGCTCGCCTCAATGGCATCCTTGAGCGGCTTCAATGAGGCGCGACGCTGTCGAACTGCTGGTGCCGCTCTTGCGGGCAGTCAAGGCCGACAAGCCGATCCCGGATGCGTGGCGACAGCCGCTGGTTGAGTTTGTGATGCTCTTGTTGGATCACCCCAACGCCGAAACACGTTCGCGCGCTGTGCGCGTTGTAATCGCGATGGTGGCGGCCGACCAACGGCTGGAATTCATCGATCGCAGCCAAGCAGTCGCGCTAGCGAGCAATTCACGTGAAAATGCGCCGACTCGGCCAACTGGCTGACCGCAGATTGTCCGGCCACAATTTGGTAGACTGGATGCTATTGGGACGGTTGCTCAAGGTGGCCACCTTGGCGACCAAGCGGCTAAGGCCGGCGCGGAGAGCTATTCGCCTTTCACTCTGCCCGGCCTTGGCCGGCCCGCACAACGAAAGGCGACAGAATGACGAGCAATCCCAGTTCGATGGCTGATGGCATACCGGATTCGTTCGATACGCTTCGCACAGCGTTCGCCAGAGGCCATGCAGAATTCCGTCATTCCAGCCTTCGCCTTGTCATGGTCGCTGGCACCCACTTTTCTGCAGCTTTGCTGCACTCTATCACCGGACACGGCCTTTGCATGGTTGGTGTCGGTGCCGTCGGTGTGGCGGGTAGCACGTACTCGTTTGCGCTCGTGAGCAACAATACGCAGGAGGAGACAGTTTCGAGGTTCAATGCGCTTACCGCGCGAGCGGGTGCATGGCTGCTCGCGACTGGGAAGATCAAAGGCGAAGGAGTAGCGTATAGCGATGCGCTTACTCTTTGGCTGCATGTGATCTGCGAAGCCTTTCGCGACACAAGGGCCCAGGAGTGCGATGGCATCGCGTTCTGGCCGCTCAACCCGTTTGGGGCACTGGTTGAATCTCTTAGATGGTTGGAGCAGTCGAGCGCTATGCGGTCCACGTCGAAACTGGATCAGCATTCGCCAACGCTAGCGGTCCGTGCCGCCGAGAAAGATGCCATTCAGCGACTGTTGCGGCTAGCAGCCCGTTTAGATATTCCTTTCTGCCGCGAGGGCGCTAAACTTATGCCGGGGTCGGTTTCGACGGATCGATCGTTGGAGGGACACGGATGGCGATGGGCAAACGGAGGCAGCGGCAGGAGTCGCTGTTCATTACCGCCGAGGACTTGCCGCGTTCAGACGGCCACCCATTTTATGGGAAGCTCAATGGGCTGTTGGCCGAAGCCGGCTTCGATCGCTGGATCGAGCGGCGCTGCCGGCGGTACTACGAACAGGAAGAGAAACGCGGCAAGCCGTCGATTCCGCCGGGCGTGTACTTTCGCATGCTGCTGATCGGCTACTTCGAGGGGATCGACAGCCAGCGCGGCATCGCCTGGCGATGCGCCGACAGCCTGAGCCTGCGAACGTTCTTGGGGGTGCCGCTGGGCGAGGTCACGCCCGACCATTCGACGATGTCGGTCACGCGTAAGCGGCTCGGCGCGGAGGTGTTCGACGAGGTGTTTCGCTTTGTTCTGCGGATTGCCGACGAAAAACGGTTGCTCTCCGGCAAGGCGGTGGGGGTCGACAGCACGACACTCGAAGCCAACGCGGCCATGAAGAGCATCGTGCGGCGCGACACGGGCGAAGACTGGAAGCAATACGTCACGCGACTGATGCACGAGGACGGCGCGATCGACGCGGATACGGAACCGAGCGACGAAGAAATTCGCCGCTACGACAAGAAGCGGAAGAAGACGGCCTCGAACGAGGATTGGGTCTCGAAGACCGATCCCGACGCGCGGATCACCAAGCTGAAAGACGGCCGCACGCACTTGGCGTACAAGGCCGAGCACGTGGTCGATTTGGAGAGTGAAATCCTGCTGGCTGCTGAGATTCTGCCGGCCGATCACGCCGATCAGCAGACGCTCGTCGACAGCGTGATCGAAGCCCGCGTCAACTTGGAAGCGGCGGAGAGTGAAGTCGCGGTGCAGGAGGTGGCCGCCGACAAGGGCTATCACGCGGACGCGACGCTGGAACTGGCCGCCGATCTCGACATGCGAACGTACATTCCCGAGCCGAAGCGGAAAGACGATCGCGTTTGGACGGACAAGCCGGACGAAGTCCGACGCGCGGTTCAGAACAACCGCCGCCGCATGTCGCGCGCGAAAGGGAAGCGGCTGGGGCGGCTGCGGAGCGAACGCGTGGAGCGCAGCTTCGCGCACGTGTGCGACACGGGCGGCTCGCGTCGCACGTGGATCCGCAAACTGGAAGAAGTGACCAAACGCTACCGAATTGCGGCTGCGGCGCACAACCTGGCGCGGATCATGTTCAAGTTGCTCGGGATCGGCAAACCAAGAGCGCTGCAAGCCCCCGCCGACCTTGTTTGGCTTGTGCAATTTATCCTGAGTGCGCTATGGACCGTGGGATCGTTGAGACGTGCGCCGTGCGCGCCGGCACGCGCCGCCCTCGCGCGCACCGCCCGCCAACCCCGCCCGCACCATCAATCGCCTTAAATAAACGGGCTGCTATATGCGAACGGCGTGGCCGACAATCGCATAAGAATGGCGGCGGGCGTATTGCAGGAGGCCAACCTGAACGTCAACGAGAGACTGGAGCGGATCGACAAGCTGATACCGTTGCCGGCCACGGCGACCGCCGAGCAACTAGGACAACTGATTGGCAAGACAAAACAGGCAGTTTTGAAGACACCTTGGTGGAAGCTAAATCGCCAGGGAGAGAAGGCCGACGAAATCGGCCGACGCCAATTGAGGCACGAAGAGCGCACTAAAACGGTTGACGGAAACGTGCCGGATGAAGACGAAGGGTAGTGGTAACCCCGGTTACCTTGGTTACCGCGCGGTTACCGTCTAAAAAAACTCGAAACTTTTCTAAGCCGCTGGGCGCAGGCCCTTGCGGCTTTATTCATGCGCGGAGAGTTACCGGATTTGGTTGCCGTCGGGGGATTGGGAAGTAGAGGGCCGCGTCGTGCGGCCCAACGCCACCCAACCTGGAGACGTAATCATGACGATCGACACCACGACGCCCGACCCGGCGGCACTCATCGACGCCCGCGAGGCCGCACGGCGGCTGTGCATCAGCACGCGAACCCTGTGGAGTCTGACCCATCGGGGTGACCTGCCCGCGGTGCGCATTGGCCGCCGCGTGATGTACCGCCCGAGCACCCTGGCGAACTACATCATCAGCATGGAGGGCCAGCGATGACGTACTACGAAAAAGCCCCGGCAGCCTGGCAGGACGACGCGGGGCACGAAAATGCTGACACCGATAGTCTAGTCCGGCACCGCATCAGGGTCGAGCTACTGCGCGGCGTCATGCGCGACGTGTCAGCCCTTCACCGGGCAAGACGCTGGCCTGACGCCAACGAGCGGTGCGTCGCGGCACTGGCCGACCACCGGCAGCGAGTACGCGAACGTACCATCGGCATGACGTTGGGCATCGACCTGATGGCCGGCGATGTGGCCAAACTGGTCGGCAACAGCGAGCTAGTTCGCGCCGTTGCGCGAGAAGTTCTCATCGACACTCCGCTGGCGGCTATCGCCCGCGAGCTGGCCGCGTGCCGCGCGGAAATGCGGCGCGACCGGAAAGGGGGTGGCCGATGATGGACTATCAGCCGTTCCCGGTGGATGTACTCCCCGAGCCGTGCCGGCGTTTTGTCGAGGAGGCGGCGGCGGCCATCGGATGCGATGCCAGCTACATCGGGTTGCCGTTGTTGGCGTGCCTGGCTCGCGGCATCGGCAACACCCGTACCATCAAACTCAAGCGCACTTGGCGCGAACCGGCGATTGTCTGGGGCGCCATCGTTGGCAAGTCGGGCACGCACAAATCACCGGCGTTGCAACTGCCTACGTCGATGCTGGCTCGGAAACAGAGTGAAGCAATTGCCGAACACGCCGAAGCGTTGCTGCGATTCGCCCAAGATCGTGCCCAGTACGAGCGCGACTTCGCGGTGTGGAAGCGAAGCAAGAGTACTGAGCCGCCACCGTGGGAACCGACAGAGCCACACTGCCGGCGCTATATTGTGGCCGATGCCACCATCGAAGCGCTCGTTGCGCTGTTGGACGGACAACCTGATGGAGTGCTTGTCGTGCGCGACGAGTTGAGTGGCTGGCTCGATGGGATGGGAGAGTACAAGGGGGGCAAGGGTTCAGATGCGGGCCATTGGCTGGCGTGCTGGTCCGGTGCGCCATTGACCGTGGATCGGAAAACGGGTGCGCGCAAGATGATTCATGTGCCCCGTGCGAGCGTCGGCATCATTGGCGGCATTCAACCCGGAATCTTGCGACGGGCCATCGGGCGCGAGCACATGCAGGATGGATTATGCGCGCGGCTGCTTTTGACGATGCCTGCCCCACGGCAAGTGCGCTGGACAGAAGCCACGATTGACCCCCGTTCCGAAGCGGCGATGATCGCGGTGTTCGACAGACTGCTTGCGCTCGAATCGGCGGCCGATGACGATGGCAAGCCGATGCCTTTCGACATGGCGATGACTGCCGAAGCCAAGGCGACATGGGTGACGTACTTCAACCGGCATCGTGCCGAGATGACCGACCTGGATGACGACCTGGCGGCCGCATGGAGCAAGTTGGAAGCCTATGCCGCGCGATTCGCCTTGGTCGTGCAATTGTGTTCGTGGGCGGCAGGCGTTGGTTCGTCGGAGCAGGTAGACCAAGCGAGTGTCGAGGCCGGCGTCGCGCTGTCCGATTGGTTCGGCGCCGAAGCTCGCCGCGTGTATGACGTACTTTCCGATGACATCGAAGCGGCTGAGCGCCGCGAGCTGGTCGAGTGGATCGGCAAGCGCGGCGGCAGCGTGACTGCCCGCGAGCTACAGGCCGGATTGCGGGCATACCGGGCGAGTGCCAGCGACGCCGACGCGGCACTGACCAAACTGGTCGAGTGTGGGCACGGCGCTTGGCATGCCATCGGTGCGGGCTCGCAAGGGGGTAGGGCCTTTCGCGTGTTCAAACTGTCGGCACCGTCAACGGTCAACGGAACCCCCACGAAACCCGAGGAAAACATCGGTTCCGTTGGCGCTGACACCGTAGACGACTCGATTGACGACGTGAATCGGCGTTTCAATGAGGCCGCCGACGCCGACATGGAGGGGACCGGAGGATAGCCCCAACCGGCCGCCAGATTGGCCACGTGCCGCACGCTTGACTAGCGGCACGACTCCCAAGCCGCCAACGCCAGCGATGCGTTACAAGGGCACTGCGGGGCTTGATTGCAAGGGCTCGCAAGGAATGGCAACTACACCAATGCTTTACATTACGCTACGTATTCTATAGAATGAGCGTGTGAGCAAAAAACGGAAAAACAAACTGACCGATCAATTGCGGCGTGCCATCGAAGATGCCGGCGTGACGCGGTATCGCATCGCGCAGGAAACGGGCATTGCCGAAAGCACGCTATCCGGTTTCCTGCAAGGCCGGCGCGGATTCTCGCTCGAATCGCTGGACGCGCTGGGCGAATATCTCAATCTAGAAATCACGCGGGCCACGCCCGACAAAAAACGAAAGAGGTAGTGACAATGGCCAGTATCTCGACCGACAAGCGCGGCAATCGCACGATTCAATTCGTGGCCGGCGACAGGCTGCGGCGGAGCATCCGACTCGGCAAACTGCCGATCAAGGTGGCGAACACCATCAAGGCGCGCGTCGAGGCCCTCAATGCGGCGGCCATCGCCAAAATCAGCATCGACCGGGAGACGGCGGAATGGGTTGGCCGGTTGGACGCCACGTTACACGGCAAGCTAGCGGCCGTGGGCCTTGTGCCGAAGCGCGAGGAAATCACGCTGGCAGCGTTTCTGGATGCGTATCGCGCGGAACGGGGCGACCTGAAGCCATCGACGCGAACAAACCACCGACAAGCCGCCGACAATCTGTTGGCGTGCTTTGGGCCATCGAAGCCGATCCGATCATTCTCGACCGACTCGACCGACGGCGACCGTTTTCGCAGGTTTCTTGTGGGGCTGGGGTTAGGCGAGAACACTATCCGCAAGCGATGCCAGATTGCCAAGCTGTTCTTCAAGCACGCCAAGCGCCGCAAATTGCTAGCCGAGAATCCATTCCTGGAGCTTGTCGGCGCGGTGCGATCCGATCGTGCGAAGTTCTACTTCGTATCGACCGATGAGGCTGAGAGAGTGATAGAAGCTTGCCCCGATGCTCAATGGCGATTGTTGTTCGCCTTGAGCCGCTACGGCGGTCTACGGTGCCCTAGTGAGCACCTGGCGCTGAAGTGGAGCGACATCGACTGGGCGGAAAACCGGATGACGGTTCGCAGTCCGAAAACCGAGCATATCCAAGGACACGAATGGCGCACGGTGCCGATCTTCCGAGAGCTTCGGGCCCACCTAGAAGCGGCGGCGTGGGACCAAGCGCCCGAGGGCGCGGAATTCGTGATTGCCACCAATCGCCGGGCCGGCGTGAATTGGCGAACCCAATTGCAGCGCATCATGGCCAAGTCCGGCGTGAAACCGTGGCCGCGACTATTCCACAACTTGAGGGCCACGCGGCAAACCGAGTTGACCAATCAATTCCCGGCGCACGTCGTTTGCCAGTGGCTCGGCAATTCCCAAGCGACGGCGAATGAGAGCTATCTGCGCGTCACCGACGAACATTTTCAAGCGGCCGTATCGACATCGACCAGCGCGCCCGGCAAGGCGCTGCATAATCCGGTGCAGTCAGCGGCCGTTTCCACTCGCAGCGACTCGCAAACGACAAACACCCCAAACGAACAAACCCCGGTTTTGCCGGGGCTTGCTGCATCGTGCGACTACTTGCCGAATTGTCCAGTGCTCCCTGATGGACTTGAACCATCAACCCTCTGATTAAGAGTCAGATGCTCTGCCAATTGAGCTAAGGGAGCTTGTTTGGCCGCTGGCCAAAGCTCTATCCTAGCGGCATGGGCGCTGAGGGCAAGGGGCCGACGTTTCGGGCCGACGCTTCGGCCGTTCCGGCACCGAGAGCTATGTGCCTAGAGCATGATTCAATCGGTCTTGCAAGCGACTGGAATCCGGTCCTGATATGCCGCGAAAGTGCTGATACAATGCCTCAATGATGGAGAATCGTGGCATGATGCTTGGCAAACGAAAACTCCCGTTGCGATTTTCGCTGCGCACGCTGTTGTTGCTTGTGCTGGTCGCCGCGCTCTGGATGGGAAGGCAAGCTCATTGGATCGGCCAGCGGCGTGAATTGCAACAAAAGCATCAAGCGCTGGCAGCAGAAATGAAGAACTTTCACCGACGATCCATATTCTGGATCGAACAGCAAGAAGTATGCGAAACCGCTCTTCAATTGCCGCGCTCGAATGTTTCGGCTCCCGGTTTGTTGTGGCTGTTCGGAGAGTCGGCTGTCGAACTGTTGCATCTGCACTTCACCGTGGACAGCGCGGAGCAGATGCTCAATTTCGACGACCCAGAGATCGATCGAGCGCGACAGCTTTTTCCCGAGGCTTTCATCGTACGTTCGGTCCATGCGTCGTCGCGGAGGCTGCCAGCTCCGTAATTCGCATTGAGATTCTTGTGTAGCTGAGCTGCTCAACTCCTTTCGACCCCGAACCGCCCTTGCACGGAGGCTGTCTGGTCTGGCGTGAATGTCGTCGTCTCGCAATCTTCTGGCACGCTGCGCCCGCTCGTCAGACTCGTCTGGCCCGTGTTGGCCGAGCAACTGCTGGTCATGCTCGTTGGGTTTTCCGACACCATTCTGGCAGGGCACTACCTGCTGCCGGCGCACCTGGCGGCGATGACACTGATCAGCTACATGATCTGGTTTTTGACGAACCTTTTTTCGTTCGTCGCCATCGGTGCCGTGGCGATGACCGCCCGCTTCGTGGGCGCGCAAGATTGGGTGCAAGCCAATCGCGTCGTCAATCAGTCGTTCCTGCTCGGCGCGATGCTGGCCGCGGGCTTCACCACCATCGGTTTGCTGATGGGCGGACGGCTGGCCGCCATCCTGCAGCTTGAGGGCGAGTCGGCCGCGCTGGCCACCCGCTACCTCTATTGCCTGATCGCAGTGATGCCGATGATGATGCTCGAATCCGTTGGCAACGGCTGTTTGCGCGGCGCGGGCGACATGATCACCGGTCTGCTTACGATGATCGTGGTCAATGCGGTCAACATCGCCGTTTCCTGGTCGCTGTTGTTGGGCCTGGGGCCGCTGCCCGAGATGGGCTGGGACGGATTGGCGATCGGCACTGCCTGTGGCCATGCCGTCGGCGGATTGATCCCGCTGTCGCGCCTGTTGCGGGGGCGGGCCGGCTTGCGCATTCGGCGCTCGCTGTTAAAGCCCGATCGCGATTTGATGCGCCGCATTCTGCGCATCGGCGTGCCCGGCGGAGTCGACACGCTATCGGTCACGTCCTGCCAGTTGGTGTTCTTGTCGATGGTCGATCGACTCGGCACGGTGGCCGCGGCGGCGCACGGCGTGGCGATACGTGTCGAGTCGCTGGCCTACCTGCCCGGCTATGCCTTCCAACTGGCGGCCGCCACCTTGGCCGGACAATTCCTGGGCGCCTGCGACTATTATCGCGCCAACCGCAGCGTGCTGGTCGCATGTGCCACCAGCGGCGTGCTAATGGTCGGCGTGAGCCTGTGGTTTTTCTTCTTTCCCAATCCGCTGGTCGATTTGTTTCTCGGGCCCAACCAGGACGACGTCGCCGCGGTCGCTCCCCGGCTGTTGCAAATCATCGCAGTGGCGCTGCCTACTTTGGCGCTGACGCAAGTGCTCACCGGCGCGCTGCGTGGGGCTGGCGACACCCGCTGGCCGCTGGTGTTCACGTTCATCGGATTCCTGATCGTGCGGCTGCCGATGACCTGGCTGCTCACGCAAGAATGGAATTGGGGCATCCAAGGCGCCTGGTACGCCATGGCCGCCGACATCGTCGTCCGCTGCGCGCTGATCACGGCCCGCTTCCTCACCGGCGGCTGGAAACGCGTCGAAGTCTAGGTGACAAATGCGTCCACGAATCCAAAATCGCAAATCCAAAATCCAAAATGGAACCCCTTTTGCCATGAAACCTTGGACACTCTTGATCATCGCTGGGCTGTTGGAAACCGGTTGGGCCGTGGGCTTGAAGACCACCGACGGCTTCACGCGGCTGTGGCCCAGCATCGGCACGGCCGCTGCGATCGCCGGCAGCATGGTGCTGTTGTCGCTGGCCGCCCGCGAGATTCCCATCGGCACGGCCTACCCCGCCTGGGTCGGCATCGGAGCCGTCGGAGCAGCCATCTGCGGCACGCTGCTGCTCGGCGAGCCCTTCTCCATGAAGCGGCTGTTCTTCGTCGGGCTGCTGATCGTCGCCATCGTAGGGCTGAAGGCCACGTCGGGGCCGGAATGAAATCGCGCACTCGACTCGCGCACGTTTTGATCTGGCGAGTCACCGCCGCAACACGCGCACCGCACTACAACATCGTCGGCGACGGATTGTGCGCGACTTCTTCCGGATCATCGTCGGTGAGCAACTCGTCCGCCTGACTCCACGCCTCGTAGCCGGCCAGCACGCTTTGCTGCTCGAACTTCGTGCCGCGCTGGTCGCTGGCCAGCGTGGCCCAGCGGACGTACGCCAGCAGTTGCTGCTCGGATCCGAACGTGGCCAGGAGTTTGCGCTCGACGTTGCGCTTCGAGCCGTAGAGATAGTGCATGGTGGTGGGTCCGGTGGAAGTTGCTCGCGGCTAAGCCGCAAGCGGCAATCAACCGTGGCCGACAATACCACGGTTATACGGTTTCCCCTATAGCCTACCGCCTCCTCAATACCGCAGCACGCGCCGCAAGAGCCACAGTCCCCACACGGCCAGGATCAGGTTGGCCAGCCAGACGGCATAGGGCGTGATGGCGCCGGCTTTAGCCCGGTCGACGCCGAAGGCCAATAACGGATAGTAGACCAGCAGAATCGGCCCGAAGCAGAGAAAGAAGCTGGTCAACGCATCGGCATTGCGCATGCGAATGGCCATGGCCGCGCCGACCAGCGCGAAGCACAGGCAGCTAAAGCCGTTGGCCCAGCGGCGCGGCGGCTCGGTGTGGATGCGGAACAGCCGGTACTTTTGATGCTGCAGGTCCTTGGCGTCGTTGTTCCAGGAGTCGCCGGTCAGTCCGTCGATCTCGCCAGTCAGCATTTGAAAGCCGGCCCGGGCGACCATGCGGTTCTTGATCGTCTCGATCACTTCGAGTTGCCGCACGTGTTCGGCCGGCATTTGCGCCAGGGCCAGGTGCGACGGCGAAATGTCGCCGTGCATTTCCGAGCTGACTTGGATATCGCGCTCCAAGATACCGGGATATTCCGCGCGATTGCCCTCGCTGATGATCGTGGCGTTGTACAGCTCGACGGTTAGCACGCCGCTGCCGGGGTTGGAGCGCAACTCGGCCCATTCGGCTCGAATCGTCGTCTGGCCGTTGCCGTCTCGAAAGTCGAACATCGGCGCGATCAGCTTGTGCCCTTCCACGTCCTTCACGGCCACGGAAAAGGCGTCGGTTTGAAACGCCTTTTTGGTGTGGAGCATGCTATAGGCGATGTCTTCCAGCGCGTCGACCACCACGCGCCGCATGCCGTTGAAACCCCAGCTCATGGCCAGGTCGTTGAGCCACACGGTGGCAAAGCTCAGCAACACCGAGAGGATCAGCGCCGGCCAGAGCACGCCCATGGGACTAATGCCCAACGACTTGAGCGCCACGATTTCGTTGGCGCCCGACATGCGGCCATACACGCTGGCCACGGAAAACAGAATCGTGCCCGGCACCGCGAACATCAGCGCGTTGGGCAACAG
Source organism: uncultured Planctomycetaceae bacterium (assembly GCA_963779015.1). GTDB lineage: Bacteria > Planctomycetota > Planctomycetia > Pirellulales > PALSA-1355 > JTS-RE94. The sequence continues at coordinate 590,401 of CAVZWY010000015.1, read as the reverse complement.
ATAGGGCAACAACTGCACGATTTGCACGATGCCCAGGCCCTGTGCAATAGCTTCTTTCACCGCGCCGATCATCACCATCAGCACGGTCAACGAAACGAGGGTGACCAGAAAGATCAGGCCGATTTCGCGGAGGACGTATCGCGTGAGCAGGCGCATCGAGGTTCAGTTGTCCTCCGCCGGGCGAGGACGACTTAGCCGTAGGTCTGCCACAGCTTGAGCGCCGCCAGCGCCACCAGCGTGGCGCCCAGTGCCTGATACTCGCGGCTGCGCTTCCATTGGCTCAAACGCCAATCGGCTCGGACGTCGGTCCGCGCCAAGCGTGGAATGAACCGTGGCGTGCTTTGCCAATAGCTGGGCCAATCGCCGGGAAACAATTTTGCCAGTAGTTTTTCTTCCTGACGCACCTTGACCACGTACAGCACGGTCACCGGCACGACGATCAAGCTGATATCCCATATGTTGTTCAGCAGCAGGCAGAACCCCAGCATCATCAAAAACGAGCCCGCGTACAGCGGGTTGCGGATCAGGCTGTATGGTCCAACGGTCGTCAACCTGGAATTCTTGTGCAGGATGCCCGCTGCCCACGAACGCAAACCCAGACCCATGGCAACCAGGCATACGCCAATCAAGCCGTACGGATCGTGGATGTTAACCCAATCGTGCGGTTTGAATCCATACACGACGTCCTTGGCCACCAGGCCGACGAACAAGATAGCTGATAGCAGAATGCGCCGCCGGACCAGAAACTTGAGGATCGGGTCGAGCAGGCTACGGGCCGACTGTGGTTCAACTGCAATTTGTCCGCCAGCGGACGAAGGCGAGCTTGCCATGGAATTTCCTGTGAAAGGCTCGTTGGGGCTGCAGCCGCGCGACGTTCCGCCTTGCTGGTCAACCCGATTGAGGGGCTGCTTATAGTCGCTGCCGGCACAACGTGTCAACACGTCATCACTTATCGTCGGACCGCGCGTGGGCCCTGTCCGAGAAGTGCCAGCGCCGGGCAAGTAATCTCGGCGCTTTCACGCAGCCATCACGGTGTTTCGTCGAGATCAATCGAAATAAATCAGCCGAAAACTCCCCAACTTCGTTCTGCTTTCATCCTGCCGGACGGTCATCTAATATGGAGGGGCCCTTGCTAGCACCGCTGCCTGGATCATCTCGTCGGGGTCGCCGGTCGTTCGCCAATCGCACTCGAGGAGCTGCAAATGGGACTGTTCGTCCGCGCCATGGCGCGCCGTCCAAACGTGTTGCTGACGTTGGTTCTTGTCGCCTCGCTCGTGACTCTGGTCGATAGGCCGGTGGCCCAGGCGCAAGAGGAACCCGGCGCTGCGGCAGCCGCCGCGCCCGAACCCGCGCCTGCCCGCGCGGGCCAGGTGTCGCCCGAGCCGCAGGAATCGACCGTCTGGTGGATCATTCGCACGTCGGGCGCCATCGGCATCGTGATTCTGCTGTTGTCGATCTATTTCGTGGCCACGGTGACGCGTCTGTTTCTCGAAATGCGTCCTCAAATCGCGGCGCCGCCGGCATTGGTCGCCGAGTTGAACGAGATGCTGCCCCGTCGTGAATTCAAGCCGATCTTTGCCTTGGTGCGCCAGGACAAATCGTTGTTCAGCCGCCTGCTGGCCACCGGCATTTCCGAGCTGCCCAACGGGCTGGCCGAAGCCCGCGATTCGATGGAGCGCGTGGGCGAGGCGGCCACGGTGGAAATGGAAAAGAAAATCAGCATGCTCGCCGTGCTCGGCACGCTGGGGCCCATGATCGGGCTGTTGGGAACCCTAAAGGGCATGATCGCGGCGTTCAGCGTCATTGCCATGTCGGACGTGCAACTCAAGGCCAGCGACGTGGCCACGGCCATTTCCGAAGCGTTGTTGCTCACGTTCGAAGGCGTCGCGCTGTCGGTGCCGGCGATCTACTTTTACGCCGTGTTTCGCAACCGCGTTTCGACCATCTCGGTCAACACGCTGGTGCAAGCCGATGAATACCTGCGCCACTTTGCCCACGCCGCGCGCAGCAAGGCCCCGGCCGCGCAACCCGCTTCCGCCCAGCCGGCCGCCGCCAAACCCGACAACGGCTAATCGCCCGCGCACCCCACGCCTCGAGGAAACGCGTCCGTGGCCAGTTCGAACTACCACGAAGCCAGCGCCGAACCGAATCTGGTGCCCATTCTGGACATGGTGTTCCAGTTGATCACCTTCTTCATGCTGGTGATCAACTTCCGCGGCGCACAGCTCGACATGAATCTCAAGCTGCCGGTAATCGGTTCTGCCCGACCGGTCGACACGAAGGGGCAGACGGACTTGCTCGTGCTCAACATCGCCGCCGACGGCGCACTGACCGTCTACGGCGCGCCGCGCGATATCGACAGCTATGTCGCCGCCGAAGCGCAGGCCAGCTTGTTGGCCGCGCGCCAGGAGAACCCCAACTCGAGTCGGGCGACGATTTGCCCACGACCGTCGTCATCCGCGCCGATCGCTCAACCCCCTTTCGCTTGCTCAATCGCGTCATCCAAGCGTGCCAACAGCAAGGCTTTCGCAACTTCTCGCTCAAGGCCATGAACCGCGAGGAGGATAGCGCGGGCTAAGGGCGCCTGCGCGGCTAACCACCATGAGCCGACGCAAGAAACGACGACGACCCGCGGGAGCCGTGGAGCTGAACATGGCCGCCATGCTCGACATGGCTTTTCAGCTCTTGGCGTTTTTCATCCTGACGTTCCGTCCCGCGCCGGTCGAAGGCCAGATCTCGCTGCGCATGCCGCCGGCGCAACCCGTCACGCCCGTGCGCAGCGCCGCACAGGCCGGCAGCGACGCCGACAACACCGATCCCGTGCAGGGACTCAACTCGCTGGTGATCAGCGTCATTCCCAATGCCGCCGGCGAAATCGGCTCGCTGGCCATCGGCGAAGGGCCCGTCGGCGGACTGGCCGGGCTGAACGACCGGCTGCGAACGATCTTGGGCGATCCGTCCAGCCCGTTCGATCAGGTGGTGATCCAAGTGGGTTCCGGCCTGCGCTACGATGCCCTGATGAGCGTGGTCGACGTCTGCACGCGACAGCATCTTCCCAATGGCGACAAACTTACGAAGCTAAGCTTCGTCGAACTGCCCGACGTCGCCACCGACTAGTTCGACGCGAACGCGCAGGCCATCGACCCTTGTGCGGTATACTGGAAGTGCGTCGAGAAAACCGGCTTTCCGGGCCTCCACCATGCGACGATTGCGAGATCGAACGCCGAGCACGCTGTTTCGCGGCGCCGAGTTGACGCGCCTGCTGACGCTCGTCGTCATGCTGGGCGTGCTGGTGCTGCTAGTGGATCTGGCAGCGCAGCCGGCGACATGGCGTTGGCTCGTTCCCGCGGACGAAGCACCCGCCGCGGCCGATGACGTCGAGGGTGCGCCTGCCAACGGCGAACCGAACATCGCCGGCAAGAGCATTTCGGCCCCGAGCCCAACATCACCGGCCCAACCGATTTGGACGCTGACGAGCAGGATGCGATCCGCGAAGAGTTTCAGGCCGTTACCGACAAGGAACCCTTGCGCGGCGAAGAGATGCCGGCCTACTGGCGATTGATGGCGTGGGAGGAACATCAGTCCACCGAAGAATTGCTCAAGCGCGCCAAGCGGACGTCACGTTCAACGAACTGTATCGCCGTCCGGAGGCGTATCGAGGCAAACTCATCAAGCTGCGCGTGCATCTGCAACAAACTCAAACGGCCAACGACCTGGCGGACAATCCGCTGGGACTTACCTCGGTCGAAGAGGCCTGGGGCTGGAACAGCGATTCGCAACCCTACTGGTATTGGATGGTCACGCCGCACCTGCCGCCCGGCATGCCGCAGGGAAAGGATCTGACCGAGGAAGCCACGTTCGTGGGCTACTTCTTCAAGCTGCTGCCGTACGAAGACCGCCAAGGCACGACGCGTGCCACGCCGCTGCTGATCGGGCGGCTCATCTGGCATCCCTTGCCCGTCAGCCCGTTCGCGCGCAGCCGCGAGTGGAGCTGGACCTGGTATCTGGCCGGCGGGCTGGTGATCGTGCTGGTGGCACGGTGGCTTTTGGTGTTTTATGGCGGCAAGGGCCAGTCGAGCGCGGCGGCCGGCGGCACCGTCGCCGATCCTCAGCAGGTCGAATCATGGTTGGATCGCGCCGAAGATGCAGAAAACGAGCCGCCCCAAGCTCCGCAGAACGGCGCTTCGGCCAGTAATGGCGCGGCGCCGTGGGAAATTACTGGACCCCCACCCACCGAGCAGAGATAATCGACCGTAAGCGGGAGTATTCCGCCTCTGCCCTCGGGCAGAACACGTCGCGCTGGCAAGCAAGCCCGAGGATCTATCGACGTGCCCGAATTGAAAAGTCTCATCGCCAATCTGCCCAGCCCGCTGGAGTTGTTTCACGCGACCAAGGCTTGGATCGTCGCCAATGGCATGTGGTGGGGTGGCAGTGCGCTCGGACATTTCGTCGTATTGTCGGCGCTGCTCGTGGTGTTGGGCAAGGTGACCGCTCCAAGCCTGGAAGGTGAAGCACCGGCATTCGAATCGCGCGTCGACACCGAGATTCCGCCGCCCGAGCTCGATCACTTCGACGTTGGCGAGACGCCGATCGAGCCCACGGAGCTTACGACCGAAACACTCAGTCTGGTCGACGCGCCGGCCATCGAAGCCAGCAGTGAAATCGGCGACGCATCGGACACCATCGGCGGTGGCGCAGCGGGACCGGCCACCGGCGGCATTGGCGGACTCGACGGCTTTGCCGTGCAAAGCCTGGGGCCCGGCCCCCTGGTCCGCGGCACGGGACTCGGTGCTGCCGGCTCCGGTCGCGGCAGCGGCAGCGGCGGTGAAGGCAGCGGCTTTGGCGCGCGCGGCGACAAGGACGCCCGGCGCGCCATGGTCGGCGGCTACGGCGGAACCAAAGCCAGCGAGCGGGCCGTGGCCGCCGCGCTCAATTGGTTCGCCCGACATCAAAATCTCGATGGCAGTTGGGGGCTCAGCGGCTTCAATCTGCGCTGCCAGGGAGAACCCTGCAGCGGCTCGGGCAACGCCAAAAGCGATAGCGCCGCCACGGCCATGGCGCTGTTGCCCTTTCTGGCTGCCGGGCAAACTCACTACACCAAGGGGCCCTATCGCAACGCGATCCGCGGCGGGCTCGACTGGCTGATCAAACATCAAAAGCAAAATGGCGACCTGCAAAACGGCTCGAACATGTACACGCATGGGCTGGCGGCCATCACGCTGTGCGAAGCTTATGCGCTGACCAAGGATTCGCGCCTGCGGCTGTCGGCCGAAGCAGCCATCCGTTTCATTGAGTCCGCGCAGATCCCCGCCACTGGCGGCTGGCACTATCAACCCTTTCCGCAAACCAAAACACTGGGCGACACGTCCGTCGTCGGCTGGCAGGTAATGGCCATCAAGAGCGCGCAGATGGCGGGTCTCGAAGTGAGCGAAGAGGCCATCAAGGGCACGCATCGCTGGCTCGACAAAGTGGCCAAGGGAGACAACAAGGGATTGTTCTCCTACAACCTCGAACGGCCGGCAACGCCTTCAATGTCGTCGGTCGGCCTGCTGTGCACGCAGTACCTGGGAGCGTCGCGCGACGATCCAAGAATCAAGGAAGGCATCGACTATTTGATGAAGCGACTGCCCAACATCAACGCCCGGGACACGTACTACTGGTACTACGGAACGCAGGTGCTGCACAACGTGCCCGGCCGCGAATGGGACGCCTGGAATCGTCAGATGCGCCGCGTGCTGATCGACTCGCAAGTGAGGGAGGGTTGCGCCGCCGGCAGTTGGGACCCGCACGAGCCCACGCCCGATCCCTGGCGCGCGCAAGGCGGCCGGATCATGGTCACTAGCCTCACCTGCCTGACGCTGGAAGTTTACTACCGCTATCTCCCTTTGTATAAGCTCGACGAACAAGATAACAACCACCTGGATGCGGCCGACCAAACCGCGGCGGCCGTCCCATGATCTTCGCGGCACGTTCGACGTCCACGTCTTCGGTGCCCTGCCCTTTCCTGCGAATGATCCCTGCCCTGCGACCGATTCTCATGTCTCTCGACTGCCACCGATGCTCGCTCGCGCGTCTTGGTGCGGTCGTCCGCGCCGCCACGCTGTCATGGGCCTGGCTCGCCGCCAGTGCCGCCGGCACGGAACCGGTGTTCGAGTTTCTCCGCGCGGCCCAGGACCGCGGCTACGGCGAAGTGGCCATTGAGTACCTTCGTCAACAGCAAGCCTCGGGGCGCATGTCGTCCCAACTGGCCGAGACATTGGATCTCGAGCTCTCGCGCAGCTACCGCGCGGCGGTCGCCGAGGCGTTCAACGCGGCCGAGGCCGAAAACCGCATGGCCAAGGCGCGCACGCACCTCGACAAGTTTCTCAAGGAGCACCCCGACCACGCCGAGTTCGCCCGCGCGATGGAGTCGTGGGGCGATATCGAACTGGATCAAGGCCTCGAACAACTGCGCCGCGCGACTGCCAGCAAGAACCCGGACCAACAGCAGCAGTTTCGCGTGGTGGCCCGCGCCCACTTCGAAGAGGCCCGGCCGCGCTTTGTCGATGCCACGGCGCGTTACCTCCAGCGTTATACGCAACTCAAACGCGCCGCGGACGCTGCCGGCAATCCGCGCGCGCGATCGTCCGCCACGTCCACGCGCAAACAGCGCGACGCCCAGCAGGCCGTGCGCGACGCGGAATTCGCCTGGCTCGAATGCCGCTTCAAAAGCGCTAAGATCGACTTCTACACCGCCGAGTCCTACGCAGATCCGCAAGCGCCAAAGCGCAAGACCGCACTGACGGCGGCGGCTACCGCCTTCGACGACGTATTCCAGTCCTACCGCGAAAGCCGCGTCGGCCTGCACGCGCATCTGTGGCACGGCCGTGCCGTCGACGAGTTGGGCAATGACCAGTTGGCGCTTGACATCTACGACGAAGTGCTGGCCACCGCGCCCGATGGCCGCGAACGCGAGACCGGACTCGAACCCTTGTTCGCGCTGGCCCAGTACTACCGGCTGCGGGTCATCCTGCGAACCGCGGGCGCCGCGGCGTTCCTGGCTGAAGCCGAGCCGTGGCTCGAGTTCGTTGCGCTTGGCGATCCTTCGACGGCTATCAAGGCGTGCTGCTCGAGGTGGCCCGTACGCATCTCGAACAAGCCAAACAGTTGTCCGGCTCGCGCAAAGCGGCGCTGGTGCAATCGTCGCTGGCCACGTTGGCCGACATGGCGCGCGTGCGTAGCGAACATCAGCAGGAGGCCATCTTGTTGCGCCGGCAGTACACACATGAAGGCGCCGCCTCGACCGATCCGGCCACGGTCAAGACGTTCGACGAAGCCGTGGCCTTGGGCGAGGCGGCGATTGAAAACCTCGATTGGTCGGGCGCCGCGGCCCTCTTCGCGCGCGCCTTGGAGCTGAAACCCCCGAACGTCGATGCCGCCGGTCTGCAGCAAGTGGCCAACCGGCTCGACCAGGCACGATATCAGTTGGCGCTGGCCATGTACTCCGAGGGCAAGTTGGCCAAGAGTCTCGCGGGCGCCGAACAGATCATGCACGAACATCCCGACGGGACCACGGCGCCGCCGGCTGGGTCGCTGGCCGTGTCGGCGGCTTTGTCGCTCTACGCCGGCGCTTCGGACAAGAAGGCGGCCTTCGAGCGACTCGACATGATCGCCCGGGAAATGATCCGTCGCTGGCCCGACAAAGCCGAAGCCGATGACGCACGGATTGCCCTCGGGCAGGCGAGCCTGGTGCGGGGCGAATTCGCCGCCGCCGCGACCGCCTTCGAAAATGTCAATCCGCGCTCGTTGCGCTATTCGGCGGCATTGTATCTGGCTGGCCAGACCAACTGGCGCATGCACTTGATGGCCAAAGCCAAAGGAGCCGCGGCCGATCCGGCGGCGCACGACGCACTGCGCGACAAAGCGGCGACGCAACTGCAAACCTGCATCGATCTGCAGCGCGATGCCTCCAAGAACAACCCGGCCGCGGCGGGCCAACTCGACGACGCGCAGTTGCTGCTGGCCGAATTGAAACTTGAAGCCGGCGATGCGCCCGGCGCGGCCGAGCTCGTCGAACCGTTGGCTGCACATATCTATCAGGAGAAACCTCAGCCGCTGGCGAACACCCACCTCCGCATTCTGTTGGCTTCAGCCCGCGCAAGCCGCGCTCGGTCAATTCGACAAAGTGGCCGCGGCCAACGGGCTGATTTGCGATTTGGGCGAAGACAATCCGACAACCGACGGCGTGCTCAATACGACGTTCAAGCTGCTGGTCGACGCCTGGAAAATGGCCGAGGCGGCAAAGATTGAAGCCAGTAGCCTTGGCGACGCCAACCGACGAGCGGCCGCCGAAGCCGACGTCAATGTGCGCAAGAAGCTGGTGGGCGATTTGGCGCCGCGACTGGCTTCGCGCAAGCAAAACTCGCTGGCCGCGCTGATCTTCATCGCCGACACGTCCGCGGAAGTGGGAAAAACCGACGTAGCCCGCGAGCTCTATGCCTCCATCTTGGCCCGCGGTGAAGCCGACCCGGCATTCAACAAGGCCAACGCCGCGGCGTTGACGCGCATTCGGGCCCAGCTCGTAGGTCTCTTGCGAGCGAAGGGCCAGTTCAACGATGCGCTCGCCGAAGTGAACAAGCTCATCGAAGAATTCCCCAACGCGCTGGAGCCGTTGATGGAGAAAGGCCGCGTGCTGCAAGGCTGGGCTGACGAGGATCCCGAACGGTTTGACAATGCGGTCGCTCACTGGACCCTGTTGCGCACGCGGCTGATGCGTCTACCGCGCAAGCCGCCCGAGTACTATGAGGTCGTTTACAACGCGGCCAACTGCCTGTTCACCGATGGACTCAAATCGAACGATCCACGGAAAGCGCTGCAGGCCGAGCAATTACTCAATGCCACGCTCGTCCTCAGCCCCAAGCTCAGCGGCCCCGAGCTAGTGGCCCGCTACAAGGAGCTGATGCGCAAGTCCCGCCAACTGCAAGGTCGCCCGGCCGAGGCAACGGCCAATCCGTAGCCGATTTCTAGAACTCGATCTGGAATCGCGAGGCAAAGGTGTTCATCGTGCTCGGGCCGCCGTTGGTGTTGTCGATCATCGAGTGAATCCAGTTGAACTCGACACGCGTATATTGGTTCCACCACCAATTGAGGGCCAGCGTGGCGTTGTTGAGTTGGCCCGGATTGGGCGACGGCGGCGGCCCCGCGGCGCTTGAAAGCTGGTTGGCGGGATTCAACTGCGCGTTGTTCAAGTTCGTGTACGACCAGCGGCCGGCAACTTCCCACGCGCCCCAGCCACACATGCCGCGATTGCCGAGTCCGAAGAATTCCGAGAACGGTTTGACGTTGTAGTCCATCACGCCGGTCTGCTTGTTGTATCCCACGTGTTCGCCGGTAAGGAAGTAGCCGGCTTGCAGATAAGCGCCATAGTAAAACAGTTGCGGCCCGTTGAACTGATTCAGCGTTGTGGCCATGAATTCCGTCTGGAAGTGCGCGGGTCCATAGTTGCCGGCTAGTTCGGTGTGATAGAAGTTGAAGCTGTGCGACACGATGCGGCCCGAATCCAGCACCACCGGCGTGCCAGCCGCCGTTAGGCCGCCGCCGGCAGCGTCGCCCAGAAAGTATGCCGGCAGCGTGCGAGCCTCGTAGGTTTTGGCAAACGATCCGGTGGTTCCCTCACCGCCGACAGCGCTGTAGTTGTAACCGCCGCCGATGTGCAGCAAATAGGCGCCTTCGGCCGGCTCGTCGTAATACAGCAGGTGCGTGCCACGGATGGCAAACGAGACACCGCCGCTATCGCCAAACTGCGTGGCAAAGCGCGTGTCGCCCAATGTGCCGTAGCTGACGCCGGTGCCGTTGAAGAACGTGAAGCCCGTGGCGTACATACTGTAGGCCAGCGTGGTCAACTCGTCGTCGGCCACTCGATAGGCCATGATACCCGTACGACGGAACGGATCGAACGACCAGAACGGCGCGGAACGTTCGAAGAACTCCAAATGGCGCACGCTCGTCAGGGCATCCATCGTGGTCGGTTGCCGGAAGTGGCCGATGCGGATTGCGCCGAAGAACGGCAAATTGGTTTGCTCACCCCACACGTCCATCAAACTCGGACGCCCTACGGCAATGAAGTCGACTTCGATACTATAGCGCGTAAACTCCGATACGTTGCCCAGTGCCTGCAGACGGACGCGGCGGAAGCCAACGCCATTGTTCACATCGCCGAAGATGGCGCGATTGTTGGCGCTCTGAGTGACCATTGAGTCGTCGAGCTGGAAAAATCCGCTGAGCCTGATCAGTGGCAGTTTTTCCTTGTTGGCCGCGGCCTCTTCCTCCAGCGCTTCCAATCGTTGCAGCGTGCTCTCGTCGGCGACATTGGTGCGCATGTCCTGCGACTGCGACGCGGGCAACAGCGTCCTGCGACTGCTTTCCCCATTGGGAACCATACTTCCGCTATTGGCAATCCGACGCAGCGCGCAGCTCCGCCTCGGTGGCTTCCAGACGACGCAACAGGTCGTTGTTGTTGGCGCCGTCAGGCGGAACCGCCGGCTGCACGTACCCCGACGGCGTCACCCCGAACGCCGCGACAGGCTCGATCGCAGGCAAACGCGTTACCTGGGGCGTGCTGTTGTCCGGCCCGGCCGACAAGGTGGCGCCGTCGGCCGGGGTAAACGCCGCGGGCTCTTGCGCTCGCGCCGTCAGACTGGCCAGCGCCAGTCCCAGCGCCAGGCACAACAGTGTCCGCAACGTTTTCCCGAAGGATTCGCAGCAGAATTGCATGATCTCAGGCTCGCGATGAATCACGTTCCAGTTGCCACGGGCGATACCACATTGGCCGTCATATTCGCGCAGTTCGACCTAACCACTACGACCTGTATGGATTTATCGACCGTTACAACCGCTACCATGAGCCATGCCCCACTTGGAGTGTGCGGCAGCCGCGCATTGCTCCATTCGCCGCAAGTTCTTACGGCCTAACTCACAATGCAGTAAGGGAGATATGATCGCGGTGACAGATCCCGCGCACAGGTAGGATGCGGCCGTTTTCGACCGCTAGCAGGGACGGGGGAACGCCCAAGATGCGCGGCACATTGAGCCGAGCGCGCGGATTCGAGCCTCTGCGATTAAGCTAGCGGATCCGCCAACGACGACGAGGACGCGTCGTGTTCGCCGAGGGACTTGTCGCCGGCTGAGTGGCGCCGGTCAGCACTTCGTCCACCCGGCCTGGCGTGGCCTCACGCAGTCGATTGGTACCCGGCGTGCCCGGAACTTGATCGACGCCGTACGCCATGACGTAGTGCCCCGGATGAAATACCGCGGATTCGGGTACGTGGTCAACGCCGTACGCGCCCCAGTTGGCAAAACTACTGTTTGACCCCGGTGTCACGTCCTGCCCATAGCCGTGGGTCAACTGCTGTGCCTCGGCGATCCCTGCCGTGAAGAACATTGCAATCGACGCAGTGGCCGCCAAAGCTTTCGCCGACGTTCGCATGACTTCACCTTTGAGTTGTCAACCGGTTACTGTTTACGTTATCGTTAGAAACACCACTCCTTACATTTTCGTTAGGAAACGGTGGTGCGGATAATAACTCTACCGGGGTATTCCGCAGAAATATTGGGGGCGTGGCCTGGTTTCCGCAGAAACGCGCGGGCATCGCTGCTTTCCAGGCCGCCCGGGAAAGCGGCGCAATCACCAAGCATGCCCGGCGCGTGCCGGGAAAATGGGAAACCACGGCAACGCTGGTGGGAAGGCTCTAGGCCGCCGCGTTGCGCGCCGCCTCATCCGCGACGGCCAGACATTGCCTGACATCGGCCAGCGGATCCTCGGGATGCTCTTCGTATTCCAGCGCGAGGCAACCGTCAGGCGGAAAGTTCACCTTGGCCAGCGCCTTGAACACGCCGACCACGTCCAGATGTCCTTGGCCGATGATCACGCCCTCGGTCTTGGCCTTCTGCTCGGCGAAGTCCTTCAAGTGAATGCCGAACAGCCGGCCTTCGAGCAAGTTGATTGCGCACCGGATCTTCGGCCGAGCGAATGTAGTGCCCCAAGTCGGCGCACGCGCCGATCAACGGATGATGCCCACGCACCGCGTTGAGCACGTCGGCCACTTTGTCGTACCGCGCGCGGGCCCGTGATTGTGAATGGCGATGCGAATCTGATACTCCTCGCACAGCTTGTCCAGGCTGTCGAAGGCGTCTTCGTGCGGATCGGCCGACAGATTCTTGATGCCGGCCTTTTTGGCGAACTCGAACCAGCGTCGATTGGCCTCGTGGTCCGCGGTGAAAGGATTCACGCCGTGCCCCATCATTTCGATGCCCAGCGCCTTGGTCTTGCTCTTCATCGCGGCGATGTCGGCATCGGACGAATCCACGCTGAAATGGGCGTTGAAAAGTTCCACGCCGTGCAGGCCCAGCTTGTTGATCTCGTCCAAAGCGCGGTCCACGTCGAAACTGCGCAGCGTGTAGCTTTGCAGCCCCATGTTGAAACCGCCGTAAGGCGTCGACGCCTTATCAGCGGCACGGAGGAAACGCCCCGTGCCAATTGCAGCCGCAGTGCCGGCAGCCGTCCCCAGAAACTTGCGTCGCGACCAAGATGCCTGCATGAGGTGCTCCAATTCTTTGCGTGATTCGAGTAGGTTGGCGGCTCTATGGTAGCTGAGCTGCGACTCGATTTCCAACCGCCGAGCCGCCGAGTGTCGACGTTCACGGGGCGGGCGGGTCGGCGCGACGGACGGTGGCAACGTCCACCAAGCGATCGTCCTGCTGCACGGAGTACACGACGCGTAGCGGGAGGACGGTCGTTGTCCGGAGTCCTTCGGCCAGATCACGCGTCAATTTGCCGAAAGGATCGTTCGACAACAACGCGTCGAGAGCCGCTATGGCCGCAGTGATTTGATCGCGGTCGGTGATCGCCAGCCAAAGCTCAGTCAACTGGTTCAGCGCGGTTTGACGCCAAAGACTTCACGACGTGCCCCGAGCACGCAAGGCCGCCATCACTTCATCCGTCGTGTATCGCGGTTCGCTCGACGCCAGCACGCGCTTCGCATCGGCTAGTTCGTCTTGGTTCACGACGACGGCGATATATCCGCGCACCTGCCCTTGTTCGTCGTGCACTGCGATCGGCTCTTGAGCCTGAGCAACGACGTGCAATTGTTCGTCGTTCAGCGTAATGTGATCCATTCCGAATCCTCGCCAGGTGTTCTTCAGTCTAGTCGGCGCCGGGAGACAAGCAAAGGGACCTGCATCCGCCGGACGAGCCGGGCTGATTTCCGACCGTTGATGGGCTACATTATCCCTGCGTCCGATTCCCGCGCAATTCAGACAATTCATTCGCCTGGCAGCCAGTCAGCAAGTGCCCTGATGCGCCTCGACGCCCACCACCATTTCTGGCAACTCGACCGGTTCCAGTATCCCTGGATGACTCCGGACCTCACGCCGCTGTTGCACGATTTCGGCCCGGCCCAGTTGCAGCCGCTGCTGGCGGCGCACGGGATTCAGCGTAGCGTGCTGGTGCAAACCATCAGTGCGCTGGACGAAACGCGCTGGTTTTTGCAACTGGCCGACCAGTACGATTCGATCGCCGGCGTCGTGGGCTGGGTCGATCTGACCGATCCGGCACTCGAACAAACGCTCGACGCATTGGCGCAGCACCCCAAGTTCGTCGGTGTACGCCACCAGGTGCACGACGAGCCGGACGATCGCTGGCTGGTGCGCGACGACGTACTCCGCGGGCTAGCACAACTTGCCGCGCGGGCCATTCCCTACGACCTGCTGCTGCGGCCACGGCACCTTGCTATTGCGGTCGAAGTTGCCCAAGCCCTGCCCGATCTATCGTTGGTGGTCGATCACATCGCCAAGCCGGCGATCGCCCGCCGCGGCTGGGAAGAGTGGGCCAAACCTCTTGCCAGGTTGGCAAAGCATCCCAATGTCACCTGCAAGTTGTCGGGCATGCTCACCGAAGCCGATTGGAAACATTGGCAGCCCGGCGATTTGCGCCCTTATGTGGATCACGCCCTGTGTTGCTTCGGGCCCCAGCGTCTGATGTTCGGCAGCGATTGGCCCGTTTGTCTTTTGGCGGGCGACTACGGGCGCGTCGTTGGCGCACTCGAAGAGAATCTGACCAGACTATCGATCGCGGAGCGAGCGGAGGTATTCGGCGGGACAGTGGCGCGGGTGTATGGGCTGAGTCGATAGGATTTGCTGCCAAACCGCTAGCGGAAATTGGCGCTGCGGATGGTTCTTGCTGCAAGAATGAAAAGGGGGCGGGCTTCCATTTGGAAACCCGTCCCCGTGTTGTCGTGGCGCCGGTGCGTCGGTGCGTCGCTTACGACTTCTTGCTCAACTCGGCTTCGATCGCTTCGAGCACTTCCGGCGCATCGGGCTTGACGCGCGGGCTGAAGCGCTTGATCACTTTGCCATCACGGCCCACCAGAAACTTCTCGAAGTTCCACTGGATGTCGCCCGACATGCCCGGGTTGGTGTCCTCGGACGTGAGGAACTCATACAGCGGGTTGATGCCGTCGCCCTTCACCACGATCTTGGCGAACATCGGGAAGTCGACGTTGTATTTGCTGGTGCAAAACGTTTTGATCTCTTCGTTCGTTCCCGGCTCTTGCTTGCCGAACTCATTGGCCGGGAAGCCCAAGACTTCCAGGCCCTTGCCCTTGTACTTGGAGTACACGGCCTCCAACTGCTCGTACTGCGGCGTCAGACCACACTTGCTCGCCACGTTGACAATCAGCACCACGTCGCCCTTGTACTTCGACAAGTCGACGTCCTGGCCTTCGATACTCTTCATCTTGAAATCCAGCGGGCTCCGCGCCTCGGCGGCCGAAAGCGAAGCGGCCATGGCAACTACCGCCAGCAACGACAAAAGTGCGACGAACTTCATGGACAAATCCTCCGGAGTGCACGGGTGAGGAAAGTTGGCGTGAACGGGTCGTTCCAACCAAAAGGCTACCGCTCGCGTCGACCCATGTCAAAGCGCCGGGCCAGGGCGGCTGAACTAACTGTAAGAATCACGAACGTCTTGCCAGCTCGTGCTTGAAAACGTTAGCATTGCCGCATCCCAACCGCGTCCCTCCCCGCCGCCAGCCCCAAAAGAGCATTCATGCCCGGCTTGTTTGATGGCCCTCTTTTTGCCGCGGAAGACACTCCGCATTTTCTCACCCTGCCCTTTTTGCAGCTCTACGTCTTCGTGCTGGCCGGCTTCGTCGGCTTTCAGATCATTACCAAGGTGCCCGCTCTGCTGCACACCCCCTTGATGTCGGCCACCAACGCCATCTCGGGCATTTCGCTGGTGGGCTCGCTGGTCGCCGCCGGCGCCGACTATAGCACCTACAGCACCTGGCTGGGCTTCGTCGCGGTCACCGCCGCCACGATCAACGTGGTGGGCGGGTTCATGATCACCGACCGCATGCTGAAGATGTTCAAACGCCACGAACGAAAGTAGCCGATGAACGTCACGCTCGAATTACTTTCCCTGCTCGTCTCGGCCGATCCCGCTCCTGTTGTGTCCAGCGGCATCAGCACCACCCGCGAACTGTTCATCCAGGCGTGCTATCTGGCCGCTTCGGTATTGTTCATCTTCGGATTGCGCGGATTGACCTCGCCCGACAAAGCGCGTCGCGGCATGCAACTGGCCGCCATCGGCATGCTGGTGGCCATCGTCGGCACGCTCATCCACCACGATATCGTCACCTACACCTGGATCATCGTGGGGCTGGTAATCGGCTCGGCCATTGGCGCGGCGATTTCCATCTGGATGCCGATGACCGCCGTGCCCCAGCGCACCGCCATTTCGCACGCCTTCGGCGCGCTGGCCGCCACGCTGGTCGGCGTTTCGCACTACGACCACATTTCGCGCAACCTGGGCGAGATCGTCGACCGGGTGGACATGGCCGCGCTCGGCTTCGAAGTCATGTTCGGCTCGCTCACCATCACCGGCAGCTTGATGGCCTTCGGCAAGCTGCAGGGACTGCTCCCCAGCGCACCAATCACCTACAAGTTCCAAAACCAGTCGAACATCGCGCTGTTTTGCATCGCGCTGGCGATGTTCATCTACCTGGTGGTCATGCCCTCCGACAGCGCGCTGCACACCATCGTGTTCTACCTGATGGTGGTGGTGGGACTGGCCGTGGGCGTGTTGATCGTGATTCCGATCGGCGGGGCCGACATGCCCGTGGTCATCTCGCTGTTGAATTCCTACGCCGGATTGGCCGCTTCGGCAACCGGCTTTGCTCTGGGCAACAACGTGCTGATCATCGCCGGTGCGCTCGACGGCGCCTCGGGCTTCTTCCTTTCGATCCTAATGAGCAAGGCCATGAACCGCTCGTTCGCCAACGTGCTGTTCGGCGCTTTTGGCACGCCGGTCGAAGGCCCCGCGGCCACCGATATGAAGGGCCTCTCGGTCCATAGCATCTCGGTCGAAGACGCCGCCGTGCAACTGGCCTACGCGCGGTTCGTGATCATCGTGCCCGGCTACGGCATGGCCGTGGCGCAGGCCCAGCACCAGGTGCGCGAGCTGACCGATCTGATCGAAGCCCGCGGCGGCGAAGTGAAGTTTGCCATCCATCCGGTGGCGGGCCGCATGCCGGGGCACATGAACGTGCTGCTGGCCGAGGCCGACATCGACTACGACAAGCTGCTGGACATGGACGAGATCAACGGCGAGTTTCCCCGCGCCGACGTGGCCCTGGTGATCGGCGCCAACGACGTGGTGAACCCGGCCGCCCGCAACGACCGTTCGAGCCCCATTTACGGCATGCCCATCCTCAATGCCGACCAGGCCCAAAGCGTGATCGTGCTCAAACGCAGCATGAACCCCGGTTTCGCCGGCATCGAAAACGCCCTCTTCTACGACCCTAAATGCTCCCTACTCTTCGGCGACGCCAAAAGCTCGTTGTCAAAGCTGGTGGCCGAAGTGAAGACGGCGTAGGGGATTTTGGATTTGCGATTTTGGATTTTGGGTACTGTCTTAACAGTGTGTTGGTCGGCTAGGAGTCACTTGCCGACGAATAGGTACACGAGCAAGACTGCTTGTAGAATCACGAAACAATACCACTGAAAGACCCCATGCTTCGTGCGCCGATCGTACGAACTCCATTGCGCATCGGCAAGCTCGTTCTGATTCCGAAGGATATCCCTAATCTCGACCAAGAGCGCTGTTTGTTCGTCGGCAGTCATCATCACACTCGCTAAATAGGAATGCTATCGCGTATGCGGTCAGTACCGTCAGGAATGGCACTTCCTGAATCGGCAAGTGGTTGTGGCGTATTGATATAGGCGCAAAGGCCGTCCGTGCGTAGATGAGGGTTATCGACACTCTCACAATCAGGCACGGAGGCCTTTGCGATGTGGAAGTCTATAGCAGGTTGGGTTTCAGACCAAGTGCGATCGGAACGAGACAAGTTGCAAGCCGCCGGCGGGCTGCCGTTTTCCGAACTGTTGCCAGCGTCGTATGTCCAGCGTGTGCTCGACGACGAGCACGTCGAGTGGCGTGAATGCGTGTATTCCCCACTGGTGACGCTGTGGACGTTTCTCTCGCAGACGTTGTGCGTGGATCACTCGTGCCGGCAAGCCGTCGCGCGGCTGCGCGCGTTTTTGACCGCCGACGGCCAGCAACCCTGCAGCGCCCAGACGGGACCCTACTGTAAGGCGCGGCAGAAGCTGCCGGAGAACGTCTGTGCCCGCCTGGCACGCGACGCGGGCCAAGCTCTGCACGAGCGTGTCAGCGACTGCGGGCTGCTAAACGGCCGGCCCGTGAAATTGGTCGACGGCACGACGGTGAGCATGCCGGATACGGCCGCCAACCAGGCCGAGTATCCGCAGTCGCGCTCGCAGAAACCGGGATTGGGATTTCCCATCGCGCGGGTGGTGGCGCTGTTGTCGCTGGCCAGCGGCGCGGCACTGGACCTGGCGATGGGCCGTTACACCGGCAAGAACACGGGCGAAACGGCCCTGTTCCGCCAGTTGTGGCGCAGCCTGTTTCCCGGCGACGTGGTGGTGGGAGATCGGTACTTTGCGTCCTATTGGGACCTGGCCCTGCTGGCGATATGTGGCGTGGACAGCGTGTATCGACAACATCAACTGCGTTTGAGCAAGCGCTTGCGCGTCCGCCGGCTGGGCTCGGGCGATTGGCTGCTGCGGCTGCCCAAACCGCAGCGGCCGTCGTGGATGGATCACGACACTTACCGCAACATTCCCCAGGAGCTCCTGGTGCGTGAGGTGTCGTTCCGTGTGCGGGTTCGCGGCTGGCGCATGCGCGAGCTGACGTTGGTGACGACGTTGTGCGATGCGGAAGTCTATTCGCTGGACGAACTGGCGCGTGTATCACGCGCGCTGGCAGGCCGAAGTGGACTTGCGTTCGATCAAGATCACGATGCAAATGGACGTACTGCGTTGCAAGACGCCCGACATGGTGCGCAAGGAAATCTGGCTGCACCTGTTGGCCTACAACCTGATCCGCACCGTGATGGCCGAGGCCGCGGAGCACGCGAATATGCGGCCGCGGGAGGTGAGCTTCAAAGGCGCGCTGCAAACGCTCACCGCGTATCGCGCGATCGTGGAGCAGGCTCCGCCCGGCGCCTTGCCGGCGCTTTACGAGTCATTGTTGGAGGCGATTGCCATGCACCAGGTCGGCAACCGCCCGCATCGCTACGAGCCACGCGCCGTCAAACGCCGCCCCAAACAACACGACCTGCTGACCATCCCACGCCAAGAAGCAAAACGCCGTTTAGCCGCATGACTTACAAACTCAGGAAGTGCCATTCAGTACCGTCAGCAATTCTTCCATTGACGGTCATGCCAGCGCGGCAACGTGATTGCACCACGTCTTGCTATGTCCGTTAGTCAATCGCGCCATCCGACGGCAGCGCACCTGCCAATTCAGATTGCTTCCTGCAATCCAAAATCCAAAATCCAAAATCTTTACACGCTCGCCAACTCCGGCAGCCCCAATAACTCCCGTACTTTCGCCTGCACCACCTGCCCATCCTTGGCCACCAGCGTTTCACGCGTTATTTCGTCTTCGAGATCGAAGCGGAATTGGCCTTCGTTCACCAAGTGCGCTAGGAACGTGGTGATGTTCTTGGCGAACATCTGGCTGGCGTGATAGGGGACGTCGGAGGGCAGATTCGCCGGGCCCAGGATCGTCACTTCGTTCTCCACGATCGTTTCGCTGGGCACGGTCAGCTCGCAGTTGCCGCCGCGTTCGGCCGCCACGTCCACCACCACGCTGCCCGGCGCCATGCCGGCGACCATCTCGCGGGTGACCAGCGTCGGTGCCTTCTTGCCCGGCACGGCCGCGGTGGTGATGACCACGTCGTTCTCGGCCACCACCTTGGTCATCAGCTCGCGTTGTTTGCGATAGAACTCGTCGTCCATCGCCTTGGCATAGCCCCCCTGAGCTTCGCCCTCGGTCGATTCGAGCGCCATCTCGATGAACTTGCCGCCCAGGCTTTGCACTTGCTCTTTGACGACCGGCCGCACATCGTAAGCGCTCACCACCGCGCCCATCCGCCGCGCACTTGCAATCGCCTGCAACCCGGCCACGCCCGCTCCAACGACGAACACCTTGGCTGGCGTGATCGTGCCGGCAGCCGTGGTCATCATGGGAAACATCTTGGGCAGCGTGGTGGCGGCCAGCAGCACGGCCCGATAACCGGCGATCGTGGCCTGCGAGCTGAGCACGTCCATGCTCTGTGCCCGCGTGATGCGCGGCACCAGTTCCAGCGAAAACAGCGTTACGCCCTTCTCTGACATTGCGCGACTATCGCCGGGCATGCCCAGCGGATCGCACAAGCCGATCACCACCTGCCCGGCATGGAACCGTTCGAGATCGGCGGCGCCGGCTTGCGGATTGGCGCCGGCGGTGCGCACTTGCAGCAGGCAATCGGCCGCCAGCGCTTCGTCGCGCGAGACGATCTTGGCCCCTTTGTCGACGTACGCGCTCGTCGGGAAACCCGGCCGACAGGCCCGCGCCGGTTTCGATCCGAACTTCCCAGCCCGCTTTCACCAGCGGCCCCACACTCGCCGGCACCAGCGCCACACGGCGCTCCCCGGGAAAAGTCTCTTTGATGGCGGCAACAATCATGGTTCGGTCGATGGCTCCTGGCGGGAAAACGTTATACGAATGAAGGGCGAGCCGTCTGCAATGGCGCCTACGGCTCAGCCGGCCGGTTCGGATTGCCGCGGTTGGCTCGTCTCTGCGTCCTGACTCGCAGCAACCCCCAACCGCCAAGTCCGGCCCAACACAGCACGACCACCTCGATCGGCTCCAGCCATACCGTGGCCCCGCACAACGCGCCTGTAAGCAGCAAAGTCGCAACCTGGTCGGCGGCCGCCGGCTCGGGATAGATGTCGTGCTGGGGCAGAAATCCGGAAGCTGCGCTACTCATAACCGGCATTCTAGCAACCGGGCATCCCTGCTGCCGCCCCCAATTCACCACCTCCAACTTGCGATGCGGTAATTACCCACTGCGGTAATTACCCACCTTGTACACCCGGCCCACCAGCGGTAAATTGGGAGTTTCCCTTGTAGCCAGTCGGCGGGCCATGGTGTATCTGTCAGGGCACCCGTCGCATTGCACGTAGGTAGGCGAGTCATGAATACGGCAACCGTCCGCAGCTATATGGCCAAGCCGGGCCAGGTCGAACAAAAATGGTGGTTGGTCGATGCCAGCGAAAAGTCCGTCGGCCGTCTAGCCAGCGACATCGCCACGATCCTGATGGGCAAGCACCGCCCCACCTACACTCCGCACGTCGATACCGGCGACTTTGTCGTCGTGGTCAATGTGGAGAAGATTTCCTACTCCGGCAAAAAGTGGGACCAAAAGGAATACACCTGGACCACGGGCTATCCCGGTTTGCGCAAAGAGACCGCCCGCACGCGCTTCGAACGCGAGCCGGAGACGATCCTCACCGAGGCGGTCCGGCGCATGCTCCCCAAGAACAAACTGGCTCGCAAGATGCTCGAGAAGTTGAAGGTCTACGCCGGCAACGAGCATCCGCACCAGGCTCAGAATCCGCAGCCCAAGGAATTGGGAACCAAATAGCTCAGACCCAAACAACTCCCGCACCGCGCCGGCGACCGCTCATAGCGGCAATCCAACGAGCACAACAGCACGAAGGTTTTTGATACTATGGCAGATACCGCCACTCCTTCCATGGCCAACGATTTTTTGGGCACCGGCCGCCGCAAGACGTCGGTGGCGCGCGTCCGCGTCCGTGCTGGCAACGGAACGATCACCATCAACAAACGTTCGCTCGACGATTTCTTTCAAAGCGAGCAAGATCGCCGCAACGTCATGGCGCCGCTCGTCAAGAGCGGCAAGGAAGCGGCCGTCGACGTCACCATCAAAGTGCACGGCGGCGGGATCACCGGTCAATCCGGCGCCTGCATGCTCGGCATCGCCCGCGCGTTGGCCAAGTTCGACCCCGAGACGTTCGACAGCCTGCGTCACAACCATCTGCTCACGCGCGACGGCCGCATGAAAGAACGCAAGCACTACGGCCTCCGCGGCGCCCGCAAAGGCACGCAGTTTTCCAAGCGATAATACGCACGGTCCGCGCCAAGCGTTCAGCCCCCGGCTCCGCCGGGGATTTTTTTTGCGCTACGCTCAGCGCCGGCGACCGCGCAAGTCCGCCGCACGCGCCTACCGAAACAGCAGATACCCAAACCCCTGCCCAATCGGCTCCACACCGGCCGGCGCGGTCCACGATTGAAAGCCCACGCCGGGCACGACGCGCTGGATGCCAACGGCCCAACTCTTGCCCAACGACAGTGTGTCGCCCGTCAAATCCGCCAGGGGAACCGCCGCTTCGACCGTCCAGGCGTCCGCAGTCTCGCCGCGAGCCACGAACCAGGTGGGATTCCAGGAGGCGTCGCCCCAGCAACTCTCGCCCGTCCAACCGCGGTGATCGATTGCCAGGCGATAGTACGTGACAAAGTCGCGGTCCACATCGAGCAAAATCTCGATGCGGTCCTGCTTCGACAAGTCGGGATCACGCGGCCGCGGCGCCGCCGAACGTTCATAGTCCACGCCGTCGACGCGTGTGCAACTCGCGCCGATGTAAAGATACTCGCTGTCGTAGGCCAGCATCACCACGGCGGGCCAGTTTGCATCGTCGCCAAGTGCGCTGTGCAGTTCCGCCACGTTGCTGCTCTTCCACATCGGCTCGTCCAGCCGTCCATCCAAGCGCGGTTTGTCTTGCGTCGCCTCGCAATGGAAAACCGACTTGGGCGGTTCGTCCTTCGGTTCGATCAGCCACAGTTCTGTCTGGGCACACGCCCGCCACGCGTCGTCGGGCCGGGTGTGCCGCACGCCCAGGTAGTATCGTTCGGCCTGGCGCGGCAGCCCCAACTCGCGATGCGCCACGGCCAGCGGAAACCGAATCTCCGGTTCGACCACCAGCGCCGGTTGCAAGGCTTCCAGTTGCTTGAAGTAGTTGTCGGCCGTGGTATATCGTTCCCCCGATCCGGTGCGCAAGTTCCGCGCCAGCCCGCCGGTCAGCGCGACCTGGTTCGAACCTCCCAGCGCCGCCGCCTGGTGGACACCTCGGCCCGGAGTGGGCGTGGGCACTTGCGGCAATCGCGCAGGCACCTGAAAGTCGACCTGCTCGGCGGC
Organism: uncultured Planctomycetaceae bacterium; assembly: GCA_963779015.1. Taxonomy (GTDB): domain Bacteria; phylum Planctomycetota; class Planctomycetia; order Pirellulales; family PALSA-1355; genus JTS-RE94. Next base: position 567,803 of record CAVZWY010000015.1, on the reverse strand, counting down.
CAGCCCATGGGACGCGCGCGTCCGCCAGGCGATTTCGCTACTGGCGTGATATTGGATCAGCCAGGTGAGCGCCACGCCGCACAGCGGATGCTGCGGATACCGATCGACCACCAGCGCATAGCACTCGCACGCCATTTCCCAGCGCCCGGCGCGGACGTAGCGCTGGGCCAGCGCCAACACGACTTCGGCGGCGCGCTCCGGCTGCATCGAGCGGGTTTGTTCGCCGACGCCGGCCAAAAATCGCCCATCGCTCGGGTCGCTGCTTTCGGCTCGATCCAAAATGGCCTGCAGGTTGCGGCGACGCATCGCCTCGCGGTGCAGTTGCTGCAAGTCGGAATCGGCCACAGCCTCGAGCATCCGCCGGGCTTCGCCGCCGGGCGAGAGTGCGATGCCACTGAAGAAATCGCGCCGGCCGACTTCCTGCGGAATGCCATCCACCAACAACCGAAAGCCCAACGGCCCGGTGGGCGCCTCGTAGTGCCGCGCGATGACGCCGCGGGCCGTCGCCGCCAGTTCGCCGATCGTGCGGCCATAGCGCGGCACTCAACTCCGCCGGATCGATCGCCAAGGTGCCCGTAGCACCCGGGTGCAGCGCGGCAAAGACTTTCTGCACGCGCCAGGGCTGCAGTCCCGCTTGCGCCATCTGCTCGGGATAGGCCTGCGGATCCGCCGCGGCTTCCACGGCGTGCAACACCGTTTGATTGACCACGTGCGGCAACATGTCGTCGCCGGTCGTATGGGCGCTGGAGGTGAACACGACATTCGGCCGCCACATGCGAATCCGTTCCACGACGTGCGCTTCGAGCCTGGCGAGCGCCGCGCCGTCGTTCGCCTGGTTCCAGCCTTCGACGAGTTGCTCGGCTGACAATTTCAGTCCGGCTTGTCGGATGGGAAAGTCGCCACGCCGAAGCCGCGGCGCTGGCACCGGCACGAACGGTTGCTTCGTGAGCTTGGATGGCCAGGTCGCAATTGTCGGCCGTGGCTTCCACGTCGTCGTGCGCGAGCACTTCCATCGCGCCCAAATAGCCCTCATTGGCCGAAAGCTGCGCAATGACTTCCAGTGGAATGTCATCGTTGCGCCCGAACAGACCGACGTACGCGGCGCGTTGCCCGCCACCGCGTTGCGGATGCCATGTTGTTCCGCCATCGACCGTGGCCAGAATCGTGCCCAGGTCGCCTACGGCCCAGCCCATCTGTGCGTCGACGAACGACAGCGCGTGAATTGGCAGCGGCTGTCCGGTATCAGCGGCCGTCCAAGTGCGTCCTTCGTCGGGACTGTGAAACACACGCGTGCCCGGCGTGCCCGCAACCCAGCAGTGCGGTCCGCGCACCGCCAGTGCGTTGAAATCAAAATGGTCTCGTACGCCCGGCGGCAACAAGCCTGGGGCCGTCTGCCACGACGTGCCCAGATCACGTGTTTGCAAAACGAGCCCGCCATCGCCAACCAGCCATCCCTTGGCCGGCGGCACGAGTTGCATGGCCCGCAACGCGCGCAAGCCAAAGTCGGCCGGCTGCGGTTCGACGCCGCGGCGGCGAATCGTCGCCAGCGCGCTGGAGCGGCCGGCCAATGCGCCGGTGTTCGGGTCGATCATCGCGCCGGTGAGCCAACCGTGGCTCGCCGTGGCCGGCATGGCCGCCCAGGTGCGGCCACCGTCTTCGGTGGTCAACACGCCCGATGGAAACAACGCCGATGGACGCCCCAGCGCCCAGCCGCGCAGCGGATCGAAAAAACCGATCCGCGCGATGGCCGTCGTCATGGCGCGCTGTTCCAGCGTCCAATGTTCGCCGCCGTCTTGCGTGCGCAACACGACGCCCAGCGAGACGTGCGTATATGGCTGCGTCGATCCGCCCGCGGCCCAGCCGATCTTTCGGTCGAGAAACACCACCGACGAGAGCCGACAGTCGACGCCCGAGGATTGCAGCGACCAATGGCGTCCGCCGTCGACCGTCTGCCAGATCGTGCCGCGGTCCCCCACGGCCCAGCCGTGCTCGGCATCGACGAAGCACACGTCGGACAGTTGCGCGTCGCCACACATCGGCCGCGCCCGCAATGCTTCGTCGTACGGCATCGCCCAGGCGACAGAGGCCAGCCCGACGACGAGCAGACATAGTCCCCACTGGGGCCAAACCCCGTTCTTCGTGCCGGCAAATGGCATGCAACAACCTCCGCGCGGATCGTCGAGGCGCTCAATTTCGTGCGAAAAAACCGGGGGATTGTAACGGCACACGCCCAGCGGACCTAGGCCACTCGCGATCGACGAAACCTTGGATTACAACTAGGGTTGAATCGCGCGGTCGCACGGCTCGGCAGCCCACCGGCCGGCCGGCCCAAACCCCTTTCTCAAGCGTCATTCCCCGGAGCAACAACTCGATGCGTGTGATCGTGGAGCAGAACTTGGAAGGCGTCAGCCGCCGCGCGGCGCAATGCGTGGCCGAATTGGTCCGCCGCAAGCCGACCTGCGTGCTCGGACTGGCCACCGGCTCGACGCCGCTGGGCACGTATGCCGAATTGATCCGCATGCACCGCGAAGAAGGGCTCGATTTTTGCGCGTCGTCACCTTCAACCTCGACGAGTATGTGGGAATCGGCCCCTCGGATCCGCACAGCTATCGCTACTTCATGCAGCACCACTTCTTCGATCACATCAACATCGATCCGCGCGACACGCACGTGCCCGACGGCCGGGCGCTCGACTTCGCCGCCTATTGCGAGCAATACGAGCGCATGATCGCGGACGAAGGAGGCATCGACCTGCAGATTCTGGGCATCGGCAGCGACGGGCACATCGCCTTCAACGAGCCGGGCTCCTCGCTGGGCAGCCGCACCCGCTTGAAAACGCTTACGAGCGAAACGGTCCGCGACAACGCCCGCTTCTTCGGCGGCGAGAAGGACGTGCCCCGACTGGCGATCACCATGGGCGTGGGCACGATACTCGAATCGCGGCAATGCCTGCTGTTGGCCGCCGGCGCCAGCAAGGCCAAGGCGATTCGCGACACGATCGAAGGCCCGATCACGGCGCAAATCACGGCCTCGGCGCGTGCAGTTCCATCGCGACGTGATCGCCGTGCTCGACGAAGACGCCGCCCGGTTGCTGGAACGCCGCGACTACTATCGCGAAGTCGAACGCCTGCAAGCCGAACTCAAAACCGGCCAACTCGGCCACGTCGGCGAGCGATAGCGGTCGCCAAGTCGCGACCAACCGCATCCGACACGATCAGCCCTCGGCTTTGCCGGGGGAATCTGTTCGTCGACGCCAATGACGGTTTCCACTTCGACCACGCACGGAAATTGCCAGTGGTCCCCCGGCAAAGCCGGGGGCTGATCGGTGACGAAGCGCTATGTCGCGATCGTCCCATGCGCGAGTTCGACTTGGCCGTGTCCCACTGCTCCTCGAAGAACTTGCGCCAATCCGCCACGGCCTCGGGCTGCAACGCGGCGGTTTGCTCGCTGGTGGTCGATCCAATCCGTCCCGTATTGAAGTCGAACAATACCAGCGCGCGATGGCCAGACTCCGTGAATTCCATGCCATATTGCCAGGTGGGCGATGCTTCCGCTTTGTCCGTCGCCTCCCAATCGAAACTGGCGTCGCGCACCATGGCGCTGCGAATGTTGCTCATACCCCGCGCTTCGACCGCATCCTTGGCCGCGGCGACGTTGTAAAATCGTCCGCCGATGCCCAACCGCTGGATTGGCTGCCCGCCGCCCGACTCGGCATCCACTGCCGCCGGTTCGACCGCATCGGCCGGCGCTAGTTCGAGCACTTGCACCTGTGGCGCCCGCGCAATCAACAGCGCCGTCTCGGTGCCCCACAATGCCAACGCACGCCGGCCACTCTGGCGATGGTAAACCAGGCTCAGCGATGCCGCCAACAGCCCGATCGCCACGATGGCGATGATGACAAGATTTCCCCGGTTTTGCATGTCGTGCCGAATCGATCGTGTGAGTGTTCGTACGTCGCGGCCCGGGCAGCAACGTAGCTGAGTTCGCCTGAATTCAGCCGGGCGCCGCGCTTTCTGAAGTCTTGCGACTTCAGCTACCAGCCTGGAACGTATTCTGAAGTCTGGCGACTCCAGCTACCAGCCGAACCCACGTGCGCTGTGTGGAATTTCCGCTCCCTCCTAGCCCTTGGCCCAGCGAGCAGTATACTTACGTTTTCCCGCGCCACGACCACTGCCGGCGCGGATTCTCCATCTTGCGAGCGATATGACGAATCATGGCCAACGAGTTTGACCCGTACCGCGAAGCCCTGGTGATGGAAGCCATCACGATTTGGCCCGAGGAGTTTGACGAATTGAGCACCGCCCAGCGGCAGCACATCGAGCAAGCGCTGCACGCCGAACCGGCCGGCGCCGCGGACCTGGTCTACGTTCGCCAACACACCGGCTTTCAGCGGCAAATCACCGTCACGGCCGCAGACGTCGAACGGCTCAGCCAAAGCGCCTAATCGGTGTTTGCGTCGCCGGCTCCGCTCGCCGATACTGGCTCGGGTATTCAACTCCCTTCAAGCGAGTGCCCGCGTGAGTGCCATACGAGTCCAACTTGGCGAACGTAGCTATACGATCGAGATTGGCACGGGCAACCTGAGCGCGCTGGGCCAGTACACTGCCGACTGGTCCCAGTTATCCCACGCGGTGGTCATCACTGATCAGAACGTCGAAGCGCCCACGCGCAACACGCGGCCGAAAGCCTGGTCGATGCCGGCGCCGACGTCGACGTGCTGGTGATCGAAGCGGGCGAACAATCCAAAGACATCGACACGGCGGCCGGCCTGTGGGAACAGTTGCTGGCCGTCGGCACGGATCGCAAGTCGGTCGTGCTGGCGGTGGGGGGCGGCGTGATCGGTGATCTGGCCGGCTTCATTGCCGCCACGTTCGCCCGCGGCCTGCCCTTTGTCCAAGTGCCCACCACGCTGCTGGCGCAGGTCGACAGTTCGGTCGGCGGCAAGGTCGGCATCAATCTCTCCGGCGCCAAGAACATGGTCGGCGCTTTCTGGCAGCCAGCCGGCGTGTTGATCGACACGGCCGTGTTGACCACTCTGCCCGATCGCGAATACCGCGCCGGCCTGGCCGAAGTGGTCAAGTACGGCGTCATCCTCGACGCAGAGTTCTTCGAGTACCTCGAGCAAAACGTCGGCGAACTGAATGATCGCGACGCGGTCGTTTTGGAGCACGTCGTCACGCGCTGCTGCCGTCTGAAGGCCGACGTGGTCGAAGCCGACGAACGCGAAACCAGCGGCGTGCGCGCCGTGTTGAACTATGGCCACACGTTCTGCCACGCCTTGGAAACCGTCACCGGCTATGGCGAGTATCTGCATGGCGAGGCGGTATCTCTGGGCATGCTATGCGCCTCCCGTTTGGCCGAACGGCTGGGCCGCGTCGATGCGGCGTTCACGGCGCGCCAATACAACCTCTTGACGGCACTCGGACTGCCGGTGGATTTTCCCGACGCGAATCGCGGCCAACTGCTCGACGCCATGACGCACGACAAGAAAGTCGAACACGGCCGGCTCCGTTTCGTGCTGCCCACGCGGATGGGCCACGTGGAGTTAGTCGGCGACGTGCCGGAAGAAGATGTCTTGGCTGCCTTGGAGCAATAGGAGTTTGCAGACATTGGTACCGTGTGCCACTGCTAACTTGTTAGCAGTGCGTCAGACTCATCTCACAGTCCGACCATAGCCGAGCCTCGAAACCGTGAACGACTCCACGCCCATCACGAGTGACGACACCCTGTCCGACTCCGTGCGGCTTTCGATGATCTCGGGCGTGGGACCGCGGCTGCGCAAGGCGCTGTTGGAATCGTTCGGCACCGCCTCGGCCGTGCTGGCGGCCGCGCCGTCCGACTTGCGCCGTGTGTCCGGAATCGGGGCCGAACTGACGCGCCGCATTGCCGTGGCCAGAAACGAAATCGACGTGCAGGCTGAACTCGACCTGTGCGCGGCGGAAAACATCGGCATCCTCACCGAGGGCGACCCAACCTATCCGCGCGTGCTGCGCGAAATCCACGACCCGCCTGGCATTCTCTTCGTGCGCGGCGAGATTCTGCCGCAAGACGCCCTGGCGATTGCCATCGTCGGCTCGCGCCACGCCACGCACTACGGCCTGGTGCAAGCCGAACGACTGGCCGGAAGCCTGGCCCGCGCGGGCATTACCATTGTCAGCGGCCTGGCGCGAGGAATCGACGCCGCGGCACATCGCGGAGCTTTGGCAGCCAGCGGGCGCACGATCGCCGTGCTCGGCAGCGGCGTGTTGAACCTCTATCCGCCCGAACACGCCGAACTGGCCGACGAGGTCAGCCGGCACGGGGCCGTCATCAGCGAAGTTCCCCCCCGCAGCCCGCCGCTTTCCGGCGCGTTCCCCCAACGCAACCGCATCATTAGCGGCTTGTCGCTCGGCGTGCTGGTCGTGGAAGCGTCGACCAATTCCGGCGCGCTCATTACGGCACGGCACGCCATGGAACAAGGGCGCGAAGTGTTTGCCGTGCCCGGCCGCATCGACAATCGCATGGCCCACGGCAGCCATCGGCTGATTCGCGACGGTGCGAAGCTGGTGGAAACGGCGGACGACGTGCTGGAAGAGCTCGGCCCGCTGGTGGCGCCGGCCCAATCGAGCGAAGGCCAGGCCGTGCATCACCCGGCCGAACTGTTGCTCAACGAAATCGAACAGCAAGTGCTGGCCACGGTCGGCGCCGACCCCACGACGATCGACGCCGTGGTGGCCGCCAGCGGCCTGCCCACGCCCAAAGTCCTCTCGACGATCAGCGTGCTGGAAATGCGCCACCTGGTGAAGCGCATCAGCGGCAACATGATCGTGCGGCCTTAGGGATTTTGGATTTTCGATTGAATTCAGAGTCGATTCCAACGTCACTTCTTTAACTTGTGGTGACGTGCCGCAACCGTTCACAGGGGACTGTCCCAATTTTCGCGGTGCGCTAGCGTTGAGGCCGCGGAAGGGGGACAGGCACATTTTTCAGCACGTTACCAAAAGCGCAGGTTTGCGCGTACTGGCCAAAAAATGAGCCAGTCCCCGGACCCAGGACGATTGCAAAGTCGTTAATCCAAGGCTCCTACGAGTTTCAGGGCGTGGAGGGGATTGGCGCAGAGATCATCGGCTCGGGCTCGAAGCGGTTGTTTGGATTTTTGGGTCGTTAGTCGCAACACGCTCAGGGCTACGTTGGTGAGGCTTGCCAGGCGTTCGGCCAATCCTGGCCGACGACTCCAGTGCCGGTCTTCGTCCCACCAACGATCTTTGACGAAGTGCAAGCTGTTTTCCACTTGCCAATGAGCGCGTACGTACTTCAACAATTGCTTGGGCGTAGTCGTGGCCGGGTCGAGGCTGGTGACGAAGTACCGCGTTTCGCGCGTGGTTTTGCCGTTTCGGTCTTTCGTCTCGCGGTCGACTCGCAAGAGCATGCGGCAACCGGCAAGCCCCAGCCGCTGGCAGACATATTCGGCGTCGGCCAGGTCGATCCAAAGAAAACGAGTCTCCCTACGGCCCCCTTTTTTTCCCGCGTCTGAGCGGCCGCCGCGCTGTCTTGGGCCTGCGCAAAGCAGGTCTGCGCCGCATCCAGGATGTCGGGCTGGTTGGCTTTGATTTGGAACAAGTAGTCATGGCCCGAAGTCAGAATCAGTTCGGCCAGATTGCGCTGAGCATAGAGGGCATCGCCCGTGATCAAACGCAACGCCGGATACTTCTCGAACAGTTCGCTCAGGTGCGCTTTGAGCACTTCCGGCTCGGTGCTTTTGTCGCCCGACAGGGGCCATTGCCCAAGACACGCTTTCAAATCCTGGACAAAAACGTTCAGCATCTGAATCGGATCGCCCTGCGGATCGAAGCCTTGCTTCGACGTCTTGCCATCCACCGCCGCGACCAGAGCCTCCTGATCCGCCATTACCTCTTGCAACCACTGGGAAAACGCAGCTTGAAACTCCTCCAACGAGAACTTCGCCAGCGTCCGACTTAACGTGGTAGGATGCGGCGGCTTGCGACGCGTAAAGCCCAAAGGTCTGCGCAGCAGATGCCAGTTCCGGGCTGCCCACCGCTGCAAGCTGGCAAAATCGTTCAAGCGGCAGACCAGCCCCACGAGCGTCAGTCCCAAAATCCCCGAAAACGGATGACGAACACCACGCCGCTGACGTGGATCGGCCACCTCCGAAAAGGCCACCATCAAAGACGGAAAATACGATGGTAGTTGCATGGCTAGCTCCTTCTCCTAAAGCCAACCCGCATCACCCGGTTAGGATCGCACCTGCATTATACAAAACTCAACTTTGCAATCGTCCTGTCCCCGGACCGTGAATACTTGCCCAATGATCGTTTCAGGCGTAGATCTTGAGATAATTCCTCCGCGTCCCTCTGCGTCACTTTGCGGTTTGATATCGCACGGAATTCTCACGGCGCACTCTTACGCCCGATCCACATTGGCGCCAAGTATCGTAGTCCCAGGCCTGTCAAAATCAGTGCTCCGCCGAAGAGCGTCGAGCCGGCTGGTTCTTCGCCCCACACCAGAAAAACCCACAGCGGCAGCAGGATGGGCTCCAGCAGACCGATACCGGTTGCTTCTTGCGACGTGATGGCGCGCAGTCCCCGCGCAAACAATACGTACGGCAGCGCCATCTGCACCAGGCCGAAGCAAGCCAAAACCAGCAGTTGCCAACTGTCGGGCCACACGCCCACGTGCGCCACATAGGGCGACAGCGCCCCGGCGGCCGCCAGGTGGCACACCGCTACCAGCCACACGGCGTCATGGTTCCGCAGCGAGCGCAGCGACATCACCACGCCGGAGTACGAAAAGCCGGATATCAGTCCGAGCAAAACGCCGTTGCGATCGGCGCCTTGCGTCTGAAACCAGAGGATGATGGCCAATCCCACGCCTCCAATCAGCAGCGGAAAAAGCTCGCTACGGGGAAACGGCTGCCGCAACACCACCACGCCCACCAGAAACACCCACCACGGCGCCGTGCTCTGCAGCCAAATCGCGTTGGCTGCCGTGGTCTCGGTCATGGCCGACAAGTACGTGACGTTCATGACGGTGAACGCCACGCACAGTGGAATCAACTTGATGTCCCACTGCGGACGCCGTACTGCTGGAATCAGCAACAAGCCGGCGAACATGGCCCGCCAAAACGCCAGCAACACGCCCCGGTACTCAAGCGGCCATTCGTCGAAGATGGGCGCGCTTGGCGAACAGCCCGCTCGAGCTCCACAATACGGCGGCCACCACCACGCACAACCGTCCAGCCAGCATGCTGGGCACGGGTTGCACCGAGTGCGAAGCATCCGCCGCGGCTGCCGCTGGGGCGTTGTCGGCGGCAGGCGTTTCGTCGGTTGTGGTCACGTGCGTCTTTTGAAGAAGGGCCCATGCCCCACGCGTTTCAAGTCACGGCCACGATGATGATCATCGCCAGGATCACGACCACGACAAAGCCCGCCGCCAGCACGGACAATTGAAACCAGAACTTGGCGCTACGGCGTTCCAGTATCTCCTGCTCGCGCAGATACTCGACGCTCAGTTCTCGCTTGAGCTTGAACTCGACGCCGCAATGCGGACACATGGCACGCTGGCCGACCATGTCGAGTGGCGTCTCCAACCCATGCCCGTTCGGACACGGTATGTGCAACAGCGGCTCCTCGACGATGGAACCGACGCCCTCCCCTTCCAGCAGGTCGTCATCGACGCGAGCCGGTTTCTTGGGGGTGGTCGCTTCCGCCGCGGCTTCCAGTTGCTTGAGCGATTCGAGCGAACTGTTTGACGGCTTCCGGATCTTGACCTGGGGCTGTTCGGGCGCGTGCGTTTGCACGCTCGCATGGCCGGGCTGCTCGATCGTGGGAATGATGAACGCAGTGCCGCACTGCGGACATTGACACTGCATGCCCATGTCCGACTCGTTTCCCTCGAGCAGATGCCCCTGCGGACACAAGAACTGAAAAGCCATGAGCGGGCCCCGGGTCGATTTCGGCGACACTAAGAGCCTGGGGACAAAACGCCGGGGACTGTCCCGATTTTTCGGTGCCCTGGGAGAAAAATGGGACTGTCCCCTTCTCCGCGGGCGTTTCGTCCCCAGGCTCTAAACATTGTTCGTAGTCTTTTACCGGCGCACCGTCAACATGGGGGGTGTGCGCCCTCAAGCGACAACCGCCTGCCAATAGCAAGAGTCAAATAGCAGTTGCCATTCGCGCTGTTGAATATCGCGGCAAAGATCGTTGAGCGGCGAAGGCTCATCGAGGGCTTGCTCGCACAGATCGACAAACGTGAATGGGTTCCATTCCTGCTGTTGTTCTAGCGCTCGCGCCGCTTCGCCTGCGCGAATTGGCCGCCAGTTCCCGCGCTGCCGCGCACAGCGGCTCAAACACCGGATGCCGGCCCACGCGGCGAAACCAGTATTTCGCGTTGCCAAAGTCGGGCTCCCGCCGATGCATGATGCCGTGCCAGTAGCTTCCGGCAGGCGTTTCGATGCTCTGGCTGATCGCATGCGACTCGTGCAAGAAGTTAAAACGCAGCCACAAGCCCGCCAGACATGCCCGCGCCATGTCGCTATCCACCACTGCTTCGGGCGCAACGATAGCGTCCGGCGTCAGCGCCGCCAACGCCGGTCTCACGGCCGCCACGGGTCGGCCCGGTCCCAGTTCGTTGCGCCGCGCCGACTCCAACAACGAAGCCACCTCTGGGGAATACGAACACGGCTGGCTCGACATCTGGAGAATCCTTCCGCGCAGAGAAGCAAAACTTCACCAGGTGCAGGCCGCTCCTGCCCCCGTCGACTCATTGTACAGCCGCCATGCCGCTGGTTAAAATCGACACCCAGCGTAGTCCCCACTCCCGCCTACAGATTCTGTCTGCCGCCGTCATGCGGTCCTTGTATCGTGATGAGTAGTCCAGTCGATCCCGCCTCGTCCGAGACTCCCTCGGAAGAGCCCGCCGAGCGTTCCTCGGCATCGTCTCCCGAGCAGTCGCCGGCCACCGGCGAACCGTCGTCCGCAGCGGCGCAAGAAGAGCGGCGCACGGCGCGCATCCGCATCGGCACGCAGCGCTACGGCGCCACCATTCCCAAAGCCGTTGCCCGGCCCGTGCTGCCAATACCGGCGCAGGAAAAATCGACGAGCGAGGAGGAACCGACGTCGCACCAACAGCCTGGTTCCGAATCGGCTTCCGCCGGCGAGATTTCCGGTGAAGCGTCGGGCGCTACCCAACCGGCTCCCGCCAAAAAAACCGCCGGCAAACCCGATCGGCCGCGCGTCATCAACGACCAGCCGCCGCGCCACTATCCGCCGCCGAACATTCGCGATCAACTCACTCCCGACCTGGAGATGGAATATCTCGAAGCGCTGGGCGGGCAGTCGATCGATGACATTATCACGCCCGAGCAAGGCAGCGCGGCGGCCGTCGAGTTGGAACTCGAGTCAAGGCATCAAGGCAAGGTGATCTCGATCCACCGCGACGACGTGTTCGTGGAAATCGGCGGACGCCAGCAAGGCATCGTGCCGCTGAAAAACTTCGACGAACCGCCCGAGCCCGGCACGCTGCTCGACGTGGTCGTAAGCCGTTTCGTGCCCGCCGAAGGCATCTATGAATTGATCCTGCCCGGCGGAGCGGTCGATGTCGGCGATTGGTCGGACGTGGCCGAAGGCATGGTCGTCGAAGCGCGCGTCACCGGCCACAACAAGGGCGGACTCAAGTGCGAGGTGAATCGCCTCCGCGGCTTCATGCCCGCCAGCCAGGTTTCCATGTATCGCGTCGAAGACCTGGAACAGTTCGTCGGCCAGGCCTTCCACTGCGTCATCACCGAGGCCAATCCCGACAAGCGCAATCTGGTGCTCAGCCATCGGGCCGTCATGGAGCGCGAAAAGGCCGAGGCCAAGGAAAAGATGATGGCCTCGCTCGAAGTGGGCCAGATTCACGAGGGCACGGTCCGCAGCCTGCAAGACTTCGGCGCGTTTGTCGACCTGGGCGGCGTCGACGGACTGGTACACATCAGCCAGATCAGTTGGGACCGCATCAAGCATCCCAGCGAAGTGCTGGAAATCGGCCAGCGGGTGAAGGTCAAAATCCAGAAGTTCGATCCCCACTCCGGCAAAGTCGGCCTGGCCCTGCGAGACCTGTCCGAAAGTCCCTGGGCCAACGCCGCCCGCGATTTTCCCGTCCGCACGCGCGTCACGGGCAAGGTCACGCGGCTGATGGATTTCGGCGCGTTCGTGCGCCTCGGTCCCGGCGTCGAAGGCTTGATCCACATCTCGGAGCTGGCGCACAAGCGCGTGTTCCGCGTGGCGGACGTTGTGACCGAAGGCCAGGAAGTGGAAGTGCAAGTGCTGTCGGTCGACCCCGAAGCCCAGCGCATCAGCCTCTCGCTCAAGGCGCTCGAGGCCAAAGCCACGCCAGCCAAGGTCGAGGAAGAACAGCCGGATGAGCCCGAAACCCCGGCCCCGCCGGCCAAGCAGCGAAAGATCCCGCTCAAAGGCGGCATCGGCGGCCCCGCCACCGGCGAAAAGTTCGGCCTGAAGTGGTGAGGCGCCGGCGCTTTCTGCATTCAGGGCCAACGGCCCGTCCGATCGATCGTTCGCGTGCTATCGAGCCGCAGGCAGCGCTTTGCGCTCATGAGGCGAGACTTCGAACGCCGCACGCCCCGCCGGTTTCGGATACAATGACGAAAGTCACGCTCCGCGTACTTCTCAGGGAGCGACCATGGACGCTTCGTCTTCAACTGCCGCAAGTGCGACGCCCCGAGCCAAACGCATCGCCGTTCAAGCAGCGATCGTTCTCGTTGCCGTTACGGCCCTCTGGTTCCTGCTCGTGGGTCGGGGCGGCCTGGTATCTTTTTCACCGTACACGCTCGAATGCGTCTCTCAATCGGAGCGCACGATCCTATTCGGCGAGATTCCCATCTACCGCTCGCCGTGCAAGGCCTATCGGAACGAACTCATCGATTACCTTGTTGAGCATGGCTTTGTCGAGCCCGTCGAGCCCTTACAGCAACGGTGGGAAGTAGTCTACCACTGGACTGAACTACTACCGGCTGAAGCCGGTAGGTTCGAGGAGAATCGTGGCTACGGACTGAAGTCCTGCGCTCACGATTTGGTAATGCGGAAATTGTCGCCGCCATCGTCAGGCTCAGTGCCTTGTTGTTGGCGGATATATTCTTGGATCACCTCGTCAGTCACGTTGCCGCTGGATGCCACAAAGTAGCCGCGGGCCCACAAATGCCGACCCCAGAACTCTTTTTGCAGATGCTTGAACTCCATCAGCAACTTCCGCGAGCTTTTGCCCTTGATGTACTGCATGGCCTTGCTTGGCGACAGATTCGGCGGACAGGACAGCAGCACATGCACATGGTCGCGAGACACCGAGCCCTCCAAAATCTCGATTTCGTTGGTTCTACACACTTCTCGCACCAGTTCCCGCAGCCGCATTCCGACCGCATCGGCCAAAATGGGCTTCCGATACTTGGTGATCCACACAAAATGGTACTTCAGGTCGAAACGGCTATGCGAACTCGTGCGGTACTTTTCCATCCCCAAATTCTAGCAAACGAAGAACCTAAAGGTTTCGCCTGAAGGCGAGGGTTTTAGACCCATCGCAAGGACAATAACTTCTGGCGGGGCGGCGACGGTTTGTTTTATGGCATGCTTGAACGAAACCGCCATTCGCTGATTGACTGGTCAGAGGCTCACCCCGAACAAGCCGAGTTGTTCTGGCGCGAATTCTTCAAAAGCCTTCGGTCAGAGTATGAATTCGAGCATTGGATTGCCTACCTGTTGTCCAACCAGTACCGAAATTGCAAATCGCTCGACGAATTGAAATGGGTGTAACTCGCATTCCTCGCGTGGTAGCAGGTGGATTCACAAGGAGTTGCGGCAAGTGCTAGCGTGAAGGTGAAGAAGAGGGCCTCCGCGGGTAGAACGGATTGTGATTGCAGTCCTTCCCACCCATCCAGGAGGCCCGGCCATGATCGTCGCACGGGAGCAAGCGTTTCTCAAGCGCAACGGCAATTCCAGGCGTTGGAAATGTACGTCGAACGCGCGGCCGACGGCGGCCAGCGGATCGATCAAGTGGAACGTGAACTGTTCGGCCGGCTGCTGGCGCTGGGACACACGCTGCTGTCGGCCTTCGTGGCCGCCGCGGGGGATGGCGACGCGGGCGCGACACTGGAAACCACCCAAGGCCGCACGGTCCGCCGTTTGCAAGGCCGGCACGCTGCGCCGCTACCTGTCGATCTTCGGCGAACTGTTGATCGGCCGCTACGTCTACGCGGCGCGGGAAGGGCAGAAAGTCGAGCGGCGCCCTTGGACGAGCGGCTGGGGCTGCCGGCCGGCGAGTTCTCCTACGTCCTGGAAGACTGGCTCGAGCGGCTGTGCGTCAAGGAGTCGTTTCACGAAGCGGTGTCCGATCTGCACGCGTGGTTGGGTGTCGCGCCGAGTGAACGGGCGGCCGAGCAGATGAACCAGCAGATGGCCCAGCACGTCGAAGCCTTCCAGTTCGAGCGCGCCGCGCCGCCGGCCGACGAAGAGGCCGAGATCCTGGTAGCCACGGCCGACGGCAAAGGGGTGCCGATGCGCCGCCCGCTGGAAGAGCGGGTCCGCCGCGGACCGCGTCGCGGCAAAGGCGAAAAAGCGAACAAGAAACAGATGGCCTACGTGGGCGCGGTGTATACGATCGACCCCTTTCGCCGCACGGCCGACGACGTGCTCGACGAACTGGACCGGAAAGAACTGCGCTGCCGAGCGGCCCGCGCCGCAACACAAGCAGGTTTGGGCCGAGATGACCCGCGTGCGGGAAGGAGAATCGTGTACGGGACGCGAACGTCTGTTTGTCGAGATGGCGGTGGCCTGTCACGAGCGCGACCCACAGTGCGCCAAGACACTGGTCTGCCTGATGGACGGCGAGAAGGCGCTGTGGGAGGTGCAGCGCGAGTGGCTGCCGCGGGCGGTCTGCATCCTGGACTTGTTCCACGTGCTGGAGCGGTTGTGGCAGGTGGCCCACGTGTTCCACCGCGAAGGCAGCCGTGAGGCGGCTCAGTTTGTCACGCGGCACTTGCGGCTGTTGCTGGAAGGCAAGGTGGGTTATGTCATCGGTCGCTTCAAACGACTCCGCGACGAACACGCGCTACATGGCTCGCGGCGGCGCGTCGTCTCGGCGGCCATCGGCTACTACGCAAACAACCGCCGGCACATGCGCTACGACGAGTACCTGGCGGCCGGCTACCCCATCGGCAGCGGCGTGGCCGAAGGCGCTTGCCGCCACGTGGTCAAGGATCGCCTGGAACAAACCGGCATGCGCTGGACGGTCGCCGTGCGCAAGCGATGCTCCACCT
This sequence comes from uncultured Planctomycetaceae bacterium, assembly GCA_963779015.1. GTDB lineage: Bacteria > Planctomycetota > Planctomycetia > Pirellulales > PALSA-1355 > JTS-RE94. The sequence continues at coordinate 552,502 of CAVZWY010000015.1, read as the reverse complement.
GTGCGCCACCTACCTCAACGGACAATGGAACGACTTCCTGAACTACCGCATTGAAACTGAACAAACCAAGCTATACCGGCGCTCCGCGGCATAGAGATCTGCGAGTTACACCCTTTTCAAATACGCGATATTCGAGATTCGGTTCTGGGAGGTATTCCTGATGTCAGCGAGAATCGAACAAGGACATCCATCATCTAACGCCGAACGAGAGTACGTGCTACAAGAGGTCGAACTCCTCAAGAGCGATCCATTGATGAAAACGTTTCTGCGAAAACAGGCAAAACAGAAACGCCAAGGTCCGGTGGAACCCGAAGCCTGCGCCGGTGGCCCATCCCTCGGCCTGACGTGGCGACCGTCGTGCGGCTCCAACGCGAACGCACTGAAACCATGTGCATCGTTCGCAGGTCACTGACCGATGGTCACCTTAATGCGCGACCACTTGCCGTTCGCCTTTGCGCGGTTCGCCGACCTCGATCTTGCAGTTTGGCAGCGCGTGGCGCAATCGCTCCACCGCCTGGTCGCTGACGTCGTGTCGCCCGAGATCGATGCGCAGGCGCTTGAGACGCGTGAGCGGCTCGAGCTGTCGCAGTCCGGCGTCGGTCACTTGCTCGGCATCCCAAAGACTAAGCGTCTCTAGCGATGTCAATTGGCCCAGGTGCGCCAGTCCCGCGTCCGTCAGATCGACGCTGCGCACCAGGCTAAGCCATTTGAGTCGCGGAAAGCGATTCAAGCATTCCAGATCGGCGTCGGTCGTGTAATAGAGCTCCGCGCCGGTGACGGTCGAAACATAGTCGTCTCCGAGTTGCCGCCGCGCCCAGTCGCGCCATCCCGACTCGTTGCGGCTGTCGCCCGGTCGTTGCTGATCGTACAGCACGGTCGCGCCGGGGTTCGATGCCCGCAGCGCTTCGACCGCCACATGCTGCCGGGCGCACGATGCACCCACGCCATGGCCAGGGCGGATAGCAAAACCAAAACCAGCAAAGTGCGCAGGCTAAACCGCCAGCCGCGCGAACGTCGTGATGTGTCCTCCATGCCTGTATTCTACGGGGCAGAGTCCCTAGCCGCCCCAAGCATTTCCTTTCGTTTCCTCCAGCCATTCGCCTCCGGCCGGTTCCGCATTCCGCCATTGACCTCAACGCCCTGCTTGTGGTCCGATCCTGGGATGCTGCCACCGGCGGAAAAACCCGCATTTTCAGCACCTTTCGTCCCACCGCCGGCCCATGCTCTGGGTGGCGCGGCTTGTGACCGGCCCTGCCCCGACCGGCAACCAATCTAGCGGAGGTTGTACGGAAGCAGCCACCGACGCGCAAGCCATGCTTGTTTCGGGGTGAACGTGTTGCAAGTGACCGAACGGACCGACGAACAGTTGGCCGCCGAGGCTGCCCGCGAGGGCTCCGACGGTGTCGCTTTCGTTGCGCTCGTGGAACGGTTCCGCCAGCGCGGTGTGGCGCATTTGCTACCGGTTGCTGGACAACGAACAAGACGCCAACGACGCCGCGCAAGAAGTCTTCGTCCGACTGTTCACCAACCGCACCAAGTTCAAAGGCCGCTCGAAATATGCCACCTGGGTCCACGCGATCGCCGTGCGCACTTGCTTGACGTTTCGCCGTGGACGCGGCCGCCGTCAGAAACACGAAGACACGGTGAGCGACCAAATGTGGGAGCGCGAGCAACCCACGGCCGCCGAGACCTCGGCCGCCTTGTCGCTCGACCTGATGCGCATGCTCGATGTGCTGGAAGAAGAAGACCGCGCCATGCTGATTCTGAAGTATGCCGAAGGCCACGACTACGAAGAACTGTCCGAGATGTTCGATCTGAGCGTCAGCGCCTGCAAGATGCGGCTGGCCCGCGCCCGCGAAAAACTGAAGCAACGGTTTCCGGACCAAATCAACTAGCGACCCTCCCAACCCGACAGGTGCCCCGATGGCTCCCGACCTCCTGGAACGACTGGCACGGACCGAAGTGCCCCCGCCGCCCGACGCGTTCGATCGCCAACTGCACGACAAGGTGAACCGCACGCTGATCATCACGCAGTTCGCCGACCTGCTGCTGGTGGGCATGCCCTGGGCTTTTTTGCAGTATTCTCGCGCTTTATTGGGATTCGTGGCTTTCACTGTGACCGGACGCTACGAGCCGAAGTCTAAAAGACGGAGAACCTAAATCCCGCCTTTTACCTGGAACGCCAGCAAAGGGAATGAAACAAGTCGCCACCTCTCTTCCGGCAAGTAGGGAGGCGGAATGAAAGTGAAAGAAGAAGACACCTGCTGACCGACGCTCGGGCGCGTGACCTCGAGCAATACACACACACGTTTCTCGAAAGGGACCTATCATGAACCTCTTTGCATTTGCCGATCCGGCCGTGGCCGAATCGGTCGACGATGCCGCCGAACGGGCGGGCAACGTGGCTTCGCACGCCGCTGAAACCGTCACCGTCACCGTGGGCAACTCGTGGGACGCCGTCCGCGCCAGCTTCGAAAACGCCTGGGCGCAAACGATCAGCATCGCCCCGCAAATCGTGGCCATGGTCGTAGTGATCGTGTTGGGCTACGTCGTAGCGCGCTTCGTCGGCAGAGCGATTACCACCTTGGCCGAAAAGCTCGGCTTGCAAAACGCCGCCGATCAAAGCGGTCTGGCCGACTCGATGCACCGCATGGGCGTGCAACGCAACGTGCCCGCGATCATCGGCACGATCGTGTTTTGGCTGCTGATGAGCGTGTTCCTGATGGCCGGCTTCAACATCCTCGGCTTGCAGGCCGTCAGCGAAGCCATGCAGGCGATCGTCGCCTACATTCCCAAGCTGCTGGTCGCCACCGTGGTGATCGTCGTCGGCTTGCTGTTGGCCTCGTTCTTGCGAGGCGTGGTTGCCACCAGCACCGACCGCGTCGGCTTGTCCTACGCCGAGTACCTGGCCAACGGCTGCTACTACGTGTTCGCGCTGCTGACCTTCATCGCGGCGTTCAACCAACTGGGCCTGCAGTTCGCGCTGCTCGAGCAGTTGATCCTGATCGCCGCCGGCGCCGTGGCCGTGGGCTTCGCGCTGTCGTTCGGTCTGGGCGGTCGCGACGTGATGGCAGGCATCCTGGCCGGCTACTACGTCCGTCAGCGCCTTCACGCCGGAGACCACGTGACCGTCGGTGTCCTGGAAGGCACGGTCCGCGAAGTCGGCCCCGTGGCCACGATCATCGAAACCGACGAAAACGGGCTGCTCAACCGCCGCAGTATCCCCAACAGCAAGATGCTCAGCGAAGCCGTCCGCTAGTGCGTGTCGCACGGACGATGGCGGTCGCATGGCGAGTCATCGGGACGTAGACCGACGAATCAACCACACCATCGAAATCAATAACAACCCCGAAAACCAGTCAAGCACTGGTTCAGACAGGCCCGGGGAGGTCGCGAGATCTCCCCGGGCTGTTTTATTCAGAGTCACTGTTTTTTATTCAGATTCACCTTTTCTCGGATTCACCGTGAAATAGGGCCGGATCGAACAACGACACACGCCCCCTCCGCACAACCGCGCCCTATACTTTTTGCGACCCGATATTTGTGCCAGATCGTCCGACCGCTGGAATCTGCGAGGAGAGGAAATCTCATGGCCAAGAAAACAAGCACGCCGCGCAAGACCGCGGCCAAGCCGAAGCAATCCACCAAACCCCGGGCTGCCCGCGCCGCGAAGCCCAAGTCGGGCGCCAGGCGAGCCACGTCCAAAGCCAAACCGGCCGCCCGCTCGACCAAAAAGAAACCCTCGGCCGCCAATCGACGTAAAGAGGCTACATCCGAATGTGTCGCCAATCTTGCGGCCGGCGCCCGTCAGATCGGGGTGGGACTGCGTCAGGGAGCCGCTCTGGCCGATCCCCGCAAACTGATCCGAGGCACCAGCCAAAAGATCCGCCAGATCGAGTTCAATCGCGCAACGGATTTCTGTAAAAAGGAGTGGCACGAGCTTACGACGCTGGCCGGCAAGCTCCGCGAAATGGCCCATCATCCAGAGCAGCCGCCACGCCGCCACGCCAGTCGGACGCGCAAACAACCAACGCATCGATAACATTGGAGCCCGCCATGGAAAAAGCAACGTTCGCCGCCGGCTGCTTCTGGGGAGTCGAGGCCGCCTTTCGCCAGACGCCCGGCGTCAAGGGCACTGCCGTGGGCTACATCGGCGGACAAACGGCCAACCCCACCTACGAGCAAGTCTGCACCGATCGCACCGGACACGCCGAAGCCGTGCAGGTCGAATTTGATCCGGCCGAAGTTTCGTACGACGACTTGCTGAACGTGTTCTGGCAGAACCACGATCCCACGCAGCTCAATCGCCAGGGCCCCGATTTCGGCTCGCAGTATCGCACGGCCATCTTTTATCACTCTGCCGAGCAACAGGCCGCGGCGCAAGCCTCCAAGCAGCGACTGACCGACAGCGGCCTGTTCGAGCGACCGATCGTCACCCAGATCGTGCCGGCGGCCGAGTTCTATCGGGCCGAAGAGTATCACCAGCAGTACCTGGAAAAGCGCGGCCAAGCTTCCTGCCGCATCCGCTAGTCACCGAGTTCTGCTGCATTTGTGCATCCACCGAATCGCGGGCGGCGGCCATCTTCCGCTTGCGGTTTAGCCCGCTAGCCCCTGCTAGCTCCGCCTGCTATTCGTCTAGGAGCTACTTCCCGCCCTGGGCTATAATCCGCACCGCTCGAAGCCTCTGGGGAAAGGGAGTTCCGTAAGCGATGCGATCGATTGCTATCATCAATCAAAAAGGCGGCGTGGGCAAAACCACCACCGCGGTAAATCTCAGCGCGGCCCTGGCGGCCACCGGCCAGCGCGTGTTGCTGGTCGACTTGGATCCGCAGGCTCATGCCACGCTGCATCTGGGCCTGCAACCGGCCCGCGACGAACGCAGCATGTACGACGTGCTGACCGGCAACGTCGAACTGTCCGACGTGTGGCAGTCGGGTGGCGAGAATCTGTGGATCGCCGGCTCGCACATCGATCTGGCGGCCGCCGAAGTCGAGTTGGTGGGCATCGTTGGACGCGAAGTGATCTTGCGCGACAAGCTGGCCCGCTGCCGCGACCAGTTCGATTTCGTCTTCATCGATTGCCCGCCGTCGCTGGGCATCCTCACGCTCAACGCGTTGGCCGCGGTCGACGAGGTGTTTCTGCCCCTGCAGCCCCATTTCCTCGCGCTGCACGGCTTGAGCAAATTGCTGGAGACCATCGATCTGGTCGCCCGGCGGCTCAACGACCGGCTGAAGCTCAGCGGCGTGGTCTATTGCATGTACGACTCGGGCACCAAGCTGGCGGCCGAAGTGACCCACGACGTCGATCAGTTCTTTCACCAATCGACGCAGCCCCACACGCCCTGGGCACTGGCGCGGCCATTCGAGACGCGCATTCGCCGCAACATCCGCCTGGCCGAGGCGCCCAGCTTTGGGCAGTCGATCTTTCACTACGCCCCCGGCTCCAACGGCGCGGTCGACTACGAGCAACTCGCCCGCGAAGTTGTCGGCCAATAGCGGGACATTCTCGGGCGGGACGTATCGCGCTTCGCCCTCGGCCAGTCAGACCGTCACGCGCATCATTGCCCGAAAATCCGGATCCGAGCGAATCGGATCGAAGTCGGGTTCCTCGGCCACCAGCGCCCGGTAGTCGTCGTCCAACTCGAAGGCACGTTCCAGATAGGCCAGTGCTTGCCGTTTGCTTTTGGCCAGCGACCAATAGCAAGCCAGATTGTAGCTCACCAATGCGTTGTCCGGTTCGGCCAGCAGAGCCTCTTCCAACGATTCGATCGCCAGATCGATCCTACCGGTGCGCTTGTAGCACCAACCCAGTGCGAGCCAGATATGGATGTTGCGCGGATCCCCTTGCGTGGCGGAGGTCAGCGGTTCGATCGCCTCGCGAAAGCGCGACAGGCTCCGCAGCGCTTCGCCCTTCAGGTACAACGAGTGCGACGACATCGTATCGGGCGGGCCCGCCCGATCCAACGCGGTGAGCGCGTGCGACGGCATCCCGAGCTCGAGGTAGCCCTCGGCTTGCGTGGCGCATTGCTGCCGGCGGATGCGGTCGTGAGCACTCATGAAACGTTCTGCTCGGATAGGATGTAAGCGACTCGCGTCTACTCAATTTTACACGCGAATTAGTGCCAATCGAAGCGTCGTGGAAAAAAATCGCCTGCGCGGCGGCGCCATGCACGGACTGGACAGATGCGAAGCTGGAAATGGGCGCCGATATGGCAAACCGCCCACCACGATCCCGCACCAGGCCCCCACGGCACTCACACTGATCGTTCAAACGACGCCGTGGAAGGGAAATGCTCGCCTAGGTCGCAAGTCGCGTTTTCGAAACACATAACCCACGCCCTGGTTGCGTCGACGCATCAGTGTTGCGTTAAGAAAATTGCTGTGCGCCGGAACTAACCGGCAGTGCTGGAAGAACTTAGGGCCAGCCGGTCCGTCGTCGGTCCCGTTTGGCCCCGCAAATGCAATCAAGCCTTGCGGGCATGATGCCCGCGGCTGGCAGTCGTCGAGTTCGCATGGCCCCCACACCGGACGGTCGCCGGTCGGTGCCGTAACCCTCAACCCCTCCACGCCGGCTCTCCTCACCGGCACAGTCCCATGGTCCGACGGTCGATCGACTGGAAAGCCGCCCTGGCAGGCGCCATCGTGGGCGCGGTCTCGGTAGTGACCGTCTCGCTGGCAACGGCCGGATCGCTCGACAACGATCCTTTGCCGGCATCGCTCTCGGCGCCATCCTCGTTGCGCGCGCGATGGCGCGCACTTCGCCAACACCGCCCGTCGCCAGACCGCCCTTGATTTGTGCCGACACGGTGCAAGCGCTGGGCATCGCCGTCTTCGTCGCTGCCACGGCCGCTGCCCCAGTCTGGCTGATCTCGACGGCCCACCGGCCCCGAGTGCGCGCCCGCGGGAACCGCTGAGGAACGACTCAGTAATAACTTCCTTCTTCGCGCGTGGGCGGTTGGCTGGATTGATTCAACAGGAGACAGCAGAGATAACGGAGAGAAGCTCTCTGTTGGCTCCGTCTGCTCTGTTGTCGAAAGGATCCAGCCATGCATCCATTGTTCTTGCAGGCCGCCGGGATGACGCATGAGGTAACAGGCTGGAGGCGGGAGGAAGCCAAAGGGGAAACACCGTCAGGCACGGGGTGACTGACCTGCTTCCTACTTCCTGCGGCCTACAGCCTACGGCCTACAACCTGCGTACATGAACCTGCTCGACATCCCACTGGGATTGGTCATCAACTCAATAGTTTGAGATTGGCCGACGGCTGATTCGAGGCTGATTCTCCCAGGCGCCAATGACCCATGAGTAAAACTCAGCCGGAGAAAACAGAGTATTCCCTCTATTGACTCCGTTGCCTCCTGTTCGAATAACTCGCTCACAACCGCCAAAAGCCGAAGTAATTCTTGAGACGTCGCTAAGGAAAGCCGGCGCGCGTCCAGCTTCGCCACATCGGCTGCGACGGCCAAACATGCCGGCGCTGCTTCGCGATTGCTAAACTGGTGACCCCGGGCACTTTGCGGCAACTGCCTCCTTGCTTTTCGCTCGGTCCACGCCGGAAGGACCTGGTGATTTTTTTTCGCTGCCATGTACGGCCGGCGGCCTCATTACCCACTAACACTTACAGACACCGTGCGCGCCGGTCTCGCGTTCGGTCCCCAATTCGTGCGATGGGAACCCAAGAATGCGACTAACGTTGCGAACGATGCTGGCCTACCTGGACGACATTCTCGATCCGCAGGATTCGGAGGACATCGCCAAGAAGATCGAGGAAAGCGAGTTCGCCACCGAGTTGGTGCATCGCGCGCGCGACAGCATGCGCCGCCTCCGCTTGGGCGTGCCGGCAGTTCTGGGCAAGGGTCTGGCGGCCGATCCCAACACGGTCGCCGAGTATCTGGACAATACGCTGCCGACCGATCGCGTGGCCGAGTTCGAGAAGATCTGCCTGGAGTCCGACGTCCATCTGGCTGAAGTCGCTTCGAGCCATCAGATCCTCACGCTCGTCCTGGGCGAGCCGGCAATCATCGATCCCGCCTCGCGACAGCGCATGTACCGCGTCGTGACCGAGGCGGCCGAGCCACCCGTGCAAAACGATGCGATGCACTCGCTGGCGACGGGCGCCACGGCGCCCGCCACCGGCGCGACGCCTCCGACGCCGCCAAAACGGCAAAAGCCGGAAGTGCCCGACTACTTGCGCGAGCCGCGCTCGCGTCTCTGGCCGGTGATCGCCGCGACGGCCCTCGGCGCCGTGGTCACCATTGTCTTGCTGGTGATGTTTGGTCCGGCGAATTGGCGAGCGCGCGTGGCAGGCATCGCTCAGTCCGAGCCTGGCAACGAAACGCCTGCGACCGGTGCAGCGCCCACAGCTCCCGTCGCAGCGCCAACCGATAGCGCGCGAACCGATAGCGCGTCAACCGATAGCGCGCCAACCACCGAGCCCCCAGTCGAAGAGGCGCCGAGTGACACCGCGCCGCCCGTTGCATCGCCCGCCCCCGCGGCGCCAGAAGTTAGTCCGCCGCAGGAACCTTCCGACGCCGCGATGCCGGCCGAGAATGCCACGACGCCGGCGGATGCCGTTGGACAACCCGGCCTGCGGCCTGCCGGCGACCTTGATGTGCCGCCCGAACCGGCTGAAGCCGACTCCAACGCCCCACCGGCGCCTGAACCAGAAACCATGCCCGAGGACACCGCGGGCTTGCGTCCTGCCACCGGCGTCGGCCTGCCGGATACGACGCAGGACGCGCCGCTGCCGCCCGAGCCGATGCCTCCCACCGAGGCCCCCCCGGAGCCCGCTGCTGCCGATGCCTCGCCGGCCGATGGCGCATTCGGGCGTTATACGTCCGAGCGGGGTGAAGTGCTCTTGAAGTTCGATCGTCAGAGCGGTGATTGGCGGCGGCTGCCGGCGAAGGCGCCCCTGGCCAAGGGAGACCGACTTTTGTCGTTGCCCCTGTATCGTCCGTCGATCGCGCTCAGTACGGGCATTTCGATCCAGCCAGACGGCGCCGCCGAGTTGGAACTGGTCGGTTGGACGCCCGAAGGCGTGCCGATTCTCGACGTCTCACACGGACGATTGTTGATGATGACGGTCGGCAAGGCGGGCAATACTCTCCGATTGCAGCTTGGCGAAAAGCAGGCCGAGATCACGTTCGTCGATGCCGAGTCGACCGTGGCGCTCGAGGTGTTGCGCATCCTGCCGGCCGGCAAGGACCCCACCAAGGAACTTTCGCCTTTGAACGTCGAGGTCTACGCCACCAGCGGCGCTGACCGCGTGCGACTCGACGACGATCCGCCGATTGACTTGCAAGCCCCTGCTCAACATGTGCTGTTGGGTGACGGATTCACTCCGCCCGGCGAAGTGCCCGCTTGGGTAACTTCCGAGGCGCTCAGCCCGCTGGATCTGAAGGCCGTGCAGACCGTCGAGAGTATGCTGCCGCCGGAACAGTTTGTCGGGCTGATCCTCAAGGAGTTGTCGACGCATCGCCGACTCGAGGTGCGAGCACTGGCAATTCGCGGCGCCACGTATCTCAACAACTTCGAGCCCTGCGTCAATGCACTGAACGAGAAAGACGAAAAGAACAAATGGTCGATCTACATCGATGACTTGAAGGCGTCGATCGCGCGCAACCCCGAAACGGCTACGGCCGTCAGCAACACGTTTGTCAAGCAACGGGGCGCCGACGGCGAAGCCCTGTTTCGCATGCTTTGGGGCTATAGCGCTGACGATCTGCAAAACGGCGCCGCAGCCCAGTTGGTCGATGGGCTGAGCAACGACGGCCTGGACTACCGTGTGCTGTCGATTTGGAATCTGCGCGACATCACCGGCGAGCCCAACCACGCCTACTACCCGGAGAACCTGACCCGACAACGAACCGCATCGGTGAACACCTGGAAAGATTTGCTGCGCCGCCGCAAGATCGTGCCCAAGGCAGTCGCCGCAGCCACGCGAACTCCCTAGCGGCCCACGCGAGCCATCGCTTCAGCCCGTCGTCGTACTGCGTTGCCGCCTTGTACGAGAGAGCACACCGAAGTCCCCCGCGCACCAATTTCCGGCCAGGTCGACGGCACATCCCGGGCGATTCGGCGTATTCGTGGGAGAAAGCAGCCCCCTTACGTGATCTGGACAAAAAGCTAAACTGGGATAGGTGGTGGAGTTTGCCAATGGCCAGCGGACGCAGGTCCAAAGCGCCACAACCGCGTTTGTCGGCCGGCGCACCAGCCGCTAGAATATGCCGCTTGGCCCCTGGGTGAGCAGCCGCAACCCAAAGCCGAGTTTTGAGTTAGTCGAAGGAGCGCGTGCACGTGCAAGTAAACATCTCGGTCCGACACGGACATCTGAGTGACGCGACTCGTAGCAAAATAACGGCGAAAGTGCAAAAGCTGGCTCGACTCTTCGAGCGGCTCTCGGCAATCGAAGTGACCGTGGACCTGGAGCACGAACAGACGCCCACCGTCGACGTGCAGGTCTCGGCCGAACACAAGCACGACTTCGTTGCCACCGAACAGTCGACCAGCGTCATGGCCGCGCTCGATGGCGTGATCCATAAGCTCGAACAGCAACTGCGCAAGTACAAAGAGAAGGTTCAAGACCATCACCGCACGGCGGCATCTCGCCACGGTGAGACCGCGCCGGAAATCGAAGCCGGCGACGAGTAGCGATGCAGGCGCCCGGCAGACCTGGTGAATATTGCCAGCTAGGGATGCGCGGCTTCGCGGTGTGAAAACGTGAGAAAGGAAAAGAGGGTATGAAGTTCGGCGATTTTGTGAGCACCGATGCGATCCGCGCGCAATTGGCGGCCGACGACAAGGAAGGCGCGATTCGCGAAATGATCGCGGCACTATTGGAAGCAGGCAGCATCTCGGCCGGTGAAGTCGAAAGCATCGTCAAGGCCATCATGAAGCGCGAGGAGTTGGGAAGCACGGGCATTGGCCGCGGCGTCGCCGTGCCCCACACCAAGCATCCCAGCGTGCAGCGACTCGTCGGCACCGTGGCCGTCAGCAACGAGGGCATCGATTTCAACAGCCTGGACGGCGAACGCGTGCAACTCTTTTTCCTGCTCATCTCGCCCCCCGACCGGCCGGGCGATCATTTGCGGGCCTTGGAAAACATTTCACGGCAACTCCGCGACGACACCTTTTGCAAGTTTCTCAAGCAGGCCAAAACGTCCGACGACATTCGGCTGTTGCTCGACGAAGCCGACAACAATGGATTTGCCTCCTAATCACGGATGGATGCTCGGCACGCCGCGGACGGCGGTTACCTCGGTCGGCGCGCAAGCGCCGAAGCGGAAGGCCGGCCAAGGCGGCAAACTAGAACGATAGAGTCACTATGGCTGAAGCTTCAGCATTTCAAATCGTGGTCGTCAACAATCCGCAGGGCCTGCATGCGCGGCCTGCCGACCTGTTCGTCAAGCTGGCCAGCCAGTACCAATCAACCATTGAAGTGATCAAAGACGGTGAGCGCGTGGATGGCAAAAGTATCTTGGCCATTCTCACGCTGGCCGCCGTGCAGGGCACGCAATTGCGCATCGAAGCCACCGGCCCGGACGCCGACGCGGCGCTCGATGCCATTGCAGATTTGTTCCAGCGCGATTTTGAAGTCAACAGAATTGTGGAATAACACAGGGTCGCGTGGCGCCATTGGGGTTGCCTAGCCGCAATCATTCCAACGGCCGCCTTGCCACCAGGAGACTCGCCGAAACGCGCGGCGCCACCGGCTCTCAGGGCCCGACGCCTGACGCACTGCGAGCGGTCGATCGATCGTGTGCCGCCCCCAACGCGGGGCCGCCCGCCGCATCCCGCTCGCGACGTCGCCGCGCGCGAAGCGCGCCATGCAAAAACTACAAGGAATTGCCGTCTCGCCCGGCGTCGCCGTGGGCGAGGCGCTGGTCACCGACAACGAGGGATTTCGCATCCCGCGACGCTTCGTCGCGCGCGACGCGGTCGACCACGAACTCGAACGCCTCGAAGCGGCCATGGCCGCCGCCGGCGCCGAAATCGAACGCAACCGGGCCGCCGTCTCGCGCGAGCTCGGCGATCAGTACGGCGCCGTCTTCAGCGCCCACCTGCAAATGCTGCGCGATCCGGCCCTGCGCACCGAGCTCGAAAGCATGATTCGCGAGCGGCACTACTCCCCCGAGTACGCCGTCAGCCGCGCCTTGCGACGCTATGCCAAGGTGTTCCAGACCATCGAGTCGAGCTACCTGGCCGAACGCGCCAACGACATCTTCGACATCGAAAAACGGCTGCTGCGCAATTTGCTGGGCCGCCGACGGGAGGAGCTTTCGCACGTCGTCTCGCCCGTCATCGTGCTGGCTCACAACCTCACGCCGAGCGAAACGGCCAATCTCAATCGTAAGTTCGTCCGCGGCTTCGTCACCGAAGTCGGCGGGCCAGGCAGCCACACCGCCATCGTCGCCGAGGGATTGGAGATTCCCGCCGTTGTCGGCACCGGCCCGTTTCTTACCGATGTCTCCGGCGGCGACGTGGTGATCATCGACGGTGATCACGGCCTGGTGATCCTGCAACCCGACGAAGAAACGCTCGCCCACTATCGCTACGAGGCCGAACAGCATCGCGATCGCGCCGCCAAGCTGGTGACCTTGCGCGATCTGCCGGCTGAAACGACCGACGGAGTGCGGGTCGAGCTCCATGCCAATATCGAGTTCCCGGCCGAAGTGCAGCAGTGCGTCGAGCGCGGCGCGGGTGGAATCGGGCTGTATCGCACCGAGTTCCTCTACCTGGGCGCCGACGCCGAGCCCGACGAGGAAACCCACTACGAAGCCTACTCCAACGTCGTGCACGCCATCCGCGGCAAGCCGGTCGTGATTCGCACCTGCGACCTGGGCGCCGATAAAGTCTCGTTCGACTCTGAAAGTTGCGCAACCCCACGCTGGGACTGCGCAGCATTCGCTTGTCGCTCAAGAATCTGCCATTGTTCCGCACGCAACTGCGGGCCGTGTTGCGGGCCAGCGCCTTAGGCGACGTGCGGCTGATGTTTCCGCTGGTGTCCACGCTGATGGAACTGCGGCAGGCCAAGATGGTGTTGGCCGACGTGATGGAAGACCTGGACGAGGAAGGCATCAAGTTCAATCGAAAGTTGCCGGTCGGCATGATGGTCGAGGTGCCCGCCGCCGTGATGATGATCGACCACTTTGTCGACGAAGTCGACTTCATGAGCATCGGCACCAACGATCTGACCCAATATACGCTGGCCGCCGATCGCGGTAACAAGGAAGTCGCCAGTTTGTACAACGCCTGCGATCCCTCGGTACTGCGGCTGATGCGCATCGCCATTGTCGCCGCCGATCTCAAGGGTGTGCCGATTAACGCCTGCGGCCAAATGGCCGGCAACACGTTATTCACGATGTTGCTGTTGGGCATGGGACTGCGCCGCATGAGCGCCACGCCCAGCGCGATACCCGAAGTGAAGAAAGTATGTCGCACCGTGTCGATCGCGCAGTGCGAACAAGTTGCCGAGCGCGTGATGGCGCTGGAGAACGCCCGAGATATCAAGAGCTATTTGCGTGAAGAGCTGAAGAAGATCCTGCCCGAACTGGTCGTGTAGGATTCGCCCCGTACACCGTCGTCCGAAAGACAAGGCCTGCCATGAGCGAGCTTGCGAACGAAATCCCCAGCTTGCCGGCGCCGTCGTCTACGGTCCCCCGACGCGTTCAATTCTCGCCGGAACCGACCGGCCCCGAGCCCAGAAAGAACCCCAGAATGAAGCAAGAAATGCTGATCAACGTCGCGCAGCCGGAGGAATGCCGCATCGCGATCGTTGAGGATGGCGTCTTGGAAGAGCTCTACATCGAGCGCACCAGCCAAGACAACTACGTCGGCAACATTTACAAAGGAAAGGTCGTCAACCTCGAACCCAGCATCCAAGCCGCCTTTATCGATTTTGGCGTCGGCCGCAACGGCTTTTTGCACATCAGCGACGTCGAACCCCAATACTATCGCCAGGGCGGTCTCGACCCCGGCAAGCCCATCGAAAGCGCCGCCACGGCCCACCGTGCCGACGTCGACGTCGGAGACGACGACGAGCGCAATGGCGACGAGTCCGACGGCGACGACGAAGGCCGCCGTCCGCGCCGCAACCAGCGCGGCCCCCGGGCCGGCGCCCGCCCGCGCATCAAACCGCCCATCCAGGATATCCTCCGCCGCGGCGACGAGGTGCTGGTGCAAGTGATCAAGGAAGGCATCGGCACCAAAGGGCCGACGCTCTCCACCTACATCAGTATTCCCGGTCGTTATCTGGTGCTGATGCCGGCGCTGGGACGCGTCGGCGTGTCGCGCAAAATCGAAGACGACGACGTGCGACGCAAACTGCGCGACGTGATGCTCGAGCTGAATCCGCCCAAGGGCCTGGGATTCATCGTCCGCACCGCGGGCATCGATCGTACCAAGCGCGAGCTGTCGCGCGACCTGGCCTATCTGCTGCGGCTGTGGAAAGTCATCGTCCGCCGCATCAAGAAACATCCGGCGCCGATCGACATCTACGAAGAGAGCGACATGATCATTCGCACCATTCGCGACATCTTCACCAGCGACGTCGATTCGATCTTCATCGACGAGCCCTCGGCCTACGAACGGGCCAAAGAGTTTTTGCAGATCGTCATGCCGCGCTACGCCAATCGTTTGCACTTGTACGAGGGCAAGGAGCCCTTGTTCCACAAGTACAATCTCGATCGCGAAATCGCCATGATCCACCAGCGCAAAGTGCCGCTCAAGCAAGGAGGGTCGATCGTCATCGACCAGACCGAAGCGCTGGTGGCCATCGACGTCAACAGCGGCAACTTCCGCGCCGACAACTCGGCCGAAGAAACGGCCTATCAGATGAACTTGCTGGCCGCCCGCGAAATCGCCCGGCAATTGCGCCTGCGCGATTTGGGCGGCGTCGTGGTCAACGATTTCATCGACATGCGGAAAGAAAAGCACCGTCGCGGCGTGGAGCGGGCGCTGCGCGATTCGGTCAAACGCGACCGGGCCCGCACCAAAATCCTTCGCACCAGCCCATTCGGCCTGATCGAGATGACCCGCCAGCGCATCCGCCCCAGCCTCAAACGCAGCGTCTACAAGGACTGCCCGGGCTGTTCCGGCAGCGGCGTAGTGAAGACGGCCGAGAGCATGGCCATCGAAGTGGTCCGCCTGCTGATCTCGGCCACCCAGCAGGCCGACGTGGCCAAGATCACCATCACCGTGGCCGACGAGGTAGCCACGTACCTGAACAATCGCAAACGGCGGGAACTTGCCCGGCTAGAAGACGAGAATAACATTTCGGTGCAAGTCTTTGGCGACGAAAGCGTTTCGCCCGAACACCTGCTGCTGGAGTGTCAGGACAGCCAGGGACGGGAAATCAGGATTCCGGCCCTCTAGCGCTGGAGCACTTGGCAGGACAAAGTGTGGTAGCTGAAGTCGCAAGAGTAGCGGTATTCGCCGGAATTCAGACGGAGAGAACTGGAGCGGGCCGGAGCGGGCTGAATTCTTGCGAATTCAGCTACAATTTCGTGTCTAGTGGGCCGTCAGCACTCGACCGGGCTGGCCCGCTTCGCTAAATTGAAGGGCTCGCTTGGGCGGAATGAATCGTCAGGCGGGGTGACCCGTTGTGTAGCTGAATTCGCAGGAATTCAGCCGGATCGCTTCTGAATTCTTGCGAATTCAGCTACCTCATACGGAAACTACGAACATGTACGCGATCATCATCGACGGCGGACGCCAATATAAAGTCACCGAGGGCCAGGAGTTGGTCATCGACTATCGCGATGCCTCCAGCGGAGACGCGCTGGCCTTCGACCAGGTCGTGGCCTATAGCAACGGCGACGATCTGCAGTTCGGCGCGCCCACGCTCGGCGGCGCCAAAGTCACTGCCAAGGTGCTCGGCGTCGCGCAAGGCCCCAAGCTCGTCGTGCAAAAGTTCCGCCGCCGCCAAAACTCGCGCCGCAAGACGGGACACCGCCAGCTCTACACCAAGGTCCAAATCGAATCGATTTCGGCCAGTTAAGCGGCGCACATTGCCCGCGGCGCCGATTTCGGGTGCCACTTCCCTTGCCTAGCAGTGCAGTTGACTGCAAACATTGGCATCGTTTGCAAATCCCACGATGAACGAACCCGATCGCTCGTTGGCTCGACGGCTCGCTCGCGAATCGCTCGAGCGCGGCGATGCCACGGGCTGGTTCGACCAACTCTACAGCGCCGCCCAAGGCGATCCCCAGGCCGTCCCCTGGGCCGACCAGCACGCCAATTGCAACTTGCTGGCGTGGCTCGAAACGCAACCGGCTCCAACCGATCAGCCCCATGCGCTGGTCATCGGCTGCGGACTCGGCGACGATGCCGAAGCGCTCGCCCAGCGCGGATATCGTGTCACCGCGTTCGACATCTCCGCCACGGCCATTGACTGGTGCCGCCGCCGGTTCCCCGGTTCGAACGTTCACTACGTCGCCGCCGACGTGCTGGCCTTGCCCACCGACTGGCACGAGGCCTACGACCTCGTCGTTGAGATCTACACGCTGCAAGTCCTGCCGCCCGAACTGCGCGCCACGGCCATCGGGCAGATTTCCGCGTGCATTGCCCCCGGCGGGCGGATGCTGGTTATTGCTCGGGGCGCGACGAGTCCGACGACCGCGGCGCCATGCCTTGGCCGCTCGCCCGGGCCGAACTGGATCGGTTCGTGGCATTCGATTTGCAACTACTTGATCTGGTCGACTTCCACGACACCAGCGAAGATCCACCGGTCCGCCGCTTCCGCGCCGTGTACACGCGGTAGCGTTCCCCAAGATTCCCCAGTCAATCCAGAAAGGGCCAACGGCCCGTCCCATACCAGCTTGGGGCAACGCCCCAGGTAAACCGGCGCGATCGTTCGTTCGAGGGCCAACGGCCCGATCCATCGGACGGGCCGTTGGCCCTCAATCGCGAACCATGGTTGTTTCAATTCGCTGCCATCTTTCCTGGGGCGTTGCCCCAAACTGGTATCGCATCGGGCCTTTGGCCCTTAATGGCAACACCGTTCGCTTGGACGATTCACGCAGTTCGGTGGACCAACCGCGAAACAGCCAGCTTGGCACTGCCGGTTGCCTTGCGGACACTGGCACGATTCCTCCGCGCGCTTGACATCTTACAAACGTAGGATATCATGTCTTTCATCTGTAGGACGTGACGCGAACGACGTACCCACAAGGAGCCACCGATGGCCAAGCGTGCGACGGCTTCCAAGGCCGAACTGGAAATTGTCCGCCTCGTGTGGGACTCCGACGGCGCCACCGTGCGTCAGGTGCTCGAAGCGCTGCCCGCGGATCGGCCGCTCGATTACAAGACGGTGCAAACCTATTTGCGCCGGCTGGAAGCCAAGGGCTATCTCACTTCCAAGCGCAACGGCCGCACCAGCGTGTTTCGTCCTCGCGTTCGTCCCGCGCAGGTCATTCGCGAAACCGTGGCCGACCTGGTCGACCGCCTGTTCGACGGTGAGCCGTTGCCGCTGGTCGAGCATCTCATCGCCGACCATAAACTCACCAGCCGCGACATCGACAAACTGCGACAACTCATCGACGACGCCGAGGAGAGCCGATCATGACGCCCATCACCGAGCGGCTGCTGGAGCTGGCCTGGATCCAAAGTTGGCAGACCGCGTTGTTGTCGCTCGTCGTCGCGGCCTGCGTGCGGCTGACGTGTCGGCGCCGCCCCCACCTGGCCTACCTGCTGTGGATGCTGGTTGTGGTTAAAGCGCTCACGCCACCCCTCTGGACCAGTCCCACGGGCGTGTTCAGTTGGGCGCTGGCCGAGCGGCAAGCAGCCGCAGCGCAAGCGGCGCCGCAAATGCGCTTCGAAAATGCCCTTCCCATCCAAGCTGACGTAGTTTCCGATGTGCCGACAACTCCATCGTCGCCATCAACAACGGTCGCACGCGCCGCCGAACCGACCGTTCCTCAAGCTGCCGAGCGCGCCATGATCGGCCAGCCCTCGCTCGGCCGAGTGCTGCTGGCGATGTGGGGCACCGGCATCGTCGCGCTGTCGGCCTATACGCTGGCGCGTTGGCTGATGCTGATCCGCTTGCTGCGCCGCACGCGGCAGGAAACGTCGCCCGAATTGCTTGAACAATTCGCCGAGGTGGCCAGGCAAGTCGGCCTGCGGCGACGACCGCGGCTGGTGGTAACCTCACGGCCATTGGGTCCGGCGGCATACGGCTGGTGGCCCGGCACGGTCATCCTGCCCGAATCGCTAGTCGCAAGCAAATCGCCCGCCGAACTGGCGCCGATCCTGGCGCACGAACTGGTACACCTGCGCCGCGGCGACACGCTGGCCGGCAGCGTGCAGCTTCTACGCGCAGTTGATCTGGTGGTTCCATCCAGTGATCTGGTGGGCCAATCGCCAGGCGCGCGTCGAGCGCGAGCGTGCCTGCGACGAAGAGGTGCTGGCCAACCTCGGCTGCCCGGCCACCGACTACGCCCGCATGCTGGTCGAGATCCTGGCCTGGCGCAACCAGCTTCCCACCGCCCTGTCCTGGCCCGCCATGCGCAGCCGCGACGTGACCAAGCGCCGGCTCGACCACATTCTGCGCCGCCCAGGCACCTTCCGCCGCCGCGCGTCGTGGGCGGCGTGGGCCATTGTGCTCCTACTTGCCGCTGTTGCTCTGCCTGGGGCTGCATTGCAATTGACGGCTGAAGCAGAGACCGAGAACACCGACCGCATCCTCGTACAGCCCGTCGATTCGAGTCAGCCCGTCGCGATCGCTGCGCCCAATCTGGCAAATCGGGAAGCCAACGACGAACGGTTGCGTACAATCAATGCCTGGAAGCGGCTCGGCCTGATAGTCAAACAGGGAGCTTCCGGACCGGTTCCATGGACGCCGTTCACACAACTCACTTTGCCACCGTCATGGGTCCCGACCGACGAGTTGGCATTGAAGAATGTAACGGATCTGCAATCGATTTCCGTCGGCGCCATGCCTCCGGAGGCGCCGCCCGACGAAGAGCGGCTGCGAGCGCAGTTGCTGGCTCTGAAGCTGTTGCCCGCTTCCGCGATGCTGAACGTGCAATACACGGCCGACAATGTCGGAGCTCTCGAAGTGCTCAAACAGTTGCCCGCGCTGGAACAGTTGGCCGTCGGGCCGTTTGTCGACAATACGAAGCTCAATCAAGCCACGCGGGCGCTGCCGGCCGCATTTGGTTTGGAAACACTTACGAAATTGCGCACGCTAAGCATCGCCGCCGCGCCGGCTGACATGACTCGTATCGCTGCATTGACGAACCTTACGAACCTCAGTGTTAGCGGTGAGTTTCCCGGTGCGGAATTGGACGAACTGGCGTCGCTTATCAAGCTGACGGTGTTCTCGCTGGACTGCGGACCGGCAGAAGAAAATGCGACCATTAGCCTGGCTTGTCTCGACGGAATGACCAAGCTGGAAACTCTCTTCTGTGGCGACAAATGTCGCATCGACGATACCGCCGCGCAGCACATCGGCAGTAATCCGTCGCTCAGAATCCTTACACTTTATTTCGATCATTTGACGGACGCCGGCTTGCGGCAACTCGCCCGGGGCAAAGAGCTGAGATGGCTCTCCGCGATCAGTAGCGCCAACACGGGTGAGATAACTTCCGCCGGGCTCGCGCGCCTGGGCGAGTTCAAAAAGTTGCAAGTGCTGCAGTTCCACGCCTGGGCCTTGCCCGGGCAAACCCCGCTCTCGATCACCGACGAGGCGGTCGCCGGCTGGGCGTCACTCAAAGACCTGCGCAGTTTGCGCGTGCAGCCCTGCCAATTGAGCGATGCCGCCCTCCGCACGATCGGCCAGCTTTCGCGTCTCGAAGCGTTGGAACTCATCGGGGACAATTCCGTTACGGACGCCGGAATGCAGCCGCTGTCCGCGCTCTCGAATCTGCGAGCCTTTGTCATGCACACTTCGCGGCTCAACGGCCCGGGCCTCGCTGCGCTTCGCGGTTTATCGCATCTGCAATTGCTCGCCGTACCCGACGCGCCAATCGACGACCGTGGCCTGAACATCATCGCCGGGATGAGCGGCTTGAAAGCGCTCGACTTGGCCCACACCGCCATTACCGACGCGGGCCTGCGGGCTTTGCGCGACAAGCTGCCGGAGCTTGCGCAAATCGATCTGGCCGGTACGAAAGTTACCGATCAAGGTCTGGACGTACTCTTGGATCGCGCCAAGTTGCAGCAAATCTACGCGATCGACACCGGCATGAGCATCGCGCTGCTCAAAAAGCTGATCGCGTCCGACGAGCAAATGTGCGTTTGGGTGTTGGATCCGGAGCGGGCGCAGAACCAACGCAATCGCTTCTACGCCCGCTGGCAGCCGATCAATGTCGACACGTTGAGAGAACTGACGGCCCGCCTGTGGCAACTCACCTCCGCGGCCGAAACCCAACAAGAGGACGCCGAAAGCAACAAACAGTCGTCCAACATCGACGGCACGGCCCAGCCGCGTGGCACTGTAACAACCGTATTTGCGCTAAATGCGGCCGATCCGGCTGGCAACGTGCCCGAACCCACGGCCGAACAGCAAGACGCCATGGCCGAGCTCAAGAAGTTGGGATTTCCTGTCACAACCTATGTTGACGATCAGGGCAAGCTGAAGTTCTCCGGCCGCTTTGCCAAAGATTTCAAACCGACCGAAAGCCCCCTACCGCTGGAAAAATTGCCCGCGCTCGGTCAACTCAGCCTCTTTCCCTGGGATGGTATCGACCTGGCGACACGGTTGCGCGCCTTGCGCAACTTGCAGCCCGGCACGACGCTGCATATCGAGCTGCGCGCCACCGAAGGCGAGGCCTTCAATCTGTTGGCAGAGATGCCAGGGCTGATGCATTTGATGCTCACCGGCGAGCTGCCGCCGCTTGAGCCTGCCGATTCGCCCACGGGCCGCACCGTGCGCATCGACCGACTGAGCAACCTGCAATTCCTGCTCTGCCAGCTTTCCGGGTCCAAGGAAATCGTCAACGAGCTCGTGGGACTTGAGAAAATTACGGAACTCAATTTGGCCGGCTCGTCGACCAAGATGTCACTCGCGCCGCTGGCAAAACTCGTCACCCTGGAACGCCTGTCGCTGCTGTTGGGCGAACAGAAGAATTCTCCGCCCCGTGGCCTGCAATGGCTCGCGCAGCTCGTCAAGCTGCGGCGTCTGATGGTCAGCCTGCCCGTTACCGATGCCGCCATGCAGCGTATCGGTGAGTTGCAGAACCTGCGGCGGCTGCTGGTCGAAGTGGGCCACGTCACCGATGCTGGGTTGACGAACATCGAAAAGCTCTCCCAATTGGAAACATTGAACCTTTACGACAACAGCCGCCCCACGCAAATCACGACCAATGGCCTCCAAGGCATCGGCACGCTAACGAATCTCAAATCGCTATGGTTCGGCTCGTATCGCCAGAGCGAGCAATTTCTGGTAAACGACACGGTGCTGGAAAGCTGGAGCGGTTTGACGAACCTGCGCGTGCTTATGGTCAGCCGCTGCGATCTCACGCCGCGGGGCGCCTCGACGCTGGCCAACTTCCAGCAACTCCGCTCTCTCCAGCTCCATGGCACCACGGGCATCACCGACGAAATGCCGGCGCTCGGCCCTCAAATGCGAGAACTGTCGCTCCGCGTGCCCGAGCTGACCGATCGAGGCCTGGCCAAAATCGGCAAACTCACGAAACTCAAGTTTCTCTCGCTTTATGACGCCCAGCGCATCAATGACGCTGGTCTGAAAACACTCGAGCCGCTGGCGGCGCTCCAATCGCTTGCGCTCAGCGGCGCCACGCTGCACGACTCGGGCACGCGGGCTCTGACACAGCTTCCGCGTTTGACCGAACTTTCGATGTTCGACTGTAAATTGAGCGACGACGCCGTGGCCGCGCTCGGCCAATTGAAGCACGTCACCACGCTCAACCTGTCGCACAACGGTCTCACCGACAGCCAGGTGAAGTTGCTCGCCAGCCTCACGAAGCTGCGCGATTTGGATCTGAGCAACAATCCGATCACCGACGCCGCACTGCCGCCGCTCGACAACCTGAAGCAACTGCGCACATTTTGGCTCGACGACACCAAAACAACCGCAGCCGGCCGCGCGCAACTGGCCAAAGAATTGCCCAACGCCACGATCGACACCAACAAATGGCGCCTGAGTATGTTTCGCGCCAACGATCAATTTCTCGACGACTGACCTGCCGCTGGTCGGCGCAGCACAAGCGCGAAACGGCATACAGTCGCGCTGGAACAATCACGCGCGCTTTTGTCAATTACAGTCATTCGCACAAAAGAGTTTTGTCGCCGTCGCGCAACTTTGCTTATCGCGATTTCACGATCGCCTTTGGCACGGAAATATTTTTGAGAATCTTCGCTGCACGACCGCGCAACGCAACGCAACGGTCAATCGTGCGCGTTTGCCGAAAATTGCCGAACGAATCGCGCCTGTCCGCCTTGAAATGATAGCACCCGTCCGCAGGGGGCCTGCGCGCCCAAAACCAACGCCTGCAAGCGGTTCGGCCAATTGTTAGGGCTTGATTGACGACCCCGAAAAATTGATTAAGATTCTCTCCTCGTACACCGTATATTGTGGTATAGAGGGCATCTGCTACAACATGTGGTGTTCCATTGCGGAATTATACCACCTTCGGGTGGTTTTTGAACCAATTCGCCGCCGACATGGATTTCAGTTTCAGGCTCTCGGATGATCCGCCTGATACTGATATACGTCTGTATATATAGGTAGGATGCCCAAGGACTCTTTTAGAGGGAGCTAAATCCATGGCAACCATTGGCACCGGAGTCGGCGCCGACCCCAATCTTCCGCGATGTCATCTGCGATGAAACCGACCGAACTCGAGTCGCCCGGCCTGTCGATCGAAGCCCGGTTTTGTCCCACCGACGGCGACCCGTTCGAAACCGTCCAATGGGATCTGCGCACCGCGGCGATCAAGGGCGAAAACGGCGAAGTGCTGTTCGAGCAGACCGACTGTGAAGTGCCTGCCTCGTGGAGCCAACTGGCCACCAACGTCGTGGTGAGCAAGTACTTCTACGGCGAAGTGAACACGCCGGAGCGCGAACACAGCGTGCGGCAACTCATCCACCGCGTCTCGCGCACCATCACCGACTGGGGCATGGAAGACGGCTACTTCGCCTCGGCCGAGGACGGCGAGCGGTTCTATCGCGAACTGACCTACCTCTGCCTGCACCAGTACGGCGCGTTCAATTCGCCCGTCTGGTTCAACGTCGGCTTGTATCACCAGTACGGCGTGCAGGGCTCGCTGTGCAACTGGCACTGGAACCCGGCCACCGACACCGTCCAGCAGCCGGAAAACCCGTACGAATACCCGCAAGGCTCGGCCTGCTTCATCCAAAGCGTCAACGACAACATGGAAGACATCATGGAGCTGGCCCGCAGCGAGGCCATGCTCTTCAAGTTCGGCTCGGGCACGGGCACGGACCTCTCCACGTTGCGTTCGCACCGCGAGAAGCTCTCCGGCGGCGGCAAGCCCTCGGGCCCGCTCTCGTTCATGCGGGTGTACGACCAGATTGCCGCAGTGGTGAAAAGCGGCGGCAAGACCCGCCGGGCCGCCAAGATGCAATCGCTCAAGGTCTGGCACCCGGACATCATGGAGTTCATCGAGTGCAAGTCGAAGGAAGAGAAAAAAGCCCGGCTGCTCATCGAAAAGGGCGGCTACGAGGCCAACTTCAACGGCGAAGCCTATAGCTCGATCCTGTTCCAGAACGCCAATCTCTCGGTCCGCGTCACCGACGACTTCATGCGGGCGGTGGAAGAAGACAAGCCCTGGACCACCCGCTGGGTCACCGACCCGTCGAAGGCCGGTCCCACCTTCCCGGCGCGCGAGGTGCTGGGCAAGATGGCCGAGTGCGCCTGGGCCTGCGGCGATCCCGGAGTGCAATACGACACCACGATCAACCGCTGGAACACGTGCAGCAACTCGGGCCGGATCAACGCCTCGAATCCCTGCTCGGAATACATGTTCCTCGACGACACGGCCTGCAACCTGGCCAGCATCAACCTGATGAAGTTCCGCCAGACCGACGGCACGTTCGACGTGGCGGGCTTCCAGTCGGCTTGCCGCGTGTTCTTCATCGCCCAGGAAATCCTGGTCGACCACGCCAGTTATCCCACCAAGCGGATCGCCGAGAACAGCCATCGCTTCCGCCCGCTGGGATTGGGCTACTCGAACGTCGGCAGCCTGATCATGTCCAGCGGCCTGGCCTACGACTCCGACGCGGCCCGCGGCGTTTGCGGCGCGATGACGGCCCTGCTGCACGGAGCCGCCAACCTCACCAGCGCCGAACTGGCGGCGGCCGTGGGCCCGTTCGCCGGCTATGCGATCAACCGCGAGCCGATGTTGCACGTGATGCAAATGCACCGCGACGAAGTGGAAAAGATCGACCCGGCTTGCCCGCCCTATCTGAAGCAAGCGGCCCGCGCCGTGTGGGACGATGTGCTGGCCAACGGCCGGCGTCATGGCTTCCGCAACGCGCAGGCCACGGTGCTGGCGCCCACCGGCACCATCAGCTTCCTGATGGATTGCGACACCACGGGCATCGAGCCGGACATCGCCCTGGTCAAGTACAAGCAACTGGCCGGCGGCGGAATGCTGAAGATCGTCAACCAGACGGTGCCGCTGGCGCTGACCACCCTGGGCTACGACCAGCCGCAGATCGAATCGATCCTGGCCTACATCGATCATGAAGACACGATCGAAGGCGCGCCCGACTTGAAGGACGAGCATCTGCCGGTGTTCGATTGTGCGTTCCAACCCCGCAACGGCTCGCGCTCCATCGCCTGGCGGGCGCACGTCCGCATGATGGGCGCCGCTCAGCCGTTTCTCTCGGGCGCGATTTCCAAGACGGTCAACATGCCGCGCGAAACCACGCCCGAGGACGTGGGCGACGCCTATCGGGAGGGCTGGCACCTGGGGCTGAAGGCCTTGGCCATCTATCGCGATGGCTCGAAGGAAAGCCAGCCGCTATCGACCAGCACCGAGGCGGACAAGTCGGCCGCCAAGCAAGTGGCCGTGCCGCGCCGCGAGCGGCTGCCCGACACCCGCCGCAGCATGACGCACAAGTTCAACGTGGCGGGTCACGAGGGCTATATCACGGTTGGCCTGTTCAACGACGGCCGCCCCGGCGAACTGTTCATCACCATGGCCAAGGAAGGCAGCACCATCGGAGGCTTGATGGACGCCTTCGGCACGGCCGTCTCGATGAGCCTGCAATATGGCGTGCCGCTGGAAGTCTATGTGAACAAATTCTCGCACACCCGCTTCGAGCCGATGGGGCACACCAAGAACCCCGATATTCGCATCGCCAAGAGTATCGTGGACTACATCTTCCGCTGGCTGGGCATCGAATTCCTGCCCGGCTATCGCGAAGCCATGCTGGGCCATCCGGCGGCCGACGAGCCAACGGCGGAGGACACCGAGACAGAGACGGTGCTCGCCGCCAAGAAGGCCGGCGAGCCGAAGCGTCTCCAAGGAGCGGTGTCGAGCCCGCCCGCCAAAAAGCCCAACGGCGCCACGCCCAAAGCCGTGGCCGACGTTGGCTCGCTGTTGGAACGGGCCGGCATGATGAAGATCGATCTGAACGGCGGAAACTACTCGAATCGGACGGAGCAATTTGCCAGCTTCCAAACCGATGCCCCCAGTTGTGACAACTGCGGCGCGATCACGGTCCGCAATGGCAACTGTTACTTGTGCCACAATTGCGGCAACAGCATGGGTTGCTCGTAAAGGATTGCCGGGCTGGATGCCCGCGAGCAACCCGCTAAACGAAACACGGGCGTCGCCTTCAGCAACCGAAGGCGGCGCCCGTTTGCTTTTCCGTGTACCAAGCAGGAAGATGGCCCGGGTGCCATGCTCACACGCAGCGCCAGCGGAGGGTGAACATGCTGTTTCGATAACCAACGCGCTCCGATCCCAGCCACCGCCATGAACAAAACGACCCTCACCATTGACGGCGAAGTCGAACGGCCCGTCATGCTTAGCTTCGAAGATTTCGCCGCATTGCCCGCCGAATCGCAGATCGAAGACGTCGGCCGGATCGATGCCAAGCGGAAGGGCGACGCGGTCAAACTCGCGGCTCTGTTGGCTCGCGTGCAGCCCAAGCCGGCGGCCAAGTACCTGACATTGCACGCCTCGACCGACGACTTCCACGCCAGCATTCCGCTGGAGACCGTGCGCGACCGGGCGATCGTGATCTATCGCCTCGAAGGCCAGCCGCTGCCCGCATCGGCCGGTGGCCCGTTGCGGTTTTACATCCCCGACTTTGCCGCCTGCCACACCAGCGAAATCGACAAATGCGCCAACGTCAAATTCGTCGACCGCATGGAGCTCACGGCCCATCCAGGCCAAGACAACCGCCCCCACGACGCCAAAGAACATGAATCGCTGCACGAGAAAGAGAAGGGGTAAACCGTAGAGAGTGCCACTGGCGTCCTGCCAGTTGCGACATTTAACGCGGTCGAGTCGAAGCACCACTAATCGACCACGGCCAGAGGCCGTGGGTTTAGGAAGGCCCCTCCGAAGGGGCCGGATACATGGGGAAGGCCCCGTTGGGGCCACTAGGGTTACTCCAAATCCAACTTGCCTTGCCGTTCGTCCTGTTGCTCTTGCTCACGGATGTACTGGCGCACTCGCATTTCATCCAGCCCAACCGTGCTCACACAGTAGCCAGCGGCCCAAAAATGCAAGCCTGTCATCCTTCGTTCCTTCAGCAACTCACGGTGGATGCGAACCGCACTCTTGCCTTTCAGGAACCCGATCGTGTGCGCCACGCTGTACTTGGGCGGGATGCTCAAGCACATGTGGATGTGGTCCGGCATGCAGCGCCCCTCCAGCAACTCGATTCCTCGCTGGCGACACAGCTCTCGCAGAATCGCCCCTACTTCCCGTTTCAATCGTCCGTAAAATACCCGACGCCGAAACTTTGGTATGATCACCACGTGGTACTTGCATTCCCACCGCACGTGGGAAAGACTTTGCCAGTCGTGCATAGGTTGCTCCTTCCTGCCCCAACGGGCCTTCCCGGAAGGACAGCCTATGCCGTCTGGCAACTCCATGCACCACGCACCGCTCCGAAGCTCTTCGGGTCACACGGCCAGAGGCCGTGGGTTTAATGACTGACTAAGGGCGTGGGTTCCGCTGGGTGGCTCAGACAACTCGTTGTCTGAGTCCCGCAGGGACAAGAGGCATCGCGTCGAGACCATCGCGGGCAATCCTCCGCAACGTTAATGTGCTGGCTCGCGCCTCGTTGCTGCCGTCAATCTCCCACTGACGCCTCTTGTGGCTTCGCCACCCCGACAACAAGTTGTCGCGGCCACCCACCGAAGAATCACGCGCGCGTGAAGCGTGGCTGGGCGCGCAATCTCACCCACCCCACCACTGCAACAACACGCCCAAGCGATAGCCGAAGACAACCGCGCCCGTCACCGCCGCGCCGATCGCTGCCATCAGCACGGCGCCGGCACTGGTGTCCAGGGCGTGGCGAAGCTCTTCGGTATGCTCGTGGCAGATGGCCCGGGCGAGGTGTTCAATCGCCGTGTTGAACAACTCGGCGGCCGACACCAGCGTAATGCACAGGGCCAGCACGCACCATTCGACGAGCGTCACGCGCAGTGCCACGCCCGCGACCACGACCGCGGCGGCCACGGCCAGGTGAATCACGAAATTCGCCTGCGTGCGAATGCCCCACAGCAATCCGCTGGCCGCCCACCGCAGCTTGCTTGAGAAGGAATGCCGCGTGTGCCGTACGTATCGCGCCATGAGCGATCGCCCTCCTAAGCTTGCGGCCCGCCACTGGGTGCCACTCTACGCCGTTAACCCTGAAGAGCAATCCGCAGATTACGCAGATTTCACAGAGAAAAAGGATAGTTCAGACCGGTGGGCTCTCAGCCGAGCGCGCGATGTCGAATTCGGAACTCATAATTCTGCGAAATCTGTGTAATCTGCGGATCGAGGATCAGAAGGAACGGTTAACGGCGTAGGATGCCACTGCTTGCTCGTCAAGCAGCGCCTCCCCTTGGAGTTACGGATGAGCAACTCACCCACGTCCACGCGTAGCGAACACTGCTAACAAGTTAGCAGTGGCACACGGAAACTCACACACATTCGACACTGGCAGGATGCCAGTGCCACCAGCTCACTTCCCCGCCAGATCCTTGATCCGCAAATTGCGAAACTCGATCTTCGCTCCGTGCCCCAGGAAGCCGATGTGCCCCTTCTCGCGCTGCAAGCCCGGGTGGTCCTGGTGGTCCATCGTGCCGCCCTTCGACGCTTCGTCGAGATTCGCGTCGACGATCGTCGTGCCGTTGAGGATCACCGTGACGTGCCGGCCGTCGGCGATGATCTCTTCGTGGTTCCATTCGCCCACCGGCTTCAGATAGCCGCGCTTGGCCGGCACCACGCCATACACCGATCCGTGCGCCTGATACGGCTGAATGTCCTTATACACATCGGCGTCGTTGTCGAGGATCTGGATCTCCATGCCCACGTAGGCCGGGTTGCCTTCCATGGGCGTGCGAATGCCGACGCCGTTGTTCCCCCCGGGCGTGAGCTTGAAGTCGAAGCGGAACGAGAAGTCCGCGTACTCGTCGGCCGTGAACAAACGCCCGCCGCCCGTGGTGGGCGAAACGATCATGTCGTCCACCACTTGATAACCCTGCGTGTCGCCCGTCCAGCCGGCCAGATCGTGCCCGTCGAACAGCGGTTGATAGTCGAGATCGGTCAATGTCATGTTGCGAAATTCGAACTGCCCGCCGCCGTCGACTTCCGATTGCAGGCCGATGTAGCCGTCGGCATTTTGGATGCCCGAGGCCTTCCATGCCTTCTGCCCGTTGATCTCCAACTCGGCCGTGTCGCCCACCACGGTGATCTTGAAGTGGTTCCACTCGCCCGCCGGTTTGGCCAATCCGCTCGACTCAGCGCCGGCCACGCCCAACAGATTGCCTTCCTTGCCATCGAGCAGGTTGATCTGATAGCGCTTGGGCCACGGCTTTCCATCCTCGGGCAAGTCGGCGCGAATGTAGATGCCCGAGTCGTACTTGCTCGGTCGCAGGGCCCGCCAGTCGAGTTCGAGCACGAAGTCGCCATGCCGTTCGTTGGTGCGCACGAAGCCGTCGCCGGCCTTCAGCAGCAGCACGCCGTCTTTGACCACTGCCTCGCAGCCAGTGACCTGCCAGCCGTCGAGATCCTTGCCGTTGAACAGCGAGGATTGGTAGCCCCCTGTGTCGGCGGCCAAGACCGCGCCACACAGCAACAGCCCCACGGCGCCACCAGCGGCGCGAAACATCCACGGCAAATTCATCGCATCTCTCCTCGATTGACACTCGTTCTTGGGTTGGCGGCGTGGTTCGTGGGCCTTACAAATCGCACAGCCGCCCGCGGGAGGCCCCAGGGCGGAAAGGCCCAAGCCAGCATCATCGCTGCTGGCCGAGCCGGCTGCAATTGGCGAATCTCTCCTCTCTCCGTGTCTGGCCAGATTCTATGGCGTCGTTAATTTCTTTGTGGATCGAGGGTTGTCCAGTGTTGTGTCCACAATTGGCTGTCGTGGAGTGCGGCCAGGGCCATCATGGCTTCGGCGTTGGCCGAATCCCAACGGCGACCGTGTCCCTTGACGCGATCGGTGGTGGTCTTGCACTCGGCTTCGGTCGGCCCGCTGCCGATTTGCCAGCCTTTCATGCGGAACTGCGGATACCGAATCATGTCGTGTCGCTCGGCCGCGTATTGCATCAAGCTGTTGGCCGCCGCACGCTTGGCGCCTCGCAGCCTGGTGCGCCACGCGGTCAGCTTGTCGTAGCCCGCGTTGTAACCGTCGTGCTTGAACGTGTGCATCAAATCACCGAGCCACCGCCGGCCCTCCTCGGACGCCTCGCCGAACACGGCCCGACGCGTCTTCTGGGCGTAGTCTTGCAAGTGATAAAAGTCCAAGCCGATGTCGCTGGTCAAGCCGTGAAACTCGATCTGGTTGCGAATCCACGGCGCCCCGTCGATCAAGGCAACACGCTCGTCGGCCTCGATAAGCCCCACCTGAGCGCCCATCCGCTGCAGCATCCGTCCGGCCGTTTCGTGGTTGCCGGCGGTCGCTCCCACCAACCGATGGGCCTTCTTCTCGTCGTACAGATAGCCGACCTTGAACTCCTTGTAGGCGTTATCGGAACCCGGTTTGGCGCGTGGCAGCGGCTTGCACTTGCGCCCCCCGGCGAGCACGCTTGGCGCGAATCGCTTGCCGCCGCTTCTTCTTCTCCGCGTCGGTCACCAGCGGCACTTTCACGCCGTCGCAGCCGAGGTAAATTCGCCGGGTCTGCTCTTCGGTCGTGCAGTCGGCGCTCGACCAGTCGGGAGCCAATTCCCCCCGTTGCATCCCCCGCAACACCGTAAGACCTTCCTCTTCGATCAACTGCCGCAAGGTTTCCTTGCTGACGTTGAAGTGCGCCGTGCGGCCGAGGATTTCGGCCGCTCTGGCAAAGCTCGAGGCACCTTGATTCACCCGGCAGGCCATCTCACGCACGCCTTGGCTGATCGTCGATTCGGCGTCGTCCAACAGCCGGTCGATCGTCGTCTCGCTCCCTTCCCGCGGGCAGTGCCAACGCACGCGACGCAATTGGATGCGACCGTTGATCGACAGCAGGCTGAAAGCTTGACGCCCCTTATGACGTTTCGGCTTGCCGCTGGCCGCGCTGGTCGGAGGGGGGAAAAGCGGCTTCCGACGCGTCCACTTTGGCCTGCAAGACCTCTTCGTAGACGACTTGCCTGAAACGATCCAACGCATCCCGCGCCGGCTCCTCGCTATCGCGAATCACTCGCCCCGCCGGGGCCGCATCCACCGCCTCGGCCACCTCGTCCACCGTCCGCTCGAACTCGGTCAACAATCGCTCGCGAAGCTTCGCGCGATCCACTTTCGGCAATCCCATCACGGCCTCCTTGGAAAAGAAAATCCCTTCGACGCTTTCCCAAGTTGTACATACTCCCCAGCCATCGCGCCAGACATATTTGCCACACACATCTCTCCGGGGCTTACCGGCTCGCGCGTCGCTGAATTCGCAAGAATTCAGCCAGCACACGACGGAAGCCTTGCGACTTCAGCATCCTCTGCCACGGAACCTTGGCCGATCCCGTGGATTTTTCCCCGACCGCGCCGCACCCGGCTTGCGTACCAACACCGGGGCGATTTTTTTCGGCAAAAGTACCTGTTACGCCGATTGCGAGCGGCTGGCGCAGAGGGTATCGTCTAGTAAAGAGCCCCCAGGCATCCAACGTCGCGCTGGCCGCACCTCGGCCCCGCGCGCCCCCACCAACTTTTGCCGACTGCGGATCCGCCGCTCGCCGACCACCATCATTTTTGGCCCGGGTGCCCGGTCGAAAAAGCCTCCACAACTGAAACCGTACTTAGGAGCGTTCTGCCATGTCGTATCTGACCGATCGCCGTCGATTTTTGAAGACCACTGCCGCCACCGGCGTGGGTGTGTGGGTTGCCGGCAAAGCCGCGGCCGAAGACAGCAAGAGCCCCAACGAAGTCATTCGCTTCGGTTGCATCGGCGTCGGCGGCAAGGGCACCAGCGACTCGCGCGATGCGAAAGACGCCGGCGACGTCGTCGCCATTTGCGACGTCGACGACAACACACTGGAGAAGGCCGGTTCCAAGAGCTTTCCAAAAGCAGCGCGATACAACGACTTCCGCAAACTGCTCGACGAGGTTGGCAAGAACCTCGACGCGGTGACCGTCAGCACGCCCGACCACATGCACGCCCCCGCCACGGCCATGGCCATGCGGATGGGCATCGGCTGCCATACGCAAAAGCCACTCACGCGCACCATCTGGGAAGCGCGAGAGCTCGGCAAGATTGCCCGCGAAATGAAGGTCGCCTCGCAGATGGGCAACCAGGGCACTTCGTTCACTCCGCTGCGCAAGACGGCCGCCGTGGTCGAATCGGGCGTGCTGGGCGACGTCCAAGAAGTTCACGTCTGGACCAATCGTCCCATCTGGCCGCAGGGCGGCTCGCGTCCGCCGGAAGGCACGATTCCCCCGAACCTGCACTGGGATCTGTGGCTCGGCTGCGCTTCCCGATCGTCCTTATGCTCCCGGCTATCATCCGTTCGCCTGGCGCGGCTGGTGGGACTTCGGTTCCGGCGCATTGGGCGACATGGCCTGCCACACCGTGAACATGCCGTTCATGGCGCTCGACCTGCGTGACCCCTCGGCCGTGCAAGCCGAGACCTCGGGCCACAATCGCGACAGCTATCCCAAGTGGTCGATCATCACCTACGACTTCCCGAAAAACGGCGATCGCGCCGCCTGCAAGATGGTCTGGTACGACGGCGGCAAGCGCCCTCGGCCGACCTGTTCGACGGCGAGAACGTCAGCGAGACCGGCGTGCTGTTGATCGGCGACAAGGGCAAGCTGTTTGCCCCCGGCGACTACTGCGAGAAGCCGTCCAAGCTGCTCGGTGGAATCACGGCGCCGGAAGTCGAGTACGAGGAATCGCCGGGCCACTTCGAGGAATTCGCCCGCGCCGTCAAGGGCGGACCTCCGGCCCGTTCAAACTTCGAGAACTATGCCGCCCCGCTCACCGAAACCATTTTGCTTGGCAATCTGGCCGTGTGGGCCGCCAACGAGCCCGAATCGCCGGGCAAGAAGATCGAGTGGGATTCGGCCAACCTCACCGCCACCAATGCCCCGGAAGTGGCCTCGGTCATCAAGCCCGAGTACCACCACGGCTACAAGCTGTAGTAGCCTTGCGATAAGATAACGGGACTGCCGGCGCCGGCTTTCACAGGCGGCGCCGCCGGCAGTCCTTTTTTCGTTTTCTCGTTTCCCACCTGCCGTCCGAGCGATCATGAATTCACGCCCTGCCCTGCTGCTTGTTGCCCTTGGCTTCCTCACCGCGTTGCCATTCACCGGCTGCGCCAAAAGCGAGGCTCCTGCCAAGGATGGCAAAGTCGAGCGAAGCGCTGTTGCAGCGGAACCCGAAGACACGCTCAAGCTAGCCAAATCCGCCAAGCCGGCCGAGCCTGCGCCCAAGACGATCCACAGGCCGTCGAGGCGGTCGAGGCCATCAGCGGCACCGTCACCAAGAACGCCGCGGGCAACGTGACCGACGTCAACCTCATGAACGCCAACGTCAAGGACTTCGATTATGCGCTGCTGAAAAAACTGCCGGCGCTGGCGAAAGTGGAGCTCTTCGGCGCCGACGTGAACGACGAGACACTCGACAAGTTGCAAGGCCTCGGCTTGGAATACTTGACGCTGGAGAACACCGAAATCACCGACGCCGCCACCGCCAAGCTGGAAGGCCTGCCCAAGCTCAAATCAATCAACCTGCGGCGCTCCTCCTACCTGAGCGATGCGGCGCTGGCGCCGTTGGCTCGATTGCCGAACCTGGAGCAGCTTCACCTGTTGTACAACAATTTCACCGATGCCGGCATGGCGTACCTGGCCCAGGTGCCCAAGGCCCGCTACATCGATCTCCGCGGCTGCGCCTACATCACCGACGAAGGCGTGAAACAACTGGCGGCGCTGGAGAACCTGCAGGTACTCAAGCTGCGCAACCCCAACGTCACCGACGAGGGGCTCGAAGCGCTGGCCGGTCTCACCAAGCTGCGCGGCCTCGGCCTGGAAGATTCGCAAATCTCGGACGACGGGCTGGTCTATATCGCCAAAATGCCAAAACTCGTGGAGCTGTACCTGTTGCGCACCAACGTCACCGACGACGGGCTGGAACATCTACAAGATCTGAAAGAACTGAAACGCCTCGAACTGCGCAGCACGGGCCTCGATGGCTCGGGTCTGGTACACTTGAAGGGGCTATCGAAACTCGCGATCCTGGACGTGGCCGAAACCGAAGTCACGGACGAGGGCCTGGGCCACATCAAGGACATGAAATCGCTGACGTCGCTCGATCTCTGGCACACCGCTGTGACCGACGCCGGCACGCCCAATCTAAAGGGCCTCACGAACCTCGAGACGCTCAACCTCGAAGGCACCGAGATCACCGACGCCAGCCTGGCCAACCTGTCGGGGCTGAAGAAGCTAAAGTCGCTCAACCTGGCCGACACCGAAGTCACCGACGCCGGTCTCGAACAGCTCACAGGGCTCACCAACCTCCGCGCGCTCAATCTGGCATTCACCCAAACCACCGAAGAAGGCCGCGCCAAGCTGAAAGAAGCCCTGCCCAACGTGCAGATCTCGATTTGACGAGCGTGGGACCCAGACAACGAGTTGACGAGACACCCATCGATTTGCGGGCCGCATCCCTCAAGCACCAACGGTGCGCCGCCATACCAGCCTGGGCCAACGGCCTAGCGAAACAGGCGACAACAAACGCCACCAAAGGGCCAAAAGGCCCGACCAAAAGGCCCGATCTATATTGATTGATCGACGGGTGGCCGCGACAACTTGTTGTCTGGGTTGCGAAGCAATAAGAGGCGGATTGAATCATGCATCGTTGGGTGCAGGCTGCGATACCATCACTGCACCTCTTGTCCAGACTACAAGTTGCCTGGCCCACCCGAACATTGCCGCGAGCGCCCTATTGCGACAACCGCTTGGCGTAGATGATCATGCTGTCGCCATCGGCGAAGAAGTCTTCGATCACGGCGTGGCGGTCGTACCTGTGCTTCTCGTAAAACTTCCGCGTCAGATCGTAGTATGGCAACGACGAGGTCCGCACCAGCAGGATGCGGCCGCGCCGCTGGCGAATGTCGTCTTCGACGTGTTTCAACAGCGTCGTGCCGATGCCGCGGGCTTGGGTTTGCTTGGTCACGGCGATCCAATTGAGCCACCAGGTTCGATCGGCCATGGCGGCCGGCGAATAATTGGCAAAGCCCAGGATCTCTCCGTGCTGTTCGAACGTAATGGCCGCGTGGTCGACCTTCACGCTCTCGTTGTGAAATTCGGCCAGCGCCTCTTCGAGCGCGGAAATCTCGTGCGGTTTGAAGACGCCAGTTCGCGCGGCCATGGCCAGAATGGCCCGCGTGTCGCTGGGCAGTGTTGTGCGGATCACGGTGCCTCCACTCGGCGACTTGTTCCCAAGGCCGACAGCCGTGCCGCGCCGCTTTGGCGTGCTGAACGAGTGACTGTCGCCCTCTGGCATCGCCTTCATCGAGCCTACCACGCCGCCGCCATCCGCGAAACGGGGTCGGCGCAAACGTGTCTGGCAACGTTTCATGGCAACCGTAGCTGAAAAGCGCAGAACTTCAGTTCGGGTTCGGCTGAATTCTTGGGAATTCAGCTACGCACCTGCCCTGCGGCACGTCGTCCGGCCCGAGCCCTCTGGACGCTGTGGTCTAAACCCCAATGGCTCGCTAGAATGCGGGGCAGTTTGCCGCCCAGCACGCACTCGCGTCGGTCGGTTCCCCAAGCGCAAACCTTCTGGAATGGTGTCCATGGCAGCGCCCACGACCGGCGAACGGAAGTCGACCGGCTCGACCGCCCGCGAGGGTTCCCGCTACGTACACGAACCCTACGTGCCCGACGGCGTCGAGATGCACGAATTCACCTGGTCGGCCGTGCTGGTCGGCGTGGTGCTGGGCATCGTCTTCGGCGCCTCCTCGCTCTACCTGGTGCTCAAGGTGGGCATGACCGTCTCGGCCTCGATTCCCGTGGCCGTCCTCTCCATCACGCTCTTTCGCGGCCTGACCCGCGCGTTCAATCTGCGGCAAGCCACGATCCTGGAAAACAACATCGTGCAGACCACCGGATCGGCCGGCGAGTCGATCGCCTTCGGCGTGGGCGTCACCATTCCCGCGCTGCTGTTGCTCGGTTTCGACATGAGCATCGTGCGCGTGATGACCGTCGGCGTGCTGGGCGGCTTGCTCGGCATCTTGATGATGATTCCACTCCGCCGGGCATTCATCGTGCAGCAGCACGGCAAGCTTCGCTATCCCGAGGGCACGGCCTGCGCCGACGTGCTCATCGTCGGCGAAGAAGGCGGCGCCACGGCCAAGACCGTCTTTGCCGGCTTTGGCCTCGCCTTCCTGTACAAATTCTTGATGAATGCCTGCGGACTATGGCGCGAGAAAGTCAACGTTCATCTCTACAACCAGACAACCGGCAAGGGGCTGCAAGGCGGCATCCTCGGCGGAGAGCTCTCGCCCGAACTCTTGGGCGTGGGCTACATCATCGGACCGCGGATCGCCTCGATCATGTTCTCCGGCGCCGTGCTGGCCTATCTGGTGATGGTGCCCATGATCGTCTTCTTCGGCATCCGGCTCGACGAGCCGCTGGCGCCGGAGACTTCCAAGGCCATTCGCGACATGTCCGTCGGCGAGCTGCGCGACGCCTACATCCTCTATATCGGCGCCGGCGCCGTGGCCACCGGCGGCATCATCAGCATGTTCCAGGCCCTGCCGATGATCATCGGCTCGCTGCGCCGGGCGATGGGCGATCTGTCGTCTTCCGGCGGCTCGACGAAAAGCCGCGCCGCAATGCCTCGCACCGAGCGCGACTTGCCGCTCTCGTTCGTCATCTTCGGCAGTATCGGATTGATCCTGGCGCTGACGCTCGCCCCTTCGCTGGGTCTGGGTTTCAACTTTGAAGGACTCATCGGCGCCGTGTTCATCGTGGCCTTCGGTTTCTTGTTCGTCACCGTCTCATCGCGACTAACGGGCGAAATCGGCTCCAGTTCGAATCCCATCTCGGGCATGACCGTGGCCACGCTGCTGCTGACCTGCATCGCCTTTTGGTTGATGGGAAACACCGGCAAATCCGCCACGCTCACGGCGCTCACCATTGCCGCCGTGGTGTGCATCGCAGCCTCGAACGGCGGCACCACCTCGCAAGATCTTAAAACCGGCTACCTCGTCGGCAGCACGCCCCGGTCGCAGCAGTTTGCCATCCTGATCGGCGCACTCACCAGTGCGCTGGTGATCGGCGTGATCCTGCTGATGCTCAACCAGGCGGGCACCGTCTATACCACCAAGCCCGAGTTCCTGCCGCGGACGCGCATCGACGATGTGAAATCGCTCACCCAGATGGAGCAGCCGGGCGGTGAATATGCCGAAACCGACCCGGCCTACTATCACGTGCTGCACCTCGCTCGCGGCGAACGGCCGGGCATACCCGCCGGTAAATACCTGGTCGACGACACGGGCCAGGTTCGCTACTACGTCGATCCGGCCATCAACGGCGTGCTCGAAGAGCGCGACGACGGCACCAAGATCAGCAACAAGTTCGACGCGCCCAAGACACTGCTCATGGCGTTGATCATCGATGGCATTCTCAACGGCAAGCTCCCCTGGGAGCTGGTGCTCATCGGCGCCCTGATCGCCGTGGTGCTCGAGTTGGCCGGAGTGCCCTCGCTGCCGTTCGCGGTGGGGGTCTATCTGCCCATCCAAATCTCCACGCCCATCTTTATCGGCGGACTTGTCCGCGCTTTCGTCGACAAAGTCAAAGGCGCCAAGGCCGATGACTCGGAAACCAGTCCCGGCGTGCTGCTCAGTTCCGGCTACATTGCCGGTGGCTCGATTGCCGGGGTGACGATCGCATTTCTCACCTTCGCGCCAAAGCTAAAACAATGGCTCAATCAAGAGCATCGCTTGGGCGAAAGCTGGAGTGCCAGCCAATGGCCCACGATCGTCGCGTTTAGCGTGTTGTTGCTCGTCATGGCCATGGCCGGCCTGGGCATCCTGTTCAAAAACGCAAAATCCACCGGCCGCGGCGGCAAGTAGTCGCAAAACGCAGGAACAACTAGAAATACCAACGACCCTCATAGGATTCGCAACATGAGACGCCTGAAAACGCATCCCGCGGCACTCGTCATCACCATCGTCTCGCTCGTGGCAATTGGCTTCTCAAACCTTACGACCGCCCGCGGCGACGAGGGCATGTGGCTCTTCAACCAGCCGCCGCGCAAGCTGCTGATGGAGCGCTACGGCTTCGATCCGACCGACCAGTGGCTCAACCATCTGCAACACGCCGCCGTGCGCTTCAACAGTGGCGGCAGCGGTTCGTTCGTCTCGGGCAAAGGCCTGGTGATGACCAACCATCACGTCGGCGCCGACGCATTGCACAAGCTCAGCACCCCCCAGCGCGACCTGGTGACCGAGGGCCACCTGGCCGCCACGCCCGCCGATGAACTCAAGTGCGTCGATCTCGAACTCAACGTGCTGATGACCATCGAAGACATTACCGAGCGGGTCAACGCCGCAGTCAAGCCCGACATGAGCGCCGCCGAGGCCCACGCCGCCCGCGTCGCCGTCAGCAACACCATCGAGAAAGAATCGCTCGACAAGACCGGGCTGCGCAGCGACGTCGTCACGCTATTCCAGGGCGGGCGCGTACAACCTCTATTGCTACAA
This sequence comes from uncultured Planctomycetaceae bacterium, assembly GCA_963779015.1. Taxonomy (GTDB): domain Bacteria; phylum Planctomycetota; class Planctomycetia; order Pirellulales; family PALSA-1355; genus JTS-RE94. The sequence goes on along the minus strand of CAVZWY010000015.1, from coordinate 514,233 downwards.
GAAGTACACCGACGTGCGGCTGGTGTTCGCGCCGGAGAAAGACATCGCGTTCTTTGGCGGCGACCCCGACAATTTCGAATACCCACGCTACGATCTCGATATCTGCTTCTTCCGCGTTTACGAAGACGGCAAGCCGGTCGAACCGCCGCACTATCTCTCCTGGAGCAAGGCCGGCGCCAGGACGAAGAACTGATCTTCGTGGCCGGCAACCCCGGCCACACCGACCGGCTCAATACCGTGGCCCACTTGCAATTCCTCCGCGACACGGTGTTCCCCGAATTGCTCAATCTCATTCGCCGCCGCGAGATCATGTTGCAAAACTACAGCGAGCGCGGTTTGGAAAACGAACGCCGCGCCCGCGACGAGTTGTTCGGCTATCAGAACTCGCGCAAAGCTCGCCTGGGCGGGCTGGCCGGCTTGCAGGATCCGTCCATCATGGACGCCAAGCGCAAGGACGAACGGTCGTTGCGCCAGGCCATCGACGAAGATCCGAAACTACGCGACGCGCGCGGCGCCTGGGACCAGGTCTCCACGGCGCTGGCCGCCTGGCATCCCATCTACATCGACTACTCGCTCTACGAACGCGGCACGGCCTTCAACACGGAGCTGTACCGCATCGCGCGCGGGCTGGTGCGGCTGGGTGAAGAATCGACCAAGCCCAACGCCGATCGGCTGCCTGAATACGCCGAAGCCGGGCTCGAATCCCTCAAGCAGCAGTTGTTTTCCACCGCGCCGATTTATCCCGACCTGGAGATCGCCAAGCTTACCGACTCGCTCGGCTATCTGCTGGAGCGAGGCGGCTCGGAGAACGCCTTGGTGAAAGAAGTGATGGCGAACATGTCGCCCGCCGGCCGCGCCGCCGAATTGATCAATGGCAGCAAGCTGGCCGACGTCAAAGTACGCAAACAACTGGCCGAGGGGGGCAAAAGCGCCATCGAAGCGTCCGACGATCCGATGATCGCGCTGGCGCGGCTCGTCGACCCGCCAGCCCGCAAATTACGCACCACCTATGAGAACAACGTCGAGGAGCCGCTCCGCCAGGCTTATGCCAAGATCGCCCGTTCGCGCTTCGCCATCGAGGGCGAAAGCACCTATCCCGACGCCACTTTCACGCTCCGCCTCGCCTTCGGCCAGGTGAAGGGCTACACCGACCAGGGCCGGAAAATGCCGCCGTGGACCACCATCGCCGGGGCCTATCCGCACGCCGCCGAACACGGCGATCTGCCGCCCTTCAAACTGCCCGAGCGCTGGGTCAAAGGCAAAGACAAGCTCGACCTGCGGACGCCGTTCAATTTCGTCAGCACGGCCGACATCATCGGCGGCAACTCCGGCAGCCCCGTGGTCAACCGCGCCGGCGAAATCGTGGGCATCATCTTCGACGGCAACATCCAGTCGCTGGTGCTCGACTTTGTCTACAGCGACAAAGAAGCCCGCGCCATTTCGGTCCACTCCAGCGTCATCACCGAAGCCATGCGCAAGCTCTACGGCGCCGAAAAGCTGGCCGACGAACTCACCGGCAAGTGAAGCGGCGTCGATTCGAAATCGAGCACCGCACTTTGGGTGCCACCCTACGCCGTTAACCCTGAAGAACAATCCGCAGATTACGCAGATTTCACAGAGAAAAAGGATAGTTCAGACCGGTGGGCTCTCAGCCGAGCGCGCGATGTCGAATTCGGAACTCATAATTCTGCGAAATCTGTGTAATCTGCGGATCGAGGATCAGAAGGAACGGTTAACGGCGTAGGGTGCCACCCGAACGCAGCGCGGGCTCGGCATCTTCCCACAGCGCCACGGCGGCGCGGCTCAACTGGGGGCAATACGCCACCACGCGCGCTCCGCGGGTGGCGTGGCGCTCGTAGAGCACGACAGCCCGCGTGCTAAGCTCGGCGTGCGCGGCGGCGAGCCTTTGCAGCGGCCAATGGGGAAGCCACAGGCATAGGGCGCGTTTCATCGGAGGGGCCTCGACCACGGGCAGGCGATGTGGGTTGTTCGTATTGCAGTGTGTCCGGCGTGGGGAGTTCCAGTTCGATCATGCGGCCGGCCTGCCCGCTGCGCGAACGGAGCAGGGTGATGCGCTGCTGCCGTTGCCGGCCGGCGCGGCGCGTGCGCACCAAAGGCTCGACCAGCAGCCGCAGATCGGCCCAGGAGGGATCGCGGCGCACCGCGTCGGGGCGCAGCAGCAAGCCGACCACGCCGCTGGTTTCGGCGGCCAGTTGCCAGCGCCGCAGCGTGTGATCGTCTTGCCGCGTCACGGCGCACCACACGGCCGCCACGCTGCGCGCGCAGCACCTGGTCGACGGCCCAGGCGCCGTCCTCGTCGCTCGCGGGCCGCACCACGATGAGCTGCTCCAGTTCGATGCCCAGGCGAATCGCCCCGGGCGGATAAAACTGCCCCTCGCGATCGATCACCACGACGGCGCCGCCTTGCCGTGCCAGTTCGCGGGCCGCGATCAAAGCCACGTGCCGGCGCCGCTGGCCGCCCCGGCCCCCAGCCACTCGACCAGCGTGCCGCGTCGCAGCCCCCCCTCGGGCAGCAGATGATCCAGCCGGCGATGCCCACTGGAAACCACCCCGGTGCGTCCCGGCAGCCGCGCATCCTCCAACTCCCGCACCCGCAGAGCCAAATCGGCCACCACCGCAGTAATTTCCCGGCAATCCAAGGGCAACGCCATGCTAGCACTCTCCTGCTTTGGATAGTGTACATACATATCGTTCCGAGCGGCAAGCCGAGTCCTGGATTTTTCAAACAGAGGCAAAAAAAGAGGGCGGGCGCGGGAGGAAAGGGGGGCAGAAAGCCGAGGCGCGCGTTCGGCTTAGACCTGAAATCCTAGGACGAGCCGATGACGATCCCGCTGTGTGAGACCAAGCCTATTCGCCCCATCATGGGTCTTGGGAAAGGCGAGCGTCAATTGAATGGGAGTTCGCGCAGTGGGATCAGTTTGGAAACATATAGTGATACGCTACTGCGGAGAGGCAGGCGACAGACACCGATGTGCACGCTCCCCAGACTAGCCAATAAAAGACGGGGCGGTCGGCTCTTTTAACAGTGCGTCCATACTTGAAACGAATTTCATCACTGACCCAATAGACAGCGGCGTATAGCCCAAACAGGATGCCTGGAAGCAGCAGAACCAACGGAGAATTGACCATATGGCCAGTATACCCGAGGCAAAACAACAATGCGGTCGGCTGAATTCTTGCGAATCCAGCTACGAACAAATGGCATCGCTTGAGGCTACTTCGCCGCGCGTTCCACTTCTCTTCTTCGCCGGGTGGCTTTTTGGATGAGGTCTTGGTTGCCGGAGCGGCGGGCGGCGCCGGCGGCGGTGGCGGCTAGGGTGCGGGCTAGCTCGGGGCGCTGGTGGACCTGGTCTAGGAGTGACAATGCCAGCTCGGCCACTTGGGCGGACTCTTCGGGCGTTTGACCGGCGGGGCGGGTTTTGGAGAGGGCTTGGGTCTTGAGCGCCAGCGTGTCGACTTTGAACCAGCGGCCTAGCTCGTCCACCGCGGCCAATGCCTGGGGGGCGTCTCCGGCGATGGCCGCGCGGCGCCGGCTTCGCACAATAGCGCGTACTGACTGGCTGCGTCGTCGCTGGCCGCGGCCGCTTCCAACAGTTGCTCGACCAGATACGCCTTCTGCTCGGGCGAGCGCGCGCTGCGCAGCGTGACGGCGAACTCCTGGGCCACGTGCTCTTCGGCCGCAGCCCGGGCGTCGTCGGCTGGAACCGGCTCGCGCTCGATCGCCAGATCGTCGTTGGCCGCCAGCGCCAACAGCTTGTCGACCGACTCGCCGCCGGCAGCGGCCGATTGCCAGAGTTGCCGGGCCTGCGCGCGATTGCCTTGGGGATCGACGACGAGGAACGCGCCGAACATCACTTTCGCCGGCGCCGATTGTTCGTTGATGCCCGCCCGGGCGAACGTCAGCGCGATCGGCGCCGGCAGCGTGGCGGCCGTGTATTCGCGCTGCGAACCGGCGGAGCGCAACATGATTTTCTCGGGCTCCACCTCGACGATCGACATGAACTCGCCGCCGATCGGCAACTCCTCGGCCACGGAAAACTTCATCCAGCCGGCGCGCACCGCCAGCAGAAACCGCTCCAACTGGTCGGCCAGCGCGTCGAGCCGTTCCACCGTCTCGCGCTGTGGGGAGTCTCCGGCGAGCTCGGCCGCCTGGGCCAGATGCTGGCGCGCCACGTCGACGTGGCGCGCCGCCAGCGCGGCCCGCGCGATTCAACGCGTGCAGCAAGTCCGGTGGCGCGGCGGGCGACACGACGATGGGCGTTGGCGGCTCTGGGTTAGCCCCTGTTTCGACGGCCGCCGGGGGCGGGTCATTGTCGGCAGGAATTGCCGGCGCGGACGCCGCATCGTCGGGGTGCGTCGTATCGGCATCGTGTTCGACCGGGTCGCGCGGCGGGAATGACGGCGTTGCAGCCGGCGCGTCGACGGTGTCGGACGCCGGCCGGTCCACCGCCATCGGATCCGCCGCGGCTGGCGCAACCGGATCGGCCGCTGTCGCCACTTGTCGCGACGATTTCATTTGCCTGACGACCACTACGCCGAGGCCCGCGGCCGCCACGGCCAGCACCGCCACGATCACCAGCGGCAAGGCACTCCGCGACCTGGTTTGAAGCTGGACGCTGGAGCGCGCCACCGGCAGCGCGCCGTCGTCCTGCCACAACGACTCGGGCAGCGACGGGTTGGCCGGAGCTGGCGGCACGGCTTCCAGCGGCGACGCGCCGGCCGCTTTGAGCGGGCGCGCGACCGGGATGCCGGGCGAGGCGGAGCCCGTTGGAGCAGCTTCACCGGCGGCATGTTGTTGTTGGCGGGCGCGAAGCTGCGCGTCGTAACGCTGCCGCTGTTGCGGGTCGAGCAGACACTGTTGCGCCGCCTGCACCTGGGCAAGGATCTTGTCGCGTAGCGCTCCTTCGTCGGCCGCGGCTTGCTGTCGCACGCGGGTTGAGGCGGTCTTTGCCCCCGCCTGGATGCGCGCCCGATCCGCCTCGAACGGCTCCAGCCCGAGCAGAAGATAGTAGTTGGCGGCGCGGCGTCCGCCGGCGATGCCCAGCCAATCGCGATAGGGATCCAAGGGCTCTGCCACGACCGAAATCCAAAGACGCTGAAATCCAAAGACACCGTGCAAGGAGTTCCGACAAAGACGCCGTCGGCGCGCATGCTAACACGCCACCTGGCGAGGGTAAAGCAAACGGATACGAGCACGTCGCCGAGCGGCGAATTGCTACCGCACAGGCGCGGATTCCACCTGCACGGGGCGAGGCTCGTGCGGCGTGGGAACGGCGGCCGCCAGTTGCGGCGGGCGCGCGTCGGTGCGGGCCGGCGTTGTGCGCGGCGCCAGGCCGTGGATGCCGGTGCGAAAGGCATCGAACAGGAAGTGCGTGTACGAGCCGTAGATCGACGAGCCGGCGGCCTTGTAGTCGTCGAGCAGCAGGGCATGCACCTTTGGCAAGTTGTACCAAGGCACACCGGGAAACAGATGGTGCTCGATGTGGTAGTTCAGATTGATGTTCAAGAACGAGAACAGGCGATTGCTGGTCACCGTGCGCGTTTCGGTGAGCGGATGGCCCGATGGGGTTTGCGTGTGTTCGGCCCAGCCGCGCACGTTGCCCAGCAGGGCGGCAACGCCCAGCGGAATGATCCACACGTGTACCAGGACACCAAAAAACCCGAACCACCAGGCGGAGCCAGCCAACGCCAGCAGCGTGACCGTCAACAGCGTGCGCTCGACCGCCATGTTCGAGTGGTCCTTGCGCGTGCCGTGTCTCACCGCCACCCAAGGCACGCGAACGGAGTAGAACACCATGCCAAAGGCCAGCCACGCGTAGTACATGACCGACAGCGTCTTAGGATTTTCGGAAAAGTTATAGAAGCTGTCCGGATCTTGGTCGGTGCGGGTGTGCTTGTGGTGCAACAGGTGGTTGACGCCGTAGGCCGTCATCGAGAACAACGACGGCGCGCCCATCACGAAGCCGAACCAACGATCCCAGCGCCGACTCTTGAACAGCGTGCCGTGAATGCCTTCGTGCATGAAGTTGCTCATGCCGTGGATCAGCAAGCCGATGAGCACATAGCCCGGCAAGCGCCAGTACCACGTTGGCGCCATCACGACAGCCACTCCGGTGACGATCCAGGCGGCGACGAAGAGCAGGCCGACCAGATTCCACAGGGGATTGATGCGATGCAGTTCGCGAATGGCCTGTTTCTTGGCCGGATCGAGCCCTTGATACCACTCGGACCGCGTTGTGAGCATGTTGCCGCCTTGTGCCGATTGCTGGCCGACGATGACCGTCAGCCCGGAGCCGCCTGAAGTTCCGCGCAAAAAAGAAGAGACTTTTCGCGCTTTCAGTCTAGCGGTTCGTGCCGACACGCATACCCACCCGGATGGCAAATTGCGCGGAAAGTAGCAAAAAATAACGACATCGTCAGGCAGCCCGAGCCGTCCAGCCGGCGCGCCACGGCGAACGATTATTGACCACCGGCGGCCGACTTGCCGCTGGGCGAGGCAAAGTAGCGAATGCCCTTGGCGTTGAGCTTGCGCTTGAAGATGCGATTGGTACACGCGGCGTAGAGCGTATCGAGGTTCTCTCCGGCAAACGCCACATTGGCCAGCCAGGCTTGCTGCGGTTTTTCGATCACGCCGCCCAGGCGGCCGCTGTCGTCTAAAACCTGCAAGCCTAGTTGCGTGGCCACATAGATCCGGCCGGCCGAGTCCACGGACATGCCGTCGGCCCCGCAATCGAGCTTGCCCGGCAGGGTGCGCAACGTCCAGAACGGCTGCTTGAACTTCAAATCGCCATTAGGATCGACGCGATAGGCATAGACATTGGCGCTGCGCATATCGACGACGACCAATGTGCCTTCGTCGGGCGTGAGGATCAGGCCGTTGGGATAGCCCAGCCCCTTGTCGACGACGCGTTTTTCGCCATCGGGCGCGATGTACCACAGTTGATGGTTGGGCGGATCGGTGAAGTAGATCGCGCCGTTTTTCATGACCACGATGTCGTTGCTCTGCACGTCCTCGGCGATAACGCTTTCCTTGCCTGCCGAGTCATACGCGACGATGCGCTTCTTGCCGTTTTGGCAGCCGTACAGTCGACCGTCCGGCCCAAACATCAGCCCATTGCAGCCGCCGCTCTTGTCGACGAACACCTCGATCTGGCCGTCGGGCGTGATCCGGTGGATCTTGCCTTTGAACGTGTCGGTGAAATACAGGTTGCCGTGCAGGTCGGCGGCCGGGCCTTCGGTGAACGTGTAGCCTTCCCCCACGAGTTCCCACGGTTCGCCATCGATCAACAAATCGCCCAATCGCATGTCCTGGGCCATGACGGCAGCGGACAGGAAAGAACCGGCCAGCGAAACGAGCAAAGCGGTGAGCCAATTGCCGCGTGACATTGCGAATGCTTCCTTCCGAGAGATGTAGGGGCTGTCGGGAAATATACTAGCCCGAAGCGCGAGCGTCCACCACTCACGGGTCCATCTCTCTCGCTGGCGCTTCGGTTTAGTGTTTGCCGAGTGTATGTGAAAATGCGTCGGGTGGCCCATCAGACTACTCGTTGTCCGGGTGCCGAAGGCACGGGAGGGGCTGTCGACCGGATGGTGTGGCTCGTGGTATTGCCGAGTTGCTTGGTGGCGCCGATTACTGGAGTTGCGCTCTTGTTGCTGCGCAACCCAGACAACGAGTTGTCTGGGCCACCCAAAATCCAAAAACGCCGCTGCACACTTGAGTGCGCAGCGGCGCCTGGGCGAAACCCGTTTGGTTTGTGCGCTGCCGCCCCGTTCCTAGGGGCCGTGGCGATTTCTTGTGTTGTAGGTCGCGTGCCACGGCGTCTTGCGAAGCAGCGGCGCACCGGTGGCCCTCCGCCGTGGGAACGATGGTGATTTCCAAGCGCAGGTCACCAAGACGCTCGGCCCGTCGAACCCGGTCGGTCTGACGCGGCTAATCCGAAACCCGCTTTCTGGAGTCACCGTCGCGCGCGCTTAGGAACTCCAAAACATTTCGGCCGGTGGCTTGGGATGCCGCTTATCGCCGGCTCACTGCTGGTGTTATTCGGCGGCTTACACGACCAGAGGCCCTTTACTGCGCCGCACCAACGGTCAAGCGGACGAGGCCCGCGCGGTTTGTCAGGACAAGCGGCCCGACGCGCCGCACGATTCACATCCCACAAACGAGTTCTCCCGAAGCCATGCCTTTGTCCGATCAGGATGCTTTCCCTTATCGCACAAGTGGTGGCCTGATTTCAAGTAGCAATTTTAGGAAAGTGGTTAGTGGCTGGTGGCTGGTGGTCAGTACAGAATGAGAACTGCGGAGGTCGCAGTACGCAGAGGGAGGAGAGGAGGGGATTGGGGATCGGGACGAAGAGGAATTTGTTTACCACGACGCCGGACACGAAGGCCGAATCGACATGATTCTTTCTCGGTGTTCTCGGTGGCTCGATTTGTCTTCTTTTGGCCACGGAGATCAGCGAGGACACCTGGAAAACACAATTACCACGACGGCACGACGACGAACGAAGCGTTTTAACCACGAAGGCACCAAGGACGAATTCAAATTGATCTTCATCTCTGCGTGCTCTGTGAATTTGGTTCGATGATGTTTTTTATAGCCGCAAAGGGCGCATCGAGAGCGCGACGTGTTGGCCGCGGGGGAAATGGACGCGGGCGTGACGATACTTCGGTCGGAGACGTCACGTGAAGAGCTGCGCTTTCACGTTTCCGGCGACATCGGTCAGACGGAAATCGCGGCCTTGGTAGGGATAGGTTAGTTGCAGGTGGTCCAGACCCAGCAAATGCAAAACCGTTGGCCTGGACGTCGTGTACGTGCCAGGGATCTTCGGTGGCGAAGTAGCCCAGTTCATCGGTGGCGCCGATCGTCCGGCCGGGTTGGACTCCGCCTCCGGCAAACCACATGGTGGAGGCTTCAATGTGATGGTCGCGGCCGACGGCGACATTTGGTTTGTCGCTCGTTTGGGCCACGGCGCCGCGTCCCAATTCGCCTCCCCATATCACCAACGTGTCGTCCAGCAGACCCCGTTGCGCCAGATCTTTGACCAGCGCCGCCGACGGTTGATCGGTCAGTTTGCACTGAGCCGGCAAACCGGTCTCGATGCCGGTGTGATGGTCCCAGTCGCCGTGAAACAGTTGCACGAACCGCACGCCCCGTTCCACCAGGCGGCGGGCGAGCAGGCAATTTCGCGCATACGACGGTTGCGAGGGATCGTCGATGCCATATTGCGCCAACGTGTCCGCGGTTTCGCCGCCGAGGTCCAATAATTCCGGCGCGGCGGTCTGCATGCGAAACGCCAACTCGTAGGATGCGATTCGCGCGGCGATTTCGTCGTCGCCCGTTTGCACGTATCGCATTTGATTCAATTGATTGAGGGCCGCGATCGAATCGTGTTGTCGCTGTGACGAGAATCCCGGCGGACTGGACAGGCTCAAGATGGGATCGCCGGAACTTCGCAGCGGCGTTCCCTGGAACTTCGACGGCAAAAATCCGTTGCCGTAGTTGGCGCTTTTCGATCGAGGTCGCATGCCGCTGCGGAGCACGGTGAAGGCGGGGAGGTTCTCCGATTCGCTGCCCAGCCCATAGACAACCCAACTCCCCATGCTGGGCCGACCGAACTGTCTCCAACCCGTGTTGATCAACAACTCGGCGAACATGTGGTTGGTGTCGTCGGTCTTGACGGTGTTGACGAACGTGATGCGGTCGACGATGGAAGCCGTGTGCGGCAAAAGTTCGGAGACCGTCGCGCCGCACTCGCCGTGTCGAGCAAATTTCCACGGAGAAGGCATCAGCTTGGGCTGCTTCTCCTGGATTTGCGCGAACTTGGCATGCTTGAGGAATTCGTCCGGCAGCGGTTCGCCCGCTCGGCGGATCAATTCGGGTTTGGGATCGAACAGATCCAATTGGCTCGGCCCGCCGACCATGAACAGGAAAATCACGGACTTGGCCCGCGGATGAAAGTGCGGTGTGCGTCCCGAACGCGGGCTTTGGTCGGGCGAGGCGGCCGCAAAGAGCGAATTCGAATTGAGCAGAGCCGCCAGGGAGATCGGCGCCAGGCTGAGCGCGGAGCCGGCCAGCAGTTGCCGACGCGTCAGTTGAAATTGAGAGCGTTTCATTGCTATACCCAGCTACTCTCTGGTAATGAATTCATCGAGGTTCAATACCGTGCGGCAGACGACGACCCAAGCGGCCTGTTCGAGCGCCTCGCCGGTCGTTTCCGGAAGTTCCGCGACCAGTTCTTGCACTGTCGCGGGATCTTGCGAAAGCGATTTCCGCTGAGCGGCCAACAGGTGCCTGACGATCGACGTTTCGGCGGGCTGAGGTTCGCGCGACAGGCAAGTCCGATACACCAGCGCGATACGATGGCCGTCGTCCGTTTCCGGCAAAGTGACGACGCGCCCGGCCAGTCCCCTGGCGCACTCGACGAATGTGGGGTCGTTCAGCAATGTCAGGGCCTGAACCGGCACGTTCGACCGATCGCGGCGGGTGCAAGCCGTGATGCCGTCGGGCGCATCGAACAGCGGTAAGTGCGGATGCTGGGTGAGCCGCCAGACCCAGGTGTACATGCCGCGGCGAAAGCGATCTTCTCCTTCGCTGATTGTCCAAGTGGCCGGAGTCGCGCGGTTGTCCAGGATGCCGTCGGGTTGATAGGGAAACACACTGGGGCCGCCGAGTTTCGGCGAGAGCAAGCCTCCGGACGCCAGGGACACGTCGCGGATGATTTCCGCTTCCAGCCGCAGCCGGCGTTGTCGCGCCCACAGCCGATTGGTCGGGTCGATTCTTGCCAAGTCGCGGCGGACGTCGGAGGACTGACGGTAGGTCGCGGAGGTGACGATCAATCGATGCAACTGCTTCAGGTTCCATCCGCCGTCTCGAAACTCGCTGGCCAGATAGTCGAGCAGTGCCAAGTGTTGCGGGCGGGGAGTTTGCCGGCCGAAATCATTTTCGGTTTCGATGAGCCCCGACCCGAAATACCGTTGCCAAACGCGGTTGACCGTCACCCGCGCCGTCAGCGGATTCTGTGGCGCCACGAGCCAGCGGGCTAGATCGAGCCTGGTTGGCTCCGACGCGCCTGGGGATGCCAGCGGATGAAGGAATTCCGGCACGCCGGGTGTAACGCGCTCTCCCGGTTGCGCGGGATCGCCGCGCACGAAGATGTGGGTCGGCTGGGGAGCCTGCTTCATGACCAGGGTCGTTCGCTTCACGGCAGACTCGCGCGTGCCGCTGGTGAGCGCGAGTTCCATGCTGTCGACCGTCGCGTCGTTGAAGAATGCGTACATCCGAAAAAACTCGCGCTGCGTGATCGGGTCGGTCTTGTGCGTGTGGCATTGGGCGCAACCAATGGTCAGTCCGAGAAAGACCGTCCCGGTGGTGTTCACGCGGTCGATGATCGATTCCCAGCGGACGCCGGGATCGAGAATCGCATTGCAATGGAAGCCGGTGGCCACCGTGTGCTCGCTGTCTGCGTCGGGCAGCAGGTCGCCGGCGATTTGTTGGATGACGAACTGGTCATACGGCAGATTGGCGTTCAATGCGCCGATCACCCAATCACGGTAGGGCCAGATCTCGCGCGGTTTGTCCGATTCGTAGCCGGTGCTGTCTCGGCGTACCGGGCCAGATCCAGCCAATGCCGTCCCCAACGTTCGCCGTAGTGCGGCGACTCGAGTATCTCGTCGACCAACCGTTCATAGGCGTCGGGACGTTGATCGGCGACAAATTGCGCCATGCGCTCCCAACGTGGCGGCAGCCCCAGCAGGTCGAGCGACAGGCGGCGGATCAGCGTTTCTCGCGAGGCGGGAGCCGAGGGCCGGATGTGGTTGGCTTCGAGGCGGGCCAATATGAAATGATCGAGCGGATTGCGGACCCAGGTATTGTCGACAACCTGCGGCGGGACTGGTCGCGCAATGGGTTGAAAGGCCCAATGGTCGATCGCGATATGGCGGGCGTCGCCGGCGGGCATGCCCTGTGCTCCCTCGTCGATCCAGTTGCGCAAGAGGGTGATTTGCCGTTCGTCGAGCGGCTCACCTTCCGGCGGCATCCGCTCGCTCTCGTCGTCCGACGTAATGCGCCGGATGATCTCGCTATCGGCGCTGTTGCCGGCGCGAATCACCGGACCGGAATCGCCGCCTTGCAGAAGCCGCGCTTTGATGTCCAGCCGCAGCCCACCCTCCTGCTCGCGCGGCCCATGACACGCAAAACATTTGGTTGCAAGCAGCGGCTGGACGTCGTGGAGAAAATCGACGGTTTGCGCGTTCGGAGCGGCGGGATGGTCTTCCTCGCATCGCGCGGGCTTGCTGGATGCACCCGTCCAACAGATCGTCAGCACGGCGACCGGTAGTATGCGCAGAGATCGTTGAAAACAGATTGTTCCCATCGACACAACTCATCGTCTGATCGAGGCCGCCACAAACGCATCAAAGATTGTATATGCGTTGTGCTGGAACTTGCAAGCGGCACCTAGACGAATGAGTTTTGTCTCGGTGCTCCTCTCTGTGAACTCGGTGGCTTAACGATTTTTTTCGCCACGGAGAGCACCGAGGACACAGAAAGAGAGCTGGAGCGGCACGAAGTGACCGATCCCAAATGCTCTCTGAGAACTCGGTGGCTCAACGATTTTTTTAGCCACAGAGAGCCAATCCATCTGAGAAATCCGTGTCATCCGCGGACGGATTGTCTTTGGTCGGTGTCCACTACGACCTGCGGTTCAACCGATTCGGAATCTACAGACCCAGCGCCGCGGGCACGTCGGCGACGGTGTGGACGAGCCTGGTGTGTTCGTGGGGTTTGAGTTGCTCGGCGGTGTGCGAGCCGGCGGTGACTCCGATCACCGCGCCGCAGCCGGCGTTGACGCCTTCGTGCAGATCGGACGGCGTATCGCCCACCTTGGCCACGCGGCGGGCGTCCTTGATGCCAAGCTCTTTCATGGCCTTGTACACCATGTCGGGCTGGGGGCGGCCGCGCTCGACTTCGTCACTGGTCACGGTGATGTCGATCAGCGGATTGTCCTTCCAACCCAGCCGCTTGAGCACCACGTCGACGATGTCGCGGGTAAAGCCGGTGTCGAGCGCCACCTTGACGCCCGCATCGTGCAGGCGGCGAAACGTTTCTTTGGCGCCGGGGATTTCGTGCACCGAAGCATCGGTTTCGTAGAAGTGGATCATGCGTTTGACGAAGTCGGCGTGGATGGTATCGAGGTCGGCCAGCAGCTCAGGGCGGTCCGAGGCTTCGATCAGCCGCGTGAGCGCGACCGGCTTGGGAATGCCCATCACTTCGTTGACGGCGTCGCGCGTGACGTTGATGCCGACGTTTTCCAGCGCGGCGCGGACGGAGCGATTGACGCCGTCGTCGTCGTTGACGGTCGTGCCGGCCATGTCGAAGACTACGAGTTCGAAATTCATGGGAGTGTTCCTTGCAATGAAGGTCTATTCAGTTTGTTTGACGACCTGCTCGGCCACGCCGAACGACAACGTCATGCCGGCGCCGCCAACTCCGGTCGACACGGTCACGCCGTCGGCGGGACGCACCACGAAGTAGGCCTTGGTCGGATGCTTGGCGTAGATGCCGTGCCAGCGGGCCGCGATCTCCAATTCGGGCACAGCGAGAAACGTGTGCAGGTAATCGAGAATCAGCCGATCGATCTCGGGCTTGTCGAACGGCCACACCTGGTCGTCGTACTCGTGCGAGTCGCCGATGACCAGCTCGCCGTTGCCGTTTTGCGAGGCCATTACGTGGATGCCGTAGCGATCGAACTCGGGGTTTTCCCGCGCCACGCACTCGCGCACGGCGGGCAGCGTGGGGCAATCCTGAAAGTTCTTGTAGTGCCGTAGCGTCAGCCCGCCGGCCAGCATGGGTCCCAGCCGCCAGGAGCCTTGCGGCGGCGTGCGCATCATTTGCAGTTTGCAGCGGAGGAAGCCGGCGTCGGTGAACGCCTCGGGATAGAGCGTTTGGAAGTCGTCGCCCGCGCAGACGAACAAGCGCTCGGCAGTCCAGCGCTGGCCACCGGCGATCAGGTGCGGACGCTCATAGCCGGTGACGGCCGTGCTGAATTCGAAATGGACGTTGTACTCGCGCGAGCCACCCCGGCAGCTCGCCGATGATCTGCCGCGGATCGACGCACGTTTCGCTGGGGCTCCACAAGGCCGCTTTGAGTCCGTCCGCCTTGACGGCGCTGGTGCGGGGGTTCAGTTCCGAGGGCGTGATCAGTTGGCAATCGATGCCGGCGGTGATCGCCTGGCCGGCGAACTCGCCGAGCACCTGGGCTTCGTCATCGCGATAGGCCAGGTGCAGCGAGCCGCAGCGATCGTGCCACAGGCCGCTGGCCACCAGCACCTGCAGCCAGACTTCGCGGCTGCGCATGGCCAAGTCGTGCAACTCGCCGACGGGCTGACCGATCGGCCAGAGCATGCCGAAGTTGCGGATCGATGCGCCGCAGGCTCGCGGGCTGCGTTCGAAGACGACCACGCGCCGTCCGGCGCGCGCCAAGTGAAAGGCGTGTGCCAGGCCCATCACGCCCGCGCCCACCACGGCGTCGTCAAAGGTGTCGCTCATCGAGTGCCAATCTCCTGAATCGCCGGGCAGCTTCGGCGCGGCTCAGGCACTCTGTTCTAACGAGCCAGTGGGACAGTGACCAGGGGTAATGAGAATGGGCGAGCGCGTTCGACGTCAGCGGTTCCTGGGCCGTTGGCCCAGTCTGGTATGGGGCGGGCCGTTGGCCCTTGCAATTGATGCAGGTCGAGCTTGCGCGGGCGGACTTCTCGCCGGAGTGGCGCGCTCTCGCAATGGTCTTACCGCGCCACGACCCTATGAAAGTGCAGTTGTACTTCGCGGGCGACGACGCGGCGGACGCCTTCGACGAGGCAGTGGGGCTCGTTGTCTTGCTGGCCGCGGAGCATGATGTCTTCCAACTTCATGCCGTGGCCGACCGTGAAGGTCGACTGGTAGATGATCTGGTTGCCGGCGTCGAGCTCGGGCACGATGAAGTGGCAGGTGGCGCCGTAGGTGAGCATGCGGCTGGAGAACGCTTCGTGATAGGGGTGCATGCCGGGAAAGCTGGGCAGCAGTCCGTGGTGCAGGTTGACGATCCGCCCGCCGGCGTATTTCCAGCAACTGGCCGGCGGCAGCACGCGCATGTAGCGGGCCAGGATGATGTAGTCGACATCGTGTTCGTCGCACAGGTCGATCAGCCGTTCGTCATCAGGCACACCGTTTTCATCGCCGACCGAGTGCCAGGGGACGTCGAACTGTTCGGCCAAAGAGCGGCAGTTGGGACGGTTGCCCAGCATCACCGCCGGCTCGGCTTGCACCTGGCCGTCGCGAATGGCGCGCAGCAGCGCCAGCGCGGGCTCGGGCCGGATGGTGGTGCAAATGGCCAGCCGCGGGCGCTCCTTGCGCTCGTCGGGCGACCAGACGCGCACCGAGAGCCCCTTGAGCTTGCCGATTTCGGCCAGTTGCGGTTTGAGTCCGGCCCAGGTTTCCTCCGGCACGTTGATGCGCAACAGCATGGCGAACAGGCTCTCTTCGTCATGGTCGTACATCTGGATTTCAGCGATATTGGCGCCTTGGCCGGTGACGTGGTGGATGATCGGATCGGCCAGACCCCGGTTGTCGGGGCCGACGGCGGTGATGATGACTTGCATGGCACGAAGAGAGCGGCGGTTTGATCGTGGGAGACTGCCACGAGGAGCGGGAAAGGTATGTGGCGCGGAACGCGCCCGTGGTGCAATTATAGGTTATTCTGGTGGCGCTCTAAACGCCCCAGTCGCAACCGGCCGGCGTCTTTGGGGAGTGGTAAATCGGCCGGCTTTTGCAGGTCGTGGCGACGCGCCTTACAGGAAATACACCGCTGAGGGCCGGATGAAGTTTGCAAGGCCCCCAGCGGCTGGTTAGGCTGACAAGAGCAGACGACGGGTGCTACTCTTCTCTGGCGGCCGCAGGGACCGATGCGGCGCGCGAGCCTGCGATGGAAGGGAGTCATGGCAGCGCTCTGCTTGCGCCGCTTAGACCGGCATTGGCAATTCTCTCGGAGCCGGCTCGGCGATGCGCGGCGCGAGAAGGCAATTCCACGCGAGTGCCATGTTATGAATAAGATCGCAGGCGCCATCATGATTCTGGCCGGGGCGGTAGCGGGCCACGGCGTGTTCACGTTCCTGGCAAGTCATCCCATGATCCACAAGTACGACGTGCCCACGAGCGTCGCCAATATGGTTCTGGTGGGCATTGCGACCGCCGTGGGACTTGCCGGGTGGGGTGCCATGCACGTGTGGCGCAACGACCGTCACTGAACGCCCCCGCAGCCCGTTGAATTCTTCAACGGACTGGTAGGGCGTTAAGCGCTAGCGGCGACTTGCAGTTAGCGCGAAACTCGTCGCAACAACTATTGCTGGCACGACTTGTTGTCTTGCGCACCAGCGCAACTTGGACGAATTTATTCGTTCCAAATCCTTGATTGTCCGCAGCCGGGGGACTATAAAGATCGAGGAACAAAAGTCCCGCAATTGTTTATCCCATCTGTTG
Organism: uncultured Planctomycetaceae bacterium; assembly: GCA_963779015.1. Lineage (GTDB taxonomy): Bacteria > Planctomycetota > Planctomycetia > Pirellulales > PALSA-1355 > JTS-RE94. The sequence continues at coordinate 497,702 of CAVZWY010000015.1, read as the reverse complement.
CGCGGGGCTGGATTCAGAGAGTTATCTTTTCGCGACGGTTCGATCGGAACTACGGCAAGTTTTCTCACGCGCGGCACGACCCATTCGGTTTTTGCCACGTAAGAAAGCGTGTTGTAAACCGAACGGAGGACAATCCAAGGCACTTCATGTGTTGCGTCACGCAACACTTTGCTCGTTTCGTGTCACATCTTTCACGGGAGAGGCCAAGGATGATACGCAGAGCACAGAATCTGGATCCGACGGCCACGGATCCTACGCCGGAGGATATCCGCCGGCGAACAGCGGCCATTCGGAAAAACTGGACCCCGCGCGAGCGGGCACGACGCAGCGGATTCCGCCGCATCGGTTGGCTGCCACCGCTCTTCGCGGAAGCCGACATCGTGTTGGGCTTCGGCCCCGGCGACTATGATTCCCGCTGAGCTCAATTGGGATTCCCGCTGAGCTCAATTGGGATTCCCGCTGAGCTCAATTGGGATTCCCGCTGAGCTCAACTGGGAACTGCGTTGAGACTCACTTGGAGTCGCGTTGAGTGTCGTCGGAATCGATCCCCGCGCACGCGAAGCGGTCGAATGAGTGCGGAAGCGCCTGGTGCAGGCGTTTGCGGGATGTTGTTGCCGCAAACCGACACCTGCTAGACTAGACGCCGTCGAACCAGGCGCTGCCGGGCGGACAAACTCTCCGGCAGCGTTTCACTATCCGCACCGTTGCCCACTGCCGTGCCGCTATCTTGATGCCGCTCGTCCTGCGCCTGTTTGGCCAAGGTGCTCTCGACCCATGGCGCGCCGTGGGGTTGCGTCGGGCAATGGCGCTGTTCGGTCTGGCGCTGGTGGCCGTGACCTGGCGGCTGTGGACGCCACAGCACGCGTTTCCGCAAGTGCCGCTGCTTTCGCTGGCAATCGCGCTGCCGGCCTGGTGCGATTGGCTGGGCGCGGCCGGCATGATCGTGGGACTTCTCTTGGCGATTGGGGCGCCCAGCGCGGACGTTGGACCAACGCGGGCTTGTTGCTGTTTGCCGCCAGCGCCGCGGCGATGTTCGTGCTCGATCAAGAGCGCCTGCAACCCTGGGCGTATCAATTCACCGTGATGGCACTGGTGCTGGCCTGGGCCGACGGGCGCTCGGCCGCCGCGCTGTTGCGATTGTTCGTGGCCAGCTTCTACTTGTATTCGGCGCTGACGAAGTTCGACTATTCGTTCCTGCACACATTGGGGCAGCAGTTCCTGGCGGCGCTGGCCGGCGTGGGGGGCGGCTCGATCGAATCGTGGAGCGAATCGGCGCGGTTGGCGGCGGCGCTGGTGTTTCCGCTGGGGGAGTTGGCCGTGGCGGCGGGACTTTGTTTCGCACGAACCCGGACCGCGGCGCTGGCCGGCGCAGTGGTGTTGCACGTGTTGCTGCTGGTGATCCTGGGGCCCTGGGGGCTCGACCACAAGCCGGGCGTGCTGGTGTGGAATGCGTACTTCATCGTGCAGGATTGGCTGCTCTTTGCGCCGTTGCGACTGCTGCCGACGTTGGGCCGACTGTCGGCAGAGCCGAGCGACGAGGCGCCGCGCGCGCCGTGGCGCGTGCAGGCACTCGTGGCGGCGGTGGTGGTGTTGCCGCTGTTGTCGCCCACCGGCTGGTTCGACATGTGGCCCTCGTGGGGCCTGTACGCGTCGAACTCCCAGCGGGTGGTGCTGCTGGTGCATCGCAGCCAGCTTGCAGCCTTGCCGGACGCGATGGCGCCGTTTGTCGAGACCCCGCCAAACGCGGCCGATCCCTGGTTGCGTGTGCGGCTCGATCGTTGGGCGTTGGAAGCGTTGGGAGCGCCGATCTATCCGCAATGCCGCTATCAACTGGGCGCGGCGCGGGCGATCATCGAGCGCTTTATCCCGGCGCATCGGGCGCGCGTCGTGCGTTTTGAGTTGGCCGATCGGCTGACGGGCCAGCGCGCGCATGACGTGCTGACGGGCCTGTCCCAATGGCAGGCCGCCGGGGACGAATACTGGTGGAACGCCGCGCCACGGCAGCACCAATTCGACGGCGGTGCGCGCGCCTGGTGAGTCGCTTCGGCGATGGATGCAATAGGTATGCTGCCGAGCGTGGGGTATGATGCGCGTTGGCGTTTTGGAGTTAGAGTCTGGGGACAAAGCGCTTGCGGAAAGGGGGACAGTCCCCGGCGTTTTGTCCCCAGGCTGTTAATAGTTTCCGCTTGCTGGCGAGCCACGTATGGTCGATTCCCGGGCACTTGACGTCGAAAACTTGCGCAAAACGTATCGCGACGGCTGGCTCGGCCGGCGGCGGATTGAAGCGCTGGGGGGCGTGTCGTTGCGGGTGAATCGCGGAGAAATATTCGGCCTGCTGGGCCCCAACGGCGCCGGCAAGACGACGCTCATCAAGGTGCTGTTGGGCATGGTGGGCGCTACCGCCGGCGAGGCCCACCTGCTGGATCGGCCGGCCGGCAGCCGCGCCAGTCGCAAGGAAGTCGGCTATTTGCCGGAGCATCATCGCATTCCCCGGCATCATACGGGCAACTCGGCGCTGGCCTTTTACGGGAACCTGAGCGGCCTGTCGCGCAGCGAAGTGGCTCGGCGGCGCGAGCCATTGTTGGCGACCGTCGGTTTGGCGGGCTGGGGCAACACGTCGATCAAGAAGTATTCCAAGGGCATGCAGCAGCGGCTGGGCCTGGCGCTGGCCATGCTGCACGACCCGCACTTGCTGATGCTGGACGAGCCCACCGACGGCGTCGATCCGGTCGGGCGCAGCGAAATGCGTTCGGTGCTGGTCCAGTTGAAGGCGGCCGGCAAGACCATCTTCATCAACAGCCACCTGCTGCAAGAGGTGGAACTGGTGTGCGACCGCGTGGCCATCCTCGATCGCGGTCGCGTGCTCGAACAAGGCAGCATCGCCGAGTTGACCGTGCGTGCCGAGAGCGAAGTGCGGCTGGTCGTGGCCGGCACGCAGGAGCAATTGCAGATGGCGTTGGACGGCGGTCCGCCCGTCGAAACGCGTTCGCTGGGGCCGCGACAGTTCGAGATCCTGCTGCACGCAACGGACCAGTCGGCTATCGATGGCACGATCGATCGGGTGCGACGCGCAGGCATGAGCCTGATTTCACTGTCGCCCACGCGGCAAACTCTGGAAGAGGCCTTCTTGAGCATTTTGAAGCGAGCCCGGGCCACGGCATGAGACCATATTGGGCCATCGTTCGCGATTCGTTCCACGAGGCGCTTGCTTCGCGCGTGCTATGGATTTTGTTGGCCATTTCGACCGTGGTGCTGGTGGCGCTACTGCCTTTGGGATTCATCGAAGAGGCCGGCTCATATCTGAGCCGCGAAGATTTTCTCGATCGCGCCAAGCTGATGCGCAAGATCGTGACGCAGGGAAAGGCTCGGGAAGCTTCGCCGGGCAAGCGCGTGTGGGAGCTGTTGGACGAGCCCACCCGGCGCTCGCTCGAGCAGTACGCCAAAGAGCCGAGCACGGCGGCGCAAAGGTTTCGCCCGCTGGGCGACCAACTGCAGCAGATGATCGCGCGGGCCGATTTCTACCGGGCGGAGGATTGGGCCAAAGTGCCGCTGCCCAAGGCGGCCCGCGAGTTGGAAAGCCAGGGGCTCGACAAACTGCCGCCCGACCAACTGGCGCGATTCAATCGTTTGGCGCTCGACGCGGCGTTTCCGGACGAGATTGCGCCGATTCCGCAGAAGCAGGTGCAATTGGCGTACTTTCACTGGGAGCTGGGGCTGACGTTGCCGGTGGAGCCCGAGCAATTGTTTCCGGCCATGAACCAGTTGATCGTGGCCGTGTTGTCGATCTTTCTGGGTGTGGCCGGCGTGTTCGTGGCCATCATGGTCACCGCCTCGATGATTCCCCAGGCGTTCAAAGCCGGTTCGATCGACTTGCTGCTCAGCAAGCCGATCTATCGCAGCGGCCTGTTTTTGGCGAAGTTCGTCGGCGGCTGCGCGTTCATTGCGATCAACGCCGCGTATTTGATCGGCGGGTTGTGGCTGATCCTGGGAATTCGTTTTGGACTCTGGAACGAACGGCTGCTGCTGGCGATTCCGCTGTATCTGTTTCTGTTTGCCATCTACTACGGCGTGTCGTCGTTGGCCGGCGTGGTGTGGCGCAACGCCATCGTGTCGGTGGTGATGGCGGTGTTGTTCTGGTTCGTCTGTTGGGTGGTGGGCACGGCCAACGGGCTGGTCGAGCAGCTTTCGCTCAACCCGCGCCGCATTGTCACGATCGTGCCGGCCGGAGAAGAACTGATCGTGGTGAACAACCAGGGCGAGGTGGCGCGCTGGGAAGCGAGCCAGGGCGATTGGGACCCGATTTTCGTCGCCCGCGGCGAGTCGCGGCTTCCCTTCGGTTTCAATCGCCGGTTGGTGGGGCCGGCGTACGATCCGCAGGGCGAGCGCATCATGGCCGTGAACTACGGCATGCCGGGGTTTTCGCCCTTTGCGGCCTCGACGCACTTGTTCGTGGGCAAGCGGGCCGACGATTGGCAACGCACCGAAGGCGTCAACGTGCCGGATGGCACGCGGGCACTTTTCTTGAACCAGAGCGGCGATCTGCTGGCCGTCTCGTCGCAGGGAATCTATCGGCTGGAAGGAGACATGGCGGCGCGGCAGGAGGACATCAATGTCTTTGGCCTGCACATACCGTTGCCGGAGCGCGGCGGACGGTTTGTCAACGTGGGTCCGGAGATTTTGCTGCGCCCGCTGGAAGGGGCCGCGTTCAATCCCCGCTCGGCGCGATCGTGCTGTTCGACGGCTATCGGCTGGAACTGTTTACGCCCGACTCGACCGGCAAGTATCTGCAATCGGCCGAGCACGCCTTCAATCTCAAGTTGCCCGGCAAGGTGGCGCTGGTCGACGACGCGGTGTTTCTGGCGCTGGAAGGCGAGGTGCGCCGATTCGACCTGCAACTTGAACTGCGGGAAACGATCACGCCCACGGGCAAACGGCTGCCAACGTCGGCCACGGTTTCGACGGATGGACAGGTGCTGGCCGCGCTCGATCGCGAGGGCACGCTCTGGCTGTACGATGTCAAGCGGAGCGAGCCGCTGCGGCGATCGATCGCCGGTCAGGGGGACGTGTCGGCCGTGGCGTTCGCCGCCGACACGATGGACGTTGCCGACCGGCTGACGCGCGTGACGACCTATGACCTCGAAACCGGCAAAGTCCGAAGCCAGCATCAAGGCGCGATGCCGCTGGCGGAAAAGATCTACCGCTACGCGCTGCATCCGCTGTACACCGTGTTTCCCAAGCCGGGCGAACTGAATCAGACCGTGATGCACTTGCTGACGTCGAAAGACAGCCGGCCCGGGGCGATTCGGCTGGAAGACGGCAACCCGAACGCGCCGACGCCCCAGCGCGTGGACGTGTGGGGGCCGGTCTGGAGCAACATGGTGTTTTTGGCCGTGGTGCTGGGCGTGGCGTGCTTTTACGTATCGCGGAAGGACTTTTGAACTTCCGCGGAGCGGTTAGCGCGAACTTTCGTCCTTCTGCGCCGGCTTGCCAAGATCGGCATGGCTCCGGCGAATACCCAAACGACTGGACTGGGGGGGGCGCGGGCTTGGGGCGTCTGCCTTGCCACGTCGATCTGCCAGTTCCCGCCGGACCAGCAGAGTTTGAGGGCAACTTGACGTGCTCTTTTTGCGCGCTTGCAGCCGCGGGAGCCCGCTATCGCTCACCCGCCCACGCTCCAGGAGACCCGCCATGAAACGGATGCTCAACCGATCGGTGCTGTGCATAGGACTGCTGGCGCTGACTGACGTCGCGTGTCGTCGCCCAGGATGATGCCCGCGGCGCGGCTCAGGCAGACTTCCAGCGAGGCTTCTATCTGCAAACCCACGAGCACGATGTCGCGGGCGCTGCTGCTGCGTATGAGAAGTGAGAAGGTGGTGGCCGCCAGCAGCGCGCCCGAGGCGCTGCGTACCGAAGCCGCCACGCGGCTGGCGCAGGTGCACGAGGACATGGCGCTTTCGAGCTTTGCCGCGTTGATGCCGCCGGACGTGATGGCCTACGCCGAGCTGGACCAGCCGGGCGAACACATCGAGCACATCCTGAAGATGGCCGGGTTGGTGCGCGAACCGGGCGCCGAGGCGCCGGCCGCCGGTTCGCCGGTGCCGTTGGGCGGTGGACTTTATTTGCCGACCGATTTGACGGTCAGCCCGGCGCTCGTGAAAGAACTGAAAAAATTGCGCGGCGCCGCGATCGGAGTGACCGCGATCAGCGAACGTGGCATGCCGGCCGGTTTGGCCGTGGTGCATCCGGGCGACTGCGATCTGTTGCGCGGCGTGATCGAAACGGCCGTGCAAGTGCTCGAGCCGGGCGAGCCGATCGAGGATTTCAAGACCTACCGCGTGCCGGACCTTGGTTGGGTGATGCTTACGGCGCGGCTGGTGGTGGCCAGCGACTCGCGCGATCAACTGGCGGCGGCCGTCACAAGACTGCACGACCCCAATAGCGACAGCTTGGCCAAGCGCAAAGAGTTTCAGCGCGCGTACCAGGAAATTGGCCATCCCTGCATCTTTGCCTATGCCGATGGGCAGCAGATCGTGAAGCGCTTCGGACCGCTGATGCGTGGCCAGGAAGCGGCCATGATCCGCACGCTGTTGGATCTCGACCACTTCGAGAGCGCCGCGGTGGCGCTGGGCACGACCGACGAGGCGATTCAACTGCGCGTGGAACTGAATTTGATGCCCGGCCATCGCAACATGGCCTACGCGTTGATTCGCACGGCGCCGATCTCCAAGCGCACGCTGGGCATGGTGCCCAAGGGAGCCGCGGGCGTGGTGCTGATCGGGCTGAATCCACCGGGGCCCGATGTGGTGGCCACGGCCAAAGCGGAAACCGACGGCGAGCCGCCGACGGTCAGCGCGATGGACATCGGCCGCGAGTTCTTCCACAACATCGACGAGTTGGCCGTGTTTGCGTTGCCGCCTGCCAGCGACAGCGTGGCGAGCAAGTTTCCCGACGTGGCGGCGGTGATCGCCGTGAAGGACGTCGACAAGTCCGACGTGCTATGGAACCAGGTGTTGATGGTGGCGTCGATGTTCGGCGCTCGCACCACCGCGCTGCCGGCCGAGGTGACCGTCGAAGGTCAGCCGGGACACAGCTACCAGTTCGACGGCCTGCCGGCGATTCACGTGGTGCGTTCGCCCGAGCGAGGAATGGTGATCGGCACGCAAAACGCGGTGGCTGCTTCGTTGCGAGCGGCCGCCAGTGGCGAATCGATCGAGAAGGACGCCGACTTTTTGGGACTGCTCGCGCACGTGACGCCGCACACGAGCAAGGCCGTGTTGGTCGATGTCGGCCGGGCGGTGGGCATGGTCGCCGCCATGTCGCGCCGCAACGACGCCCGCGAGCTGGCCATGATCGGCCAGATGGTCGGCACGATGAAGGTATCACTGGTGACCGACGAAGCGCCGAACCAGTTGGTGATCCGCGCCGAAGTGAGCGGGCTGCCCAAGTATCAGGACGTGTTGCCGCTGTTGCGGCAAGAGCTGGGCAAGTCGGCCAGCGCCAAGAAGACGGCGAAAGCGAAGTAGCGAACCGGCCCGCATTGGTGAACGAGTTTAGCGCACGCGAAGCTCGCCGTCGCTGGCGATGATGGCTTCGGGCTCGTGGTCTGGCAGCGGCGGCGGGGATTTCGGCGCGTCGGTGGACGATTGCTCGCCGCGGCGGGCGAAGTCGAGCAGCTTGGGAGGATGCACGGCTTTCTCGCCTTCGATCACGATAACGCGATCGACCTGGTTCGCCAGATCGTAGTGGACCTCGACCTTGACGTCGGTGCCGTCGGCCAGCGTTTCGGCCGGCAGGCCCACCACTTCCCACAAGCCGAACGTGGCGACGTCAGCGGCGCCGTGGATCATGGCGCGGGCGGCTTTGTTGGTCCTGGTGTAGCCTTGTTTGAAGGCGAAGACGTCGACCTTGGCGCCGTTGCGCTCTTCGCTATAGGTGGGAGCGCCGAACTCGGCGATGACGTGGTTGCGCGGCACGCCGCTCAGTAGCACGCTCATGTCACGCTTCGACGGTTGCCGGGTGGCTTTGACGGCGGCACAGCCCGAGAGCAGGCTGGCGACAAAAAGCGCCGACGCGACTCGCGCAACGTGTTGCGTCAATGGCTTCATGGATGATCGCGTCGTCAGCGGACCCGGGGAGAAAGGTGCTCGCACGGTCCTGGCGAGAGGGCGGGAGGATAGTGCCGGCGGGCAAGCGGGGTTAACTGCAATCGCGCGACATGGTGGAATGCGGTCGAATGCTTTAGAGCCGGGGGACAAAACGCCTGCGGAGAGGGGGACAGTCCCCGACGTTTTGTCCCCGGGCTCCGAGACGGCGCGTGGGGCTGCTCGAGGAAGCGCTGCCTGGCAAGCTATCAGTAGCACCCTCCACTAGGCCGCGAGCGTTCTTGGTATTAGCTTTTTGGCCAGTTTGCGTTGTTTTGATGAAGGTGCTTTGATTTTTTTCATCGTGCCGTCGTGGTCATCCTCTCCGGCAACAGCAAAATGCCGCTGCCATCAGAGCGCTCAGTCCGACAGCTTCACGCTTGCCAACTTGTCGCGATAGTGATCCAGCGGCGGGACTTCCATGCCCGGCACTTTGGCCAGATCGTCACAGCGGCGCAGCGCGACTGCGGCCTGATAGTGCGGGTTGGCTTCGAACTGGGCCGCTTCGTTCGCCGAGAACGGGCCGCCTTGCAACGCCAGGCTTTGCGCCGATGCCGGCGAAAGCTGACCCAGGTAGTCGGAGTCGGTGGCGCATAGATATCGTTTGGCCGCCACGTGCAGCCGCACCGGCTCGGTGACTTCCGCGGGAAAGTAGCGCCGCAGCCACGCTTGGCCCAAGGCTTCGTGCCGATCGTCGATGCCATGGTCGGCGCAGTCCTCGGGCAGCTTGTGCACGAGGTGTCCCATGTCGTGCAACAGGGCCGCAACGATTAGCGCGTCGCTGGCGCCGCTTTTTTCCGCGTGATAGGCCGACTGCAGCGCATGCTCCAATTGCGAAACCGGTTCACCGATATACGCGGCGTGCCCCTTGGTGGCAAACAGTTCACAAATCTCATCCACGGCGTTCATCGTTGCGGCCTCACTCGCGCGCGTTGCATGAAGAAAAACACGACCGCCACGGCACTGGTCAACGCCGCCACGCCGGCCAGCGCCTGAAACGTTCCCGACCAGCCGTAGTCGCGCGTGACGCGGGCAACGGTGTCGCCGGCAGCCATGCCTCCAAGATACCCGACGCCGTCGATAATGCCACAAGCGGTCGCGCTACCCCGCTTGCCCCCCAAGTCCAGCGAGATGGCGCCGGCCAGATACGAATACGGTCCGATCATCAAAAAGCCGACCAGGCTGACCAACGCCACGGGGATCAACGTCGCGGCGCCGAAGTCCGACGTGCCCAGTACCACCAGCACCAGGGCGGTGAGGAAGCAGCCGAAAAAGATCACGGCCGCGCCGCCTCCCTGCCCCAGACCGTCGCTGATCCAACCGGCCAGCAACACCGACGCGCCTCCCAACAACGGGAACAGCGCGCTGCGGTTGGCCGCGGCCGCCTGGCTGAGCCCCAGCGCGTCGGTGAAGTAGAAGGCACTCCAGGTATTGAACGTTTCGCGCAACAGCGTCAGCCCCAGCGACAGCAAGCAAACCGTCAGGAACACCGGGCTGGTCAGCAGCGGCACCAGCAACTCGCGCAGACTTGGCGGCGTGTCCAATTCGCCGCCGGCGCCGAACAAGTTTCCCGGGTTCGCCGGCGGCTCGGGCTCGCCGATTTCCCTCGGCGACTCCTTCAACAAGAACCACACCGCAACGAACACGGCAAACAACACGCCGGCCGCCACGAAGAACACGCCCCGCCAGCCGAGGCCCGCGGCCAGCAGCCAGCCCATGAACCGCCGCGCCGCCGCATCGCCGAACAAATAGCTCAGGCTCACTACGCCCATCGCCGTGCCATAGCTGGAGAAAGAGAACCAGCGTCCGGTCACTTTGACCATGCCCACCCAGACAAACGACTGCACCAGTCGGTTGCCAAACCAGGCCAGCGTGAACAGCGGCACCGCGCCGCTCAATCCGAACATCACCGTGAAGCACACCGAGCCCAGCATGCCAAAGAGAATGTTGCGGCGGCCGCCCAGAAAATCGGCCACGCTGCCGGTGAAGAACTTGCCGATCGCGTAGGCCAGCACGCCCAGCGAGGCCACCGTGCCCAGCCGCACTTGCGCCTCGTCCCTTGAATAGCCTTGATCCACCAGCACTTGTTGGATCAAGGAAAGCGTGACCGAAAAGTTCGATCGACACAAATAACACGCGGCATACAGCAGCACCAAAAGCGTCAGGACAAGCGCCTGCCAACGACGCATACGTGCTGGATCAACAGGCATCAGGCAGGTCCGGAAGCGCGAAACGAGACGGTCGCCAACGTGGCCGGACAATTGTAGCCGAATCGCATTAGTCCAGCATGAGGGCTAGCAATCCGTGCAGCGCGAGCCACTAGGCCTTGCGCGGCGCCGTCGTCGTGCCCACGGTCGCGCTCAAGTGGACCTCTTCGGTCACCGCGTCACTGGTCACGGATTCGGATCCCGGCAGGTTTTGCCGCCACCAGCGCTGGGCTGCCGCGGCCGTCCACGGTTCGCGCGGCTCGCACTGCGAAAGCAGTTCCACCAGTTGCGAGACGCTTTGCGGACGTTTGTCGGGCGACTTTTCCAGACAGGCCAACAGCGCCTGCTCCAACCGCGGCGCGATCGGCCGGACCGACTTCTCAGACGGCGCTACGGGAATGTCCTCCACTTGGCGGCGGATGATCTCCAATACGCTGGTCGCTTCAAACGGCGGCCGCCCCGTGAGCAGGTAGTAGCCCACGCCTCCCAACGAATACAAATCACTGCGAGCGTCGGCCGATTCCGGATCCTGAATGCACTCGGGCGGCAGATAGAGCGGCGTGCCGGTGATGGAATTGACCGCGGTGAGCTGCGTTTGCACGCGGCTGTCGGTCGCCTTGACCAGGCCAAAGTCCAGCAGCTTGACGAAATCGCTCACGCCGGCACGGCGCGTGAGCATGATGTTGGCCGGCTTGATGTCGCGATGGATGAGACCCAGCGAGTGCGCTTCCATCAGCGAACCGCAAACCTGCACCAGGATCGGAATCACGCGGCCATCGGGCTGCGGCCCGAACTTCTCCACCATTGCTTGCAGCGAGAAGCCGTCGAGAAACTCCATCGCGTAGTAAAACACGCCCTCGTCCGTGCGGCCGTAGTCGTAGATCGTGATGGTATTGGGATGGTTGAGCTGGCTGGTGTGCTGCACCTCGCGCTCGAAACGCGCCACGGCCACGTCGCTGGTCTTGCTCGGCTCGATCAGCTTGATGGCCGTGGGCCTGCGCAGCAGCGCATGCCGGGCACGATAAACGGATCCCATGCCTCCCTCGCCGATCTTGTCTTCCAGTGCATATTGGCCGAGCTTGCCCGCGGCGAGCACCGCCTCGCGGACTCGGTTCTCCAACCGGCCGGCCAGCAAGGTCATCGCCAGCAGGGCGAGCGCCGCGGCCGCCAACAGCCCGAACAAGATCCAAAAGACCACGCGGACCATCGCCACCGGGCGATAGACTTCCCACTGGTCGACCTCCGTGGCGACGCCAAAGCCATACTCCGGCAGCCACGTCCAAGCGCCTACCACCATGGCGCCGCGATAGTCGCGATAGCCGGATGCGTCGATGCCGTCGTTGCCGGCGATGGCATCTTTGGCCATGCGGGGCAACGGCTGCTCGCTACGCCGTTCCGTCGGCCGCTCGCCGATCGTCATGTCGACGCCCGGATCGCGCAATTCCAGCGTAAGTTCGCTGCGGGCGTCCGGCGTGTCGACCAGCAGCCCGTAGTCCTTCAACGGTTCTTCGAATCGGCTGGCCGACAACATGCGTCCCGTCCGGTCGAAGGCGTACGTCTCGCCAGTGTCGCCAAAGCGGCCTACGTTGAGGATCTCGGTAAACTGATCGCCCGGCCGAATTCGCAGCCCCAGGAATCCGATAATCTGGCCGTCGGCATTCTTGATCGGCGCGGCGGTAAACATCGTGGGCATGCCGGTCACAAGCTCTCCCCGCTCGTTGGGCAGCATGACCCGCGAGCTGAAGGGCCGCGACACCGTGGCCCTGCCTGCGAACAACTCCTCGGCCACTCCCTCGCGTTGCAAAAGCGAGGTCAAGCCCAGCAGGCTCTCGTGCTCGGCCGCGAGGATGATGCCGTCGCGATCGATCACGACAAACCCGGCATAGTCGTGCGCCGCCAGCACCGGCGCAAGCGCGGCTTCAAGCTCTGCCCGCTCCGGCGCAGTCGATCAACTCGCGCGGCGTCCGTTGGGCCTCGCTGGCGAACTTCACCAGCCCAATGACGGCCCGGTCGACGTCGTCGTCGTTGGCCGCGGCCGTGACGGTGTCCTGCTGCAAGTGCAACCACAATCGCAGCGCCGTCACGTCGGCATTCAGCAGCGCGCCCAGTTCCTCCTCGACCTGCAGTTGGATTGATTGCTCGATGTGATCCCGCAACCACGTGCCAGCCACGGCCAAGGCAATCATCGCCACGACCGGCGCAATCCACAGGTGCCGGCGCAGCCAGCCACGCGACGTTGACAACCGCCCGCCGCGGCCAAATGCGCGTGCGCAACCGGCGGACCGACGTCAAGCGTTGACTTGCGCTTGCCTGGGGAGACTCCGCCACGGCAGGTACCTTCCTGAACGGGCTCATCGCGAGTGCCTGCGATCCGCCACAAGCACGCTCTTACTATACCAGACTAGGCCGTCTCGGCCGGCAAGCTCCGCACGCCGATCGCCAGCATCACCAGCGCCCAGCCGTAGAAGATCATGTCGATGCCGATAAACAACCCAATGACCCAAAAGCCGCTTTCCGGCCATTGGCGCCAGATCAAGACTCCCAGCACCAGCGAGATGATGCCGTTGAGCAGCAGCCAGACCCAGTGCTGGAAATTACTGGACAGCGCCACCACGATGCGCATGCCGCCCACAAAGATCAAGGCCAGCGCCATCATCAGCGTCAACGTCACCGCGGCGTCAATCGGATTGGAAACGAACAGGAATCCCACGACCAGATAGAGCAGGCCGGTCAACAGGTCGAGAAAAAATCCGCTCCACGCCCGGCGAACGAACCCGTGTACCAATTCCAAGGAGCCGCCGACGATCAACAACCAGCCGAACATGACCACGGAGAGCACGGTAGTAAACATCGCCGCACCCAGCGCGATCATGCCCAGCACGATGAGCGCGATGCCCAGCGCCAGCGCCCAACCCCAATTACGCCGCAGCCCCTCAACGCCGACCATTGCAAAGCCCGTGGCCATGTCTCGTACCTCCGCTTAGGGAACGTGTCCGTGAATTCGTTTTTCAACAAGCGCGCTGTGAGGACGATCGAGCCTGCCACCAATTGTGAACTCAACGGCGCGAGCGGACAGGGATGCACGATTCGATGCGGGAGAGAGCCGCCTAAGTTCGCGACCGATCCTCTCAATATATATACTCCGCCAAATTTGCGACAGCGCCCGCAAACACGCCGCGAAGAGGCCGCATTGTCGGCACAATCGCGCCGACTCAACGCACGGGCGGCACCAGCTCGACTACCACCATCGAGTGAACTTCCAAGCGCGGCACCCTCGCTAGTTTGCCCACAATGGCAGACCATCCGCCGGCAGCGCTCGATGCGTGGTGCTTTCAACCGAACGCGCGGCGGCTGCCCTACTCGGCTGCCGGCGCAGCGGGCATTGCCTCGCCGGGCGGACGACCCGGCTGCAAGCGCTCGTTGTCCGACATCACATAGACGAGCATCGCGGCCAGCATCAGGCCGACAACGACCCACGCTCGCCAGTCCTTGTGCAACCCCTTGGCGGGTCGCTGTTGGTGATTGTGGCCATGGTGGTCATGCCCGTGCCCATGGGGATCGTGCTTGTGATCGTGCGTCATCGGATTGGTGCGTCGTGTTCAGAAGGAAGGTGGCAGCGAAACATGGTGGGTCTCGCATAGCCGCGTCCGTCGTGGGGACGCGGCGCGCTGTGCGTGCTCCCCAGTGTACACGGCACTGCCCTGCCTCGGCAGTCCCTGAACCTGCTTGAAGATTGCCACCGGGAAGCATACCATCGAGTCGTTCGCTCAGCCCGCGACCGCACGGCATACGGCATATCCTTGGCGCGCTCGCATTTTGAGTAGCTTTCATGGCCCACGCTTCAAATCCCACCGACGCCGGTACCACGGTCGACGCGGTCATCGTCGGCGCGGGTTTGGCCGGGCTCACCGCAGCCAGAGAATTGGTGCGGGGCGGTTTGTCGTGCGTCGTGCTCGAAGCCCGCGATCGCGTCGGTGGTCGCACGCTCAGCCAGCCGCTGGGCGGCGCCACGATCGACACGGGCGGACAATGGATCGGCCCCACGCAGCACCGCCTGGCCGAATTGGCCAAAGAGCTCAATGTCGCGACCTTCCCGCAATATCACACCGGTCGCAAGCTGTTGAGCTGGGGCGGCAAGCTGTCGAGCTACGAAGCCGACCTGCCGAAGTTCTCCATCTTTGCCCAGCTCGATCTGCTGCGCATGGACCGGCGATTGAAACGATTCGTGCAAGAGATTCCGCCGGATGCTCCGTGCGCGCCCCCGCGCCGCCGAGTGGGACGGCATGACCGTCGAGACCTGGAAACAGCGGCACATGCGCACCGCGGGCGGTCGATTGTTCCTCGACGTGGTGACCCGCGCCGTGCTGACCTCCGAACCTCGCGACGTGTCGTTTTTGTACTTCCTCAGCTACTTGCGTTGGGGCCACGGCCTGGAAGAATTGATCTCCATCCAGAAGGGCGCACAGCAAGATCGCTTTTTGGGCGGCGCAACAACTATCGCAAAAGTTGGCCGAGCAGATTGCACCGCTCGTGGTTCTAAACGCCCCGGCGCGCGCCATCGAGCAACATGCCGACAGCGTCGTTGTACGTAGCGACGCCGGCGCTTACCGCGGACGCGTGGCCATCGTAGCCGTGCCGCCGCTGTTGGCCGGTCGCATTCACTACACGGCGCCCCTGCCCTCGACGCGCGATCAACTCACCGCGCGGCTGCCGATGGGCTCGGTGATCAAATACATCGCGGCTTACCAGCGCCCCTTTTGCGCGAGGCCGGGTTCTCCGGCGAGGTCGTGAGCGACACCGGAATCACGGTGACCACTTTCGACGACAGCTCGCACGATGGCCAGCACGCGGCGCTGGTCACGTTCAGCGATGGCCAGGCAGCCCGCGATTGGGCCGACCGATCGCCCGGCGAGCGCCGCGCGGCCGTGTTGGCCGAATTCGTGCGGTTCTTTGGACCGCAAGCCGCCCAGCCTGTCGACTTTGTCGAAAAGAACTGGAACGACGATCCCTGGAGCGGCGGATGCTACGTGGGCGTGGCCGGCCCCGGCACTTTGACCGCCTTCGGCGAGGCGCTTCGCACGCCGTGCGGACGCATTCATTGGGCTGGCACCGAGACGGCCACCGAATGGATGGGCTACCTCGACGGCGCCATTCAATCCGGTCAACGGGTCGCCGCGGAAGTCCGCCCGCGGCTGGGCTGATACTCCGAGCCACATGCCCCGCGACACAACCCACTGCAAACAAGAACGAGCGAGACATGTCCCAGACGATTCTCATCACCGGCGCGTCCACAGGCATCGGACGTGCCACCGCGGAGCACTTCGCCCAACAAGGCTGGAACGTCGCGGCGACCATGCGCCGCCCCGAGCAAGCTGAAGAGTGGGCTCAGCAGGGGAATCCGTGTGCCTGGCCGTTGGACGTGCTCGAGCCCGAGAGCATTCGATCGGCCATCGAAGCCGCCGTTGAGCGATTTGGAAAGATCGACGCCGTGGTGAACAACGCCGGCTATGGCATGGTCGGACCGTTTGAAGCCTCCACGCCCGAGCAAGTCGAACGCCAGATCGGCACCAACGTCATCGGGCTGATGAACGTCACGCGGCAGATCATTCCCCGCTTTCGCGAACAACAGAGCGGCACGATCATCAACGTCTCGTCGCTGGGTGGACGAGTAACGTTTCCGTTCTACAGCGTCTACCATGCCACCAAATGGGCCGTCGAGGGATTCTCGGAATCGCTTTCCTATGAGTTGGCTCCCTTCGGCATTCGCGTGAAGATCATCGAGCCTGGCGCCATCAAAACCGATTTCTACGACCGCTCGATGGACGTGGTGAAAAAGCCCGGCGTGACGGCCTACGACGAGATGTTCTCCAAAGCGATGCCGGTGATGCAAAACGCCGGGGCCACGGCGCCCGGACCGGACATTGTCGCCAAGACGATCTATCGAGCCGCCACCGACGGCTCCGCCCGGCTGAGATATCCTGTCAACGCCAGTGCGCTGCTGTGGGCGCGGCACCTGCTCGGCACGCGGCCATTCATGGGCCTGGTGCGCGGGCAAGTCATGAAGTAGAGCGCGGCGTCAGTCCAACGTCTCGCGCATCAAGCGGGCGATCTCGAGGGCGTGCGGGTCGCCGCGCTGCGACAACTTCATCGCCGCCTTTGCACGGTTCTCGGGCGCCTGATTCTGGCCCAGCTTCCATTTGCCCTCGATGCGGCAGATGTCAATCTCGAAGCCGACAATCGCCTTGAGCATCTTTTCGAAAAACGGCGTGCCGGTTTCGAGTTGCCACGGCGACGGCATCCCCTGCTCGTACGTCGTCACGAAGTCGCCGACGATTCTGGCGGTCGCTGCCGGATCTTCGACGAGGCGGCACGTGCCATACACATGTACCGCGAGGTAGTTCCACGTGGGCACGACGTTTTCTGTCTCGTACCAGGACGGCGACACATAGGCGTGCGGCCCGGAAAAAACACACAGCACTTTGCGCCCCTCAAGCGAGCGCCACTGCGGATTGGCCCCGGCCAAATGCCCTATCAAACGTCCGCCAGGCGGCGCGTCGCGCTGCACCAGAAACGGCAAGTGCGTGGCCACGATTTCGCCGTCAACCGCCGAGATCAACAATCCAAAACCGTGCGACTCGATCAGCGCAAACAGTTTCTCCGAGTCGGTCTGGGCAAATGTGGCCGGAATATACATCGATTGTCTCCACTGGACACTACGCGACAGCATAGCGACGCATCGCACTGCGAACAGGTTCGCCCCATAGCACCATGGTGTTCGCGCGACACGACCGGCATGGACGGAAACCCTTGCGCCGATTGCGCCGACCGGGCCGCCATCAATGGGATGCCAGCATAGCGAAGTAGCCCATCGGCGACCAATCCACCGTCGCGCCGCTTTGACTTTTCCAGCAGACCGTCCATACGATTGGAAGGCTCGCACGGCGCGGAACGAAGCGCCGGCGCACTTCTTGGCGAATCCGTGGAACTTTGCAGGAGGCTTGGAACATGGCTGCAATCTTGGGTCCCCGTAGCCTGGTGACCGCGACGGCACTCTGGATTACCTCGTCGTCTCTGGCAACCGCGTGGGCGCACGACACGCACATCGTGTTCGACCTGCCGCCATCGATCGAATGTCGGGACGTAACGCCCGACGACTTTCGCGCCGCGCACTCGACGCTCAAAGTGGTCGAAGGCACGCTTCGCATCAGTGCCCGCGTGGCGCAAGGCGCCGAGTCCGAAATCGTCGACTTTCTCTACGTCATCGAAGGCCCCACCAATTCCATGCGCTTCCAGGACTATTTGCCCAACACGTTCCTGGAGAGCACCGTGGCCGACGATCAGATCGCCATTTCCACGGGATCGGAGAACGTCAACGGCGGCGGGTTGGACGCGCACGTGGTGTACAAGCCGGTGACGGTGGGCGGCCAACTGAATCACAACGAGAAAAAGTCCGAGTCGAGCTGCTACAAGAAAATCGTGCCCAAGGAACTGGTGCTGGCCAGCGGCACGACCAACCGTGAGCACGGCGTGTTCTTTCGATTGCGTCCGTCGCGCAGGCGCATCGTTGGAGGGCGCCAAGGAGTTCACGTTCCTGGCCACCGTGCCGATCGGTTGGCGCGGCGACCTGTGCATGATTGGCTGCACGGCCCGGGCCAACAAGAGTTCGATTTTCTCCTCGACGGTCGCGCCGGCCGGCGCGGCCCGGGCCATGGTGCCGCTGCACCTGGTTGGCGACGCCGAAGCAGCCCAGCTAGCGCGCGATTTTCGCCGTGCGCAACAAGAGTACGCCGCAGCGCTAGCCAAGCGCAAGCGCGACAACGTCTTCAGCACGATCTCCAGCCACACGGTCGACTTGCTCACGCTGAAGAAACATGAGAGCTCATCGGCCAGGCAATTGAGCCAGGCGGAAAAGGCGCTCACGGAAGTGCGAGCACAACTCACGCAACTGGCCGATTGACACGAACTTGACGTGCGACACGGGCGTATCACCCTAGTCGCCCAGCGCGTGAATCGTATTGTGAATCACGCCGCGCACCGGCGCCCCGCTGGACGATTGGAACGAGTATTTGATCTCCATGCCCATGGTTGGGCCAAGATTGGGCAAGCGGACGCGCACAGTGTGGCCGTCCGCCGCAAGCGTGCCGCCATCGACCGTCAGCTTTTGCACGTCGTGGTGCTCCGAACCGTACTTCGACGTGCGCTCAAGCGACCAAGTCGTCACCGACCAATGCGAGGCGCTGGCCACGCTGCTGGGGTCGAGCGGTTCGCTGAACGTGATAGCGATTTGCTCCTTGCGGGCTTGCAATCCCACCGGCACGTGCAGCGGCTGGCCGGTATCGCGCACCCGATAGAAGCCGCCCGGCTGCGTCCGGCTGCCGGCCCAGGAGAACATGCCGCAGGTGTAAAGCTGCCCGTCGTGGGGATGAAACCGCCCGCGAATCAATCCGGTGGGAAACTGCGGAATCGGCAGCTCGCACATGCCGCCCTGCTTCTGCCCGGCGACGGTCTCAAAGGGCACGACGAAGATCTTGCCGTAGCCGTACGACATATTGAGCAGCGAGCCGCCCAGCGGGCCCCAGCATTCCGCCGGCACCCACAACAACTCAGCCGGCGAACGATCGAACTCGTTGGTGATCCAACACAGTGGTTGTTGCATTGCCGCGTCGGAAGTGTCCGTCACGTCGTGATATCCCATCATGTTGCCATAGAATCCGCCCGGCTCTACCCAATTGATTCGGTTCTTTGGCGTCCAGTGTCCCTCCTGATCGGTGACCACGAACGTGCCATCCGGATTGAGACACACGCCATTGGCCGCTCGGAAACCCGTGGCCACGATGTCGGTGTGCGAACCGTCGGCGGCAATGCGAAACAGTGTGCCGTGATGGGGCACCACGGCGGGCAGCGCGTGCCGCGCGCTCTTGGCATAGTAGAAGTTCCCCTGAGCATCCGTTTGCAGGCCCATGGCAAACTCGTGGAAATGCTCCGTCACTTGATGATCGTTGTTGATGCACTCGTAGAAATCGGTCTCGCGGTCGGCATTCAGGTCGTGCAGCGCAACCAGTTGGTCACGGCACGAGACGAAAACGCGGCCGTCAACCACTTTTAATCCCAGCGGCTGAAACAATCCGCTGGCGATGCGTTGCCAGGAGAGCGCGTGCTCGGCGTTCAGATCACCGTTCAATTCGTTCAGCCCACTGACGAGCCACACGTCGCCATCCCAAGTGCACAAGGCCGCGCGGTCGTCACTCAAGAAGTCGAATCCCGTCGGCCGCACTTGGGCCAGCCAGGGGTTGTTCTGGGGGTGCTGCAACACATCGACGGCGAAAGGACCGCTCGCGTCTCCGATCATCGCACGCGTAGCAACGCGTTGTGGCCAGCGTGGCGGTCCCCCGTGCGTGAACGGCTCCAGCGCGATGGGCTCGGTCGAGCGGAGCCGATACTCGTCCAATGATGCTGGGTCGCAGTCGGCGACGAGCACTTTGAGGATCACGGGCGTCGCTTCGGCCGGTATGTGCAACAGGTGAAAATGTTCGTCGCGCGTCAACTTCGCGCCGGCGCCACCCACAAGCGCCACCGCAGCCGATCGTGGCGCCAAGCGAGCCGTCAGATCGTGCGGCGATTTGCCGATTTCCAAAGTGCGCGAGAAAGCCACCTGGCCCGACGTGGAGACGAGCGGTTCATAGCCAGGCAATTCCAGGATTTCGGCCGCGCCAACCGTGTAGGACAGGATGCATAGTTGCCCGTGATGATACAGCCCGCGATACCGCGACCAGGCCCGCGGCAGCGGACCATAAGCTCGGCCATCGCGGCCGCGGAGTCGAGCATCGTCAAAACTGCCCGAGTCGGGATCGGCCCAGCCGGGTCCAGCCGGATTGGCAAACGCGATGCGACCGGCAACGTGCGGATGGACGCCGTGCTCGCCCGTGAACTGGATGCCGTTCCAATCGATGAATGATTCCTCGGGCGTGGCCCGGCTCCAAGCACCGGCCACGCGCAGCGTGTCGTGATCGAACACGGACCAATAGTTGCCTCGCGAAACGCCACCCGGCCCGCCGTCGAGTCGCGCGGCAATGCCCTTGTACGCGAAGTTTGGCGCTGCATCCGAACCATCGCCCTTCAATTCGTACGTGTAGATCAAGCTAGGGCCGTAGTCCATCGCAACCCAAGGTTCGATCTTCGACGGCTCGGGGCCGAGTGTTGTGCCCTTGGGCAATCGCGCCACATAGCCGTCGTCAGTAGCGACATACTGCGTCGGATTGTGCTCTTTCAGATACGCCTCGCGCAGATAGTGGATCACGTCGTACTTCTGCCGCGGCACCATCCACATTTGCGGCGCCATGAAGCCGAAACCGCGCGTCAGTGTTTGGTATAGCGCGTACGGATCGCTGCCGTTCTTGAATTTGTCCTTGGCAAACTTGAGTGAGGTGGGCAGCGAGCCGGCTTGTTCGTGCGTGCCGTGGCAATTGGCGCACACCCGCTTGTAGATCGCCGCGCCACGCTCGTAGCTTTGCTCGTCCCAACTTTCGATCAAACCCGAATGGTCCAGACTCCGCTCGTACTCCGGCAGTGGCGCCGCGGCATACAGCGACTCATTTGGTTTCAATTCGAGCGCACGGTCCGGTCCTCCGCTGGCAATCTCGCTTAGGTAGGCGACCAGATCCAGGAACTGCTGCCGACTTGCAAGCTGATTCACCAACCCGCTGGGCATGATCGACTGTTTGCTACGGACACGCTCGTCGATCTCATCTTTGGCGATTTCGAGCAGCTCGCCATTGCCTTGGGCCTCGCGCAGCACCACGACGTCGTGCCGATCCTCGGCTACCAGGCCGGTGATGCTTCGGCCGTCAGCCAACACCAACACGACGGCTTCGAAGCCGGGGCGAACGACCTTCGAAGGCGCGAGAAGCGACTCGACGAGCTTGGTGTCGAGCTCTTCGCGCGTGCCCCCGGCAACCGCCGTGCCGTCGCGCCCCTCCGTCAGCCGGCTAAGATTCGGACCCAATGCCTGACCGGTCGCCGAGTCGTCCGTCGCGTGGCACTTGGTGCAAAGCACATAGGGCTGGTGAAACACGATCGCGCCGCGGGACGGATCGCCCACTGCTCGAGCCTCGGCGGCCAAATCCGAAGACGCCTCGCGCAATAGTTCTCGTTCGAGCTGCTGGCTCCAAGCGACGGATGCCCAGCCAGTCAAAACGGCAAGCAGAACACACGCTGGTAGGATTCGGTTGGGGAGCACGGTGGGACTCGGGGGCACGCGCTGGAGTGGAGATGGTTGGCGGATCGGCGCCATCGGGCCGGAGTGGTCGTCACCCTAGTATGCCCCAGCGAAAGGCCAAAAACCAGCACGCGTCCGCTCGCTGCACTAGACGCTCGCTCCGCGATACGTCATGCCGGTCGGCTTGGCGCAACGCGCCAGATCGGGAACGATCTCGTTGTGGCCCATGACCACCAGGGAATCGCCGGCGCGGACTTGGATGGTCTGGTCGGTGGCGCGAATCAACGTTCCATCGGGGCGTTTGATCGCCACCAGCACGAATCCGCCGGCGGCAGCCTCGATGTCGCCCACCGTCTGGCCGACCAACTGCGAGGCCTCGCTAACTTCAACTTCGGTCAACTGCAGCCCGACCTGCTGCAAGTCTTCATTGAGCGCCTTGGTGCCGGTTGACTCGATGAGCATCTCCTCGGCCGATGGCCGCACGATGAAATGCGCAATCTTCGCGGCGCCGATCACCGCCGGCAGCACCACGCGATTTGCCCCGGCGCGATATAGCTTCTTCTCCGTTGCCGGAGTTTCGGCGCGAGCGATAATCTGGATCGACGAGTTGAGCTCGCGAGCCGTCAGCGCCACGAACACGTTGGCCGTGTCCGAGGGCAAAACCGTGGCCAGCACGCGGGCGCGCTCGATGCCCGCGGTCAGTAGTGTCTGTTCTTCGCTGGCGCTGCCCAACAAGGTGAGATAGCCGTTGGCTTGCGCCCGTTCGACACGCTCGCTGTCGGCGTCGACGACGATAAACGAATGGCGCACCGCGGCGAGTTCGAGCGCGAGCACTTGCCCCACGCGCCCAAAACCACAGAGGATGGCGTGATCGGTCAACAGTTCGATGCCCTTGGACATGCGTCGGCTCCCCATGACACGGTTGATTTCTCCCTCGGCCAGCATCTGCACGAAGCCGCCCACCACATAAATCGCCGCCGAACACCCGGCAATGATCAGGCCGATGGTGAATACCTTTAGCTCGACGGTGTCGAGCGGCCGGGTCTCGCCGTAGCCCACGCCAAACACCGTGATGACGGTCATGAAGATCGCATCGAGCATGTCCCAGCCAGCCAGCCGGTAGAAGGCAATGGCCACGATGCAGGTCAGCGCAAAGAAGGCCGTCCCGATAATGATCCGGCGGACGGAAGTGTTCATGGGAATGCGGCAGTGCCGGCGATTGATGGGCCACCCTGGTCAGGCGGTCGTAACCCCGAGCATCGGTGCAAATCGCGGACCGGGAGCCAAGTCGCAGTTGTTTGCGGCGCTCGCAAGTGGCCGCGCCACAACAGGTTTCAAAGCCTATCGTAATCCCGGCAAGACCCTCGCATGCAGGCGCTTTGCCCAAGACTTGTGCATCGGCTGCGCTGCGGCGAGCACGAATCCATTTGCCGTGAAACCAAGGGGGCTATGGCCCTGCCGCGGCGGCCGGCGCCTCGCGCTGCTGCTCGAGCAACCAGGTGTACAACTCCGGGTTGTTATAGGTTTCGGTCCACGAGTCGTGCAGCGCGTCGGGATAGACGGTGAACTTCACCTCTTTGTTGACCCGCTTGAGTGCCTCGACCATGTCCTCCGAGCGCTTCAGCGGCACCACGGGATCCTTGGCTCCATGAAAGACCCACGTGGGTGTGTGCCCCAGCGCCCGTGTGGCCAATACTTCGCCGCCACCGCAGATCGGCACGATCGCGGCAAACCGCTCGGGCGTGTACGCCGCCAGCATCCAGGCGCACAAAGCCGCCCATGCTCAAGCCCGTCAGATAAATGCGGCTCGCATCCACCTTCCGCGTCGCGACGATCTCGTCAATGAGAGCGGTCAACTCCAACGGCTTGCTCGACCACCACTCGCCGCTCGGGCACTGCGGGCTGACGACGATAAACGGCAGGTCCTTCCCCTCGGCGACCAACTTCGGCGGGCCATGCTTCTTCACCAGTTCCAGGTCGTCGCCCCGCTCTCCCGCCCCGTGCAAGAAAACCAGCAGCGGCCACTCGTCCTTATCGTCGTAGTCCTTGGGCAAGTAGAGCAAGTAATCCAACTCGACGGGAATCTCCTTCTCCAGCTTGGCGGCTTCCTGCCGGCCCTCGCCGGCAAGCGCGCTGGGAACGGACAAGAAAACGGCAACAAGAGTCGCTACAATCAAGGTCGTCGTGCGCATGATAGTCTCTCGCTTCGATCGATTGTGGTTGGCTGGTGAGGTCCAGAAGATTAACGCGATCATACTCCCTGGCTGGCGCGGTTTCGACAGCCTACCTCCGAAAAAGAATCCGCCATGCGTTTAGCAGGAAAAACGGCCGTCGTGGTTGGGGCCGGACAATATTCTGAGCGTGAATCTGAAAAGCGCGTTGTTCGGCTGCAAAAACGTCGTGCCGGTGATGCGCGATCAGAAAAGCGGCTCGATCATCAACGTTTCATCGCTGGCCGCCACCGCGGCAGCCGTGGAACTGACGGCCTACAAAGTCTCCAAAGCGGGGCTCAACGCGCTGACGCAAGCGCTGGCCATTGCCAACAACGCAGGACTCCAAACTCTCCGAACCAAGAGGTGTCCCCGTGACCCAGCCCCGCTCTTCGCAACAGTCCGGCGCACGCGACCAGTGGCCGCGACTCGAACGGCCGCGCATTGCGCCGGTTGAGAAAGAAAGCTGGAATGCCGCGCAAACATCCTTGCTAGAACCGATTGACGCGCGCGGACGGTTGTACAACGTTCACAAGACCCTTGCCAACCATCTGCGCTTGCTCGGCGACTGGCTGACGTTTGCCACCTACATCTTGCGCGACAACACGCTGCCGGCGCGATCGCGAAATCCTCATCCTGCGCATCGGCTACTTGTGCCGCGCCGAATATGAACTGGCTCAGCACGCCCGCATCGGCAAACGCGCCGGACTGTCCGACGACGACTTGCGGCGGATCGCCCAGGGCCCCACGGCCGAGGGACTCAGCGAGCACGAACGATTGCTGCTGTGCGCCGTCGACGAATTGCACGCCGACGCGCTGGTCAGCCAGAAGACCTGGGATGCACTGGCCGCAACCTACAACACCCAGCAAATGATGGACCTGGTGTTCACCGTGGGCGAATACAACATGGTGTCGATGGCGCTCAATAGCTTCGGCGTACAGTTCGACGACGATCTAGAGGCTTTTCCGGAATAGCCAACGTAGGCCAGCGCGTTTCCGGAAAACTCAACTTGAACACCGTGCTTGACTCCGATGCGTTCATCTTGCCTCCATCGGTTCGCGCTTGGAAAAAAGCGCGCGGCGGGAACGTCGGGCAAGCACTTGGCGGCTAACGGTCCGTTGAAAAGTCCCATCGCGGCATTTTTCGAACTCGCATCCATACGGTATAGCAGCCCGCCGAATTCTTCAACGGGCTAAAACTCGAACTGCGCTCGCACCCCAAACAGGTTGCCATAATTGTTGGCGGCTCCTCCGCGATCGAGCATTGCGTGCACATAGTTAAAGTACACACGCGAATACGGATTGAGATACCAGTTCACCCCAAAGGATAAATCGACAAGCCGGCCCCCTTGAATATTGCCGTTGTTTAGATTGAGATCGTCGATCCGAAACACGACCTGCCATGCACCGCTGCCGCTACGAACTCCTTGTCTAGTCCGCGTGAAAAAGAACGATTCATAGGGCGTCACGCGATTGAATCTGGCCATCTCCTGTTGATAGGGACGACTCTCGCCCGTCAGAAACCAACCGGCTTCAACGTACCACGCGGTAAAGGAAAGATCGGGACCACCGATTTGATCGACGTGATTCGTGGCATATTCCGTCAGTACGTGAAATGGCCCCATGATCCATGCCCACTCGACATCGAGGAGCAACACGTTGTTGGCGGCGATAATTCCCGTATCGGCCCAGCGTGGCCACACGATGTTGTCGAAAGAACCGGGACGGAAACCTGGCCAGTAGCCGAACCGTGCTGTTTGATCGGGAGGAACTCGAAAACTGAAATCACCCCCGACGTGCATATAGTACCGGCCACCCGATGGCTCGTCCCAATATGGCAGAAACGTCATCCGCCCGGTAATCGCGTCACCCCCGTGATTCGTTTGTTGTTCCGCATCGTTGTTGGAGTGTGAGCGTCTCGATTGTGGGTGGAAAATTTGGTCCATTGGTAAGCTGGAAGTTGGGTTTACCTATTTTCCAGGTGTAGGAGACGGAATCATGGACCGGCCGAGTCGACATGAGATCGTGTTGAATGAGGACGAGCGGCGGATTTACGAGCGTTTGGAGCCGTTGTTTCAGCAGGAGCGGCTGCGCATGGCGCGAGCCTTGGCGAACGGTCCATTGTTCGGGAGCAAGGAGTTCGAGTTGCGCGACCAGGTCCACGACCTGGGAGCTAAGGCCCTGGAGGTGGCCGCCGACGAGCGGCAAAAAAAGGGACGGGTACGAGGGAGCTAGCTTGGTCTGTCCACATTGCCGGCACGACGCGAGGTTTGTGGGGCGGCGTGGCAAATGGTGTGAGAGTTTGTTGGGCTCGATTCGCCTGACACGTTGTTACTACCATTGCCGGGGCTGTGGCAAAGGGCATGTCCCGTGGGATCGGGAACTGGGATTAGGTGTCGCCACGCTCACGCCGGCGGCCAGCGAAGTGGCCAGTATCGCGGGCGTGCAAACCAGTTTCGCGCAGTCAGCCGAAGTAACCTTGCAAAAGCTCTGTGGATTGCGGTTGAGTGAATCAACGGTCGAACGGGTTACTGAAGCCACTGGAGAGCGACTCGCGAAATTGCTGCACGACAAGGTGACCTTCGACGAGCAAAGCAAGCCCTGGACCTGGCAACGCGATGCGCGGGCAAGCGCTGTGCCTACGTCAGCCTCGACGCCACCGGCGTGCGGCAACAAGGCGAGCGGGCAGCCAAAACCGAGGGCCGCATGGCCTATGTTGGCATGCTTTACAATCCCCGTGGCAAGCACGACGACCAGCGCCCCGAACCGCATTCCGTGCGGTATTTAGCGGGTTTTTACGACCTGGACGAACTGGGCTCGCAACTCCGCCGCCAGGCGGCGCAAGTGGGCTGGGACGAGGCCGACCAGCAGATCGCACTGTCGGACGGCGGCAGCGGGCTGGAAGAATTCTTTCGCAAGAACTTCCCGCTGGCCGAGTGCATCCTCGACTTCTGGCACGCCGCCGAACATCTTACTGAGCTGGGACTCGCCTTGCATCCCGACGACGAGCGGCAACGCCGAGAGCAGGTTGCCGCCTGGTGTCATCAATTGAAGCACGAAGGTGGCGCACCGACGCTGGCCGCCCTGGAAGTAATTCAACTGGACGGCAAGCCACCCGCGGCGCAGCGCGCGCACGCCGACTGCGTGCGCTACTTCCACAACCATCAGCATCGCATGGACTATCCGCGCTACCTGGCCAACGGTTGGCAGATCGGCTCGGGCCCCGTCGAGAGCGCTTGCAAGACAGTCGTGGCCAACCGCCTCAAAGGCAGCGGCATGCGCTGGGGCGAGGATGGCTCCGATGCCGTCTGCCACCTCCGTGCCCTCTACCTCAGCCAGCCCGGCCAGTGGGAATCCTTCTGGAAAAACTACCCAAACTAACCACAATCGTGACGCTCACACGTTGTTGGAATTGCCGGCGAACATTCCTATTTGCCAAGTGCCCCGCTTATCGGCATAGGTGTCGAATGCCATGATTCCCAGATTTCGCGATGGCGCGAAGGCATCCAACAGCGGTCTTTCCATGAATGACTGGTAGCGGTTCGAAGTCAGGCGTGAGATGGCGAATGGCTCGAAGAAGTGTCCGATACGGACATTGCCGACGTACGCCAAATCCGTGAATTGGCCGTACACACTCAAAAACGACGGTCGACCCTGCTGTGCAAAATCGAACTCAAGGCGATAGATCGTGTTGGCCCACAGGCTGCCAATGGCGCCCAACCGTGCTCGGCGAAAGTCCGAAAAACCCTTGAGTTGTCCAAGTTGGTCGATATTCGATTGTGACTGGGAAACCATGACATCGTCCGCCTGCAACTCTCCGGTCCACGCGACCGTGGGCTTGTCTGGCACGTCACCAGTCGATTCATTTTCTTCCTCACTGGTCGTGCCGGGCGCCGGTCCCAACCCTTCTAAATCGCGAATGCGCTGCTCGCCTTGGGTTCGATCGGATTCCGAGTCTCCGGGAGTGAGCGGCTGCAACGCCGCAACGCGCTCGATGACACTAAACACCGAGGGGCGTTGCCGCACGGCGGCCGGCGAAACCAGTTCTGGCGGCGTGACGGGTTGAATCAGGCGGGGCTGTCGCGGAACAACAGGCGGCAGGCGGGACACTCCTCTGTGTGCGATAGGCTGCATCGTCGAGGATTGTTGCTGAAAGTCAGCAGGAGAGGGCGGGGTTGGCGGTACGGATTGCGCAGGCAAGGTCGACGCCCACAACACAATCACCAATAGCGCAACCGGTTGGCGTACGCGCAAAACCTCGTCCCCTCGAAAACTATTGCCAGCCGAGCGGTTTGCAACCCGCCGCCGACAATGCGCAGATATCGTTAGAATCGGACACTTCACCCGGAAAATTCAGTACAATCGATACGACTTACCTAAATCCCCTAGTTTGACGAAAGGTAGTGCGGGAGGAGAAAGAGGTGGTGGCCTGGAGAAGTTACGGCGGCGAGCGATTTGCACGAAGTGGAGCACCACGGCGCTGGCAATCGCGCCGACCAGGATGTGGTACGCGTCCTACAACGAATGCTGTTGAGACTGCTGGAAACGGTCGATTGCGCGACGGCAAAGATTCCGGCGATCACGATGCCGGCCCATCCCACCGGCAGGTTCCGCACGATGAACGTGGGAAACATGGCGTCGGCGGTCAGCGCGGGATCGAGCTTCTCCGACGCGCTCTTGTAGAACACGTACAGCCCGGCGCCGATGGCAAAGAACAGCGCGCCGCAGCCGTGGCGCCGCTCCAAACCTCGACGGAGCGCACCCCGGGCTTTGCCTCGCCGCCTGGCACGACGATCCGTTCGTTCCAGCGAACCACCAGCGTGGTCACCAGCGAAAAGGGAAGCTTGCCCTGTACGCTCCAGGTGCCGGTGTCCGTGTGGTACGCCAGCACCTCGCGCCCAAAGCCCCGGTGGGTCTGGGGCGGATCGTTCACTTGTTTCCCGTCGTCGCCGCCCAGCACCAACAAATGTGTTTGACCGATCGCGGGCGCAGGCGACGGCGCCGCTACGACCGCCCGCGGCAAGTCCGCAATGCGTTGCCAGCCGCGACCCGGCACGAAGCGGTAGCAATCGCGCAACCAGCGTCGCACCGGCGCACCGTCCGATCCGGCTAGCAAAG
This sequence comes from uncultured Planctomycetaceae bacterium, assembly GCA_963779015.1. Classification (GTDB taxonomy): domain Bacteria; phylum Planctomycetota; class Planctomycetia; order Pirellulales; family PALSA-1355; genus JTS-RE94. The sequence goes on along the minus strand of CAVZWY010000015.1, from coordinate 468,811 downwards.
CCGCGCCACCGAACAGGTGGAACGCTCCGTCTTGCACGCCGGCCGTGGCCAACATGCGCCCCTCGCCCGGCCAGGGATCCAACTCCTGCCAACCTTGGTCGATGTGATCGAGGTCCAACGCCCAAAACGTCTTCAGGGCCACTGCGTCACTAGCTTCCTCGAGTCCGCCCGCGACATAGATGCTACGCCCCAGTAGCGCGCCGCAGGCATTGGCGCAGGGGCGCGGCAGCGCGGGCAACGAAGAAGTCCTTGCAACGTTGCCCTCGACCGCCAGCAGAAAACAATCCGCGTAGTGCCGCTGTGCATCGCTGCCGCCGATGCACACGATGCCCCGCTCGGTGGTAAGCGAGACGCCATAACCCAGCGGTCGCGGCAGCTTGTCGATCGACCGCCACGCGCCGTCGGGCTTGTCGAGCACGTGGATCGAGTCGTACCAGACCTTCGATCCACCCTGCCACGGTTTGGCGTCGGGAAAGTTCGCGCCACCGGCAACCACCAGCGCTCCGTGGCTAACTCCAGCAAACGGACCTGCAAAGCCCTCGGCGTCGGGAAGGTCGGGCAAGCGAGTCCAGACCAGCGCCTCGGCGGCGATTGCCCATGGGCCCGCGGACACCAACAGCAAGACCGCGGCGATCGCCGCGACCAGCCGGCTTCCAGCGCGAAGGCGCGTGATCGAGGTTGCGCGCCGCGACCGGTTTCCTGCCCTGCCACGTTGGCACTCGAGATAGCGTTCGTACATCGGCAGGCTCACGGCAACCTTTCTCTTGACTTGCCACTGCCGGCGGTGCACAACAAACGTCGTGGTGCTTCGAGGCGACGTAGGCATCGACTTGCGGGGAGTGACCTATGACACGGACCATTGTCGGCGTGGTGATTGCTGCGATCGTGATCTATGCGTGGGGGTTTGTCTACTGGGGCATGGGACCGTACAACCGCCACATCTGGAAACACACGGCCAACGAGGAAGCGGCCGGCCGTGCGCTGGCCGAACATTTTCCCGAGCGCGGCACGTATTTCGTGCCCAACGGCCCCGAAGATCAGGAGGAGGCCGGCAAGCGCTTTGCCAAGGGCCCCGTGGCCTTCGTCCACATGCTCGCGCCCGAGGGACGTCCCATGATGGATCCCACGATCATGGGCGGCGGGTTCGCGCTCAACTTGATCGTGATCATCCTGGTGGCCATCGTGTTGCACACCCCACCGGTGGCGGCATCAACGTTCCTGCAAAAGCTAGGGCTCGTAACGCTGATCGGCATCACGTCGTCGATTCTGATCGACGGCGGCGACGCCATCTGGTGGCAAGTACCCTGGCAGTGGAAGCTGTACCAGGCCTTTTACAACTCGTCGGTATGGATTATTTCCGGAGCGATCCTGGCGCTGTTCATTCCGTCGCCCAAGCCGACATCGTCCAAGCCGACGTCGTCCAACTAAACCTGCACGGCAAATTCACACTCCGGCCAAGAACGTCTGCTGGCGGCGCGTTTCAAGCAGGACGCCTTCAAGTTCCAATAGCCGGCGCTTGGTATCCAGGCCGCCGCCGTAGCCCGTCAAACTGCCGTTAGAGCCGATCACGCGATGACAGGGCACAACGATCGGAATCAGATTGCGCCCGTTGGCCAGTCCCACGGCGCGGCACGCTTTCGGCTGGCCGATCTTGCGGGCAATGTCGCCGTACGAGACCGTCCTGCCGTGTGGAATCTTGCAGAGCGCGTTCCACACTCGCTGTTCGAACGACGAACCAGCCAGCGCCAGCGGCAGGTCGAACTTGCGCAACTCGCCGGCGAAGTAGGCCCGCAATTGCCGGCACGCCTCATCCAGGCAGGCCGCATCGCGCCGCCAATGCGAGGCCGGCTTATGGTCATGTTGATGTTTTGGAAAATAGATGCCCGTCAGGTTTTCGCCAGCGGACGTCAGCAGCAGCTTGCCCAGCGGACTGCTGAAGTGCGTGTAGCACACCGTGTCATTCATTGGAGTTACCCCGTCTTCCTGCGTACGTTCGAATCGTGTTGCAAACTTTCCCAGAGATACATGGCTGCGTAAGCCCGCCATGGGCGCCACGCTTCGGCCGCCGTGCGCAACGCGCGCGGCGAGACTTCGCCCGACGCTTTCACCAGCCCCAGGTCACCGTCCGGAAATGCGTCGGGCCAGCCGAGAGCTCGCATGGCGATGTACTGAGCTGTCCACGGGCCAATGCCAGGAAAACGGACCAGCGCGGCCACGGTCTGTTCCGGGTCGCTGCCGGGTTCCAGGCAGATCCGTTTTTTTGCAACTTCAACGGCCAGCGTCCGAATGCTCGCCGCCACCGCCGAACGCAGGCCCAGCTTCGCCACGGATGCCGACTGCACGCGGGCTAGCCTGGCGGCTGTTGGCGCCAGTCGCACCAACGGGGCAAATGGAGTCTCGATCGGTTCGCCGTAGGCCGCGGCCAGGCGGCCCGCCAGCGTGGTGGCGGCGCGAACCGAAATCTGTTGTCCCAGGATGGCCCGCACGGCCAATTCGAATCCATCGAACGCACCCGGCACGCGCAGGCCCGGCGCGCGCCGCACGATGCCCGCCATCTTGCGATGCGACGCCAGACTGGCGGCAATCACATCGGGACGGGCCGACAGATCAAACAGGTGTTTCACCTTTGCCAACACGGCAGGTAAGCCCGGCAGCAACGAAGTCGCCAGTTCCACGGCCAGCGCCTTGCGACCTTCGATCGGCTCCACGCTGATCCACCCGCGCTGCGAACCCAGTTTCACGGTGCGCAAATACTTGTCGTCGGCCACGGCCTCGACGCCGGGAATGGCCCGCGCGGCCAGAAACCGCAGCATCGAGCGCCAATCCAGCGGCGGACGGTATGCCAACGTCAAGCGCACGCAATCTCTCCCAGTGCCGACGGCCGCGCCGCGCCGCATTTTGGTGGGCGTCAAACCGTAGTGGGAGCGAAACAACGCATTGAAACGCCGCACGCTTTCGAAGCCGCTGGCTTGGGCCACGGCAATCATCGGCAGCGTTGACTCGGTGATGAGTTGTTTGGCCAACAGCAGCCGGCTGGTTTGCGCCAATTGAATCGGCGCGACGCCAAACTCCTGCTGCACGTCGCGCCGCAATTGCCGCGAGCTGATGCCCAATTCCCGCGCCAGTTTTTCCAGCGACCCGCCGTTGCGCAGCGACCCTGCTTCGATCCGCGCCGCGGCCAGCCGCGCCGTTCGTCCGACCGCGTCGACGGGCGCCTGCCCCGGGGCCAACTCCGGACGACAACGCAAACAGGGACGAAACCCGTGGCTTTCGGCCAAGGCCGCACTGGGAAAAAACCGCACGCGGTCTCGTCCCGGCGTGCGGGCCGTACACACCGGCCGGCAGTAGATGCCGGTGGTCTTCACGGCAATGAAGAACACTCCGTCAAACCGCGCGTCACGCGTCAACAGAGCCCGGTAGCAAGCGTCGTCGGAAAGCGTCATGCCAGGATCATAGCCTTGGCCAGAGCGTCTGTCTCGCCATTTTCGGACGTCGTCACCGGCGCAGTTCAGGTGGCCGAAAACGGCTATTCAGAAACCGGGAGATGGCTGCTGCGTCGAAGGCAATAGGCAATAGGCAATAGGCTGTAGGCTGTAGGTCAGTCACCCCGTGCCTGACGGTGTTTCCCCTTTGGCTTCCTCCCGCCTCCAGCCTGTTACCTCATGCGTCATCCCGGCGGCCTGCAAGAACCATGGATGCATGGCTGGATCCTTGCGACAACAGAGCAGACGGAGAAAACAGAGAGCTCCTCTCCGTTATCTCTGCTGCCTCCTGTTGAATCAATCCAGCCAACCGCCCAAGTGCAAAGAGGGAACTTATTGCTGAGTCGTTCCTAAGCTTGGTTCGTCGCCCGACTGCTTTCGTCGACGCACCCAAGGCCAGACCGCCAACAGGCCAAGTCCCACGCCGGCGGCGACTTTGCCGGATGTCTCAGGCGATTCTTCGGCGCTGGCATTCAGATCGCTGCCAGGGGGACGATCGTTTTCGCCCGATGCGGCGGCTGGCGGCGCCGCATTCTCGACGGGTCCGTCACTCCGTTCAAACGCTCGGAACAGCGCCACGCCGGCATCCATGGTGACATGGACGGGATCCATGATCGGAACGTCATCGTTCGAGCGTGCTTCGCTTTGCGAAGTGCCGCCGGGCTGCACGCAATCAAACCACCCTCGTCGAATAGCGCCACCGGCGCAGCAGGCGAGTGTGATTCGCGTATGGCTTGATATCGTTGATCTTGCGCGCCATGCTCGGCCCACACGGGCTTGCGAGCTTTGGCGACCGGCTGTTCGTCGCCCAAGTCGTTCAGCAACTCGTCCAGGCTGTCCAGCACATCGCCCCAGAACGCTTCGCTATCCGTCAGATTCTGTCGACGGACCGCTCCATCGAGCTTGTCCTCGGTCTTGAGAATGCGCGAATGCGGCAACTGGGCGCCACCTGGACTCAATTCCACCAGCCCGCCCTCGGCATCCAATCGCGCGGCGCCTGGTGCGTCAATCGTATTCGATAATCCATCACTCTCCGCGGCCGACGCATCGTCCTGAATGATAAACGAGGGCAATTGATTGGCACGTGTTGAATCGGCGAGCGGCGAAACGCGGCTTCCCATTGTGGACTGCAAGCTCACGGCGGTGTTCACGCCGGCTAGCGCCGCGACGTTTGCCGGGAAAGTATTCGGGGATGTCAGGCGGTCGATTGCAGCGTCCGTTGCGCTCTCGACCGCATCCGGATCGTTCGTTTTTGCAACAAGGCTCGCACTGCTGGCAACCGCCGCCAGTTGTGCACCACCAAGACCATTGGGAGCAGGCAACGACGGAGCGGCGGACAACGATGTTGGGCTGGGCGGGGGCAGGTAAGAGTTCGACCAGCCCAAGAGATCGACCAGCAACAACGTCGTGACAACGTCGCGCATCATCGGGCTATTCCAACCGCCCGACGGCAGCACCAGAATGGGCGCTGCGCCGCCAGGGCCCAGCGCGTCGAATACGGTCGGCGCTCGGAAATCGCCGAGCAACGGTCCGCCGCTTTTGAACTGTTCTCCGCCGCGACCGCTATCGAAACCGGGCGATGGCCCGAATCCGTCTCCGTCTGGACGCATGGCGCCGCCGAGGCCGGCTTGCGGCGGATATTGCCCCATATCAACGGGCGTCGGACCGTCAGACTCGACGTGCGCATCGAGGGGCCCCATGTCCGGCAACCATACCGAACTTAGCAAGCTGCCGCCCGAGAGCACGACACGAACATCCAATGCCTCAATGGCCAGCGTGCGGCGACGGCTCGCACCCCGCCGTGGCGATCGCGTCGAACGCGGTTTCGGTCCGGTCTTTCGCATGGTCGTGCTTCCCTTGCGCCTCACGGATGAACAAGTGACTGAAAATCGGTACGGCCCCGCAGCGCCGCGAAGGACGCCTGGCGGTCCAAATCGGCAGGTAGCTGCAAACCGGCTGCAACGGCTTCGCGCAACGTGGCCACCGACAACTCGGCGTAGCCTGCCGCAGTCTGTTCGGATTTGTCGACGCCATCGAGCATTTGGCTGGCCAGCGCCAATTCTTCGGCAATCGACAACAGGCGATCCGGATCGTGTCGCCAAAGTTCCTTGCGCACAGCGCCACATCGGCGGCTTCGTCGGCTTTGCCAAGCGTTCGCAATACGCGTCCTAGATTGTAGTAGTGCTTGCTCAAGTATTCACGGTAAGCGTCGCTCGCCGGCGCTTTGGCCTGCGCTGCCTGCTGCCATTTGACAGCCTGCCGATAGTTCTTCGCGGCGTTATCGATGCGGCCGAGCTCTTCCATCGTGATGCCCAAATTGTTGTACATGCCGCCCAAACTGCTGAGCACTTCGAGATCCTGAGGATTCTCAGCAGCCAGCCGTTCCTGAAACCCCAAGGCATTGCGGAACGACCGTTGGGCGTTGTCCGGTTCGGAGACTTGCGTATAGGCCATCCCCAAATTGTTGTAGATGACTGCCAGGTCTCGGCGGAAACCTCGCTCCAGCGGCGCCAACCGCACCAATTGCTTCTGCAACTCGACGGCCTGCCGGTACGAGCCGATCGCATCGTGCGCCGCGCCCGCGCGCATTAGCGCGGCGCCGAGATTATTGAGCGCCATAGCCCAATCGCTCTTATAACGCGACTCGTCCGGTCTGGCGGCAGCGGCGCTTGCTAAATGGTCTGTCGCCTGGCGTTGGTATTCGATGGCCTGCCGCGGCTCATCGCCGCCGACCAACGCGGCCAGATTGTTGAGTGAAGTTGCCAGGTCATGGCGGAGGTCCGGATTGTCTTCTGCAGCGCCGGTTGCCTGCTCTTGCAGCCGGATGGCATCGCGAAAGGAAGCTCTCGCGGCATCGGCGCGGCCGGTCTCGCTTTGCAGCAAGCCCAGGTTGTTGTGCGACAGAGCCAGATCGGCACGGAACCGCGCTTCGCCAGGCTGCGATTCGCGGAGCGAGCGTTGCAATTCAATCGCCCGATCAAACTCTTGGTCGGCTTCGTCCGTGCGGCCTGCCCGATGAAGCGCCAGGCCCAGGTTGTTGTGACACACGGCCACGCGCCGCTGCGCCTCGGGCCCGTCAATACCCTGGGTGTCTGCCTGTCGCGCAAGCTCCAGTGCCCGTTGATGAGCCCGAATCGCGGAGTCGCTGGCGCCCATTTCATCGTACAGCGTTCCGATCTTGCTGTAGGTCAACGCCAGGTCGGCGCGCAGCGCCGGGTCGCCTTGCGCCTCGTCGGCAAATCGTTGATAGTAGTCGAGCGTGTCCTGCAACAGTTCCCGCCGTACTCGCTCCGCTCCCGGCACATTGGACAGTCGTTCTGCCGTTCGAGAACCAAGTTGATCGACGGCCCCACGCGCCTCGCGGAAGTGCCGCTCGGCCCGCTCGAAGTTGTGCTGCGCGTTGGTGCGAGCACGGTTGACCACTAGCGCCGGTACTCAAGCCGATCATCGCCAACAAACACGCCGCGGCAGCCAGTGCCACAACACGCTGATGCCGGCGGGCAAACCTGGCTGTTCGGTCGAGCATTGTAGGCGGACGGGCGACAGTCGGCCGGCCTTCGAGCACGCGTCGCAGGTCGGCCGCAAGCTCCTCGGCGGTGAGATACCGCTCGTCGCGATCGGCGGCCATGGCCTTGAGCACCACGGTCTCCAAATCCGCGGGAATCTGCGGATCCAGCTTGCGGGGACGGATGGGCTCTGCTTCGTCGCCGCGATGCCGCGCGGCGCGCGCCGGCTCGAGCGTCAACAGTTCATAGAGCGTCGCGCCGAAGGAATAGATGTCGGTTCGATGATCCACCAGTGCCGGCTTGCCCAGCGATTGTTCGGGGCTCATGTACTGCCGCGTGCCAATCACGTCGCCCGATCGGGTCAATGCCCGATCGTCCTGACAGCGGGCCAGACCGAAATCCGTGATCCAGAGTTTGCCGGCGTCGTCGAGCAACAGGTTCGAGGGCTTGATGTCACGATGCACAATGCCTTCGCAGTGCGCGGCGTGCAGCGCGTCGGCCGCTTGGATTCCCAGCCGCTGGACCGTGCGAAAATACTCCCCTCGCGCACGCCACTTGCCGCGAAACAGCGACGTCGTATCCGCGGCGTGCGCCGTTGCCGTCGTAGCGGCAGCGACCGTGCCATGCGAGTTGCCGCGATGGTCGCCGGACACGTTGGTCTGTTCACGAGGATCGCGACGCAATCTGATGCGCAACGCTGCAATGGCTCGATCGAGCGGCTGGCCGTCAATGAATTGCATGGCGTAGTAGTGCACGCCGCGCTCGGCTCCGACGGCAAATACCGGCACGATATTGGGATGATGCAATTGTGCGGCGGCTTGCGCCTCATTCTTGAAGCGGGAGATCTGCTGCCGCTCCAAGACAGCGGCGAACGGCAGCACTTTAAGCGCCACGCGTCGATCCAACGACAACTGCCGGGCCTCGTAGACGACGCCCATGCCGCCCCGCCCCACTTCGCGCACCAACTCGTAGTCGCCCAAACGGCGGGCATGGCCATCGCGTTCCAAGCCCGAGTCGGTCGACGAACTCGTCCCGTTGGATTCGCCAGGCTGGCCGAACGCGGCCGTCACTTCGTGCAGCCGCGTAAGGTTTTCCAGATAGGCGTTCAGCACTTCCTGCAAGTCGGGATGAGCCGCCAGGAGCCGCTCGGGCCGCGGAGGCAGCCCGTTCTCAAGTTCGCGCAGATAGTTATCGAGAATCTCGGTCAGACGAATCTGCTGCTCGCTGGACAGCGCGTCGAGCATCGACGGCGCAACACTCAACTCGACGTTGGCTTTCGGCGCAGTTGGGTCGGTCCTACTCATCGTGGCCCTCGGCCGTGTGCCTCAGCTTTTCGACGGCTCGCAACCACAGCATGCGCACGGCGCCGGGATTGCGATCCATGCGCTCGGCGATTTCGTCGAACGACAAGCCCTGCAAATTGCGCATGATGATCACGTCGCGATAGTGCGGCCGCAAAGCCGCAAGTTGGTTGGCAAACTCGACGGCGCTTTCGCGCTGCCGCATCGGCGCGCCGGGCGAGGGCGCCTTGTCCACGAACAGATCCGACAGCCGGGCCGTCGAGCGGTCGAGCGCGGCCGAAACGTTTTCGATCGAAATCTCACAGCGCACGTCGCGCATCTTGGCCTTCAAATGCGTCTCGATGGCGCGGTGCAGACAGTGAATCAGGATCTGCCGGAGCCAGGCCAGGAATTGCCCCTCGCTATCTCCTCGAAACTGTTCGAAATCGCGGTGGGCGGCGAGCATCGCCTCTTGGACAAGATCCGAGGGACTCAATCGGCGGCGCAACCGGCGATCGAACTGCGTCGTGGCCAGCACCAGCAAGTAGTTGCGATACAGATGCAACAACTGCCCGATCGGCTCGACGTTGCCTGCTCGAGCGCGCTCGAGTAGATGCTCCGCACGGCGATGCTGGCTACCACTACCGGCCACCGATCCTGGGCTGCTCATGGAATACATGCCTTCGGCGCGACAGCCTACGAAACGGCGGCCGCGACTTGTAGAAGTGCCTGTTCTCGTTAGCCGCCATGATTATAAACCGATCAGACCGCGGACGAAAGAGTTGGCCCCTACCCACCAGCTAGGCGGGCGGGACAACTGCTCGCACACGTCGACTGCCGGAAGCCAGTGTCCGCGCGCCCCTGGACCGACGAATTCTCGTTTTCCAGGAGCGCGGCACTGGTCTCTTGCCACTCGAACTGGTGCAGCGTCCCGCGATTTCGTCAGTGAATCGGCGCGGTAACGGCAACGCCGACCCAATCGATCGAGTACACGCCCGGCGGACGCGTGAGCACGAATCCTGCGCTGGGACTGGGAGCGGGCCGCGCGCCGAGTGCAGAATTGCCGGCCGCCTCGGCCGCGGACGCCGCGAAACTCCACAGGTACATCGTGCCGGAAGGCGTCGCTGGTCGCGCGCGGCTGCTCGTCATCAGCAGCCAATTGTTGGTAGGCTCCGCGGCCGCTTGCGGCGGCAAACAAAACAGCTCCGCGCACCGTGGCATTTCGCAACCCGGTCGTGCTTGACGCATGACGCGGCAGTCCAATTCGAAAGCGCGCGCCTCCAGCGGAGCAGGCGTCGGTTCCAGGAAAAAGGCGCGCGACCGCGCCAAGTACGTTTCCAGATCGAACGAACGGCTCACGTCATTTTGCCCGGCGAGCTCCGCATCGAGCCGAGCCGCCCAGTGTGGAACCATCGACACCAGTTCGATCCCGCTGAGCTCGCCAGGATCGTAGGAGAGCGCAAGCAGTGCAAGATCCGAACCGAACAGGTAGTTCCGCGGTAGTAGCGGATGGGCGGCCAGCGGTGTCGTGACTCGTGGCAACACCGAGCTTCGGACCGTTGTTTGCCGCGACAGAAGCCGGCCATCCACTGGTTCGTATCGCGGCAGCAGACAGACCGATGGCGCCTCCCATCGTGCCCGCTGCGGCGCCGCGTCGTCGGCCGCTGTCGCAGCGGCGACAATGCACGCCAGGCCCGCCGCCAGCGCATAGCACGGCCGCGAGATACGACGAGAGCGCAAACCACGGCGAAGGCTCATGGGGGGTCTAACGGCGGGAAGAAATCTCGGCGAGATCGGGCGGAGGGTGGCTCATCATCTCTATCGGCTGGAGAGGGGCCGTGAATTCGACCAATCCCTGCTAGCAGATCGGCGGCGTTCGGTGGCTGGGCAAGTTTCGCGGTGCTATCATAGCGCCCAGCCTCCACCACCAAAGCACCTTCCGCACGAGGAACCTCGCAATGTTTTCTCGGTACCTCTCACTTGCCGCATGCCTTCTGGTGATGGCCGCGTCGTCAGCAGTGGCGGCATCTCCACGGCCGAACGTCGTGTTCATCTTGTGCGACGATCTGGGCTATGGCGACGTGGGGTGCTTTGGCCAAGAAAAGATCAAAACGCCCAATGCCGACCGACTGGCCGCCGAGGGAATGCGGTTCACGCAACACTACGCGGGCCACAACGTCTGCGCCCCTCGCGCTGCGTCTTGATGACCGGCAAGCATCCCGGCCACGCCTACATCCGTGACAACCGGTCGGTGGGAGAAGAAGGCCAGGAGCCCGTCCCCGCCGGCGAGCTCAAGCTGCCGCTGGCGTTCAAGCAGCTTGGTTACACGATTGGCGGCTTTGGCAAATGGGGACTCGGACCTGTCCATAGCACGGGAGATCCAAATGAGCAGGGCTTCGATCGATTTTATGGATACAACGGCCAGGGAAAAGCACACAATTTCTACCCCACGTACCTGTGGGACAACGATCGCAAGGTGCCGCTCGACAATCCCGAGTTCTCCGCGCAGCAACGATTGCCGGCCGGCGCGGATCCCAATTCACCTACGTCTTACGAGCGTTATCGGGGTAACGACTACTCGGCAGATTTGATCGCCGAACAAGCCCGCGCGTTCTTGCGCAGAACGAGGACCGTCCTTTCTTCTTGTACTTTCCCACGACAGTGCCGCATTTGGCGCTGCAGGTGCCGGAGGATTCATTGGCCGAGTATCGAGGCAGATTTGACGACGAACCGTACGTCGGCGACCGGCGGTATTTGCCGCACATTGCGCCGCGAGCGGCTTACGCGGCGATGGTCACGCGGATGGACCGCGAAGTCGGCCGGTTCATCGATCTGGTTAAAGAGCTTGGCCTGAGTGAGAACACGATCTTTGTGTTCACCAGCGACAACGGCCCTCTCTACGATCGCTTGGGCGGCACCGATTGCGAGTTCTTCAACAGCGCGGGGGGCCTGCGCGGCCGCAAGGGATCGTTCTACGAAGGCGGCTTTCGTGTGCCTTGCATCGTCCGCTGGAAAGGCCACATCAAGCCTGGCACGAAGAGCGAACGTGTGACGGGATTCGAGGATTGGCTGCCGACGCTGCTCGAACTCGCCGGCGCGGCCGATCTCACGCCGTCCGACATCGACGGCGTCAGCTTCGCGCAGACACTGCGCGGCGAAGCGCAAGAACCCCGAGCGCTGCTCTATCGCGAGTCGCCGGGCTACGACGGCCAGCAAAGCCTGCGCGTGGGCGATTGGAAAATCATCCGCACGAACCTGGACCCGAATCCGAAGGCGAAGAACCAACAGCCCGGTGCTTTCGAACTCTACAACCTGGCAGAAGACGCTGCCGAAACAACCGATCTGGCCGACAAATATCCCTGGGTGGTGGACGAACTGGCAAAATTGGCCGACGCCCAGCATGTCCCCTCCAAGCTGTTTCCCATCCCCGCAATCGACGGCAAATAGCGTGCGCAACTAGCGGGGTGATCACCAGCCGCGAAATGGAGGCTGACAAAGGGCCGCGGCGCTGAGTCGCCATTCCACCAGCGGCAGACAGGCGACCACGAGTCGCCTGGCGGCAGGCGTTCTTCCACGGCTATTTGGCGTCAACTTCGGCAGCAGGCGGCGGGGCGACTTTCTTGACGGCTTGAGCGCCCGGCACGTCCGGCGCCTTCTCCATTTCCTGCACCGACAAGTCGGCGTGGATGACGCGGTACTTCGCGCTTCCCTCGGGCTTGTACCAAAAGATCGGCCGATCCGGTTCGTCCCGCTTTACGCCTTTGCCGGCATAGTGGGCATCGGCCGACTCGGGCAGTTGCATCGCGAATGTGACTCCGCGTCCGATGGTCATCGATAGTTGCATCAGCTTTTGCGTCATGTCCACTCCATCCTTCGGTGCCGCACCTTCCTCCTTGCCGAGCAATATCTTGATCATGGTTCGCGTGACGCTGGCCATGTTCAGGGCATCCAGAAATTCGCCGTCGTTCTTGTCGCTGATCGTGCGCAGTGCATTGATCAAATCGGCCTCTGCCGGAGGTGAAGCATCCGCGTCGAATGATTGCACTTTGTATTCCTTGGGAATCGTCAAAGCGAATAGGTCTGGTTTGAGATCGACGTCGAGGTTGAAATGGGTCATGGTTGAAACCGTTGGCGGCAACCCCGTCCAGACGGTTTCGACCAACACCGGCATGCCCGTCTCTGGATTGCCCCACATCGTGACCGATCCGAGCGACGTTTCGTGGCGGAAGCCGACGGTTGGCTGTCCGTCGATCTCCTTCTCGCCGAGTCGCTCGTACTCCTCGTCGTTCGCGTCGCGCATGTTGGCGAGCAGTTCGCGCAGCGCCCGAACGTGTCGAACGATTCCCGTTTGCGCTGCTGGCCGGTGAATTTCATTTTCATGATCACGGCCTGTTTCAGCTTCGGCAGCAGCGTGACCGATTTGGCTTCTCGAAAGTCCGTGACCGAGACGGAGTCGTCGAACTCGTACCGGTACCTTCCCGGCGCCAAGTAGTAGCAGTGCATGATTCGCTTGGGCTGGCCTTCGATGTCGACTTTCATTTCAAAGCGAGCGCTCTTCGCGTCCACGATCGCATCGGCAAAGCGATGAAACGCGTGAGCCGTGGATTGACCCCCCGGAGCAAATATCCACAGTGCCAACACGGCCACGCACGCCGCACTGATCGCCAGCAATCGTGGAATGGGGCGTCGCATGATCTGTCTCCCTTGATCAAAAGCTCGTTTCCAATAGATCACCACGGGCGGCGACTGCGCGGCACGATCGAACGCCGCCAGCGCTGTTCGCGCAACGCCGCGCGATGTTCCTCGCGCGGGTCGTCATCCACCGGAGCACGTTCAATGCGCCGGAAGAATTCGGCTTCCTGGTCGTTCAACGAAGGCATTCATACACCTCGGTTACTTCGCGCACGAGCCGCTCGACGGCGGATCGAGTCGTTCTCGCAAACTGGCTAGCGCCCGGCTCAGCGCGGTGCGCACCGCGCCAGGCGACATTCCCAACACACCGGCGATCTCCTGATGGGAGCACCCCGCAAAGAATCGCAGCGATACAATCTCTTGGTCGCGCTCGGCCAGTTCGCCAATCGCGGCACATACGCTCGGCCAATCGGTTGCATCCGGGGACGGTTCCGATGGCAGAGCGTCCGACTTCACGACGATCCGCCCGCTGGCCGTCGCGGCTTGCCACAACGCGCGCCGGCGCAGCGTCTGTCGCAGGTGAGCGTTCAAACGGTTGGTGGCAATGCGAAACAGCCACTGGCGAAAGTCGCTCTCCGTGCGCCCGGCAAAGCCGCCGATATGTGAAGCGACCTGCAGGAATACCTCCGAGGTAACGTCCTCGGCCCAAGTGCGTTCCGAGAGCCGCCGCCGGCAATATCGCAGAACGCGCGGGTAGTAGCGGTCGAACAACTCGCCGAAAGCGGCCCGATCCGTCTTGGCCCGCGCAACGAGATCGTCGTCAGCGGCCGGATCGTTCTCGGGCACGTTGTCAGGCATCACACCCTATTCAATGCGCCAGACGCCGCGGTGTTACCGAAAATGCACGCCCTCGCAAAACTTGCACCGGTGGTCTGCTGGCAGCGAAGACGCCGAAACGGCTTTCGACCCGTGTGAGGCCCGTCGGTCCGGACTCAGTCCTTTAGCGCATGGTCCGCTGGCGTGACGCCTTTGGCGAAGCCGTTGTTGCCGAATGGCGAGGGCTTGTATTCCCCGACGACGGCCACGTCGGCCTTGGGGGGAATCTGGTCCTCCATGCCCAGGCACCAGTAGCAGGCATTGACCAGCAATCGCCGCAGCCCCTCGCTCGAAAGATCCTGCGAGGCGCCCATCGTGGTTGTGAACACCCGCGCCGTCTTGCCCGAGGGGGTCGTGTAGCTCTTGATCCAGGCCACTGGCAACATGGGCTCGTTCTGCTTGCCGACCACGGGGCTATCGTCAGGATGCATGCCTTCGAGCACCTGGCCATACACCAGCGGCTGGCTGTCGCCTGGCAACGGAAGCCGCACGCCGTAGACGTCCGTCGGCCCCCAAATGTCGCCATCGGCGATGCCGCGCAGAATCGGATGGTCTTTCATGTCGCGCGCGACGATGCCGCGCGTACTCTGTTTGCCATGATGTCCGTGATGATTGATCCAGGTCTCTCCCAACACCTGGCGGCCAAAACCGCCGTCCCATTCTTTGCTCTGCCAACCCCAACGGGCATACGGTCCGTCTTTGGCGCAAAAGCGTGCGTGGCTGTGCGCAATCCAATCACGGGCTTGCCGGACTCCACGTAGTCGACGATGTGCTTCATCTGATCTTCCGGCAAATTGCGGAAACGAATCAGCATCACCAGCAGATCGGCCGAGTCGAGCGCTTCGAGCCCGGGGATGTTGTCCGACTGATTCGGGTTGATCGTGCCGTCCGCCGGATCGATCGCAAACAACACGGTGCACTCGAAGCCGTGGCGTTCGGCGAGAATCTTGGCCAACTGGGGCAGGCCTTCTTCCGAGCGATACTCTTCATCGCCGCTGACCAGTACGATGTGCTTACCCTGGCCGGGACCGTTCTTGCCCTCGAAAACGACGCCGGCAGCGAGGGAGCTTTGCCCAAAAGCACCGACGATCAGCAATCCCAAGAGAACCATGCCAGCCCGTCGACTATGAACCACGATTGCGCCTCGCTTTCGCCCGGAAGGATGGAACCAGCGCATGTGCCTGGCAACATAGGCATCGTAATCGTCGGATGCGACCGATTCCAGCACTTGGCCCCCACGGCCGAGCCGATTTGCCGAGCGTGCCCGCGCGTTCTGGTGGTCTCCGCCGTCCGCTAAAGGCAGTACGCTCTGTTTTTCGACTCGATGACGCGTCTTTGGTATTCTGGCAGTTCGGTCGTGCATCCGCGCACGGCAACGGACATGCAAATGCCAGAGCGAAAGGCTCGTCGAGATGTTGAACCCCCTGTTGCGCGCCTGGCTACTCGGCGCGATTGTCCATTTCGTAGTAATTGGTTTGGCCATTCAGTATTCGGCAACAGCGGCCGCCGCCGAACATCCCAACGTCGTCGTGATTCTGGCCGACGATCAGGGCTGGGGCGACTTGAGCATTCACGGCAACACCAACCTGGCGACGCCCAACATTGACTCGCTGGCGCACGACGGGGCGCTTTTCGAACACTTCTACGTCTGCCCGGTCTGTTCGCCCACCCGGGCAGAATTTCTGACGGGCCGCTATCACGTGCGAGGCGGAGTGTTCAGCACGTCGACCGGCGGCGAGCGGCTCGATCTGGACGAAACCACGATCGGCGAAACCTTCCAAAAGGCTGGCTACGCCACCGGCGCCTTCGGCAAATGGCACAACGGCACGCAGTATCCCTATCATCCCAACGCGCGCGGCTTTGGCGAGTACTACGGTTTCTGCTCGGGCCACTGGGGCCACTACTTCAATCCCATTCTGGAACACAACGGTAAGACGGTGCGCGGCACAGGATTCATTGCCGACGACCTCACCGACCACGCCCTGGCATTCATCGACGGGCACCGCGACGAGCCGTTCTTCTGTTACCTGCCGTTCAATACGCCGCACTCGCCGATGCAGGTGCCCGATCGGTTCTATGAGAAGTTTGCCGAGGCCGATCTGAAGATGCGCCATGATGGTCGCCAGGAGGAAGACCTGGCCATGACCCGCGCGGCGCTGGCCATGTGCGAGAACATCGATTGGAACGTCGGCCGGGTGTTGGAAAAGCTCGACCAACTGAAGCTGGCCGACAACACGATCGTGCTGTACTTCAGCGACAACGGACCCAACAGTTGGCGCTGGAACGATGGCATGAAAGGTCGCAAAGGCTCGACCGACGAGGGCGGCGTGCGCTCGCCGCTGGTAATCCGCTGGCCGGGCCACATCAAACCAGGCCTGCGCAGTCGAGCCGATTGCCGGCGCGATCGACTTGCTGCCGACGCTGGCCGGGCTGGCGAACGTTGCTGCGATCGGCCAGAAGCCGCTGGACGGCGTGAGCCTCACACCGTTGCTGTTGAACACCGCCGCCAACTGGCCCAAACGAATGATCTTCTCGCACTGGAGCGGGAAGGTCAGCCTGCGCACACAGCAATACCGCCTCGACAATGCCGGCAAGTTGTACGACATGGACGCCGATCCGGGCCAGCACAAGGACGTGAGCGCACAACATCCCCAAGTGACCGCGGAGCTCGCCCAAGCCATGGCCGATTGGAAGCGCGACGTCCTTTCGGAACTGACACACGATGAGCGTCCCTTCACGGTCGGCTATCGTGAATTCCCCTCCACCGTGCTGCCGGCCCGCGACGCCGTTCCACATGGCAGCATCGAGCGCAGCGCCCAGCGCCCAATTGCTCCTATCTCAGCAATTGGATCAGCGCCGGCGACGTGATCACGTGGGACGTCGACGTGTACACCGCCGGCAACTACCGAGCGACGGTGTACTATACGTGTCCGTCCGACGATGTTGGTTCCACGGTCGAGCTCAGTCTCGGCGAGCATCGGACCGAGGCCAAGGTGAGCGAAGCGTTCGATCCGCCGCTCGTGGGCGCCGAGCAAGACCGCGTGCCGCGCGCTGGTGAGTCGCTGGTGAAAGAATTTGCGCCGTTGGATTTGGGCACGATCAAGTTGGACGCCGGCCGCGGCACGCTGACACTGCGGGCACTGTCCGTGCCTGGCAAACAAGTGATGGACGTTCGCGGAGTCGTGCTGACGCTCGAGAAGTAGCCTGCACCCGGTGATGTCCGTGCTGCCACGCCACGTATAGGAGCGGTTTCGCACGTGACATCGCGCCCAGTGTGCCGGGGCGACACTCGCCGCTGCCACGGCGATTTCTCGGTCCCCCGGACCAGGTCGGTTCTGCAAAGGCTTGGGAATTGGGGAGGGCTTTCGTGTCGCCTGACGGCAAATGGCTGCTTTTCGTCCGGCGATGGAGGATTTATAATGAAGGCTCGGCTATGTGCCCCCACCTGCCCTCCCCAAAGACGGCACATGGCCACCGACCCGCGACGGAATCGTCCCGCCTGAAAACTGCTCTTCCCGGGAGTTCGACGTGATGCAACGCACGTGTTGGCTGGTCAGTCTGGCCGCGAACCTGCTTTTCGCCTCTGCCGCTTGCGGCGAGGAGACTATTGAATACAACCGCGACGTGCGGGCAATCCTGGCCGACAATTGTTTCGCGTGCCACGGCCCGGACAGCGCCGCCCGCAAGGCCGATTTGCGGCTCGACCAGCGTGAGATGGCAATCGAGATGGGCGCCATCATGCCGGGCAAGCCGGACGAGAGCGAGATCATCGCGCGGATCACATCCGAAGACACCGACTTGCGGATGCCGCCGCCGACCACGCACAAGACGGTCACCCCCGAGCAGGTCGAGGTGCTGAAAGGTTGGATCGCCGCGGGCGCCGAGTATCAATCGCATTGGTCGTTCATTGCGCCGGTCCGACCGGCCGTGCCCGCGGTGAAGGACGCGACCTGGCCGCGTAATCCGATCGACAACTTCATTCTAGCGCGGTTGGAAGCCGAAGGGCTATCACCCGCGCCCGAAGCCGACCGCCGCACATTGGCCCGTCGCGCGAGTCTCGATCTGACGGGCTTGCCGCCCGAGCCGGCCGTCGTCGAGGCCTTTGTCAACGACACGTCGCCCGATGCGTACGATCACTATGTCGACTATTTGTTGTCGCTGCCGGCCTGGGGTGAGCACCGAGGTCGCTATTGGCTCGACGTCGCGCGCTATGCCGACACCCACGGCATTCACTTCGACAACTTCCGCGAGATGTGGTCCTATCGCGATTGGGTGATCGACGCCTTCAATCGCAACATTCCGTTCTCGCAGTTCACGATCGAACAACTGGCCGGCGACCTATTGCCCGACCGCACGCTCGATCAGGTCGTCGCCTCCGGCTTTAATCGCTGCAACATGACCACCAACGAGGGTGGCGTGATCGCCGAAGAGTACCTGGTGCTCTACGCCCGCGATCGCACGGAAACGACTTCGCAAGTGTGGCTGGGCATGACCACCGGCTGCGCGGTCTGCCACGACCACAAGTTCGATCCGTTTTCGCAGCGCGAGTTCTACGAACTGGCTGCGTTCTTCAATAACACCACCCAAGGCGCCATGGACGGCAACATCAAAGACACGCCGCCGGTGGTGATGGTTCCGCCCGACGATTTGCGCAACGAGTGGGACGCGCTCAAAGTGCAAGTGGCCGACGCGGCGCAGCAGGTCGACGCCCGCCGGGCTTCCGGTCGAGCCGATTTCGACGGCTGGCTGGCGGCTTCTCCCACCAGTGCCGTCGAGAACAGGATCACCTCCGCGGGGCTCTGTTTTTACGCCCCGCTGAACGACAACGCCGGCAATGTGTTGACGTTTTCGGTCGACGGCGAAGCTGCGCAGCGTCACGATCGACGGCCAGCCGCAATGGGGCGACGGCGTCACGGCGCCCAAGGCGCTCAAGACGCAGGCCGAAACGCTGGTCGAAGTCAGCGACGTCGGCAATTTCGAGAAGGACCAGGCGTTCACTTGCAGCGTCCGGGTCAAAGTGCCCAAGAAAGATCTGACCGGCGCCATTTTGTCGCGGATGGACGACACCAACGGCTATCGCGGCTGGGATGTCTGGCTGAACAACGGCAAGCCCGCCACGCACGTGATCCACCAATGGCCGGACGACGCGGTGAAGGTTATTGGCAAAAAGGAACTCGAACCCAACCGCTGGTACACGATCACGGTCAGCTACGAAGCCGGTGGCAACGCCGACAGCGTGAAGATCTATCTGGATGGCCAACGGCAGGATGTCGACGTGGCCGCCAATACGCTGAAGAATTCGATTCGCACCGAAGTGCCGCTGAAGTTGGCGCAGCGCAACAATGGCTCGCGCCTCAACGACATCGTTTTGCAGGATCTGCGCATCTACGACCGCGCTCTGCCGCCCAATGAAGTCGCCGACCTGAACAGCGCCGCGCGGATGGCATTTCTGGTTGCCAAGCCACCCGAGGGTCGCACGCCCAGCGAGTTGGACGAGCTATTCGGCTGGTGGCTCACCTCGATCGACGAGACGTTCCAGCAATTGACCGAGGCAAACGGCAACTCGAAGCGCGCGAGGCCGAGATCAAGTCCGATTCGACCGTCGCCCACGTCATGCAGGAGAAATCGGACGAAGCGATGGCGTATGTTTTGTTCCGTGGCGAATACGACAAGCGGCGCGACGAAGTGAAGGCGGACACGCCGGACATCATGCCTTCCTTCCCGGCCGATCTGGCCAAGAACCGGCTGGGACTCGCCCAATGGTTGTTGCGCGCGGACCATCCGCTGACGGCGCGCGTCACCGTCAATCGCTTCTGGCAAGAGGTGTTCGGCGCCGGATTGGTCAAAACCGTGGGCGATCTGGGCGTGGCCGGACAGCTTCCCTCGCATCCCGAACTGCTCGATTGGCTGGCCGTCGAGTTCCGCGAGGATGGCTGGGACATGAAGCGGTTTTTCAAAATGCTGGTCATGTCGTCCACCTATCGGCAGAGCGCCGTGGTGACGCCCGAAAAGCTGGAGAAGGACGGCGCGAATCTGCTCCTGTCGCGCGGGCCACGGTACCGCATGGACGCCGAAATGGTGCGCGACCATGCCTTGGCCGCCAGCGGCTTGTTGGCGCCGACGCTAGGCGGTCCGAGCGTGAAGCCCTATCAACCGCCCGGCGTGTGGGAGGCCGTGGCCATGATCGGCAGCAACACGCGGGACTACAAACAAGATTCGGGCGAGAACCTGTATCGCCGCAGCTTGTACACGTTCTGGAAGCGGGCGGCTCCGCCGGCATCGATGGATATCTTCAATGCTCCCAACCGCGAAGTCTGCACCGTGCAGCGCGAACGGACTGACACGCCGTTGCAAGCCCTGGTGACGCTCAACGATCCGCAGTTCGTCGAGGCGGCGCGTCACCTGGCCGAGCGGACGCTGCGTGATGGCGGCGACAATGACGCAGCGCGGATCGACTTCATCGCCCAGCGCATCTTGTCGCGATCGTTTACCGAGCAGGAACTGCCAATCGTCGAACAATCACTGTCCAAATTGTTGGACTTCTATCGCGAAAATGCCGACGACGCGCAGCAACTGATCGCCACCGGTGAAAGCAAACCAGATGCCTCGCTCGACCCGGCCATCTTGGCGGGCTGGACCATGCTGACCAACGAATTGATGAACCTGGACGAGGTTTTGAACAAATAACGCGAGTGCGTCCGCTTTGCAGGGGCAAAGCCCACGCGTACCCGAGGAGACGAAAGACCATGCACCCGCTTCTTGAAGACTGGGTTCGCGGCGAAACCCGCCGGCAGTTCTTTACCCGCGGCGCCAACGCGCTGGGCTCGGCCGCGCTGGCATCGTTGCTGGGAGGAAACCTCTCCCGGGTGAGCGCCGCCACGGCAACGGCGACAGGACACTCCGCGCTGGGTCCGCACTTTCCTCCCAAGGCCAAGCAGGTGATCTATCTGCACATGGTCGGGGGGCCCTCGCAGATGGACTTGTTCGACTACAAGCCGCAGATGCAGGAGTACTACGACAAGGACTTGCCCGATTCGGTGCGGATGGGCCAGCGGCTCACCACGATGACCTCCGGACAGAAGCGCTTTCCGATCGCCCCGTCGAAGTTCAAGTTCGCACAGTATGGCAAAAACGGCATGTGGGTCAGCGAGTTGCTGCCGAACCTGGCCAAGAACGTCGACGACATTTGCTTCATCCGCAGCATGCACACCGAGGCCATCAATCACGAGCCGGCCATCTGTTATCTGCAAACCGGCAACCAGATTACCGGACGACCCTGCCTGGGCTCGTGGCTGTCCTACGGGCTGGGTTCGCTGAATCAGGATCTGCCGACGTTCGTCGTGATGGTCGCCAAGCCGACCAACACCGAACAAGTGCAGGCCATCTCGGCCCGGTTGTGGTCGAGCGGCTATTTGCCCGGGATCCACGCGGGCGTGTCGTTCCGCACGGCCGGCGACCCGATTCTGTATATCAACAATCCGGCGGGCGTCACGTCCGACGTGCGCCGCACGACGCTCGACGGCCTGCGGGCGCTCAACGAGTTCAATTTCGAACAAGTCGGCGATCCCGAGACAAACACGCGCATCGAGCAATATGAGCTGGCATTCCGCATGCAGTCGAGCGTGCCGGCTCTGACCGATTTGAGCGACGAGCCGGAATGGATCGACACGCTCTATGGCGACGCCGTGCGCAAGCCCGGCACGTTCGCCAACACGGCGCTGTTGGCACGGCGCATGGTCGAGCGCGGCGTGCGCTTCGTGCAAGTCTATCTGAACAACTGGGACACGCACTCCAACGTGGCCGGCCGACTGCCGGACCAGTGCCGCGACATCGACCAGCCGTGTCACGGCCTGATCGAAGATCTCAAAGCCCGCGGGCTGTTCGACGAAACGCTGATCATCTGGGGCGGCGAGTTCGGCCGCACCATTTACTCGCAGGGCGGCCTTTCGAAGGAGAACTACGGCCGCGACCATCATCCGCGCTGCTTCACCATGTGGATGGCCGGCGGCGGTTCCAAAGGGGGAACCATCCATGGCGAGACCGACGATTTCTCCTACAACATCGTCAAAGACCCGGTGCAAGTGCGCGACTTCCACGCCACGGTGCTCAAGCTGATGGGCTTCGACCACGAGCAGTTCAACTATCGGTACCAAGGCCTCGACCAGCGGCTGACCACGGTCGAGTCGGCCAAGGTGATTCCGGCGCTGTTGGCCTGACGGCCTGCTTCTTGCAAAACAACTCACGCTGCCCAGCGAATCAGCAGCACGCCACATCGGTGGGCAGGCGACAAACCCTTCGATCCAGAGCGTTGCAACGCCAAGTGCTGCGCGCATGGCTTGGGAATTGGACCATACGCTCGACTGCTGAGCGGCGATTCGCTCGAAGGTCGGTCGCCTGCTAACGCGACCCGCGCTCGCCGACCAGCTTCCGCGGTGGGCCCCCATCGGCCAGCAACGAACCTGGCAGCCAGATGGTCAATTGGCGAAAAAACGGCCAGATCGCGAAACTTCTTCTCTCGTGCGGGGGTAGAAAGGCTAGCACGGGCATGTGGTTGGCTCTCGATTGAGTTTGACCCGCTTTTGCGTCTCCCATAGAGTAGCAAGAGCAGACCGAGGCGAAGGGAGCACCGCTTCGCCGGCTCGCGCCCGCCTGATGTCACCCCCCAGTGTGACCGATTCTCGCGCAACCGCCGCTATCTTAACAAAGGGTTCTTCGTCGATGAAACGCACGCTCCTCCTGCTTGTAGGCCTGGTACTTGCCACGCAAACCTTATGGTCCGCCGAGGCGAAGACGCCCGTCGGAAACAAGGTCGACAACTTCACGCTCGAAGACTACCGCGGCACCAAGCATTCGCTGGCCGACTACGACAAGAGCAAGGCGGTGGTCGTGGTTTTCCTCGGCACCGAGTGCCCGCTGGCCAAGCTTTACGGTCCGCGGCTGGCCGAATTGGCCGCCAAATACGGCGAGCAGGGCGTGACCTTTTTGGCCATCGACGCCAATCGCCAGGATTCCATGACCGAGATCGCCGCCTATGCGCGCGACGCCGGCATCGGGTTCCCCGTGCTCAAGGACACCGGCAATGCGGTCGCCGACCAGATGCAGGCCATCCGCACGCCGGAAGCGTTCGTACTCGACCAAGATCGCGTCGTTCGCTACTGGGGACGCATTGACGATAAATCGGGCGTGGGCTACGTGCGCGACAATACCGATCATCACTTTCTTGCCGAGGCCCTCGATCAGCTTCTGGCCGGTAAAGAAGTCGCCACGCCCTCGACCGAATCGGTCGGCTGCTACATCGGGCGTGTGCGAAAGCCCGACGAAGACGCCAGCGTCACCTACTCCAATCAGATTGCTCGCATCCTGCAAGACCGCTGTGTCGAATGCCACCGTGCCGGCGAAATCGCGCCGTTTGCCCTCACGGACTATTCCGAAGTGGCCGGTTGGGCCGACACGCTAGCCGAGGTGGTGCGCGATCAACGCATGCCGCCCTGGCATGCCGATCCGGGCGTCGGACACTTTCGCAACGATCGCAGCATGCCCGAGGCTGAAAAAGAGCTGATCTACAAATGGGCCGAAGCAGGCGCCCCCGAAGGCGATCCGGACGACTTGCCCGAGCCGCGCGAGTACGTGCAAGGCTGGACGCTGCCGAAGGAACCCGAGCTGGTGCTCGCCATTCAGGAAGAGCCGTATAAGATTCCCGCCGACGGCGTGGTCGACTATCAGTATTTCGTGCTCGATCCCAAGTTCACCGAAGACAAGTGGGTCAAAGCCAGCCAGATCATTCCGGGCACGGCGCCCGTGGTGCATCACGTGCTGTGTTTCGTGCAGCCGCCGGGGGACAACCGCCGTCCGTTTGATGAAAACGGGCTGGGCTTCCTGGCGGCCTATGTGCCGGGATTCCGCGCTAAGCCATTTCCCGATGGCATGGCCAAATATGTGCCGGCCGGCTCCAAGCTGATTTTCCAAATGCACTACACGCCCATCGGCAAGGACACGGAGGACCAGAGCAAGATCGGCTTCGTGTTCGCCAAACCGGAAGAGCTGACGCACATGGTGCAAACCGTGTCGACCGGCAACCGCGGCTTGGCCATTCCGCCGCACGACCCCGACTATCAGCGTGAGTCGCTGATGACGCCGTACGAGCATGATCTGGTCGTGCTCTCGTATGCGCCGCACATGCACGTGCGCGGCAAGTCGTTCATGTACGAGGCCATTTATCCCGACGGCACGAAAGAAAAACTGCTCGACGTGCCGCGCTACGATTTCAACTGGCAGACCAACTACGAGTTGGAAAAGCCGAAGGTGCTGCCACCCGGCACGCGCGTGCACTGCGTGGCGCATTGGGACAACTCCGAAGAAAACCTCGCCAACCCGAATCCCGATGAGACCGTGCACTGGGGTGATCAGACGTTCGAAGAGATGATGATCGGATTCTTCGACGTGGCGGTGCCGCTGGATCATGAAAAGTTGCTGGCCGACGGCAGCGTGCCCAAGCTCCAACCCAATTCCACGATGGAAGACCGGGCAAAGGAACTGATCGCGAACTTCGATCGCGACGGCGACGGCATGCTGAAAAAGGATGAGTTGCCCGATCGCTTCCAAGTGGCCTTTGGCCTACTGGACGCCAATCGCGACGAGCAGATTGACGTCACCGAAGCGACCAAGTTCATCAAGCTGCAAGGCGGCCGCGGCGCAGGTGGTTTCGGCGGTGGCCGAGGCCGTGGTGGATTTGGCGGCGATCATGGTCGCTCGCGCGATCGAGGCGACAAAGGCGCCAGGCCCGCTCCGGATGCTGCCGGGGGCGGCTAAGCCGTCCGCAACATCGAAACGGCCCAACATCGCCATTGGGCAGGTAACATCGCCATTGGGCAGGTAACATCGCCATTGGGCAGGTAACATCGCCATTGGGCAGGTAACATCGCCATTGTGCAGGCAACGTCGCCGCCGGGCAGATAGCGCCGGTGCAATGTGCGCTTCGCATGTCGACGCGCGAGGGCGCGAGGCGAGCTTTCTCCGTGCGCGGCCGAGTTGGCGATGCGCCGTCTCGATCCTTTTCTACAGGCGGTGGGCCGCGCGCCTCTTGCGGTGCGCGCCGAATCGAACTAACTATAGAGGGAGCCAACCGCACCAGACCCCGCCCGATTCACCCCCTCCTTGAGATCCCGCCATGGTGCACGCACTCATTTGCTCGTTGGTTTTGTTGGCGGCCGATGATACGTACTCCTCCTGGGTCGCCGAGCCGACCGATCTGCAAAAGCTGCCGGAAACGTATGGCGAACGATTGTCGCCCGAGCAATTGAGCACCATTGCGGCCGACCGGCCGTTGCCGCCTTACGGCGATCTGACGACGGCAGTTCGCACGCCCGACGACGAGATGTGGGCCGCCGCGCCGCGCGGCGCGATGTTTCTGGCGCCGGGGGCCCAGCGCTGGCGACTGTTCCATTCCCGGCGGTGGTTGCCTGGCGACGTCGTGCAAGACATTGCCATCGACGACAACGGCGACGCCCTGGTGATGAGCGACGGTGGCGTGGGACGAATTGCTCACCGCGAAACTTCGCTCCAGGCGCAAGATGATCGGCGTCGACGAAACGCTGCAGAAGTATCACGTGCTGCGTGGGCTGGTGGGATCGGTCAATTTGCACGAACCGGACGATCTCGATGCGGGCCACACGCAGCACTCCAACGACAACGACGGACTATGGACCAGCATGTACGTGGCGGCCGAGGCGTTTCGCTACGCCGTCACCAAGGACCCCGCGGCCAAAAAGAACGCCCGCCGCTCGCTAGAGGCACTCATGTTTCTGGAGCGCGTCAGCGGTATTCCCGGCTTCTGCGCGCCAGCTATGTGCCGATTGACGAAGTCGAGCAAACCCGGCATGGCGAATGGCATCGTTCGGCCGACGGCAAGTGGTGGTGGAAAGGCGACACTTCGAGCGACGAAGTGGTGGGGCACTACTTCGCCTATTGGATCTACTATGCCGCCGCGGCGGACGATGCGGAGCGGCAAGAGATTCGTCCCTACGTCGAGCGAATCACCGATCATATCCTCGATCACGGTTTGAACTACGTCGGTCCGCCTGGCAAGCCCACCACCTGGGGCGAATGGTCGCCGACGGCGCTAAATCACACGCTGCGCCGCATCGGCGATCGGGGGCTCAATTCGCTGGAGGTCCTGTCGCACCTCAAAGTGGCCGAGGCCATCGTCGGCAAACCGCGCTATACCGAGATGCTCAAAGAGTTGATCGAAGAACAAGCCTACGCGACCAACACCGTGCATCAAAAGCAAGTCTGGCCGCCCGACAGGGTGAACCATAGCGACGACGAACTAGCGTTCCTGGCATACTATCCGCTGCTCGTACTGGAACAGGATGAGCATTTGCGCGCGATCTACTTGGCCAGCATTCGGCGTTCGTGGCGGATCGAGCAGCCCGAACATAGCCCGCTATTCAATTTCATCCATGGCGCCTCGCTGCAGGCCAGCGTGTGGCATGATCCGCTCCAGCGTCCCAGCGAGGCGCTAGTGGATCCGGCTGAATACGATCGCGACGCCAGCCTCGAGTGGCTTCGCGAAGTATCGACCGACACCCGCAATTGGCGCGTCGTGAATAGCGACCGGCAAGACATTGGCCCCTTCCATAGCGACCGCTTCGATCGGGTCAGCTCCGAGCACGTACTGCCGGTTTCCGAGCGGCGGGTCATGAAGTGGAACGGCAACCCGTACGGGCTCGACGGCGGCTCGAACGGCCAACATCGCGACGACGGCACGGCGATCATCCTGCCGTACTGGATGGGCCGCTATCACCGTTTCATCGATTGATGCGGCGCGAGGCAGCTTGCGCCGCGATGCCGTGGGCTCGTGGCATCCCCGCGACGATTTGCCGAAACCTTCCTGCGCGCCGTGGGTTTAATTTCCGACGCGGGCCTTGCGCCCGCCACGATCACCATCTGGCACAAGAGGGAACGGCCGTGTGCATACATCGCGGAATCGGGCGCTTGCGACTCGTAGCAGCCGGCGGCGGAGTGCTGATCATCGTGCTATCCGTGGCACACGCCGAAAACTGGCCGCAATTCCGCGGGCCGGCCGCGAGCGGCTTGATGGCCGAAAGCCAGTTGCCGACCACCTGGGGTCCGGAAGAGAACGTCGCTTGGAAAATCAAGCTGCCCGGCGTGGCCTGGTCGCAGCCGGTGGTGTGGGAAGATCGCATCTATGTGACCTTGGCGGTGACCGACAACCAGACGAAGCCGGCCGTGGGCGGTGGAGGCCGCGGTGGATTCGGACGGGGCGGAATTGTTCCCGGCGGTCCTGGTCGGCCTGATGATGATCGGCGTCCGCCCGGGCCGGGCGACAACGGCCCACGTCGGCGTCCCGATCGACTTGGCGGCGACAATGCCGCGCCCGGCGAACGGGCCGATCGCGCTGATCGCGCGCGCGTCGCGGGCCTGGTGGTCCGCGGCGCGGTGGTTTTGGCCGCTCTGCCGAGCCGCCCGACCAGGTGTATCGCTGGGTTGTGATGTGTCTCGACCGCGACTCGGGCAAGGTTCTGTGGGAGCAAGTCGCTCACGAAGGCAAGCCCAGCATACCCACGCATCGCTCCAACACGTTCGCTTCCGAAACCCCGATCGTCGACGGCCAGCGCGTGATTGCCTATTTCGGCATGACCGGCCTGTTCTGCTATGACCTTGACGGCGAGCTGCTGTGGCAAAAGGACCTGGGCAGCTTTCCGATGTCCAACGGCTGGGGCACCGGCAGTTCACCGGCGCTGGAAGGCAATCGGCTGTTCGTGCAATGCGACAATGACGAGGACTCGTTTCTGGTGGCGCTCGACAAGCGCACGGGCGAGGAACTGTGGCGGGTGAAGCGCAACGAAGAGTCGAACTGGTCGACGCCTTACGTCTGGAAGAACAACAACCGAACGGAGCTGGTAACCGCCGGCGGCGGCAAGATGCGTTCCTACGATCCGGCCAGCGGCGAACTGTTGTGGGAGCTTCGTGGAGTGAACGGTCGCTGTTCGGCCACGCCGGTGGGCACTGGCAAGCTGCTGTACGTGGGCGTGGGAGGCGGACGTGGCGGAGCAGGACCGCTGGTGGCCGTTCGCGCCGATGCCGAGGGCGAGCTCGACGTCGCCGACAAAGAGAACAGCCCCGGCATCGCCTGGACCACGCCGCGCCGGCCCGCCGATGGCCTCGCCGCTGGTGTACGAGGGCGCCGTGTACGTGCTCGAACAGCGGGGCGGAATCATCGGCTGCTACGACGCCCAGACCGGCCAGGAGCGCTATCACAAGCGGCTGGAAGGCGCCAGCGGCTTCACCGCCTCGCCCTGGGCCTACAACGGCAAGATCTTCTGCCTCGACGAAGCGGGCAACACCTTCGTAATCACGCCGGGCGCCGAGCTCGAAGTCGAAACTATCAACAAGCTCGACGACCAATTCTGGTCCAGCCCCGCCGTCGCCGGCAATCACCTGTTATTGCGCGGCGTGGAGTACCTATACTCGATCGGGCAGGACTGAGATTCCACTACGCTAGACAGCGCTCGGCTGCGGCAGCCAGCGGGGATGGTCGGCGCCTTGGGTGTTTTGGCCTTGGGTGATCCGGCTTGGGTTGCTGCCATTGGCGTCGGCCACCCAGATTGCGGGGGCTTGTCCGGTGGCGGCGCGGCAGAAGACCAGGCGCTTGGCGTCGGGCGACTCGCTGGCGCGAAAGTCCCACGCATTTGGCTGGCAACGCGTCAGAACTTCGACGCGGCCAGATTGCGGGTCGAGACGACAAATCTCCGTGCCGCCCCGCGCTTCGCCGGGCTTGAACTCGCGATTGAAATGATCGACATCGGCGCGGCCGGCCTGATATTCCCAAGGCACTTTTGCGCCGAGCGAACGGCGCGGGAAAAGGATCTCTCCGTCGCGAGTCCAAGTTGGGACGTTCGAACCGCCACCGCGAGTTTTCGGATCGCCGTATGTGGCGGCAAACCACATTGATTGCCCGGTCGTGAGCACGCGATGCTCGCTGCCGTCGGCTCGGCCGATGCAGACGTCGCACCAGTCGTGGCCCGGATCGGACTTGTAGCGGCAATCGGCATACAACACCCAGGCGCCGTCGGGCGACCAGTTGGTGCCAAAATACAAATGGTCCGGATCCGCCGCCACGCGCACGCGATCGTTGCCTTGCAGGTCGCAGGTCCACACTTGGTAGCCCTGTGGACTTGCCAGGTGAAAGGCCACACGCTGACCGTCGGGGCTGAGACTTAGCCCATAGGGCAACCCTTCGCCGCCACGCGTGAACTCATGTTGGTCGCTGCCATCGAGTCGCATGCTCACGATCTGGCCGACGCGGTCTTTGACGATTTGCACCAGCAGCCGATCTTCGCCCACGAGCAACGCCGGCGTCATGAACGGGGCCAGACGATCTTTGGTGCAGATCTCTTCCAGTCGTTCGGTGGCGAGGTCGTAGATCCAAATGTGCGTGGGCGTTTGCGTGTAGTATTCGTCGAAGGGCTTGCCCGGCCCGTCGCGGCGGGGCTCCATGCTCAGCACGATCATACGCCGCCCGTCGGCAAATAGCGGCCCTGGTTGCCAAGTGGCCTGCATTGGTGCGCGGAAATCGAAATATCGCAACCCCGTGCCATCGGCGCTGACGATGCCGGTGCGGCCTTGCGACGTGAACAGCAATCGAGCGGGTGAGCCGCTCAGGGGGCCCGTCGCGGCCATGAGAACATCTGGCAGCGCGGCCGCAGACCAAGTCGAAAGTGCCGCCACGGCGCAGAATCTCCGCCGCGACCAACGCGTAGCCCGATCAGCGGGATCCGGCATATAGTCGAAAGTTGTCATCGGGCGCGGCATGTCTCCAGGATTCGTTCGCTCTTCGGTAGTTCGTTGGCTGCCAGCGACAGCGCCGATCCTACGCCCGGCGCCCCTCGAGGGCAACAAACTTTGCACACTTTCTCCGTGATTTACTTGATCTGAGCCCCACGATGGTCGTACCATCAAATGCGAGGATTCAGGACGTCACGCCACCCATCGCGCGAAAGCTAGAAAGAACCCGGAGACACCGATGAAGCTTTTCCAACTGTTGGCCCTGGCCGCGATCGGCACGGCCATTGGCGCCACAATCTCGCACGCGGCCGACGCCAACGGCAAGCTCAACGTGCTGTTCATCATGTCCGACGATTTGAACTGCGACCTGGGTTGCTACGGTCATCCGCAGGTGAAGTCGCCCAATATCGACCGCCTGGCAAAGCGCGGGCTGCGGTTCGAGCGCACCCATTGCCAGTTTCCGCTGTGCGGCCCCAGCCGGGCTTCGATCATGTGCGGGCTCTATCCAGATCAGACGCTGGTGCAGCACAACGCGATCTACGTCCGCCAGCGCGTGCCCAACGTGCAAACCATGCCGCAAATGTTTCGCAATCACGGCTACACGGCCATGCGGATCGGCAAGATCTATCACTACGGCGTGCCCGGCAGCATCGGTACCGACGGACACGACGACCCCGATTCGTGGAATAAGGTGGTCAATCCGCGCGGTCGTGACAAAGACGACGAATCGCTGGTGTTTACGATGCGGCCCGGACAGTACGGCGGTACGCTGAGTTGGCTGGCCGCCGACGGCACGGACGAAGAGCAAACCGACGGCATCGGCGCCACGGCGGCGGTGAAACGGCTCGAACAATTCGCCGCGGAGAAAACCCCGTTCTTCCTGGGAGTGGGCTTCTATCGACCGCACACGCCGTACGTGTCGCCGAAGAAGTATTTCGACATGTATCCGCGAGAGAAGATCGTCGTACCCAGTGTGCCTGAGGGATACATGGACACGCTGCCGCAGCCAGCCCGCGAAACGCTGACTCGCAAGAAGGAACAAGTCGATCTGCCGGATGAAACCGTGCGCAGGGCTATCCAGGCGTACTACGCGTCGATCACGTTCATGGATGCGCAAGTGGGTCGCGTGCTCGACGCGCTGGAAAAGACTGGGTTGGACAAAAATACCATCGTGTTGTTCACGTCCGACCACGGCTATCACATGGGCGAGCACGCCTACTACCAGAAGATGACGCTGTTCGAAAACGCCACGCGCGTGCCGCTGATCATCTCGGCGCCGGGCATGAAGACCGCGGGGCAAAGCACAAGCGCTCTGGCCGAGTCGCTCGATTTCTATCCCACATTGGCGGAAGCATGTGAATTGACTCCGCCGAGCATTCTGTCGGGCGTCAGTCTGGCGAGCTTGTTCGACGATGCCACGGCCACGCCGCGCACCTCGGTGCTCACGCAACACCAAGAGGGCTACTCGCTGCGCACCGACCGATATCGCTACACGGAGTGGGGAGCCGACGGCAAAGACGGCGCGGAACTCTACGACCATGCCAGCGATCCGGCCGAGATGACGAACCTGGCCAGGCGGCCCGAATCAGCCAAGACCATCGCGGAGCTTTCCAAGCAACTTCACCAGCGCATCGCCGACGCCAAGCGTGCGCCGGCCGGGCTGGTGCAGATTCCGCCCAAGCCCAACGAACGGCAGGGCCGGCGTGCCAACGCCGCCAGGGCAACCGCCGCGCAGAAGTGACACGGCTGACACTACCAACGAAAAATCATTTTCGCCGGTAGCTGGGCGCGGACGTCAGACCGATGACGCGGCAAAGCAGCCATTCGAAAGCACGCTGCGTTAGTAGTCGATGCAACGGCACGACAATGCGCTGGCCCAACTGCGCGATCGGATAGCGGAATTTGGGGTGGGGGTTGTTGAGAATGCGCTCGAGCAGGCGGGCGATTGGTTCGGGCGTGGGCGCATTGGCCTCGTCGCGGTCTTGTTTTTCCTTGAAGTGCTTGCTGATCGTGGCGTACGCGTCGTTGGTGAGCGAGGCGGCAGCCACGCGGCGACGCTGGGTCATGTCGCTGCGAAAGTCGCCCGGCTGAATCAGCGCCACGCGAATGCCAAAGGGCTTCGTCTCCAAGCGCATCGCCTCGCTCATGCCCTCCAACGCGAACTTGCTAGCCGAGTACAGGCCGCTAAACGGCATGCCGACGATGGCGGCCAGCGAACTGATGTTCACGATGTGCCCTCCTCCCTGGCTGCGCATCACGGGCAACACCGCCCGGCAGACGCGCAGCACGCCGAAGAAGTTTGTCTCCAGTTGCGCCTTGGCTTCCTCGACACTGGTGTCCTCGACGGCGCCCATCAGCGATACGCCGGCATTATTGACCACCGCGTCCAGCCGCCCTGCTCTGGCGAGAATCGTGCGGATGGCCTGTTCGACCGAAGCGTCCTGATCGACGTCCATGGCCACCATCTCCACGGCCGCGTCGGGGCGGGGCGGATCTGGAGGCCGTCGCTGCGTGCCAAACACCCGCCAACCGCGCCGCGCCAAGTGCTCGGCACACGCCTTGCCAATGCCGGACGAGGCCCCTGTGATCAATACAACTTTCCGCGTGTCCTGCTGCGCCGACGACGTCATTGCGACTCCTCAATGCTTGCTGCCCGCTAATCGCCAAACCGTTGTCCAAAGCGTCTGGCTCGCACAGGATAGCAGATGACGGCTTCGATGCACCTCGGTTTGCCTGCCATTGGTTTGGCGGATACCTCGGCTTGACGGCCCGTCGCGCGGATGACATCGTCAGGGCAGAAGATCGTGCCGCGCTGACGACCGTATCACTGGGAAACGCCCTTCATGCCGCATGTCGTTCTCGACCAACTTTCGCCCCGCGTGGGCAAGGCGGACTTGCTGCGGCTGGTCGACAAGCTTGGAGGTTTGGCCGGCAATCGCGTCGGCAAGATCGAACTGTTGGGCGGGCGGGCGACCATCGAAGTGCCTGGCGGCTGGGAATCCAGGTTGGCCCGGGCGCTCGACGGCGCTACGGTACGCGGGCGTCGGATTGTTGCCTGGGCCGCCGAAAACGACGCCAAATCGCCAACCGGGGAGCAGCAGCACTTGCAACAGTTGATCCGCCTGATCGAAATCGAGCGCGAGGCCGAAGGTCAACGCGCGATCGAGCTTTGCCGCCGCTTGTCACCCACCGAGGCCGAACGCGCCGGCCATTCGCTGATCGATCTGGTGGTCCTCGACGAAGAAGCTGGACTCGGCGGACGGTATCTCGTCAAGCTGGCCAAACGCAGCCGCCAGCCACTTCCCTGGACGCGGCTGGGTGTGGGCAGCCCGGTGGTGCTCACCGCCGTGGACGACGCCAAGATCGCGGTACGCGGCGTGGTGTACGATCGCCGCGCCGAGACGATCTCGGTTGCACTGCCGCAATTGCCCGACGAGGCGGAGGACGTCGAACGTTGGCGGCTCGATCTGTCGAGCGATGAAATCTCGAGCGAGCGCCAGCGGGCGGCGCTCGAGCGGGCTCTCCGCGCTGGCGGAGATCGACTGGCACAACTTCGCGACGTGCTGTTGGGTCATCGTCCACCGAAGTTTGACGAGCCGCCGGAAGCGGCAGCGCTCGAAGCTGGGTTGAATGCCCGACAGTGCTTGGCCGTGGCATTTGCACTGTCGGCACGCGACGTGGCGCTGGTGCACGGGCCGCCCGGCACCGGCAAGACCACCACGGTGGTCGAGTTGATTCGCCAGGCCGTGCGGCGGGGAGAAAAGGTATTGGCCTGCGGACCGAGCAACATGGCGGTCGACAATCTCTTCGAGCGATTGCTGCGCCACGGCGAGCGGGCGGTGCGCCTGGGTCATCCGGCACGGGTCATGCCCGAGCTGCGCGATCAGACGCTCGACATGCTCGTCGAGCGCCATGCCGACGTGCGGCTGGTGCGCAAGCTGGTGAAGATGCGCTGGCCCTGTTTCGTCAGGCTGCGCGCTTCACGCGAGCGCGGCCCGAGCCGGGTGCACGGCGCGAGATGCGGACCGAAGCCAAGTCGCTTCTGTCGGACGCCCGGCGGCTGGAGGCCCAGGCGATCGAGCACATTCTCGACACGGCGGACATCCTGTGCGCCACGACGACGGGACTGGACGACAACGTGCTTGGCAACCGGCGATTCGATCTGGTGGTCATCGACGAGGCGTGCCAAAGCACCGAGCCGGGATGTTGGATCGCGATCGGCCGCGCCGAACGGGTCGTGCTGGCCGGCGATCATCGTCAACTGCCGCCGACGGTGCTAAGCGGCGACGCGGAGCGTCAGGGCTATGCCGTCAGCCTGTTCGAGCGATTGGCCGAAATGGCGGGCCCTGCGCTTCTGCGGCGGCTCGATGTGCAATATCGCATGCACACGGCCATCATGGATTTCTCGTCGCTGGAGTTCTACGACGCGGAACTCGCAGCCGATCCGGCGGTCGAATCGCATTTGCTGTGCGATTTGCCGGGCGTCAAGCGCAGGCCGCTTACCGAGCAACCGCTGGAATTTGTCGACACGGCCGGCGCCAGCTTCGACGAAGAGATCGAGCCGGACGGGCAGAGCCGACTCAATCGTCGCGAGGCGGATTTGGTGGCGCGGCGGGTTGACGAATTGTTGGCAGCCGGCGTCGCTGCCGAACAGATTGGCGTTATCACGCCCTATGCGGCGCAAGCCCGGCTACTTCGCGAGAGATTGCCGATGAGCGACTTGGAGATCGACACGGTCGACGGGTTTCAGGGGCGCGAGAAGGAAGCCATCATCATCTCGCTGGTGCGGTCGAACGAGCGCGGTGAGATCGGATTTCTGGCCGACTTGCGGCGTATGAACGTGGCGATGACGCGCGCGCGGCGGAAGCTCATTCTGATTGGCGATAGCGCCACGCTCTCTGCCGAGCCGTTTTACGCGCGGCTGATTGCCCACTTCGAGTCCCACGGCTCGTACCGCACGGTGTGGGAGGAAGGCATAACCTGACACGCAGGCATCGAGCTTGATCCAGCGCTGCACGAACTCGCCGGCCAGACGGCTGTAGAATTGCAGGAACAACGGAAAGTCGCTGCCCAACGGATGGCTAAAGCGATGTTGGTTGTCGACGCTTACGCAGGGAACGCGCAGCGACGCGGCCGCCAGCGCCGTCAACGGCTCGAAATCGGTGACGAACAAGTCGGGCTGCTCGGCGATCGCCAGTTGGCGAATCAAGTCCAGCTTTGTGATATTGCGTTACGCGGGGGGTAGTTCAAGCATCGCAAATCGCGGAATTGCAGTTTCCAGCGGCAAGAAGCGATACACGAAAAACTAATCTGCCGCGAATACGGCGGCCATCATTGACGCTAGCCCCGCGGGCGGCATCATTGCTTGCGCCATGGCTGTCGTGCGTCCGATGCGTTTGCTAGGATGAGGGAATCATCGCCAAGCTGGCCACTGCGCAGCCGCCGTGGCCCGATTCTGCTGGTGCTGGCACCGATCACTGCGAGCAAACGATGAACACCGGCCTGGACCCGGCTACCGGGCACGAGCAGCAATCCGCCACGGTCGAATTGCAACACCCGCTGGTGCGGCACTATTTGTCTCGTTTGCGCGACGTGGCCACGTCGCCGGCGGAATTTCGCCAACTCATTCAGCGCCTCTCGGCAATCCTCGCCTATGAGGCGACTCGCGACCTGGCCGAGCAGACGATCGAAGTGCAAACGCCGCTGTGCAAAACGGCGGGCACTACCCTGGCGCAGCGCATTGCGCTGGTGCCAATTCTGCGCACGGCTTGGGAATGGTCGACCCGGTGCTGGGCATGATACCGCACGCCGAGGTCTGGCACCTGGGCATTTACCGCGACGAGCAAACCATGCAGCCGGTGGAGTACTACAGCAAGCTGCCATCGACCGAACCGGTGGACGTCGCGTTCGTGCTCGACCCGATGTTGGCGACCGGCGGGTCGGTGTTGGCGGCAATTTCCACGTTGGGCGATTGGGGCGTGACGAACGTCAAGGTCCTGTCGGTAATCGCCAGCAATGAGGGCATTCGCACCGTTACGGAAAAGCACCCGCACGCGCAGCTCTACGTGGCCGCGATCGATCCGGAGCTTAACGACCACAAGTACATCGTCCCGGGCCTCGGTGACGCCGGGGATCGCAGCTTCAATACCGTGCCGCGCCACTAGCGAAGGCATGACTGCCCAGCGGCGAGTGACGTCACGGCGCGACGCCGGCCGATTTGAGCAAGTCAACCTGCACGGCGGCCAGTTGCTCCGTGAACGTGGCATGGATTCTCACAAACGTTTGGGCAATCGCCGAACGCGGCAACCGTCGACTCGCATTCCAAGCGTTCGATATGCAGTCCGTCGATATTGGTAGCGCGTGACAACAGCGACCGCCTCCCGCGATGTTGGCGCACACGGAAATCTAGCAATCGACCTCGATGCCAGCCATGCCTGATGCTGCCATCGGTCTCAGCCGCGACGTGGACAACACTACCCCGCGAGCGATTCTGGATTTACAATACCCCTTTGCGCAAGTCGAGCGATGTTGCACATGGAAGGACCGGTTGATGAAGCTGCTGCTGGACGAATCTCAAATCGCCGCGGGCGTCGACGACCTGGCGCAAGCGATTGCGAGTCGCTATGCCGATCGACCGCTGACGGTCATCGGCGTGCTAACCGGCAGCGTCGTGCTGTTGGCTGACTTGATTCGCCGCATCGACTTGCCCTTGCGGGTGGGTGTGATTCAAACCCGCAGCTATCGCGGCGACGCCACGCGACCGGGCGCACTGGCCATCGACGACTCCATGCTGCCGGACATTCGCGGCCGGGACGTGCTGTTGGTCGACGACATCTTTGACACCGGGCACACGCTGGAAGGGCTGATCCAATCCATGCAAAAACTCGAGCCCCGCTCGATCCAGTCCGCCGTCCTGCTGCGAAAGCAAGGCCGGCAGGAAGTCTCGTTCGAGCCGGATCACGTCGTCTTCGAGATTCCCGATGCGTTCGTCGTGGGTTACGGGCTGGACTATCAAGACGCCTATCGCAATCTGCCCTATGTGGCCGTACTCGACGACAGCGATCTGGCCCAACATGGGGCCAAGTTGAATGCTGGCCAAGGCGCATAGCCCCGACGAGAAATCGACTACGCCCAATGCCGCCGACATCCGTGCGGCGTCACCCGCCGGGTTGCGATTGAAATCGTTACCAATTCGAGTGCAGTTGGTCTACAATACAACCGCTTTTGCCGGTTCGCGTTTCTCTGGGTTGTTGAAGTTTCCCAACCACATTCGCACATGCGAGTTCTCATTGTTGGCGGCGGAATTGCCGGGCTCGTGCTGGCGGCCAAGCTGCGGCGGCAACGCCGCGATCCGCTCGTCATCGAGCGCGCCGCTGAGTTCGCCGATATCGGATACGGCATCGGATTGTATCCCTTGGGAAGCTGCGTGCTGCACGGTCTGGGCGCTTACGACGAATACCTGGCGCGAGGACTCGAGCTGTCGCGCTACGAGCTGGCCGACCACGCGGGCAATCTGCTTCAACAACTCGACCTGCGGGAGCTGACCGAGGACCTGGGACCGATGGTCATGCTGAGCCGTCCTGATCTGGTCGACATCTTGCGGCATACGTGTGGCGACTTGCCGATCCGCATGGGCACGACCGTCGAAGCGATCGAGCAAGACGCGCATGCGGCGCACGTTACGTTGAGCGACGGCACGCAAAGCGATTTTGACCTGGTCGTGGCGTGCGACGGCATCCACTCCGCGCTGCGTTCGCGGGTTTTCGAAGAGCCGGCAATCTTTGACGCGAAGTGGACCATCTGGACCTGGTGGGGCCGCAGCGGCCTGGTGCCCGACGACGTGTTTCGCGAGTATTGGGGACGCGGCTCATTCTTCGGAGCGTACCCCGTGCCCGATCGCTGTATGTACGTGGCGGGACTGCCCACGCACGCCGCCGAAGATTACCGAGCGCCGCGGGAGAAAGTCAGGCCGCTGGTGCGCGCCGCGCTGGCGGGACTCATCGATCGCGTGCCGGAGGTCGCAACGGCGCTTGACGATGCCGAAACGCTCTTTGGCTGGCCCATGACCGACGTGCGGGCCAAAGCGTGGTATCGTGGCCGCGTAGCATTGTGTGGCGATGCCGCGGTGGCGTTTCTGCCGACGGCCGGCGTGGGGGCGTCGAACGCCATGCGGGCGGCGGCAGCGCTGGCCGACGAGCTATCGAAAACCGACGGCCCTCACGTCACGCACGCACTGGAGATGTACGAGAAGCGCTGCCGAAAGATCATCCAAGGCAACCAGGACGACTCACGCGCGGCGGCACGCGTCATGTTCGTCAAATCGCCCACGCTGGGCTGGGCGCGCGATCAAATCGTGAAGGTCTATCCTGCCCGCCGGATTCTAAAGCGAATCATCGAGAGCATGCGGCAGCCGTTTTGAGGGGAAATCGTGCGGACTCCACGCCCGCCAAGAGAAGAACGACGCAGCAAGCATCTGGCGGAGGATGTGGTCGACGTTGGTGGTGCGATGTATTGGACTGAACTACTACCGGCTGAAGCCGGTAGGTTCGAGGAGAATCGTGGCTACGGACTGAAGTCCTGCGCTCACGATTTGGTAATGCGGAAATTGTCGCCGCCATCGTCAGGCTCAGTGCCTTGTTGTTGGCGGATATATTCTTGGATCACCTCGTCAGTCACGTTGCCGCTGGATGCCACAAAGTAGCCGCGGGCCCACAAATGCCGACCCCAGAACTCTTTTTGCAGATGCTTGAACTCCATCAGCAACTTCCGCGAGCTTTTGCCCTTGATGTACTGCATGGCCTTGCTTGGCGACAGATTCGGCGGACAGGACAGCAGCACATGCACATGGTCGCGAGACACCGAGCCCTCCAAAATCTCGATTTCGTTGGTTCTACACACTTCTCGCACCAGTTCCCGCAGCCGCATTCCGACCGCATCGGCCAAAATGGGCTTCCGATACTTGGTGATCCACACAAAATGGTACTTCAGGTCGAAACGGCTATGCGAACTCGTGCGGTACTTTTCCATCCCCAAATTCTAGCAAACGAAGAACCTAAAGGTTTCGCCTGAAGGCGAGGGTTTTAGACCCATCGCAAGGACAATAAGGAATACGTGCCCGGCCGGCAATCTTGCACGGCGGAGCGAATTCGGTTGCGCTAGCCGTTCACAACGAGAAACCGGAAGGCACCAAGGCGTGGTGCGAACATGGGTGGAAACACCCAAGATTTGGCCTCCCAGACCGTCTGAGCCACTTGCGTA
This sequence comes from uncultured Planctomycetaceae bacterium, assembly GCA_963779015.1. Taxonomy (GTDB): domain Bacteria; phylum Planctomycetota; class Planctomycetia; order Pirellulales; family PALSA-1355; genus JTS-RE94. Next base: position 429,970 of record CAVZWY010000015.1, on the reverse strand, counting down.
CAAGCCCGGCGGCAGGCTACACTTATACACCCAAAGGATAGCGACTCGTCGGCGATTGTTTGCCGAATAGCGTTCATCCAAGCACCTTTATTGGAGAACGCAGACATGGCGGAAGGCACGATCAAAAAGCTGACGGACAAGGGGTTCGGATTCATCAACACGGGCGGCGCGAAGGACCTGTTCTTCCACTCGAAGAACCTCGAAGGCGTCAGCTTTGACGACCTGTACGAAGGCCAGCAGGTCACGTTCACCTCGGGCCAGGGCCCCAAAGGCCCGTGCGCCGAGAACGTCAAGCCCGCCTAGTTGTGCTCGTCTAATTGCGTGGTCATTCGGATCGACCGGCGCCAATGTGCGCGCGGGTGGACGTGAAACGCTGCCGCGGCTGCGTCGCATTGCGCCCAGGGCGTCAGCGCTGCTGGCATTGCGGCGCGGACAGCGTCGGGCGGCAGTTCCTCACCGTTGTTCCAATTAAACATCGCGAGCAGCCATGGGCAACAAAGACAAGCGCAAAGAAAAGAAGAAGCCGAAGCAACCCAAGACCACGCCCAAGCCGGCAACCCCCAGCCGATTTGGCAGCGCACGGCCTGGCAAGTAGCGTTCGGTCGTTGGCGGCGGGATGTTGGCACGGGGCCGACGTGGCTGGGCCGACATCAGAGACGAACTATGCAGCCTTCGAGCTAGCCGGGGCCGACGCGGCTCGCTGATAGATTGCGTCACGGCTATCCACCCGTACTGGAATTGTCACGCGATGGGGATGGCAAACTGTCCGCACCGCGTGACCACCGTCGGCGGCGGTTTCTATCGACGCCGGGCTGCGCTATGCGGATCTCGACGGCGAGCGCTTCGGGGTTGGTCGCCGTTTCGAGCGCGTGGACGCCGTCGATCGTTCCCTCGCGGTAGAGTTTCAACAGGTGCTTGTCGAAGCTCTGCATCCCGTTCTCTTGCGTGGCAATATAATCGGTGATGTCGCCGATACGTCCTTCCAAGATGCACTTCGAGGTTACCGAGTCGCCGCGCAATACTTCCACCACGGGCCACAGTTCCCCCGACTTGCTGAGAGTCAATCGTTGCGAGATCACGCCGACCAGAGCCGCCGCGAGCTGTTGGCGGCCGATCCCCAATAGTGGCGCGGGCACCATTGCCAACAGCCGTTCGATAGTCTGAGCGGCGTTCGACGCATGGATCGTTGCCAATACCTGGTGCCCCGTGTCGGCGGCGCGCAACGCCATCTGCACGCTCTCGGGATCGCGCAATTCGCCGACGAGAATGACGTCGGGCGCCTGCCGCATCGCCTGCCGGAGGCCATGTTCGAACGATGGCGTGTCACGACCGAGTTCGACATGGGAAATGAGCGATTTATGGCCGGCGTGCACATATTCCGTGGGATCTTCGATCGTAAGGATTTTCAGATGGAACGAACGATTGAGCAGGTCAATGATGCCCGCCAGGGTGGTTGTCTTGCCGCTGCCGGTGGCGCCGCTCATGAGCAACAGTCCGCGCGGCACTTTGGCCAGTTCGGCGATGACGGGCGGTAGATGCAACTCGTCCAGCGTGCGGATCGTAACCGGGATCAGGCGGATGACCAGGCCCGGCGCTCCGATATGGCTGTAGAGGTTGCAGCGGAACCGCGCGACGCCCTGCAAGCTATACGAAAAATCGATGCCCTCCAACAGCGCCTTGTCGATGTCTTCGAGGACCGCACGTGGTCCGATCGAACGGATAAATTCGCGCAGTTGTTCGTCCGTCAGCGGCGGCGACTCGATCGCCCGCAACTGGCCGTCGATCCGCATTTGAGGCGCGGAACCGGTTTGCAAATGGATGTCGGCGGCATGGTGCTCCACGCCAAAACGCAGCAATTGGTCAATGGTCATGCGAGCCAGGTCGTTTCATGAATTTCGATTTCGATTCTTCGGCACCGTCGTCTCTCAAGGGATCCACCCGCTCGAGTTCACTTTCGATGCTCCTCCCGACGGCGGGGAGTTTCGATTCGGCCGCTGCTTCAATGGCCGGTCCTTCCTCATAGAAAAAGTACGCCGTACCGGCCAGCAGGATCGGCACGAAGGCGCCCAGCGTTTTCTTGACTGGCAGCCGCATCTTCTGCCAACGGGTCACCCAATAGTAAACCGTGTACGGCGGCAGCAGCAGGCACGCGGACCCTCGGATCAGTCCCTCCTTGAACGGAAGCGTCACGAGGTAGGCCGCGCCGACGACGAGCAGCCCCAGGTTGGCGACGAGAATGACCAAGGCCCCGAAGTGCATTGCCAGCTTGTACTTGAACAGAAATCCAAGAAAGATCGCCGTCAAGGCCACCGCGGAGACGAAGTACAGCCAGTTTCGTAGCCGGCGCAGACGACTTGCCAAGAAACCTCCGGCGTGGCTCGGCAACATGAGCAGAAACGAAGGAGGGCCCCGAGAGGCCCGCGCATGCGCGGGCTCACGCTGAACTTCGTACGCCTCCGGACCGCTCGTGTCGAGCAACCGGTCGGCCACGCGCAACTCGATGGCGCTTGGTTCGGCTTTGGCCGCCGGTTCCACCTGAAAGGCCAACCGCTCGTGCTCCGCAAGCAGGTGGATGGGGCTGCGGGTCGGCTCTGAGCTTTCCGGCGGCTTAAGGTGCAGCGGCTGTTGGGGTGCTTGCGACACAGCAGGAACGACGACCGAGTGCCCACAGTGTTTGCACTTGCCGTGCCTGCCGGCCTGGTCGCTCGCCGCCTGCAGGGCATGTCCGCACTGCTCGCAATGGAAGTGGATCGCCATTCATCAAACCTCTCAGCGCCAGGCCACAGTTTCATCAAATCGACGGCGCGAACAAATGTCAAGTCTGACGGTGTGTGGCAAGTTGTTATGGCAGGGGTAGCTGAAGTCGCAAGACCAGGGCTTCAGTTCGGGATCGGCTGAATTCTTGGGAATTCAGCTAGGTGCCAGAGATACTTGCCACACAAGTCTCACGTTTCGGCCGCACGACGGCGAAGAGCTAAACGGCGGGACAATATGCCAGCGCGTGGTGGGAAGTAGGAGGCAGCGTCCAGAAATGATGCGGATATATTGGGCCGCCGCGGGCGGCTTGTCTGAACATGGTACCCGGTCAGACCCTTGCCTCCGCGCTGATGGGTCCGCTCGATGGGGCGGCATGTTGCACGCCCTCAGAGCCTGCATGCCGTGCATCCCAGGGCAATGCGCCGACGGTTCAGCAAGTCGCGATTGTGGATGCGAAGGCCTCGGTCACGGTCCTATCCAATGACGCGCACGAACTCAAGGACGCCTTCAACGCTGACGAGGCGGCCCCGAGAGTGATGCTAATCGTATCTCCACTGTGTCCGGCGTGCCGCGCAGGCGCGAGCGTCGTCCAGAACGAAGCGCTTTCCCGAATCGACAGCGAGAAACTGAAGGTCTACGTGGTCTGGATCAAACGATTCCCCGGCGATAGCCTGGAGGCCGCACAGCAGGCGACCAAACTGGTTTCGGACGAACGCGCCTTGCATTTTTGGGATGGCTCCGGCGCCCTGGGAAGACAGTTCGGCAGAGTCGTTCCACTGCCGGGCGGCAAGAAATTCGCGTGGGATATCTACTTCGTCTTTGGGGCGGGAGCGGAGTGGAAAACAGAACCGCCGCTGCCCGCTTACTGGATGCACCAGCTTGGCGGACGGGAAACGGGCAATTTGCTGGATGGTAAAAAGTTTCGAGAAGCGATCGTGAAGCAACTTCCGTAAAGAGCGACGCCATGAAGTACGTCTCCACTGAAGACCCGCTTGCCGTCGCAGCCGTTGAGGCGATTCACAACGGCAACGTCGACGCATTGAAGCACTTGCTCGCCGAGCACCCATTTCTGGCCACGGCGCGGCTGGGGGGCAAATCGGGCTGCGCGGCACAAGAGATGTCGCGAACCTTGCTGCACGTCGTGACGGACTGGCCTGGTCACTATCCGCGCGGACCGCAGAGCGTTGCGGCGCTGGTTGCCGCGGGGGCCGATGTCAACGCTTCGTTTTCAGGGCCGCACTCAGAGACCCCGCTGCATTGGGCCGCCAGCAGTGACGACGTCGCCGTTTTGGATGCGCTCTTGGACCACGGAGCGGATATCGAAGCGCCGGGCGCGGTGATCGGTGGTGGCACGCCGATCGCCGATGCGGCCGCATTTGGACAGTGGAAGGCAGCTCAGCGTCTCGTGGAGCGCGGCGCGAAGACCTCGCTGTGGGAGGCGGCAGCGCTAGGGTTAGTGGACCGCGTGCAACAGCACTTTGCCGACGCCGCGCTGCCGCCTTGGCAAATTGGGCCCGCGAGCCAGGCGGCGCAAAGCCGGACGAGGTAACGCATGCGTTCTGGTGCGCGTGCCACGGCGGACAGCAGCAGGTTGCCGAATACCTTTTGAATCGTGGCGCCGATATCAACTGGGTTGGCTATGACAAGCTGACGCCTCTCGGAGCGGCTCGGCGCAGCGGCGCCAATGCCCTCGTGGCGTGGCTCATGCATCGCGGAGCCAAGATGACAGAAGAGTTGTGTTGAGCGGCCCGCAAACGTAGCGCACCACAGTAGATTCCTGCCCACAAAGAAGTCGTCGAATAAGTTCAACAGGCAGGGCCGGCGCGCACTTTGGGGGATTTAGGCTGGCGCGGCAAACGTTGATTTGCTAGACCAGAGTCCGTGAGTATGGGCGGCAAGGCCGCGGTTTGCAGTTCGTTCACGGAGGTCACTCATGGCTGTGCAAGTAAGACCGGATATCAGGAGCATCAAGCATCATTTTGCGGAGCTTCGTGATCCGCGTTCTACGATCAATCGTCGGCATCTGCTGGTCGACGTGGTGGTGATTTCGCTGTGCGGCGTGTTGGCCGGCGCCGATGGCCCGGTGGCGATTGAAGTCTGGGCGAAGGCGAATCGCAACTGGCTGCGACGACATCTGAAACTGCCGCATGGCATACCATCGCACGACACGCTCCGGCGGTTCTTGGAACGCGTCGATCCGCAAGCGTTTCAGCGCTCGTTTACCGCCTGGATCGAGTCGCTGCTGATTCCCGATTCCGAAGGGGCGCGGCTGCTGAACATCGACGGTAAGACGTTGCGTCGGTCGCACGATCGCAAACGCGGGCTGGGTCCGTTGCACCTGGTCAGCGTGTGGGCCAGCGAACAAGGCCTGACGTTGGGCCAAGTCGCCACCGAGGAAAAATCGAACGAAATCACGGCGATTCCCGCGGTGTTGGACCTGGTCGACGTGAAGGGCGCGATCGTGACCATCGACGCGATGGGCTGTCAGAAGGCGATCGCCGAGAAGATTATCGAGCGAGGCGGCGACTACGTCGTGCCCGTCAAAGGTAATCAAGGGAATCTCGAACAAGCCGTCGAGGCATTCTTCGACGAGCATCTGGAAGACGACTTCGCGCGAGTCAAAGTGAGCCGCTTCGAGACCGAAGAGAAACGGCACGGCCGCATCGAACGTCGCACGTACCTGCAAGTCAACGTGCCGCTCGCGCTCGCTGGCCGCCAGGAGTGGGCTGGACTTCGCACCCTGGGAATTGCCATCAGGACCCGTGAAATCGCGGGCCAAGAGACGGGCGAAGTGCAGTGCTACATCAGCAGCATGAAGCGCAACGCGAAGCAGTTCGCCCGCGCGTCGCGAGGTCATTGGAGCATCGAGAACAGTTGCCATTGGAGCTTGGACATGACCTTCCGCGAAGACGAAAGCCGCGTCCGCAATCGCCGCTTGGCCGAGAGCCTGGCGTGGCTGCGGCGTTTCACGCTCTCGCTGCTCAAGCAACATCCCGATACCAAGAAAAGCCTGGTGATGAAACGACGCCTCGCCGGCTGGAGCACGACATTCCTGTCAGAAGTTCTTTTCGGAGTGCCAACTTAGTGTGCGCCGGCCCTGGTTCAACAGGCGTCTAGCAGCCAAGGGGCGATAGGACGCAATTGAACTCTGTTCCAGGCACCTCCCCTCAAACAGCGTGGAACGCCCAGTCGGCCGAAAACGGCAAACGGCTAGAGCTTTTGTAGCCATCACCAGGAGCAGTCCCAGGCAAACGCATCGAAGCAGACTGGATGGCGTAGGCTGCGCCGATTGCCCAGGTTGCGGAGTCTCTCTTGGTCAGGGCGTGAACGAATCACGATGCGAACCGCCCCGCAACGAGCGACTGCATTTGAGCATCCCGTCAAGCCGGACGAGGCAACGCGATTGCCCTCCTCTCTCACTGCCGTTGGACCGCAGGGCAATCCGCACCGAGACCCGCGTCGAGCAGGCCAGCCAGCAAGTCATCTGGGGAAATTGCTCGGCTGCTGTTATCCCCTCTGGCTCGGGCCGATAGGGCCACGCTTTCCCGTCAATGGAGTTCCAGCTCGATGCAAAAATGCCCTGGGAGCGGCTCAGGACGATTGCAAAGTTGAGTTTTGTATAATGCAGGTGCGATCCTAACCGGGTGATGCGGGTTGGCTTTAGGAGAAGGAGCTAGCCATGCAACTACCATCGTATTTTCCGTCTTTGATGGTGGCCTTTTCGGAGGTGGCCGATCCACGTCAGCGGCGTGGTGTTCGTCATCCGTTTTCGGGGATTTTGGGACTGACGCTCGTGGGGCTGGTCTGCCGCTTGAACGATTTTGCCAGCTTGCAGCGGTGGGCAGCCCGGAACTGGCATCTGCTGCGCAGACCTTTGGGCTTTACGCGTCGCAAGCCGCCGCATCCTACCACGTTAAGTCGGACGCTGGCGAAGTTCTCGTTGGAGGAGTTTCAAGCTGCGTTTTCCCAGTGGTTGCAAGAGGTAATGGCGGATCAGGAGGCTCTGGTCGCGGCGGTGGATGGCAAGACGTCGAAGCAAGGCTTCGATCCGCAGGGCGATCCGATTCAGATGCTGAACGTTTTTGTCCAGGATTTGAAAGCGTGTCTTGGGCAATGGCCCCTGTCGGGCGACAAAAGCACCGAGCCGGAAGTGCTCAAAGCGCACCTGAGCGAACTGTTCGAGAAGTATCCGGCGTTGCGTTTGATCACGGGCGATGCCCTCTATGCTCAGCGCAATCTGGCCGAACTGATTCTGACTTCGGGCCATGACTACTTGTTCCAAATCAAAGCCAACCAGCCCGACATCCTGGATGCGGCGCAGACCTGCTTTGCGCAGGCCCAAGACAGCGCGGCGGCCGCTCAGACGCGGGAAAAAAAGGGGGCCGTAGGGAGACTCGTTTTCTTTGGATCGACCTGGCCGACGCCGAATATGTCTGCCAGCGGCTGGGGCTTGCCGGTTGCCGCATGCTCTTGCGAGTCGATCGCGAGACGAAAGACCGAAACGGCAAAACCACGCGCGAAACGCGGTACTTCGTCACCAGCCTCGACCCGGCCACGACTACGCCCAAGCAATTGTTGAAGTACGTACGCGCTCATTGGCAAGTGGAAAACAGCTTGCACTTCGTCAAAGATCGTTGGTGGGACGAAGACCGGCACTGGAGTCGTCGGCCAGGATTGGCCGAACGCCTGGCAAGCCTCACCAACGTAGCCCTGAGCGTGTTGCGACTAACGACCCAAAAATCCAAACAACCGCTTCGAGCCCGAGCCGATGATCTCTGCGCCAATCCCCTCCACGCCCTGAAACTCGTAGGAGCCTTGGATTAACGACTTTGCAATCGTCCTGGGGAGCGGCTCGCGACGCTTTGCCTTGACGAGATAACGGTGTAAAAAATAGAAACCGAGCACGTTGGAACGAAGTCCTGCATGGAGGCCCTTCATGGCGCGCAAGCAAAATCGTCAGCGGAAACTCGAGCGAACGGCCAAGAAGGCTGCAAAGCGTCACCAGCGGATCCGAGCAGACGCCGCCAGAACCCCCTTGTCGCTGGGCGCCGCCCGCGGTCTCGACGAGGCCGAGGAGTGGCTCGCCAGCGGCGAGTACGATCGGGCCGTCGAAGTGCTTGAGGAACTAGCGCGTCGTTACCCGCGCCGGGCCGAGATCTTGTTCCGTCTGGCCGAGGCGTATCTGCAAACCGACGACCGGTGGTCGTACCAGGCGATTTGCGAGCGACTCGCCGCCGCGGATCCAGACGAGCCGATGTCGTGGCTGATCCTGGCTTCGGCGGCCATGGAGAATGCCCAGCTGGCGACTGCCCAGCGGGCGTTTTCGCACATGGCGGCCACCTGGCCCGATCATTCCGAGGCGACTCAGGCTCGGGAAATGCAGGAATCGCTGCGTGAGTTTCTCGCGGAGGAATGCCGGCGCCGCGGAATGAATGAAGAGATGGGATTTCGCGTTCTGCTACTGCACGACGAAGTCAATCTGCACTTGCACCGCGGCAAGTTCGACAAGACGTGCGACGCGGCGACGCGGCTGCTGGCCATCTGCCCGACGTTTGCACCCGCGCTAAACAATCGGAGCGAGGCGCACTTCCACTCGGCCCGCTACGCCGAGGCGATCGCCGACAGCCGGCGGGTGCTCGAGTTCGATGCGACGAACTACCACGCCCTGGCCAACCTGACGCGCTATCTGTACCTGTCCGGACGGTTCGACGAAGCGCAAGCGACCGCGGCCGCGCTCAAGGCGTGCGTTGCGGATGAAGGGGATGCATTCATCAAGAAAGCGGAGACGTTCGCCGTCCTGGGCGACTGGGAAGCCGTCCGTCAGGCAGTGCACGACGGCCAGAGCGCCTGGGCCGAGATGGGCGGAACGCCGGGGCTTGCTGAACACTTGGCGGGCGTCGCCTTGGCCAACTTGGGCGATCTCAAAGCAGCCCGCCAGCACTGGCGCCGGGCCGCCGCCGCACCCGACGCCGTCGCGTGGGCGAACGAAAACCTCAAGGACTCGAAGCGGCCCGCCGGCCAGCGGCATGGTCCGTGGGCCTTTCCGATCGAGCGCTGGGTGCCGCACGGCGTGATCGAAGGTCTCGTCCAAGCCGCCACGGGAGTGCGCCGAACGGGCGACGTGGCGCGACATGTCCAGCGGCACTTCGAGCGGTATCCGCAACTGGAACTGCTAGCCGACGCCATTTTCCAACGCGGCGACCCCGTCGCCTGCGAAATGCTGATTCGCATGGCCACACTCGTCAAACGCCCCGCGATCCACGCCGCACTCAAGAAGTTCGCTCTTGGCGAACGGGGCAGCGACAAGCTGCGGATGCAAGCGCTGATGACGCTGGCGGAGGTGGGGTGCATCGAGGGCCAGGTTGAATTCTGGCGCGACGGAACCTTGCATCCCATCGCGCTCAATTCGCAAGAGATTTACTGCGAACCGGCTATCGATCTGCCGCAAGAGGTCAACGAGCTGATGGTCTCGGCCCACGACGCGATCGGCGACGGCCGCGGCGCCGAGGCGGAGCGGCTGCTCGACGAGGGTCTGCGATTGCGGCCGGACGACGTATCGATGCAGTACAACCGGGCCGTGGCGATCGGCCTGCAAGGCCGCGAAGATGAGGCCCTGGAGATCATTCGCCGGATCCATTGCGACCAGCCCGACTACCTGTTCGCCCGGACGCATCTGGCGGACCATTGCATCGCCGATGGTAACCTGGAGGAAGCTAAAACTCTACTGGCTCCAATTGCCCAAATACAGCGATTGCACGTGAGCGAGTATGCCGCGTGGTGCAGCGCGAGCATCAACATGGCGCTGGCCATGGGCGACCGCAAAACGGCGCGCAGCCTCCTTAATGCATGGGAACAGATCGACCCCGACGATCATCGAATCAAGGTTTGGAAAGGCCGCATCCGCGGCGGCGCGGGTTGCTCGATCGCTTGAGCCGCCTGCTGCATCAGGTGGAAGATGACGCCAGATAAAGCGCCCCAGGGGCAAAGCAGCTTGCCGCGCATCAATGGCGCCCGGCTGCTCGCGTGCCCTCGCCAGGCGCTGTCAGCCGGCGGTCGATCGAAATTGAGCGGCAGCACCGGCACAAAAGCCGAAAGCCGCCCAGCCCAAACTGCGCCCCCTTGCCAGCGACCTGCGCCGGCGGGGCTTCGTGCCGAAATAATCGGGGCGACGGGACACGGTTAGAACTTTTTCTGGAGGGAATCGACGACTGGCCCGGGGCGCTGCGTCGTGCGATCCGCCGGATCTTGGCCGGCAACTAGCAGCCGCGCCAGCGTGTGGGCCAGGTGGTCGAGGGCGCCGCGATCGGGTAGGGCGAGCGTCAGTCGGGCGGCGCCGCTGGGATCCTCGTCGACGCAGGCGGCCAGGCCGTCGCGCAGGTGGGTCACCAGGCTCGGCGGAGGAGAAACCGGCGTTTGCTCGACCAGCTCGCCGAGCAGCTTGAACGCGGCCCCTAAAAGTTCTCCGCCCGCGGCCGCCACGCGATCGCGATGCGATTCGGCGAGCCGTTTTGCAACCTTTACTTCTTGCTCTCGACCGGTCTGGTCGAGTGGACTCTCGCACCGCGCCGAGCAATACTTCCAGACGCCCCTTAAGTTCGTGCAGACCGCTGGCCACGTCGACGGAATCAACATCGGATTCCGTGTCCAAGGCGGCCAGCGCCAAATCCTTCTTGGCGGCCAGGGTTGCCAGAAGGCTTTCCTCAAGGGTGCCTTCGGTCACCAGCACGAACACCTGAACCACCTGGCTTTGCCCCATGCGATGCGCCCGCGCGATTCGTTGTTCGAGGACCGCGGGATTCCATGGCAGGTCGACGTTGACGACCGTGTTGGCGGCCTGCAGATTCAGTCCGGTCGAGCCGGCGTTGGTTGTCAGGAACAGCCGGCAACCATCGTCGGTTTGAAATCGGTGTACCAGATCCTGGCGTTTCCTTTGCGGAACGCCGCCATCGAGGCGCACGCATTCGAGCTTTCGTTTGCGCAGCAGCGGTTCGATCAAGTCGAGCATCGTGGTCCACTCGGAGAACAAGACCACCTTGCGGTCCTGCTCCGCGAAGAGCGATTCGAACAACTCGTCGAGCCGTTCCAGCTTCGTCGAGTGATTCGGCTTCTGCTTGTCGACCAGGTAGGTTCCGTTGGCCGCCATCCGGCAGACCAGCAGTTCCTTCTGCAGACGCAGCAAATCCATTTCGCTGATGTACTTCTTGTTGACGATCGCCGAGACAATTTGCATGTGCGAGCGGTGCATCGCGACCTGTTCGTCGCTGGGTGTGATGCGCACGAACTCCGTGATCCGCTCGGGCAGCTCCAGCCGCACGCTCTCGCGGGTACGGCGCAAGAGCACTGGCTTGACGGCTTCGCGCAGCTCGCCCAAATTCTTGTAACCGAGGACTTTCCCTTTTTCGTCGACGACGCGGTGCTTGTTGAAGAACCGAAACCCGGGTCCCAAGCGCCGATCGTCGACAAATTGGATGATCGAATACAGATCGTCCAGGCGATTCTCCAGCGGCGTGCCGGTGAGCACCAGGGCGAACCGTGAGCGGAGGCTCTTAATCACCCGGCTGGTCTTCGCTTCCCAATTCTTGATGCGCTGGCCTTCGTCGAGGATGATCAGGTCCCACGGCGTGCGCTCGATGGCCAGGATGTCGCGTAGCACCTGTTCGTAGTTGCAAACGGTAAAGAAGCAATCGTTGGCGTACTGCGTCTGCCGTTCGGCGGCAGGGCCCCGGATGAGTTGCACATCGCGGTCGCAGAAGCGATGGATCTCGCTCCGCCATTGCGACTTCAACGACGCGGGACAAATAATCAGGACCTTGCGGACCTCTCCCTCGCGCGCCAACAACTCGGCCGTGCCGACGCCCTGCATCGTTTTGCCGAGGCCCATGTCGTCGGCCAGGATGGCCCGGCCGGTTCCGGCCGCGAAGGCGATGCCGTCCAACTGGTACGGCAAAAGCGGCAGCTTGAGCAGCGTCGTGCGCAACGGATGGGTCGCCGGATTCCGGCGAATTTCCGCCGTGGCCGCCTCGAGGCGCGCGCACGCCGTTTGCTGTTGGATGAACTCCTCGGCGTCGGGATAGATCGTCACGTCGTGGCCCAGTCGTTGCAAGCGGGCCAGGCGCTTCAGCAAATCAGGCAGATCCTCGATCGCGCAATTGCGCAACGGATCGATGACTTGGCACGCCGCGTCGTCGAGTCGCGCCGGCACCTGCAGCCGCAACGTGACCTGATCCGCGTAGTGCAAATGCAGCGCCAACTCTCTGGGACGGAACGGCCGGGCAAGCTGCCGCGCGCTAAATCGTCGCTTCGCCTTGCGCAGCACGTGCAGGACGTGTTTGCACGTACCCAGCGTGTTGGTACGAAAATCCGGGCAGGAACAATACGAATCGCCGGGCGCGGCTCCGCAGCGCCACCCGATAGGTCTTGCCGCTGACTCGATTGGTGACCAGGTAGTCGGACCATGGCTGGATTGGGGCCAGCGCCTTGACCGACATTTTCTCCGTCCGCGCTCGCTCGGCGCGCTCCGCCAACGCCCGCTGCAGCAATTCATCGTCGGCCAGGCTTTCCATCGGCTTGCGCGGCCTTGGCGGCGCCGCCAGGCCCAAGGTCAGCTTCTCCTCGAGAATCAGCGAAAAGGCGGCGGCCACGTGTTCACACGCCTGCCCGCAGCGATTGCAGCGGTAGTGAAGCCGGTTCCGAGCATCGGCCTTCAACGTGATCGTGACAACCAGCGCTTGATCGCCGGTCCCCTCGCCGGGAAACCGCAAACGGAACAGGTCTTTGCCAAGATAGACATGCTCGTCGAGCTGGAAATCCCAGGTGTTGGCGTATCGCTGGATCAGCTTGCCGCCGTCCGTGCCGAGCAGCTTGCACGCCTCCGAAAACGTCAGCCGGGACAGACGGTCTTTGAGCGTCAAGCTCCTGCTGGGCAGCACTTTTTGCGATCGGGCCGGCATGACTTCGCACTCCATTGCTACGCGGAAATGGTGGTGGGCGCGACGGAATCCTTGAACGCCCTCAATGTACCGCGTCTAATCGACAAGTAAAGAACGCAAACCTCCACGTGGTTGCCGCATGTCCGCTACGATGAACGACCCTCTTTCGCAAGAGCTGAACCGGCATTTCGGCTTCAACCACTTTCTGCCCGGGCAGCGCACGGTGGTCGAACACTTGCTGGCCGGAAAATCGGCTGCGGCCGTGTTTCCCACGGGCGGCGGAAAATCGCTCTGCTATCAACTGCCGGCGTTGCTGCTGGATGGCTTGACGGTCGTGGTGTCGCCCTTGATTGCCCTGATGAAGGACCAACTCGACACCTTGACGCGCCACGGAATCGCGGCCGCCAAGTTGGACTCCACGCTGTCGGCCGACCAATATCGTGAAGTGATGCGGCAAATTCGCCAGGGCGAGCTACGGCTGCTTTACGTGGCGCCAGAGCGCTTCCAAAACGAACGGTTTCGGCAGGCGATCGAACAGGCGCGGGTAGCACTGTTCGCGGTCGACGAGGCGCATTGCATCTCCGAGTGGGGGCACAACTTTCGGCCCGACTATCTCAAGCTTGTCGATTTCTCGCGCCGCCTGCGCGCGAACGCTGCTTGGCGTTGACCGCCACCGCGCCTCCGAAAGTACTGGACGATATCTGCCGCGCCTTCGACATCCGCCCCGACTGCGCCGTTCGCAATAGCTGCTATCGGCCCAACCTGACGATACTCACGACTCCCAGCGCGGCCGCCCCCCGCGACTCGCTCTTGGTCGAGCGTTTGCGCGGCCGGCCGGCCGGCCCGAGCATCGTCTACGTAACCCTGCACGCGCACCGCCGAGGCCGTGGCCGAGCGGCTCGCTGCCGAGGGTTTTGCCGCCCGGGCGTATCACGCCGGCATGGAGGACGTCGAGCGCACGGCGGTCCAAGAATGGTTCATGCAGTCCACGTCCGGAATCGTGGTGGCCACGATTGCCTTTGGGATGGGAATCGACAAGTCCGACATCCGCTACGTCTATCACTACAACCTGCCCAAGAGCCTGGAGAACTATTCGCAGGAAATCGGCCGCGCCGGCCGCGACGGCAAGGCGGCCGTTTGCGAAGTGTTCGTGTGTGGCGATGATCTCGATCAGTTGGAGAACTTTGCCTACGGTGACACGCCCAGCCGCACGGCCATCGAGCGGCTGCTCGAAAGCGTGTTTTCACGCGGAACTCATTTTGATGTCAGCTATCACGAACTGGCCGCGCAGTCCGATATTCGCTTGCTGGTCGTGCGCACGTTGCTGACCTACTTGGAACTGGACGGCTTCCTTGCCGGCGGCACACCGTTCTACTCGACGTACAAATTCCGTCCACACCAGACGTCCAGCCAGATCCTGTCTCATTTCCAGGGAGAGCGGCGCCAGTTCCTGGAGCGATTGTTCCGGCTGGCCCGCAAAGGCAAGACCTGGTTTCAGGTCGACCTCGATCGTGCCGCCGAGACGATGGCCGAATCGCGCGAGCGTATCGTCCGCGCCCTCGATTACCTGGCCGAACGCGGTTCGTTGGAACTTCAGGCCACTGGCACGCGCCAGCGGTACGAGCGACTGCGGGCGCCGCAAAGTCTGGATGTGCTGACGGACGAACTATACCGGCGAGCGGTGGCGCGCGAGCAACAGGAAATCGGCAGGCTGCACCAAGTGCTGGAATTCGCAGGGCACTTCGATTGCCAAGTGAATGCGCTGTGCCGGCACTTTGGGGAAACGCCCAGTGAACCTTGTGGCCACTGTACGCGCTGCCTGTACCCGGACCCGCCGCGGGAACCGCCCCCTCGCCGGCGGGAATCGATCGACCCAGAGTGTATCGAACAGGCCATGGCTCTTCGCAGGGAACATCCGGAAATCACCGATCCGGTTGTGTGGGCGCGTCTGCTGTGCGGCATCGCCTCGCCGGCATTTTCTCATGCCAGGCTGACGTCGCATCCGCTGTTCGGCGCATGTGCCGCGCAGCGCTTCACCGAGCTCCGCGAGCGATTTGAGAACGAGACCGCGTGATCTCCCACGCTTGACCGTCGACTCAAAACTTTGATTTCACGGTATCAGGCGCACGACCCAACCGGACGATTGCCCAACTTCGTGCTGTCGCAGCCGACATCGCCGGCTCCACGCGATGGAAGGCCGCGCGGAAAGCATCCCGTCAACGGGCAAAACTCCTCGCCTCGATCGCGGTCGATCCAATTTCCACCCTGCGCGAGACGGAACAACTCGTTGCCGGGCGCACCACGGAGGCCTACCGTCAAGTTGGCCAATTGCTGGCCGATCTCCGCGAGGCGCCCTCCGCGAGCGGTCGATCCGACCTGGCGAAAGCACAGTCGCAGAAACTGAAAAACTGAAAGCCGCCAATCCCAGAATCCACCGGCTCACCCGCGAGTTACGTCGTCACGGCTTCGTGCCAAAACAATTCGGCCGCGCCTCGCCGAATTTCGAACCGCGCTATCTCACGTGGTGTCAATCGTTGTGGTGTCAATCGTTTGCGACATCCGTCGAGGAAAACCCCTGACTCTCAGCAACCCGATTGAACGGCCGGCTCGACGACGCAACTCTTGTCTGCGAAATAGGAAAGCCCTTCGACGTTCTGGCCGAAGGGCTCATTTCGAAAGATAGTCGGGGTGACAGGACGGCTATCGAACTTTTTTTGGGTGCGCTAAATCGCTGGCCATCTCGGTTAATCCTGGAGTGCCAGAGACTTGCGATTTTTTCTCAAGTCATTGTGTAGCTGCCATCGCTGTCAATTCCATGGATTTCTAGACCAACCGGTGCCAGAATTGCGGCTGCCAAGGCGCGGTCGATTCGTACTTTCTGCCCTCGCTCGGCTAACCACGATTTATTCGACGCTTCAACCGAATACACCCAAAGGCGGGTAATCGCCCTTCAGGATGGTCTTGCTGTTATCGAAGCCCATCCACTCCTGAAGCATCGCGCCGTAGACGCTGCGGAAATCGGTGGTCATCTTCAGGTTGCCGTCGTCGAGATCGGACAGGCTCGGCTGTGTGCCGTAGAAGCCTCCCTTGACCGACTTGCCCAAGATGTACATGGGCGTAGCGGTGCCGTGGTCGGTGCCTTTGCTGGCGTTTTCTCCGACGCGGCGGCCGAACTCGGTGAAGACCATCATCGCAACATCGTCTGCCCGGCCGATGCGATCCAGATCGGCGAAGAAGCCGTTAACCGCATCGGAAAGGTAGGTGAGCAGCAACTGCTGCGACCCGGCCTGCGCGGCGTGCGTGTCGTAGCCGCCCTGGCCAACGTAATAAATCCGCGTGGGCAGGTTCGCGTTGATCATTGCCGTGACCTTTTTCAGGTCGAGCGTCAAATCGTTGTCGCTTCCATAGTCGATCAGCGTGCGGTATTCGGCACACGCGTTGCGTACCATCGCTGCCCCCGAGGTGGCGGTCCTCGACACCACATTTACGAAATCGAGCGACGGGTTGGCCGTGGGATAGACCTTGCCGAACGTCTCGAAGACCTTCTGTTGCGCCTCGTTGCCGATGCGCCCGAACTTTTTTGGGTCCTGGAAGACGACCGGCGAGTGCTTTGCGCTCTTCAACGAGATGATCGACAACGTCGAGATCGTCGGGAACTTTGTCCAACTTATCGCTGCGGTTGCAGAAGGCTTCCAGTTCAGCCCAAATTTCTTCAGCGGACTTAGAGCGGAAAGCGATTCGCTCGCTGATTGTTTTCTTCGCCTCGTCCTCAAGCCCATCGAGGTTGAGGATTTCGGACTGATGCCGTTCGAGGGTCGCAGCATCGGCATGGATGAGGCCCTGAGTTGCGGCATAGGCGTAGCGCCCTTCGTCCTCGTTTGTGACGCTGCCATATCTCTTGAGTTGCCTCACGAGCCAAAGAATAGTCTCATCTGTCTGGGGCAAATCGGGCATGAACGAGTAGAATTCGAAGGCGTCTTTCCAGCCGTATTGCTCGATGGCCTGGATCGCCAACGGCGTGACGCTGGGATCGGTGCTGAATGACCGAGCAAAGTAGTAGACGGCGGCTTCACGCACGTCTCGGTCTGGGTTGAGAATGGCTTCTTTGACGTGATATTCCGTCAATCGCATTGGAGACTCCTTTCGTCTGTTGCACGAATTAGCCCCAACTGACCAAATGGGGATCGATTTCAAAGCCGCACTTGTCGCAATTGGGCTTTGCCATGGAAATCTTGCCTTCTTCGCAATTTGGACAAACATCGGTATCGAGCAACAATTTGCAGTTTTCGCCCAGCACCGCATCACAGTGTGGACAGCTTTTGTGCGTCAGCTTGAAGTCCCAATCGCCCCAGCATTTGGGGCAATGATCGTGGGGCACGACTTGAATCTGTCCATCAATGATGTACCGCTGTGGCGTCGAGTCGCCCCAGGTTCGGAACGGCTCATCTCCAGGAAAGCAGGAAAGGCCTGTGTTCAAAAGCGGCAGAGATTGCTCTCGGTCTCGGTCAAACACTTCCAGCGTCACGTTCAGACTAAGCGAACGGGGATCACCAATGAGCTTGCTCACCTGGGTGAGTTTCTGTCGCAGCGCAGCCAATGGTTCCGAACTCAAGGCCTCTTCGATTAGTTCTGAAATCTCGTCAAGGAGGGGATCAACGGCTTCAAAGGTGGATTGGTCCATGCCAAGCTCCAAAAAAGTGGTTCTGGCAGATTATCGTATCAGGACCAGTGCGTTTTGCCATCCGCCGACGGGGGCTAGAATGGACTCAGACTTTGCATCACATTGAAAAACTGAGGGAGCCGCAATGTCACAATCCGCCGAAGCGTATTACGAGCACAATGCCGAAGCAATGAAGCCCGTACGAGAGTCAATGCCCGATTTGATGAAGGGGTTTAGCGGTCTCCATCAGGCGGCGATGAAGGCGGGTTCCCTGGATACTCGACAGAAAGAATTGATTGCTCTCGGCATCGGGTTGGCGCTGACCTGTGAAAACTGCATCTACGCCCATGTCCGTGCGGCAATCAAAGCGGGAGCTACACGAGAGCAGATTTTGGAGACCGGGGCGGTCGCCGTGATGATGGCCGGTGGTCCCGCCTACACCTATTTGCCACGTTTGAACGAAGCACTGGATGCACTTGCCGCTCGTGGCGAACTGAAATGACCAAGGAGAAAAGATGCTCTACGAGAAAGAAGCAAAAGGCTCGGTGGATGAGGTGACAGCGAGAGTCGAACAGGCGACTGTCGCCAACAAATTCGGCGTCTTGGGCATCCACAACCTCAAGGAGAAAATGAATTCCAAGGGGATCGACTTTGGACCGGAATGCCGCATTCTCGAAGTCTGCAATCCTGCGCAGGCCAAAACAGTTCTCGAAGCCGACATGTCGATCTCCAACGCCCTCCCGTGTCGCATCTCGGTTTACGAACAGAGCGGGAAGATCAAGGTTTCAATGTTGAGGCCGACGCAGCTTCTGGGAATGTTCAATCGCCCCGAGCTCCAATCGGTGGCGAATGAGGTAGAGAGTGCGATGGTCCGCATCATCGATTCGGCGTGCGAATAGCTGATCGACCAGGGGGTGGCAAGAAGCGAGCACCTGCATCTTGCATCGAAATCTATTGTTCCCGAAGCGGAACAAGAGGGGAGCAGGTCGTGATGCTCGATGAAGGATTTTCTCTCTTCTTCTGTTGTACTTCTGAATGTTGTTCGGTTTTCCGTCTACCGACCCCAATTCATCCAAGTGATCGACAACTGGAGGATTGTCGCCAAGGAAGCCCAATCGAAATATGCCGAAGGCGTGCAGCAGGTCATCCAATCCATTTTAGAATCCACCAAATCTGATCTATTCTGGTCCAACTGGACTTCGGTGAGGGTCGCAGCAAGAAATCCCTGAATTCGGTCGTTTATTTGACGATGTCGGGGTGTTCTGTACAGGTTCTGAACGTCGGATTATCCCAGCGGCTGCGCAATTCGCAGGCGCAACCGCAGATTCGCTGACTTGCGGGCGATACGGTGGAATTGAAAACGAAATTCGACCGAGGCGTGCATGCCGACTAGCGGCAACTCTCGGGCAACTGCATTACTGGCTCGTGGCTCGCTGAAGCTCCATAATAGCCGATTGTGATGGGAAAGTTCTGACCATCTCGCCAGAAATTGGCGGTTTGAGTTGAGTCGGCACTTTGTTGGGAGTGCGTCATGCGACACAGATTACTTGGCAGGGCAATTGTCGGTGCTCTTGTCACAGCGACGGCAGCGATTGCTGTAGCCGATGACGCCAAGGATGCAGCGATTCAAAAAGATCGCAATGAGATTAAAGGCACGTGGAGGGTTGTTGTGCTTGTCGTCAACGGAAATACGGCGGCGGAAGAGGACGCCCGAAAGCTCACCGTTGTCAACGGTTCCGATGGCACCTGCAGGACGATTGCAAAGTCGTTAATCCAAGGCTCCTACGAGTTTCAGGGCGTGGAGGGGATTGGCGCAGAGATCATCGGCTCGGGCTCGAAGCGGTTGTTTGGATTTTTGGGTCGTTAGTCGCAACACGCTCAGGGCTACGTTGGTGAGGCTTGCCAGGCGTTCGGCCAATCCTGGCCGACGACTCCAGTGCCGGTCTTCGTCCCACCAACGATCTTTGACGAAGTGCAAGCTGTTTTCCACTTGCCAATGAGCGCGTACGTACTTCAACAATTGCTTGGGCGTAGTCGTGGCCGGGTCGAGGCTGGTGACGAAGTACCGCGTTTCGCGCGTGGTTTTGCCGTTTCGGTCTTTCGTCTCGCGGTCGACTCGCAAGAGCATGCGGCAACCGGCAAGCCCCAGCCGCTGGCAGACATATTCGGCGTCGGCCAGGTCGATCCAAAGAAAACGAGTCTCCCTACGGCCCCCTTTTTTTCCCGCGTCTGAGCGGCCGCCGCGCTGTCTTGGGCCTGCGCAAAGCAGGTCTGCGCCGCATCCAGGATGTCGGGCTGGTTGGCTTTGATTTGGAACAAGTAGTCATGGCCCGAAGTCAGAATCAGTTCGGCCAGATTGCGCTGAGCATAGAGGGCATCGCCCGTGATCAAACGCAACGCCGGATACTTCTCGAACAGTTCGCTCAGGTGCGCTTTGAGCACTTCCGGCTCGGTGCTTTTGTCGCCCGACAGGGGCCATTGCCCAAGACACGCTTTCAAATCCTGGACAAAAACGTTCAGCATCTGAATCGGATCGCCCTGCGGATCGAAGCCTTGCTTCGATGTCTTGCCATCCACCGCCGCGACCAGAGCCTCCTGATCCGCCATTACCTCTTGCAACCACTGGGAAAACGCAGCTTGAAACTCCTCCAACGAGAACTTCGCCAGCGTCCGACTTAACGTGGTAGGATGCGGCGGCTTGCGACGCGTAAAGCCCAAAGGTCTGCGCAGCAGATGCCAGTTCCGGGCTGCCCACCGCTGCAAGCTGGCAAAATCGTTCAAGCGGCAGACCAGCCCCACGAGCGTCAGTCCCAAAATCCCCGAAAACGGATGACGAACACCACGCCGCTGACGTGGATCGGCCACCTCCGAAAAGGCCACCATCAAAGACGGAAAATACGATGGTAGTTGCATGGCTAGCTCCTTCTCCTAAAGCCAACCCGCATCACCCGGTTAGGATCGCACCTGCATTATACAAAACTCAACTTTGCAATCGTCCTGATGGCACCTGGAGCCTTTACTCGGAAGGCAAAGAAATCACCAAAGGGACCAGCATTTTTGATCCGATGAAGACGCCCAAGACGTTGGATTTCACGCCGACCGAGGGCGACGATGCGGGCAAACAGTATTTTGGAATCTACGAACTTGGCGAGAACAATCGAAAGATGTGCTTTGCTCCGCTGGGAAAAGGGCGTCCCAGCGATTTTTCTTCCAGCCCTGGCAGCGAGCACATTTGCCTGACCTTCGAGCGGGTGAATTCACCCTGATAATGCCCCGAAGAAGATGTCTCGACAATCGAAGATGACCATGTTCGGGGGCCTGTAAGGAATCTTGTGTCAGCTAGCAGGAATGGGTAGTTTTTGTCACCCTTTCCTGATGAGGAGATTGACACATGGATGATTCTTTACGCACGCGGGCGGAGCAGCTAGCAAGCGAGATTGCGGGTCAGGCCAGGACGGCCGAGGACCTCAATGGTTTGATGCGACTGATGATGAAGTCGGCGTTGGAGCGGATGCTCGACAGCGAGATGGATGTTCATTTGGGGCGCAAGGCGGTGTCCCCTGGCGGCGAACCGCGGGCGGTGCCGTCGAACGGGGCCGAGCCGCCGCTGGCGAGCTTGGCCAAGCGATCCAAGCCCAACCGTCGCAATGGGCGTTCGCAAAAAACGGTGCAAGGCGACGTGGGCGAGCTGACCATCGCCACGCCCCGCGATCGTGACGGGACTTTCGAGCCGCAATTGATCGGCAAGCACCAGCGACGCGTGCCGGGCTTCGACGAAAAGATCCTCGCGTTGTATGCCAAGGGAATGACCACGCGTGACATTCAAGAGATCGTCCGCGAACTGTACGACGTGGAAGTCTCGGCCACGCTGATCTCGGAGATCACCACCGACCTCGACGCCGAAGTGACTGCTTGGCGCACGCGGCCGCTCGACGCGCTGTGGCCGATCGTGTACTTCGACGGCATCGTCGTGCACGTGCGCGGCGCGAATGGTCGCGTCTCGCAGCACACGATTTACGTGGCTTTGGGCGTGAATCTTGAAGGACACAAGGAGTTGCTGGGACTGTGGCTCGGCCAGAGCGAAGGGGCCAAGTTCTGGCTCGCTTGCCTGACCGATCTGAAGAACCGCGGCCTCGCCGATATCTTCGTGGCCTGCATCGACGGCCTCTCGGGTTTTGCCGAAGCGATTCACGCGGCCTATCCTCAAACCCAGGTGCAGCTGTGCATCGTGCATCTGGTGCGCGCGGCGCTTCGTTACGTGAGCACCCAGGACAGCAAGGCGGTGATTGCCGACCTGAAGAGAATCTACCAGGCCGCGACCCTTCTCGAAGCCGAGTCCGCTCTCGACGCTTTTGCTCAAGCCTGGGACGCAAAGTATCCGACCATCACGAAGATGTGGCGCGCTAAATGGACCGACATCGTCACGCTGTTTGACTTCCCCGCGCCGATCCGTCGAGCGATCTACACCACCAACGCGATCGAATCCGTCAACAGCGTGATTCGCAAGTTCACGCGAAACCGCAAGATTTATCCCAACGAGGAGTCCGCCTTGAAGATTGTCTACATGGCGATTCACGAAGCCTCGAAAAAGTGGACCATGCCAATCCATCATTGGAAAGCGGCCCTCAACCACTTCGCCATCCTCTACGAGGGCCGCATGCCCGGCATAGCAAGCAAATGACGTTCCCTGCTCGCCTGACACAAAAAGAATTACAGGCCCATGTTCGGCATCAAGCAGCATCACCTTCTGATAGTCTTTGCGTCGGCCTTGGCTGCGGTTACTCTGTGGTTCTTCTTTTTCAGTTCGCAGGCACGATGAGATGTGCGGTAGATTCACTCTCCGATCGTCCGCGAACTGTACGACGTGGAAGTCTCGGCCACGCTGATCTCGGAGATCACCACCGACCTCGACGCCGAAGTGACTGCTTGGCGCACGCGGCCGCTCGACGCGCTGTGGCCGATCGTGTACTTCGACGGCATCGTCGTGCACGTGCGCGGCGCGAATGGTCGCGTCTCGCAGCACACGATTTACGTGGCTTTGGGCGTGAATCTTGAAGGACACAAGGAGTTGCTGGGACTGTGGCTCGGCCAGAGCGAAGGGGCCAAGTTCTGGCTCGCTTGCCTGACCGATCTGAAGAACCGCGGCCTCGCCGATATCTTCGTGGCCTGCATCGACGGCCTCTCGGGTTTTGCCGAAGCGATTCACGCGGCCTATCCTCAAACCCAGGTGCAGCTGTGCATCGTGCATCTGGTGCGCGCGGCGCTTCGTTACGTGAGCACCCAGGACAGCAAGGCGGTGATTGCCGACCTGAAGAGAATCTACCAGGCCGCGACCCTTCTCGAAGCCGAGTCCGCTCTCGACGCTTTTGCTCAAGCCTGGGACGCAAAGTATCCGACCATCACGAAGATGTGGCGCACTAAATGGACCGACATCGTCACGCTGTTTGACTTCCCCGCGCCGATCCGTCGAGCGATCTACACCACCAACGTGATCGAATCCGTCAACAGCGTGATTCGCAAGTTCACGCGAAACCGCAAGATTTATCCCAACGAGGAGTCCGCCTTGAAGATTGTCTACATGGCGATTCACGAAGCCTCGAAAAAGTGGACCATGCCAATCCATCATTGGAAAGCGGCCCTCAACCACTTCGCCATCCTCTACGAGGGCCGCATGCCCGGCATAGCAAGCAAATGACGTTCCCTGCTCGCCTGACACAAAAAGAATTACAGGCCCCGACCATCGGACTGATCTGGCAGGTTCTCTACCCGATCATCGTCGCCACGTTTGGTTTCGTCTTCGTGCAGGCGTCCCGAAGTAAAGTCCCCTGGTTGGTCGCCTTGCCTTTCGCCATTAACCTCGTGGCGAATCTGCTCTTCACTCCCATTCAGTTCGGCCTGAGGAATTTGCCGCTTGCAACAGTGGATATCCTGATTGTCTGGGGCACAATAATTTGGCTAGTTGTGGCGATCTGGTCGCACTATCGTTGGGTGGCCGTGGCTCAGTTGCCGTACTTCGTGTGGGTTTCCCTGGCGACGACCTTGCAGATTTCGATCACCTGGAAGAACTGGGGTCGGTAGCCGCCAAAACCGAACAACATTAAGAAGTACAACAGAAGAAGAGAGGAACTACCTCTATCGGCGAAGTTTCGAGGTCGTTATGGCGGGCGAGTCACTGGCGGGAAACGACTCCTCGCCTGCTTCCTGGACCATATCGAGCCGCTGTTCAGGCTCTTTCTTTGGCAAGCAGATCGTGACCAACAGCGACGAGTCCTCAATCCCCTGCAATGAATGTGGTTCAGCCGCAGCTAAATAGAGAAACTGTCCGGCACCAAGTTCTTGAGATTTTTCATGGGCGGTAAACAACACTCGCCCCTCCAGGCACTGCACGGTAATTTCACCGGGAGCCTTGTGGGTTGCTATCTCTTTTCCTGCTGGAATGACCAACTGAATCACTTCGAGATTGTTGGTTTTCACCAAGGTCTTCGTCGCCGTCAATGCTGGCGTCGATCGTAGTTGGACAACCTCGCCGGATTTTGCGTGGGGAATTGCCATTTGAGTCCTCCTGCCCAGAGAGAGAATGGTGAATGCTCTTCCGCACGTGATCGCAGGTATTACCAGAGGCTTCGTTGCGAAGGGCAGAGTCGTCGATGTCTTGATTCTACCGAAGTCGATCAGAACCCGATAGAATGCGGGTGTTTGCGGAAACGTGACGGAGACTCTCACGCATGTCCACGAAGAAACACATCAAACACGGCGAGAGGGTACCGCTCAAGTTGACTGTCGCACAGCGGAAGTTGATTCTCGATGACCTGATGTGCCTCGACAAGGATTACGAACAGGCCATCCGAACCACGCCTTCCGGCAAGCCGGTCATGATGTCGCTCGACGCTCTGGATGACTTCGGTGGCTATATCGCCGCTGAAGCCAACCACTGTGAGGACGGGAAGAGGCGCAACAAGTTGGACGCCATTTTCAAGAAGATTGAAGGCTTGCTCGACAAATACACGGACGAAGAACCGCCGCAAACAATAAAGATCGAGGATGTCAGGAAGGCGAAAGCGATTTCCGATCAAGCCGTGCAGATCGCTACGTGGGCGGCTCAGGCGATGATTGCCGCCGAGCAGTTGGGAATCAAGCAGGAGCCATTCACACATTTTCAGCTTGCACCTGCTCAACGGGAGGTATTGCTGCTCGTTCCCGGCGTCTCCAAGTCCGCCAAGAACAAGTTGGCGAAGGAATTAGCCCCTACCGTGGCGGAAGTCGCCAGCATCACGATGGCGCTGGCCGAGGATTTGACCGAGGGAGATGCCCGGAAACAGTTGGCCGTATTACTCGTTGCCAAACACCTGATGGATCAATTGCAAGTACGGATCACCGGCCCGGTCACACGGACAGCCGCCAAGCAGCGAAAGGCAAAGCCAAAAACCGCCACGTTGTTCCAACTCAAGATCACCTTGCTTGACATTAAACCGCCGATTTGGCGGCGCATCCAAGTGCAGGATTGCACGCTCGATAAACTGCATGAACACATCCAGACGGCAATGGGCTGGACCAATTCTCACCTCCACCAGTTCGAGATCGATGGCGAGCGTTATGGTGACTTGGAACTGTTGGACGACGGCTTTGAAGATTTCGAGTGCATCGATTCAACGAGGACGATGATCAGCAAGATCATGCCCAAGACCGGCAAGCTCGCATTCAAGTACGAATACGACTTTGGTGATGGCTGGGAACACGAGATTCTGTTTGAGGGTTACCCGCCTTTGGAGAAAGGCAAGAAATATCCTCTGTGTTTGGAAGGCGAACGTGCCTGTCCTCCAGAAGATGTCGGCGGAATTGGGGGCTACGAGGATTTCTTGGAATCCATTTCTGACCCCAAGCACGAGGAACACACCAGTTTTCTGAATTGGTGCGGCGGTTCGTTTTCGCCTGATGAGTTTGATCCAACGCATGCAACTCGCAGAATGGTGAAGGGACTGCCCGATTGGCGGAAAGAGGAATACATCTAGGCAACACATTCAGCCAGGAGGGCAACGAGGTGGCGAAAAGCTCGAAGACGGATGAAGTCGCAGAAGTGTTGGAAGTCATTCTTGGAATGGTTGACCAGTTCTGCCGAGATCACCTGAATGACGAGTATGCCGTACTTTGTCGCAAGTTGACCGAGAAATTAGCACGGAAGCGGCCTTCGCCATTGCTCAGTGGCAAGCCAGCGACCTGGGCGTGCGGGATCATACGCACGATTGGTTGGGTGAATGTCCTCGATGATCGCAGCCAGAGTCCTCACCTAAAGCTCACGGCCATCGACAAAACGTTTGGCGTAGGTGAAAGCACCGGACAAGGAAAGTCCAAGGCGATAAGGTCCATGCTCAAGATTCGCCAGTTCGATCACAGGTGGACGCTGCCGAGCCGGATGGAGGAGAACCCATTGATCTGGATGTTGGAGATCAATGGCTTCATTATGGACATTCGGAGGTGCCCACGAGAGGCGCAGGAAATCGCCTTCAGGAAGGGGCTGATTCCTTACATTCCCGAAGATCGCAACGATCATCCTGGCTGAGCAAGAGGTGTGACGAAAGCGTTGCCAACCTAGTCTACGCCGACCGCAAGTGCCAATGCAACGAATGAGCCACGCATGAAGCACGTTTTCGGCGGAGTGAAGAATGACACGACCACTTCCTGAAACAACTGACCAATGGCTTCAGGAAATCCTTCTTGCTTGGAAGGACGCCAGGAAAGCGAAACCTTTCGGCTGGCTCACTAGGTCAAGACTCGCTGACGCCGACTTGTTCCACTCGGCTCCTCTGGTGTGCCTGAAGTTTCGAGGCAAGAAACTGACCGGCGAGGATGGCCAAAGAGTGACCGAGGGCGCTTTGGCCAACTACGTCGCCAATTCCGATCCCAAAGGATTAGAATCGAATCCCCAACTGGCTTTTGCTCTTTGCTACGTCGGCGCTCATCTCGTCCTCGACCTGCTCGACGAACAAGCTGCCAGCGAAATCTTGGACTTCTGCGAAGAGCAGTTGTCCCAATGATTTGCCTGCCCGCAACAGAGACGATCATGGCACCGAAAAGAATCACGATCATACCCAGAATCCACGGAAAGCTCACTCGTGATCGCAAGATGAGCGAGCCGGATATTTATTGGATCATGGAAAAGTGGCTGAAGCGGCACCCAGAAGTCAACGGCAGGGAACGAGACATTCAAATCAGTAGGGGACGGTGGACACTGCCGGAGGGGATTCGCACCGAGGTCATTAATGTCTCGATTATTCTCGGCGACGACATTGCCGGTTACGATCCCGCCCAAGATGCGGATTTGTACCAATTCTTTGTGGCCGAGGAGCGTGACTGAGCATATGTCAAAAAAGGCCAAGAAGCCAGCAGAGCGAAATCCGTTCAAGGGGCGTTGGCGGATCACCTGGATGGCCCAATGGGACCAGGACTACGTGGATGAAGAGGTCGAAGGCTTCTTCGAGTTTGAAGCTGACAATCGGGGCAGCTTTCAATTTGGCTTGGTCAGAGGTCAAGTCGATTACCGATTAGGCGACAGAGACGGCACACCCGTCATCGAGTTTTCCTGGGAAGGCAATGACGAGATGGACTCGGTTCAAGGGAGAGGCTGGGCGGTCACCGATGGCGACGAATTGAGCGGCATGATCTTGTTCCACCAAGGGGACGACTCGGCGTTCAAGGCGAAGCGGAAGAAATCCCGATCCTCATGAAAACGCTCCAAATCAACGAAATCCTGACTTTTTGGGCCTGTAAGGAATCTTGTGTCAGCTAGCAGGAATGGGTAGTTTTTGTCACCCTTTCCTGATGAGGAGATTGACACATGGATGATTCTTTACGCACGCGGGCGGAGCAGCTAGCAAGCGAGATTGCGGGTCAGGCCAGGACGGCCGAGGACCTCAATGGTTTGATGCGACTGATGATGAAGTCGGCGTTGGAGCGGATGCTCGACAGCGAGATGGATGTTCATTTGGGGCGCAAGGCGGTGTCCCCTGGCGGCGAACCGCGGGCGGTGCCGTCGAACGGGGCCGAGCCGCCGCTGGCGAGCTTGGCCAAGCGATCCAAGCCCAACCGTCGCAATGGGCGTTCGCAAAAAACGGTGCAAGGCGACGTGGGCGAGCTGACCATCGCCACGCCCCGCGATCGTGACGGGACTTTCGAGCGGGCCTGTAATTCTTTTTGTGTCAGGCGAGCAGGGAACGTCATTTGCTTGCTATGCCGGGCATGCGGCCCTCGTAGAGGATGGCGAAGTGGTTGAGGGCCGCTTTCCAATGATGGATTGGCATGGTCCACTTTTTCGAGGCTTCGTGAATCGCCATGTAGACAATCTTCAAGGCGGACTCCTCGTTGGGATAAATCTTGCGGTTTCGCGTGAACTTGCGAATCACGCTGTTGACGGATTCGATCGCGTTGGTGGTGTAGATCGCTCGACGGATCGGCGCGGGGAAGTCAAACAGCGTGACGATGTCGGTCCATTTAGCGCACCACATCTTCGTGATGGTCGGATACTTTGCGTCCCAGGCTTGAGCAAAAGCGTCGAGAGCGGACTCGGCTTCGAGAAGGGTCGCGGCCTGGTAGATTCTCTTCAGGTCGGCAATCACCGCCTTGCTGTCCTGGGTGCTCACGTAACGAAGCGCCGCGCGCACCAGATGCACGATGCACAGCTGCACCTGGGTTTGAGGATAGGCCGCGTGAATCGCTTCGGCAAAACCCGAGAGGCCGTCGATGCAGGCCACGAAGATATCGGCGAGGCCGCGGTTCTTCAGATCGGTCAGGCAAGCGAGCCAGAACTTGGCCCCTTCGCTCTGGCCGAGCCACAGTCCCAGCAACTCCTTGTGTCCTTCAAGATTCACGCCCAAAGCCACGTAAATCGTGTGCTGCGAGACGCGACCATTCGCGCCGCGCACGTGCACGACGATGCCGTCGAAGTACACGATCGGCCACAGCGCGTCGAGCGGCCGCGTGCGCCAAGCAGTCACTTCGGCGTCGAGGTCGGTGGTGATCTCCGAGATCAGCGTGGCCGAGACTTCCACGTCGTACAGTTCGCGGACGATCTCTTGAATGTCACGCGTGGTCATTCCCTTGGCATACAACGCGAGGATCTTTTCGTCGAAGCCCGGCACGCGTCGCTGGTGCTTGCCGATCAATTGCGGCTCGAAAGTCCCGTCACGATCGCGGGGCGTGGCGATGGTCAGCTCGCCCACGTCGCCTTGCACCGTTTTTTGCGAACGCCCATTGCGACGGTTGGGCTTGGATCGCTTGGCCAAGCTCGCCAGCGGCGGCTCGGCCCCGTTCGACGGCACCGCCCGCGGTTCGCCGCCAGGGGACACCGCCTTGCGCCCCAAATGAACATCCATCTCGCTGTCGAGCATCCGCTCCAACGCCGACTTCATCATCAGTCGCATCAAACCATTGAGGTCCTCGGCCGTCCTGGCCTGACCCGCAATCTCGCTTGCTAGCTGCTCCGCCCGCGTGCGTAAAGAATCATCCATGTGTCAATCTCCTCATCAGGAAAGGGTGACAAAAACTACCCATTCCTGCTAGCTGACACAAGATTCCTTACAGGCCCTACCAGGGTGCCATGTTCGAACCGGTCGAAAGCACGTCGTTGAACTCGAAAATCGCGTGGCTTCTGACTGGACTGTTTGCCGGTTTCGACGTGTGAGCGAGTGTTTTCTACAGAGCCGTCACGACCCCAGAGTTTTCGATTCGGCGTTGCTCTGGCTTGCACGATTGTCCATCTGGCCATGATGCTGCGATGACGTGAATTCCGCTCCAACGAAATTCAGCGCCGTCTGGATAAATCGCCATCATTGGGATCGGGTCCACCTTTTCAAGCAATGCAGCCCGATAGCGGACGATATGCATCACTTTGATTTGTGCCTTGGGCGGGTCTGAACGAAGCGTCACCGTCCAAGCGGTCTTCAAATCTTGCGCTGGAAGTTGGCGATATCCATTTTTCATGGCCCACTGGTCTAGTGTCTGCTCGTATTGCTCTCCCTCTTTGTTTTTCAGATTCTTGAGTTTGGCCATGCGTTCCGCTTCAGTGATTCGGGAATCGTATGCAATCCGAATCATTTGGTTTTTAATTACGTCCTCAGTCCTTGCGACTACGGGTTCAAAGAGATTCTCGTCAATCGAGTCGCCATAGCCCTGGCGAAAGACTTCCAGTTCGGCTTGAATGGTGACTACGTATTCAATCGGGCGTTTGTAGGGAAGCAAGAGATTCCCCCATTCAAACCAGACAGTGCCTTTCGTTTGATCGAATTCGATTCGAGGGACCGTAAACTCGAAATCGCGATTCTCAACAGCTTCGGTCGCCAGTTTCTTTACATCCTCATACGTCAGTTGCCTATCGGCAAACGCTTGCTCCGAACAAAGCAGAATGAAAACCATTGTGAACAGGTGTCTCATCGCAGTGCAACTCCCTCGCTTACAAGTTCACGGCAAACGGCTTATCGGCAATCGTATCCATCAACTTTTCAATGAACGCATTTGCAAGAAAAGTGGTCGGGGCTGAATGGCACTTCCTGAATCGGCAAGTGGTTGTGGCGTATTGATATAGGCGCAAAGGCCGTCCGTGCGTAGATGAGGGTTATCGACACTCTCACAATCAGGCACGGAGGCCTTTGCGATGTGGAAGTCTATAGCAGGTTGGGTTTCAGACCAAGTGCGATCGGAACGAGACAAGTTGCAAGCCGCCGGCGGGCTGCCGTTTTCCGAACTGTTGCCAGCGTCGTATGTCCAGCGTGTGCTCGACGACGAGCACGTCGAGTGGCGTGAATGCGTGTATTCCCCACTGGTGACGCTGTGGACGTTTCTCTCGCAGACGTTGTGCGTGGATCACTCGTGCCGGCAAGCCGTCGCGCGGCTGCGCGCGTTTTTGACCGCCGACGGCCAGCAACCCTGCAGCGCCCAGACGGGACCCTACTGTAAGGCGCGGCAGAAGCTGCCGGAGAACGTCTGTGCCCGCCTGGCACGCGACGCGGGCCAAGCTCTGCACGAGCGTGTCAGCGACTGCGGGCTGCTAAACGGCCGGCCCGTGAAATTGGTCGACGGCACGACGGTGAGCATGCCGGATACGGCCGCCAACCAGGCCGAGTATCCGCAGTCGCGCTCGCAGAAACCGGGATTGGGATTTCCCATCGCGCGGGTGGTGGCGCTGTTGTCGCTGGCCAGCGGCGCGGCACTGGACCTGGCGATGGGCCGTTACACCGGCAAGAACACGGGCGAAACGGCCCTGTTCCGCCAGTTGTGGCGCAGCCTGTTTCCCGGCGACGTGGTGGTGGGAGATCGGTACTTTGCGTCCTATTGGGACCTGGCCCTGCTGGCGATATGTGGCGTGGACAGCGTGTATCGACAACATCAACTGCGTTTGAGCAAGCGCTTGCGCGTCCGCCGGCTGGGCTCGGGCGATTGGCTGCTGCGGCTGCCCAAACCGCAGCGGCCGTCGTGGATGGATCACGACACTTACCGCAACATTCCCCAGGAGCTCCTGGTGCGTGAGGTGTCGTTCCGTGTGCGGGTTCGCGGCTGGCGCGTGCGCGAGCTGACGTTGGTGACGACGTTGTGCGATGCGGAAGTCTATTCGCTGGACGAACTGGTGCGCGTGTATCACGTGCGCTGGCAGGCCGAAGTGGACTTGCGTTCGATCAAGATCACGATGCAAATGGACGTACTGCGTTGCAAGACGCCCGACATGGTGCGCAAGGAAATCTGGCTGCACCTGTTGGCCTACAACCTGATCCGCACCGTGATGGCCGAGGCCGCGGAGCACGCGAATATGCGGCCGCGGGAGGTGAGCTTCAAAGGCGCGCTGCAAACGCTCACCGCGTATCGCGCGATCGTGGAGCAGGCTCCGCCCGGCGCCTTGCCGGCGCTTTACGAGTCATTGTTGGAGGCGATTGCCATGCACCAGGTCGGCAACCGCCCGCATCGCTACGAGCCACGCGCCGTCAAACGCCGCCCCAAACAACACGACCTGCTGACCATCCCACGCCAAGAAGCAAAACGCCGTTTAGCCGCATGACTTACAAACTCAGGAAGTGCCATTCTGGTCGGGGCTGATTTATTGTTGGCATGTGCATAGTCGTTTCTCTCCCGCAAGCACTCGGCCAATTTTGAAAACATCTTGTCAGATTTGTCCCCGAGCAATTTGGCAGCTTTGCATGACTCCAAAAACGACCACTCGCCCATCGTGGACGTAATGAAATCCTCGTAGTCATCCGTCTTCAAGTCGCCCCGACCCTTCCAATTCTTTTCAAGAGCGAGGAGGCGTGCTTTGTCGTCCCACGTTGACCAACGAATCACGTCGTAAGCCAATGCCCACCCCATCACGATTCCCGCCCTGTACGCTCGTCGTTCAAGGCATCGAATCGTCTCTTCCCACAGATGTGTTTGGCTGACAGTCAACTTTTGCCGCTTGGGAAGTTCAATCAGTCTGACGGATACGTTGCGATCAACTTCAAGCAGAAGTCTGTTCCGAGTCTCTTCCTCTAACGAACCTAGAATCGACTCAGCCAACTCCTCCATCTGCGCAACACTAGTTTGCGAGTGCGTGTAAGTCGCCTTGAAGAATCGTTCAAGTTGAGCGACCAACCTTTGTGTCGTTTCAAACTCGAACTCTTTGGCCAGCTGCTTCAAAGCCAGGAAACTCTTGGTTGTCTCTTGGAAGTTTTGGTTTCTGACTCGCCGTATCTCTTGGAGATTCAGTCCCAGCTTGACGTATCGAAAGAACGGCTGCTTTTCCATGCATGCTCCTGAATAATTGCCCTCTCAATTTAGCGGATCAAACCTCTCGTCAAAAGCAGTCACGAGGACGGCGACTGGGGAGCGGTGCCGAATCATTGCATTTCGCGCCGAATCGAGTGGCAATTACGCTGCGATACTCGGCACTACGGATGGAAAGGCTTGAGATCACCGGAAAAAAAGAGCCGACCGCCTAGTCGCTTTAGAGCAGTCCCCAATGGAACCAACTCTCCAGGTTTTTCGAAATAGTTTCTCAGTTCTTAATTCTGCAACTCCCCCTTCGCAAACTGATCCATGATTTCTCGGGCGAACGTTCGAACCTCTTCCACATCGTCGTCAAGCAATGATTTGACGTTCGGCAAGAGCATTTCCAAAAGTCGTCGATTTCGCTCGCCAAGGCGTTCGATCAGCGCCAGCCCGAAAAGCCGGACCTTCCAGTAACGGTCGTCAATGGATCGCCGGGCTAGTGGTACCAGAATTCGAAACGAGTCGGACAATGCTTCAACCGCCTCGGCAGCTCGATAGCGGAGTTCGCCAGCGTCAGCTTGATCGGCGGTTTCGTTGAGCACTTGCAAGAAGATCGGCACCGCCTGATCTCCGTCCACACCGATCCTCGGCAACGCCCACGCTGCAAGCGTCCGGTCGTGACTTGAAGCATCTGGTAATTCGACCCGTTTAAGTAGAAACGGCACAGATTGACGAGCGTGAACGCCAAATACCGCACTGAGAAAAAGACTTCAAGATGCGCAGCAGTTCGTGTGAAGTGCTTGCCACAGTGAAAACAAGCGTTGCTCGCACCGACACCATGATTCATCTACAAACTATGACTGAACCGAGACCGCGTTCCTGGCCTGAAAGCAGAGCGCTCTTCGCTGGCCGTGAGCAGACGAACGACGTACAATTCACTGGTCCTATCGAACGACGAACCTTGTTTCTCAAATGCACCCTCGATCAATCTTGATTCCGCTAGTAACGCTCTTCGCTCTTGGCTGCACATCTTCCAAGACACCTGAGAAGCCAGCCGACATGCCGAGTTGGAATGCAAAAGTCCAGCAGTGGGGAACACTCCGAGAAGTCATGCACGGCGAGGTAATGGATGGACAGGTTCGTTGCTCTGACGTGACAAACAAGCCCAACGTCTTCGGTATTGGAGCCTCGGACAGACTTCAAGGTGAAATCCTCATCTGCGAAAGCGTTGTGTGGGTGGCCAAGGTTCAGGACGGCAATCGCATTGAGACACGGCGAAGTGACTCAGCCGAGGACTCGGCAGTTTTTCTGGCGGTCTCTCAGGTGCCCCAGTGGACCGAGACGACGGTGGAGCAAGACGTATCGGCTGAGGAGTTCGACGACTTCATCCAGAAAACGATCAATCAAGCCGGGCTCGACAAGCTGGAAACCGTGCCGTTTGTGATTGAGGGACAGTTCCCTTCGCTGAAGATGCATGTGCTCAATGGCCGGTGTCCGTTTGCCGAGGTCCGAATTGAAGTAGAGGGGGCAGGACCGCCACACCGCATCGCCTTGAATGATGTGCAAGGATTGCTCGTGGGGTTCTACAGCGATAGTGGAGCCGGTCGAATCACACATCACTCGACCCGCACGCACGTCCATGCGCTCGTGGGAACTGAAGACAACCGCATGGTTGGACATACGGACGAGGTGGCCCTCAAAGCAGGGACGCACATCCGCGTTCCGACGTATCATTCTCGGTGAAAATAGCGAACTCATCCGTGATGCTGGGCGTCTGAAAACGGATTCAGCCCTTCCCGATCTTCTCCCCATTAAAGTGGCAAAGAATAGCGGTTAGCCAAACTCTGCCGCAGCCCGCCTCGCACGGCATTGTGCCGAGAGGCGGTATTCCTCATCTGATCGCTGTGGTTTCTCCGACCAATCCAATAGGGCATGACGCCTCAGGAAGGGATTCCAATCCATTCCATTAGCCCGTTCGTCCCAAGGGATTGAATGGGCTTTTTTTGTGACCAGACACAAGACGACGGATCGCACTGGCGAAGGTCGGCAGGTGAAGGGACGAGCGATGAATCTACAAGAGTGGGAACCGACCATCAGCCAAATCGTGGATGAGTCGAATCACAAGCCGAAGGAATCGGGAAAGCACAAAGTTCTGGCCGCATGGCGTGCGAAGCTGGAGAAGGAGCCGACTTCTTTGCCAGCGTTTCGGATCGACGAGATCGTACGGGAAGTCCGCAAAAGACTGCCAAGCGGCAGCAGGTAGGACACCGAACGCAGGTCGGCTGATTCGGCAAGCCTGACTTTCTTGATCCCGCTGATCCCAGCACGCCGATAAGCGCAGTTGCCAGCACGCCGACCATTCGGCGGACTGCCCAAGCCCGCTCAATAGCTGCCCCGCTTGTGCGGGCTGTTTTATTGAACGCCTGCCGATCACCTGAATACGACCCGTTCAGCAACATCTGAACCATGCGGAGTCGCACTGGGTGCGCCAAAGTCCGCAGGCACTCGGCTGCTTTAGCCAGCACCTCCAGGTCGAGCAATTTGGGTCCACGGGTCTTCATCAAGATCAATGAATCGTGATATCACGATCCGTCGATCTCGGTTTCTGATTCAGCGACTAGCACGTTCGGAGACACGCCGAAACCGTCGAATTCCTCCGCCCTCTGCACGCCACAAAACCGATGGCGTGAACCGTCAACTAATCAACGATGCCAGCACAAGTGCGTGCGGTCAGGCGTGCTCAGTCGCTCACTTGGCTAGATACTTTGCTAGCTGATCGGCTTCTCGATTGACACGGTTTTGGTCGTGTCGTACCGTCTTTCCGCTTCGGGCACGTCCCGCCCGAATCCCGCCGACTCAAGGAGCAGCAATGTCACGAAGCATGAACCTTCTCGTAGTTGTCGTTCTGGGTCTGGTGAGCGGCGCTGCTTTTGCAGATGAGCTACAATCCTCAGCGGCTAATGCTGAATCATCCCAAAGCCCTTTGCTCATGCACGAAGACTTGCCAAACGAAGCCAGCCAGCAACTCGGAATGGCAAGACAATCGTTCTTGACTGTTGATCTAGGTGCTGCCGCCAAACGATTGCGAAAGGCAGCCGCTAACCTGCGCAATACTTCGCATCAAGCCGACGAGACAATAAAGCCCCAACTTAACCGATCAGCAGAAGAGCTTGATTCGCTTTCCCATCGAGTCGAGAAGGGGGAGGTCAAATCTGTGGAAGAACTCGATCAACCTTCGGCTCGTGCCCTTCATCGTTTGTCTCGTCACCATTACCTGATGGCTCAACGGTCATGGCTACACAAACAAAGAGAGCGAACCGGAAAACAGCTTCGGGCGGCAGCCGATAATCTTGAGCATGCCGCTCAGTTGAGCAGACAAGAAGTCCGAACAGCGACGCAAGCCGTGGTCAAAGATGTGCGATTGACCTCCGGCAAGCTGGTTGAAGGAGTCGGTTACGGCGTGGATGAAGTCGGCAAAGCCCTCGAAAGCTTGGGCCAGCAGGTCGAATCAGTTGGCAATGGGATGGAACCACCTCGGAGAACGGTTCTGCGGACGAAGTAGGGGCCTGTAATTCTTTTTGTGTCAGGCGAGCAGGGAACGTCATTTGCTTGCTATGCCGGGCATGCGGCCCTCGTAGAGGATGGCGAAGTGGTTGAGGGCCG
This sequence comes from uncultured Planctomycetaceae bacterium, assembly GCA_963779015.1. Taxonomy (GTDB): domain Bacteria; phylum Planctomycetota; class Planctomycetia; order Pirellulales; family PALSA-1355; genus JTS-RE94. Next base: position 394,237 of record CAVZWY010000015.1, on the reverse strand, counting down.
CTTTCCAATGATGGATTGGCATGGTCCACTTTTTCGAGGCTTCGTGAATCGCCATGTAGACAATCTTCAAGGCGGACTCCTCGTTGGGATAAATCTTGCGGTTTCGCGTGAACTTGCGAATCACGCTGTTGACGGATTCGATCGCGTTGGTGGTGTAGATCGCTCGACGGATCGGCGCGGGGAAGTCAAACAGCGTGACGATGTCGGTCCATTTAGCGCACCACATCTTCGTGATGGTCGGATACTTTGCGTCCCAGGCTTGAGCAAAAGCGTCGAGAGCGGACTCGGCTTCGAGAAGGGTCGCGGCCTGGTAGATTCTCTTCAGGTCGGCAATCACCGCCTTGCTGTCCTGGGTGCTCACGTAACGAAGCGCCGCGCGCACCAGATGCACGATGCACAGCTGCACCTGGGTTTGAGGATAGGCCGCGTGAATCGCTTCGGCAAAACCCGAGAGGCCGTCGATGCAGGCCACGAAGATATCGGCGAGGCCGCGGTTCTTCAGATCGGTCAGGCAAGCGAGCCAGAACTTGGCCCCTTCGCTCTGGCCGAGCCACAGTCCCAGCAACTCCTTGTGTCCTTCAAGATTCACGCCCAAAGCCACGTAAATCGTGTGCTGCGAGACGCGACCATTCGCGCCGCGCACGTGCACGACGATGCCGTCGAAGTACACGATCGGCCACAGCGCGTCGAGCGGCCGCGTGCGCCAAGCAGTCACTTCGGCGTCGAGGTCGGTGGTGATCTCCGAGATCAGCGTGGCCGAGACTTCCACGTCGTACAGTTCGCGGACGATCTCTTGAATGTCACGCGTGGTCATTCCCTTGGCATACAACGCGAGGATCTTTTCGTCGAAGCCCGGCACGCGTCGCTGGTGCTTGCCGATCAATTGCGGCTCGAAAGGGCCTGTAAGGAATCTTGTGTCAGCTAGCAGGAATGGGTAGTTTTTGTCACCCTTTCCTGATGAGGAGATTGACACATGGATGATTCTTTACGCACGCGGGCGGAGCAGCTAGCAAGCGAGATTGCGGGTCAGGCCAGGACGGCCGAGGACCTCAATGGTTTGATGCGACTGATGATGAAGTCGGCGTTGGAGCGGATGCTCGACAGCGAGATGGATGTTCATTTGGGGCGCAAGGCGGTGTCCCCTGGCGGCGAACCGCGGGCGGTGCCGTCGAACGGGGCCGAGCCGCCGCTGGCGAGCTTGGCCAAGCGATCCAAGCCCAACCGTCGCAATGGGCGTTCGCAAAAAACGGTGCAAGGCGACGTGGGCGAGCTGACCATCGCCACGCCCCGCGATCGTGACGGGACTTTCGAGCCGCAATTGATCGGCAAGCACCAGCGACGCGTGCCGGGCTTCGACGAAAAGATCCTCGCGTTGTATGCCAAGGGAATGACCACGCGTGACATTCAAGAGATCGTCCGCGAACTGTACGACGTGGAAGTCTCGGCCACGCTGATCTCGGAGATCACCACCGACCTCGACGCCGAAGTGACTGCTTGGCGCACGCGGCCGCTCGACGCGCTGTGGCCGATCGTGTACTTCGACGGCATCGTCGTGCACGTGCGCGGCGCGAATGGTCGCGTCTCGCAGCACACGATTTACGTGGCTTTGGGCGTGAATCTTGAAGGACACAAGGAGTTGCTGGGACTGTGGCTCGGCCAGAGCGAAGGGGCCAAGTTCTGGCTCGCTTGCCTGACCGATCTGAAGAACCGCGGCCTCGCCGATATCTTCGTGGCCTGCATCGACGGCCTCTCGGGTTTTGCCGAAGCGATTCACGCGGCCTATCCTCAAACCCAGGTGCAGCTGTGCATCGTGCATCTGGTGCGCACGGCGCTTCGTTACGTGAGCACCCAGGACAGCAAGGCGGTGATTGCCGACCTGAAGAGAATCTACCAGGCCGCGACCCTTCTCGAAGCCGAGTCCGCTCTCGACGCTTTTGCTCAAGCCTGGGACGCAAAGTATCCGACCATCACGAAGATGTGGCGCGCTAAATGGACCGACATCGTCACGCTGTTTGACTTCCCCGCGCCGATCCGTCGAGCGATCTACACCACCAACGTGATCGAATCCGTCAACAGCGTGATTCGCAAGTTCACGCGAAACCGCAAGATTTATCCCAACGAGGAGTCCGCCTTGAAGATTGTCTACATGGCGATTCACGAAGCCTCGAAAAAGTGGACCATGCCAATCCATCATTGGAAAGCGGCCCTCAACCACTTCGCCATCCTCTACGAGGGCCGCATGCCCGGCATAGCAAGCAAATGACGTTCCCTGCTCGCCTGACACAAAAAGAATTACAGGCCCCCCTGGTAGAGTTCTCTACAGAGCCGGTCGTGACTATTTCCCCCGACGGCATCCAGTTCGACGCAGATAGCCCATGAAGAGCACTGTTGATTTTTTGAAAGTCGTTGGGAATGTCATTACAGCGATTGCGCCACCCGACAAAGACGGTCGTTTTGCTGTGCTAGTCGTTACTGGAATCATTGTATTCGTGAATTGGGTTGTCGTTTTTCATTTTTTTAAGCCAAACACCCGACTGAAGACACGGCATACCTGGCTTTCAATCTTCGCAACTCTTGGCGGCGTTTCTAGCGTTGTCTATGGCTACGAGTTATTCACGTATACGTACCTCGACAATGACTTTGTGCGGCATGCAAAGGGCACCGTCGAGAACGAAATCTGGAAGACCGCGACGAATCCCGAAACTAAACATCTTCATCCCGAGTTTTCCGTCGATTCTACGCTCACAGAGGAGGAGCAACTTCGGGGGATCATGGGATACGATGCAACCGTCAAGTGGACGGAAAAATCAATTCGAGCGGTGGAGAACTGCCTCTTCGCTGTTTGGATTCCAGTTGTTGTTTTCGTGGTTGCGGCGCTAATGCTCTTGCTGGCTTCACGCCGGGGCACCCGCAAAATACTCTCGCCCGAGAATCTGTGGAAACGGGCGGAATCGAAATCCGCAGAAGAGTAGCCTTTGGGCCTGGGCTGCGGCGACGGTGCACCGCCCGATTTTCGTCCGCCCCGTTTTGAGTCACGTTGTAAGTCACCAAATCGTGACAGAATTCGTGACAAATCGGAGTAACAACAATCGTGACAATACAAGCCTTGTAAATCATTTATCTACAAGGCTTTATAATCGGGGCGACATGATTTGAACATGCGACCTCTGCGTCCCGAACGCAGCGCTCTAGCCAGGCTGAGCTACGCCCCGTGGTGGCGCCGGAGGAACCGGCGAAGAACGCTATTCTAGCCCGCCGGCTGGTGGGGTCAACGTCGGTGCCGGGCACCCGGAGGTCCTCCACGATGGGTTGTTTGCGACACGCCGGCTTGCAAACCGTGGCGTTGGCGCCGTAGCAACGCCGAACCGCTCCCAGGCCCGCGCGTCCTGCGTTTGGGTTGCCTACTGGCTCCGGTCCTGTGCGCCCACCAGCGGGACGAAGCGGCAGCCGGAGAGGAAATGGGGACAGAGTTGCCCGACGGACTTGTGGAAGGCTTGCAGGTTTTGTTCGCCGGGCGTGCCGACAGGAATCACCAGGACGCCCCCTTCGGCCAGTTGATCGACCAGCGCCGGCGGCACGTGACCGGCGGCGGCGGCCACCAGGATGCGATCGTAGGGCGCTCGCTCGGGCCAGCCTTGCGTGCCGTCGCCGACGACCAGCGTGACGTTCTGATAGCCCAGCTTCGACAGGACTTGGCCGGCATGTTGCGAAAGCTCGGCGTGGCGTTCGATCGAGACGACTTCGGCGGCGAGCTCGGCGAGGATGGCCGTTTGATAGCCGCTGCCGGTGCCGATTTCTAGCACGCGCTGGCTGGCGGACAACTGCACGCGCCTCGGTCATCAGCGCCACGATGTAAGGCTGGCTGATGGTTTGCTCGCAGGCGATGGGCAGTGCGCGGTCGGCATAGCTCAAATGGCGCACGCCCTGGCCGACAAACCGCTCGCGCGGCACGCGGTCCATGGCGGCCAACACCTGGGTGGAACGAATGCCGCGCTCGCTGAGTTGCTCGAGCATGAAGCGACGTTCGAATTCAAACGGCGATTGGGCGTGCATGGCGAAACGTGCCCTGCCAAAGCGTGCCGCTCAGGCGCATGGCTCGCCGGCGGCCAGTACCGCGGCGGGCAGCCAGTCGGCAACTTGCAATTCGACCGACTTGCGGCCACGAAAATGATTCACGAAGGGACGGTATGCCACGGCGATCGGCCCGTCGGTTTGATCCAGCGCGTCGGCCCATTCGCCGCCGCCAAAGGCCACGGCCCGCAACTCGACGCCGTGCTGCGCCAGCCGCATCGACAAATGGCGCTCGCCGCCGCCGATGCGCTTGGTCGGGCCGCACAAGGTGACTTCGGTGGTACACAACAGCGGACGGGGGTTGGCCTGGCCGAAGGGGGCCAGCCGTTCGATGTCCGTCACGGCGGGCGTGGTCAGTGCGCGTAAAGGGAACTTCGGCATCGATGCGCAGTTCGGCGACGCGCGGCGTGCCGGAGAACTCGGTGGCGGCGTATTCGCAGAACTGTTCGCGAAAGGCGTCGATTTGGCTTTCGTCGATCTTGAGTCCGGCGGCGGCGGCGTGTCCACCGTGGCTGAGCAGGTGTTCGCCGTTGGCAGCCAGCGCCGCGTGCAGATCGAAGCCGTTGATGCTGCGGGCCGAGCCCATGCCGGGCTTGGCGCCCACGGCGTCGAACGACACCAGCACGACCGGGCGGTGGAACTTTTCGGCCAGCCGCGCCGCGACGATGCCGATCACGCCGACGTGCCAGCCGCGATCGGCCAGCACCAGCGCCGCGTCGTTGGCTGGATCGAAGCGTTCGGTGGCCTGTTTGTTGGCGGCCAGGTAGATGCTGCGTTCCAGGCTTTCGCGGCTCTTGTTCAGTTCGTTCAGATAGGCGGCCAGCGCAGCGGCGCGTTCGGCCGAGTCGGTGGTCAACAGCTCGACGCCGAGCGCGGCTTGTCCCAGGCGGCCGGCGGCGTTGAGGCGCGGCGCGAGCATGAAGGCAATGTCTTCACTCGACAAGTGCGGCTTCTCGTCGAGCTTGGTGAGTTGGGCCAGCGCGGCGATGCCCAGTCCGGGACGCTCGCGCAGGCTGGTGAGTCCGTGGCGCACGATGGCGCGGTTTTCATCGACCAGCGGCACGACGTCGGCCACGGTGCCCAGCGCCACCAGTCCCACCGACTGCATGAGGAAGTCGCGCATGCGCTGGCCGACTTTCTTGGCTTCGCTGGCGCGCGTGCAGAGGGCCCAGGCGAGCTTGAACGCCACGCCCGCGCCGCACAAGCCGGTGAACGGATAGGCCGAGCCGGGGAGCGCCGGATGCACGATGGCGGCCGCGGCGGGCAATGCGGCGCCAAGCTGATGATGATCGGTGATGATCAGTTCCAGGCCGAGCTCGAGCGCGGCTTGCGCTTCGTCGACGCTGGCCACGCCGCAATCGACGGTGATGACCATCTCGGCGCCGCGTGCGCGGAGGGTTTCGAGCGCTTGCCGGTTCAGGCCGTAGCCTTCGTCCATGCGGTTGGGCACGTAGTAGCTGACCTCGCCGCCCAGCATCCGCAGACACAGATAGAGAATGGCGGTGGCGCTCATGCCGTCGACGTCGTAGTCGCCATAGACAACGATTTTCCGCCCGGCGGAGATGGCGGCCATGATGCGATCGGCCGCGGCGGGCAGTCCGGGCAGCTCTTCGGGATCGCGCAGGCTGCTGAGCTTGGCGTCGAGAAAATCGCCGGCGGCGCACGGGTCGGAGATGCCGCGGCAGATCAACAGTTGGGCGACGACCGCGGGGATGGCTGCCGCGCGCTCCAAAGCCACGATGCGCGCCGAGTCATGCGGGTGAATCCGCCAGTGCTTGGCCATGTCGTTTCCGGGTTGCCGTCCGTGCGTTGTCGACGACGTGGGGGCGAGGTTGCCGTTCGCCCTACTTCTTCTTTTCGGCGTGCAGCGTGTGCTTGCGCAGCCGTGGGCTGTACTTCTTGAGCTTCAGCTTTTCGCCGCCGGTTTTGCGCCGCAGCGTGTAGTTGTAATCGCCCGTCTCCTCGCACACGAGGAACACCGTTTCGACCTTCTTTTTGCTTTTTGCCATGGGTTGGCAGCTCCTCGCGCTGGTTCAATATCGCTGAAAGGGCCCCGCCACCGGCGGCCCGCAGGGTGTGGAGATAAGTGCCTGATTTTACAACAAACGGGGCCGGTATGACCAGAGGCGAAATGGGCCGGGTGGCGGTGGAGTGTGAGCGTCTCGATTGTGGGTGGAAAATTTGGTCCATTGGTAAGCTGGAAGTTGGGTTTACCTATTTTCCAGGTGTAGGAGACGGAATCATGGACCGGCCGAGTCGACATGAGATCGTGTTGAATGAGGACGAGCGGCGGATTTACGAGCGTTTGGAGCCGTTGTTTCAGCAGGAGCGGCTGCGCATCGCGCGAGCCTTGGCGAACGGTCCATTGTTCGGGAGCAAGGAGTTCGAGTTGCGCGACCAGGTCCACGACCTGGGAGCTAAGGCCCTGGAGGTGGCCGCCGACGAGCGGCAAAAAAAGGGACGGGTACGAGGGAGCTAGCTTGGTCTGTCCACATTGCCGGCACGACGCGAGGTTTGTGGGGCGGCGTGGCAAATGGTGTGAGAGTTTGTTGGGCTCGATTCGCCTGACACGTTGTTACTACCATTGCCGGGGCTGTGGCAAAGGGCATGTCCCGTGGGATCGGGAACTGGGATTAGGTGTCGCCACGCTCACGCCGGCGGCCAGCGAAGTGGCCAGTATCGCGGGCGTGCAAACCAGTTTCGCGCAGTCAGCCGAAGTAACCTTGCAAAAGCTCTGTGGATTGCGGTTGAGTGAATCAACGGTCGAACGGGTTACTGAAGCCACTGGAGAGCGACTCGCGAAATTGCTGCACGACAAGGTGACCTTCGACGAGCAAAGCAAGCCCTGGACCTGGCAACGCGATGCGCGCGGCAAGCGCTGTGCCTACGTCAGCCTCGACGCCACCGGCGTGCGGCAACAAGGCGAGCGGGCAGCCAAAACCGAGGGCCGCATGGCCTATGTTGGCATGCTTTACAATCCCCGTGGCAAGCACGACGACCAGCGCCCCGAACCGCATTCCGTGCGGTATTTAGCGGGTTTTTACGACCTGGACGAACTGGGCTCGCAACTCCGCCGCCAGGCGGCGCAAGTGGGCTGGGACGAGGCCGACCAGCAGATCGCACTGTCGGACGGCGGCAGCGGGCTGGAAGAATTCTTTCGCAAGAACTTCCCGCTGGCCGAGTGCATCCTCGACTTCTGGCACGCCGCCGAACATCTTACTGAGCTGGGACTCGCCTTGCATCCCGACGACGAGCGGCAACGCCGAGAGCAGGTTGCCGCCTGGTGTCATCAATTGAAGCACGAAGGTGGCGCACCGACGCTGGCCGCCCTGGAAGTAATTCAACTGGACGGCAAGCCACCCGCGGCGCAGCGCGCGCACGCCGACTGCGTGCGCTACTTCCACAACCATCAGCATCGCATGGACTATCCGCGCTACCTGGCCAACGGTTGGCAGATCGGCTCGGGCCCCGTCGAGAGCGCTTGCAAGACAGTCGTGGCCAACCGCCTCAAAGGCAGCGGCATGCGCTGGGGCGAGGATGGCTCCGATGCCGTCTGCCACCTCCGTGCCCTCTACCTCAGCCAGCCCGGCCAGTGGGAATCCTTCTGGAAAAACTACCCAAACTAACCACAATCGTGACGCTCACACGGCGGTGGATATTAAGATCGTCTGATGCCGCGATATTTGGCAAGTACGCTTTGAGGTGCCATCGAAAATCCTTCTTCGTTCGCTATGTTCAAAGCGTACCGTCGGCGAAACTTCCCCCTTGAACGCGTCTTCTTCGATGGCTCGGTCATTTGCACCTTTATGAAGTGATTTGTGCGACAATCGCTCTGCCGTACCAAGGAAAGTGACCGTTTTGGTGGCAGCAGCGTGACAGTTTGTCGCGCACTACAACTATAGCCTGCGGCATGGTAGCCTAAGGGCCACGCCAGCAATGGCAGCCGCGATCACCCTCACGCTCTGGACTCTTGGCGATCGGCTTGAAAGGAGTCTTTTTTGAGTGCAAAACACAACACCCTGCCTGGGCTAAACGGGACGAAATTCGCAACCGTGCTGGCCGATCCGCCATGGCGGTTTCAAAATCGCACAGGCAAGGTTGCACCGGAGCACAAGCGCCTGCGTCGATACCAAACGATGGGAATCGACGAGATCTGCGGCATGCCAATCTCCCAGATCGTATCCGACAAGTCGCACCTTTATTTGTGGTGCCCGAATGCACTGCTGCCCTGGGGCCTGCAAGTGCTGGAAGCGTGGGGCTTCACGTACAAGGGCAACATCGTTTGGCACAAAGTCCGAAAGGACGGCGAGCCCGACGGCCGTGGGGTCGGCTTCTACTTCCGCAATGTCACTGAGTTGGTCTTATTCGGCGTGCGGGGCTCCATGCGAACATTGTCCCCAGGCCGCCGGCAGGTCAATCTGTTCAAGACCCGGAAGGAGGAACATTCGAAAAAGCCGGATGAACTCTACAGCATCATTGAAGATTGCAGCCCAGGCCCATTTCTCGAACTATTCGTGCGCGGCCGTCGAAAAGGGTGGACTCAGTGGGGCGATGAGCTTGACTCGTATCTTCACACTCGACCGCACGTAAAGGGTTATAACGGTCACTCCATGGGATTGTCCACAACCAACGGCACATCGCGCATGTCATCGCGATAGCACGCCCTGCGAATCCCAACTAGCAGTAGCGGACAGGCGCCACCACCGCCGGCATCAACTCGGGGCATTAGTTTGCTCCAATGAGTAGTCGATGCGCCATACTTGGATGCAACCCTCTGCCAGCCCACTTTTTTGTCCCTCACCCAGCCCAATTCTCTGAACAAGTCCTGCAACTCATCGCTGCGAGTGATGATGATGCCGACTGAAATGCTGCCCAGCTCATGGAGCAGGCGAAAAGTATTCAGGTCGCGAGAGAAGAACGGATCCTTATTGTTCCACTGGACCTCAATTGCGATCTTGCCTTTGCAAAGGTCGACTTCATGCGTGTCTAGCAGCCCGTTTAGATATTCCTTTCTGCCGCGAGGGCGCTAAACTTATGCCGGGGTCGGTTTCGACGGATCGATCGTTGGAGGGACACGGATGGCGATGGGCAAACGGAGGCAGCGGCAGGAGTCGCTGTTCATTACCGCCGAGGACTTGCCGCGTTCAGACGGCCACCCATTTTATGGGAAGCTCAATGGGCTGTTGGCCGAAGCCGGCTTCGATCGCTGGATCGAGCGGCGCTGCCGGCGGTACTACGAACAGGAAGAGAAACGCGGCAAGCCGTCGATTCCGCCGGGCGTGTACTTTCGCATGCTGCTGATCGGCTACTTCGAGGGGATCGACAGCCAGCGCGGCATCGCCTGGCGATGCGCCGACAGCCTGAGCCTGCGAACGTTCTTGGGGGTGCCGCTGGGCGAGGTCACGCCCGACCATTCGACGATGTCGGTCACGCGTAAGCGGCTCGGCGCGGAGGTGTTCGACGAGGTGTTTCGCTTTGTTCTGCGGATTGCCGACGAAAAACGGTTGCTCTCCGGCAAGGCGGTGGGGGTCGACAGCACGACACTCGAAGCCAACGCGGCCATGAAGAGCATCGTGCGGCGCGACACGGGCGAAGACTGGAAGCAATACGTCACGCGACTGATGCACGAGGACGGCGCGATCGACGCGAATACGGAACCGAGCGACGAAGAAATTCGCCGCTACGACAAGAAGCGGAAGAAGACGGCCTCGAACGAGGATTGGGTCTCGAAGACCGATCCCGACGCGCGGATCACCAAGCTGAAAGACGGCCGCACGCACTTGGCGTACAAGGCCGAGCACGTGGTCGATTTGGAGAGTGAAATCCTGCTGGCTGCTGAGATTCTGCCGGCCGATCACGCCGATCAGCAGACGCTCGTCGACAGCGTGATCGAAGCCCGCGTCAACTTGGAAGCGGCGGAGAGTGAAGTCGCGGTGCAGGAGGTGGCCGCCGACAAGGGCTATCACGCGGACGCGACGCTGGAACTGGCCGCCGATCTCGACATGCGAACGTACATTCCCGAGCCGAAGCGGAAAGACGATCGCGTTTGGACGGACAAGCCGGACGAAGTCCGACGCGCGGTTCAGAACAACCGCCGCCGCATGTCGCGCGAAAGGGAAGCGGCTGGGGCGGCTGCGGAGCGAACGCGTGGAGCGCAGCTTCGCGCACGTGTGCGACACGGGCGGCTCGCGTCGCACGTGGATCCGCAAACTGGAAGAAGTGACCAAACGCTACCGAATTGCGGCTGCGGCGCACAACCTGGCGCGGATCATGTTCAAGTTGTTCGGGATCGGCAAACCAAGAGCGCTGCAAGCCCCCGCCGACCTTGTTTGGCTTGTGCAATTTATCCTGAGTGCGCTATGGACCGTGGGATCGTTGAGACGCGCGCTGCGCGCGCGGCACGCGCCGCCCTCGCGCGCACCGCCCGCCAACCCCGCCCGCACCATCAATCGCCTTAAATAAACGGGCTGCTAGGTTACGCTCCGTGACATCCGTGTTGCTGCCCTGCTTTATAGTCAACTTCATCGCAATCGACGTATTGCGTGGCATCCAGCCGCGCTTGTCGCGAAGGAAGTCATCAAACCTGGCAGCGATCTTGGTCTTGCCGCCACCACCAACGGCTACTTGGGCCTGTAAGGAATCTTGTGTCAGCTAGCAGGAATGGGTAGTTTTTGTCACCCTTTCCTGATGAGGAGATTGACACATGGATGATTCTTTACGCACGCGGGCGGAGCAGCTAGCAAGCGAGATTGCGGGTCAGGCCAGGACGGCCGAGGACCTCAATGGTTTGATGCGACTGATGATGAAGTCGGCGTTGGAGCGGATGCTCGACAGCGAGATGGATGTTCATTTGGGGCGCAAGGCGGTGTCCCCTGGCGGCGAACCGCGGGCGGTGCCGTCGAACGGGGCCGAGCCGCCGCTGGCGAGCTTGGCCAAGCGATCCAAGCCCAACCGTCGCAATGGGCGTTCGCAAAAAACGGTGCAAGGCGACGTGGGCGAGCTGACCATCGCCACGCCCCGCGATCGTGACGGGACTTTCGAGCCGCAATTGATCGGCAAGCACCAGCGACGCGTGCCGGGCTTCGACGAAAAGATCCTCGCGTTGTATGCCAAGGGAATGACCACGCGTGACATTCAAGAGATCGTCCGCGAACTGTACGACGTGGAAGTCTCGGCCACGCTGATCTCGGAGATCACCACCGACCTCGACGCCGAAGTGACTGCTTGGCGCACGCGGCCGCTCGACGCGCTGTGGCCGATCGTGTACTTCGACGGCATCGTCGTGCACGTGCGCGGCGCGAATGGTCGCGTCTCGCAGCACACGATTTACGTGGCTTTGGGCGTGAATCTTGAAGGACACAAGGAGTTGCTGGGACTGTGGCTCGGCCAGAGCGAAGGGGCCAAGTTCTGGCTCGCTTGCCTGACCGATCTGAAGAACCGCGGCCTCGCCGATATCTTCGTGGCCTGCATCGACGGCCTCTCGGGTTTTGCCGAAGCGATTCACGCGGCCTATCCTCAAACCCAGGTGCAGCTGTGCATCGTGCATCTGGTGCGCGCGGCGCTTCGTTACGTGAGCACCCAGGACAGCAAGGCGGTGATTGCCGACCTGAAGAGAATCTACCAGGCCGCGACCCTTCTCGAAGCCGAGTCCGCTCTCGACGCTTTTGCTCAAGCCTGGGACGCAAAGTATCCGACCATCACGAAGATGTGGTGCGCTAAATGGACCGACATCGTCACGCTGTTTGACTTCCCCGCGCCGATCCGTCGAGCGATCTACACCACCAACGCGATCGAATCCGTCAACAGCGTGATTCGCAAGTTCACGCGAAACCGCAAGATTTATCCCAACGAGGAGTCCGCCTTGAAGATTGTCTATATGGCGATTCACGAAGCCTCGAAAAAGTGGACCATGCCAATCCATCATTGGAAAGCGGCCCTCAACCACTTCGCCATCCTCTACGAGGGCCGCATGCCCGGCATAGCAAGCAAATGACGTTCCCTGCTCGCCTGACACAAAAAGAATTACAGGCCCGCTACTTCGCTGCGCAGGAGCTTAAACTGCTTAAGGCAATCAACCAGGTCCGCGAACTCATCCGGGAAGTCATGCGAAAGAATCGCACAAGCGTGTCGTCGCTCCTCAATTTGGAAGCGATCTAGCAATTTGGCAGGTAGCAGCTCAAGCCCCATGAGGGGCCATATTCGCTCACTTGCCTGATAAAGTCAAAGAACCTGATCTTGAACGAGAAAACTACGAGTCGGCCGGGTGGCGGTGGATTTTGGCGGGGTTCGAGCGGGAAGCAGCTAGTCGCGATTACGGCCCATCATCAAGACGACAGCCAGTGCAACGACGGCAAGAATCCCGATCGCCAATGCCAGTGCCCAGTTCGGGATTTCGTAAAAGCGCGCTTCAATGGTTTCGAGTTTGGCATGCACGCCCGCCATTGTACCAGGGCGCAGGAAGGCCGAGTTGGCAGATGGGCTCGCGCGGCACGGCTCAGACTAGTCGCGGCTTTTCTTCGACAGTCGGCGGCGAACGACAAAATCGAGCAGCAAGCCGACGGCGAACCCCGCGCCAGCGCAAATCATCAATTCGCGCACTGCGGCGTACTTTGTCTGACCGGGCCACGTTCGCGTGAACAATGCACCGATGATGGTGCCCACGACAACCCAGGGGATGCGGACCGCCAGCCAGCGGACTTGAGCTGACTTGTGCGGCGGGATTGCCAGTCCTGGTTGGTGCCGGTGTTTGGGCTGTTGTGGTGAGTCGCCGGTCATGCTTTCAGGATAGCCGACGGTCTTGTCTGGCGCGCGTGAGTTCCATAGGTCGGGCCGTTGGCCGTCTGGTCTTGATTTCCGCAACTCGTTTCCCTAGGCCATTGGCCTAAGCTGGTATGGCAGTGCGCCTTTGGTGCTTGGGAGATGCGACTTGCGATTGGGACAATGCGACTGGTGGTCGGGCCAAGCGTCGGGCATGTGGGATCTCCGTCGCGGGACGGCGGTTCGTACAAGAGTACGTGGCCGACGGTCGGCTGGAAGTTCGGATTGTTTGCCACGCCTGGGGCTGAAGGTCCAACCCACACCAGGGGCAGGCCAACGGCCTGGGGACGCCGTGCGACGCGTTCATTACAGGGCTGTCGGCCCGCACTATTTTGGTCCGTCGCGCGGGCGATCAATCAATATCGATCGGGACTTTGGCCCTTCGATGGCGTTTATTGTCGCCTGTTTTCCCCAGGACGTTGGCCTAGGTTGGTATGGCGGCGCATCGTTGGTGCTTGGGAAGTTTCCCTCGGCTGGTATAATGGCGCTCCGTTGGTGCTTGGGAAACGCGCACTGAAAATGAGTTGGCAGTGGCACGCGGCGGGTCTCTCGCTTGGGTTTTGAAACTTCTTTTTTGGCAAAGCGAGGGCAACGAGCGGATGCGCGTGATTCCGGTGATCGATCTGATGCACGGCGTGGTGGTGCGCGGCGTGGCCGGCCAGCGCGACAAGTATCGCCCCATCGAAAGCCTGCTGGCATCCGATCCGCGACCGGAAAGCGTCGGCCGGGCGTTGGCCGCGTGTGGGTATCGCGAAGTCTATGTGGCGGACCTGGACGCGATTGCAGGCGATGAGCCCGCGTGGGAAGTCTACGAACGGCTGCAACAACTTGGGCTATCGCTATGGGTGGACGCCGGCGTGGCCCAACGCGAACGGGCGCGTGAATTGGCAACGTTCCGCGCCGACGGGCAATCGCTCGGCGCCGTGGTGGCGGGCTTGGAGTCGATGAGCGGCGCCGATGCCCTGGAGGAGATCATTTCGGAAGTCGGCCCCCAGCGGTTGATCTTCAGCCTGGATTTGAAGTTGGGCGCACCGATCACGCGAAACGGCGCGTTTGAAGGGCTGAGCCCGCTGCAGATCGCCATGTTGACGTTGAGGCTGGGCGTGCGGCGGATGATCGTGCTTGACCTGGCGTCGGTCGGCATGGGTCAGGGCGTGCCCACGGCGCCGTTGTGTCGCGCGTTGCATTGCCAGGATGCTGAACTGGAGATCATCGCCGGCGGAGGCGTTCGTGGTCCGGCCGATTTGCGGGCGCTGGAAGCCACCGGCTGCAATGCGGCGCTAGTCGCCTCGGCACTGCACGACGGGAGGATTGGAGCAGGCGAGGATTGGAAAGTTGAGCAGGTGAAAAGGTGAGGAGGAGACTAGCTAAGCGGGCGGGAACGTTGCCTTGCGGAAATGCCGCGGGCCGCCCACCCGAGGGATGAATGGACGGCCCGTAGCGGAACGAGGGATTGGGCATGAGGCGGCGCGGTCTCGTTTTGCCGCCTCATGTGTGTTCGAGTCATGCTTCTTGTTGCAATTCCACCGGCGGCATGTCGCCCCGGTCGAGGAATCCCAGCAAGCCCCGCGAACGATAGGGCTGCTGCAGTTTTCGCACGGCCTTGGCTTCGATCTGACGCACGCGCTCGCGCGTGACCGAAAAGATCTTGCCGACTTCCTCCAGCGTGTACGCATAGCCGTCGGTCAGACCGTAACGCATCCGCAGGATTTCGCGCTCGCGGTGATTGAGGCTCGACAGCACGTCGGCCAGGCGGTCTTTGAGCAGCTCTTGATTGAAGCCGTACAAGGGATCGTCTTCGCGATGATCTTCCAAAAATTCGCCGAAGTAGCTGTCGTCGTGATCGCCGACCGGCTGATCGAGCGACAGCGGCTGACGGGCCATTTTCAAAATGCAACGGGTATCTTCCAACGACAATCCGGCGGCCGCCGCGGTCTGCTCCACGCTCGGCTCGCAACCGTTCAGTTGCACCAGCTCTCGAGTCACGGTGCGCACGCGGGTCATGGCGTCGATCATGTGCACCGGCACGCGGATGGTCCGGCTTTGATCGGCGATGGCCCGGGTGATCGCCTGGCGAATCCACCACGTGGCATAGGTCGAGAACTTATAGCCGCGGGCGCACTCGAACTTGTCGACCGCCCGCATCAGTCCGGTGTTGCCCTCTTGGATCAGGTCGAGGAAGCTCAGGCCGCGATTGCGATAGCGCTTGGCGATGGAGACCACGAGGCGCAGGTTGCCGGCCGACAGATCGCGTTTGGCGGCGTCGTATTCGGCTTGCAGTTCGGCCGTGCGGCTGACACGGCGGCAGAGCGTGGCCGGGCTTTCCAAGGTGATCCGCATCAGATAGTGCAATTCGCGGCGCAGCACGCAGGCATCGCCCACGGGCGAGCCGGCGGCGATGTCGCGTAGTTGGGCGCGAATGGCCTGCATGCGGTCGGCGATTTCGGCCAGCTTTTCCAACAGCGGCTGCAAGCGCTGCGTCCGCAGGTTGAGTTCTTCGATCAAGCGCACGGCGCGGCTGCGGCGGCGAACCAGCCGGCGCCAAGCCTGGCTGCGTTGTTCCTGGGGACGGCGGCGGCTGATGGCCGTGCGATAGTCGCGCTGGTTCTCGTGCAGCAGCTTGTTGAGCGTGGCGAGGTTGGGCACCAGGCGGCGCAGGAATGCGCTTCTTCTCGGCGGTGTTGGTGACCGACACTTCGATGGTGCGATCGAGCCGCAGTTCGCCGTCGCGCACTTTTTCCAGCAGGTGCACCGCGCCGTGCAATACGAAATCGTTGGCCAGCATGTTGTGGCGGAAGCGCGTGCGCGTCTTCTCGATCAGGCGGGCGCTGGTGAGCTCTTCGGCCCGCGTGAGCAGCGGAATCTCGCCCATCTGCATCAGGTACATCCGTACGGGGTCGTCGATGCACTCACGCGATCCGCTGGTGAACTCCTCGATTTCGATGCTGACTTCGACATCTTCAGAATCCTCGGCATCGGCCGCGTCGTCATCAAACTGGGCCAGCTTGACGTCGACCTTTTCGTCGTCGGCGTGTTCGTGCCGTTCGTCCTCGGCGTGCGGCTCGACCGACTTGGTCTTGCCGCGGGTGTTCTTTGCCGCGACGGGCGCCGCGGTGCGAGTGCGAGACTTGGTCGCCGTGCTGGCGGCATTTCTACGGGTAGCAGTTTTGCGGGCTTGTTTGGCCAAAGGCTCGCTCCTCAGTTCCAGACGGGATATCGAACAGGCGGGGTGATCGTCGCTGGCATTGGAAAGCACTTCGAGTGCCAAGGCTCGGGGAGAGTCTGCGCATGGTGGGCAACCCTAAGCTGGTTAAGGGGTTAGAGTCCGAACCGCACGGGCCGAATGGCCGTTTTCTCGGGTCGGAGTGTTGTCGTCCGACATCTCTGCTGCCATGAGACGTGGTGTTTTGGCAGCATCCCCCTCTCGCGCCGTTCCGTCGGATCGCGGGCCGCTGTTCCTGTGCCGCTCTCCACTAATTGCTTCGTTGGGTGGGGTAATGACTATTGCATCGGTGTAGGATTGCTTGGCGCGTTTTTTTGCCCTCGTCGGACCCTGCCGTGCCAGCTACCATTTTTGAGTGCGTCTGCCGGCGATGAATCGTGCGTTCGCCGCTGGGAGAATTATTCGGGTCCTGCGCCGCCAAGGTCCAATCAGGATTTGCCTTTGCGGCATTTTTCGCTCCCCGCGGCCCCCGGTTTTTCCTCTTTTTTCGATGCAATTTCCTTAGTCTCGCAAAGGACCGCCATGGCCGCCGACGTCGTCACACTCGGTCAGCTTGCCAAGCAATTGGCGACCGACGAAGCCCAGCTCGCCCAAGGCGGCGGCGCCAAGGCCATCGAGCGGCAACGCGCCAAAGGCCGGTTGTTCGTGCGCGACCGACTGAAACTGCTGCTCG
The DNA here is from genome assembly GCA_963779015.1 of uncultured Planctomycetaceae bacterium. GTDB lineage: Bacteria > Planctomycetota > Planctomycetia > Pirellulales > PALSA-1355 > JTS-RE94. The sequence goes on along the minus strand of CAVZWY010000015.1, from coordinate 377,453 downwards.
ACGAAGGTGCGCCCTGGCTGGAGCTTGGTTTGTGGGCCGGCTGGCAGATGTATGACGAGTGGGGCGGAGCGCCGGTGCTGGCGTCGTCTGCGGCATTGGCACGATCGAAGGCCGCCGGCACGTGGTGATTGCCAACGACGCCACGGTCAAGGCCGGCGCGTTCTTTCCGGCAACCGCCAAGAAGGTGTTGCGCGCCCAGCGCATCGCCATGCAGAACCATTTGCCACTGGTGTACCTGGTCGACTCGGCTGGCGTGTTCCTGCCGTTGCAGGAAGACGTCTTTCCGGACGAAGATGACTTCGGCCGCATCTTTCGCAACAACGCGGTCATCTCGGCCAGCGGCGCAGGACAGATCGCGGCCATCATGGGCAATTGCGTCGCCGGCGGTGGATATCTGCCGGTGCTGTGCGACAAGCTGCTGATGACCGAAGGCTCGGGCTTGTATCTGGCAGGGCCGGCGCTGGTGAAAAGCGCCATCGGCCAGGAGGTGTCGAGCGAAGATCTGGGCGGGGCGGCCATGCACGCGCAGATCAGCGGCACGATCGACTATCGCGATCCGAACGACGAAGCTTGCCTGGCCCGCTTGCGCCGGCTGGTGGGCGCGTTGCGTGCCGATGCGGCGGATCCCGCGGCCCCCTTTACGCGCAAAGACGCGCTACCACCGGCGCGGCCCGGGACGGATCTCTACGACCTGGTGAGCCCCAATCCTGCGCGACGACTACGAGATTCGCGAAGTGCTGGACTGCCTGGTCGATCGCGACAGCTTCGACGAATACAAGAAAGAGTTCGGCCAGACGATTGTCTGCGGCACGGCCCGCATCGGCGGTTTTCCGGTGGGCATCGTGGCCAATCAACATCACCGGGTGCGACCGGCCGAGGGCCCGATGGAGTTTGGCGGCGTGCTGTACGTCGATAGCGCGGAAAAAGCCGCTCGCTTCGTGATGAATTGCAACCAGGACTGGCTGCCGATCATCTTTCTGCAGGACGTCAATGGCTTCATGGTGGGCCGCGACAGCGAACACTCCGGCATCATCAAAGCGGGCGCCAAGCTGGTCAACGCCATCAGCAACAGCCGCGTTCCCAAGTTGACCGTCATCCTGGGCGGTTCCTACGGAGCGGGCAACTACGCCATGTGCGGCAAGGCGTTCGACCCGCGGCTGATCTTTTCGTGGCCGGCGGCCCGCATGGCCGTCATGGGCGGCGAGCAGGCCACCACCACATTGCTCGACGTGACGGTCAAGAGTCTGGAACGGCAGGGCCACGCCGTCGACGCCCAGGAGTTGGACCAACTGCGCGACAAGGTGCGAGCCGACTACGACGCGGCCACCGACGTACACCACGCCGCGGCCCGCGGCTGGATCGATGGCATCCTGGACCCGGCCCAAACCCGCGACACGCTCATCCTATCCCTGGAAGTCACCACGCGACACGCCGAGAATGAGCCGTTCAAGCTGGGAGTGTTTCAGGTGTGACGAACAGGCGGGAGGCGGGAGGAAAAGGCGGGTAGTTCGACGGCGCTAACACCAATCCGAAGCGCCGGCGGTTCAATACACTAACCCGAAGCGCCGGCGAGGGAGCGGCGCGGTAGACTGATCGCCGGCGCGATTCCCGTTTCATCTTCTTCCTCGTCGTGTCCGTCGTGGCGTCGTGATTATTATTCCTTTCCCTTTGCACGAATCGAGTAACTGACGCGTGGCACTTCGCATCGGCAATGGCGCAGGATTCTTGGGCGACAATCTCGACGCTCCGCGGATGCTGGCCGAGCAGGGAGCGCTCGACTACCTGACGCTGGAACACCTGGCCGAGCTGACGCTCTCGATTCTGGCCCGGGCGCGCGAGAAGAATCCGGCGGCCGGTTACGCGGGAGACTTTCTCGGTATCCTCCGCGATCTTTGCCCGGCGCTGGTCGAGCAGCAAAACCTGAAGCTGGTCACCAATGCCGGGGCGATGAATCCGGCCGGCTGCGCTGCGGCCGCGGCCGCCGTGTTGGTCGAAGCCGGTTTGGGCAACGACCCGATCGGCGTGGTCAGCGGCGACGATCTGACGGCCGCCATTCCGCGTTTGCAAGCGGCCGGCTGCAAGCTTGAAAACTTGGAAACCGGCGATCCGCTCGACACGGGCAAGATTCAGGTCGTCAGCGCCAACGCGTATCTCGGCGCTCGCCCTATCGTCGACGCGCTGGCCGGCGGCGCTCGCCACGTGATCACCGGCCGCGTGGCCGACGCTTCGTTGTGCCTCGGTCCGGCGATGCACGAGTTCCACTGGGCCTGGGACGATTGGAACAAGCTGGCCGCTGCCAGCGCTGCCGGCCACGTGATCGAATGCGGCGCACAGGCCACCGGCGGATTGTATCGCCACTGGCAAGCGCTCGATTTGGCGCATGTTGGCTATCCGATTGCAGAACTGGAAAGTGACGGCGGCGTGGCCATCACCAAGCCGGCGGGTTCCGGCGGACGCGTGAACCGCGAAACGGTCATCGAGCAGTTGCTCTACGAGATCGGCGACCCGGCGCACTACTTGACGCCCGACGTGGACGTCGACTTCACGACGCTGGAAGTCCACGAGGCGGGCCCCGACCGCGCCACGATCACCGGCGGCACCGGCAATCCGGCCACCGAAACGTACAAAGTTTCGCTCGCCTACCGCGCTGGATTCACCACCAGCGGACAGCTCTTGGTGTGCGGCCGCGACGCCGTGAGCAAAGCCCGGGCGTGCGGTCAGATGATTCTCGACCGCGTGCGCACCGCCGGCTATGAACTGGATGCATCACTAGTCGAAACGCTGGGCGCCGGCGCGTCGGCCCCCGGCCTTGCGCCCACCGGCGAGGTGCGCGAAGTGATGCTCCGCGTATGCGTGCGCGACCGGCGACGCGAGGCGGTCGATCGATTCACGAAAGAGCTCGCGCCGTTGATTACCAGCGGTCCGCCGGGCCTGGCCGGCTATGCCACGGGCCGCAGTGCCATCCGCTCGGTGCTGGCCTATTGGCCGGCGCTGGTGCCCAAATCGCTGGTCACTCCGCGCGTTGAAGTTCGCGCTGCCCGCGATTGGTCCGCATCCATGCAACCTTAAGGATCCGTCACGTTATGTCCGACTCCGCAACAGCCGCCGCAACCATCCGCCTGGGAGAGATCGCCCACGCTCGCAGCGGCGACAAGGGCAACCACGCCAACGTGGGCGTGGCCGCTTACACGCAGGCGGGCTTCAAATATCTGCGCGACGTGCTCACGGTCGAGCGCGTGGCCGAGTTTTTCGCGTCGCTTGCGCCGAGCCGCGTGGAGCGATTCGAGTTGCCGCGGCTGGGGGCGTTCAACTTCTTGCTGTACAATGCACTGGGCGGAGGCGCCAGCCAATCGCTGCGCATCGACACGCAAGGCAAGTTGCTGGGCACGTCGATTTTGGAACTGGAGCTGCCAAAGCCCAACGACCTGTCGTCCATGTTGCGCCCGGCCGAGTAGTCGGCGGCTTTCACCGACCCCAGGAACGCTTCGCCTTGTTCGATCGAATTCGCATGGAACCGCTCGTCAAGATTCAGACGCACGATCACACGGCCACGGTGACGCTCAACCGGCCGGAGAAGCGCAATGCACTGTCGCGCGAGCTGCTGCGAGACTTGCAGCAGGCGTTCGACGAGTTGCACCGCGAGCGCGCGGTGCGCGGCGTGATCCTCACCGGCGCCGGCGCGGCGTTCTGCGCCGGAATGGATCTGGGCGAAATGCTGGCCAACAGCGAATCGGACAATCCGCACGCCCAATGGCATGCCGACTCGCTGCTGTACCACGAGCTGATCGAAAAGATGCTTCGCTTTCCCAAGCCCATCGTGGCCGCCGTGAACGGTCCGGCCGCCGCGGGCGGCGCGGGTCTGGTGATGGCCAGCGACCTGGTGGTGGCAACGGGGGGCGCATCATTCGGCTTTCCGGAACCCCGTCGCGGGATCGTCGCCGGAATGGTCGCGCCGCTGTTGGCATTTCGTATCGGCGGCGCGCGAGCGGCCATGCTGCTGTTGACCGGCCGCATGATCGAAGCGCCGCAAGCTTTGGAATACGGCTTGTTTCAGGAGATCGTCGAGGACGACAAGATATGGGCCTGCGCGCACGACATCGTCGGCGAGATCGCCCAGTGCGCGCCCGAGGCGTTGCAGATGACCAAGCGACTGCTCAACGAGACGGTGGGGGAGCAGTTGCTTTCGCAATTGACGGCCGGCGCCGCGATGAGCGCCGCCTCGCGCACCACCGAAGCCGCCGCCGAAGGCCTGGCCGCGTTCAAAGAAAAGCGCGAACCGAAGTGGTGGTAGCAGCCGCCAACCGCAACGTTAACACGCGGGTTCCCACTGTGCGGTCGACGATTCACCGGCGAATCACGGCGCGACGGTTAGTTGCGTGGCGGCCAGGTGGTCGCCGTAGCGGCTTTCGAGCCAGCCGCCGATCGCGGCCGCGGTGGCCTGGTGGCCCACCGGGCTGAAGTGCTCGGCGTGGCGCTGGTACGGCGACTCGCGGCACAAGCGGAGCGTGGGCAGCAAGTCGATCAAGGGCAGCCGGCGCTCGGCGGCGTAACCGGCCAGCTTGCGCTGCGGCAATTCGACGTCGAGCTGATTGGGCGAGTAGCCGGCACGGCGGGCCAGGGTTTCGCGCAGTGCGTGGTTCAGTTGGAACTCGCCCGGGACGAGCACCAGCGTCAACGGCAGGTCCGCGGCGCGGCAGGCGGCCGTCAATTGATCGACGCTGTCGAACGTCTCCTGCCAACGGGCGCGCATCGTTTCGTCGATGGGCGTCCGACAGGCGGCCAGTTGCGGTGAAACGAGACCGCAGAACGATTCGAAATCCGCGGCTGTCGCCGTCGAAATGGGCGCCGCATCGTCGTGCGACTCGCGCGCTCCGACCAGCCGGGCCAGCTCAAGCTGCCGCCAATCGAACCAACTCGCCGCGGGCTTGTCGCGCGTTAGTTCGTCGCAAACGGTCAGCATGGCCAACACCACATCGACGTCGGCCGCGGCCAGTTGTTCGGCGACCTCGCTTGTGGGCGCGTTCGACCAGGGCGCCGTCACAGTGACCGGCACGATCTTCACGCCGGGCAACGCGCGTTCAATATGAGCCCGGCAACCTTGCTCGCCATGACAGTCTCGGCGCTGGGCGTCGGTAATTAGCGCCATGCGCAGCGGGCTGCCGGGTAACGGCGCCGCCGACATCGATGACAAAGCAGCGGAATTCGTTGACGCCACGGCGTCAAGCCATGGATGCCGTTCGAAGAGCTTTGCCCCTTGCAGCGCGAGTTCGGCCGCGACGACCAGCAGTATTGCGCCAACGATGAGCCACTCCGTGCGGCGCACCGCGCGGTGACGCAGCCAAGCGGTCCACTCCTCGAAGCGGCCGGGCGCAGCCGCCAACGGCAGCAGCACGAGCGACAACCACGCGACCGCGGCGGCCAGCAGTCCAAATTCCAGATAGTGCATCGGTCCCACGACCAGGGCGATGCTATAGCAAGCGAATAGTCCGACAAAGATTCTGCCGGCGACCGACCAGCTCAACCACGGTTTGAATGCCGCCAGACCATCCCTACGGCGCCACATCGTCCAGGCCGCGCGCCCCGTGCACAAGGCGCATGCAATCAGTACGAATCCGGCCGGCACCAGCACATATTGCGTGATGGAAACACGCGCGTGCAGCGCCAACAGCGCGACGCCGCCAGCCAAGGCTGCCAGGGCCAGAAGTCCCACGATCGCGGCCGCATGCGGCACGCGCGGACTCGAATGAACGAGAGAACGATGAGCTGCCAGCGTCGTTGGTCTGGGCATGGGAACCTCCTTGTGGTGATCGGCAAGCGGCCAAAACCTTGGCCGTCACGACCGATTCAAAGAGGTAAATTCAAGATGCGCGGTCGAACACTCTTGCCGACGTCGTCCTTGACCCCACCGCTCAACGTGCTATTTCGATATCCCAATGCTGCGCGGTGGTCAATCCCGATCGCGCCCGATACTTGCTATCAGTCTCTATGGTTGAGTATCGAGCGCCAGCACGCGAAGTGATAAGCACATTCCATGCCGGTCAACTCGGGCTGGGTCCATATGCTCCTAAGCTATTAGACGCCGCCGCAGCCGATTCGGTTCGCAACCGGCAGCAAGTAGCCGAGTTAGACATTGGGAAAAAAAGCACAATGTGACGCCAGCACGCGTCCCATGGCATGCAATGGCAGGACGAGACATTACGCGCTTGCGCAAAAACAAATCAGTCGCTGCTGCGCGAAAGGGCGACGGTGCGCAACACGGCGCTGGTGGCGGGCGACTTGTTGAGCACGTAGAAGTGAATGCCAGGCACGCCCCCGTCGATGAGCTGCTGCACTTGCCGGGTGGCAAACTCAACGCCAACGTCAAACTGACCGGAAGCGTCATGAGCCGACTTTTCGAGCGCCGCCTGAAACGGCGCGGGCAGCCGGCGCCGCACAACGAGGCAATGCGCTGAATCTGCGCCAAGTTGGTTACCGGCAAGATACCCGGCACGATGGGAACTGCGCATGCCGGCCTGATGGCAGCGATCGCGAAAGCGCCAGAAGTCGTCGTTGTCGTAGAAGAGTTGCGTGATGATGATGTCGGCGCCGGCGTCGACTTTGCGCCGCAGGTTTTCCAGATCGATCTCGGGACTGGGCGCTTCTCGATGCGTTTCGGGATAGCCGGCCACGGCCACGCCAAAGTCGGAAAACTCGCCGCGCAACAGCGACACCAGTTCATTGGCGTAAGACAGACCGCCGGCGGTGGCTTCGAACTGCGTTTCGCCGCGCGGCGGATCGCCCCGCAGCGCCACGATATTGCCGATGCCCTGTTCCATGGCCGAGCGCAAATAGCGCGCAACTGATCGACCGTGGCGCCGACGCAGGTCACGTGCGAGGCGGTGGGCACGCGAAAGCGGCGCTGCACTTCAACGACGATCTCCAGCGTCTTCTGCTGCGTGGAGCCCCCTGCCCCGTACGTACACGTGATGAAGTCCGGGCGAAAGGACATCAACCGTTCGACGTGGCGAAACAGCTCTTCCTCGCCCGCGGCCGTCTTCGGTGGGAACAATTCGAACGACAAGCCGAACTTGCCGGAACCATAAGCTTGTGCAAATCGCATCGTGGGAGTCATTGTGGAGCAAGGCGCGGTGGAACAAGCGCGGGGAGCGCGCGAGTGGTTCCGGATAAATACGCGGAGTCACCCAGTATAGCCGGTCGTGGCGCTCACAGTCAGGGCCGGAAACAGAGTGGTTTGTGGTTAGTGGTCAGCACGAGAGACGGCGCAGTCAGGACATGGGTGGCGCTTGGTCGGCGGTGTTCTCTCGCTGGCGCGTCGGGTAAGTTCGAAAACGACTCATGGCCTCCTCCAGCCTCCAGCCTTTTTACAGCGACAGCGCTTCGCCGGCGATCCGTCGCTCGTGGATGGTCAACTGGTACATGTCGTGAAGCAGTTGGATGTCGCAGGGGCGCTGCTCGACGCCGCGGTGCGCGAACATGCGCTGCTGCGTGGAGACCATCACCTCGACCGGCGCTTCGGTCACCTGGCCGAACAATCGCGCGTAGTTGACGAAGCTGGGCACGTTGGTGGTCACGAAGCCATAGACCATGCTGCACGCGCCGATGATCTTGCCGGTGAAGATGCCCGTGTTGATGGCGGTCTTGGCATAGTCGCCAATGATGGCGCCAACGAATTGCATGCCGGTGGGCACCTTCTGGCCGCGATACTCCATGTTTACCTGGCCGTAGGTGTTTTTCAGATCGCTGTTGCAGGTGCCGGCGCCCAGGTTGATCCAGCTTCCCAGGTAGCTGTGGCCCAGGAATCCGTGATGCTGCTTGTTGGTGTAGGGCTCGATGATGGAAGCTTCCACTTCGCCGCCGATCTTGGCCGTATGGCCGATCGCCACGGCGTCTTTAAGCGCCGCATGCTCCAGCACGCGGGCGCCGGCGCCGAGGTACACCGGCCCACTCAAGTAACAGTACGGCCCGATGGACGAACCCGACTCGAGCACGATGGGTCCGCCGCGCGTGTCGGCCACGAGGTACTCGGCCAGACTCGCGTCGGCGGCGACAAACACGCCATCGGCACGCTGCTCGTAGCTGCCCTGCGCGATGCGGTGTTCGAGGTTCGCCGCCAACGTTTTCGTATGATGGCGAACGATGTCGTGCGGATACTCGAACAGCGGCAACTCGGCGGAAAGCTTGGGAAGCTTCAGCTTGAGAAACTCCTCGGCGTCGGGCCAGCGCTGGGGATCGCTGCCCAGTTTGTGGCCGGGGGGCACCAGCGCCGCGGCGACCGACGAGCCAACCTCGACGATGCCCGGACGGCCGGCAGTGAGGATCGCACGCAGGCGTTCGACCACGGCCACCGAAGGGACCAGCCGGGCATTGATCCACAAGGCCGGCAACGTGTCGTCGACCGGCCCACTGGAAAGGCCCGGATAGTCGGCCGCCACGATGTCGCGCAAGTGGGTGCGGACGCGCACCTGGGTCGGTTCCTTCCAGGCGTCGAGCAGATCGATCAGACGATAGCTGCCGCAGGCAATGGCGAAGGCCGGTTTGCCGATGGCCACCGGATCCAACTGGACGACGTGCTGGTCTTCGAAAAGCACAATCGGCATGGCGGACTACCTGTCGCGATTCGCGGTGCGGGTGGTTGTGGACGGGGACCAACTCAGCCGGTTGGGCGCCGGTGCGCGGTGAGAGCCGGAACTCAAGTTTAGCTTACGGCCGGGGGGGAGAAAGGGCGGTTTGGCCAGGGCGAGAAGTGGGACGCTGCCAAGCCGCAAGCGGGTGGGTAGTGCGACGGCGCTGCGGGTGGCTTGGGTGCTGAAAGTGGGTGCGGTTTAGAACTGGGGGATGTGGATGCGCTCGCCGCCCTTCATGGCCGAGATGTGGGCGCATAGTCCGGTCATGGTCCAGTTGGCGCTGAGTGGCGGCATTGGGCGCCGGCTCGCGCTCTTCGACGATGGCGCTAATGAACTCGTTTGCCAAATGCGGGTGCGAACCGCCGTGGCCGCTGCCTTGGATGAACGACAGGTGCTGCGTCTCGTCGGCGTCGTACACGCCCTTGCTGGTGAAGCGGCGGATGCCCTCGGGCAAACGATCCGCGAAGTCGGGCACTTTGACCAGCTCGGGGGTTTCACCGCGATGCAGCACGGCCGGCTCGTGCTCGATGCGCGGCCACTCGTACGAGACTTTTTCGGCATAGACGTCGAAGCTCTCGATATATTGTCGCGCCGTTTGGAACAGGCTGCGAGTCACTTCGGCGGCCAGGTCCGAGTCCTTCATCGAGAACGTGGCCGTTTCGACCGCGAACGGCGAGCCGTACTTCGACTTGAGCGAATCGCTGATGCGGCCCGAGCCGTGGCACACCACGCTGTCGGCCATTTTTCCGGGCAGGCACAGGCAGGGGCTGACGCAGTGCGTGGCGTAGTGCATCGGCGGCAGTCCTTCCCAATAGCCGGGCCAGCCGGCCATTTCCTGCAAGTGCGAACCGCGCAAGAACTGCAGCCGGCCCAGCTCGCCCGAGTCGTGAAGCTGCTTGACGAACAGAAACTCACGGCTGTACACTACGGTTTCCATCATCATATAGAGCTTGCCGGTCTCGCGCTGCGTTTCGACCAGCGTCTCGCACTCGCCGATGCTGGTGGCCATGGGCACGGTGCAGGCGACGTGCTTGCCGGCTTTCAGTCCGGCCAGGCTCTGCGGCGCGTGGTCGGGAATGGGCGTGTTGATGTGAATGGCGTCGACCTTGGGATCGGCCAGCACGTCTTCGAGCTTGGTGTAACGCGCTTCGATGCCGAAGGCGTCGCCCATCTCGTGCAGCTTGCCTTCGGAGCGCTGGCAGATGGCATACATTTCGGCATGCGGATGGTTTTGATAGATGGGAATGAACTCGGCGCCGAAACCCAGCCCAATGATCGCCACACGCACCTTCTTGTCGGCCATGATCGCACGTTCCCAGAGATTGCCAGCGAAAGAAAAGCCGCGTCGCGCCGCCGTGGAGAGCCGCGCGCTACGCGAAGAAAGCCCGTGCCGGGCATGCTAGCCGGTTGGCGCGCGAGCGTCAAGAAACGGGAGTCGTGGCTAGTGGTTGGTGGCTAGTGGCTAGTGAAGAAAGAGATGCTTAGCCGAGACGTCTCGTCCTTCGTCGTATCTCAGGCGCATGCAAGGAAGACGACCGTCATCAGCCCGGTGACTGATGTTTCCATACTAGCCACCAACCACTAACCACTACTTCCCGAACTGGCGATCTTCTTCGATCAGGCGCAATTGCATCTCGACCCAGGTGGCGATGCGTTGGCCGCTGGGGAACATGGCGAGGATGCCCATGGCCAGGCCGATGGCCAGGCCGAGCGAGATGGGATTGCCTTCCAGCAGAAAGGCGACGACGTTCATGAAGGCGGCGCCTTCGAGAAATGCGGCGGAGACGATCGTGGTGGTTACATACACGCCTGCCAGCGCATCGCTCTCGTTGATGGCGTAGGCCTTGTCCGCGCCGGCATACTTCAAGCGGAAGTCGCCGGTGGCGATTTGTTTTGCGCGGTGCGGACCATGATCATCGGCACGATGCGGCTGAGCACCACGGCCACCGGCGCGAAGATGATGCCCATCCACGCGATCACTTCGAAGTTCAGCCCGGCCGGCGCCAGCCCCTGATCGGCCCGCAACACGACCGACACGGCCACGGTCGACAACACGCCCAGCGCCAGCGCGCCGACAATGAGTCGCAGCGTCATCGCCTGCGGTTTGAGTTTGTCGGCCAGTTTGGTTTCGGTGGAAGGCATGTTGGATCCTGGTGAGCGCGGGAGCGGGAGCGCAGCCCCAGGAATCGGCCGGGCACTGGCATTCCAAGTATACAGCGCCCGGCGACGGCGCTCCAGGCGATTTCGCTCAGTGCCCAGGGCGGTCATTGGCTGTTCGCTGCACAACGAAAGGCCGGCAAGGCGTTCTGCCGGCGGCGACTCAGCCTGACCTCGGCGATCAAGGCTTCGTGATCTGGCGGCGGCGTGTAGTGCAAACCCCAATAGTTGTAAGCCCACGTCGCCTCGATGCGGACGTTGGGATGGCGGCCGCGAATGGCGTCGATCTGTTTGAGCGTCGCGGATACACTTCGCAGCTTGAGCTTCTCAAGCGCGCGGCCCCCGGCAACTTGCTCGATGTCCTCGGCCAAGTAGACGTCGCCTATCACTTCCAGTTCGCATAGCTGAAGCCGTCGGAGTTGCGGCAGATCCGCCGGGCTAAAGGGACGTTGCACAAATCCGACTTTGTTCGCGATGGAGTCTAAGCGCAGCATCGGCAGGCTTAACGTTCGCACCCCTGGGCATTGTTCCAATGTCGCCAGGCGCTGCGGCGGGCAGCGGACGTGCGATGTTGACGCTTTCCAGGTATGGCAACTGCGGAAGCAGTTCAAACTCGTGTTGCCACTGGTCGGTCGGTCGGACCGCGACATAGTAAACGTGATGTAACCAGGGCAAAAGATACTCGCTGCCAACCAGGCGGCGCAGCCAGTCGGGCCCGGTGTAGCGCTGACAAGCGGTGATTGCGCGGTTGTGAGAGTAATAGCTGGGGGCGAAGGGCGCCTCGCCGAACTGCCGCTCGATGTTCTGGATGCGCACATGGTACATGGTCCATCCCAACAATACGCCCGCGACCGCCATTGCCCCGAACAGATCGATCAGGCGAAAGCGAAACAACCCGCCCCGACGCCGCACCCAGCGCTCGGTCGCCGCGCCGAGGGCGCCGACGATGGCCAGCGCCACCAGCACGTCGAGTGCGAGGCTCCCGGAGTCGAGCAGCCAATCGTCGGCCGTCAGCGGCCAGTTGTCGTAGTTGCTCCAAGAAACACTCAGGTACTGACTGCCGCCCCATGGCCGGAACGGGCTGGGATACTGAATGAGCGGTTTGGACGCAACGCGCGTGGGAGGGCCCTTGGGTTGTAGAAAATCAGTTCGGTAAACGAGAAATCGAGCCATGAAGGGCCGCGGCCAGCCATGGTCGATCTGATGAACGGCCACGTGCGCGAGGCTCCCGTCCGGATTGCGCGTCCGGTGGCGATCGTACGTCGCCTGATGAAACCGCTTGCTCTGGGCTTGCCAATAAGACGAGCCATTCGGCTGCCAAACATTGACGTACTCCCCCGGCACGGCGATCAACACCATCACCAGACTCACCAGCAACGTCACGCACCAGGTGAATGGGTGGCAGCGAAGCAATCGCGCGAGTGTGGAGCGGAGCGGTCGCACAGGAACACCTGCGGTTGCGACTTGGCAACGGCTACGCGCCATTGTCGCCTGCGGCAGCATAGACCGCAACGTACGCAGAGTGGTCATACGCAGAGTGGTCAACGTGCACTGCACGAGCAGAAAAGTTACCCCTCATCCGCTGGCACTGCCCTGCTCTGCTGGCTACCATGCTACGTTTTGCCGAGCGACTTGTCGGGGAGATGCTGCCATGGACATTCGACCGTTTGAGTTGGCGGATGAGGCGGCGGTGGTGGCTTTGTGGGAAGCTTGCGATTTGACGCGGCCTTGGAACGATCCGCACAAGGACATTCGCCGCAAGCTGGCCGTGCGGGGCGATTGGTTTCTGGTCGGGCTAGTCGAGGGGCAGATCGTGGCCTCGGTGATGCTCGGGTACGACGGGCATCGCGGCTGGCTTTACTATCTGGCCGTGGCGCCGGATCAGCAACGGCGCGGATACGGGCGTGCGATCGTCGCGGAAGCCGAACGACTGCTGCGCGAAGCCGGCTGCCCGAAAATCAACCTGCAGGTGCGCGGCACGAACACGCAGGTGTTGGCGTTCTATCACGGCGTGGGCTTCGCCACCGAGGACATCGTCAGCCTGGGAAAACGCCTGGAAGAAGACGGGGCGCGGCCGGGCTAGGCCCAACTTAGATTGGGTTGACGGCGCGCCGGCGGGGTCTACACTTGAGCTTTCGGGAGGCTGGCACGCTTTCTCCCCGAGCCGAAGTGGCGGAATGGCAGACGCGCTGGATTCAAAATCCAGTGCCCGCAAGGGCGTGTGGGTTCGAGTCCCACCTTCGGTATTTCTTCTTTTCCGCCATGAATGACACCATCACAGTCTTTCGCTCGCACAGCCCTGAGTATGAGCGAGCGTTTCAGACGTTCTTGGATCACACCAATCAAAAAGACGCGGCCAGAGCCTGGCTCGCCGACCGCGTCGCAACGTTGCCGAATCGACGGCTGCTGGTCGATGCGGGCGCGGGGGAAGGCAAACTGACGGCGTGGTTTTGCGGCGAGTTTGCCCGCACGATTGCCATCGAGCCCAGCGAGTATCTGCGGGCGAAACTGCAAAAGAACTGTCCGGACGCGGAGATCGTTGGCGGTTCGATTTTGCAGGCGGCGGTTGCCGATCGCTCGGCCGATCTGGTGCTCTGCTCGCACGTGCTGTACTACGTTTTGGTCGAGCAGTGGATGGAGCACGCGGAGAAGCTGGCCGGTTGGGTTGCCGATGACGGCGTGCTGGTGGTGTTGTTGCAGAGCCCCCGCAGCGACTGTTCGCGGATGGTCGCCCATTTTGGCGACGCGCCGCGCGACCTGGGCGCGTTTGCCGAGCGGTTCCAACAGCAGCACGGCCAGACCTACACTGCGCAATTGAGCCAGCTCCCATCGTTCATCGAGACGCAGGATTTTGCGACCGCCTATGCCATCGGCGAGTTCATCTTGAACTCCGTGGCAGCGGACGCGCCGATCCAGCGGACCGATCTGGAAGCCTACATACGCCAGCATTTTGCCGCCGATGGCCGCTATCGCTTCTCGTGCGATCAAGACTGCCTGGCGATTGGCAGGGCCGCAAGGTAACGGAGCATCGAATTCGACAATTGCCGGCCGCGTGCAAGCTCGTTGCCGACAAGATTCAGCGACGAGCGGCGAGCAAATACTGACGATGCACGGCCAACGCGGCTTCGAGCCTCGACTGCACGCCCAGCGACTTTGCAAAATTCATGGCGGCGAGCATCCGGCGCTGGGCTGGCAGAAAGTGGTGAGCTAGGGACGCGGTGTGGAAAGTTCAAACCGTCGTCACTCGCTGTGCATGACTTGCATGACCTGCGGGGTGGTCAATCGGTGCGAGCGGTGATAATCTGCTGCACTTTTCCTTCTACGAAGCGGTATTGCAGTCCAAGTTCGCCGTAACTGGCGACGCCGACTCTTTCCGACGGCGCGTGCTCACCCGGTCGTAGCGGATCGGGCTCGCCGTAGGTATCTAGCACTTCCTGTTCGCTCGAACCGATACGAATTCCTTTGTCGGTTTGGCCTGGAAATTCGTTCCTGGTACGCGTCGCGTAGTCCATCGGATTGGCGATGATCATGCCGAGCCTGTCGGGCTCGCGGCCGACCAGACAGAGTTGAAGTCCTTTTGAAGGATAGCAAAGGCATGTTTCGCCAATGACAAATTCCGGTTCGCCGAGGACGGCAACGATTTGCTCGCGCGACATGCCAAACTTCGCCTCGCCGATGCCGACGCCGGGCACGATCATCAGCTTCGCCGCTTCCCGCCCATTGGGCGCCGGCTTCAGTTGATCGGGAAACATGCCCGTCGCCGAATAATCATCCGGAACCATCATTTGGAAGAGTGAATCATCCAACGACACATCGAACTCGATATCCTCGAGCAGAATCGCGGCGTTTTTTCCAGCCTCCGGAATGGCAATCTTGAGTCGAACTGGCAATTTGGACTTCGGATCGCTCCAGACCGTCGCGCGGGCTTTCAACGAGACATTTCGATCGAATCTCAGCGTGGCTTCGCCCGAGACGCCGGGATAGTGCCGCCCGGCTTTGTCGAGGTATTCATCGACGGCGGCCGAGGCGTCGGCTAGTTCGCGAAATATGCCGTAGAAGTCGAGCGCCGGGCTCACGGCAGCCAACGAGCCTCTCATGGCACTTTTCTGGTTTGTGTCCATGATAAGCTCTCGATGGCTGGCGGAATCGGCGAGGATGATGGCGCCGTCGTCGCGGTCGAGGCGTCGACGAGTGCCGGAGATCAGCAATCGACCCTGTCCACCCGGATCGGTGAGCCTTGCCCGCAACGATTTGGTTTCCTTCACGCGCTGTGCCATTTCGGCGAGTACTCGGGACGGGCTCGATTGCAGCAGCGTGACGCCGATGCCGAGCAGAACTAACGCCGCGGTTGTGGCCGCGACGAAACGGTAGCCGCGAGTTCTCCAGTCGCGCCGGCGAGACGCTTGCCCGAGCGCAACGGCGGTACGCTGAATCAGATCGTCCGGCACGCCAGACACGTCGCTCTTCCGCAGCGAATCGACCGCGCTCTCAAGCCGGCCCACGGACGGACGCTGATGACTATCGTGGTTCATGGCCTGGCCTCCCGAACGGGTTGATGGGATTCGAGCTTGTCTCGCAATTGGGCGCGGGCGCGATGTAACAAGACATTGAGATGGTTGCGCGTTACGCCCATCGCAACGGCCGCTTCGTCGTGGGGCAGGCCATCGATCTGTGTCAATACAAACGCAGTAGCCTGCGCATCTGGAAGCGCGGCAAGTTCCGCGCGCAATGCGTCGATGAACTCGTTGGCCTCGGCCAGTGCATCGGGCTGAAGACTCTGGCGCGACGTGACTTCCACTCCTTCAACAGGCCGCGATCTTCCGCGCTCTCGGATCCGGCGCCGCACCGTATCGATGGCACGGGCCGTTGCAATTCGCTTTAGCAGGGCCGGCATCTGGCGAATGTCGTGCGATCGCTTGTGACGCAGGGCCAGTTCCACGAACGCCTGCTGAAAGCAATCGGCCGCGTCGGGACCATCGTCTCCCAAGACCCGCACCACCAGGCGCCAGACCGACGTGCTCTGCGCACCAAGGAGGGCTTCGAATTCCTCGGTCTGGCGTGGTCGCATTTGCCGGCACTTCCTCCACAACCATGGTCGCAGGAGCGGGAGGAAAATTACAGCGAGTCGGGCCAAACCCAAGAATTCTCGTCCGCACGAACGTGGAGGGAACGCGTTCCACACGGGCCCGACTGGGCATTCTCGCCCATGACCTGCGGACTACGAACTGCGCCGAATTCGTGTCCGCGGCCATCGGCGACGAGCCCCCGGCGCTGCGCTGGAAGAAGGTGGTGGATTAGCGGCAAGTGTGTAGAGACGCGCCTGCATTGAGACCCGTTGATCTCGCGCCACGGCTTTGCGGCAGATACGGAATCCGGTGCTCTTTGTTCCTCGTCAGACCGGTCATTTCTACCCCACTTCTTCCTGATTGCCTCAACCGCGCAACCGCAGCGGCAATTACGTCTGCCGGCTAAAGCAAACTATTGCACCGCGCCAATTCCTTCCGCGGCGTCGAACGGCTAGATTAGTTGCATGCAAAATCTATCCGACTACGTGCCGAGCGAGCTTCGCGACCTGGTCGATCCTCAAACTGACCTTCCTCGGATCGCGAAGGATCGAAAATTGACGGCGCGCATCGAAGCCGCGATTCGCGAAATACCCACCGAGCACGACTTGAGACTCGGGGATGCCCGCTCGTTTGATGTCGAACCGAACAGCGTTCATCTCGTCCTCACATCGCCGCCCTACTGGACTCTGAAGGAATATCGGGATAGTGACGGACAGCTAGGTCACGTCGAAGACTACGACGAGTTTCTTGACCAGCTAGACAAGGTTTGGCAGCGTTGCCTCCAAGCTCTCGTGCCCGGCGGACGGCTGATCTGCGTCGTGGGAGACGTGTGCCTTTCCAGGCGGAAGAACAATGGCCGGCATACGGTCGTTCCGCTCCACGCGTCAATCCAAGAGCGTTGCCGCCGAATCGGCTACGACAACCTGGCGCCAATCGTTTGGCACAAGATCGCCAATGCGGTGTACGAAGTCGAAGGCAATGGCGCGGGATTTCTTGGCAAGCCCTACGAACCGAATGCGGTCATCAAGAATGACATCGAGTTCATTTTGATGGAGCGCAAGCCGGGCGGCTATCGTGCGCCGTCGGTGACAACCCGAGTGCTGAGCGTTATTCCAGAGGATCAACACAGGGAGTGGTTTCAACAGATTTGGCAAGGGCTAACCGGAGCATCGACGAAGAACCATCCCGCACCCTATCCGATCGAACTTGCCGAGCGACTCATTCGGATGTTCAGCTTCGTAGGCGATACGGTTTTGGACCCATTCATGGGCACGGCATCGACCAATATTGCGGCGAGCCGTTGGGGACGCAACAGCATCGGAGTTGAGGTCGACCCTGACTACTTCAAGAGCGCGCGCAGGCGGTTGCACGATCAGACACAAGGACTTTTTGGATCAGCTACGATCCAAAATGGTTCGCGTACGCCGACGAAAGCCGCAAGATGAACGTATCGTAGTGGTCCCTGTCGCCCGGCTGCGGCGCCGGCGTATCGGTCCACAAGAACGCAGGACCTTGATTGTCGCAATCGACTACGACCGTGGCGTAGGCGTCGAAACCGGTTTCTTCAACGGAGTGGGCCTGTAATTCTTTTTGTGTCAGGCGAGCAGGGAACGTCATTTGCTTGCTATGCCGGGCATGCGGCCCTCGTAGAGGATGGCGAAGTGGTTGAGGGCCGCTTTCCAATGATGGATTGGCATGGTCCACTTTTTCGAGGCTTCGTGAATCGCCATGTAGACAATCTTCAAGGCGGACTCCTCGTTGGGATAAATCTTGCGGTTTCGCGTGAACTTGCGAATCACGCTGTTGACGGATTCGATCGCGTTGGTGGTGTAGATCGCTCGACGGATCGGCGCGGGGAAGTCAAACAGCGTGACGATGTCGGTCCATTTAGCGCGCCACATCTTCGTGATGGTCGGATACTTTGCGTCCCAGGCTTGAGCAAAAGCGTCGAGAGCGGACTCGGCTTCGAGAAGGGTCGCGGCCTGGTAGATTCTCTTCAGGTCGGCAATCACCGCCTTGCTGTCCTGGGTGCTCACGTAACGAAGCGCCGCGCGCACCAGATGCACGATGCACAGCTGCACCTGGGTTTGAGGATAGGCCGCGTGAATCGCTTCGGCAAAACCCGAGAGGCCGTCGATGCAGGCCACGAAGATATCGGCGAGGCCGCGGTTCTTCAGATCGGTCAGGCAAGCGAGCCAGAACTTGGCCCCTTCGCTCTGGCCGAGCCACAGTCCCAGCAACTCCTTGTGTCCTTCAAGATTCACGCCCAAAGCCACGTAAATCGTGTGCTGCGAGACGCGACCATTCGCGCCGCGCACGTGCACGACGATGCCGTCGAAGTACACGATCGGCCACAGCGCGTCGAGCGGCCGCGTGCGCCAAGCAGTCACTTCGGCGTCGAGGTCGGTGGTGATCTCCGAGATCAGCGTGGCCGAGACTTCCACGTCGTACAGTTCGCGGACGATCTCTTGAATGTCACGCGTGGTCATTCCCTTGGCATACAACGCGAGGATCTTTTCGTCGAAGCCCGGCACGCGTCGCTGGTGCTTGCCGATCAATTGCGGCTCGAAAGTCCCGTCACGATCGCGGGGCGTGGCGATGGTCAGCTCGCCCACGTCGCCTTGCACCGTTTTTTGCGAACGCCCATTGCGACGGTTGGGCTTGGATCGCTTGGCCAAGCTCGCCAGCGGCGGCTCGGCCCCGTTCGACGGCACCGCCCGCGGTTCGCCGCCAGGGGACACCGCCTTGCGCCCCAAATGAACATCCATCTCGCTGTCGAGCATCCGCTCCAACGCCGACTTCATCATCAGTCGCATCAAACCATTGAGGTCCTCGGCCGTCCTGGCCTGACCCGCAATCTCGCTTGCTAGCTGCTCCGCCCGCGTGCGTAAAGAATCATCCATGTGTCAATCTCCTCATCAGGAAAGGGTGACAAAAACTACCCATTCCTGCTAGCTGACACAAGATTCCTTACAGGCCCAACGGAGTCTCGAATCGGCAAACCGCGCAGATGATTGACCATTCTTTCGGCGGCGTGTGGTTGCTTGTGCTTCGACACGTGCAGTTTCGCGCTCTTCTGGCGCAGCGGTGACACGAATGTTTGCGCGATGTTGACCACGGTGATGCCGGCTGCAATCGCTTCCCGATCCCCTTGATGCACGATCTCGTGGGACGAGCCGAGTTCGTCAAATACGCGCGGCTGTGACTTCCCGTGTTCCGTCATCACCGTCTTTGCCTCGCAGGAAATCAGAACGCGATCGATCTCGCCAGCATGGATCGTGTCGGCAATGCGGCGGTCCGGCGCGATTGTCTTTGTTGTGCCGATGGCTAAATCAAGAGTCTTTCTTTTCCCGTTGGGAAACATGTGTTTGGCGTTGATGCCGTACACGATCTTGCCGGCAAGCGAGTCATTTTTCAGGGCCGGACATGCTCGCAGAAGATCTTCCAAGATTAGTTTGCAAAGCGCGATCGAATGCGCGTCGCTTCGCGAGTGATAATGATAGACCCAGCCATAGGTCTTATCCTTGTGCTCGTGCTTCGAGAACCACGCCACGAGTTCTTCGGGAGCGCTCATGCCTGCCTTCCTTGGCTCACCATCGCGGCATGGTCGGGGAATTGCGCGGTTTGGTCAAGTCCGAAGGCAAATTCGGCCCCATCCCGCTTAGCTTGCGTTGCCTTCGGTGGGCAGCAGTTCCCAGAGGTTGTCGTAGCTTTCGGCAGCGCGGATGGCGGCCAGCAGACTGTCGCGAGTTCCTTCGCCGGAGTGCTTGCCGTCGCGCAGCGCGATGGTGCGCTCAAGGGCGGTGACTTCGAGGTCCTTGAGGTCGCACTTGCGGCCGAACTTGTCCGCGATGGCGTTGTTCACCGCAATCGCGGCGTAGTCGATGTCACGGGCCATGTCAGGGGTCTTTCTGGTGACGTTGGTGGAGGTGGGCGTCATTCTTTCTCGTGGCGCGTGTGCCAAGACGGAGAGCGGACGGACCAGACCATCACGGTGATGGCGCGGGCATGCAATGAACTTGCCCGCCGGTCCTACGACGGATGGTGAGACGGCGGCGTTTCGGCCCGCTGGGTGTTGCGCTCCATGCGGAGCAACTTGCGCCGCGCCTCGGTCTTGACCTTGGCACTGGCGGCGGGCATCTCTAGCAATTGAGCCAGGTCGCGGACGGCCTGGGCCTCGTCGTGGTTCGCCGTGTGCACGACAGATCGATTATACAACGCCATGGCCCGGATGTCTGCGGGGGCATCGGCCATTTCGATCACGGCGGTATAGTCGGCCAAGGCGGCCGCCTGCTGGTGCCGATTGGCGCCGGACATACCCCGTTGATACAGCGACATCGCCTGGCTGCGAAAAGACCAACGATTTGTGAGCCAACTCAAGAATTTCATTTCATGGGCGCCAAGACGACGAACTAAAGGAAACTGCTCGCGACGTAGATCATCAGTCCGATGGCCATGGCTCCACCGGCCAGATAGATCAGCAACTCGCCGAGGCCTTTCACGACCCGCATGCGATCCGCGTATCCGCATTGCGTGCAACTACTGGCCAGAAATGGCGTCAACTGAAAGCAACGACGGCAATGGACGCGTCTCATGAGGCTTCCGACGATCCGCTGGTTGTGAGTCTCGTTGATTGAAAACGTTTAGGGCGCGGGCACGCGTACGAGCCCGATACCGATCGCAGCTCCGAGCACGAACCACAGCGCGGCGACCAAGCCCCAGAAAGCAACGTTGCGGCGGAATCCGCGCTGGTTTTGGTCGCGTCGCCAGGTGCCCCAGTTGCTGCTGGTGACACCGCTGCGGCAATCGACCGTCAATCGCCACAGCACCAGGATTCCCGCCATCGCCGCGCCGCTGCCGGTTACGACCGGATTGTGCGCGAGAATGCCACAACACATCACGGCGATCGCGCCGAGGCCGAGCAGCCAGTTTCTGGCGTGCTCCGTCGGACGACCGTCGTCAACCGTTATCTGCGAGCGTCGCCTGACGGATTTAGCAGGCACGACAGGCGTCGGACGCGGAATCATACCGGTCATTTGGCGAAGGACTCCAAGAACAAATCCACTCGCTGGCGTTCGCGATCGGTGAACGTGCGGCGCGCGCTCGATTGGCCCAGTTTGCTGTAGACGTCGATCAAGTGGTTGAAATAACTGGACGGTCCGTCGATCCTGCCCGAGTCGGCAAGTTCCTTGAGTCTTTCCATACGGGAGATGTCGGCCTGAAGATTATCGATTTCGTTCATGGGTGTACTCGCGCCGCTCAATCGAGAAAAGCTCATGCCATTGCGCCTGTGGGCAATTCGTATCACCTGTGCGGTTGCGCGTCGATGGTGGTGTCCGCGGTCGTCACGGCGGGTCTCTTGCTGTCGGGATCAAACAATCGAAGTTGAGTCTTGATTTCGTCGTCACCCGTACGGGTGATATTCTGCTCGAGCGCCACCGTGAGGGCGTTCATCACGGCTTGGGGACCGGCCGCGTCGGGCAATACTTGCAGTTGTTCGAGCAGCCATTTGCCGTCGTGGCAACGCGGCAGCTTCCAGTATTGCAGGAGGCTGCCACGTAGGTTGACATGGTGATCGTCGTTCAGTTCGACGCCGAGATTGACGGCGTGGACCTGCAGCCTCTCGAGCTCCGCACGAATGGCGTTGAGCAACATGGCGTTCTCTCTATTGACATGCACCGCGAGCAACATTGTCGCCAGGCAGACGAGCCGATTGCGCGTCGGCTTTCCAGCCAGCATGGGCGTGGGGGTCCGCCGGGCGATCGGAATTCGACGCGGATGATGTAAACCAACCGCGAAACGCCCCCACGATCGCGATGCCGATTGCCACGGCAAGCACGATCTCGAACCAGGCGCCGACTGCCAAGGGCCACTTTTTCCTGCGGGAAATCACTCGTTTGCCTGAGACTCTCTGCCTGCAACGCTAGTATTTGGGAACATTCTTGGCGGTCAGTCGATCCACGACTCGTTTCACACCCGAAATCCCATGCTCGCTTGCATGGCGGTCTGCTTCTGCTGCTGGTATTGGCACGGTGCCACTGAGCGTGATTTCGACCTTGATCGTGTCGACGGTGATTCAGCATGGAGCGCCTAAGCCTTGGCCGGCAATCTTTCCCTGCACCTGTCGCGTGATGGTCTTGTCTTGTACTGGCGTCATGGGCATGGCCAACACTCCCAGCATGATAGAACTTGTTACTGAACTTTCTGCGTACCGGCCGGTGCGCACGGGGGACCGTTGGTGGCCGCTCGGGCGGGCGCTGGTCAAAGCTGTGGCCGCAGTCGCACTGGAAGCGCCGCGCCGGAACTTGCTGTTTGCACTTGGGGCAGGGCTTGGTCCACGATTTTCGCTGCACGGGCTTGCTCGGCTCGATGCCGGCGGCCTTGCGGTCGGCGCGGGCCACGGCGTCGGCGCGGGCCACGGCGCATTGCGGATGCATGCCCGTGCGCGAGTACGAGGCCTTGCCACAGACAGGACACAAGCCGCGCGGCGGATTCGGCGATACGACCGTGGGTTTTTTTTCGCTCATGCTATGAATTGCGCTTGTCTGTCGACGATTTGCCCGCCGGAACCGATTCGAGCTCACTGCGTCTGGCCCGCACGGTGCGATACGGCATGCCGTCGGGCCGCTCGTAGCGTTCGGCACGCAAGAACCAGAATGCCAGACCGCCCGTGTTGTGGTAGTCGCCCGGCGCTGCCGAACGCGGCTTGCGCGCGGCACGAACTCCCAACGATCCTTTTTTGCCGGTCTTCTGCCAGCCGCGGCGCTCCATGATGATGCGCACCACAACGCCCACGGCCTGCCGCAGGCGCTTGGTACGCCGCGGATGCTGGGTGGCTAGAAACCGATCGAGGTCGCTTTGCGATTCGAGCTCGCGCACGACGCCGGCCAAGGGCGGCCGATTGTGATGGATCTCCGCGTCTTCCATCCGGCGTTGACGATCCGTGTCGCTGAAGAAGGCGAGCACGGAATCGAATGGCTGATCGGGATCGTTCAAAACGTCCGCAAACGTCCGTCCCTGACGGTCCTCAAGAAACGCTTGCCGGGTGACGAGCACGTCGCCTTGCGAAATTGTTATCGGGAGCCTGTTTGATTGGACATTCAAAATTAGCACCTACAAGTATTGTATGTCATAACGCAAGGTATTGCAAGCCTGGACTTTAGGAACTTTTGTCTAACTTGTGGGTAGCCCAAATCAGCAGAGGCCGGCGGATGTTGCACCGTGCCGCCGCAAAGCGTGTGCGGTGAACCGTGCGGTTGCTATTCGGCAAACGCCTGCAATCCCTTACTGTGCTCGTCCGCGACTGACTTTCGGTCGATCCCCCACTTGCCACCGAGTTGGAAAAACCGCATGAAGGCGGCCAAATGAATATCGATCTGCTTTCATTGCCTGAGGTATCGACCGAACCCGCCCCGCCTCCCAAGCGGCTTTCCATTTGCCTGATCAATCCGCGATTCGAGCCTTCCTATTGGGGATTCGATTTCGCACTGCCGCTTTATCCGGGCGACAAGCGCAGCACGATGATCTCTGGCTCGCTTACGGCGGTCGCGGGATTGTGCGGCGACCATGACGTCTACTTGTTGGACGAAAACGTGGAGGAGATCGACTGGGAAAAAATGCGGACGTACGACCTGGTGGGCGTGACCGGGATGAACGTGCAGAAGATGCGCACCCGGCAAATTCTTTTGAAGCTGCGCGAGCTGGGAATCTTCACGGCCGTCGGCGGGCCGTTCGTCTCGGTGCAGGAAGAGTTCTTCGAGGGGCTGTGCGACGTGGCGTTCGTGGGCGAGGCGGAAACAACGTGGCCGGAGTTCCTCGATGACTTCTCCCGCGGCCGTGCCACGGCGGCGCACTATGAACAATCGCAACCGACGGACATGCTGACGGTGCCGCGGCCTCGCTTCGATCTGCTGAAGGTCGACCGCTATGCATCCGGCGCGCTGCAATACTCGCGGGGCTGCCCATTTCAATGCGAGTTTTGCGACATCATCGTCATCTATGGCCGCAGGCCCCGGGTCAAAGATCCGGACCAACTGATCGCCGAGTTGGACGATATGCGCCGCGCGGGATTTCATTCGGCATTCATCGTGGACGACAACTTCATCGGCAACAAGAAGAAGGCCAAAGCCCTGTTGGAAAAGCTCATTCCCTGGATGGAAGAGCACAACTACCCGTTGCGGCTAACGACCGAGGCCAGCATCGATCTAGCCGAGGACCCCGAACTGCTGGACATGATGTATCGCGCGAACTTTCGCAGCGTGTTCATCGGGATCGAAACGCCGCGGGTCGATTCGCTCAACGAAACGAAGAAGTTTCAAAATGTGCGCGGCGATTCGCTGGGAGAGAAGCTGGCCCGGATTCAACGCGCGGGCTTGGACATCAATGCCGGATTCATCGTCGGATTCGACAGCGACGACAAGGGAATATTCGAGGACCAGTTCCGCTTCATCCAGGAGAGCGGCATTACCCTGGCGATGGTGGGTATGCTGCAAGCCATTCCCAAAACGCCTCTCTACGAGCGACTGAAACGCGACGGCCGGCTGGTCGAAGAAGACCCCAGTTGCAATTTCGTCCCCAAGCAAATGACCCGCGATGAGCTGCGCGACGGCTATTGGGACTTGGTCAAGCGGCTTTACACGCCCGAGGCATATCTCGAACGCTACTTCAAGGTCTACGAGTCGCCGGAGTATCTGGAGCGCCGCGAAAGATCTGCCGCATGGCCGGCGAGGGCAAGCATTTGCCGACGCTGGGTTACGGACTAGGGCTTTTCTTCAAGCTGTTTTGGGCGCTATTGCGCGACGGGTCGCTGTTTTCGGTCGGATCCGTCTATGTCCGGTACTTCTTCACGCAACTCCGCTACCGCCGCGATATCGTTGGCTTCGCGCAATTCGTGAACCGCTGCGTGACGCATTGGCACTTCTATAAGTTCACGCGCGAACTCACGGCCGGCAGGCTGCGAGCATACAACACGCTGTGAATGCCGCCAGCGGTCCGCGTCGCTCGTTGAATTGCGACTGCCGCCGGAAAGCGCTGCGAACGAAACGGCCGGCTACCATGCCCAGATCGCTTGGCCTTTGGCACAAGGGCGTGTTTCTGAGCTACTTGAGTTTGCGGTTGAGCTCAAGCATCTCTTTGCGCAAGGCGGTCCATTCGGCGGTGGGCGAAAGCACCGTGGCGCCCGTCGCGCGGAGTTTCGCGCGCACGACTTCCAGTTTCTCTTCGACGGCTTTGCGTTCTTCGGCCTTGGCTTCGGACATGTTCGCGCTCCGTGGTGCTTAGTAGGAGTAGTGTTTGGTCCGCGTGGAATCTTGGCGTAAAAGCTCGAGTCGACGCTCCAAGCTGGACCGCTCGCGTGAGAGCTTGGCGCCGCGCATGACGACCTCGGCCGTGGCGGGATCGTGGGTGCGCAGGTTCTTCAGATCGATCCGCGCCTGTTCAAGCTCCGATTCGAGCTGTGCCAGTCGACGCAGTATGGCGGCGGGAGAAGTAGAGGGTCGTAGGGTGGGCATTTCGCCGATTATAACACAGTTGCGAGTGCCCTGCTCAAATCGCGGCAAAACCTCGCCATGCGTTGCCCCTCCGCGGAACGCGCATCGGCAAAACGGCGCGAATCTTCGCACAATGACCGAAACGCCGATGCGGAGATTGATGGCGGGCACCAGCGCCGTGTCGCGGCGCAACCCGTGTGTGGGGCATCGGATGCGCCGCGACTCGCGTACGGCGCAGTGGCGCCCGAAGACGTGACGTTGTGCGGGGACGTGCGAGAACTGCCCTAGCAACATTGCCACGAACGGCTATAGTGCGATTGGTCGGTTTGACGACGTCTGTGCATTGATTCGGTGCGAATCTGCCCCTTTTTCGCCTCTCCCACTTGGCAGGCCACCACTTTCGGCCACTTCCGTTTCGACCCGGAAGCCAGTTTGGTCGGACTTTCTGTTGGAGAAGCAATCGTGGGTATGAAACTGTACGTCGGCAACTTGAGCTACGACATCAATAACGCGAGCCTGGAGGATCTGTTCACTCCGTTCGGCGAGGTGCGCAGCGCCCAGGTGATTCAAGACCGTGACACGGGCCGCAGCAAAGGCTTCGGATTCGTGGAGATGGCGGACGACAACGCCGCTCGCACGGCCATGACGGAGCTCAACGAAAAGGATTTCGGCGGACGTCCGCTCACCGTCAACGAAGCGAAGCCGCGTGAAGAGCGTGGTTTTGGTGGTGGCGGCGGAAGTCGGCGCGGCAGCTTCAATCGTCGCTAGACGTTTGCTGTATCAAACAACTCGGGCCGGAGGCGCACCACCACGTGCCTCCGGCCTTCTGTTTCCACTGCGGACGCGAACAACCCGTCATAACCTCAGGAGCACGCGCCCATGGGTCCACGAAATCGCAGCCACGGCAACAAACGGCACAAGGCGCGGCCCGGCACGGAACCGTCCCGAGATGATCCGAGAAGCGCCGGCCGTCATCGAGAAGAAGCCGCCGGTGGTATACGGCAAGCCATTTGTCGTACTGGAAGACGGGCAAAAAGACACTTTCATCTATCAGGGCGGCAAGTGGGTGCCGCATACCAAGACGATCGCCGAGTGCCGGGAAGATTGCCAGGTGAAGGAATTGTCGCAGAAGATCAACGGCATGACCCGCTACGAAATCTGTTCCCCCGTGGCATAACAGCCCGTTTAGATATTCCTTTCTGCCGCGAGGGCGCTAAACTTATGCCGGGGTCGGTTTCGACGGATCGATCGTTGGAGGGACACGGATGGCGATGGGCAAACGGAGGCAGCGGCAGGAGTCGCTGTTCATTACCGCCGAGGACTTGCCGCGTTCAGACGGCCACCCATTTTATGGGAAGCTCAATGGGCTGTTGGCCGAAGCCGGCTTCGATCGCTGGATCGAGCGGCGCTGCCGGCGGTACTACGAACAGGAAGAGAAACGCGGCAAGCCGTCGATTCCGCCGGGCGTGTACTTTCGCATGCTGCTGATCGGCTACTTCGAGGGGATCGACAGCCAGCGCGGCATCGCCTGGCGATGCGCCGACAGCCTGAGCCTGCGAACGTTCTTGGGGGTGCCGCTGGGCGAGGTCACGCCCGACCATTCGACGATGTCGGTCACGCGTAAGCGGCTCGGCGCGGAGGTGTTCGACGAGGTGTTTCGCTTTGTTCTGCGGATTGCCGACGAAAAACGGTTGCTCTCCGGCAAGGCGGTGGGGGTCGACAGCACGACACTCGAAGCCAACGCGGCCATGAAGAGCATCGTGCGGCGCGACACGGGCGAAGACTGGAAGCAATACGTCACGCGACTGATGCACGAGGACGGCGCGATCGACGCGGATACGGAACCGAGCGACGAAGAAATTCGCCGCTACGACAAGAAGCGGAAGAAGACGGCCTCGAACGAGGATTGGGTCTCGAAGACCGATCCCGACGCGCGGATCACCAAGCTGAAAGACGGCCGCACGCACTTGGCGTACAAGGCCGAGCACGTGGTCGATTTGGAGAGTGAAATCCTGCTGGCTGCTGAGATTCTGCCGGCCGATCACGCCGATCAGCAGACGCTCGTCGACAGCGTGATCGAAGCCCGCGTCAACTTGGAAGCGGCGGAGAGTGAAGTCGCGGTGCAGGAGGTGGCCGCCGACAAGGGCTATCACGCGGACGCGACGCTGGAACTGGCCGCCGATCTCGACATGCGAACGTACATTCCCGAGCCGAAGCGGAAAGACGATCGCGTTTGGACGGACAAGCCGGACGAAGTCCGACGCGCGGTTCAGAACAACCGCCGCCGCATGTCGCGCGAAAGGGAAGCGGCTGGGGCGGCTGCGGAGCGAACGCGTGGAGCGCAGCTTCGCGCACGTGTGCGACACGGGCGGCTCGCGTCGCACGTGGATCCGCAAACTGGAAGAAGTGACCAAACGCTACCGAATTGCGGCTGCGGCGCACAACCTGGCGCGGATCATGTTCAAGTTGTTCGGGATCGGCAAACCAAGAGCGCTGCAAGCCCCCGCCGACCTTGTTTGGCTTGTGCAATTTATCCTGAGTGCGCTATGGACCGTGGGATCGTTGAGACGCGCGCTGCGCGCGCGGCACGCGCCGCCCTCGCGCGCACCGCCCGCCAACCCCGCCCGCACCATCAATCGCCTTAAATAAACGGGCTGATAAGCACGAGAGCGTCACTCCAAACGATTTGAGCGCGCGATGGGAATTTTGACTCGCAGACAAGGCGACGCGTTTGTCATCACGTCCGATCGTCCGCCTGGCACGGATGCGACGAAGCGCGCGCCGAGCCGCTTGACCGACGACTATCAGGTGTGGGATGGCGCCGCCTGGTCGGCCAGCAAGTCAGAAGCGCTCTGCTTCGCGTCGTTGGACGCGGCCGACGAGTTCGTGCGCGCGAACATCGCCAAGATGAACGGCTAGCCAAGCCGAGTATTGCGCTGGCTTGTCGGCGAAACGCGACGGGGAAGCGTGGCGGTTCAATGCGGCGCTAGAACATGCCGCCCCCCATGCCGCCCCCCATGCCGCCCCCCATGCCACCCATCATGCCGCCGCCCATGCCACCACCCATGCCACCACGCATGCCACCGCCCATCATGCCACCGCCCATCATGCCGCCGCCCATCATGCCCCTGCCCGATCGAATCGGAATCACGAGATCGGCCACCGGATAGGCTTTGGTCACGAGTTCCTGGCTGGCCACGTCGGTGGTGGTGATCAACAGCACTTCGTCCTTGATGACGTAGGTCAGGTCGTAGGTATCCAGCAGCAGGTGCAACGCGGAGCGAAGCGTAATGCCCTTGAGGGTGCGTGAGACGGGCGTATCCGCTCCCATGCCGGCTTCTTCGAGTGCTTTGGAGTCCAGTTGGATCTCGATGCCGTGGAGGTCCTTCAGGTAGTCGACGGCGTCCTGCAGCGGCGTTTCGATGAATTCCATGGTGGTCGGCTCGCCGAGCTGCTCGCTGATCTTTTTCTCGGCCTTGCCCACCGTTGCCAGGTCGACGTTGGTGTATTTCTTGCGCCGTTCGGTGAGCTCTTCCCACACCGCGGCATCGGGATAAACCACGGGCTGATCATCCGGGAAAGGGATCAGCGCGGTTTCGACCGTGGCCAACGTATCGACCACGCCTTTTTGTCGCGCGATGCGCAGCGCAATGTTGAGTTCGTGCGCTCCGGTCATGTGGGCCACCAGCGCCGACGACTTGGCGATGGGAGTATCGGGCGCCACTGCGGCCACTTCTTGGGACGCCAGATTGTCGGCCGCCGTATAGCGATCCTCGTCCATCAAGGAATCGAACCGGTCCATCAACTGCTCCAGCTTGTCTTGATCGCGCACCAGTCCCTGGGCAATGCTCAATCGATCGAGCGCCGCGGCCCGTTCGCGGGCGATTTCCACGTCGACGATGTCTTTTGTCGCTGCGCGGCTGCTGGCTGCCCGCAGCGTCGCTTCCAACTGGCCGCGCAATTGGGCGCGCACGTCGGCCGGCAATTCCGGCACACGGTCCACCCGTTCGAGGACGAGTTTCAAGTTGCTTCCCACGGCGGCCGGGTCGCTGGACATGAGCGTTCGCGCGTTGCGCAGCGAGTTCTCGACCTCGGCCTCGACCTGTGCGGTGACCAGGCGCCGTTGTTGTTCGATGCTTACCAATAGCTGGCCCGGGGCATCGTCCGAATACTGATCGGAATCCGGCAATCGCTTGGTGCGCGCCAATCGCACGACGGAAGCACTCTGGGAAGAATTCGCCGGTCGCGGCGGCGCCGCACGCAGCATGGCCCCGCCGAAACACGAACTAGCACTAACAAGAAGCAACAGTTGGGTACGTACCATAACGAGAGGCCCTCAAGATCGTCGCGGCAAGCCGGACGCGATCCGAAGCTCACTGCTTGGGAGTGACTACGATCGTCATTTTGGTCGTCGATCATGCGAGCAACAAGCGAATGTCGGCAGTGTTACTGGAATGTAACACGGTGATCAGAGCATAAGTGCCTGGTGACAACACGCCGGCAGAATGACGGAAAGTCCCGTTTTTGTCGAACCGAAGAAGCAGAACAGTCCTCGGCGACCTATCCCCAGGCCCTGAGTTTCCAGAGACACGTTGATTACGACAACGTAATCTGCAACATTGCGAACACGACAGTCTCGCCTCCGCACCCAGAACTGAACTACGTGGTGTCGAGCGTCCAAGGTGTTCGAACGTTGAGTTGGAGCGGAGCGCAACTCGGTATGCGCGGCGCGGCATTCCACAACCGGCCGATCAAATTGCAGGGTTCGACAACGTCGTCGGCGCGTCGCGTTCGTTGAAGTGTGTAAGACGTGAGCGAAACACGCGCTATGGTACGCGTGACTACTCTTCTGGCCGCTGGCGGCGCGCCCCTTGTGGCGACAATTCCGCGTCGGCGGCATTCCGCCTTGCAGCGGCGCCACGCTCCCGCGGAAGCGACCTACAATTGAGATGGACCTTGGCGACGCAAGCGACGGACCTCCTCGGACCTGGACACCAACTCAAGGCACAAAAGAACAAGAACGGGGCCACCGTGGCAGACTTTTCTCCCGACGACTTGCAGGATCGCATCACCACCAAGATGCACAGCGACTTCTGCACGGTGCGCATCGACCAGACCGTGGGCGAGGCGCTCGAGTCGATCCGACGTGCGCCGCCGCGGAATCGCGTCATCTATTTCTACGTCGTCGATAAGGACAACAAGCTGTGCGGCGTCATTCCCACGCGGCGGTTGCTGTTGGGCCGTATCGACCAGCCGCTGTCGGAGATCATGGTGTCGGACGTCATCACGATTCCGCAGTCGGCGACGATCCTCGATGCTTGCGAGTTCTTCGTCATGCACCGGTTGTTGGCCTTTCCGGTGGTCGACAACGAGCGGCACATGGTGGGCCTGGTCGACGTGGAGTTGTATACCAACGAATTGGAAGAGCTCGATCACATCCAGCGGCAAGACGATTTGTTTCAGTTGATCGGCGTACACCTGGCCGCGTCGCAGCAGGGCTCGTCGGTGGCGGCGGTGCGCAGCCGGTTTCCGTGGCTGTTGGCCAATATCGCCGGCGGCATCATGGCGGCGTTCCTGTCTGGCATGTACGAGGCCGAACTGCAAGCCGTGGTGGCCTTTGCCCTGTTCATTCCCGTGGTGTTGGCCCTTTCCGAGAGCGTGGCCATGCAGTCGGTGAGCCTTTCGTTGCAACTGTTGCACGGACAGCGGCCCACGCCGCGGGCATTGTTCGACAAGCTGCGTCGCGAATCGCTGACCGGCATCATGCTGGGCGCGGCCAGCGCCGCCGCGGTGGCGATGGTGGCGGCCGTCTGGTTGCGCGATGCGCGGGTGGCGGTGTGCCTGTTGCTGGGCATCACTTGCGGCGTGACGGCTTCGGCGATCATCGGGGTGACCATGCCCAACGTGTTTCGCATGGGCAAGCGCGATCCGCAGGTCGCGGCCGGTCCGGTTTCGCTGGCGCTGGCCGATCTGGTCACGCTATTGATCTATCTCAACCTGGCGCGGCTGGCCGTCGGTTGAGGCGCTACGTTTTGCCACGTCACGAAACTGCCACCTCTGCCGGTTGCAAGGCATATTATGATGTCCGCGAAGCGTGCGATCGTGCGTGGCTGCGCGCTGCGGCGAGGCGCCGCCGTCGTTTTCCCAATTCGCTGAAATTCACCGCCGCCAAAGCGCGGCTGGGGGTCGATCGTGTGGGGCATTGAACTGGTCGTGATGGGAACGATGGTGCTGTTCAACGGCATCTTCGCGGCCTATGAAATCGCG
Organism: uncultured Planctomycetaceae bacterium; assembly: GCA_963779015.1. Classification (GTDB taxonomy): domain Bacteria; phylum Planctomycetota; class Planctomycetia; order Pirellulales; family PALSA-1355; genus JTS-RE94. The sequence goes on along the minus strand of CAVZWY010000015.1, from coordinate 345,851 downwards.
CTGGCAACCGTTTCGGTCGCGCGGTTGCACACGTTGGCGAGCGACGGACGGCGCGGGGCGGCCGCCGCGATGAGCATGAAGGGCGACATGGAGGGAAGCCTGGCCGCCGTGCAGTTGGGCATCACCTTGGTGGGCGCGATCGCGGCAGCCACCGGCGGCGCCGGCGCTCAGGAGGCACTGGCCCCTGCCCTGCACGTTCTGGGCATCAGCGTCAACCTGGCCCGCGTGCTGGCAATCGCATTGGTGGTGCTGCCGCTGACGGGCTTGACCATCGTGTTGGGCGAGTTGGTGCCCAAGCTGTTCGGCCTGCGGCACAAGGAGTGGGTTTGCGTGACGCTGTCGCCGATGATTCGCTGGCTGTCGTTCAGCGTGTGGCCGGCGGTGTGGATGTTGGAAACTTCGGCCACGGCGCTGACGAACGTCAGCGAGCGTTTTTTCAAGCCGCGCCTGCACGGCGACTCCGCCAGCGAAGCCATGGAACTGCAGGACTTGCGGGCCATGGCGAGCGTGGCCCGGGCGGCGCGGCTGATTGGCGCGAAAGAAGAAACCATCATCATGAGCGCCGCCAAGCTTTCCAGCCGGCCCGTGAGCGAAATCATCCTGCCGGCCGACGACATCAGCATGCTGAACGCCAACGATACAATTTCCGATTGTTTGATCGCCGCGCATCTGGACATGCACACACGGTTTCCCGTGACGACCGAGAAAGACAATCCGCAAGCGATCACCGGCTATGTGAACTTCAAGGACATCGTGGTGCAGATGCGGCTCAACCCACGGGACACGTCGCTGGCGGGCATCATCCGCGTATTGCCCAGCCTGCCGGCGGAAATGGCCATCTCGGCGGCGCTGGAGAGCTTGATGCGGTATCGCACGCACATCGCCCTGGTGCGCAACCCCGACGGCGCGGTGGCCGGCATGATCACGATGGAAGACATCATTGAAGAGTTGGTCGGCGACATTCAGGACGAGTACGACCTGCTGCCGGTACACGCCGTGCGCAACGGCCCGGGCTGGGTCGTGGGCGGCGGCATCGGACTGTCGCGGCTGGCCGAGTTGACCGGCGTCGACGTGACGCACGACATGCCGGCCGATGGCGCCCGCAACTTGAGCGCCTGGGTGGTGGGCCACTTGGGCGAAGGCGTCGAGGGGGGCGAAGTGCTGGAGCGCGGCCCCGTGCGCGTGGTGGTGCGCAAAGTGCGCCGGCAGCGCGTGCTCGAAGCGCAAGTGAACTACCGCGCTGACGCGGTGACGGCGGAGTGGCCGTTGGCTTACAAGCCCGACAAGCCGCAGTGAGTCGCTTGAGAACGACGAATCCTCATAGTTGTTCAAAGAAGAGCCCGAGTCGGGCACGTCCGGCGGCGAGGCGCCATCGCAGTACTAATTGCCCTTACGGCGCGTAGCCGAGCCGCTGTTCCAGCTTTTGCTTCACGGCGGGCCATTCGTCGCAGGTGACGCTGTACATGACGCTGTCGCGCTGGTAGCCGTCGGGGCGGATCATGTGTTTGCGCAGCACGCCTTCGCGCGTGGCGCCCAGCTTGGCGATGGCGGCCTGGCTTTGCAGGTTGCGCAGGTCCGTCTTGAGTTGCACGCGAATGGCCCCCTGCGCTTCGAACGCGTGGCGAAACAGCAGGTACTTGCACTCGGGATTGATCGCCGTGCCTTGATACGGCTTGGCAACCCAGGTGAAACCGATCTCCAGACCGCGGTCCTTGGGACGGATGTCGAGGTACGAAGTCATGCCAATGGCGCGGCCGTGCTCGGTGGCCACGATGGCAAACGGGCAGAACGCCGGCAGCGTCAGGAAATAGGCGATCGATTCGCGAAAGCCGTCGGGAGAAAACTCGCGCGGCGGGAAGTGATAGGTGAACAAGTCCGGCGTGGCGGCCGCGGCCAACGCGTCGGCATGTTCGAGCGACAGCGGCTCCAATCGCGCCGCGCGGCCGGTGAGCGTGATGGGTTGGATGTTCATGAAACGCGATCCGCCGTGGTGGCGGGCGGGGTTATCGGCAGTTCGCCAGCCGGATAAGATACCCGGTGCCGCAATGCAGGAACAATTCCCGCTGTGATTTTAGCATTCGATTGGAACACACCATGGCACGCATCTCGCCGATATCCATCGATGACGCCCAGCCGCAAGCTCGGGCGGAGTTGGAACATCAGATCGCGGCTCACGGTCGCACCACGAATATGAAGTGTACGCTGGCCCGCTCGCCGGCGGCATTGGCGGCTTTGATGCAGTGGTATGCGTTGTACGACGTGGTGCTGCCGGCGCTGGGGCAGCGGATGACGACGCTGTTCTCGCACGCCATTTCCAGCAAGACCGATTGCTTGATTTGCTCGACGTTCTTTCGCCGCTGGCTGAGCGAGCAAGGCGAAGACCCGGATGCCTTGCAACTCGACCGGCGGGAGCGCGACATTATGGAGTACGGCCGACAACTCGTGGTGGACGCGCACAGCGTGCCGGACGAACTGTTCGCGCGATTGCGCTCGTGGCTTTCGGAGGAACAGCTCGTGGCGCTGACGGCTTTTGGCGGGATGATGATCGCCACCAACATCTTCAACAACGCGCTGCAAGTGGATCTGGACGAGTATCTGGAGCCGTTTCGTAAGTCCGCCGGCACGCGGAGGGCCGACGCATGAGCGACGAACTGCGCGGCCGCGTGGGGCTGGTCACCGGAGCGGCCCACGGACAAGGAAGAGCGTCGGCCCTGGCGCTGGCTCGCGAAGGCATGCACATCGCGGCGCTCGACGTAGCTGAGACGCTCGGATATCCGGGGTACCAGATGGGATCGTCCGAGGCGCTCGATTCGTTGGCCGACGAGTGCCGCAAGCTAGGCGTCGAGGCGGTGACGTTTGCTGTCGACGTGCGCGACAACCAGGGCGTGGCTGCAGCCGTGCAGGCGATCGTCGAGAAGTGGCAGCGCATCGACCTGCTGTTTAACAACGCGGGCATCTGTGCCTATGGGCTGGCGCATGAGCTGACCGAGGAAGCCTGGGACACGATGCTGGACATCAATCTGAAGGGCGCGTGGATCGTCGCCCGGCACGTGATGCCGCAGATGATGGCGCAGCGATCAGGCGTGATCCTCAACAACTCGTCGATCGCCGGACTGCGCGGGATGGCGCGATTGAGCCACTACGCGGCCTCGAAGTGGGGCATGGTCGGGCTGACCAAGTCGTGGGCGTTGGAGCTGGCGCCCTACAACGTGCGCGTTGTCTCGCTGCATCCGACCGGCGTGAACACGCCGATGAACGACGGACTGGCGGCGATGGAAGGGGCCACGCCGCGCGAGATCGCCGAACGATCGGCCGGAAACTTGCTCGACGTGCCCTGGATCGAACCGGAAGACGTGGCCGCGGCCGTGGTGTTTCTCGCTTCCGACAAGGCACGATTCATCACCGGCTCGCAGTTCGTGCTCGATGCCGGCTTGCTCACCCGCTAGCCCATCGGGTGCCACTCTACGCCGTTAACCCTGCAGAACAATCCGCAGATTACGCAGATTTCACAGAGAAAAAGGATAGTTCAGACCGGTGGGCTCACAGCCGAGCGCGCGATGTCGAATTCGGAACTCATAATTCTGCGAAATCTGTGTAATCTGCGGATCGAGGATCAGAAGGAACGGTTAACGGCGTAGGGTGGCACCCAGTAACCAATTCCCCCCTGCTACTCGATGCCGAGGATTTGCAGCTCGTCGCCGACGCGAATCGTGGTCGGTCGTGCGTGGACTCCCCGGGTGTTGACACTGAGGCGATAGAAGTGGTCGAAGCGTGCCGCCGGCGCCCAGTCGGGTAGCGCGGCTTGCCGGCGTTGGGCAAAGGCTTTGGCGAAGCCGTGGATGGGCTCGCCGGTGTAGGGATTGCGCGTGGGCACGGGGCAGCGGGCGCAAGGGTTCGTGCCCAGCAGTTGGGCCTCGCCGATCCGAAATCGCACGGCGCCCAGCCCTGCTGCCAGCAAGCGGTCCTCCCAGAAGGGCTCGTCGGCGTCGATCTCCAGGTTGGCGCGGAAGCGGTCGCGGGCTTCGTCGACACTGACGCCGGGAAACCAACTGGCGACTTCCGCCAACGTGGCCGTGGCGATGAGCGTGGGGCCGGGCGACTCGACGTCGTCGGGAAACCCGCCCGCCGTGTTCTCCTGGAGCGTGACGGGCTGGCCGAAGTAGTCCGACAGCCAGGCCACCAGCTCGGAGCGATCGCCGCGCATGTCGAACGAATGCGTTGGCCCCTGCCCATCGAGTTGCAGCGAGAGCTGCTCGCTCGCCGAATCGAAACGCGACCGCAGACGTTGGATCGCCGGAAAGCGCTTGCCGTTGACAAAGTCGCCTGTGTGATCCACGAGCGCGAAGCGGCGGTCGTGCTGCAGCGCTCCGCTGGGAAGCAGCAGCGCTGTGTCGACGCTTTGCGCGTCGAAGGATTTGATCGGATGAATATTGATGCGCGTGAGCTTGGGCATCTGATTGTTCTTGTGTTGTAGCTTGGGAGCGCAAGACTTCAGATTGAGCGCGCTGAATTCTTGCGACATCGCGTGATTGCTGAATTCTTGCGAATCCGGCTACACTCGGCCAATCGTCGTGGAATTCTACTCTTTTGATCGCGTGGGGCCTACAATGATTGATCGCATTTGCATTGGGTGTAACTCGCAGATCTCTATGCCGCGGAGCGCCGGTATAGCTTGGTTTGTTCAGTTTCAATACGGTAGTTCAGGAAGTCGTTCCATTGTCCGTTGAGGTAGGTGGCGCGCAGGTGGAGCATCGCTTGCGCGCCGGCGACCGTCCAGCGCATGCCGGTTTGTTCCAGGCGATCCTTGACCACGTGGCGGCAAGCGCCTTCGGCCACGCCGCTGCCGATGGGGTAGCCGGCCGCCAGGTACTCGTCGTAGCGCATGTGCCGGCGGTTGTTTGCGTAGTAGCCGATGGCCGCCGAGACGACGCGCCGCCGCGAGCCATGTAGCGCGTGTTCGTCGCGGAGTCGTTTGAAGCGACCGATGACATAACCCACCTTGCCTTCCAGCAACAGCCGCAAGTGCCGCGTGACAAACTGAGCCGCCTCACGGCTGCCTTCGCGGTGGAACACGTGGGCCACCTGCCACAACCGCTCCAGCACGTGGGTAAGCGTCCGGCCTACCCATTATGTCGCTGGGTGGCTTGAGCCAGGGCGCGGCGTTTCTGTCGGCATGCACGTTGGGCGTTAGCGCGGCTTTCTTGCTCGTGCTGCCGATAGTCGCGGACCGACTCGGGGTGGGCCTGGGCCCAGACGTCGGGCAACAGGGGCGTGAGTTGCTGCGGCGTGGGTGGTGCCTCGCCGTGCTGCGTTCTCAGGGTTGCCAGTCGCTCCATCACGTCGCGCAGGTAAGCCCACACATCCAGATGATGTCGCGCGGCGCTGGCCACGACCGTATAGAGCACGGCTGCCCGCGGTCCGGCTGCGGGGCTGCCGATGAAGAGCCAGTTGCGGCGTCCGATGGTCAGCGCCTGCGGATCGCGTTCGGTGTCGTTGTTGTCGATCGGCAGGCGGCCGTCGTCGATGTAGTTCACCAGCGCCGACCACTGGTTCCGCGCGTAGCCGACCGCTTCGCCCCATTTCAGCTTGGGCAGCGCCGCCGACGCCTGCTCAGCGAGCCACGCGCGCAGCCGATCCAACAACGGCACGGCCTCGCGCTGCCGTAGTGCATGTCGTTCGTCGGGCGAGAAATCCCGTGCGCGGTCTTCGAGGTCGTACAACTGCTGAAAGAAGGCCAGCGCCTCGGCCGACAGCCGGGAGTGTGAGCTCTTGGCTTCCTCGAACTTGCGGCGTGCATGTGCCCAGCAGCAACTGGCATTGATCCGTCCGCCGCTACCCAGATAGACCCCCTGGTTGACGCCATAGGCGTCGACTTTCACCGTGCCGCGAAAATTCCGCAGAAACGCACTGGGTCCGTCCCGTGCGCGACTCTCATGAAAGTAGAATACATCGCCTGAGCGGACGAAGTTTCAAGAATTCCGAAGATGTTTTTTTCGGGTAAGCGCGTGGGATACAGCGTCATCATCCCGCCTGCCGCCAGCGCTTTCGCGGCCGCGTTTGTTTCAGATCGACGCCGGCGAGGATCAGCGCCAGTTGCTGGGCCGTGAGGGTCATCGAGTCGCCGTCATGCGCGGGTAGGGCGAACGTCCCCCGCTGAAGCTGCTTGTAAAAAATCACGAACCCATCCCCCTCCCAGAGCATCAGCTTGAGCCGGTCGCGGCGGCGATTCACGAACACGAACCAATCGCCCGACAGCGGATCCTGCCGCAGCGCTTCGACAATGATGCCGTGCAAACCAGAAAACGATTTTCTCATGTCGGTCGCGGCCGTGTACAGAAACACGCGCACCGGCGCGGGCACGTTCAGCACGGGCGACGCTCCTCGCGCAACGCCGTGCTCGAAGAGTTGCGCGTCGAGGTCGCGGCCGAGGCGCTCGTGTCGCAGACCTGCATCGCCGCGCGAAGGGCAGTCAGCACCAGTTCGTGCGTCGCCCGCGGCGGCAGCATGATGATCACGCCGCCGGGAAGCGTGATCCGGATTCCCTCGGACCCGGGCCAGCTAGTCGTCGGCACCTGGACGAACCGTTGGCCGCCGAGTTGGGCTGTCCGACGAACGACTGGGCCGCCGGTTCGCACTCGCCGGCTGCCGGCTCAATCGTTTGCGCCAGTTGAAGAACGATGGCTGCGAAACCCGCTCTTGCCGGCAGAACTCGGCGATCGATAGTCCGCTGCGCCGCCAGTTGGCGAGCCGCTCCCGCCACTGCGCAGCCAAAACGCTGCTTGCCAATCGGGCCATGGCTCGTGCTCCCGCGCTGAGAAAAAAACGATTTCACTCAAGCTACCGCACGCGCCAAGAATGGGTGGACCGAGCGCTTACGGCAATCTGCTGGTCTACCGTCGCATTCGGCAGCAAGTCGCCGGCCAGTTGCTCGATCGTGAACTGATCGAACGGCAAATTGAGGTTGAAGGCGTCGATCACCCACTCGCGATAGCGCCACATGTTGCGATGGTTGTCGATGTGATAGCCGTTGGTGTCGGCATAGCGTGCCAAATCGAGCCAGCGCTGCGCCATCCGCTCGCCAAACTGGGGCGAAGCCAGCAGCCGGTCGACCAGGCGCTCGTACGCCTGAGGATCGTTGTCCGCCACGAAAGCATCCACGTCGGCGATCGTGGGGGGCAAGCCCGTCAGGTCGAAACTCAAACGGCGAATGAGCGTGGCGCGATCGGCCTCGGGCGAAGGCTGCAATTCGTGCTCGTGCAGCCTGCGCAGGATGAACGCGTCGATGGGCGTTTTCAGCCACGACGGCTCGGCGACCGCGGGCAGCGCAGGCGATTCAACCGGCGTGTACGACCAGTGATCGTTCCAGGGATGCGCGGCTTCAATCCACTTCCGCAGCGTCTCGATCTGCTCGGCGGAAAGCTGCTTGCCGAAGTCGACCGGCGGCATTCGCACGCTCTCGTCGTCGGCGGTGATGCGCACCACCAACTCGCTGGATTCACACGAAGCGGGCACGATCGCCCGCGTTCCCGATTCCAGTTCGGCAAAGGCCCCCGCCTTGTCGTCGAGGCGCAAACTCGCTTCGCGTTTGGCTTCATCCGGTCCGTGGCAGGCGTAGCAGTAGTTGGACAGAATATGCTGCACGTCGCGGTTGTAGTCGGGCGCCGCACGGGATTCTTCCGCGGCGTGTGCGCGCGTCGGTCCGAGCAGAAGCGTCGTCGCGAACAGCGTCAAAACGGCGAGCGAGCGGCGCGGCATGATTCGGCAAGCCAAGGTGGGTCGGAGGCAAGCAGAGGCGCGACCAAAAAGGGTCGCCCCGGGGCCTCCATTACAACACACCACCGGCCGATTGTCCAACTTGGACTGCTACGAGCGCGGGCCGTCGGGCTTGCGCCGCGCCTGCGCCTCGATGGCCTCGAAGACCATCACCTTGCGCGGCGCCGGGCTTCCGTGGGGTCGTCGTACTCGCGCACCACGCGATAGCGCTGCTCGATTTGCGCCAGCCACTCGGGTCGATAGCCGTGGGCATTGACGTGCAGCACCACGTAATCGAAGTGCGCGTGCGGATCGCCCTGCCGTAGCGCGGCGTCGAGCGAGACGGCTTTGGGGCCCAAGACGGTTGTGGGCAGCGCACCGTAGTAGCCGACATAGGGCGAATTGCACACCACTCCCGCGCCGGCCGGGGCTTGGCGTTCGATCCAACGCGTGGCTTCGATCACCGGCACGAACTCGCGGTTGTATGATCGCACGGCGTATGGCAACACCACCAGCGAGCACAACGCCACGGTGGCAAACGCGATTCGCGGCGCCTTCACCGGCCACGGGACCATCAGCTTCTCTTCGACATACAGGATGCCAAGCGCCGTAAACGGCATGGCCAGCCCCAATAGCGGCAGCACGTGCCGACTCGAAATATAGCCCGACACGAAGTACACCCACAACAGTATGACCATGTGCAGCGACGCCAAAATCCACAAGAAGGCAATCAACCGCTTGGGCGTCTCGCGCCGGATCATTTCCCATTGCCCGATGAGGTAGAACGGAATGAACACAAAGCGAAAGGCGTGGCAAAAGCACTCCACCAGCGCCGCCACTCCGCCGCCAGCCAAACGCGCGACCAGCGCGATCGAATATCGCCGCGCCGGCTCTCCCGCGGGACCTTCCGCGGGCGACGGCGCCCTCTCTGCCAGCGCATCCGGCGCCGTTTTCCGTTCCTCAACCGCAACCTCCGCTGGCGGCTTGGCAACGGCAGCCGCCTCACTTGCCAACTCCGCCGGAGCCTGCGCCACTTCTACCGCCGGCTCGGCAGAAATCGACTCGGCCGGCGCATCGTTTGCCGGTTTCTCCACCGGCACTTCCGCCAACTGGGCGATGAATGTCGGCGCGGAATGCTGTTTGAAAAACGGCAACTGCTTGCTGGTGATCTTGCCGGCCAGAATGGGATAGGGCGCGACCAGCAACACGGTCACGCTGGCCAAAGCCGCGCCGCTAACTGCTACTTTTCGCCACGGCCACGCGCGGAGGACGCCTTGCCAGCCGACGAACAGCATCGCCACCAGGAAAACTTCCAATCCTTCGGGCCGAATCCAAAACGCCAATGCGCTAGCGGCGCCGCGCCCACCAGCGGCCAGAGCCGATCCTGTTTGATCGCGACCACGGCCAGCCAGGTTGCTGTCAGATAAAACAACATGTGGGGCACGTCGCTTTGAGCGTCGGCCGACAGCGATCGCACCAGCGGCAGCATGGCAAACACCACCGCCGCCACGTTAGCCACGCGCTCATCGTACAGATCGCGTACGAAGCACCACATCACCCACACGCTCAGCAGCCCACACACAAAACAGACGGCGCGACCGCCGATCATCCAGGCTTCGGGCTCGGCCCGAAATCCCAGCGCTTGCACCACCCGCGTGCTGGCCAGCATGGCGGCCGGATAGCCGGGATGCTGGTCGTGCCCGCGAAACGTCTCCACCGGATCGCGCGCCAGATCGCGGGCAATGTCGGTGAAGATGATTCCGTCGGCGCTGATCGTCGGCGTGCGCACCATGACGATCGTTTGCAACAAAGCGGCCAGCAGCAGTGCGGCAAGCAGCGGAAGATAGCGCGTCACGATCGTCGAGCCCCTGGCTTAACAGGCGTTTCGCTCAATTAGAATGCGCCACGGCGTGAGCAGCATGATGCGGAGATTGAGCCAGAGCGACTGGTGGTTGACGTAGTACAGGTCGTATTCCAAGCGCGTTTCGATCGAAGAGTCTCCGCGCCAGCCATTGACCTGCGCCCAACCGCTGATGCCCGGCAGCACCTGGTGCCGCTGGTTGTAGGCCGGCAGGCGGCTGGAAAACGACTGCACGAAATAGGGCCGCTCGGGCCGCGGCCCCACCAGGCTCATGTCGCCGCGCAATACATTGAACAACTGCGGCAGCTCGTCGGTGCTGGAGCGTCGCAGCAGACAACCCAACCACGTGCGCCGCGGGTCGTCGCGCTGGGCCCACACAGGGCCGGTCTCCGCTTCGGCGTCGACGCGCATGGTGCGAAACTTGTACATCACGAAGGGCTTGCCGCCCAAGCCGGTCCGTTGCTGAGTGTAGATGGCCGGTCCGCGGCTGCCGAACTTGATCAACAGGGCCACCAATAGCATCGGCAGCGCCAGCACGGCCAGCATCGTCGTGGCGACAACCAGATCCAAAGCGCGAACCGCGCGCTTGCCGCCCCACGGTCCCGCAGCGGCCGGATAGCTGCCAGCAGCCCGGGAACCCGCGGCAAACGTTGCCATCGGCCTGCGTCGTCGATTGGCGGAAGCCTGGTCGGTGCTCATCGTTGAATTGCAACCCGCGGCGACGAAGAAGACGGATCGATTCCGATCTCGTGAGGGGCGGGACTGTAACAAAGCAACGCACGCGGGACTAGCCCATTGGAGGGCGGAAAACCAACCGCGGAGCCCCGTTTCCTGGTGCGCCTGAACCGACCGACGTTGCCGACGGCGAATCGTGCCAGCAGCCGCTGTCATCGCATTGGCAGCAGGAAAGCCGTGTTGACGCGGTAAGCGAATCGGGTGTATAGGTTTGCAGTTCGAGGCCCCCACTTGGCTGCGCCTGTTGTCCCGCGTACGACAAGGCCGTGGCTCGCGCGGCGGCAACCTCGATCCAGGGGTGGTGCGTCTGCCAGAGATCCAGCTCCCCAAAAAGTGATTGACCCGGCGTCGGAAATGGATTTTGACGCCCGGCGCCACACCGCCAGCCTCGACTTGCCCCGCAAAGGATTGCGACCTTGAAGACCGCGGCGCTACGGCCCATGTCCGGTCATGCCCGGACCCTCGTTTACTATCGCGACCTGATCCTGGTCCTGTTGGCCAAGGAATTCAAGGTTCGATACAAGAGCACGTTCATGGGCTACGCGTGGAGCGTGATGCACCCGCTGGTGCTGGCGCTGATCTTCTTCATGCTGTTTCACGTCGTGGTTCGCCTGGTTTCAGTGCGCGAGTACGCGCTGTACCTGATCGCCGGGCTTTTTCCCTGGCAGTGGATCTCGAACACGGCCACCACCGCCAGTTTCTATTTCCTGGGCAACAGCTCCCTGATCAAGAAGGTGCGCTTTCATCGCGCCACGCTGGTGCTGGCCGGCGTGCTGAATGAGTCGGCGCACTTCGTGATTTCCATTCCCGTGATCGTGGGCTTCATGTTGTACTACGGCCACTTGCCACGCGTCGAATGGCTGTGGCTGCTGCCACTGTTGGTGCTGGTGCAACTGGCCATGACCTTTGGCATGGGGCTGTTGATCGCGACCGCCAACTTGTTCTTTCGCGATCTGGAGCGGCTGGCGACGCTCACCATGCATTTGCTGTTCTACGCGACGCCGATCGTCTATCCGGCCGAGCGCGTGCCCCCCGAGTACGAGTGGATATTCTACGTCAATCCGTTTGCCTCGATCGTACTGTGCTGGCAGGGATTGTTCTATCAGTCTTTCGTGCCGCTGGCACACCTGGGCATGGCCATGTGCTGGGCCCTGGTGCTGTTGGCCATCGGTGGCGCGGTGTACGCCAGGAACGTGTGGAGGTTTGCCGAAATTGTCTAGCGCCGCGGCGATTCGCTTCGAACATGTGACGAAGCACTACTACCTGGACAGCCCCGTGTCCGGCGGCTTGAAGAATCTCGTCCTGCACATGCCCAGCCAGATTCGGGCCATGCGGCGGCGACGGCCGTTCTGCGCGCTAGATGACGTCTCGCTCGAAATTGGCGTCGGCGAAAGCGTCAGCGTCATCGGCCCCAACGGCGCAGGCAAGAGCACGACGCTGGGATTGATCGCCGGCGTGTTGCGGGCCTCCAGCGGCACGATCCACACCGTCGGGCGCGTCTGTCCGCTTTTGGAACTTGGCGCGGGCTTTCACAGCGAACTCAACGGTCGCGAAAACATCGTGCTCAACGGCATCCTGCTGGGACTCACGCGCCGCGAAGTCATGGAGCGAGTCGAAGAGATCATCGCCTTTTCCGAGTTGGGAGAGTTCATCGACGCGCCGCTGCGGACGTATTCGACCGGCATGGTGTCGCGATTGGGATTCTCCGTGGCCGTGCACCTGGAACCCAACGTCCTGTTGGTCGACGAGGCGCTGGCCGTGGGAGACCATTCCTTTCGCCAGAAGTGCCTGCGGCGCATGCAGCAATTTCGCGAGCGCGGCGTCACGATGGTCTTCGTCAGCCATGAGATGGAGAACCTTGCCGCCATCAGCGATCGCGTGGCCCTGATCGTGGGCGGACGACTCGTCGACATCGGCGAGCCCGCGCGTGTCATTGACCGATATCGAACACGAGACCTGGCCGCCTAGATCCTCCGCCGAGCCACCCGCCGCACGAACCACACAAAAATGACCATGCTCAAAGCCAACCTTGATACAGCGTACCTGCCGCTCGAGCCTCCCGAATTGCGGCGCACCGACAAACGGCTCGATATGGCCGTGATCATTCCGGAGCTGGCCAAATACGGCGGCGCCGAGCGATTCCTCATCGAGTGCGTGGCCCGCTGGCAGGACGTACACGATCTGACGATCTATTCGGCGAACATCAACACCGATCTGCTGGCCGAACACGGCATCGGCCGCAACGTGAAACTGGCCAAGATATCCCCCTATCTCGAAGGGCACCACTCCATCCTGCTCAACACGGCCCTGTTGCCGAAGATTTGGGAGCAGGAGATCGGCAAGCACGACATCTATCACACCCACCTCTGGCCGACCCATCTGATCGACCTGCATCCGATGGTGTGGTTTCCGCACGAGCCGTTGCGCATTTTGCACGATTTGCGGTACGAGCAGCCGCTGGAGGACGTGGCCGCCACCAGGCAGCGCGAACTGCACGTCTATCCCAAGTACAACTACGACTGCGTCGCCGACGTCACCTACGAGGCCTACTTGTCGTCGATGGACCTGGTCGACAAGCTCGGCAAGCCCGACCGCGTGGTGGCCAACAGCCGCTATTCGGCCGGCTATCTCGAAGGCGTCTACGGTTCGCCGGTCAAAGACGTTGTCTATCCCGGCGTGAACGTCGAGGACTTCATCTTCCAACCGTCGGACGAGAACATCTTTCTGACGATCGGGCAGCTCTGGCCGCACAAGCGCATCAAGCTGATCATCGAAGCGCTCAAGCTCGTCGAGAATGCCCAGTTGTACGTCGTCGGCAGCGGACCCGAAAAACAGAAGCTGGCCCGCGTGGCCGCAGGCATGGGCCTGGAGAATCGCGTCTTCTTCCTGCACGGGCTGACGAACCTGGAAGTGAAGATCCTGTTTTCGCGGGCGCTGGGCGTCGTGTTCATGCCGGTGAAAGAGCCCTTTGGCATCGTGGCGCTCGAAGCCATGGCGGCCGGCAAGCCGTTGATCGCGGCCAACGAAGGCGGCTTCATCGAGGCCGTCGACGAGAGCTGCGCCATGCTGGTCTCGCCCGAGCCGGAGCAGGTGGCCGAAAAGATGCGTTTCCTGCGAGACAACAAGGACATCGCCCGCCAAATGGGCGAGGCCGGTCGCCAGCGCGTGCAAGCCTATACCTGGCAGCGGGCCTCGGAGCAATTGCTCGGCATCATCGAAGAGACCCACGCCGAATGGACCGCCACTCACGACCGGCCGCGCGACGACGCCCGGGTGCGGACCACGCTCTTTGGCGCACAGTACTACTGCTGGTACGGAAACGGCATCGGTTCCAGCCATTGGAACGACACGTCGCATTCCGGGGGCGTCACGGATATGCCTCGGCTTGGCTACTATGCCTCGAGCAGTTGCAGCACGATCGAAGCGCACTGGCGGCAATTCGAAGAAATGCAACTCGACTTTTTGGTGCTCAACCTGCACGTCGACCGCCACGGCTGCAACGCCTATGAGTTGGCGGCGGCCAAGAGCATCTTCAGCGTGGTCGACGGCCTCGACACCAAGATCAAGCTGGCGATTCAGCTTTGTCCCTACGATTGCGACCGCGAGCAACTGGACGAAGCCGTCGAGATCGTGCGCAGCCAGCTTGTGCCGCAGGACGCGTATTTTCACTATGACGGCGAGCCGGTCATTTTCTACTTTTGGACCGGAGTGCACGATGGCAACAAGCCGTTGGTGAACTTCATCGACGAAATATCCCAAGGCTTCGTGCGCATCGCCACCAGCCTGCGGATGTACTCGGCCAAAGAAGAGCGCAGCCATTCGTTTGGGCTGTTTCACGGCTGGAGCCTGTTTTCACCGCTGGAACTTTCGGCGCCGGTGCACTGGGAACGTATCTGGACGCAGGCCTATCAAAACAGCGCCGCGGGCACGCGCAACCTGCGGATCATTTCGGTTTCGCCCGGCTACGACGACCGTCATTTGCGAGATCCGAACCGCAAGAGCAATCCGCATCGCTCGATCGATCGCGACGAGGGCGGCACCTATCGTCGCATGCTCTCGTTCGCGCTTTCGGTGGAAGAGCCGCCCGACATGGTCGTCATCTCGACGTTCAACGAGTATCACGAAAACACGCACATCGAGTCATCGCGCAATCATGGTTCGCGGTACGTGGACATGACGCGAGAATTCGTTCAGGAAGGAAAGCGGCGATGGACCAGATGACCACGCTGAAGCGAACCTCCGACGCGCGATTGCCCTACGTTTCGGTCGACAAGCCGCGGCTCGACATGACCGATAGCGAGTGCGGTGAATTGAAACTGTCGTTCAATTCGTCGGTCTGGGACGACGAGCTGTACCTGGTGATCGATCTTTATTCGGCAGCCCACCCGGTTCACCCGCAAGGCCACGTCGGCTGGTGGAAGTGGCCGCTGGACGCCAAAGGCGACGTGACCGTGCAGGTGAAGAAAGAGGCCGACGGATTCGCGGTTACCTTCGACGACGTTGCCCCGCGGGAATTCTGGCGAAATCCCGACTATGCGGGCTTGGACGAGCCCGTCATCGCGCTGCACGTCGTGTTGCGGCAGGTTGTCAGCGAAGCGGTCCGCTTTGACGACATCCTGCACTTGTACAACTCGGCCGATGCATTGGCCCGCTCCAACCAGCGGCGCATGCGCCTGGAGCATCCGACCGGCTGGGTGGCCTCATTGCCCTGGTTTGTCTGGCCGCGCGAATCGACGGTGCACCTGGTGTCGACCAACGCCTTCGAGCGGGACGCGGTCGGCAACTTCGCGCTGGGCTTGCACCGGCTGTTCCGCGCCAACGGCATTCCCTGCCAGCTCTATGCCAGCCAATTCGATCCGGCGCTGCGCGAAACCATTCGTCACACGTGCGAATTGTTCGACACGGCGGCGAAAGACGACATCGTACTGCTGAACTTTTCCATCTTCGAGCCCTGGCTGCCGCAACTGGCCGAACTCCCCTCGAAGAAGATTCTGTACTTCCACAATATTACTCCCGCCCGCTTCCTGCAGGTGTACGACGCCGAGTACGCGGTGCACTGCACCGAAGGGCTTGCGCAACTAAAGTATCTGCCCCAGTTCGACGCGCTGATGGCCAACTCGACCAGTTCCGCCCGCGTGTTGCAAGCCGCCGCCCAACAAAGCCGGCAAGTTGACAGCGATGCTCCGCTCCAGCGCGCGGGCATCGAGAACGTCGAAGTTGACGAGACCGAAGTGGAAGACGTCGAAGTCGACGACGTCGAAGTGACGATCGGACCGCCGATCGTCGGGCCCAAGGCCTGGCACGACGTCGAGGCCGAACCGATCGACTTGCCTCCTCAATCCACGAAGCTGCTGTACGTTGGCCGCATCGCGCCGCACAAACGCGTCGAGGACCTGTTTGTCCTGTTCGAGTTTTATCACGAGCTCGACCCGGATTCGGCGTTGATCATCGTCGGCGCGTCGACGTTCCAGGGCTATCGCGGCTTCCTTCAGTACTTGCTCCGCAGTGAGTATGCGCCGCTGCAGGATTTCATTCACTTTCGCGAACACGTCAGCGATGGCCAACTCAAAACGTTGTACCAATCATCCTCGGCGTTTGTGACCATGAGCGAGCACGAAGGCTTTTGCGTGCCGGTCGTCGAGGCCATGACATTCGACATTCCCGTGTTCGCTTTCGCCGAAGATGCCGTGCTGGAAACGCTGGGCCGCAGCGGCCGCGTCTCCTATTCCAAGGAATTCGACGCCATCGCCGCGGATCTGCGCAGCGTGCTCACCACTTCCTGGAAGCAGCGCTCGATCATTGCCGCGCAACGCGAGCGAATGCAACAAATCGTGCAACAGGCCGATGGCCAGGCCTTCTGGGCGGCCTTGGAGAAAGTGGTGTACGGTGCGCGTACTGTTTAACACCTATCCCGTGGCGTACGCCTGTCCCGGCGGCGGCGAAATCCAGTTGCTCAAGTGCAAACAGGCGCTTGAGGCGCTGGGCGTCGAAGTGCTGTTGTTCGATCCCTGGCGCCCGCAATTCGATCGCGTCGACCTGGTACACTATTTTTCGGTGCAGGGCGGATCGATGAACTTCTGCGACCACGTCAAGCGCATCGGCCTGCCGCTGGCGATCTCGCCCGTGCTCTGGCTCACGCCCCAGAACCGTCCGTTGTTTCCGCTGGGCGAGATCCACGACCTGCTGCACCGTTGCGACCGTGTGTTGCCCAATTCGCAGGCGGAGTGCGATCAATTGGCCGAGGCGTTCGACCTTGACCCCCACAAGTTCTCGGTCATTCCCAACGGCATTGACGCCGAGTTTGTCACCCCGGGCGATCCCGAGTTGTTTCGCCGCCGCTTCGGTCTCGACGGACCGTTTCTGTTGAACGTGGCCAACATCGAACGGCGCAAGAACCAACGCTTGCTGGCCGAGGTCGCGGCACGAATGGAGCTCGACCTGGTGCTCGTGGGGCACGTTCGCGACGTGGACTATCTCGATGAAGTGCAAAGCGCCGGCGGCCAGCGCGTCCACTACCTCGGCAGTCTCGACCATGCCGATCCGCTGCTCAAAGCGGCCTATCGAGCCTGTGAGGTTTTCGTGCTGCCCAGCTTTTTGGAAACCCCCGGGCTGGCGGCATTGGAAGCCGCGGCCCAGGGCGCGAAGATCGTTATCACGGCCGAAGGCGCCGCGCGCGAATACTTCGGCCCGCATGCCGAGTACGTCGATCCGCACGACGGCGCGAGCCTGCGTGGCGCGATCGAACGCCAATGGTCGGCCGCTGGCGACGACCGCCTGCCACGCTTCGTGCTGGAGAACTTCACATGGACTCATGCCGCCAAGGCCCTTGCCGACGCGTACGAGCGCGTTCTGCTGGGAGCCGCCGCGGTGTGCTAACAACGAATGGATTCGTCTATGCTCCGTTATGCTAGTGCGCGAGTTTTGTATCCGCTGGCCGAACGTCGCCTGGGCCGCCAGATCCGGGCCAAGGCCGACGCGTTGCGCACCCAGATGGCCGCCAGCTTTGCCGAGCGCCGTGCCTGGGTCGGCACGCACCTGGCCGCGCACCTGCAACGGGCCGGCAACGAAGTGCCCTACTATCGCGACCTGTTCCGCCAGTTCCGTTTCGATCCGCTCAAACTGAACGACGATCTGGCCTACTTGCAGGACCTGCCCTATCTGACCAAAGAAATCATTCGCGAGCAGGGGAGCCGGATGATCTCGGAACGGATGGATCCGGCCGCGCTCCATCCGCGCGAATCGGGTGGCTCGACCGGACCCAGCCTGCGCGTTTACTACTCGCAAGAGGCCCTGGATTGGACGGCCGCGGTGAATATCGTGAGCCTGGAATGGGCTGGCAAGCGGCCGTTCATGCGCGAAATGCACCTGTCGAGCCGCTTTCCTGAAACGTTTCCCTGGCGAGATCGTCTCAAGGAACGCATCAAGCAAGTCGTACTCAATCGCGCGAACCTGTTCACCGACCATCTTGATCCGCCGGCGTTAGACCACGCCTGGCGTATCATCCGCCGCACGCGGCCGTATCTGATTCAAGGCCATCCATCGACGCTCTATGCGCTGGCCACCCGGCTGCGCGACACGGAAGTCAATGCGCGCCGCGCGTTCGACATCTTTGAATCGACCGGCGAAGTGCTCGATGCGAAGAAGCGCGAAGTCATCGAAACGGTTTTCGGCTGCCGCGCGATCGATCGCTACGGCAACGCCGAGTTCGGAGTGCTGGCGCACGAGCGGCTCGACGATCCTCAGGCCCGGCTGAAAGTGCTCGACACGATCGCCTGGCCCGAGGTGGCCCTGCGTGAGGGGCGCAGCGAACTGGTGTTCACCGACGTGCGCAACAGCGCCATGCCGCTGGTCCGCTATCGCACGGGCGATCTGGCCGATCTGGAAATGACCGACGAAGGGTTCTTCCTGCGCAACCTGGTGGGTCGCGTACACGACATCGTGCGCATCGGCGAACGCCACTATCCGACACACTACTTGCAGGACCTGCTCGATCGGGTCGGCGGCATCGACGAATTTCAGGTCGTGCAACAGGACGGGCCGTCGCTGTTGCGATTGGTCGTGCCCGACGCGGGTCGCCACGAGGCGATCGCGCGGCGAATCCAGTCCTGGTGGGGCGACACCGTGCAGTTGCAATTCACCGACTTTGGCGGACTGGCGCGCCGCGGTTGGCGCAGCAAGTTCTCGCACCTGGTCGATTCGCCCTCGATCGCGGCCTGGGAATCCCGTGGCGATGGGGAAACGCATGGAGCCGCGCGTGCTGCATGATCTGGAACCAGTCGACGGATGGCACGCCCTCGAGCAAGACGACGTGGGCGCGTTCCGCTGGACCGAGGGCGCCTTCCGCGTCCGGCTGCAACGCGCCTGCGCGCTATCTGCGGCTGCAACTTTGCTACTACGGCGAGCAAGGAACGCTCGAAGTAGCGTCGGAGCAATGCCTGCTCGATCGCATCGACCTCTGTCGCGGCTGGCATCGCGGCGTGTTGAAGATTGAAGGCGCGACCTCCGGCGAGCTCTTGACATTTCGAGTCACGCCGGTGGTTCCCGTGGCAAGCGACGCGCGCGAGCTGGGGATCATGCTGCGCCGCGTCGAGCCGTTCGACGAAGAAACGTCGGCCCAACGCGCCAGCGCGGCGGCAAAAAACCTCAGGCGCAACCAGGACGAACACCGCGCCGGACTCGCCGTGCTGGAGTCAACGCCGCCGGCGCTGCGAGTCAACGTCGAAGCCCGCTGCAATATCCCGGAAACAAGCCAGGCGTGCGCCTGATTGCGCTTGGGATTGGGCCAAAGTGTCGGAGCGGGGATCGCCGGCATTCACGTTCAACACGTTGGGCGAACTCGGCGCCTTCTACCACAATGCCATCGAAGTCAACGACTGCAGCATCGGCGAGCCGGTGATGAACAAGGACTTCGGCAGGATCATCACCCAGATCGACCGCGACGGCAAACAGTTTTCGCTGACGACCAACGGCCAACTGCTCACACCCCGCATCCGCCGCGAATTGCTGGGCAAAAACCTGTTGCTCTATGTCTCGATTGATTCGGCCACGGCCGGCGGATACGCGCGCTACCGAAACGATCGGTTCGACGACATCATCGACAACGTCACGGCGCTCTGTCGCGAAAAGAAAGCCCACGGCGACTTGCCGCGCGTCTTCGTCTCGTTCATTGCCATGCGCTCCAACGTCGACGAGCTCCCGCAGTTCTTCGCCTTGATGCGCCAGGTGGGCGTGGACGAAGTGAAGCTGCGGTCGCTGTATCTCGATGACAACCTCGCGCCGGTGACCGTCAACGGCGACTACTCCTTCGACTACGCCGCCGAAGTGCTCCACATGGACGAAATGGCGGCGGTCGCCGCCGGGGCCCGCAGCCTGGCCGCACAACACGGCGTGCCGCTCTACGTTGAAAGCGATCAGTTTCCCGTCGATGCCGGCGCGACGGGCGCGCCCTTGTGCAGCGAGCCGTGGCGCACGCTGTACATTCTCCGTCGGGGAATCATGCCGTGTTGCTACGCCACCGAACCGATCGCCACGTGGAGCCAACGGCAGGACAGGCCGCTCGAGGAGTTTTTGCGCGACGTAGTCAACAGTTCCGCCATGCAGGAGATTCGCGGCGAGTTGGCCGAGGGCCGATTGGCCGGCTATTGCCGTAGTACGCCGAGCTGTCCGATTCTCAAGAACATGCAGCAAGTGGGACTCGTCGCCGGCCCGCGCAACGTCTACCAACAACGGGCTCTCGATGCGCCCGCCGTCGACGAAGGGCCGAAGCTTCCCTGGGTGCCCATCCACGCCTTGTCGCAATCGAAACGCAGCTTACCGCCAAATGCCCCGCGCTGGAATTTCGCCATGACGCTGATATCTTCCTCTTCCGGCAGACTCGCCGCATTCGGTTCGCCGCATCGACACCAGGTGCAATTGAGGTTTGCCGCTGCCGATCGCCGCGCGGGTCAGATCGTGGAAGCCGCGCTCATCCGATCGCTAACCGCTGCCCAGGTCGCCTGCGCGCGACGGATTCGCAACTCGATCCGGGCGCGTGCATCGTGTGGATCAATCCAGACGAGTCAGCCGACGCGGACTTGTCGCGGTTGCTGGCCACCGGCGGCAAGGCGATCGTGCTGGGGCGCATCGGTCCGCGCGCGGCGCAGACGCTGGGACTCCAGTGGCAAGGGCCGCTGCCGCACGAACCCGATTGGGCCGCCTGCCGTCCCGAGGCCACCACGCACCACGACGAGTCGCCGGCACGCATCGAGTACGTAGCCGCCCATCCCCTGGCCACGCATTCGCCATATCGGCGCCGGCCACTATGCCGCTTTGATTTCGCCGACGAATGGAACAACCTGGGCTACGGCCGCATCACGGTCCGCGGCGATGCCTGGTCGCTGCAATCGGCGGTGAAGTTTGCCAACGCCATGCCGCTGGCACGCCTCATTCTGCCGGGCGGCGCAGAGCTAGCCTACGCGGCATTGCACGAAACGCCGCGCGGCGCCGCGCTGTGGTTCAATCGCCCGGTCGGTCCGCTCGACAGTCTGGAATGGCATCTAATCGAATCGTTCCTGTCGGACTACCGCATCGACGACTTGCCCTGCTTGCCGACGTTGAGCGAGATACCCGCCGGCTATCGCGCCGCGATCTGCGCGCGGCTCGACTGCGACGAAGCCGTTGTCAGCGCGCGGCCCCTGGTAGAACTCTACCGCGAACACGGCGTGCCGCTCTCGTTGGCGCTATTGACCGGCCAGCCGATCGATGCAGCCGACGTGCAACTGATGCGCGACGTGCTGGCCGCCGGCGGATCCGTGGTGCCGCACTCCGTGCATCACGAGCCCAACTGGGGTGGCAGCTACGAACGGGCTTTGACGGAAGCGTGCGAGTCACGCGCCTGGATCGAGCAACACCTGCCCGAGGCCGGACCCGCGCGGTACGCGGTGTCGCCCTTCCATCAGAATCCGCCTTATGCCGTGGCCGCGCTGGCCGACGCCGGCTTCGACGGTTTCCTCGGCGGCATCATCGCCAATGATCCTGAGTATCTGCTCGGCCGCGCCGGCCGAGTGCCGCTGGCGCCGCGTCCGATCGTGTCGCACAGTGCGCAGTGCATGTTGCACGGCGATTGCCATGCACGCTACGGCAACTCGATGGACGTCTACTGCGCCAGCTTCGACCAGCATGCCGCGGCGCGTGCCATCTTCGGCTATCTCGATCACCCATTCTCCCAGCGCTATCAATACGGCTGGTGCGACGAGCCGGCGCGCGTGGCCGCTCATCGGCAACTGATCGACCACATTCGCCGTCATGGCGACGTCTGGTGGGCGAGCATCGTCCAAGTGCTCGATTTTCTCAAGCGCCGCGACGCTACGTCACTTGCGGTCGACGGCGACGGGCGACTGTCGATCGAAGCGCCGGTTGAAGCAGCAACTCCGCCATTGGCCGTGCGCTGGAAGGGGCAAAGCCTTGTCGCCTGATCGAACCATCCCGCGCGACGTCGTGCTGTTTTCCACGGCCGATTGGGACCATCCGTTTTGGACTAACAAGCAGCGCGTGGCCCAGCAACTGGCCGAGCAGGGCTTCCGCGTGCTATACGTCGAGTCGTTGGGGCTCCGTCCGCCGACTGCCGGACCGCGCGACGTGGCACGCATCGGCCGTCGACTGCGCCGCGCCATGCAACCGCTGCGCAATGTGCAAGACAACCTGTGGGTCGCCTCGCCGTTGGCTCTCCCATGGCACGGCCATGTCTGGGCCCGCCGGCTGAACGATCGTTGGCTCGCCATCTGGCTGCGCCAGCAGTGCGGTCGCCTTGGCTTCGAGCGACCTATCGTCTGGACATACAACCCGCTGGTCGGAAACCTGGCGGCGGCGCTCGATCACTCGTTGTTGGTGTACCACTGTGTCGACGACTTGCGTGCCGCGCCGCATTTGCCGTCGAACATCATTGCACCGGCCGAAGAGCAACTGGTTCGAGCGGCCGACGTTGTGTTTACCACCAGTCAGCAATTGCTAACACGGCTGGCAGCGCTGAACGCGAGCGCCACGCACTACCTGCCGAACGTGGCGGACTTCGCACACTTTGCCCGGGCACGGCAACCCGGACTGTTGCCCCCGGAACTGGCGGCCATTCCGCGTCCGCGCGTTGGTTTCGTCGGCGCCGTGGCCGAATACAAGGTCGACTTCGAATTGATCGCCTGGGTGGCCCAGCGCGCCCCGACTGGCATTGGGTGTTGATTGGCCAGGTGGGCGAAGGCCAGCAGGAAACGCGCATCGAACGGTTGCAACGACCGAACGTCCACCTGCTGGGGCCGCGCCCCTACGAGCGATTGCCCGACTATCTGCGCGGTTGCGACGTGGCGACCATTCCTTGTCCGGCTAATGCATACACCGCGTCCATGTTCCCCATGAAGTTCTTTGAGTACCTGGCGGCAGGCCAAAGCGTGGTGACCAGCCACGTGCCGGCACTCGAAGCGTTTGCGCAATTCCATACGCCAGCCGATTCGCCCGAGGCGTTCGTCGCCGCATTGGATCGGCACCTGGCCGGCCAGCGTCCCGACGTGGACGAGTGTACCCGCGTCGCCGGGCAGTTCACCTGGCAATCGCGCACCGCGGAAATGCTCGCCGTTCTGCAAGACGCCTGGCAGCGCCGCCACGGGCAGTCCACGATCAAAATCACGCCGCCAATGCACGCGAAAGCCGGCTAGGCGCTTATGCCGTGCGCAACGGCTTCGCCGAATTGTCCGCCGCCGGCGCGTCCGACTGATTGCGAAATTCCGTGGTCTGCGTCAGCACGTGCTGATAGAACTCGCGCTGAAATCGCTCGACGCCAAATCGCAGGGCATTGGCTCGACACGCGGTCGGCAGGATGCGATAGCTTTCGCGCTCGAACGTGCGTATCGCCTCAACCACGTCTTCGACCCTCTGGTGGTGAAAGAAGTGTCCGCTGGGCGCGGGGTCGTCCAGCCCGCGCACCGTTTCCAACGCGCCGCCTTGGCCCAGGGCAATGACTGGCGTGCCGGCCGCTTGCGCCTCGACCAGCACGATGCCGAAGTCCTCGCGCGAGGCGAACAAGAACGCCCTGGCTCGCTGCACATGGTCGCGCATGGCGTCGAATTCCTGATAGCCCACCAGCGAGACGTTTGCCATCGCTTTGGCGCGCAGTCGGCCCAGTTCCGGCCCGTCGCCCACCACGATCAGCCGCCGCTCGGGCAGCCGGGCGAACGCGTCGACCAGCAAGTCAACCCGCTTGTACGGCACCAGTCGCGACGCGGTGACATAGTAGTCTTCGCGCCGCTCGCACAGTGGAAACGCGTCGGTATCGACCGGCGGGTAAATCACGTCGGCCGTGCGGCGATAAGTCTTCCGAATGCGCCGCGCGATAAAGCGGCTGTTGGCTACGAAAGCGTCGACCCCGGCCGCCGAACGTGCATCCCACATGCGCAGCTTGTGCAGCATCCAGCGGGCAAACCAGCCCCGCATTCCACGGCCGAACGGCGAACTGGCCAGATACTCGTGCTGGCCCTCCCAGGCGTAGCGCATCGGCGTATGCACGTAGCTGATGTGCAACTGGTCCGGCCCGGTGAGCACCCCCTTGGCCACGCAATGGCTGCTGGAGAGCACGAGGTCGTAGCCGCTCAAATTCAACTGCTCGATCGCCAGCGGCATCAGGGGCAAATAGGCTGCATACAGTTTGCGAGCCAGCGGCATCTTCTGCAGAAAGCTGGTGGTCACCTGCTTGCCGCCCAGGCATCGGCGGTCGGCAGCAGGCAGAAAATCGATCAGGCTGAAGATGTCCGCCTGCGGGAACATGCTGATGAGCTGTTCCGCCACGCGTTCCGAACCGGCATAAGTGACGAACCAATCGTGGACGATCGCAACGCGCACTCGGTCGCCCCTTGACTGCTGTGGAAGGTGAATCTGAAGGGAGCCAGAGGCTGCCGCACAACC
Organism: uncultured Planctomycetaceae bacterium; assembly: GCA_963779015.1. GTDB lineage: Bacteria > Planctomycetota > Planctomycetia > Pirellulales > PALSA-1355 > JTS-RE94. The sequence goes on along the minus strand of CAVZWY010000015.1, from coordinate 321,580 downwards.
TGCTAGCAGGCCGTCCGGCTCAGGGCGGGAGACTAACATATCCCCCCATATGCGAGAATGGCGGTTTCAGGCCGTCCAGGCACGCTCGACGATCAACTGCACGATCCGCTCCGCTGCGCGTCCATCGCCATAGGGATTGGCAGCCGATCGCCGTGCCTGGCTCGACGGCCCCGCTAGCAATTTGCCGGTGCGCTCGACGATCCGCTCTACGGACGTGCCGACCAGTTCGACCAGGCCGCTGGCCAGCGCCTCGGGACGTTCCGTCGCGTCGCGCATCACCAGCACCGGCGTACCGAGCGAGGGCGCTTCTTCCTGAACGCCGCCCGAATCGGTGAGGATCAAGGCGGCGCGATCCATCAGCCATACGAATTCAGGATAGGCGGCCGGCGGCGCCAGATGCACGTTCGCGCGCCCAGACAGTGCCGCCCGCACCGGACCTTGCACGTTCGGATTCAAATGCACGGGATAGAGGAACTGCGTGGCCGGGAACTGCGTCGATAATTGCAACAGCGCCTGGCAGAGCCGCTCCAGCCCGCCGCCAAAATTCTCGCGGCGATGCCCCGTGATGAGCACCAGCGGCGCGTCGCCTAGTTCCACGTGCTTCTGTCGCCAATGTGCGTCGTTCTGCCGTTCGCGCGCCAACGTCCACATCAGCGCATCAACCACCGTGTTGCCGGTGAGGTGAATTCGCGCCGGCGATACGCCTTCGGCCGTTAGCGCGTTGGCGGCACGTTGCGTCGGTGCGCAGTGCAGGCCGGCGGCCAACGTCACGATGCGGCGGTTCAACTCCTCGGGCCAGGGCGCCAGAAGATTTCCCGTGCGCAGGCCGGCTTCTACGTGTACGAGGGGCACTTGCTCGTAGAACGCCGCCAGCGCTGCCGCCATGGCGGTTGTGGTGTCGCCTTGCACGACGACGCAGTCCGGCCGCAGGTCGACCAGCGCGCCCCGCACGCCCCGCAGCGCGCGGGCCGTCAAATCCGCCAGCGTTTGATTCGGTTGCATCAGCGCCAGATCGACCTCCGCCGCGACGCCGAAGTACTCCATCACCGGAGAGAGCATTTCACGGTGTTGGCCGGTGGTGCACACCGTCGTGCGCGCGATCCCGTCACACCGTGCGCAGGCCAGCACGACCGGCGACAGCTTGATCGCCTCGGGCCGCGTGCCAATTACAAACAATGGATTGACAGGTTTCAAGGATGCTTCGCGATGGAAAAAACCACCGCCTCGGTAGTGATCGATCGCCGGGCAGGCTAAAATCGCCTCGGATCGTGCAACTTGGAATTACGCCAACGAGGTATCTACGTGCAAACTTCCTTTTGGCAACGACAGCCGCGGCGCGAGTTTCTGCAAAGCGCCGGCGCGCTGGCCGCCGGCATGTTTTTGTTTCCTCGCGCCTCCTGGGCAGACGACGCGCCCCAGCCCGGGGTCATCGTGCCCGGCAAGGATCCAAGGCTGTTGATCTTTACGCAAGCGCCCGCGGTGGCCGAGACGCCTGTCGACTTGTTGGTCGGGACGCAAATCACGCCCGTGCCGCTCTTGTTCGTGCGCAACAATTCGCAGCCCGATGACGCGGCCACTATTAAACCCGTGCCCGCTGCCGGCTGGAAGATCGAACTGGGCGGAATGGTCGACAAGCCGGTCACGCTCGACGCCGCCACACTGGCCGACATGGAGCAGGTCGAATACGAGATGGTGCTGCAATGCTCGGGCAACAGCCGCGCGTTGTTCTCGGGGGCTTCGCCTGTCTCGGGCACGCAGTGGGGTCGCGGGGCGATGGGCAACGTGAAGTTCGCCGGCGTGCCGCTAGCAAAGCTGTTGGACCGCGCCGGTGTGTACATCCAAGCCGGCGCCAAATATCTTACCGCCGATGGAACCGACAAGCCGCCCGCCGACACCGATCACTTCGAGCACAGTATCCCGCTCGACGAGGCACTCAGCAAATCGATCCTGGCATTGTCGCTCAACGGAGCGCCGCTGCCGGCCATTCACGGCGGGCCGGTGCGGCTGATCACGCCGGGCTACTACGGCACGATGCACATGAAATGGCTGCGACGTTTGCGATTCACCGCCGACGAAAGCGACCACGCCAGCCAAATTCCCCGCTATCGCACGCCGCTGGCGCCGATCGCACCCGGCACGAAGTTCGTCGCGACCTTCGCCAATAGCGATCCGAACTATCGCATGCGGCTCAAAAGCGTGGTGCTGCTGCCGCTGCCGGGAGCGAAACTGCCGGCCGGCGAGGCGATCGTCGCCGGCGTGGCGTTCAACGACGGCGAGGCCAAGGTCGACCAGGTGCTGGTCTCCATTGACCGCGGCAATCGCTGGCAGCGTGCCCAGCTCGAAGTGCCCGATAACCCCTACGCCTGGTACCGCTGGCAAACGACCGTCTCGCTGCCGCGCGGCAAGCATCAAGTCTGGGCCCGCGCCGTTGATGCGCTCGGCCGCAGCCAACCGATCGATGGGTCCATCTTCTGGAATCCCAAGGGCTACACCTGGAACGGCGTGGAGAAAATCGACGTCACCGTCGCGTAGCCGTTGCCGCCGCGTCGTTACAACGTTTCGGCAATCCGCAGCAATTGGTTGTACTTGGCCAGTCGTTCGCCGCGGACGATCGATCCGATCTTGATGTGCTCGGCGGCCGTGGCCACCGCCAGATCGGCGATCGTGCTGTCCTCGGTCTCGCCGCTGCGGGCCGAGACGACATAGCCGAAACCCGACTTCCGCGCCAGCGCAATCGTTTTGAACGTTTCGCTCAACGTGCCGATCTGATTCACCTTCACCAGCACGCTGTTGCCGGCGCCCAGTTCCACGCCGCGCGCCAATCGCTGGCGATTCGTCGTGAACAGGTCATCGCCCACGAGTTGCAAGCGGTTGCCCAATCGCTTTGTGATCAATTGCCAGCCTTCCCAGTCCTCTTCGGCCAGAGCATCCTCGATACTCTCGATGGGCCACTGCCGTGCGAGCGATTCCAGGTAGTCGATCAGCTCGGCGGCCGACATGCGTTGTCCGCCGGTGGCCGACAATCGGTAGTGCGTGCCGTCGAAGAAGTGCGTGGCGGCTACATCCAGCGCCAACGTCACGTCGACACCGGGCCGCAGTCCAGCGGCTTCGATTGCCCGCACGACGAACTCCGCGGCCTGTCCGTTGCTCTCCAAGCGCGGGCCAAAGCCTCCTTCGTCCCCGACCAGACGCCCTTCATAGCCCGCGTCGCTCAGCAACTGCCCCAGTCGGCTATAGACTCGCACGGTTTGCTCGAGCGCCACGGCCACGTCGCCGGCGCCGTGCGGAATGATCATGAAATCCTGAAAGTCGATATTTCCCCCAGCGTGCAAGCCGCCCGAGATCATGTTCACCATCGGCACGGGCATCGTCGGTGGCGCCGCCGTGGGATCGATCGCGCGAAAGACATCGTGCAAATGCCGATACAAAGGCACGCGCCGGCTGGCTGCCGCGGCATGCGCTGCCGCCAGCGACACTGCCAACAGCGCGTTGCCGCCCAGCTTCGTTTTCCGCGGCGAGTCGTCGAGCGCCAGCAGCAGCCGGTCGACTGTCGCCTGATCGGCCACGTCACAACCGAGTAAAGCGGGCGCGATCAAGGCGTTCACGTTGGCCACAGCTTGTAAGACGCCCCGGCCGTCGAATCGCGAGCGGTCGCCGTCGCGCAGTTCGCAGGCTTCCGCCCGGCCCGTGCTCGCGCCCGAGGGCACGATCGCCCGGCCCCAGCCGCCGTCATCCGTCGACACCTCGGCTTCTACCGTGGGCCGGCCCCGACTGTCGAGCACCTCGCGAGCTGCTATCTTCGTAATCGCGCTCACGGCGCACGCTCCTTACCGATTGCGAAACTGCCAGAGCGCACCGCCCGGGCAAATTGATCGTTGGCCAACTCCACGATGTGCTGCCATGTCGCGCGACGGTTGGCAAGAATTTCACGACAAAGCGCTCGAATCAACTCGCGGCGACTCGCGTCGTGCAGGTATTCGACCGGGCTTTTGCCGTCCAGCCGCGCCCAGGCGCAGCCGGCAAAGTTCTGTATTCCGCGCGCCACAGCGAAGCCAACTCCGCGGCGCCGATGCCTGGCAGCATTCGCGCGTCGTACGCCCGTCGAAACTCTTGAGTCAGCTCCAAGTACCGCGCCGTGATCCGGCAGATGATAACACGCCTTCAGCACCAGGTGACTTAGGAAGAATCCCAAATCAAACGCCGGATCGCCGTAGTGCCCCGTTTCGAAATCAACCAGCATCAGCCCCTCCGACGTGCCCGCGTCAAACAGCAGCATGTTCTTGGGACTGAAGTCGGCATGGACCAACGCTCGCGGATGGTCTTCCAGTGAAGCGATGAGCGCATCGATTGCGCGCTGCGTTTCCGGCCGGGCAGCGGCCAGCGTGCGATAATACGGATCAACGCGCGAACTGCAAAAAGAGCTCGCGGTCACCAAGTTTCTCTGCGATGCGCACGTCCTGCCAACTGCCCCCATGCAGCCTGCCTAGCAGGTGTCCGCAGGCCGCGGCGATCGAACCGTTGGTCTTTCCTTCCAGCAAGTCCTGTTTCCACACCCGATTCGGCCGCGGCGCCGCCGAAATGGCCAGCAGATAGTTCTCCCGGTCCTCGAACAACACGTTGGGCGTGAGCGAGACCACCGGCGGACCTTGGTCGTCGTGGTCGTCGTCGCGTGTGAGCAGTTCGGTGCATTGCCGCAGCACGTCGGCTTCGCGCAAATTCGCTCGGGGCTGCAATACCAGTCGTGCGCCGTGCGCAGTTTTTCGCGCGCACTGCTTGAGCACGAAATCGCCATACGGAGCGTCCGGACGCTCGACCAGCAACACCATGTTCGACACGCCGCCGGTCAGTTCGCGGACGACGACCCGTTCGTCGGGCGCCGCATGGCCGCGCTGGCGCAAGTACTCCTCGGCCGAATGTTGATCCAATACCAGCATGCGGCCATCATGGCTGCACGCCGCCGCGGTGGTCAAGCGACAACGGTCGTAGTGCTGCCAGGACAGCGGGAGACGCAATCTCTGGTTTCGGCTCGACCGTTGCCAGGGCTATAATGCTCGGGGCCGTAATGTTCCGGGGCCAGCGTCATGCCCCGCGCAGTGTCGCGCCGAAGTGCAAGTGTTCAAGGCCGGAAGTCGCATGTCGAAATTCGAGATTCCACCGTTTCGACCGCATGCCCTGTTCCGCGGTGGGCATGCGCAAACGATCGCCGGGGCATACCTGCCGTATCGGGTGCCCAAATATCGGGCTCGGCATCACTACGTCACGCTGTCGGATGGCGATCGGCTGGTGCTGCACGATGATTGTCCGCCCCAGTGGCAGCCCAACGATCGCAGCGTGCTGCTGATTCACGGCCTGGCAGGCTGTCACGAGAGCGGCTACATGGCGCGCATCGCCCACAAGCTGAATGCCCGCGGCGTGCGCGCCTTTCGCATGGATCTGCGCGGTTGCGGGGCGGGCATGCGACTGGCGCGGCTGCCCTATCACAGCGGACGTTCCGAGGACGCGGCCGCGGCGCTTGCGGCCATCGCCGAGCACTTGCCCCACTCGCCGACGACTTTGGTGGGCTTTTCGCTCGGCGCCAACATCACGCTCAAGCTATTGGGCGAACTGGGCGAACGCCGCTGCGGCAATCTGGACAGCGCCATGGCCGTGTGTCCCCCGGCGGATCTGGCGGCCTGCTCACGGCAGATTTCGCAAGCGTCGAATCGTATCTACGACCGCTACTTCGTCGGCTTGCTACTAGATCAGCTCAACCAGCGGCGCCGGTTGCTGCCCGAGTTGTTCCATGCCCCATTCGATGCAAAACCGCGCACGTTGTGGGAATTCGACAACATGTTTACCGCCGTGGTGTGCGGCTTTGGCACCGCCGACAACTACTATCGCTCGGCTAGCTCCGCGCCGTTGATTCCGCAGATTCGCATTCCTACCTTGGTTCTCGCCTCGCGCGACGATCCGATGATCCCTTGTCGCGCGCTCGATGAAACCCCCGGCTCGCCCACCGTGCTGATTCACCTGGCCGACTCGGGCGGCCACTTGGGATTTGTCGGCCGCGGGGGCGTCGATCCCGACCGCCGCTGGATGGAATGGCGCGTCGTCGATTGGATCGTGCATCAACCATCGATTGCGAAGCAAGCCACGAAGCAGCCCGCAGCCCATACGCCGCGGCAAATGTCCGCGCCCTGACCCCTAGCCCCGGACCCACCACTTCTCATGCAGCCTTCCAGCTTTCATTATCTGCCGCCGTTCTTTGGCATCCTGGTGGTGTTGTTCGGCATCGTGATCGCCGTCTTGCAAATCGGCATCCTGGGCTATGCGTACGAGAAGTTGGGCATCACGCGCGTGGCGGCCTATGCCATCTTGTTCTTCACGCTGTTGGGTTCCTCGGTCAACATTCCCGTGGCCGAGTTGCCGGGCGGCTCGCAAGTGTCCGTCAAGCAAGTCGATCTGGGTTGGGGAATGCGCGGCGAAGTGCCCGTCATCGAACGGTGGCCCGCCACCGTGATCGCCGTCAACGTGGGCGGCGCCCTGATTCCTACGGCACTGAGTATCTACTTCATCATCCGCAACCGCATCTACGGCATCGCGCTGGTGGGTATTGGCGTCGTTACGGCGGTCGTCTACTATCTGGCCACGCCCGTCCCGCAAATGGGCATCTCCGTGCCGATCTTCATTCCGCCGATCGTCTCGGCGGTCGTGGCCATGCTGTTGTCGCGAGACCACGCCGCGCCGCTGGCTTACGCATCGGGCTGCCTGGGAACGCTGATCGGGGCCGATCTGCTCAACTTCAATGAATTGGCCGGTATTGGCGCATCGGTCGCGTCGATCGGAGGCGCCGGCACGTTCGACGGCGTGTTTCTAACGGGAATTCTCGCGGTCTTGCTGGCCGGCAGCCCCAGGCTCAGCCGGCAGGCCCCTCCGCCGACCGTCACCACGGTCGCTGGCGAGCAACCGCCGCGTTCCGTTTAGTACTACCCCCCCCGCAGTATTATCTCCGGTGTGGGGGTAACAACTGGTTTGGTAATGCTACCGTTTTGCAGTCTTGCCAGTTGATTTTCCGCGATGCAGAATGGAATAAATGTGTGTAGCCCCATTGCTACGAGGCGGATCGCCTTCGACTTCATCGTTTCGATCCGGAGATTGCATCCATGCGATTCTCGCACTTTGCGTTCTCAAGCGTCGCCCCTTTTCTACTCTTCGCTCGTGTCGCGGTTTCGCAGGCAGCGCCGCCCAGCGAGCTTCAATCCGGCGCCGACGACGATTCGCCGCCCGCGCTGCGCGCGCGAATGATGTCGGTTCGAGCTCGTTCGAAACACCCGGACGATTTTTGGATTCGATCGAGCAAGAGCGCCGTTTGATCACGGCGCAAGTCAAGGCCGAAGTCGAAAACTCGCTGCGCGATGCGCGGGCGCTGATGTCGAGCGATCCGGAGGCCGTCGAGCAAAACGTCAAGCTGGTGCTGGAACGCGTCGATCGCGTTCCCGAGTTGCCGGCCGAAGTGCGGGCCCAGTTGCGCAACCAATTGGAAGCGACCTTGAAGGCTGCAACCAGACGGGCCGCGACAAAGGACATCGTCGACGTGGAAATCGCGCGCGAGCGCGCCGCGGCGCTCGACCGCTTGAGCATTGCCCAAGGACTGGTGCGCGATCAAGACAAGCTGGAACAATTGATGGACCGCTTCGACTCGCTGATGGACGAAGGGCGCTATACGGCCGCCGACAATCTGGCGTCCTACGAAGTGGCCGAAGCGGCGCCCGACACGGCCATCGCCAGATCGTCGGCGCTGGTGGCGCACATGACCGCGCGCACGAACTCAACATTGCGCTGCGCACCGCGCGGCAGAAAGGCGTAGTTGATACCTTGGCCACGGTCGAAACCGCGCTGATACCTTTCCCGGATGATCAGCCCGTAGTTTATCCCGATGCCGCGGTGTGGGAAGAGCTCACCGAACGGCGCAAGAAATACACCAACGTCGACCTGGCAACGGTGGGCAAGGCCGAGAAAAAGATCAGCGAACAGCTCGGCGAACCGACGACCATGGAGTTCATCGAAACGCCGTTGCAGGACGCCGTCGACTACCTGAAGGACCTGCACGGCATCGAGATCCAACTGGACTCCAAAGCACTCGAAGAAGCCGGCATGGGAGCCGATACGCCGGTGACGCGCACACTCAAGGGGATCACGCTCCGTTCGGCGCTGCACCTGCTGTTGGATACCTACGACCTGACCTACGTCATCAAGGACGAAGTGCTGTTGATCACCACCACCGACGTCGCCAGCCAGGAACTGGTGACCAAGGCCTATCCGGTGGCCGACCTCGTCATTCCCATTCGCTCCGGCGGCGGCATGATGGGCGGCGGCATGATGGGCGGCGGCATGATGGGCGGCGGCATGATGGGCGGCGGCATGATGGGCGGCGGCATGATGGGCGGTGGAATGGGCGGTGGGATGATGGGCGGCATGGGTGGTGGCATGGGCGGCGGGATGATGGGTGGGATGGGCGGCGGAATGTTCTAGCGATTCCGCACGGCAACGGTTCCTCCTCACAACCCCGCCCCGGCAGGTGCCACTGCTTGCTTGTCAAGCAGTGCAAACTCTGGGACATGGGCTGCTAATCGAGCTAGCAGTGGCCGACGGTCCACTCTCTTTGGTTTTGAAACTGCCTCTAGCGATTCCGCAACGGTTCCTCCTCACAACCCCGGCGGTGCGCGAAGTTCGTTCCTCCGCGCGCTATCTCCTTGGTTCACCAGGGCCGTGTTGTCTCCCGTCCGGCGCAAAAGTTTGCCCTCTCAAGCCGCGCTCGCTATGCTCCACGTAGGGACACGGGCTACTCACTTGGAACGGGGGAGGCTCATCATGGCTTCGTCGCTGTTTGCGCCCGCATGCGCGGCGCTCGGTGTATTGATCGGTTCTACCGCCACCTGGCAGGCCGCACTCGCGGGAGACTGGATCGAAAAGCGCTGGAAGATGCCGGCGTTTTCGACGACTCGCCGGTGACGCTCGACGTCGACAGCGTGTCGTTGCGCACCGCGCTGCGGCTGATGTTGCGGCCGCTGGATCTGACCTACGTCGTGCAAGACGAAGTGCTGATGATTACCACGGTCGAAGTGGCCAGTCAGGAGATCGTCACCGCAGTGTATCCCTTGGGCGATCTCTTGCTGCCGGCGCAGTCGACCGGCGCGAGTGGGTCGATCGGCGGTTCGAATTCGCTCGGTCCGGGTTCGAGCGGTCCCGGATTCAACATTCCAGGCATGAATGGCCCTGGCGGCATGCCCGGCGGCAATCGGCCGGGCAACCTTGGGCCCGGAATGCCGTTTTGACACGCCGCGGCGAGCTAGGCGTTGCCGACGCCACCGATTCTCGGCGCAAAAAGAGGACCGCGCGAGCGCGATCCTCTTTTGCATTTCGGACGATTCTGGATTCAAACCGGCTGATGTTGCGCTTGGAACTAGCTGACGATGCGCTTGGAACTAGTAACGTCCGCCGCGACCGCCGCCACCGCCGTACCCGCCGCCACCGCGTCCGCCGCGACCACCACCGCCGCCGCCGCCGCCGCCACGATCTTCGCGGGGACGTGCTTCGTTCACGGCCAGCGGGCGACCCTCGTGTTGTTGGTCATTGAGTCCTTGAATGGCTGCTTGTGCTTCGGCGTCTGAACTCATCTCGACGAAACCAAAGCCCTTGCTGCGGCCCGTGTCCCGGTCTTGAATGACCTGCGCACTTTGCACCGTGCCGAATTCTGCGAACAACTGTTCGAGGTCTGAGCTCGACACGGAATAGCTCAGATTTCCTACATACAACTTCTTACCCACGGGAACGGACTCCTGTACGAGCGCGAACAACGACCCGATTTACTTTCCGGGTCGCACGGAAAGGGACCGACTTGGCGGCCCACCAGGTGGAAGGGCGATAGAGGCAACCGCAGGAGCCAATTCGGCTAGAACTACTGGCATGAACTCGCTCGACGAACCAACCGCGGCAAGTATATCATGTTTGGCCAAGGGGTACAGCACTTGCGTGCCAACCGCATCGCCAAGCAGGGGATACAAGATAGGGAAGGTTTGTGAAATAAATCACAGCCCCCAACACACAGCCCGCACAACGATTGCAACCGCGTGCCCGGCGGCTGGCAAAGCATGCCACGCCCCGGCAATCGACCGATAGCATGTCGCCCCGGAAAGGGCGTCGAAGCGCGTATCACGTTGTACACAATTCAAGATCTGGGAGGGTCCAATCTCGATGAGCAATCCGTCGTCACCGCTGGTAGGAATCGTCATGGGCAGCAAGTCCGACTGGGAGACGATGTCCCATGCGGCAGAAACACTTACGCGTTTTGGCGTGCCGCACGAATGCCGCGTGCTGTCGGCCCATCGCACGCCCGAAGCCGCCCACGAGTTCGCCGCCGGCGCCGAGTCGCGAGGCATCGAAGTGCTGATTGCTGGCGCCGGCGGCGCAGCGCATCTGGCCGGAGTGGTGGCCGCCTACAGCGTGTTGCCGGTGCTGGGTGTACCCATGCAGACGCCGTCGCTGGGAGGCCTCGACTCGCTGCTCTCCACCGTCCAGATGCCCGGCGGAATTCCCGTGGCAACGTTTGCCATCGGCAAGGCGGGCACGGTCAACGCCGCACTTTTCTCCGTGGCCATCCTGGCCGCCAGCCGCCCCGAACTGCGCGAAAAGCTCAAGGCGTTTCGCCAGGAACAAGAGAAAAAAATCCTGGCCGAGAAGCTGCCGTGACCAACGATTCCCCCACCCGCGGTTGCAAAACCAGTTCGCCGATATCGAGCCCGACTCGTACTGCCGTGCCACCAACGAATGGCCAGGAGGCGCTCGAGTGATTCTTGACGACCTGGAGCAGGCCGCGCGGTACTACGATTTGCATCCCGGCTTCCGCCGGGCTTTTGAATTTCTGCGCCGCACGGATCTGGCGACGCTGGCGGGCGGACGGCACGAGATCGACGGCGAGCGCGTCTTCGCGCTCATCAATCGCGACCCCGGCCGCGGACGCACCGCGCCCGGCTCGAAGCGCATCGCAAGTACATCGACATTCAATTCCTGGTCGACGGCGCCGAAGAAATCGGCTGGAGCCCGACCAGCCAGTGCTCGCAAGTGACCGAGCCCTATGACGAGGCCCGCGACATCGTATTCTTTGGTGACGCCCCCCAAACGTGGACCGTGCTGCCGACGGGCAAGTACATGATTTTTTTCCCTGATGATGCTCACGCCCCGCTAGCAGCCGCCGGCCCCAACACCAAGGCCGTGATCAAAGTGGCCGTCTGACGCCGGGCACGGTCGCCGGCCTTTTCCAGCCCACGTACGCTGTGGCAAGTATCTCTGGGTAGCTGAATTCTCAAGAATTCAGCCGATCCCGAACTGAAGTCTTGCGCCTTCGGCTACCACTGCCATAAGAGGTTGCCAGGCACGGACGTGCGCACACGGACGCGTGCGCTCGTTGGACTCCACGGCTCGCCGGGATAAAATGGAAGCGAGTTCGACAATGCGCGGACTCGTCGCAGGCAGCGGGGGCGGCTACTGCCGGCGCCGACGTTAACTCCGATCGGTCAGAAGCCATGGCGCTGGTGAGCGAACAACACGAGCTAGCCGAACCGGCGTTGCGCCCGCCGCGCTTCTCGCTGCGCACGCTGTGGATTGTGATCACCGCGCTGTGTTGCCTGTTCGCCGTGATGGCTTCATTGGGCGCGCTCTGGTCGGCCATGCTGTTGTTGTTCTTGTGCCTGATCGCTGCCCACGTGCTCGGCAATTCGTTGGGCACCAGGTTGCGCGACCACACGAACCAGCAGATCCGCTTTGCCCGCGCCAACCGTCCCCAGCGCGTTGCCGAAGCGATCGCATCCGGCGTCGCCGCGCCCCAGCAACTCACACGGCGCGCCAAGCTGAACCGCATCACGCTATTGATGGCCATCGGCGGCGCCTTGATCGGCGCCGAGTTCGGCGGCCTCGGCCTGGCCGCCATCTATCCCCGCGCGTCCGTCGCCGCCGTAACCCTGGGCGTCGTCTCCTCGGCAGTGCTAGGAGCGTTCGCCGGCTTTTTGGCCAGCAGCTTTCTCTCGGTAGTGCGGCAAGCTCTAGCCGAAGCCCACCGCGGGGCCACTTCAGCGGAATACGTGGTTCCGCCGGCTAACAAACCATCCGTCGAAACGCCGCGTTAAACTTGCTTGCTCAAGGTTTGTCAGATGGGGCACTGCATACAAGCTATTGTGGCGCCGGACGACGTGGCCGAATCCATCTGTGCGGACTTTCCCGAATTGCCACGCGTCAAAACTGCTATTGGGTTCTCGATATTGCCAGTCGAGGAGGACTTTTACGACCGCATAATGCAAGGTCGTTCGCCGCAAACAGTTCACGGGGAATTCATGTTACTGTCTGAGGGATTTCACGATGTGTTGCGTGAGTTGTCTTCTGCAGGGCCCTTGGCATATATCGAAACGGACTACTTCGGTGACCAAGGTGGGCAGGGCGCCGTGGCTTATATGAATGGCGACGTAGTGATGAAACCGAATTGGTCAGCACAGGGGTCTATTCGTCGAGCCCTCAGAAAAATCGGCGTGTCGACATGGCTTTTTCCCCCCTGCCAATTTGGGAAACTCGGGCTGTCGCGCTACCGATCAAATGATGACCTAGTCGGTGCCGCGATGCGCGGATGAAGCACTGCAACTCCGCACTTCATGCGCCATGGTGCGGCATGAGCGCATAATCAAACACTACCGCAACCCGCGCCGCAGTATCCGGTACCGCAACCAAATGGTCCTCGAGGTCTCGCGCCGTTCCTACCAACAAGTTCAAGTCCAGCCCGGCATAGTTTGCGCCGCTGACGTTTGCCACGACCGCCTCAAACAACTCCGCCGCCCGCTTCGCGTGTCGGCGCACTCCTTCGCTACGGCCTTCGCGGTGCTTCACTCCTGCGGCGGCCAGCTTGATGAGTCCTTTGAGAAAATCGGCCGTCGTGCCGGTGCGGCCGCTGGCTTTCCACAGTCCTTCCCACACCTCGTGGGCTTCCCAGTAATAGCCGTAGTTGAACAGATCGCAGCCGACCAGATAGTCGCGTGACGCCTGCCAGTTCGCCGGATCGAGCGGCGCCGGTTCTGACGGCACGTGCCGGTAGCTGTGCCCCGCCGGATCGCGCGTCGGATGCGGAAAGTGCCCGGTGACGTACGAGTAAGGCGGAAACGGCACGTCTGGCGCCAGTCGCGGCGGCGGTGCGAAAGCGGCCATGGGATTTAACCGCCTTTAGCCCTGGGCATCGTCCAACGCTTCAACAACAACCGCCGTGCCGTACGCCAACACTTCGCTGGCGCCTGTCATGATCTCGTTCGCATCGTACCGCACGGCAATCACCGCATTGGCGCCCAATTGGTTCGCGTGCTCGATCATCAGGTCGAATGCTTCGCCCCGGGCATGTTCGCACAGCCCGGTGAGGATCGTGATGTTGCCGCCGAATAGCGACTGAACGCCGGCGGCAAAGTTGCCCACCACGGAGCGCGATCGTACCACGATGCCGCGCACGACGCCCAGGCTGCGGACGATGCGGTAGCCTGGCAAATCAAAGGCCGTGGTGCACATCGGGTTCGTCGCGAGCATGGCTTGAGAATGTGGATTCGAAGCGGCACCCATATCATCAACCTCCTTGTCGAAAAGCAGAATTGTGATCGGTTCGTGGAAACTACGAGCGGCCCCCGCGCAATGCGCCGGTTGCTCGCGGCAGCCGCAATCGTGGCGAACCGGCGGCCGGATTGCAATATTGCCGTGTCGGCCAGCGCAAAGCTGGCCCAAAAAATTAGCGCCGTCGCCCAAACTTGCGCGCGAGTGACACGCCGCCGGGGGTTTCCCTCGACTCGATTCTCGCATAAGGTACGGACGCGTCACGCCCACGAATCGTTCAAAAAATCGACTGCCGCCCATGGTCACGGGTCACCAACCCACAGCGCGCCCTGCCGCTGGCGCCGAAGTCGGCGGGCTCATCGCCATTGTCGTGGCCCTGGTGTTGGGTGCTCTGCTCGGCTTGTTCTACGGTCGGCCGATGTGGCTGGCCTCGGGCGGCCCGGCCGCAGAGATCAAAACGCTCGAAGCCACCCGCGCAGAAAGTCCAGTTCGCCGACCAGCGCGCCGCCGCCGACAATCCGCAAGAAGCGGCCCGCCTGCGCAGCCACCTGCCGAAAATCGACGAGCGACTGGCCGATGCCCGCGCCCTGCAACAGCAAGTCGAGCAGCAGGGCGTTTCAACGCTGGCCTCGTTCGCCTGGCAATTCACCACCTTCTGCGGCGACCTGTTTCTGCGGGCGTTGACGCTGTTGGTCATTCCACTGGTGGTCACCAGCATGGTCTGCGGCATCACCTCGCTCGGCGACATCCGCCGCGTCGGGCGTACCGGACTGCGCACCATTGTCTACTACATGATTACCACCGCCATTGCCGTGGTCATCGGCATCACGCTCGTGCAGATCATCAAGCCGGGAACCGGCACCGACGACACGTTCGCCTACGTCAGCGAAAGCGTGCTGTCGAAAGAAAGCTCCACGGCCATCGACACGCTGCTCAACGTGTTCCGCGGTCAGCCGGGCGATCCGAACAGCGGCATGATCCCTTCGAACATCTTCGGCGCGGCGGCCCAGACCAACGTGCTGGCGCTGATCGGCTTTGCCCTGCTGTTCGGCGCCGCGCTGACCACCGTGGGCGAAGTGGGCAAACCGGTCATCGATTTCTTCAACGGCGCCAACGAAGCCGTGATGAAAATGGTGCAATGGGTGATCTGGTTCACGCCGCTGGGCGTTTTCGGGTTGGTCGCCGCCAACATCGCGGCACGCGGCGGCGGCGAGGCCTTTGCCGCCGAGTTCGCGAAGCTGGGCAAATACGTGGCGACCGTGTCCGTGGGCCTGTTGCTGCACAGCGCCGTGCTGTGCCTGATTCTGTGGCTCTTCGCCAAACAGAAACCGCTGCAATACGTGCTGGGCGTTGGCCGTGCGCTGTTGACCGCGGTAACCACCGCCAGCAGCTCCGCCACCTTGCCGGTGACGATGGAGTGCGTCGAGCACAACAACGGCGTCTCCAAGGAGTCGGCCGGCTTCGTGCTGCCGCTGGGCGCCACGATCAACATGGACGGCACGGCGCTCTATGAAGCCGTGGCCGTGGTATTCATCGCCCAATCGATGGACATTCCCTTGGCCTTTGACTCGCTGGTGATCATCTTTCTAACCGCCACGCTGGCGGCGATCGGCGCAGCCGGCATTCCCCAGGCCGGACTTGTCACCATGGTCATCGTGCTCACCGCCGTCGGCCTGCCCGTGACCGGCATCGGCCTGATCCTGGCCATCGACTGGTTTCTCGACCGGCTGCGAACCACGGTCAACGTGTTTGGCGATTCGGTGGGGGCGGCCGTCATCGACCGCTATGCCGCCGACGCCCCGCGCGCCTGAGACGCGGTAACTCAGTTCCGCTTCGGCCATTTGCCGCGATTTCGCGCATGCTGTGCGAATTGCGCATCCCACACCAACGTTTTGCCGCCCTGGTGGCCGATATAGCTAACAGGCGGACGCCAACCGTCTTTCTCAGGGAGGCCCGGCTCATGCTCCATCCCCACCGACCCGACTCGCAACCGCGTCCGGCGATAGCCGCGGCGTTTCCGCCGGCGGTGTCCAAAACAGAACGGCTCCGGCTGCTGCGTCAATTCGTTGCCCGCGTGGGCGGCGTGCAAAACGCGCGGCAAGCCCTGGCCATGCTCACGCTCATCAGCCGCGCTGGCTGAGCCCTGCGTGGTGGCGTCATTTGAATAGCGAGCCCTGCCTGGGCGCCGCTTGCACCGGCTCGACACAGTCCGGCGAATCCCGTGATGGGGATTGATCCCACGGGCCAGTGGGGCCTGATTGGGTTGTCCGCAGCCAGCTCGATTGGCTCGATGCTCAACGGCATCACGGGCGAGGCGGGCCTGCACACGCTCAATACGATCGACGCGGTTTCCAACGGCCACGACGCACTACAGGCATTTCTGAGCAACGTGGCCGTGGCCGGCGTCTTCGCCGGCGCGGGACCGATCATCGCCGGCGGTCTGAACATCAGCCAGCGGGCCGCCGCGCTGGTTTGGAACAAAGCGTCCGGGTTGCTGTTCGAAATACGTGCGCTCTCTTTCTTGGCAGAGTTCGCCGGAGAGACCATAATCAAGACGAAGTTCTTCGTCGGCGCCGTCGACCGGGGGATCGATTTCGCTTCCATCTCGGGCACGGGACGTAATGCCCGGCTGATCTTCAACGAGGCCAAGAACGTCAAGGGCTTGGTCCGCAACGAAAGCTTCACCGCCTTCGGACTTGGTGCAGGCAAGAGAAAAGTTTGGGAGACAAACGTGAAAAAGGTCGTTGAAGCGATCGACAAGGTGCCGCTAGACGATCTCACCAAGAAAACGATTCGCGATCAACTGCGTCGCAAGGAGATCACGGTCCGCGTGATCGGCAGCGGTCCCAAGCGGACGGAATTTCAGTCCGATCTGCTGGCCCAACTTCGGCAGGCGACCGGTGGCTGGGACGTGGCGATCGATTTCCTCTATACGATCGAGTAACGACGATGAACAACGGTTTTCCGACGGAACTGAGTTCGTACAAGGAGCAATGGCGAAGCGCCCTGGAAAAGCGTTTGCCGGACCTCCTCATGTTGGTGGACGAATACTCGTTAGGGAGTTGGACCGAAGTGTTTGGCATACCCGTATCCGTGATCGCGGGCGTATTGCACGACGGTCTCGACATACTCTACAGCGGTCTGGACGACGCGTTAGGGATGCGTTACGCGCAAAAGTGCGCCGAGATGATCGAGCGCGTCGAGCGCGAGTCGAATCTGCTCGAACTGCGACGGGACTACGATTCGTTGTCGCGCGGCGACGTGCTGCTGTGCAAGGCCCTTTGCGCCGGCATCCTGCACGAGCGATTGGACCGCGATGCTTACACGGGATCGGCCGAGGAGTATTTGGGCTGGATTTTCGAGCGCCGGCCGCGCGGTTGGGACGATCAGTACCAGTCGTATTGCATTTCAGCCGTCCTGTCGTACCTGACGATCGACGAGCTGCCCACTGCCGCGGCACTCGTGGAGAAGATACGCGGCATCCGTTGGTATCAGCCCGCTGCACTGCCACTGTGTGACCTGGTTGAAGCGCTGCACTTGGGCCGGCCAGTTCCCCGAAGTGCTTCCGACGCCCTGTTGCGCTATTTCGACGAACTGCGCGCGCCAGAGTTCGGGCCCGACTATTTCGTTCGCCGGTCGCAATTCCGCGTCGAGTTGGCCGCCGTGCTGTCCAAATACCTGCTCCACGGCGGCAAGGACTTCACCTGGCGCGGCCTAATCGAGCTGATCTCAGCGTAGCCGCGAAACCCGAGCACGCTGTAGCGGTCCAGCGAATTTGATTCGTGAACGGATGTGAGGTGATACGGGAGTTGTGACTGGACGGACAGGTGGGTTGGGCAAGGCAGGCGGTCGCGTCAGTCAGACCGTCAACGGCGATACGACGGATTACGTCATCGACGCCGACAATGCCACTGGCTATGCGCAAGTGCTGGAGGAGCGCGACGGCACCACCGGCGACGTCGAAAAGACTTACAACCTCGGCCATGACGTGATCGCGCAGCAAGCGCCGGAGATCGAGAACGGCGACACGCTGTATATATTGCCGGATGGTCACGGTTCCACGCTGCGCTTTGCTCAATGACCAATTCGCGCTAGTGCAAAAGTATCTCTATGACGCCTACGGCAACATGCTGCCCGGCGCGGACCTGACCGTCGATCCGGCCACCGCGCTGACGTCGTTCTTGTATTCGGGCGAGCAAGTCGACGCCGCCACGGGCCTGGGCTACAACCGCCGCCGCTACCTCGCGTTCGATATCGGCCGCTTGCTGACGTTCGACCCATACCGAAGCAACATCCAAGACCCGCTCAGCCTGCACAAGCAACTCTACGCAAACGGCAATCCCATCATGGGGACGGATCCGAGCGGGTTGATAACGTCGCTATTTGGTACAGCCGATTGGGGCCGTTCGGTGCATACGAAGATACTTGAAATCTACCGCAACGACCACGCTGGCGCCGATACGTCGCGTAGCGGTAGATGGACCAAAATTGGGCCTGCGCCCGGACTATTTGCGATTCTGCCACTGTATCGCGCCAAGGTTGACATACTCAACACATCCGCCGAAAGGTACGCTGAAATCAAGCCTTTGTCATTTAGTGGAATTGCCGCGGGATTGGCGCAGATGAAGTTACGGAGAAACCAGTTTCTTGGTACTGGATTCAAGCCCGACGTGTCCTGGACCCCCTCGACTCATGTTGGGTTTGCCGATGGCGAAAAATTTGTATTTGTCAACGTTGCTGGACTTGTCTTGTACTCGGATCGCGATGATCTTTTAGAGGATATATTGGCAATTGGCAGTGCGCAGGCCGCGCGCCTGTTCTTGCAAACGTTTGGCGTGGACGCGGTAGCTGCGTTGGCAACACGTGCGAGAGCACTGGCAACAATACGATTATCGGTCGACAGTTCTCGCGGGCAAGGTCAAATGTCCATTGGGCTGCTGATCGCCGCTGGTTTCGGCGTTCCGCTTTGACGAATGGAGATACGACGTGACGAAGCGCGACGGCCAGACACGAATAGAGCGAACATTCTATCCTAACGGCCAAGTGAAGAGCGAGACTCCCTACGTTGGAGATAATATCTCCGGGGTCGTGCGGCGCTGGCATGAGAACGGTGCTTTACTTGAGGAGATTCCGTTCGTCGACTCTCTGAAGCATGGTCTCGCGCGAGTGGAACGTTCATGGCCAGCTGACATTTGAATGTGACTATAACCGGGAATCGGGGTTTGCACGTTCCTGGTACGCGAACGGCATACTTGAGTCAGAAATGAATCTGAAAAATGGGGCGCCTCATGGGCGACAGCGAGTCTGGGACGAGGGCGGGGAATTAGTTACGCAACAATTCTACATCCTTGGTCGACGGGTCTCAAAAAAAAGGTACTTCGCGGCGTGCGAAAAGGATTCCTCTTTGCCAAGGTACGATTTTAAGGAATCTCAGTCTGGGTGGGGCGATCAACGTGCGGATTCTGAGGTCGTCGCTCCGTTCGTCTCAGACGCTAGCTACCATGGCGCACGTGACGCACTTCAGTGGCTGAGAGAATCCCCGCACCGTATGCCCCGAACACTGGGCGAACTCGGATCTTCCGAAGAATCGATCAAGTTGGTTCAGGAGTTTTTGAATGAGGGAGCCGCTCGCGTACTAGTTCTGAATATCGATGTAGAAGACGAAATTGAAAATAGCGCTACGCTTCTGATCGAGCTGCCGAAGAACGGTCCGGCCAGAAGGCGAGCGCTTGACTACTACAACGAACAGATTCAGTTTCAGGGATTGAGTCCGGTCAAGGATATGAGCCAGCAATTTGTTCAGTTGCGTCTAGATTAAACCGTCGGACGTGTAGCGGGAGTTCCCGCTGGAGGCACAGGAAGAATTGGTACGGTAGGCGGTCGCGTCACTTCGCTTTGGCGCGTTTGGTTCTTTGACAATTCGACTAGCCGGGCGTGCGAGCGCACCGTCCTGTACAAAAAGATTGCCAATGCGAGTTCGACTCTTGTCGAGCGCAGTTGTGCCGCGATGTTTGGGCCACTGGCGTTGCCAGCTTGGGAGCGAGCAGGCGATTTCCAGGGTCAGAATTGCCAAATCGACGATCCGGCGCCATCGCCAGCATGCGACAATATCGTACTGACCACAAGTTCGCTGGCTTCAAGCCGCGCGGCGATAGGTCTTGAGCAGCCCGCCGAGGCGCGACTCGCACTCAAGCTGCTCGACGCTTTCAATCAGTGGTGTAGCGGTCCAGCGAATGTATATTACTGCTGACGGGGGGCTTTTATTTGGCCCGTCATGTACAAATAGATTGCCAAAGCGAGATCGGCAGGTGTCGAGGATGGTTGTGCAGGGATCCTCGAGCGATTGGCGCTGGCAGGATGGCGGCGTGCGGCCAAATTGCCGGTTCAGATTTGCCAATTTGAAGAAACGGCGCGCATCGCGAGCGTGCGACAAAATCGTACTGACTACAAGTTCGCTGGCTTCAAGCGGCGCGACGATAGGTCTTCAGCAGCCCGCCGAGGCGCGACTCGCACTCAAGCTGCTCGACGCTGTCAATCAGTGGCGGCCCGTCGGAATCTTCGGCACCAATCAGTCGATTGCCAATTCCTTGATGGGGGCGGCAGTCGTGATACAACCGGTCAACAGAAGACCCATATTAGTGCCTTTGCCGAGGTTCTCTACCCTTGGCATCCATGGAATGGACGGCAGGTTGCCGTAGTGCAGGATTTTGTTCGGGGCGGTCTTCGGATATGTCGTTGTCGCGGCGGATCGGGGCGGACGATCGAACTGCCACATTGGATGCTCGATCGCACCGCCTGCTGTCGGATAAGCTTGGCGCAGGCCCCGGTCGTCGGCGTTGAGGATTTGCGGCGTCTGAGCGATCTCTTGGCCGTTCTACGCGGAGATCGGGTAGAACAACGGCATTTTCCTGAGGCAAACCCAGGAGAAGCCCATGACCAGACGACTTTCGCGCCGTGTACTTCGTCAACTCCACCTGTTTCGGCCTCGTCCACAGACCCCACGCTGGGATCGACTTCCCAACGAGGTGCGCCGCAAGGCGCTGCCGCTGATCGCGTTGCTGCTGCAGACCGCTCAGCAAGCGATGAAGGAGGTTCCCAATGAGCGATAAGATCCAATCGCAACACGTGGCCCGCAAGGCAGTGCTCTATGTTCGCCAGTCGTCGCAGCACCAGGTGTTGCACAACCAGGAGAGCCAGCGACTGCAGTATGCCATGCAGCAACGACTGAAGCTGCTGGGGTGGAACGAGATCGAGGTCATCGACGAGGACCTCGGACGTTCGGCGTCGGGAAGCGACCGGCGGAGCGGTTTCAAACGGATGGTCGCCGAGGTCTGCCTCGGCAAGGTCGGCGCCGTCGCCGCCCGCGAGGTTTCTCGTTTCGCGCGGAACAGCCGTGAATGGCAGCAACTCGTCGAGGTCTGTCGCATCGTCGACACGCTGCTGATCGACCACGAGACGGTCTATGCGCCGCGGCAAGGCAATGACCGCTTGCTGCTGGGGCTCAAGGGGAGCCTCAACGAGTACGAACTCGATCTGCTTCGCCAGCGGTCGGTCGAGGCCCGCCGCGAGAAGGCGCGTCGCGGCGAGTTAATCATCACGACCCCGGTTGGCTTCGTGAAAACGGACGATCAACGATTGGAGAAAGACCCTGATCGCCGCGTCCAAGACGCGATCCGGCTGGTCTTCCGCAAGTTTCAAGAATTGGGGACGGCCCGGCAGACGTTGCTGTGGTTCTTGGAGGAGGGGTTGCAGCTGCCGGTCCGCGACCGCGACGGGGGAACGACGTGGAAACGGCCTACCTACGCCACGATCTATCATCTTCTGGCCAATCCGGTTTACGGCGGCGCGTACGCGTACGGCAAGACGGAGCAAGTCGCCGGGTTCGACGGCGCGGCGACGAAGCGGCGGGTTCGCCGCAAGTCGCGGGAGGAATGGCTTGCGTTGATTCCGGAGTCCCATGAAGGCTACATTACTTGGGAAGAATTCCAGCGCGTGGGGCGCATGCTGGCCGCCAACAACTGTCAGAACATCGGGGCCGCAAAGCAGGGCGCCGCGCTGTTGGCTGGTCTGCTCCGCTGTCGCCGGTGCGGACGCAAGCTGACCGTCCGCTACACAGGACGCGGGCACGACGTGTTGAGGTACAGTTGCATGCGGGGCCGGCTCGATCAAGGCGAACCTCGTTGTCTCGCCTTCGGCGGCGTCCCGGTAGACGAAGCAATTGCCAGACAGGTGCTGCGCATCGTGGCGCCGGCTGGCGTGGAGGCCGCCGTGTTGGCAAGTCAGCAGCAACAAGCGCAGATCGACGAAGTGCGTCTTGCCCTGGAGCGAGACCTCGAAGCGGCACGCTACGCCGTCCGCCGCGCAGCAAAGCAATTCGATGCTTGCGACCCTGACAACCGGCTGGTCGCGGATGAACTGGAGCGTCGCTGGAATGCCGCCTTGGAGACCGCGCGGGGAATCGAGGCTCGGCTGGCCGACCAGGCGCCGGCCGCCGCCACGACGGCCTCAGTCGACGAATTCGCCGAATTGGCGAACGACCTGGACGCGGTTTGGAATTCCCCTGCAGCGAACGCTGCGATCAAGAAACGCATCGTCCGGACGCTCATCGAAGAGGTCGTCACCGATTACGACGCCGAATCAAGCGAGATTGTTCTGCTGATTCATTGGAAGGGAGGCACCCACACGGAACTGCGGACGCCTCGCCGGCGCCGCGGCCAGATGAATCATACCTCGGTCGAGGTCGTCGCGGCGGTACGAAGTCTGGCGCGGCTCTGCTCCGACGACGTGATCGCCGGGGCGCTCAATCGCAACGGCCTCAAAACAGGTCGCGGCAATCGTTGGACTCGCGAGCGCGTGGTGTCGCTTCGCAACTATCACCAAATCGCCTGTTTCAACCCAGATCGATGTCAGCAAGAAGGCTGGCTCAAGCTCAATGAAGCTGCCGATGTCGTAGGGGTAAGTTCGATGACTCTACGGCTGGCCATCGAGCGCGGTGAAATCCCTGGGGAGCATCCTCTGCCGGACGGCCCCTGGGTAATCAACCGCCAAGACTTGGAAACGGAGGCCGCAGAGCGGCTCCGCCAACGAGCGAGACAACGGTCGCGCACCCCCGCAAAACCAGACCCGCAACAGAAAACACTCGGATATTCAGGCACATAGAACAAAGGGGCAGTATGAAACGTCGTTGTAGTAGTCGACGAACTCGCCCACGATGTGGTCGAAGTGTGCCAGGCCAAAGACGACAAAAGGTGCCGATCTGACGGACCCAGCTCCTTGCCCGGCTTGAGGAGTGTCGCTCGCTCGTCCGCCCGCGCCGCATTTCGGGGCCGTCTGCGGTGGATCGAGCGATCAGGAACAGCAAACTGGGTGAGAATCTAGGCAGCTATCGTAGTCCAAAAGCACTGCAACAATTTCAAAGAGTCTGATTGTGACGGCGGAGTCAATCCGGATGCCCTTTTGTGTATCCGCCACCCAATCATGATCAGTGACAACAGGCCAAAAAAACTCTGCGCAAACGCCGAGGGTTCCGGGACGGACGGGGCTAATACGGCGGTGGTCACGAGCGAAAAGTCTACGTACGACGAATCGACGTAGTTGAGGGAGACAACGTAATCTCCGGCCGGCTGAGGTCCCGGGGCACTATCGAACAACAATAGGTCCAAGTCTGCGCTGTTCCACAGGATGGTCTCTACCTCCGAACCCGCGAACGGAACCGTCCCGGTCTCCAGTCTTATCGCAATGTAACTATAGGAAGTAGATGTGTAGTCGGAGAGCAGAAACTTGTCGAGAACCTGGCCGGTCGGCACCGTGAACGTAAAGTAGTCTCTATCGAAAGTAGCCCCAGAGTCGTCGAGGACGACCGAACTGCTGCCGGGGGAGAGCGTGCCCAACATCGTGGCGCTGGAATTGTCCGTCGATAGGTCGCCATCGACGGGTTCGCTCC
Organism: uncultured Planctomycetaceae bacterium; assembly: GCA_963779015.1. Taxonomy (GTDB): domain Bacteria; phylum Planctomycetota; class Planctomycetia; order Pirellulales; family PALSA-1355; genus JTS-RE94. The sequence continues at coordinate 298,026 of CAVZWY010000015.1, read as the reverse complement.
AAACGGTGGCGGCAAGCGCCAACGACGGCAGCGCCAGCACCAAGGTTGCGCAACCCACGGTGGCGAGGAACGGACGTTTACGATTCATGAGCGGGCTCCTGATGTGGGGCGGATTGGTGTAAGGAAGAATTCCGTGTCAGGGTTGTCCATCAAGCGACGCGAGCGCAACGCGGCGGATCCAAGCGCCGGCGGCGGCCGCGCCGAGCGGCGACGAACAAGCTGATCGCTCCGCCGCCAGCCAGCGCGTAATGCGCCCGGCTCGGGGACCGACAGCACGGCCAGGTCCGTGCCTCCGTTCGAGCCAATCGTGGGATAGCCGGCTACGGCAATGTCGGAGAGAAGCACGCCGGTGAGGTCCCAACTGAGGAGCCTGGCCTGGCTACCATGCGCGGAGTCGCGCACTAGCCCGAAAAGATTGCCGGTGTTGGCGTCGAAGTCGAGACTTTGCAGATAGTAACCGCTGGGATTGCCTGTCGTTCCAGCATATGAGAGTGCGGCGCTGGGATTGCCCGTCGCGGCATCATACAGGCGGGCATAGTCACTCGGCAGAGCGATCGAATCGCGGCGGTGCAAGGCGACGATACCATCGTGCACCGATAGATCCAGGCCATAGCTGGTGCCGTCCGTCGGAAACCCATTTAAGGGGATATCGGAAAGCAGCGCGCCGCTGGGACTCCAGCTCACGAGTCTTGCGGTGTTGCCAGCTCCTGTGTGACGCACGAGCCCGAACAGGTTGCCGGTCGTGGCGTCGAAGTCGAGGCTCTGTAGAGCATAGTAGTAGGCACTGCCAGGATTGGCCAGCGTTGCGATCGGATAGCCCGTCGCGGAATTGTACAGGCGTGCAAAGTCGCTCGTCAGCCGGTACGCATCGCGCCGGTGCACGGCGGCGATGCCGTTATGCACCGACATGTCCATGCCGTAGCCATAGTAGTCGGTCGGATAACTGTAGAGGCCGACGTCGGAAAGGAGGGAACCGCTGGAATCCCAACTGAGCAGTCTTGCCTGGTAGCTATCGCGGGCCAAGCCGAACAGCGTCCCGGTCGTGGCGTCGTAGTCGAGGCTCTGCAAGCAGTAGTGATTGGAATAGCTACTGCCTTGGTAGGCCAGCGCGGCCGTTTGAGTGCCGGTTGCGACGTCGAACAACCCGGCATAATCATTCGGCTGAGTAGCGCCGTCGCTGCGGTGTATGGCGAATTCCGCCCGGGCCATCGACCCCGTGCACACCGCGACCAGCAAGGCCGTGGCGGCCAGGAGTTGCATGTACGAGTTGAGCATCACTAGCGTTCTCCAGTCTTTAAGCGGTCAATCACGTAGAACCTTTTCGCCGACAGCGACTGTCATATGAGTGGCCACATTTCCGCGGCTTTCGCGGCGTTCTGTGCCCCTCTATGCCGGTAAGCGGGGATTTTCCGCCCGATCCGACAAAAAAAGTTTTTTTGACCTCACGCAAGCGGCTAGTTACCCTGGACTTGCGTTATTTGATCGGACCTTGCGAGGGGCCTCGGCCGGGAGGCCGCGTCGGAGTTGCAATTCTTTTCACGCTTAGCCGTACAGGACCCTAGATGGGTGACGCCCCGCGCGAAGACCACGAGCCCGAGCAGCTTTCGGTGCTGCTGGCGTCGGCCCGTGGCGGGACCAGTGGCGACGTAGGCCGCTTGTTCGAAGCGACGCGGCGCTACCTGTTGCTGGTGGCCAACCGTTCGTTGGACGCGCAGCTGCACCCGAAGGTTGCGCCCAGCGACCTGGTGCAGGAGACGTTCATCGATGCGCATCGCGACTTCGAGCGCTTCAGTGGAGAGAGCGAAGCTGAACTGTTCGCCTGGCTGTGCCAGATCCTGCTGCACAAGGCGGCTGACGCCGGCCGGATGTATCGCGGCACGGCCAAGCGAAACATCAAGAACGAAGTGCCGCTGGGAGAGCAATCGAGCGCACCGGTCATGCAAGTGGCGGCCGACGACCTGTCGCCCAGCGCGGCTGCGATGTCGTGCGAGAACGAACGAAGGTTGAAGGAGGCACTTACTCAGCTACCGACGGATTATCGTCAAGTCATCGAATTGCGGAGCCTCGAGCGGCTGCCGTTTCCCGAGGTTGGCCGACGGATGGCACGCAGCGAGGCCGCGGTCGGAAAACTGTGGTTTCGAGCACTACAAAGACTACGTGACGAGCTGGCCGGATTGAATGAATCAGGATTCACGCACTTCCGATGACGAATCGGTCTACTTACTGGTTCGCCAGTACGACGAGGCGGTGGCACACGGTGCGAGCCGATCGCCTGTGGACGAAAGTGCCTCGTCGTTGAAGCACTCGAAAGCCGAAGAGCTCGAGCGCCTGTGTCAGTGTGTCACCCTGCTCGAACAAGTGCGCCGCGGCCGCGATAGCAGGCCCGCACGTTCGACAATGTTGTTCAATGGCCACGAGGTCGCCTTGCAGCTTGGCGAGGCCGAGCAACGCATCGGACGATTCGAGCTGCGCGGCGAAATTGGACGCGGCGGCTGCGGCATCGTCTTTCGTGCCTACGACGCCACGCTCGACCGTGACGTGGCCCTCAAGATTCCGCTTCCCGAAGCTCTAGTGTCGAATGAACTGCGCGATCGATTCCTGCGCGAAGCCCGCGCCGCCGGCAGCTTGGATCATCCAAATGTCGTGCCGATCTACGAGGTAGGCGAAGTTGGAGCCGTCTGCTATCTCGCTTCCGCCTACGTCGAGGGGCCTTCAATGGCCACCTGGTTGGGCAAGCGACAGGGGACGGTCGACGCGCGGCAGGCCGCACAGCTCGTTGCCAAATTAGCGGACGCCGTCGAGCAAGCGCACGACCGCGGCGTGATCCACCGGGACATCAAGCCGGGCAACATCCTGTTGCAGCCGCGCGAAGCCGGCACACAGCCGTCGAGCCTGTCGGAGTACACTCCGAAGCTCACCGACTTCGGCCTGGCCAAACTGCACGAATCGACCGACGCAGCCACGCGAACCGGAATGGTCATCGGCACGCCGGCCTACATGGCGCCCGAGCAGGCACAGGGTCGTTTGAACGAGATTGGCCCGGCGACCGACGTGTACGCGCTCGGGGCGATCCTCTACGAGTTGCTGGCCGGTCAGCCGCCGTTGCGGGGCGAATCGGACGCCGACACGCTGCGTCGTATCGTGACCGAGGACCCGCCGCTGGTGCGTTTCGCGCGGCCGGGCATCGCCCGCGACATCGAGGCGATCTCTCTGAAGTGCTTGGAAAAGCGGCCGACGCATCGATATGCAAGCGCGGCGGCGCTGGCGGGGGATTTACGGCGCTTCCTGGACGGTCGGGCCACGCATGCCTGCCCGATCGGGCCGACGCGGCGCCTGGTGCGCTGGTCGCGGCGGCGGCCGGCAATCGCGGCGCTGCTGCTGGTTTGCGCTTTTTCACTGACGGCGCTTGCGGCGGGTTCGTTGGTCTACAACGCGCGGCTTTCGGACGCACTGAGCACGGCCGAGACCCAACGCAAGCGCGCGGAAAACGAGTCGCTCACCAGCCGTCGGCTGCTCTACTCGGCGGACGTGCGACTGGCGTACGACGCCTGGGCCACGCTCAATCGAACTCGTACGCTCGAATTGCTCTCTCGGCACATACCCCAACAGGGCCAGTCCGACCTGCGCGAGTTTGCCTGGAGTTGGCTGTGGGGGCAGTGCCACGCCGAGGTTCGTTCGCTGGTGGGACATACCGACGAAGTGTTCAGCGTGGCCTTTTCGCCAGACGGATCGCTTTTGGCCACGTGCAGCAAGGACGGCACGGCCAGAATCTGGGATGCCCGCACCGGCCGGGCGCTGCACGTTTTGAAGGATCATACCGACGAGGTGATCTGCGTGGCGTTTTCGCCCGATGGAGCGAGCCTGGCCACGGGCAGCGAAGACAAGCGAATCATGTTCTGGGACCCGCGCACGGGCGAACGGCAGTTTACTCTCAGCGGGCATGAGGACCACGTGCTGACCGTGGCGTTTTCGCCCGACGGGAAGCAACTGGCCAGCGGCGGGCGCGATGGTTGCGTGCGCGTGTGGAATCTTGAATCGCGCGAGCCGCTGCGGGTCCTGGAGGAACCCCAGAAAACGGTAGGCGGTGTACGCTACTCGCCGGATGGGCGACTGCTGGCGGCCTGCGACTCGACGGGCGTCATTCACTGGTGGGGCACGGACGACTGGAAGTCGCGTCGTCCGGTCTCCGACACGAATGCCCCTCTGTTTGCCATCGATTTCTGTTCCGATTCGCAGCACGTGATCGCGGCCGGACGGGATGGTCGGTTGTACTACTGGAATCTCGGCGACCGGACATATGTGCGGTTCAAGGCACTCGAGAACCACGGGAATTGGATCCGCGACGCGACGCTCTCGCCCGATGGCGGAATCGCCGCGACCTGCAATCACAACGGTTTCGTACGGTTGTGGGATATTACCCGACCGCCCAAGCAGGGCGACGACCGACTGTTGGCCGCCATTCCCGGTCACGCCGGACGCATCTGGGGGCTCGATTGGTCTCCTGACGGCAATACGCTGGCCACTGCCAGCGCCGACCGAACGGTCAAACTGTGGAACGTGGCCGACTACGTCAAACCGTCCCCTTATGACCAGCTAGACGGATGGGTCTGGAACGTCGCATTCACCGACGATTCAAAAACGCTCGTCACCGTCACGCGTAGCGGCCGCATCCAAAGCTGGGATGTCAACTCGCGCACGTTGGTCAACTCGTGCCAGCAAGCCAGGGGCGACCGGAGCAGGAGCAGCCTGGCAATTACTTCCGACGGAAGGTTTGCAGCGACAGCTACGGCGGATAGCCCACAGGTTCGCTTCCAGAACCTGGATTTCCAGAAAGTCCTCTTCGAGCTTGGAGGCTACCCCGGGGGCGTCTGGGCTCTTGACATTTCACCGGACGAGAAACTGTTGGCGATCGCTGCGGAAGACAGTTCGGCCACAATCCTCGACTTGCCGTCGGGAGAATTGCGACATGTGCTGCAACAGCCGAGCGGCGTCGGTAGTGTCGCGTTTTCGCCCGACGGACGGAACCTGCTGACGGCCTGCCGAGCGCTCACGCTTTGGGACGTGCGGACCGGGACCACGGTGTGGGCCGAGCGCTATGGGGAGTCGGATCCACGCACGCCGGCTTTCTCGCCTGACGGAGCGATCGTCGCCGTCTCGATCGGCAACAACCGCGTCGCGCTGGTAGACGCGACAAACGGGAAGCGGCTCGGTTCATTGCTCAGCACACAAGGCAGGGGCGATTGCCTCGCATTCAGTCCGGACGGCAATACGCTGGCCGTCGGTGTTGTAGAATCCTCCATCATCACGCTGTGGGACGTCCGCACGCACCAGGAACTGTGTGTTCTCAAGGCAGGCCTAGGCGCGCTTTTCGCGATTGCATTCTCGCCGGATGGCAAGCGGCTTGTCGCTGCCGGAAACTCTCGCGGGGGCGAAAATCCGCCGGCCGGATCCGGCCGCGTCGTCGAGTGGGCCGTTGGCCGTGCCGCTCCGCCGAGAGGAACGACAATCCGCTTGCCATGACGCACGACATTCAAGATCGGCCGCAGCTGGGCCGGGGGTGACGCTTCTTCAGCGCACAGGGCGGAGTCGATTGCCTCGCATTTAGTCCGGATGGAAAGACACTCGCCACGGGCGTGGAGCGGTCCTCAATCGTCACGTTGTGGGACGTTCGAACCCACCAGGAATTGTGCATTCTGCAGGCAGACCTGGGTGCACTTTTTGAGGTTGCGTTTTCACCCGACGGCAATCGACTCGTGGCAGCTGGGGCGGCCCAAGGCCCGAAAAGCCGCCGCATGGAAGCGGTCGCATTGTCGAATGGAAGCTAAAGGCATCTTTAGATGAAATGCCTCCGATTGCGCCATGAAGCCGATGCGATTTCGGCGTCATGTACAAAAAGTATGCCAACGTGAATTGGACGCGCGGCGCGCGTTTCTGGCGTGATTCTGGAGTCATTGGCGTTGGCTGAACGGCAGTGGGTGGACGGATTCCCGCATCACAATTGCCAATTCGAAGTATGCGCACGCCAGCCGCGTGCGACAGAATCGTAACTGACCGAAACTTGGCTGACTTCAGGCGGCGCGACGATAGGTTTTGAGCCGTCATGTACAAAAAGAATACCATAGCGAGTGCGGCTTCTGGCAAGCGTGGTTGTACCGTGATTCTCGAGCCATTGGCGCTGGCAGCATGGCCGCGAGCCGCCGAATTCCTGCGTCAGAATTGCCAATTCCAGGAATGAGCGCGCCCCGGCAGGCTGCTGCTAAATCGTGCCCACGAAGACTGACTGACTGACTGACTTCACGCGGCGCGGCGATATGATTTGAGCAGCCCACCGAGCCGTGTTTCGCACTCAAGCTGTTCGATGTCGTCAATCAACGGCAACCCGTCAGACTCTTCCGCGTCAATCAGCCGGTTGCCAATTCCTTGATGGGATCGGCAGCTGTGGTAATAGTCGACGAACTCGCGCACGATGTGGTCGAAGTGCTCAAGCCCAAAGACGACGAAGTGACTGAGCGCTTCCTGCTTCACGCTTTGAATCCACCGCTCGATGAAGGCATTCAGGTTGGGCGCCCGAGGGCCCACCGGTTTGACGGCGATGGCGCGCTTTTGAAATACCCGGTCAAAGTCGGCCGTGTACTTGCCGTCGTGGTCGCGGATGATGGTTTCGCAAGGCAAGTTGTACTGTTCCACATGGGCCAGGAACGCGTGAGCCTGCGTCGTCATCCAGGTGGAATCCGGCTGAAACGTTGCCAGCGTGGCAAACACGCGCCGCGTCGCCACGTGAATAAATGCCATCGCGAACACTTGGCGTGGACCTTGCAGCGTCCAGACGTTCTTGCTGAAGAAGTCGACCTGCCACAGAGTCTCGGCATGGATCTTCAGAAACTGGCTCCAGGAATGCTTGCCGCGCTTGGGTCCCGGGTCGAGCCCGTTCTCAACCAAGATGTTTTTCACCGACTGGCGCAACAGTTTGCCCAGACCAAGCTTCCGCAGCTCGCCCAGGATCCGGCTGTATCCCCAGCCGGTGTCCCTGGCGATTTGCACGATCACCTCGCGAATCACGACCGAGATTCGCGGCCGGCCCTTCCTGTGCTTCACGTTTTGCGGCTCCTCCGGCGGAACGTCGAGTAGTCGACGATCGTGATGAGGTGCCGAATGGCAGGGCCCAGGCCCTTGCCCACGCTTGACGACTTGCGACAAGATTGCACGGCTCTCTTGATCCCGCTGGTGGACGACGACGATCACCAGGATGAGATTCTGGCGAGGCCAGTCGGCATACAACGACGAAACGACGCGAGCGTCGCCAGAAGCCGACCACGCATCGGCCATAAATCGCGAACAGAGACTCGTACTCCCGGATCCGATAACGACATTTCAGCATCGACAAGCGGATGAAAGCAGGTAGAATCCGACGCGCTGCGAATGTGGCGGTGCAGGTGTTCCCGTGGCCGAAGTTCAAATGACGAACCATCGTCTTTCTTTCGACATTCTCCCCCAACCGGACGATTCGACGTGCGGGCCGACCTGTTTGCACGCCATCTATCAGTATTACGGGGATCGGCTAGCGCTGGGCGATGTCATCAAGGAAGTCGGCCGACTGGAACAGGGAGGCACACTGGCTGTCTTTCTCGGCAGCCACGCGTTGAAGAAGGGGTATCGGGCCCGCATCTACACCTTCAACCTTCAGGTGTTTGATCCGACATGGTTTGGGGCGTCGCCAGTCGATGTCCGCCAGAAACTAATCCAGCAACGCGCCGCCAAGAACTCTCCTCGATTGCACGAGGCGACCGACGCCTATGTTGAGTTTCTCGACCTCAGCGGCGAGCTGAACATGGACGTTCTGACGATCGGGCTGATCCGCTCGTTTCTCGAACGACAAGTGCCCATTCTCACCGGACTCAGTTCGACATTCCTCTACGGCGAGCCGCGTGAGGTACCTTTGGATCCGCCTGTGTCGGGACGAACGAGTGCCCCGGACGACGTGCGTGGCTTTCCCTGCGGACATTTCGTCGTGCTGTGTGGATACAACGCGGCGGACAATACCGTGCTCGTGGCTGATCCGCTCGACTCGCATCCGTTCGCCGGGGATCACCAGTATGTCGTCAACATCGATCGCGTGTTCGCTGCGATCATGCTGGGGATTGTGACATTTGATGCGAACTTGCTACTGATTGAACCCACCCCATTATCATCGGGAGCCGCCACGGATGCCCGTTCTCGTTGTCTCTGATTATGCGGCGGACTGGCCGTTTAGCATTCCCAATGTCGAGGTTGTTGACGCTTGGAGTTACCTCACCGAACAGGAGTTCTCCGCCCGCCGTCACGTCAAACTGTTCAATTTCTGCCGGTCGTACAAGTACCAAAGCACCGGCTACTACGTCACGCTTCTGGCGGAAGCTCGGGGCCATAAACCGCTGCCCGGCATCATCGCCTTGCAGGATCTGAAGTCTCCGGCAATGGTTCGATACGCCGCGGGAGAATTGGAGGAATTGATTCAGAAGTCGTTGGCATCACTCCAGTCGGACTCCTTCACCATTAGCATTTACTTCGGCCGAAACCTTGCCAAGCGGTACGACCATCTGGCCCAACAGTTGTTCAACATCTTTCAGGCACCGCTGTTGCGGGTCAAGTTCGTGAAGAACGGCCATTGGCAGATGCGCAGCGTGAAAGCGATCGCGACCAACGACGTGCCCGAAAATCATTGGCCGTTTGTTATCGAACAGGCCTCCAGGCACTTTTCCGGACGTGCCGTCTCGAAGGGGAAGCGGTCGACGATGCGGTATGACCTGGCGATCCTCCACGACCCCGAGGAAGCCGACAATTCCCCGTCCGATCCTGCTGCCCTCAAAAAGTTCATCAAGGCGGCCGGTCACCTCGGAATCGCGGCCGAGTTGATCTCGCGAGACGAATACGGCTCGCTCATGGAGTATGACGCCCTGTTCATTCGCGCCACCACTTTCGTCAATCATTTTACCTATCGGTTTGCCCAGCGGGCCGAGCGTGAAGGGCTGGCGGTCATTGACGACCCCACCTCCATCGCCCGCTGCACCAACAAGGTCTTTCTGGCCGAGCTGCTCACCCGGCACAAGATCCCGACGCCCCGGACACTCGTCGTGCACAAGGCGAACGCAGAGGAAATCATTCCCACTCTGGGGCTGCCGTGTGTGCTCAAGAAGCCGGACAGCTCCTTCTCCAGGGGAGTCGAGAAAGTTACGACGGCCGAAGAGTTGGACGAGAAACTGACCGCATTCTTTGAGGAGTCGGAGTTGCTTGTCGCCCAGGAGTTCCTTCCAACAACGTACGACTGGCGGATCGGCCTGCTGGACAGCCGCCCGTTCTTTGCCTGCAAATACTATATGGCTCCCGGACACTGGCAGATCATTCAACAGGAACGAAAAGGCCGAGGACGATACGGCAAGTCTGAGACCATTCCGATCGAATTGGCTCCCCGGAAGGCCGTCCAACTGGCTCAGAAGGCAGCCGGACTGATCGGCGACGGCCTGTACGGCGTCGACGTCAAGGAGTCTGACGGACATTTCTATGTGATCGAGGTCAATGACAACCCGAATCTTGATGCAGGTTGCGAAGACAATGTCCTTCGCGACGATTTATACCGCCGCGTGATGGAGTCGTTCCTTCGCCGCATCGAATCCCGGAAGGCCGCCGCGCCGGACCAACGATGACCAGCTTTGATGAATCTCTGCCGCGGCTGCATCTGTTCGATGCAGTTGGCATCGAACTAGAGTACATGATCGTTGATGCCGAAACGCTCGATGTCCGGCCGATCGCCGATGCTGTTCTCCGCGACGAAACAGGAGCAATTGTAAGCGACGTGGAACACGGAGATCTCGGCTGGTCGAACGAGTTGGTCGCACACGTAATTGAATTGAAAACGAATGGCCCGGCTGCATCCGTTGACAACTTGGCGACCACGTTTCAGACGCATGTCGAGGAGGTCAATAGCAGGCTTGCGCCTCAGGGAGCGTGTTTGCTGCCCACTGCCATGCACCCCTGGATGAACCCGGACGCCGAAATGGTTCTCTGGCCGCACGAGTATGGTGACGTTTACGAGACATTCAACCGGATCTTTGACTGTCGCGGACACGGCTGGGCCAACCTCCAGAGCATGCACATCAACCTGCCATTCGCAGGGGATGATGAGTTCGGTCGGCTGCACGCGGCCGTGCGACTGCTGCTTCCGCTGTTGCCGGCCATCGCTGCTTCGTCACCTCTGATGGAAGCAAAGCAGACCGGACTGCTCGACTCGCGTCTGGAGGTCTATCGTACCAATTCGCGGCGCATCCCCAGTGTCGCCGGTCGAGTCATCCCCGAAGCCGCCTTCGACGAAGCGACCTACAATCAAGTGATCTTCGACCCGATGTTCGCCGAGATTGCCCCCCTCGATCCCAGGGGCGTATTGAGAAATGAGTTTCTCAACGCACGGGGGGCCATCGCCCGTTTCTCACGGAGTGCGATTGAGATCCGAGTCATCGACGTTCAGGAGTGTCCGGCAGCCGACCTCGCGATTGCTGCCGCGGTGATCGGAGTGCTGAAGTTGCTGGTCGAGCAGACATGGTCCGACACCGGCGCTCAACAGTCCGTCGGGATCGATCCGCTGGAGCGGCTCTTTCTGGCAGCCATTCGAGACGCCGATCGCGCGGTCGTTGACTCGTGCGAACTGTTACAACACTTTGGGGTGTCCGGTTCGTCGCTCACACTCAACGAACTGTGGAGACACCTGTACGAGTCGATTACGAAGGTCGATCACAGTTTCTCCAGGACGCACCCAGCCCTCGACGTTATTCTCAGCGATGGTCCGCTCGCAAGACGCATCATCGGCCGCTTACCTGCATATCCGTCGCTTGAGGAAGTTCGCATGACGTACGGTCAACTCGCACAATGCCTAGCGAGCGGGACGCTCTTTCGATGAGGGATTTCCGACAACGTCCCCTTTCAATCCTGCTGACTTGTGAGCACGGTGGGAACACGATTCCCGCTAGGTACCAGAACCTGTTTCGAGATGAATCAGCCCGCACGGCATTGGAGGGTCATCGCGGCTGGGATCCGGGGTCGCTCCGCCTCGCTCGTTGCTTCCAGAGGGCACTCACCGCCCCGCTCATTTCCTCCACAACGTCACGACTGCTCATCGAGTTGAACCGCTCTCTCGATCATCCCCAGTTGTTTTCTGAATGGTCCGCCTCACTGGCTGAAGCAGAGCGACAGACGTTGATTGACCGCTACTACCACCCCTACCGCGAGAAAGTTGTATCTGCGATCGAAGCAGCCCATGCGAAGCGAGAAACCGTTCTCCACATCTCATTGCATACATTCACTCCCGTCTGGAATGGTCAGCAACGCACGACGGACATTGGGCTTCTGTTTGACCCGCGCCGCAAGGATGAGACTGCCTTTTGCATCGAATGGCAGCGACGACTGCGACGATCATTGCCGCCTCTCAAAATCCATCGCAATCGCCCCTACCGTGGCACCGCCGACGGACTGACAACAGCCCTGCGCGGCCGCAACTTGCCTTCACGTTACTTGGGCATTGAACTGGAACTGAACCAACGCTTATTCGGCGACCAGCACGCCCCGGCCGCAGACACCCTGCAGCGAACTGTGGAATGTCTACAAGACGTGCTGAGTCAAGAGTGATTCGGTGGAAGGATCGGCCACTCGACAATCGCCGGCCCTGTACAAATAGAATGCCGCATGCTGTTCGGCTCTTCGCGAGCGTAGCTGTATTGTGATTCTCGAGCCCTGGCGCGGAGAGGATTCCAGCGAGCGATCGAATTGTCATTTCAGAATTGCCAATTTGCGGAACCGGCGCGCATCGCCAGCGTTCCGGCTGTCCATTTCACAAATCTCGGCCCGTATAGATCGCCTCGATTACGCGCCCGCTGTTGAGGCGCAGAGGCCGCCCCTGGATGTCGCGGATTTCAGTCGCGGGATCTATCCCCAGCGCCGAGTAAACTGTGGCTCCGACGTCTGAGTGGCGATAGGGTCGTGTGATTGGATATGCGCCTACTGCGTCGGACTTGCCAATTACTTGGCCGCCGCGCACGCCGGCACCCGCAAACAGCCCAAAGAAACAGTTCATCCAATGGTCGCGTCCGGGGCTGGTGAAGTAGGGTAGTGAGCCCGTGGGCTGGACTAGCTTCGGTGTTCGCCCGAACTCGCCCATGATGATTACCAGCGTCTCGTCCAACAGTCCGCTGGCCTTCATATCGTCCAACAGTGCTGACACGCCACGGTCGAGATGCGGTAAATAGTTGCGCAAACCTTCGAAGTTGTTAGTGTGTGTATCCCACAAAGCCTGATAACTGACGTTGGCCTGCACGATCGTCACGCCCGCCTCGATTAGCCGCCGCGCCAAGAGTATGGTCTGGCCGAACAGGTGCCGCCCATAACGGTCGCGAACCGCTTCGGGTTCGTCCTCGATTGCTAGCGCTCGAGCTACGCGACCACTGGTCAAAACGCGGAACGCTTGGCTTTGGCTGTTTTCATAAGGCATGGTTTCCAACGCGGCTGCTAATGCGGTCTGTTGCCGATTTAATTCGGCCAGCAATCGTCGCTTTGACGCTAGTCGTTCGATCGTCATGCCGACCTGCAATTGAAAGCTACTATCCGCGTGGTGATTTTCATCGGCCGGATTATCGTGAATGCGAAATGGATCGAACTTGGCGCCCAGCAGTCCGGCAGTCTGTCCCGGATAGCGGCCCGTACCGGGATCGATCACTTCGCCGGGCAGCGCGACACTGACAGGGAGGTCGTCATTGCCGCGGTGCGCATATTCGACGCCCGCGCATAAGCAGGGCCAGTCGCGGCGCGAAGCAGCCAGCGTCGCACCCGCCGGCAATTCATCGATGCCACCCAAGAGGCCATGAACCGCCATGCGGTGATCGCCGAACCTCGGATTGCATGTCATCGAGCGCACCAGAGCCAAGTGGTTCATGCGCCGGGCAATTTCCGGCAAGTGCTCGCAGACTTGCACGCCGGGTATGGCAGTGCCGATCGGGGCGAACTCACCGCGAAACTCAGCGGCCGCCTCTGGCTTCGGATCGAACGTATCGAGATGGCTGGGTCCGCCGAACAAAAACAAAAACAGCACTGACTTCGCTCGCGGTGCTCCGACTACCCGTTCCGCCCCGGCTGTCTCTGCCGTGTGCGCTCGCTTCGCCCCAAGCGCGGCCAACCCCGTGCCCAACATGGTCGAATAACCGATCTCGATAATCTCTCGCCGTGTCAACGTTCCGGTTACGCTGCGACGACGAGATCCTGGACCGGATGCGGCTAAGCTTGGCGGTGACATGGCTGGGCGGGTTCCTCTTTCCGCGAATACCGCGGATTATAGCTCGACGGACGCCCGAGACTAGCGTCATTGCCGACGCGGGATGCACGTTTACCACGGCATGACGGCAGATGAGCGGGGGACTTGTCGCCACAGCGGATTCTCCCAAACGATAGCGATGGGCCCGAAAAGCAGAGGTCGACTGCGTACAGATCCCAACAAACTGCGCGCCGCTGTTAACCAGATCGTTGCAGTTTTTATCGTGCGGAAAAAGAGACTTCCAGTTAACACATTAGCGGTTTACGGGCATCGAGCGCAGCGAGCATGCCCGTAACTGCGTGTTGAACAAGCCCGAGCGGCGAAGGACGCTTGGCTATGGACTTGTCATGCGGTCTTGGTGCATGGATCGTCCGAGCGGATCAGCAGTGCCGGACAAGAAGGGATGTGGCCGAGGTGAGACGGCACGGATCGGTAGTCGCAGAGGTCGCCGAAAACGGCGGTTGGACCGGCATGGTTGGCGACGTGCGCGATGTCGAGGGCGAGGGCGTTGTGGTTCCAGGTGCCAGAAAGCGATTCATGCCGGTTATGAGGAGTCATTGACGGTGATGGAGGCAATCGGCGCGTCTTGCCACCAGGGACTGTTCGGGAGGTTGATCGGTCGGCGTGTCAGGATTGCCTGGCAGCGTGGGCAATGGAGCTGGTGCAGGGTGTCGGCTGCAGGGATCGCATCCGACGGTGGCTCGTTGGGAGTTGGCTCTGCTGTTGAAGGATGGCAGTGGAGCAATCTCTGGCAGATGGCGAACTTGGTGGTGACATTGCGGCCGGCCAGCAAACCGTAGTGGCGGATGCGGACGAACCGTTTGGGCAGTACGTGCAACAGGAAGCGGCCAATGAACTGTTCGGCGGTCAGTGTCATCTGTTTGATGCGGCTGCCGTCGGCATAATCCTTGTAGCGGAAGCAGACGCGATCTTCTTGGAGACTGACCAGCCGACCGTTGGAGATTGCCACGCGATGGGTGTAGCGACCGAGGTAACGATACACGTGTTCGGCAGTGCCGAAGGAAGGCTTGGCATACACGATCCAATCCTGGCGGTAGAGTTGCGTGAGGAATCGCTGGAACCGTCGGGATTCGACCAAAGGCGCGGAACTGCCTGACAGTATTAACTGGCCTTGCTCGCAGGCATTCCTGAGAGCGGCCAGGAACTTACCGCGAAACAGCTTGGCCAGCACCTTAACCGGCAGGAAATAGCCCTCGCGAGCTGCCACCCAGCGCGTGCCGTCGCGTGATAGCCCGCCGCCGGTGACCACGCAGTGCAGGTGCGGATGGAAGCCGAGGTTCTGACTCCAGGTGTGGAGAATGGCTGTAAAGCCAATCTGCCCGCCTAGTCGTTGAGGATCGGCGGCGACGGCGAGTAGTGTCTCGCTGGCGGCCTGGAAGATCAAGTTATAGATGAAGCGACGGTTTTTTAAGGCGAGTGGCCGCAGCGGTTGGGGCAGCGTGAAGACTACGTGGAAATACTCCACGGGGAGCAGGCGTGCCAAACGCGCTTGGAGCCACTCACTCTGCCGCGTGCCTTGGCACTTCGGGCAGTGGCGATCGCGGCAGGAGTTGTACGAGAGGCGGACGAATCCGCAGGCACCGCACGAATCGACGTGTCCACCAAGCGCCGCGGTCCGGCAAGCGGTCAGATGCCGCAGGACCGCCCCCTGTTCCGGAGAGACCGGATGGGAATCGCGGTAGGTGTCACCGTGAGCCCGCAGGATGTCGGCCACCTCGGGTCGAGCCCGGGTGACTGAGCAGATCATGGCTTAGGGTGCACTGCGGACAGGGGCTGGCAGTAAATCGAACGGGCTGGTGACACGTCCGATGTGATCGGTGCGGACGTGCGTATAGGTCGACGTGGTCTTGATGGTGGCGTGCCCTAGCAGTTGTTGGATCACGACGAGTTCGGTGCCGCTCTCCAGCAGATGTGTGGCAAAGCTATGCCGTAGCGAATGGGGTGTGCAGCCGGCGCCCAAACCGGCTTCCTGGCGTGCCCGACGAAAGCCCTGGCGCATCGACTCAGGTTGAACCGGCTCTAGCTTACCCGGGCCGGGAAATAGCCAGGTGGTCGGGCGTTCCAGCTTCCAATACTCGCGCAACACCGTCAGCAGTTGCGTCGAGAGGACCGTGTAGCGCTGCTTGGACCCCTTGCCATGTCGGATGCGAATGACCATCCGGTGAGATTCGATGTCGTCGACCCGCAGCTGGCAGGTCTCGCTGATCCGCAAGCCGGCGGCGTACGAGGTCATGAAGAAGGTCCGAAACCGAGGGCGGCGAAAAGCAGCGAAGAGCCGGACCAACTGGTCCTGGGTGAGCACGTCTCGCTGCCGATGCTGACGATGCCGTGGAAACGGAATCCGCTCGAACTCCCATGGCCGCGAGAGAGTCACGGTATAGAGGAACTTCACCGCGGCCAGGATCTGTCGATAGGTTGGGTAGGAAACCTTCTCGACCTGAATCAAGTGCAGCAAGAACTGCCGAATCTCGGTCTCTCCCAGTTCCTCGGGCGGGCGGCCGTAGTGGGCCACGAACTTCCGGCAGTAGAGCAGATAGTTCCGGCGGGTCGCAGGGCTCAAGCCCCGCAGCTTCAAATCCTCCTCCATCCGATCGCGCAGCTGTCCCATCACAAATCTCCTTGGCTGAAAGTACCAACAGGCCAAAAAGATCAGCGTAAATCGAAACAGCCCCCAATGTCCAAAGTCGGCCCAGGCTCTACAAATACTGCCGCGCAGCGGCTTCGTTCAACAGCCCAGATTCACATCGCTGTTAACCCGAGAGCGTCGAGTTCGAAAGGGTTCCTTTCGGTTTGAGGGAGACCGAAAGAGACGCGAACTCAGCAAGTCTTTGTCAGCAAACCACTTCTCGAAATCGCTCGCGCGGTATTGTTTCGAAGAGAGTTCTTTACGGGGAGTGCGGCGAGCGTGGAGACGACCGGCTCCACTTTCTCAGGCCCGCCGACGGTCGGCCGCACGACGCCGGCGTGCCGAAGCTTCAACACCGCAGCGGGCGGCATAGTTGCTCGGCCAGCCTACAGAACACGCACTGCCACTCGTTATAAGCCAACAACCGCAACACCACCTGCGACCGGTCGAGAGTACCTGACAGGGAATCCGCAGCCAGTGGTTGACGAAGGTGCGGAACTCCAGCTTCAGCAGTTTTTGTTTCTGTGCCTGGTGATGCTCGTGCCATCGGCCAGCCTGCTCGGGCAGCCACAGCGCCAGCCAGGCTTTGAGGTTCCAAGCCAGCGAGGTCATCAGCATATAGCGCTACGAACAGCCTCGGTCCAGCCAGGCGCCGCTCACTTGTTCTTCATAGCTTCATGACGGCACTTGTTTACGAATATTCGGCTAATTTTCGGACACTACTGCCGTCAATCGGCAGGTCCCTGGCGGAGAATCTCGAGGCGATAGACTTGCGGATGGCCCCAGTTGGTGGACAGCAAGGGCCCCAGACGACTGCCGTAATGCAGCGAGTGAGTGTGCGCGTTTCCAAGCTTTTCGGGATTGCTGGGCACGCGTCGCAGCGGCTGGGACCAGGAGCCAGAGAACCAGCACTGATAGGCAATGAATAGGATGCCATCCTTTTCAATGTGCAACGTGCCGAAATGGTCGTCGATGTTGGCCATGGCCTTTCGCTCAAGCGGCTTGTCGGCGGTGACTCGCCACAATTTGTGGCCGTGCAGCCAATAGGCTGCGTTGTCGTGAATGACCACGTTGTCGTGAAGGACTTGCGTATCGGAGACAGCGGGGGACGGCGTGGCCTCGCCCGACCGCAGGTCAACGATCATCGCCTCGTCGTGTCCGGGGCCAGGCAGGGTTCTGGCGATGAGAAGTCGCGACGCCGCTGACGCCGCCTGGTCGCGGAGCGGCAAAACAAAATTGGGCGAATACGCCAGGTTCGTATTTTTCTTTCGCTCGGCGATAAACGCCACACGATCAGGATTGGCGTGATCCTCGCGAGCCTCGTGAACGATGCGGACACGGGGGGCGGCGGACTGCTGGCTGGTGATCTCGGCCACGAACGACCGAAGCATGTACGGCGGACCAAAGCAGGCGACGAGCGCAATTCGCCCGGGCTCCAAGGGCGCGGCAATGGCCCGCTGGAATTTGACCTGCGGCAAACCGTGCTCGGCGGCGACCTTAATGATCGCACCGGTGGCGGGATCGACCTTCAATACTTGCGCGTCGGCGGCGCTGACGGGGATCCAAACGTAGTCTCCATCGAAACAACCATCGCCGAAGGAGTGCCCGCGGTCGGCCTCGAAGATTTTGCGGAACGGCCCCGCGCCGTGGCGCTGCAGCACGACCCGCTTTTCCTCAAACCCCCAGGCCACTTCATTGTCGCGTCCGTCCGACTGGATGCCTTGCAGCCGGATGACGACGCGCCTGGCTCCTTCCCTGTAGTCGATATCGACCGGAGTAAATCGCACGGAGACGTTCAAAGCATCAAAGCCTTCCTGCTTGGGCTGTGGCGGCGGATCTTTCTGTTTCTCGCTGCGCATTGCCAGATCACGCCGGTGCTGCGCAGCCCGTCGGTTTTCTTCCTCGCTCAGCGCTTTTTTTGCCGCGGCGGCCAGTAGCGGATCGGACGAGCCGGTCCAGGTCTTGTACATGGCATGCGCGCGCGGATCTTCGGGGAGGATTCCATGGGTCAGGATTTCGTCGTAGATGAAGCGACGCAATTGGGGCAGCTTTTCAGCGATCGGCAAGAGCTTGAGCCGCGCGGTCATGAATGGTTCGAGTTCGCCGTCCTCCTTGCGGTAGAAATCCAACGCATGGAACAACATTCCGTGGACGGCGAACGAGTTGATGTCCCCCCGCCGGGCTCTCGTCAGGAGTGCTTCAACGAAGATTTCGCGAGTGTCGTGCGCGTGTTTCTGAACCGCGGCGCGGATGTTTTCATCCGACTTGCGATTGGCGGAGAAGCTGAACAGATTTGATCCCGCCACGTTGTTCATGTGACGATCGATCTTGGTGCCATCCAAGTAGATCGGCAGATGGTACAAGCCGCGCTCCGCAAAGGACAGCGCCATTGCAAACTGCCGATCTAAACACTGCTTGTCCATCTTCGGGTCGTCATATTGCACGTAGGCAAGCTTGGAATACGTGTCCGCCAGGTCTCGCCGCAAGTCCACCTGTTCAGGCACTAAGAGCAGGCTTGCTTCGGCTAATTTGGCCGCCTGCTCAAGGTCGCCCATGGTCAGGAACTCTTGCGACTGCCTGGCCAGTGTGGCGCCATCGGCCGATTTGTCAGTTTGCTGACCGTCCTTGTCCGAGAGGGTTGCCAACAGCTCGCCGGCCGCTTTTTGCACAAAGGCGCCGATGCTGGCAGTAGTTGGTGAATCGATTTTCATTTCGGCCAGCGTCACATCGCCGCGATCGAGCTTCAGCGTGACCAGCGGCGGCCGACGTTCATTGCCCGCTTCCAGGCGGAAACGGCCCAGCAACTGAACTACTACCGGCTGAAGCCGGTAGGTTCGAGGAGAATCGTGGCTACGGACTGAAGTCCTGCGCTCACGATTTGGTAATGCGGAAATTGTCGCCGCCATCGTCAGGCTCAGTGCCTTGTTGTTGGCGGATATATTCTTGGATCACCTCGTCAGTCACGTTGCCGCTGGATGCCACAAAGTAGCCGCGGGCCCACAAATGCCGACCCCAGAACTCTTTTTGCAGATGCTTGAACTCCATCAGCAACTTCCGCGAGCTTTTGCCCTTGATGTACTGCATGGCCTTGCTTGGCGACAGATTCGGCGGACAGGACAGCAGCACATGCACATGGTCGCGAGACACCGAGCCCTCCAAAATCTCGATTTCGTTGGTTCTACACACTTCTCGCACCAGTTCCCGCAGCCGCATTCCGACCGCATCGGCCAAAATGGGCTTCCGATACTTGGTGATCCACACAAAATGGTACTTCAGGTCGAAACGGCTATGCGAACTCGTGCGGTACTTTTCCATCCCCAAATTCTAGCAAACGAAGAACCTAAAGGTTTCGCCTGAAGGCGAGGGTTTTAGACCCATCGCAAGGACAATAATGCGGTAGTGCTCGTCCGGCCTTTCGTCCGGTCAGGGCATTCTCCTTGGCCAACTCGCGCGCCTCATCCAATTCGACCAGCAGAATGCGCGCGTGATGGGCGGCGACCGCTTCGCAAACGGTAGCCAGCGAGGTTTGCAGGAACTGGTTCTGGCGAACGAGGTCGTCGTTTGAAAACGGTGGAATGGCCAGGATGATCGGGTTCCCGATGGCTCGTCTCTTCAAGGCCGAGGTCAGAAGCTCCGGCGGCAGTTTTTGCGCGTCGGACAGAGCCTTGACCGGCAACTCAACGTTCACCAGGCGAATGCCGGTGCGCGTGTCGGCGATCACCACGCGCGCAACCGCCGGCGCGTCGGCGTCGTGACGCACGATGATCAGCAAATCGCAGCCGAGCAGCCTTCCGATCTGTGTGCGCGCGGCGCCGCCGGTCGAGCTGGCCAGCAGCGACAGCTTCTGTTCGCGCAGAACCTTGTCGAGATGCTCACGATCGACCAGAGTGATTCGAGCGTCGCCTGCCAGGGCCGCCTCGGCCAGATCGATCCAGGGCATCTCGTTGCGATGCTCGGTAACCAGGGCCACCACCGGCTGCTCGGCACCCTGCGCGGCATGCGCACCGCCCAACGTCAGTGAGAACGCCACAAGGACGCAATAGACGATGCCGCGCGGTGATGAGCCCGGACCTCTCATCGAGCAACCCGTTCGAACACCACGCGACGAAACACCGCATATTGGGCGGTCGCAGGTGCAGTCGGTTCGGTTGGGTTTGTCGCGTGGCATAGCTCCAACCTGCAAGAGGGTCGATTTCCAATCTGCAATCCACCCGCCGCCTGAATCCCTAATGATTGCCTTCCCTTTTTTTGGCGGTGCGATCTCGTTTCTCGCGGGCATTTCCTATAAATGTCTCGACGGTTGACATCGTTCCCCCGGCCGCCCCACGCCGGCCGCCCAAGCAAGGGACCTGGTCGAGAAGGTACTCTCCAGTTTCGATGGCCTGATCCCATCGACCCAACGCGTAATTAATTCTGAACTCCGCGTATAGACCGGTGTAAACGGACGAAAGGTTTGATTTCAATGTCGATAGCCGGCGATACCAGGCAATTGCCTCATCGGGGCGATTCAAACACCAGAAATCATTCAGGACCGCCATCAGAAGCAAGGCTTGCGGATCGTCGGGACTGGCGGCCAAAACCGCCTCGACGCGTCCTTTGGCACTCTCGAAGTTACGCAGCGAGATGTCGAAGCGCGCGGCTGCCAATGGGCCCGCCTCTTCGGCCAACGCGCGCTTTCGCCGGCGGACTTCCGCCGTGATCATCACCCTGCCGGCCGCCTCCGCGGCTTTGAGAAAATCAGCAGTCCGGAGATACCCGCAGCCGTCCCTACCGCCGACCCATACGCCATCGGCAGTTCCCAACGGCCACTCGGTGGAAAACTTGGTGCGTGGCGAAAGTGGGCCGAACCAAGTATCCGAAGCCGGTTCATAGCACAGGATCCCGTCAATCGGGTCGACTAAGAACAGGTGCTCCTTGCTCTGGGTGATGAGACCGTGTTCAAACCCGTCGTCGGGTGTCGGGTGGCGACGATCTGTTGGAAAGTCGCCGGGCGGGGTAATGAAGTCTCGCGCCAAGTCGACGGGCTCTCGCGCACCGGCACGCAACGACCTGCGGCTCCACCAACTGTGTGCCACTTTGCAGTTGTCGTCGATCTCGTGCAATCCCAGGTAGGACATGATGTACCGCTTGCCGCCCACCACCCCCGTGCTGGTGAGTCGATTGGCCGGAGGCGGCCAACCATAAGGCCGTACACCCGGCCAATTCAAATTTAAGTAGGGCGTCCGCAGAATGTCCGGGATCAGACCAATGTAGCTAATGCCCAGTAATTGGTCGCCATGCCGCCAAATGCCGATCGGCGCAATTAGTTTGGAGGAATTGCCATCGAGTCGATTGATCAGTTTGATTTGGTTCGTTTCTGTATTCAAGGTGCTGCAACTAACGCGGCTTGTGGCCGGATCACCAGCAACAATTAAAATCATTTTCTTGTCCAATGGGTGAATGAAATCCACATACCAATCCGGCAAGCCTTCTTTGGGCGTGATGCGATTCCATTTTTCGGCTGCAACGTCGTAGACTAATAAACCAGTGCGCTTGGTGGATACATAGAGCGCTCCCGCGTGGAAGGTCGCGCCGGTCACGGCAAGATCGCTGTTGAGCGCCGGCAACGTCAACGGCACTGCTTTGCCCGACGGCCCCCCCTGGGCATTGACGGGGACGCTCAACAGTTGTTGACGCGATGGTCGGTACTCACGCCCGGACAATTCGACGGCTCCAGCTCCAGAGACGCCGTACACCGCGTCAGGGCCCGCCACCAGTGGCAACATCGTCGAAGATTCCTGGACGACGTCAAACTGACAGGTGCCTTGGTACACGGGATAGTCGTCCCAGGTCAGTTTGATTTCCTCAATGGGCGTCGTCCGTTTTTTCAGCCAATGGTCGTACTCGGCAATCAACTGTGGGTCTGCCATTTTGACGACCGTTGCGCGAAGCGCTTTGGCAGTGCCCGGCCACTTGGCAACCCATCGTCCGCAGTTCATGTATTCTTGCAGACGTTTGCGGGCCTGAATTTCGTCACCCGATTCAAACGCCGCAGCAACCAGTAGCGAACGCACACGCAGAAAACTCGCCTCGACGCTGGAACGTCGAAGAACATCATTAAAACCCGCAACTTGCGGGGCCAACACTTCGACGCGATGACGTATCTGTTCAAGCCATTGATTGCATTGGGTTCGATCGCCGCCGTGGGCCAGCCAGCCGCGATAGGTGGGTTCCACCATGAATCCGCAATTCGATATATAGGCGCGGATATCCTCGCCCATTCCGATATCAATGATTCTTTTGTTAAGCTCCGTCTGCGGAAGGTCATTGCTGGGCTTGTCTCCGCGATACGCAGTTAGCGAAGTCATTATGCCAATGCGGTGTTTTGACGAGGGGAACCGTTCCAGGTATTGGATGACCTCGGGTACCACCTTTTCAGGAAACCTATTGCGTTGCGATTTAGCACGTACGAGTCGATAAGCCGCCTCTTCGTACGTCGGATCGAGCTTGGCGGCTGCAGCGACGCGCTCTAGATCGGGCTGTCTGCCTGAGCCCCAGGGCGGCAGTGCAGCCTGCAGCTCCGCCTCGGCCTGGCGGCGGCGCGTGATCATCTCCGTCACATAGTCGGCGACCATGTCTGGCTTGGCCTGCCCGAGTTGTTCCGCCAGTAATTGGCAGGCCTTCGGCGCGAGCTTAGTCCACTGAGCCACCTTTCCGCGCACTCGATGCCAATCGCCGCCTTGTCCATTTTTTCCCAGGCGAAAGCGCAGCTCGATCGTTGTGTCGTCAAACGTCTTTCCTTGTGCATCCGTCTCGACAAGTTCCACCGACAGAAGTCGATCGGCATGCGGTGCGAATTGCCGCCCTCCGGCTAGTTGAGTGTGCCCCAGCAGCAAGAGCAGCGATTCCTCCTTGGCTGTCAATGCCTCTAGATGGTGCACAACACAAACCTTCGGACTCCGAGCGGCGACTTGCTCGACCATGCGCTGAAAATGTTCGCGCATCGGCTGTAAGCGATCCAGTCCGCTAGGAGTCGATACAGGCAGCAATCGCAACTTCACCTTTCCTTGGTTACTAGACATGACCTTAATCGCCGATGCCTTGCAGGTCTTAGCTATCTCGCGCAGGCGGTCGGCGGGGATCTCGGCTGTCCAGGGCCACTCATTGGAGCCTCCGAGGTTTCCGCTCGACAAATCGACGATCCGCACGATCAACGCCGGTTTGTCCCGCAGCGGATCGATACTTACTCGTACCAAGCAGTCGTAGGCCAATGCCGGTTTCGCGATGTCGCCGATCGCCCTCTCCGCCAGTACGCGGTCGATCTGCGTACGATCGACGACGCGCAGTTCGGCATCCTTGGCCAATTCCGCGGCCAGTTGGTCGCAGAAGAGGTTGACCGCATCAATCGTAACTTTTGATGCCGCCGTCTGCGCCTGGGGAAGAACCACGACGGTGATTTGATCGCTGGCGGAGGCCGCATTGCCCATCGTCGCGAGGATGGCAAAGCATGCGGCAATCCGCAACAGTATCGTGCCACCAGCATGGACTGTGCGGCGGATCCGAACTAGGCTCATCTTCCTGCTTCACTGCTCCGTTTTTCGCTTGCGACGCGGCGGATCACGGCGTCAGCGGCCTGCATGCCGGCTTCTTCCAAGGCAGTCTTAGCCGCCAGCGATTCAACCAAATCGGCCCCTGCGGCCACCCCGCGATCGCTGACATTAATCACCCGGCCAGGCACGGCAATCAGGCGCAACTCGACGCGGGCGCGACAACTGGTCAGCCCCTGAATCTGTGCAGCGAACGCGCTCGTGCCTTCGCCTTCGAGCAAGTAATCCACCTTATCGTCGCCGTATTTGCCGGTCTGTGAAAGCGATTTCTTCCAGCCGTCGGGTGGATCGCTGGGAACGATCACCGATATTCCCAGGGCGCGAAGCCGCTGCATGATGGCCATCTGCGCCGCCGGATCGCGCAAGGGACGGCCGACGTGGGTTTCGTCGACCGCGACTAAAAATACCTTGCCATCCAGCGGCTCCGCGAGCTTGCGCAACTCGGCCACGGTGGTGTCTGTAGATTCAACCGTAGGGCGTTGCAACCGCTGGATGTCCTCCGTAAGCGGCCCACTCAGTCGTTGGAGGACGGTTTCAAAACCGTTTTCCACCGTGGCCTTGGCCGAAACCGTCGTTTGTACCGTGGTCTCGACGTCCACAATCCTCAGCACAAGGTAAAGAGTCTCACCAATTTTGCTCGCCCGGCCAACCACGATGTATTGAGCCGAAAGAAACTTTCCGAGCTTGACAGCTGAAGCGCTGTCGACCAGCCCGCTCAATGCAACCTTGTGTTCAGTGGCAACTCGACTAATTTGGTCGCGGTTCAGCACGGTCACTTGCGGCAACGCCGCAATCGTCGTGTTAAGGTAATCAGTGAGCGCGGGAGCTTTCACGCTGACCCCCTCGACGATATCCATGTCGAATACCGCCACGCGGATGGGACGTAGTTTCTCGGATGCCTGAGCCTGAGGTGCTGCGCTGCTGCTCCTGCTTGTCGGCCGGATCCGCCGCGGTCAAGGCCGACACTGACCATAGACTCACCAGCACCATAAGCAGCCCGACACGGTATCCTTGACTATTCATTCTTGTCATTTTCACGATCCGCCTCCTGGGCGACTTCCGTCAGAGAAATGTTCCACTCGGTAAAGAGTTGCACCAAATGTAATTGAGAGTCCAGATGCCGTCGACCATCCAGCGCCGAGCGTCCCCTGGTTCCCTTGGCCGTTTCCGTGAGCAGGCGCAGAAAACAGTCGTCGGCCGTTTCTGTCCGTCCGAGCAGCTGCCGCCACGGGAGACAACTAAACACCGCCTGTAAGCGCTCGCTGCCCCGCTTCGGCGATAAACCAAACTTGCAGCTCGTTGTCTTGTTGCTGCCAAACCAGTTGGCTTCCAGCACCAGCACATTGATTTTGTTTTCGGCCGCAAGTCGGCAAATAGTGGCCAGGTCGCTTCCAGCAACACTTCCTCCGACAACCAGCAAGCCCGGTTTATCCAACATTCGCCAATTGTCGGTACTGAGCGATTCCAGTCCCGCGAGCTTCTCAACAGGCAAGCCCGTCACTTCGGACCAGGAGTCGAACCATGTCGGAGTTCCCGCCGTCACTAGTTGCGTATCCTTGTCCCAAGCGATTGGCGCATCGGGATACACGACCAATTCACTGAGAACCAACTTGCTATCATGCTTCGGCATCATGCGAAAAACTACAGGCACTCGCACGCTGGGCGCGACGATCTCGACCGCGCCACCGTTCGCCACGATTGGCTCGGCCCATCGCCATCCAAAGGCCGAGAGAACCACGGCGTCGACGGGCTTGCCGTCATCGCCGCGAACTACCATCGTTAACTTCTGGCCGCTTCGGCCGAAAACGATTGGCAATTCCTCCGCTTGCAACGCCCATGGCGCCGCAGCGAGCCAAATCGTCAGAAACCAGGTGTGACCTGTCATGGAACTCGCCCTGGCAACAACTACTCTGCATGGTTGCCCATGACCCAGGCGCTGGCATCAATGTTTACCATGCGATCATTCACGGCCAATTGCCCTAAAGAAGTCTGACCATGGCCCATCTGCCGAAAGCCAACCAGTGCCGCTTCTCCTGCCCCTGCTCCGAACCGCCCGCAGCCAAAACGTATTGCAACTTCACTTGACCGTTGGCCTCCGTCGAAAGCAACCGCAAGCGCAGATTCGGCGTCATCGCTGTCTGCGGAAGTTCAATGGTTGCCGCATCTCTGCTCCGACAGATAATCACATAGGATTTCGGCGGGAGATCCTCGCCACTGGCAGACGACAACTCCCGTGTCAGCCGTAGGACGACTGCGATCGGTTGTCGCATCGATTCTCCCTTCTCAGCGGGCGCCACTTGAATTGTCGCGTCGTCGGCCGCATACCAACTCAGCGGGCCAGCCACCGATTCATGCAGAGCAAAAGCTCGAGCGATTTCACGCCGCTGCTCTGGCGACACGACGATCAGGGGATGAGTATGCTCGCTAGATCCCGAATTCGATTGCGCAATCGACTTGGCGATCGGAGCATCAAGTTGCCGGCCGGTGAGCAAGTCACGCAGGAAGACGCCACCGGCGACCAAAATCCCACCAAGCATGACGGCCGAGACCAGACTTAGCACCTGCCAACCGAAACGCGCTGTTCCATGCGGGGGAAGTATCGATGGCAGCGCCACGATTGTCTTCGTGGGCTCCTGACGCCGCCACACACCCAGCGCGTTCCGTAACTGGAGCATTGCATGGAGTTGCATGGCCCCTTCGGTAACAACCCGCGCATCGGTCAACTCGCCAAACACGTCTGCAAGTACTTGATTAACCTCATCGACCGGCAATTCACCATCGACCAATTGCGAAAACAGGATTTTATTGTCCTTGCGATGGGTCTAAAACCCTCGCCTTCAGGCGAAACCTTTAGGTTCTTCGTTTGCTAGAATTTGGGGATGGAAAAGTACCGCACGAGTTCGCATAGCCGTTTCGACCTGAAGTACCATTTTGTGTGGATCACCAAGTATCGGAAGCCCATTTTGGCCGATGCGGTCGGAATGCGGCTGCGGGAACTGGTGCGAGAAGTGTGTAGAACCAACGAAATCGAGATTTTGGAGGGCTCGGTGTCTCGCGACCATGTGCATGTGCTGCTGTCCTGTCCGCCGAATCTGTCGCCAAGCAAGGCCATGCAGTACATCAAGGGCAAAAGCTCGCGGAAGTTGCTGATGGAGTTCAAGCATCTGCAAAAAGAGTTCTGGGGTCGGCATTTGTGGGCCCGCGGCTACTTTGTGGCATCCAGCGGCAACGTGACTGACGAGGTGATCCAAGAATATATCCGCCAACAACAAGGCACTGAGCCTGACGATGGCGGCGACAATTTCCGCATTACCAAATCGTGAGCGCAGGACTTCAGTCCGTAGCCACGATTCTCCTCGAACCTACCGGCTTCAGCCGGTAGTAGTTCAGTTTCTTCCGACAGGCTCATGACATCCTGAGGTGCTTGATCGGGGGAACGATGTTCGAGCCACCACATATATGCCTCAACGAGCTGGCTTTCAGCCCGCTCGTTGAGGATGACGCGGTAGCTCATGCGTCTTGCGAAATGTTGTATTTCTTGCGGAGGTCCGCGTCGACGTCGGCGAGCGAGCGTCCTCGATTGGCCTCCAAGTCTTTGACCCCTTGCCGAATGTCGTCAAGAACACTTCGCTCTTCCCCTAGTGCCCGAAGGGCATCGCGCAGCACCTCCTCTTCGGTCTGATAGAGGCCGTTGGCAAGGTAGCCCTTGACTTGTTGATCGAGGTCGGGTGGTAGCTGTTCCATGCGATCGATTCCCTCTCGAGGGGCAGAATATCTGTCTATCCTATCAGCCCTATCAGCCCGAAGGAACAACCGTCAAAAGTTGGCGGTACTCACGCGGCTGTCGATAGGAGAAGACCGCCGGCAGTACCAGGCTCGTGGCACTTACTCGCTGCTGGACAACATGCACTGGCAATCGCAAACCGAGAACAAACTCAATCGCCGATCGTCGGTTTGCCTTTGACGTAGCCGAGCTGTGCGAGAAACTCATCCAGCCGCCGAAGCGTTTGTTCGTACATGGCGCCGTCGCCGCGACCGAAGTTGAAGAAGCCGTGCTTCTGGCCGTCGTAGCCGCACAGCTCGCAGGTGTTGCCGGCCTTGTGCATCGCCTCGGTGAATAGCTCGACCGACTCGTAGGGGACGGTGGTATCGCCACGGCCGTGAAAGATGATGGTCGGAGGCAGGCCCTTGCGCACGTGATGATACGGCGAGATCTCGACCGGATCGACGCCGGTGCGCTCGGCCATTTGTTGCAATTTGGCACTGTCCTTGCCGAAGTCGCCCGCCGGCGCGAGCACGACCGCGGGATTGAACAGCGCCATGGTGTTGGGCGTCGAGCTGATCGAAGTATCTTCGCCCGGCTCGTCGAATCCTTCGATCACGCCGGTGCAGGCAGCCAGATGTCCGCCGGCAGAGCCTCCGGCCGCCACGATCTTGTTCGGGTCGACGCCCAGTCGCTTGGCGTTGGTGCGCACCCAACGAATGGCGCTCTTGGCGTCGCGGACGCAACTTTCGGCCAGCACGCCCTGCCGAGAGCGCACGCGATAGTCGGCCGTCATGGCTACCATGCCACGCGAGGCCAGATACTTGCACTGTTCGGCGAACTGCCCGGGCGAGCCATTCGTCCAACCGCCGCCAAAGAAGTACACGATCGCCGGACTGTGATCGGTGGGTTTATGATGGGGCGGGTTGAAGATGAAGATCTCGAGCTGCGTGTCGTCGATGGTCTTATAGACCTCGGCCTGGACGTTTGCGTTTTCGAGCAATCGCTCGCGGCCGGGAAATCTTTGGGCAAGACTCGGAGCGGCGAGCATGGCGCAGACAAGTACGGCAAGAACCCAGCGCATGCGAAAGTCTCCTCCAAGTGTCATCCAGGGCCGCGGCTATTTCCGGCCCAGAATACCACGCCCCAGGGCACGATGCGAACTTTTGCCATGAGCATAGCATCCACTGCTCGGACACCCGTTCTCCACGGCGACCATTCCGTTTTTCTCTCGGATTAGGGGCTGCCAATCCGCCGCGGTTCGTATACGGTTCGAAGTAGTCAACGTTGGTGTTTCTCCCTCGATGCAGTCGTTCGCATGTCCACCCATTGGTCGTACGATTCGGTTTTCTATCACATCTATCCGCTGGGTTTCTGCGGCGCGCCCGAACGGAACGACTTTGCCACGCAGCCGACGCCGCGGTTGGAGAAGATTCACGGCTGGATCGATCACCTGCGCGGCCTGGGTGTGACCGGGCTGTACCTCGGTCCGCTGTTCGAGTCGAGCGCCCACGGCTATGACACGGCCGACTACTTCACGGTCGATCGCCGGTTGGGCAGTAACCGCACGCTGGCCGAGTTGGTGCTGGCGCTGTGCGCCGCCGGCATCCGCGTGATTCTGGACGGCGTGTTCAACCACGTGGGGCGCGACTTCTGGGCCTTTCGCGACGTGCGCCAGCGCGGCGCCGACTCACAATATTGCGATTGGTTCGAGGGTTTGAATTTCGAAAGCCAAAGCCCCTACGGCGATCCGTTTACTTACAACGCCTGGAGCGGCAACTACGATCTGGTGAAGCTCAACCTGCGCAACCCGGCGGTTACCGGCCATCTGTTGGAAGCGGTGGCGCAGTGGATACGCGAGTTCAACATCGACGGACTGCGGCTCGACGTGGCCGATTGCGTCGACATGGCGTTCCTCCGGCAGCTTTCCAGTTTCTGTCGCCAGGCGCGGCCCGGCTTCTGGCTGCTGGGCGAACTGATCCACGGTGACTATCGGCAGTGGGTCAATCCCCAGACGCTCGACTCGGCCACCAACTACGAGTGCTACAAGGGACTATTCTCCAGCCACAACGACCGCAACTATTTCGAGATCGCCTATGCGCTCAACCGCCAGTTCGGCGAAGGAGGCATCTACCGCCGCCTGCCGCTGTATAGCTTTGCCGACAACCACGACGTCGACCGCGTGGCCAGCAGCCTGAAGAATCCGGCGCATCTGACCACGCTCTACGCGCTGCTGTTCACCATGCCCGGCGTGCCGTCGATCTACTACGGCAGCGAATGGGGCATCAAAGGCAAGCGCACGCCGCACGACGACGCAGTGCTGCGGCCGCGCGTGGAGTTGTCGGATATGGCGGCCGACGGCGCACGGACTGACCTCATCGAATGGATTCGCCGCCTGGCGCAGGTTCGCGCCGAGTTGCCGGCTTTGCGCTACGGCGATTATCGGCAAGCGCACGTCGCCCACGAGCAACTGGCCTTTGCCCGGCAGACGCCCGAGCAAACGGTGATCGTGGCAGTCAACGCCGCCGATGGGCCGGCTCAAGTGGAACTGGAAGTCCCGTTGCAAGGCCAGGGCCAGTTAGTGGACCGGTTGCACGAGGGCGATCGATTCGCCTATCGGCGCGGAAAAGCCACGATCGACGCCGTCGGAGCCCATGGGGCGCGGATTCTGGTCGCCGAACCGATTTAGCGTCGCATCGGAAGAATCCGCCGGCAGAGCCGGCGGCTGATCTCCAGCCTGCCGCCACGGCCAGCTATACTGGCACGCATGTGGCCCAACACCGAAGAAACGCAAGCGCTGCTGACTGCTGCCCGAACGGGCGACGCGGCGGCTCGCAATCAATTGCTCGAGCGGCATCGGGACGCGTTGCGGCGGATGATCGCGCTGCGGATGGATCCGAAGCTGCGCCGCGCGTGGACGCCAGCGACATCGTGCAGGACGTGCTGGTCGAGGCCAATCGACGCTTGAGCGACTACCTGGAAAAGGCGGGCATGCCGTTTCACTTGTGGCTGCGGCACCTGGCGCGCGACCGGATGATCGACGCCCACCGCATGCACCGTGGCGCCGCGCGGCGCAGCCTCGACCGCGAGCAAACGCTCGATCGCGCCGCGACGGCCGACCACTCGGCGTTCGACCTGGCGGTGATAATCCGCGATCGCGAACTGACGCCGGCCGCGGCCGCCACGCATCACGAGCTCGAACAGCGCTTTGCCGCCGCGGTCGAGCAACTCGACGAAATCGACCGCGAAGTGATTTTGATGCGGCACTTCGAGCAGCTCTCCAACGGCGAAGTGGCCCAAGCACTGGAACTTTCGGACGCGGCGGCAGGCATGCGCTATCTGCGGGCCATGCGCCGCCTGCGCGATCTGCTGCAAGAACCGCCCTCGGGAGAAACGTCGTTGTGACCAGCGACGCCAAACAACCCGACGCCGTCGGCAAGCTGGACGAGACGGTCGTCGAACCGGCCAGCCAGCGCGACCTGCGCTTGATGGCGCTGGCCAATCAACTGGCCGACGAGCTGCGCGCCGGCAAGTTGCCCAACGTCGACGCCGTGATTCGCGAGAACGCCGATCTGGCCGAAGACCTGCGCAGCTTGTGGGCCACGATGCTGGTGACCGACTGCGTGGCGGCCGGCGCGGCGGAACATCGTTCGAGTGGTGGCTCGGGCTTTTCGCTGCCGGCCAATGTCGACGGCGCGGCGGAGGGCGTTGGCCCGTTGTCGGTGTTCGGCGACTACGAATTGTTGGAAGAGCTGGGCCGCGGCGGCATGGGCGTGGTGTATCGCGCGCAGCAGATCAGCCTGGGACGGACCGTCGCGCTGAAAATGATTTCGCGGGGTGGGAATCCTTCGCCGGCGGACTTGGCGCGGTTTCGCTCGGAAGCGGAGTCCGCGGCGCGGCTCGATCATCCGGCGATCGTGCCCATCCATGAGGTGGGACAAGAGCCAGGCCAGCCGTACTTCACGATGAAGTACGTGGCGGGCACCACTTTGGCGCGGCGGCTGGCCGACGGTCCGATTCCGCCGCGCGACGCCGCGACCATTCTGGCGCCGATCTGCCGCGCCGTGCAGTATGCGCATGAGCGCGGCGTGCTGCACCGAGACTTGAAGCCTTCGAACATTCTGATCGACGAAGAAGGCCGCCCGCACGTTACCGACTTCGGTTTGGCCAAGCGGGTGACGCAGGACGAAGGGCTGACCACCTCGGGCATCGTGCTGGGCACGCCGTCGTACATGGCGCCCGAGCAAGCCGCCGGCAACCGGGGCGAGCTCGGTCCGGCGACCGACGTCTACAGCCTGGGCACGATTCTGTATCAAATGCTCACGGGACGTCCGCCGTTTCAAGCGGCCACCGCGGTGGAAACGGTGTTGATGGTGCTCGAGCAAGAGCCGCTGCCGCCGCGGCTGCTCAACCCGCGCGCCGATCGCGAACTGGAAATGATCGCGCTGAAGTGCCTGCAAAAGCCGCCGGAGCTGCGCTACGCCAGCGCAAACGATTTGGCCGACGACCTGGACGCCTATCTGCACGACGAGCCCACGGCGGCCCGCTCGGGGGTGTTCACGCAAATCGTCGCCCGGGCGTTTCGCGAGACGCATCACGCCGTGGTGCTGGAGAACTGGGGCCTGCTGTGGATGTGGCACAGTCTGGCGCTGTTGGTCGTATGCGTCGTCACCAACGCGTTCGAGTGGGAAGGCATCAGCTCACCGATTCCCTACCTGGTGCTGTGGACCGCCGGCCTGGGCACCTGGGCGGCCATCTTCTGGCGTCTGCGCCGCCGCAGCGGACCGGTGACGTTCGTCGAACGCCAGATCGCGCACGTCTGGGCGTCGAGCATGATCTCGATCACGCTGTTGTTCATCGTCGAAATGATTCTCAAGATGCCGGTGCTGACGCTCTCGCCCGTGCTGGGACTGACCAGCGGAATGATCTTCCTGGTGAAGGCCGGCACGTTGACCGGGCAGTTTTACTTTCAAGCCGCCGCGCTCTTCGCCACGGCCATCGCCATGGCGGTGTTGCAACGATTGCAGATACCGCTGGGCGTGACGCTGTTCGGAGTGGTGTCGGCAGGGTGCTTTTTCATTCCAGGGTTGAAGTACTACCGCCAGCAGCGGCGAGCGGCGGCGCGGTGAGCAAAAGCAGAATTGAATCGGGTGTAACTCGCATTCCTCGCGTGGTAGCAGGTGGATTCACAAGGAGTTGCGGCAAGTGCTAGCGTGAAGGTGAAGAAGAGGGCCTCCGCGGGTAGAACGGATTGTGATTGCAGTCCTTCCCACCCATCCAGGAGGCCCGGCCATGATCGTCGCACGGGAGCAAGCGTTTCTCAAGGCGCAACGGCAATTCCAGGCGTTGGAAATGTACGTCGAACGCGCGGCCGACGGCGGCCAGCGGATCGATCAAGTGGAACGTGAACTGTTCGGCCGGCTGCTGGCGCTGGGACACACGCTGCTGTCGGCCTTCGTGGCCGCCGCGGGGGATGGCGACGCGGGCGCGACACTGGAAACCACCCAAGGCCGCACGGTCCGCCGTTTGCAAGGCCGGCACGTGCGCCGCTACCTGTCGATCTTCGGCGAACTGTTGATCGGCCGCTACGTCTACGCGGCGCGGGAAGGGCAGAAAGTCGAGCGGGCGCCCTTGGACGAGCGGCTGGGGCTGCCGGCCGGCGAGTTCTCCTACGTCCTGGAAGACTGGCTCGAGCGGCTGTGCGTCAAGGAGTCGTTTCACGAAGCGGTGTCCGATCTGCACGCGTGGTTGGGTGTCGCGCCGAGTGAACGGGCGGCCGAGCAGATGAACCAGCAGATGGCCCAGCACGTCGAAGCCTTCCAGTTCGAGCGCGCCGCGCCGCCGGCCGACGAAGAGGCCGAGATCCTGGTAGCCACGGCCGACGGCAAAGGGGTGCCGATGCGCCGCCCGCTGGAAGAGCGGGTCCGCCGCGGACCGCGTCGCGGCAAAGGCGAAAAAGCGAACAAGAAACAGATGGCCTACGTGGGCGCGGTGTATACGATCGACCCCTTTCGCCGCACGGCCGACGACGTGCTCGACGAACTGGACCGGAAAGAACGCGCTGCCGAGCGGCCCGCGCCGCAACACAAGCAGGTTTGGGCCGAGATGACCCGCGTGCGGGAAGGAGAATCGTGTACGGGACGCGAACGTCTGTTTGTCGAGATGGCGGTGGCCTGTCACGAGCGCGACCCACAGCGCGCAAGACACTGGTCTGCCTGATGGACGGCGAGAAGGCGCTGTGGGAGGTGCAGCGCGAGTGGCTGCCGCGGGCGGTCTGCATCCTGGACTTGTTCCACGTGCTGGAGCGGTTGTGGCAGGTGGCCCACGTGTTCCACCGCGAAGGCAGCCGTGAGGCGGCTCAGTTTGTCACGCGGCACTTGCGGCTGTTGCTGGAAGGCAAGGTGGGTTATGTCATCGGTCGCTTCAAACGACTCCGCGACGAACACGCGCTACATGGCTCGCGGCGGCGCGTCGTCTCGGCGGCCATCGGCTACTACGCAAACAACCGCCGGCACATGCGCTACGACGAGTACCTGGCGGCCGGCTACCCCATCGGCAGCGGCGTGGCCGAAGGCGCTTGCCGCCACGTGGTCAAGGATCGCCTGGAACAAACCGGCATGCGCTGGACGGTCGCCGCGCGCAAGCGATGCTCCACCTGCGCGCCACCTACCTCAACGGACAATGGAACGACTTCCTGAACTACCGCATTGAAACTGAACAAACCAAGCTATACCGGCGCTCCGCGGCATAGAGATCTGCGAGTTACACCCAATTCAAATCCCGACACAAATCTCTTGCTCGGATTCTGGCTGCAACCAATTCGGGGTCGAGCGGGTCATAGAGTTCACCAGCCAGCATCTTTTCTTTTTCGCTCGTCACGGTGCTGGATCCTCAGCGCATACGGTTTAACCGTTTGGTTCAGTCGGGGCTGAAATTGAAGTAGAACCGAGAGCTGTGCTGGAATTCAAGGCTGCCCTGTCGGCCGTCGCCGCGGCGGCGGACGACCACTAACGGGGCCATGAAACCGATTACCTCGAAGTCCTGGCCGAGTTCCTGGGTGTTCCAGACCTGCTCGTTCCGAGCTTCGAGGGCTTCACGACTACCGGGCTCGGCATTGATCTCGACGAGACGTTGGCGGCGATAGGGTTCGGTGGCGTCGGGCATTTACGATCTCCTTGGGCTTGGTTGCCCAAGGAATGTACGAGTAAACTGCGCAAAGCATTGACGTCCATGACCTGCCCCTTGATGTATTTCCTGGCCGCCCACGATGAATCAGAATGATTGAAGCCAAGTCATCGACCGAGCAAGTTCGACGGGTTTACGACCTGTGGAGTCAGTTTTATGGTCCACTGGCCGAATTGTTCGAGCGACGGCCCAAGATGATGGCCCTCGACCGAGCGGCGATTCAACCGCAGGACACGGTGCTCGAAGTGGCGGTTGGCCCAGGCAAGATGCTATTGGAAATCCTGAAGAAAGTTGACGGAATGGACATCGTTCACGGCGTCGATTTGTCGCCCAGAATGATCGAGCAGGCTCGACGGGTCGTGACAGCCGCAGGCTACAGCAATTTCGATCTGCGAGAAGCCGATGCACGCAGTTTGCCGTTCTCGAATGATTCGTTCGATGTTCTCTACAATAGTTACATGCTTGACCTGATCCCCTCAGCCGATATGCCAATCGTGTTGGGAGAATTTCGGCGGGTTTTGAAGCCGGGCGGTCGCCTTGTGCTGGTCAGCCTGACCAAGGAGAACTCGGATGAAAGGTCGTGGTGGGAACGAGCCTACCAGTTGCTTCCCAGTAGCTTGGAGACATATATTTTCGGCGGCTGTCGGCCTGTTCTGATGCAAGAGCTTGTGGTGCGGCAAGGATTTTGCGATGTGCGGCGGGAATTCGTCCACCAGTTGATGCCAACTGAAATTGTGACGGCGAAGAAGCCAAATCAAGGGATTGATTTGGTGCAAGAATCCTCAGAGGAGTCTTTTCCTGCCAGCGATCCTCCCGCAAGAACGCCGATCACTCGCTCGTGACACGGAAAAGTGGAAGCTGGCCATGCGAAATAAGGCAGCGACGACAATCAAGCTAAAGCGGGCCTATGAACCTCCCGAGGCGACGGACGGATTTTGAATTTTGGTAGATCGCCTTTGGCCTCGGGGCATTCCCAAAGGTCGGAGGCTGAGCTGCCGCCACATCCCCTCTATTTCCATCAAATCGGAAAAGCACCTTTCCGCGGCCCAGAAAGTGATGGATCGCAGTTCAAGAATCAAACATCCCGATTTCTAGGCCACTTGACCGTTGGTCCTACGCGCCCGCGCTTCCACCGATCCATGGTTTTTGATACGATAATTGGGTCGGCCAACTTGCCGGCTCTCCCCGCCTGACATCTTCCTGCCTGTCGCTTGTGAGTCACTGATGCTCAACATTCTTAGCTCTCGCACCAACGGTCGGTTTTGCGATCGGCTCTCGCGCCGTGGATTCTTGCAGATTGGCGGGCTGGCTTTGGGTGGGCTGACCATGCCGGAGATCTTGCGGGCGGAGGCGGCTAGCGGGCGGCGGAGCCATAAGTCGGTGATCATGATCTTTCTGCCGGGCGGGCCGCCGCACCAGGACATGGTTGATCTGAAGCCCGACGCACCCAGCGAAGTCCGCGGCGAGTTCAATCCGATCAAGACGAACGTGCCGGGTATCGAGATCTGCGAGCACATGCCGCGCCTGGCCGGCATGATGGACAAGCTGGCGCCGATTCGCACGATGGTCGGCGCCACGGGCGACCACTATTCGTTTCAGTGCATGACCGGACGCAGCCACCAGCGACAGCCGCAAGGAGGCTGGCCTGAGTTCGGTTCGATCGTGGCCAACTTGCAAGGCGGCACTTCGAAGTCGGTGCCGCCGTACGTGGGCCTGTCGCCGCGCATGCAGCACACGCCGTACAACTCGGGCAAGCCGGGTTTTCTCGGTCCGGCGTTCGCGCCGTTTCAACCGAACGGCGACGGCAAGGACGACCTGGTGCTGCAAGGCGTCTCGCTGGAGCGCTTGGGCGATCGCAAGGGATTGATCCTGCGCTGGACACGTTCAATCGCAACGCCGACTCCAGCGGCATGATGGAAGGCATGGACGCGTTCGAGCAGCAGGCCTTTGGCGTGCTCACCTCGAGCAAGCTGGCCGAAGCGCTCGACGTGGAGCGCGAGCCCCAGGCATTGCGCGACCGCTACGGCTACGGCACCGAGAAACACCAGGGGGACGGTGCGCCGCGTTTGATGCAGCAATTCCTGATGGCCCGGCGGCTGGTCGAGGCGGGCGTGCGCTGCGTCACCGTGAGCTATAGCTTCTGGGATTATCACGGCTCGAACTTCCGTCTGGCAAAAGAAAACCTCCCGCAGTTGGACCAGGGCGTCAGCGCTTTGGTCGAAGACTTGCACCAACGCGGGCTCGACAAGGATGTGACCGTGATCGTGTGGGGCGAATTCGGTCGCACGCCCAAGATCAACGCCAACGCGGGCCGCGACCATTGGCCCAACGTCTCGTGCGCCTTGCTGGCCGGCGGCGGACTGCGCACCGGGCAAGTGATCGGCGCGACCGATCGCACCGCTTCGGAAGCGAAGGATCGGCCGGTGCGCTTCGAGGAAGTACACGCCACGCTCTACAACCGCCTGGGCATCGACCCGGACAACACCACGGTGCGCGATCTTTCGGGCCGGCCGCAGTACGTTGCGGAGCACTATCCGGCGCTGCCGGAACTGGTGTAAGTGCCGACGGCGGCGCGCGGTTTGCGCTGTCAAGCCGCAAGCGGATGGCGCGAGTTCGAGCGCTTTCGGGGGCGCGGTTCGGTATATTGATTGTGCAGTGCACTGTTACCGCGCGCGAATGGGGGGTGCCCGACGTGGAACTGAGCTTGTTTTCCGTGAGCTATGCGGGGCTGTGGGGGCAGACGCGGCTGGAGTTGCCGGAATTCATCGCCAAGGCGAAAGCGCTGGGCTATGGCTCGGTGATGCTGATGGGCAAGCGGCCGCACCTGTCGTCACTCGACGCCGACGACCGGGCGATCGACGAGCTGCGCATGCCTGGCCAAACATGGCGTGCGTTGCCGGGCGATTGCAGCTTACAACGACTTTGCTCCGCAGCGGGCCGCCGAGGTGCCGTTCGTCGAGATGCAGATTCGCTATATCGCCGAGCTGGCGCGCATGGCCTCGGCCCTGGATGCAACGATCGTGCGCGTGTTTACGGCCTACGATCACGCGGGGGACGCGTCGAGCGCGCTGTGGACGCAGGTCGTGACGTATTTGCGCAACTGCGCCGATCGCGCGGCCGACTTTGGCATCACGCTGGCCGTGCAGAACCATCACGATCTGGCGGTCAACACCGACGCTCTGTTGGAGTTGTTGGACGACATCGACCGGCCGAACGTGAAATTGAGCTTCGACGCCTGGTCGCCGGCACTGCGCGGCGAAGAACTGTTCGAAGTCGCGCGGCGGGCTGCACCCTACACCGCGGTGACCACCAACGCCGACTACGTGCGCTGGCCCCGCTATCAATATCAACCGGGCGTCGTGAATTACCAGCGACTCGTGCCCGACATGGTGCGCGCCGTGCCGTTTGGCGACGGCTTCATCGACTACGAAGCGTTCTTCGCCGGTTTGAGCGAGGGAGGCTTCGACGGGCTGGCCAACTATGAAATGTGCTCGCCGGTCCGCGGCGGGGGTGAGGTGGAGAACCTCGATCGCCATGCGCGGGGGTTTCTGGCTTGGATGGGGCAGCATCTGTCGGCCGCAGCGCGCAGCTAAGCCGCAAGTGGCGGTAGCTGAGGTCGCAAGATTTGAGATTCTTGATGCGCTGCGCTCTGGCGAATCCGGTTACGCGGCTACGCGAGTGGGTGGCTGAATTCTTGCGAATTCAGCTACGGTTGCGGAGGATTGCTGGGTTGTTTGGGGGGCAGTATGATGGGGGCTGTGCCTGACCCGCCCTTGCGCAAGCGGTTGCGACTTTTCCCCGTCGCGGCGATCTTGCGTGCTGACACGCCTCGGCTGGAGTCGACTCGTGCCGCGAGCTACCAGCATCTGGCTTTTGACTCTCTTTGCCTGGGCCCACGGTGCGTCGGCGGTTGCGGTCGACTACGAGCGCGAAGTGAAGCCGATTCTGGCGGCGCATTGCTACAGTTGCCACGGCGCGCTGCGGCAACAATCCGACTTGCGGCTCGATCACGTCGAGTTCATGCGTACCGGCGGAAATTACGGTCCCACGATTGCCGCCACCAGTGACGAGAGTCCGCTGATTCAGGCGGTCACCGGCACGGGCGACATCGAACGCATGCCACTGGAGGCCAAGCCGCTCAAGGACGACGAGATCGCCACGTTGCGCGCCTGGGTCGATGCCGGAGCGCCCGCGCCGACGAGCCGCTGCCCGCCGATCCGCGCGACCATTGGTCGTTTCAGAAACCGGTGCGGCCGGAATTGCCCACGGTGCGGAACGCCGCCTGGGCGTCGCATCCGCTCGATCGCTTTCTGGCGGCCGAGCATGAAGCACGGGGACTGGCGCCCACGGAACCGGCCGAAAAGAGCACGCTGCTGCGGCGGGTCTATCTGGATTTGATCGGCTTGCCGCCCACGACCGAGGAGTTGCGCGCCTTTCTGGCCGATGGGTCGAACGACGCGTATGAGAAAGCCGTCGATCGGCTGTTGGCCAGTCCGCACCATGGCGAACGCTGGGGGCGACACTGGATGGACGTGTGGCGCTATAGCGACTGGGACGGCTACCAGGCCGAAGTGCGCGAAAGCCAGCCGCACATCTGGCGGTGGCGCGATTGGATCATCGAATCGCTCAACGCCGACAAGCCATACGAGCGGATGATCGCCGAGATGCTGGCCGCCGACGAGATTTCGCCGGAGGATGAACAATCACTGCGAGCCACCGGCTTCCTGGTGCGCAACTGGTATAAGTTCAATCGCAACGTGTGGCTCGACAACACGGTGGAGCACACGTCCAAGGCGTTCCTCGGCATCACGCTCAATTGCGCGCGGTGCCACGACCACATGTACGATCCGATTGCGCAAACGGAGTACTACCAGTTCCGCGCATTTTTCGAGCCGCACGAGGTGCGCACCGATCGCCTGCCGGGCCAAAGCGACACGAAGAAAGACGGGCTGGTGCGGGTGTTCGATGCCAAGGCCGAGGCACCGACGTACTTGTTCGCTCGTGGCAACGAGGCGCAGCCAGACAAGGAACATCCGCTGCTGCCGGCAGTGCCGCAAGCGCTGGGCGGCGACGCGCTGGCAATTCACGCCGTGGCGCTTGCGCCGGCGGAGTACTATCCCGGATTGCGCGGCTTTGTACAGCAGGAAGAGCTGGCCCAGGCGCAAGCGGCATTGTCCAAGAGCGAAGCCGCGCTGAGCGAGGCAAGCCAGTCGCTGGCCGCGGCGCGAAAAAGTCTGGCGGACTATCTGGCGAAGGACGCCGCGCCGAAATCGGAAGCTCCGGCAACCGCCTCTGCCGGCAACGGGGCCCAGCCCGATAAACCGGCCGAAGAAACATCGGCAGCCAGCGAAGCGGCGGCCGCGAAGCCGGCCGATGCCGAACAACTAAGCGGCGACATCCGCACGGCGGAAACCGCCGCGGCGCTGGCCGAGCAGGATGTGTTGGTCGCCTCGGCGAACCTTGCCGCCACGCGGGCCAAGATCGCGGCCGATCGCGCGGCATTCGCCACGGGACCGGCTGAGAATGCCGCGGAACTGTCGCGCGAGGCCAGCCGGGCCGAGCGGGTGGCCAATGTCCAGCGAACACGGCGCGACGTGATGCGATTGGAAGGCGAACTGGCCGCAGCCCAAGCCGGCGCGGACGGTGCCGCCAAGAAGAAGGCGACGGACCTGGAGAAAAAGTTGGGCGACGCGCGGAGGCGCACGAAACGGACCAAGCCGCGCTGGGCAAGCCGGATGAGAAATACACGCGCTTTGGCAAGGTGTATCCCGCCGAGAGCACCGGCCGCCGGGCGGCGCTGGCCCGATGGATCGCGTCGGAGAACAATCCGCTGACGGCGCGTGTGGCCATCAATCAGATTTGGATGCGGCACTTTGACTGCCCGCTGGTCGCGAGCGTGTTTGATTTCGGTTTGAACGGCAAGCCGCCGAGCCATCCAGCGCTGCTCGACTGGCTGGCGGTCGAGCTAGTGGAAAACGGCTGGCGGATGAAGCCCATCCACCGGCTGATTGTCACCAGCACCGCTTACCGCATGGCGTCGACTTCGGATCACGAGGAAAATCGTGCGCTCGATCCGGAGAACATCTATCTGTGGCGTATGAATCCGCGACGGATGGAAGCCGAAATCGTGCGCGACGCCACGCTGGCCGTGGCCGGGTCGCTGGACGCGACGCTATACGGTGCGGATCTGGCGCAGAACACCGGCATGACCGTGCCGCGCCGCAGTATCTATTTCCGTTCGAGCAAAGAGAAGAAGATGACGTTCCTCGACTTGTTCGATCGGGCAAATGTCACCGATTGCTACCGCCGCGGCGAGACGGTCGTGCCACAGCAGGCGTTAGCCATGATCAACAGTCCATTGTCGCTGGCGCAAGCTCGTTTGCTGGCCGGCAAGCTGAACGACGCTGGGGCTGCTGGCGATGCCAACGCGTTTGTCGATGCGGTGTTCGAGCGCATCCTTTGCCGCGCGGCAAGTGAGGCCGAACGGGCCAAGTGCCTGGAGTTTCTCGCCGAGCAGGCCGCACGATTCTCCGATCCGACGAAGCTGGCGGCATTCACTTCCGGCGACGAGGTGGAGGTGAAGCCTTCGGACGATCCGCAGTCGCGTGCGCGAGAGAACCTGGTGCACGTGTTATTGAACCACAACGACTTTCTCACGGTGCGGTAGAGCCCGGGAGACAACCATGACACGCAAACCGATTCGCCCAAGCGCTGGATACAAGCCGCACCGCCGGGCATTTCTGGCCGACGTTGGCATGGGCTTCACCGGGCTGGCGTTGGGCGAACTGCTGCTGGGCGACGGAATCGCGCGAGCGGCGAGCGCGTCGACGTGGACGCCACCCGATGGACGCGGCCATTTTCAGCCGAAGGCGAAGAACGTGATCTGGATTTTTCTGGTGGGCGGCATGAGCCATCTGGAAAGTTTCGATCCGAAGCCCGCCCTGAACGAATTCGCGGGCCAGGAAATCGGCAACACGCCGCACAAGGACGTGCTGGAAGCGTCGTTCATCAAGGAGAACCTGCGGATCGTCGTGCCCGACGACGCCAACGGCCACATTCGCCACAAGCTGTTTCCGCTGCAAGTCGACTTCAAGAAGTACGGGCAAAGCGGCCTGGAAATCAGCGACTGGTGGAGCCACTTGGGCGAGTGCGCCGACGACCTGGCCGTCGTCCGCTCGATGTGGACCACCGACAACAACCACGGTGCGCAACTGCAATTCCACACCGGACGCCACGTGCTGGAAGGACAGTTCCCGACCATCGGTTCGTGGGTACACTA
Source organism: uncultured Planctomycetaceae bacterium (assembly GCA_963779015.1). Lineage (GTDB taxonomy): Bacteria > Planctomycetota > Planctomycetia > Pirellulales > PALSA-1355 > JTS-RE94. The sequence continues at coordinate 256,239 of CAVZWY010000015.1, read as the reverse complement.
CGGTTTGGGCTCGATCAACGACAATCTGCCGCGGTTTGTCGTGCTGGGCACGCCCATCGCTGATTGTTGCGGTGGCATCGGCGCTCATGGCGCCAACTACCTGGGACCCGAGCACAGCGGCGTGCAGCTTGGAGTCGATCCCAAGGATCCGCTGCCCTTCGCCGCACCCGGCAAAGACGTCTATCGCGAAGAGCAAGAGCACGAGTTCGCTTTGCTGGGCGATCTCAATCGGCTGGCGGCGGTGGAATATCCGGACGACGAAGAAGTGCTCGCCCGCATCAAGTCGTATGAACTGGCCTTCCGCATGCAGACGGCCGTGCCGGGTGTGGTCGATTGCGAGGCGGAGACCGAGAAAACGCACGCCATGTACGGACTCGGCCAAAAGGAAACCGACACGTTTGGCCGCCAGTGCCTGGTGGCGCGGCGGCTGGTCGAGCAAGGCGTGCGTTTCGTGCAGATCTTTCACGGCAGCAACGGCGGCGCCGGCGCCTGGGACGCGCACGGCAACTTGAAAAATGGGCACCAAACTCTGTGCGGCCAGGTGGACCAGCCCATCGCCGCGCTCATCACGGATCTCAAACAGCGCGGCCTGCTCGAAGAAACCATGGTAGTCATCGGCACCGAGTTCGGACGCACCCCCGGCACGCAAAACTCCAACGGCCGCGATCATCATCCGTTTGCATTCTCGGTGGTGATGGCTGGCGGCGGGCTGAAAGGCGGCGTCGCGCACGGCGCCACCGACGCGCTGGGTTTTCACGCCATCGAGAACCGCCACTATGTGACGGACGTGCACGCCACGATGCTACATCAACTGGGGCTCGATCCGCGGCGGCTGACCGTGCCGGGCCGCAAGCGATTGGCCATCGACTTCGGCGAGCCGATCCGCGAGATCATCGCTTAGTCTTGGGCTTCGCCGGGTTTGTCTCGACGAGGGCGGGCGAACAAAATCGCCAGTTCGCGCGTCTTTAGCAAGCGGGCAACCAAAAGATATGCCGCCGCGCCGCCGCCGATCATCAGCGTGACTTGCAGCGCGAGCTGTTCACGGCCGCCGTCGACTGCGACGGGGTACGTTCGCTGCACGGCAACCACGGTCGCGCTCATCGCCGCCGTAGCGAGCGCGCTTTTGGCGAACGTTACGGCCAGTTCTTGCCAGCGCAGCGGATGGATCGCGCGAGAAAACGTGGCTGCCAACAGCAATACCTGCACGGTGGCGGCGATGGCGGTCGAGACGGCCAGACCTCGCTCGGCCAACGGCCAAATTAGCGCCAGGTTGAGCGCCAGATTGATGGCCACGGCCACCATTCCCAATCGGGCCGGTGTGGCGGCGCGTCCCACGGCGTAGAAGCCGCGGACCAGCACTGGAATGGCGCAGTAGGCCCACACGCCGCTGGCGTAGCAGGCGATCATGGCGGCAGTGCGATGCGCGTCCGCGGCGGTGAACGCGCCACGCTCGAACAACAGGCGCGTCGCCGGTTGGGCGATCAGGATCATGCCCACGCTGGCCGGCAGCGCGGTGAATGCGACCAGCCGCAGTCCCTGGGACAGATCCCCCGCCAGCTCGGAAACGGCGCCCCGGGCGGCATGGCGGCTGAGCAGCGGATAAATGACCGTGGCGATCGCCACGCCGAGAATGCCAAGGGGCAGTTGGTAGAAGCGCTCGCCGTAGTAGATGGCGGCCGCGGCGCCCGTTCGCATGGGATAGTCGACGTCGCCGCCGAGCCAAGGAATGGCTTGCGCGCTTTCGTCCGCGGAGGACAGGATCCAGGCTATCAGGCTGTCGGACAGGGTATTGAGCTGCGTCACGGCCAGTCCGAGCGCCACCGGCAGTGTCGTGCGTAGGACCAGCCAGAATGCGTCACGGCTGGCACGCCAATCATAGTCGAAATGAAAACCCAGGCGGCGCAGCGCTGCGTATTGCACGCCGAATTGCAACGCACCGGCAACCAACACCGCCGTGGCAATAACATGGGCTTGCGCTAGCTTGTCGGGCGCATAACGCGGGGCCACCAGCCACACGGCGGCCAACCAAACCACGTTCAACAGCACCGGCGCCAGCGCCGGAGTCCGAAACGCGAGCAAGGCTTGGAGCGCCGCGGCGGCCTGCGCCGCCAGGCAAATGAACACCACGTAGGGGAGCATCACCGCCAACAGCCCAACAAGTTGCGCATTGGCCCCGCCGCCGGCGCCAGCGAATCTCCACCAGGCGAAGCACGCGGCTTCTCCCAGCAACACCAGGACCGACAAGCCGATCGTTAGCCACGTGAACAATACGCTGAGCAATTGCCAACCGCGGCTCACCGACTGCTCGTTCTGTTGGGCGAAGACGGGCAGGAAGCTGGCGGCCAGGGCCCCTTCGCCGAAGAGGCGACGCAGAAGGTTGGGCACGCGGAACGCCACGACGAAGGCGTCCATCACGCCGCCTTCGCCCAGGCCCAATAGCGCGGCCGTGGCCACGTCGCGCAGCAGCCCCAACACGCGACTGGCCAGCGTGCCCAAGCTGGTTGCCCAGAAGCCGCTCGACAGGCGCCAGGATTCGCGGTTGCTCATGGCGGCCCATCGTAGAGCGGCGCGCCAAACCGGGAAAGCCGGGTTCCGATTGCCGGCAGCGGCACGCGCCGCCGGGGGTTCGTGCTGGGTTAGCGAAGAACTTGTCAAGGTCAGTCGTGTCGCGAGGTTGTGGGCGTTTTTTGCAGCCCTAGGTTGGCGGTTGTCAAAACGGACCTTTTGGGAGAAGATCACTACTCCGAAAAACCAACCCCTCACCGACTCACAAGGAAGTGGGAGACGCACCGTGGCCGAGCGATCGAAATACCAGCAGAAGGTCATCAAGAACTACTACGACAATCGCGAGGCGATCTCGCTGCAGCGGTTGAGCGAACTGGTCACCGAGCTGTATCTGGCCGAAGGCAAGGCGCGCGAGAAACAGTGGAAGTACATCCGCGGCGCGCTCGAGAAACTGAAAGTGCCCCAGTCGCGGATCGAGCATTTGACGAAGCAAGACAACCCGGCGCTATTGGCCAAACTGGTCGAAGAGCTGATGGGCAAGAAATGAACATGCCGGGGCCCAAGCGCATCATGGCCACCAACGAAGAGCAACTCGCACAACTCCGCTGGCAAAAGTTTCCCGTGCTCAACGACGGCTTCGTCTGCCTCGTCGATCTCATGGGGGACGATCAGGCGGTGGTGCAGGCCGCGCGCGTCAGCTACGGCGAAGGCACGCGCAAGGTGTCGGACGACCGCGGGTTGATTCGCTATCTGATGCGCCACCGGCACTCGACGCCGTTCGAGATGGCCGAGATGAAGCTGCTGGTGCGCGTGCCGATGGATTGCTGGCGGCAATGGATTCGCCACCGCACGGCCAACGTCAACGAGTACAGCACGCGCTATTCGCTGGCCATCGATGCCATGCAAACCACCGAACCCGACGCTTGGCGCACGCAAGCCACGCAAAACCGCCAGGGCAGCGGCGAGCCGCTGTCGCGCGAACAGGGTGAAGCGCTCACCGCGTCCGAAGGCCAGTTTCAACAGCAGGCGCGCGATCTGTACGAACAGCGCATCGCGCTGGGCGTGGCGCGCGAACAAGCCCGCAAGGATCTGCCGCTGTCGACCTATACCGAAGCCTATTGGAAAGTGGACCTGCACAACTTGTTGCACTTTCTGTCGCTGCGAATGGACAGCCACGCGCAATGGGAAATTCGCGAATACGCCACCACGATCGGCCAGCAGCTCGTGCGGCCGCTGTTTCCGCTGGTGTGGGAGGCGTTTGTCGACTACCGCCAGGAAGGCATGTTCCTGTCGCGGCTCGACCGCGAGTTGATCGCGCGGCTGATGACGCACCTGGCCGCGGCGGGCCGATCTCAAGCGACCGAAGAGGATTTTCTGGCGGTGCAGGATCCCACCTGGGCCGACTTGAAACGCTCTCGCGAGCGCGACGAATGCCGTGAAAAACTGCGGCAGTTGCGATTGCTGGCATAGCAGCCGATGGACGCCAACCCGCCGCGTCCGATCGATTGGAGGTTTGCTTGACCGCTGCGCAGGGTGGGCGGATAATACTCGCAGAGTTCCCGACGCGCGTCGCATGGCATCATTCATGTCAGTCGAACCCACCAGCGAAACGGCGATTTTCGAGCGCCTCGTGCTGCCAAGCCAGCCTGGGCTATCCCAAGAGGCGGCGCGCTCGCTTCTGGCCGTGGGATTCAGCCCAGCGGATAAGGAGCGAATGCACGCTTTGGCGGAAAAAGCTCGGCAAGGGACGCTGACGCCCGAGGAACAACAAGAAGTCGACAACTATGAGCGCGTGGGACACTATCTGGCGATTCTGCAATCCAAGGCGCGGATTGCGCTGCGCGACTCGACGGACGCCGGCTCGTAATGGCCGCGGACAAGCCGCTCGCAGCGTTGGTCTGGTCGCGGGCAAACGCCCAATGCGAGTACTGTCAGGTTTCGCAAGCATTTGACCCGTTGCCATTCGAGTTGGACCACATTATCGCAGTGAAGCATGCGGGCCTCACAACAGCGGAGAATCTCGCACTATCGTGCTTCGCGTGCAATCACCATAAGGGACCGAATATCGCCGGTTTCGATCGACTGTTGCAACAAACCGTACGCCTGTTTCATCCGCGTCGAGATGTGTGGACGGACAATTTCCGATGGCACGGACCTGAACTCGAGGGAACCACGCCGATTGGTCGCGTCACCGTAAATGTTCTGGCGATCAATCTGGACTTCCGAATCGCGCTACGGCGAACTTTGATCCGAGAGGGCGTCTTCCCACCGCGCAAGGCGCCGGCACAAGAATGACCGACAGCGCAAGCGAACACCTCAAATTGCTCAATGCGAGACAAACGCCGTGCATTTGAAAAGCGACGAAGCCGAATTGGTGGATCTGACGCGGCGATTGCTGGATGCGATCACCAAGGCCGACTGGGATACCTATGAGAAGCTGTGCGATCCGACGCTGTCGGCGTTCGAGCCCGAAGGACGGGGGCACTTGATCGAAGGCATGAGTTTTCACCGCTTCTATTTCAAGTTGGGCGCCGGCGACACTCCACGCAACACGACCATCGCCTCGCCGCACGTGCGGTTGTTGGGGGACGTGGGCGTGGTGAGCTACGTCCGATTGATCCAATGGATCGGCGAAACGGGCGCGACCGTCACCTCGCCATTCGAAGAAACGCGCATCTGGCAACGACAGGACGGCGTCTGGCGACACGTCCATTTTCATCGCTCGCGCTGCGAGTAAATCGGCGACGCGCCGCTACGACGCGGTCGCCGGCTCGGCCTGTACCAGGCATTCCAACGGCTCGATCTCGCCGCCGGCTACCATTCGCTCGACAACTTCCTGGCGATAGACGGGCACATAGCCCGGCGCGCGAATGCCAATTCGCACGCGATTGCGTTCCACAGAGACAACCGTCACCACGATGTCGTCGTTGATGACGATCGACTGTCCGCACTTACGAGAGAGTAAGAGCACGACGAATTCTCCTAAGCGGCCTTTGAAAAAACTCGGCGGGACGGATTTCCGGGTTCTGTCGCGTGACCGATCCTACTTGGGCCGCGTGAGCAAATGATGAGAGGCCAGTTAGTTCTCAGAGAACTCAGCTAGCACGGTGCGGCAAAATTCCCCACGGGTGGCAATTCGAGGCCGCACAACCGGCAAATCCTCGCGCACGGTGTGCTCTTGCCGCACGCCGGGATGGTCGATCACGCGCGCTCGATCGGAAACGCCAGCACGTCGTCGATGCGGGTGGCGCCGGCAGCCAGCATCACCAGCCGATCGAAGCCGAGCGCCACTCCGGTGCAAGCGGGCAGCCCATGTTCCATGGCCGCCAGCAAGCGGCTCTCCGCGGGCAACGTGGGTTTGCCCTCGGCCTCGCGCTGTTGATTGGCTTGTTCATTCCGTCGGCGGAGGACATTCGCATCGAGCAATTCGTGATAGCCGTTGGCCAGTTCGATGCCGCGCACATAGAGTTCGAAACGCGCGGCCACGGGCGGATCGCCATGCGTTTGCGCCAACGCCGCCTGGCTGGCCGGGTAGTCGTACAAGATGGTCGGCCGCGCCTGGCCGAGATGCGGCTCGACCACTTCGGCCAACAGCAGATTCAGCCAGTTGTCGCGATCGGCATCGGCGAAGCCCGCGGAAACGTCCACGCCGTGGCGCGTGGCCGCGGCGCCCAGTTTCGCGATGGTCGCGGCGTGCGGATCGATGCCAACGTGCCGCGTGTATGCCTCGGCATAGCTGAGCGTCTCGGCCGGGCCGAACGGGAGTATCGCCGCGGCCAGATCGGACAGCGTTTGCATGCCCTGGCGCATGTCGTCGCCGCGGCGGTACCATTCGACGATCGTGAACTCCACGTTGTGCAACGGTCCGCGCTCGCCGGCACGGAACGACCGGGTGATCTGATAGATGGCATCGCCGCCGGCCGCCAGCAACCGCTTCATGCCAAACTCTGGAGACGTTTGCAGCCAAAGCTGGCGACCGTGCCCGGGCCGACGCGGGTCGTCGGGAACCGTGACGCACAGCGGTTCGAGATAGCGATCGACGACCACGTCGGCCGAAAGCAGCGGTGTTTCAACTTCCAGAAACTCACGCTCGGCGAAGAACGCGCGGAGGCGCGTCAGCAACTCGGCTCGCAGTCGCAACCGCGGCCAACTGGCCGTGGGCCGAAAATCGTGTGACGCGTTGCCCTGTAGCACGGCCGTTCTACTCTGTGCGCGAAGTTGCGCTGGCGGACAATTAACCTTTGGATCGCTCCAGATACTCTCCGGTGCGCGTATCGACCTTGACGAACTCGCCGATTTCGACGAACGCGGGGCACGGAATCTCGGCGCCCGTTTCCAGCTTCACCGGTTTGGTCAGGTTGGTGGCCGTGTTGCCGCGGACCGCCGGTTCGCAATATTCGATCTGCAATACCACGTGATTGGGCGGCGAAACGGAGATGGGGTTGTCGTTGTACAGCACCATCTGGCAGTCCATGCCCTCTTTCAGGTACTTCCAAGCCTCGTCGACTTGATCTTTCGTGAGTTCGTACTGTTCGAAGTTCGTCTTCTCCATGAACACGAACGTGTCTTGCTGGCGATAGAGGAACTGGGCCGAGATTTCGGTGACGTCGGCCGACTCCAGCGAGTCGCCACCTTTGAGCGTGCGATCGAGTACCGTGCCCCGCAGCAGGTTGCGCAACTTGCACTTGTACAGTGCGTTGCCTTTGCCGGGCTTGACGAAATTGCACTCGATCATCAGATAGGGATCGCCGTCGATCTGGACCTTGAGGCCCTTTTTGAAGTCGCTGGTGTTATAGGTGGCCACCGCTTGATTCCTACTTCGCTTGGTTCATCGGGAGGGTTATGCTAACGGTTTGTCCGCAATCGTTCGGCAGACGGTTTTACCATGACGACGAGCTGTTCCAATCTTTCGGTCGATCCATCAACACGCGTGCCGCTGGAGGGCGCCCCGCGCTATCGTAGCTGGCAGGAGGCGTTCAAGGACGCCGTGCGCGACCCGGCCGAGCTATGCCGGCTGGTCGATCTGCCGCCGGACATTGCGGCGGGCGCGGTCCGGGCAGCTCGTGACTTTCCGTTGTTCGCGCCGCGCGGTTATGTCGCCCGCATGCGCCCAGAGACCCACGTGATCCGCTGTTGCGGCAGGTGCTGCCGCTGGAAGACGAACTCAACTCGCTGGCCGGCTACCGTGCCGATCCGGTGGGTGACGGGCCTGCCACCCAGACTCCAGGGCTGTTGCACAAGTATCAATCCAGGGTTTTGATGGTAACAACTGGGGCCTGCGCCGTCCATTGCCGTTACTGCTTCCGCCGCCATTTCCCCTATGAACTGGGGCCGCGTGCCGCGGAAGATTGGCAGCCGGCGCTGGCCCACATCGAGGCCGATAGCACGATCCACGAGGTCATCCTCAGCGGCGGCGACCCGTTGACCTTGGTCGACCGGCACCTGGCCGAGTTGGCTGGCCGGCTGGCGGCCATCGGCCATGTCCGCCGCTTGCGCGTCCACACCCGGCTGCCGCTGTTGATCCCCCAGCGCGTGACCGATGAACTGATCGGCTGGTTGCATGGCTCGCGTTTGGCGCCGATCGTGATCATTCATGCCAACCATGCGAACGAACTGGATGACGAGGTGGCCGGCGCACTGGCTCGGCTCGTCGACGCCGGCATTCCACTGTTGAACCAGTCGGTGCTGCTGGCGGGCGTGAACGACTCGGCCGAGGCGCTTGCGCAACTGTGCGAGCGGTTGGTCGACTTGCGGGTTATGCCCTACTATTTGCACCAGTTGGACCGCGTGCTCGGCGCGGCCCATTTCGAAGTGCCAATATCGCGGGGACGAGAGCTGATGGCCGAGCTTCGCAGGCGGCTGCCGGGCTATGCCGTGCCGCGCGATGTGCAGGAGATCGCCGGCGCAGCGCACAAGATACCCTTGGATTGAAATCTTGAGTTTCGAACTGAAGAGCCATATCAGAGCAATGAACAATATCGAACGAAGCCAACGGACGTTAATTGCACAAGTCGTGTTGTCGGCCTTGGCCATGGCGAGTTTGTCGTCGCAAGCCGCCGCGCAGAACTGGCCACAGTGGCGCGGACCCTACGGCGACAGCACGAGCCAGGTTGCCGGACTACCGGTGGCTTGGAATACGACGTCCAAGATGGTGTGGAAGACGCCGCTGCCAGGCACGGGGTCGAGCACGCCCGCAGCGTGGGACAATGCGATCTTCGTCACCACGCAGGACGACGACGAACTGCTGTTGTTGAAGCTGAATGGCCGTAGCGGCAAGATCGAATGGACCCAAAAGGTTGGCGCCGCCGGCACGCCGCGCAGCGGACCGAAGCGCGCCCAGCAGGTGTTTCACCGGCTGCACAACCTGGCCAGCCCTTCGCCGGTCACCAACGGAGAAGTGGTAATCGTACACTTCGGCAACGGCGATCTGGCGGCGTTTGACTTTTCCGGCAAACAACTGTGGAAGCACAACTTGCAGGATGAATACGGCGCGTACACGATCTGGTGGGGCCACGCCAACAGCCCCGTGATCTACAACAACCTGGTGATTTCGGTGTGCATGCAGGACTCATTGGACGGCGTCTCCGACAAGCCCGCCCCAAGTTACCTGGTGGCTCACAATCTGCTGACGGGCGAGGAGCAATGGCGCTCGGACCGCATGACGGGCGCTCCGGCCGAACAAGCCGACGCCTATACCACGCCCATTCTGGTCGACGTCGAGGGGCACGAGGAATTGATCGTGATGGGAGCCAATCACCTGGACGCCTATGATCCGGCGACGGGCAAGCAACTGTGGGTCATGCCCGGCCTGGTCGGAGGTCGCACGGTGACGGGGCCCACGGCAGCCAACGGCATGATCTACGTCACGCGCGGCATGCGCGGCACGTTGATGGCCGTCAAACTGAAGGGAGCAGGCGAGCAAGCGAACGACGACATCGTGTGGAAATACAGTCAAGGCACGCCCGACACCCCCTGCCCCGTGCTGTGGCGCGAGCTGCTGTTCACGGTGACCGACGACGGTATCGCCCGGGCGATTGGCGCGCTGGACGGCAAGTTGCATTGGACGCAGCGGCTCAAGGGAGACTACAAAGCGTCTCCGCTGGCGGCCGAAGGACGGATTTACTTCCTCAATACCGAGGGACTGTGCACCGTGGTTTCGGCAGCCGAGCGATTCGAAAAACTGGCGGAGAACCAGTTGCCCGACACGACCTTGGCTTCGCCCGCGGTGATGGGCAACAAGCTGTTGATCCGCGGCCATGCGGCCTTGTACTGCATCGGCGACCAACCCATCGGCGATGCCAAATGAAGCGCGTTGCCTGGCTGACGGACATCCATCTGAATTTCTTGAGCGAGGCTCAAACGCGCGGCTTTCTGTCGTCGGTGGCCGAGGCCCGACCCGATGCGGTGTTGGTCGGTGGAGATATCGCCGAATCGCACGACATCCGCGAGTATCTCGGCCGCATGCGCGAGTGCATTCCCACGCCGATCTATTTCGTGCTGGGCAATCACGACTTCTACCACGGATCGATCGTGGCGACACGGCGGCGCGTGGTCGAGTTTTGCGACGAGCGCCCCGGGCTGATCTACCTGACGGCCGGCGAGGCGGTCGCGGCCCTTGCGGACGGCGTGGGCCTGATCGGACATGATGGCTGGGCGGACGGGCGGGCCGGCGACTTCGCGCGGTCGATGGTCAGCATGATGGACTATCGGCTGATTGATGAATTTGCGGGCCGCGACAAGCGGGCGCGCTGGGACGTGTTGAAATCGCTCGGCGATGAGGCGGCGCGGCACGTGCGCCGGGTGTTGCCGGCGGCGCTTGCGCAGTTTCGCGAAGTGGTGTTGCTCACGCACGTGCCGCCGCTGCGCGCCGCCTGCTGGTACAACGGCCAAATCTCGGACGACGAATGGTCGCCCCATTTCACGTGCGTGGCCATGGGCGAAGCGCTATTGGAAATCATGGCCGCGTATCCCAAGCGCCGACTGACCGTGCTGTGCGGTCATACCCACGGCCGGGGCGAATGCCACCCAGCAGCCAACGTGCAAGTGTTCACCGGCGGCGCCGAGTACGGCCAGCCGTCGATCCAGCGGCTGTTCGAGTTCGCGTGAGCGGCGATGTCTCGTTGCCGAGCTCGACAAATGAGTACGTTGGCTCGCTACTGAGCACCAAAGGTGCGACCCCATACCAGCCCAGGCCAACGGCCTGGGGAAATGGGCCGTCCCGAGGGATTTCAGGGCTGAAGGCCCGATCCAATTTGCCGCGCGACGGACGCATTGTTGGTGTCGGAGCTTCAGCCCTGGAAACGGGTGTCATGCGTTCCGTTGGCGCTACAAAACAACCGGTCTCAAACCCGCGGTGAACGCGCGCAAACTTCCAGAGGTTTGCGTCTCATCTCGCGCGGCTTGAGTGACGTCAGGAGCGCCCTGTTACCATGGCGACAACAAGTTCGCCCGGCCAGCGCTCCCACCATGCTGAGAAAGCCCCCCATGAAGTTTGCTATCTGCAACGAGACGTTTTTGGATTGGCCGTTCGAGCGGGCCTGTGATTTCGCGGCGGAGTGCGGATATACGGGCATCGAGATCGCGCCGTTCACCTTGGCGTCTGACGCGGCCGAGATTACCGCGGCGCAGCGGGCGGAAGTGGTGCGGCAAGCGAAAGCTGCGGGGCTGGAAGTTGTCGGCCTGCACTGGTTGTTGGCCAAGACGACGGGCTACTACCTGACAACGCCGGATAACGAAGTTCGCCGCCGCACATCCGACTATATCAAGACGCTGGCTCGGCTGTGCCGCGACGTGGGGGGTTCGCGGATGATCTTTGGCTCGCCGCAGCAACGCAATATTTTGCCGGGAGTCGCGCCCGAGCAGGCCCTGGACTTTGCGGCCGAAGTGGTGCAGGAAGCGCTGAGCGTGCTGGACGAGACGGGCGTCACCCTGTGCATGGAACCGCTGGCCCCGGCCGAAGGCAACTTCTTGAACACGGCGGCCGATGCGGTGAAGCTGATCGGGAAGATCGACCATCCCAACTGTCGCCTGATTCTCGATTGCAAAGCGATGTCGAGCGAAGCCGTGCCGATCCCGGGATTGATTCGCCGGCACATCGGCCTGCTCGAACACTTTCACGCCAACGATCCGAACAAGCAAGGACCCGGCTTCGGCGAGCTTGATTTCGTGCCCATCCTGGCGGCGCTGGAAGAAGTGGGCTATCAGGGCTGGGTGTCGGTGGAAGTGTTCGACTACAGCCCTGGTATCGAACGGCTGGCCAAAGAGAGCATCGAGAATCTCCGCGCCGCGTTGCAGGGCCAGTCAAAACAAGCCGGGCGCTAGTCCTCTTGCTCGTCGTCCGGCTCATCGCTGATGCCATCCGCTTCCAAAGTGGTGGCGCCAGCAACCATCCGTAGTTTCATGACTTGCGCGCTTGCATGATGCTTCAGCAGCTCGACCAGCGGCTTGGAGTGGGTCGTGATCAAGAGCTGCGAATGTCGGGCGGCGCGGCCAATCAACCGCGCCAACGGTTCGAGCAATTGTGGGTGCAGGTTTGCATCCGGCTCGTTGATCGCCAGCAATGAGGGTGGGCGCGGGCTCAACAGAGCCGCTAACAAACACAGGGATTTGAGCGTCCCGTCCGATAGTTCGCGGGCGGCGAAATACCTGCGAAACTCCGCACGTTCGAGCGTAACTTCCATTCCAGCCGCGGAAGTGCGGACGACGAGGCTCGCGCCGGGAAAGGCTGACGCGATCGATTCGCGAACCCCCTCGTCATCGCCAATTTCGAGGATTGTTTGCAATGCGGCGGCCAAATCGACACCGTCGTCGCTAAGTACCGGAGTGCGGACGCCCACCTGCGCACGACGAAGTGGAGATTCGGCGTCAGTCCGGAATTGATGATAGAACCGCCACCCCGAGATTACCTCTCGAAGTTCGGATAGTTCGGGAAATCTATGCGGCTCGCGAAGTTCTGAAAGAATCGATTCGGAATCTGAAATCTCAAACGGCAACTTCACGCGCTCGCCCGATTCTCCGCGCAACTCACACATGCCGTTCTTGCGCTGGAACACCGGAACCTTTCGAGCGCTGTCATTGAATTCCAGTACTTCCTCACGCACGTACGGGTCGAGACTGAATGCCGATCCGCTAGGAGCCATTAGCCCACAAGCAAACCGGTAAGACCAAGAGTCGAAGCGTACTTCAATCGTGATCCGTTTGGGAACACCCTTGCGCAGCTCGCCAGCCCAGAGACAACTCGGCATGCCTCCCTCGTCGGCCAGCGTGCGAGAGAGACGGCCGACCGCTGCCATGCGCAACAGATAAAGTGCATGGTACAGATTGGTCTTGCCACACCCATTCGGTCCGGCGATGACATTCACTTGCGCTAGCGGCAAGTAAATCTTTTGCACCGAACGATAGCCGCGTACAGAAAGCACGCGAACGGGCATCATCGTTGCAGATCCTCCGTGCTCCGCGCGCCATCGGCGTCAGGTACCGTTAAAAAGACCTCGCCGAAACGAAATCAGTTGGCGGCTTTCAACTCGGCCAGATGTTGGGCCGTGCCGACCAGACGATCCCAGTTCTCGACGATGTACTGCGGCGGGCCGCCGATTTGCGCCACGACCTGGGCGACCTCTTCGGTCTTGACCATCTCGATGGCGTCCCAGGGGCAGACCAGCAAGTCGTAGGGATTGGTCTTCTTGCCCGGGATGTGTACGCACACTTCGCAGCCGACGCAGCGCTCCAGGTCGATCTCGCACCAGCTCTGCATGTTGGTGAACTGATCGTACTGCTGGATCTTGACGATGCAGTCGACGGGACAGACTTCCAGGCACGCTTCACAACCGGTGCAGTTGTCGGCGTTGATGACGGCCAGTTCCTTGGGAAGCTTTTTGCGGGGGCCTTGTTTGGCCATTGGTGCACGACCTCGGGCGATGTTATCGGGCCAATCGACCCCTGCTTGTGGGGCCGGCTCAGGGCGGTACTCAATACTCCAATCATAGAAACAAATCGGCAGCGGGCCAACCGCTGGTGTGGCCCGTTTTGCCACGCAGGGCCGAAAAGTGCGGCTAGTGCCGGAATCGTCGCCGCATCGGGCCGGCTTTGGCGGTCTTCAGCCAACACTGGCGAGACATCGGCGCCAAGCGGTGGTTTACTTTGAATCGCTCTCGGCGGGGGTGCCTGAGGGCAAGACGACCAGTCGGCGGCTACAATTAGCCAGCATGAACGATAAACACCGATGGCCCCAATTTAGCATTCGTGTACTAATGCTATGGACGGCATTCGTCGCAGTAGCGCTCGCAGGATGGAGCGCCATGGATCGTTGGGTTAGCAGCCCGTTTAGATATTCCTTTCTGCCGCGAGGGCGCTAAACTTATGCCGGGGTCGGTTTCGACGGATCGATCGTTGGAGGGACACGGATGGCGATGGGCAAACGGAGGCAGCGGCAGGAGTCGCTGTTCATTACCGCCGAGGACTTGCCGCGTTCAGACGGCCACCCATTTTATGGGAAGCTCAATGGGCTGTTGGCCGAAGCCGGCTTCGATCGCTGGATCGAGCGGCGCTGCCGGCGGTACTACGAACAGGAAGAGAAACGCGGCAAGCCGTCGATTCCGCCGGGCGTGTACTTTCGCATGCTGCTGATCGGCTACTTCGAGGGGATCGACAGCCAGCGCGGCATCGCCTGGCGATGCGCCGACAGCCTGAGCCTGCGAACGTTCTTGGGGGTGCCGCTGGGCGAGGTCACGCCCGACCATTCGACGATGTCGGTCACGCGTAAGCGGCTCGGCGCGGAGGTGTTCGACGAGGTGTTTCGCTTTGTTCTGCGGATTGCCGACGAAAAACGGTTGCTCTCCGGCAAGGCGGTGGGGGTCGACAGCACGACACTCGAAGCCAACGCGGCCATGAAGAGCATCGTGCGGCGCGACACGGGCGAAGACTGGAAGCAATACGTCACGCGACTGATGCACGAGGACGGCGCGATCGACGCGGATACGGAACCGAGCGACGAAGAAATTCGCCGCTACGACAAGAAGCGGAAGAAGACGGCCTCGAACGAGGATTGGGTCTCGAAGACCGATCCCGACGCGCGGATCACCAAGCTGAAAGACGGCCGCACGCACTTGGCGTACAAGGCCGAGCACGTGGTCGATTTGGAGAGTGAAATCCTGCTGGCTGCTGAGATTCTGCCGGCCGATCACGCCGATCAGCAGACGCTCGTCGACAGCGTGATCGAAGCCCGCGTCAACTTGGAAGCGGCGGAGAGTGAAGTCGCGGTGCAGGAGGTGGCCGCCGACAAGGGCTATCACGCGGACGCGACGCTGGAACTGGCCGCCGATCTCGACATGCGAACGTACATTCCCGAGCCGAAGCGGAAAGACGATCGCGTTTGGACGGACAAGCCGGACGAAGTCCGACGCGCGGTTCAGAACAACCGCCGCCGCATGTCGCGCGCGAAAGGGAAGCGGCTGGGGCGGCTGCGGAGCGAACGCGTGGAGCGCAGCTTCGCGCACGTGTGCGACACGGGCGGCTCGCGTCGCACGTGGATCCGCAAACTGGAAGAAGTGACCAAACGCTACCGAATTGCGGCTGCGGCGCACAACCTGGCGCGGATCATGTTCAAGTTGTTCGGGATCGGCAAACCAAGAGCGCTGCAAGCCCCCGCCGACCTTGTTTGGCTTGTGCAATTTATCCTGAGTGCGCTATGGACCGTGGGATCGTTGAGACGCGCGCTGCGCGCGCGGCACGCGCCGCCCTCGCGCGCACCGCCCGCCAACCCCGCCCGCACCATCAATCGCCTTAAATAAACTACTACCGGCTGAAGCCGGTAGGTTCGAGGAGAATCGTGGCTACGGACTGAAGTCCTGCGCTCACGATTTGGTAATGCGGAAATTGTCGCCGCCATCGTCAGGCTCAGTGCCTTGTTGTTGGCGGATATATTCTTGGATCACCTCGTCAGTCACGTTGCCGCTGGATGCCACAAAGTAGCCGCGGGCCCACAAATGCCGACCCCAGAACTCTTTTTGCAGATGCTTGAACTCCATCAGCAACTTCCGCGAGCTTTTGCCCTTGATGTACTGCATGGCCTTGCTTGGCGACAGATTCGGCGGACAGGACAGCAGCACATGCACATGGTCGCGAGACACCGAGCCCTCCAAAATCTCGATTTCGTTGGTTCTACACACTTCTCGCACCAGTTCCCGCAGCCGCATTCCGACCGCATCGGCCAAAATGGGCTTCCGATACTTGGTGATCCACACAAAATGGTACTTCAGGTCGAAACGGCTATGCGAACTCGTGCGGTACTTTTCCATCCCCAAATTCTAGCAAACGAAGAACCTAAAGGTTTCGCCTGAAGGCGAGGGTTTTAGACCCATCGCAAGGACACTGAACTACTACCGGCTGAAGCCGGTAGGTTCGAGGAGAATCGTGGCTACGGACTGAAGTCCTGCGCTCACGATTTGGTAATGCGGAAATTGTCGCCGCCATCGTCAGGCTCAGTGCCTTGTTGTTGGCGGATATATTCTTGGATCACCTCGTCAGTCACGTTGCCGCTGGATGCCACAAAGTAGCCGCGGGCCCACAAATGCCGACCCCAGAACTCTTTTTGCAGATGCTTGAACTCCATCAGCAACTTCCGCGAGCTTTTGCCCTTGATGTACTGCATGGCCTTGCTTGGCGACAGATTCGGCGGACAGGACAGCAGCACATGCACATGGTCGCGAGACACCGAGCCCTCCAAAATCTCGATTTCGTTGGTTCTACACACTTCTCGCACCAGTTCCCGCAGCCGCATTCCGACCGCATCGGCCAAAATGGGCTTCCGATACTTGGTGATCCACACAAAATGGTACTTCAGGTCGAAACGGCTATGCGAACTCGTGCGGTACTTTTCCATCCCCAAATTCTAGCAAACGAAGAACCTAAAGGTTTCGCCTGAAGGCGAGGGTTTTAGACCCATCGCAAGGACAATAAACGGGCTGTTAGGCCGATTGACTACGAAGACTTGAATCTGCCGATTACTGTTGTCTTTTATGGCCCGTTCTGGCTCCCCTTTGTGTTCCTTGCCTACATGCTTGGGCGGACGAGACCGACTGTCGGAAGCCTAATCACATTCGCAGTCTGGGAGTCTGCCTTGATTGCCTATGTGCTGATTTCAAAGTGAACCACGACCGAGTGCCACGCGAAATGCGCCAATGCGCGCCAAAGTGTATGAGCGCTAGGCTGGCGGAATCGATTCCGGGCCGATCAGGTCGTCGAGCGTCTGGCGGCGGCGCACCAAGTGGGCCTGGCCATCGCGGACCAGCACTTCGGCCGCCAGTGGCTTGCTGTTGTAGTTTGAGCCCATCACGGCGCCATAGGCCCCGGCGCACTCGATCACCAGGTATTCGCCAACCTCGGCGGCCGGCAACGAGCGGGCGCGGACGAAGCCCCCTTCTTCCTGGGTGAAAATGTCGCCCGACTCGCACAGCGGCCCGCCCACCACCACGTCGTGCAGGGGTCGCTCGGTCTGCTGCGAGCCGTTGGGCACGATCGCCATCGGATGGTACGCGCCGTAGAGAATCGGACGGGCCAGATTGTTGAAGCCGGCGTCCAACAAATAGAACGTGTTGGAACCGGATTGCTTGATGGCGCGGATTTGCGCCACGAGATAGCCGCTCTCCGCGACCAGGTAGCGGCCGGGTTCGATCTCCAACCGCACCGGATGGCCGAAGGCGTCTTCCAGTCGCTTGCGCGTGGCGTCCCACAGCCGGAAGTAGGCGTCGACGTCGACATACGCCTCGCCGGATTTGTATGGAATCGGCAAGCCGCCGCCGGCGCTGATCGAAGTGACGACGCGCCCGGCTTCAAGCGCGGCGCGCTCCATGGAATTGCACACTTGCGAGAGGTGTTCGAAATCCGTGCCGGAGCCGATGTGCATGTGCAGCCCGGTGACGGCCAGCCCGTGATGTTCCGCCGCGCGCAGGCACTCGTCCAATTCGGCGTGCCAGATGCCGTGCTTCGATTGCTCGCCGCCGGTATTGGTTTTTTGGCTGTGGCCATGTCCAAAGCCCGGATTGAGTCGCAGCGTGATGTGGCGTCCGGGGGCCACGCGGCCGAGCTGTTCGATCATGTCGGGCGATCCGCAATTGACGTGCAGACCGAGCTTCACCACCAGCTCGAGCGCCTCGTCGTCGAAGATGTCGGCCGTGTAGACGATGGGCGGCGGATCGCCGGTGGGCGCGTATCCGGCAGCCATCGCCCGGCCGATTTCGCCGGCGCTGACCGAGTCGACCAGCACGCCGCTGCGCCGCATGAGGTCGAGAATCGCCAGATTCGAGCAAGCCTTCATCGCATAGCGCACCACGTCGAACGCCTTCAGGTCGGCGATCCGCTCGGAGATCTTGGCCGCGTCGTAGACATACGTCGGCGTGCCGAACTCGCGGGCCAGCTTGCGAATCTCGATTCCGCCAATCTCCGTGCGCAACGGAGAGAACGTGCTCAGCGTGGGCATTGCCTTCGTTCCTGCAATCAGCTAACCGCGGGCGACCTGTGTGCCCGCAAACCGTTCAAGTTATCCGATCATCACGGGCGAGAGAAGTGCCCGGCGTAACCGTTCAGGACGATTGCAAAGTTGAGTTTTGTATAATGCAGGTGCGATCCTAACCGGGTGATGCGGGTTGGCTTTAGGAGAAGGAGCTAGCCATGCAACTACCATCGTATTTTCCGTCTTTGATGGTGGCCTTTTCGGAGGTGGCCGATCCACGTCAGCGGCGTGGTGTTCGTCATCCGTTTTCGGGGATTTTGGGACTGACGCTCGTGGGGCTGGTCTGCCGCTTGAACGATTTTGCCAGCTTGCAGCGGTGGGCAGCCCGGAACTGGCATCTGCTGCGCAGACCTTTGGGCTTTACGCGTCGCAAGCCGCCGCATCCTACCACGTTAAGTCGGACGCTGGCGAAGTTCTCGTTGGAGGAGTTTCAAGCTGCGTTTTCCCAGTGGTTGCAAGAGGTAATGGCGGATCAGGAGGCTCTGGTCGCGGCGGTGGATGGCAAGACGTCGAAGCAAGGCTTCGATCCGCAGGGCGATCCGATTCAGATGCTGAACGTTTTTGTCCAGGATTTGAAAGCGTGTCTTGGGCAATGGCCCCTGTCGGGCGACAAAAGCACCGAGCCGGAAGTGCTCAAAGCGCACCTGAGCGAACTGTTCGAGAAGTATCCGGCGTTGCGTTTGATCACGGGCGATGCCCTCTATGCTCAGCGCAATCTGGCCGAACTGATTCTGACTTCGGGCCATGACTACTTGTTCCAAATCAAAGCCAACCAGCCCGACATCCTGGATGCGGCGCAGACCTGCTCTGCGCAGGCCCAAGACAGCGCGGCGGCCGCTCAGACGCGGGAAAAAAAGGGGGCCGTAGGGAGACTCGTTTTCTTTGGATCGACCTGGCCGACGCCGAATATGTCTGCCAGCGGCTGGGGCTTGCCGGTTGCCGCATGCTCTTGCGAGTCGACCGCGAGACGAAAGACCGAAACGGCAAAACCACGCGCGAAACGCGGTACTTCGTCACCAGCCTCGACCCGGCCACGACTACGCCCAAGCAATTGTTGAAGTACGTACGCGCTCATTGGCAAGTGGAAAACAGCTTGCACTTCGTCAAAGATCGTTGGTGGGACGAAGACCGGCACTGGAGTCGTCGGCCAGGATTGGCCGAACGCCTGGCAAGCCTCACCAACGTAGCCCTGAGCGTGTTGCGACTAACGACCCAAAAATCCAAACAACCGCTTCGAGCCCGAGCCGATGATCTCTGCGCCAATCCCCTCCACGCCCTGAAACTCGTAGGAGCCTTGGATTAACGACTTTGCAATCGTCCTGCGTAACCGTTGACTGTCCCCCTGCGCCGCGCCGATGGGCATGGCGCAGGGGCAAGCGCACAGACAGAGCCGCCGACGGTGCGCTGAGGTTCGCGCTAGACGCCGATTGCCGCCAGCAACTCGTCCGACACGCCGTCGTCATCCGCTTCGTCGCTGGCGCCGTCACGATCCGTCGACTTATCGGGCGCGAACAGCAGCGCGTCAACATCCTCGTCGGCGCCGGTCAAGGCGACATCCGTCGCAAGCCCCGGGGCAAGCGTCACGGCGCTGGTCCGGCCGTCGTCGGCAACATTTGCGTGGCGGATTGCCAGATCGACCGCCACGGCATCGAGCGCCCTCGACGCGGGCGCAGCCGAAGCAACCACCAACGACGGCGTGACCGCTTGTTCGTCGGCCGGCGCTGCGCTTGCCGTGACCGTCGTTTGCCCCAGCAGATGGTTGATCACTATCAGCGCGTCGAGGGGAGAGACGATACCGTCGCCGTTGACATCGACGAAATACTGTTTTTGCTCAACCAGCGTGGCGCTGGGGGTGACCGTTGGCTCCGTCGCCAATGGAGCGGCGGCCGGGCTGGTGGCTTGAGCATTGGCCTGCAGCATCGCGTTGAACACGATCAGCACGTCCAATGGAGTCACAAGGCTATCGGCATTAACGTCCAGCGGCGACAGCGGGTTGGACGCCACCTGCGGAATTGCCACTTGCGCGCCGCCCGCGGAAATGCCGGTGCCCTGTATGGCGAAGTCATACGGATTCTCGCTGGCGTCATCGCTGGCAATCGATACCGTCGCTTGGCGCAGACCGACCGCCGCTGGATGAAACATGACCTGAAACGTGCTCGTGGCGCCCGGCGCGATCGTGCTCGAAGGCTGCGACAGGATGGTAAAGTCGGCCGCGTTCGAGCCGGAAATCTGCACGGGCGTGCTACCGCTTAGCTGCAACGCCGCGTTGCCCGTGTTGAGGATCGAAAATGTGTGCGTTATTGAATTGTAAAGCGCGCCGACGAAACCGAACTCCGTGGCGTCGGCAAACTCGGGCGAGGTATCGCCATCGCTAATCGAATGCTCGAAGCCCGCCACATCCATTTCCGGAGCTTGCGGGATACTGGTGCCGGCCACCAGCCGGACCGCGTCGGCCGTCACGTAGCCGTTGGCGGCATCGGTGAGTAGCAACTTGAGCGTACCGCTGTCGATCGTGTAGTTGCCCAGCTTTTGCCAGGCGATGCCGTCCGCCGTGTCTCCGACGGGCGCTACTTGCTGGTTGACCGAGACAGTGCCCAGCGCGGTGGTGCCGTCATACACCGTGTAGGGCGCGTTGGTCGCACGGTTGGAAAACTGGCTCCAGCGCGTGAAGACCTGGTACGTGCCGTCGGGCAGATCGTCGAAGGTCCAAGTGGCCCAATTGCTGCCCGTGCCGGGCGCGTGGTATGTGTAGTCGAGTTGATAGGAAATGAGATTGGACAGGTTGGTCCATCCACCGTTGTTGTTGGTGGCAAAGCCGGCATCGCCATCGTCGACCACGTACTGAGCGGGCGGCGGATCGCCGAAGATAATCGTGCCCACGCCGCGCGCGTCGGCGAGCACGGCATTGGTGGGATCGGACACTTCCAGGAAGAAGCGCTCGTTGCCCGCATACAGGCCGCTGGTCATGATCGGCACCGTCACCAGAATGCTGCTGACGCCTGCCGGGAACGTCAGGTCGCCCGTTTGGGCCACGTAGTCCTGGCCGGCGGTCGCCGTATCGTCGAGGGTGTGGTAGTGGACCGTCACCGTTCGGCCGCTCTTGTTATCCAGCGCCACGGTGAACACGGCGCTCAGCGCCGGCGCTGTTGGTGGTAATGAACGCGTCGTTGACGTAGAAGGCGGGCAACGGATCGTTGTCGATGATGGTGGCCGTGCCAACGCTCTTGGCAAGCCGCGCGTTGACCGGGTTGCTCAGCGTAACGAACATGGCCTCCGTACCTTCGTTGAACGTGTCGCCAACAATCGGGACCGTCACGTTGATCGTATCGCTAAGCCCGAAGGTCACCGTCCCGGCGCGGCAAATAGTCGCCGGGCGCGGTTGCCGTGCCGTCCGACGTGGCATAGCTGACCGAAATCACTTGATTGACAACTCCGAATCTCGAAATGGTGAGTACGGCGTTCTTCGTGCCGACGTTTCCTTCCAGGATTTGAATGTCGTTGATCGAGAGATCGACATCATCGTTGAGAATCGTACCGATGCCATCGCCCCGCTGGATATCGGCATTGATGGCTCCACTGAGAACGACCGAAAAGGTTTCGTTGGACTCAACAGAAACGTCGCCCACGACTTGGATGGTAATCTGTTTGATAGTTTCGCCGGGCGCAAACGTCAGCGTACCGCTTTGCGCAATATAGTCGCCCGGCGCGACGGCCGTGCCATCCGCAGTGGCGTACGCAACGGTCACTTGCAGGGGACTTACGGGCAATGTGACGGAGAACACAAAGTTGGTAAATCCGGCATCCCCTTCAAGTTTCGCGACGTCAGAGATGGCCAGACCCGGCTGCGTGAGAATATCGCTAGCGGTTTGCACGATCCACGCACCTCGCCCCAGCGTTCCCGCCACCAAAACGTCATCCGCGGCGTTGTAGTGCAAATCGATTGCGGGAGCATTCGGCAGGCCTGTTGCGGCGAGCTTCCAGGAATTGCTGGCTCCAATGCGCAAAGAATGTACACGATCATTTCCACCGACCAGGACGCCTGTCAGGCCGCTGGCCACCAGGAATTCAACAGTTCGAAGTTCGCCGCCATCCAAGTTGTAGGTGATGTTCGTCCACGAAACGCCAGCGTTGTCGGTGAAATACACGTTGGAGGCGTCAACGACCGCGGCAGTTCTCCAGTCATTGGGGTCCAGCGCGATGTCGACCGGCTCGCCACCGGGATAGGAAGTTACTTTCTGCAGTTGCCCCCCCGAATTTGTCCGCAGAAACAGGCCGGCGTCCGTTCCCACGTAGAGGACATCTGGATTTGCGACGCCGCCTGACAGCCCGCCATACGCTATCGACAAAACTTCCCCTACCGATCCGATGTTCGTGACATTGTCACCCTGGTTGAACGATTCAAAGACGGAATTCGAAGTACCGATCACGAGCCGGGATGGCTGTACTCGATTGAGTTCCAACGGAGAATAGAACTGCGGGGCATCGTTGAGACCGGTGAGGCCGACTTGCACGACACCCAGGAGATTGTTATTGGCATCGAACGTGGCGCGGGAGAAGTTTTGCAAGAATTGCGCACTGCCGTAGCGAATGGATATCCCCGGCTGACTATCATCGATGGCAACCGTGCTGCCGTCGCCCTGAAGTAGCTCTTGCCAGGTGTTTTGACTGGCAGCGATTTGCAGAGATGTTCCGGTATCTTGCGCTCCGCCGGAAAGCGTATTGGTCAGCGAGCTATATCCAATTGAGACAAACTCCGTGATCTGCAGGTTGCCAATCAGCGCGCTCCAGACGCCGGTGGTCGATGTGGGGTTCGCACGTTTGTAGACTCCGCCATCGTCGCCTTCGATGAGATTGCCAAGCGCGTCGAATTGCATGTCGCGCGAATCGGCATGCGGACCCGTTCCCGGCGCCGGGCCTGCACCATCGGGATCGGCAAAGTCATCGGTCAACGGCGTCCATTGGCTGCCCGTCGCGGCCGAAGCGTCACCGCGAAACAGGCGTCCGGTATAGTTCAATGCTCCGATCGAGTTGGGAAAGCCTTGATCGTTCGTTGCACCCGGTTGGCGGTCGCCGCCCACATAGACAATGCTGGCGTTGTTGGGATCGGCTACGACCGAAAAGTGAAGGTAGCCCTGGCCGCCAGGATCATCCGAGCCCTCATCTTCCAATCCGTCCTCGTCATCCACGGGGTTCAATCCGACGTCCGTGCCATTTTCATTGGTTTTCGGCAGATCCATGGCGCTCCACGTCGCCCCGCCGTCGGGCGAGCGAAAGAATCCCGCGAGGAGTCCGCCGTTGTCGATACCAACATAAACATTGTGGCTTTGCCCGACTGACATCTGCACGTTGTCGGTGCGGGTGCCGGTATCGGCGATCAAGGAGTTCATATCGGAGCTGCTAACGCGCGTCCATGTAGCACCTTGATCCGACGATTTGTAAACTCCGTTGGATGCGCCGGAATCCGACAATGAACTGTAAAGTACTTGCGGATCGGTTGGGTCGTCGACCATTTCCAAAGTTCGGCCCGATGGCAACCCACTGCCGGTCGCGCCATTGATATGCGTGAACGAGGCGCCGCCATCCGTGCTGCGAAATATGCCGAGATTCGAGATCGAAAACGGCGTGGAAGTATTCACGGCGACAACGATGACGCTGCCACGCTCGATCACGCTGGTGATGTTCTTATTCAACAGCATGCCGCCGCCGGTGATCTCCGACCAGGTGTTGCCGCCATCGGTCGTGCGCAGCAGGCCAGTCAAGTCACCGCCATCACCCGCCTTGCTGCTGAAGCGCCCGATCCCCGCGATCAAAGTATTGTGTGTCGGGTCCGTCGGATCGAACTGCAGGTCGCCAATCGACATCGACGAGTTGCCGTCGGTCAGCGGGGTCCAGTCCGGTGAGGATGATTGGGCGTTGTTCGTGCGCCAAATGCCACCGTTGACGGCGCCGACGTAAAGGATATTCGCATCGGTGGGATGTGGCGCGACAACTTGAACCGCGCCAGAGACAGGGTTCTGCTGACTTGTCAGACCGGCTGCCTGACCATCCAAGATCGGCGCGGGACCGGCTGGCGACCAGACCGCCAGCAACAACCGATGTTCGAGAAGCTCCAACTCGGTGCGCCATGCACGTCGCCAAGACGATTTGGTCGCGGCGAAGCGCGCGCGGCGCGGATTGCGGAATGCCATGGTGCCTGACTCGCGGTGGGGAATCCGTCACGACGCGCTTTGCCGGCGCAAATAATTTCGCCGACCATTTCAGACCACCCCCCTTTTAGAGATGGTCCGCGCGAGTGGTCTCAATCCTAGTTGCGGCCCCTGGCAGTCGCAACCAAAAACCACCTGTAGAAGGGTGCCGAGACCGAGAAGCTTGTCACGAGCGGGCCAACCGAGGATCGGAACGGCTGGCTCCCTTGTGGCGGGGAGTGTGGCGCGATTCCCGACCGGTCCCCGGTGAGCCGCGCCAAAAGAAAGCGGCGCGGTTTCGACATGCGAAACGCGCGCCGCTCGAATCGTTGGCTACCGCGAGACCAACTCGCCGAACTCCCAGGCCGCCGAACTTACTCGTGCACAGCGCCAGGGAAACCGCCGGCCGCCGTGGCCATTTTGCCGATGTTGGCTAGCAGCCGCAGCACGCCTTCCTCGGCTTCCAGCCGAATCGTGATGCCAGCTTCCTGGGGTTTGATCACCAGCGAGACTTTGTCCTTGCCGCCGGCCTTGGCCAACTCGTCGGCCCAAAACTTGAACTTGTCGCGGTCTTCTTCCTCCTGCATCGCCGTGGCAAACTGAAATACCGGCGCCAGCGCCACGTTCAGTTGCAACGGGGGCAGCACCTCGGCCGAGGCCGCCTTCGACTTGTCGATCAGCGACTTGGCCATCGCCAGGCTGTCGGTTCCCAAAGCCAGGTACACGCTCCGCGGACCGATGCCGACGGCGACGTCGAGCTTCTCGCCCAGCACCTTGGCCATGCTCTTGTCCTGAGGGATTGGAATGCTGGTGGTGTGGAAGCGAATGTCGCCGTGTTTGTCGGCGTCGAACTTGATGCCGGGAAACTCGGGCTTGCTCTCGGCCAGCTTGGCAAACTTGTGCAGGGCGTCTTCCAGTTTCTTGGGCTCGACGACGTAAGCGCCCACGACCAATGCCATCGACTTGTCGCTCAGGTCGAGCGTGGCGGCGGCATCGATCCTTCCGCTTTTGAGCGTGGCCTCCAGCGCGTCAAACACCTCACTCAGCATTTCCTTGGCGAGTTGCTTGCTGCCTTCGTCCTCCAGCTTCGATTCGTTTTCGATATGATCCATCGCGCTTGCGCGAATGGTCGTCAGTGCCGCGGCAATCTGCGACGCGTCGTCCTTGGCGATTTCGGTCGTGATGTTCAACGACGCGGCCGCCTCGGGCGCGATGAAGCCGGCGAAGTTCGAAGACACGGCTTTCATCTGGCTCATCTGCTTGGCCGACTTGCTATCCGGCACGGCCGACAGACTCAAGTCGATGTGCGCCGTTTTGGCGGCGATGTCCACCGCCGCGCCCAGCGTGATCTCGTCGATGTCGTTGATGGCCGTCGTTATGGCGTCGAGCTGGCCCTCGGTGATCTCGCGGCGCGCCTCGTATTGGGCGTCGTCTTCATCCGGTATCCGTCCCAGTCCAGATTCCACGCCTATCCGCAACTGATCGATCGCCATCGAGCGGTAAACTTCGGGAATGTTCTGCACGTACAGGCGGATCGCCACGTCGTAGTTGGTGTCCATGCCGGCCAGCATTTTAGTCGGTTCGTCCGGCACGTCGCTCAGCGCCTCGACGGACTGGCTGACGACCGCCCACTTGTTCATTTCCTTGACCACGATCGGCTGGCCAAAGACGTTCAACTCATACAGCCCGTCTCCGGCCTCGTCGGCTTCACCGATCAAGCCGGCCAACGCCTCGAGCAATTGCTTGACATCGTCGACGGGCAGATAAACCAACGGCTGAAACGAAATGTCGTCGGTCAACAGCGCCACGCACCAGGGGCGCTTCTGGTCGAGACCGGCCAGACCTTGACCCTGGGTGAACAGCTTCAGCATGCCCTCGAGGTTTTGTGCAAGATCGGGATTGCCCGCCAACTCTCCGAACATGGCGACGTCGGCCATGATGCGGTCGAAACTGGCAATCGACAGCACGGCCACCGGCTTGGTCTCTTCGGCTGCCGCCAGCGAGCGGACCGGAGCGTGCATTGCCGTGGCGCCCAACAAGGCGATGGCAAGCATGGATGAAAGAAATCGTTTCACGTTTCAAGTCTCCTGGGGGAAATTACGCAAGGGGCGTGTGGTCGCAGGCGGGGGCACGGTAAAGCATTGCGCCTCCTGCGGCTTATACCCTGCGAAGGTGAGCCGGGTTTTAGCAAGTCGGTCACGTCCTAGGTAGCTTGCGCCAGCCGCGGCATCCGCAAAGTTGGCCCAAATCGCGCTTCCGCGAGACTAAATCGTAGGTTATGCAACGCTTGCCGTCTAGGAACCAACCCCCGCCGAAATGCGTGAAAAACGGCCGTGCAGGCTAATCCGCCCGGTGCTGTAAGGCCAGCCCCACCAGCAGCGTGGGCGCACGGCGCGAGACAGCAACGAGCAGGCTTGCGCGTACTGGCCGAAAAATGAGCCAGTCCCCGGCGGACCGTGAACACTTACCACGAAGAGAAGCGCTGCTGTGCCACTAGCAGCGCAGCCGCCGGTGCGGCTAGCGCTCGCGGAACGTAATGCGACCCTTGGTCAGGTCGTAGGGAGAGAGTTCCACGCGCACGCGGTCGCCCGGAACAATGCGGATAAAGTGCTTCCGCATCTTTCCGGCCACGTGAGCGATGACCAGATGGCCACCATCGAGTTGCACGCGAAATCGGGTGTTGGCGAGGGCCTGCGTCACCACCCCTTCAACTTCGAGTGCTTCTTCCTTCTGTTTCTGCGCCATAAGCAACTCCACAAGAGAACCGAATCCACCCACTATAAGGGATACGTCATACTAGCATAATCCTTGCTACTAGCCAGTCCAGAACGACCATTGTTCCTGCTTTCACGATTGCGACAGCGAGTCAAGGCCGTTCAGCCGGCGCCATTCAACCCTTCTTCAACGGCCGCGACGATCGCCGCGGTCGATTCAATGCCGATCGACAGTCGAATGGTGCCTCCGGTTATACCCAGGGCTTCGCGGGCCGGTTGCGACAAGGCACGATGACTGGTCGATTCCGGATGACTCAGCGTGGTGTTCAGTTCTCCCAGCGAAGGACAGAAGGGGATTTGCCGTGCCGAGCGAATGAACGTGCTGGCGGCCGCAGTGCCGCCCCGCAAGGTAAAGGCCACCATCGAACCAAATCGGTCGCCAAACTGCCGAGCGGCCAGCCGATGGTCGGGGTGGCTCGGCAAGCCCGGATAGTGGACGGCCTCGACCTGCGGCGCCTCGGCCAGGCGTTGCGCCACGGCCAAGGCGTTGGCACAAGCGCGTTCGGCCCGCACCCCCAGCGTGGCGAGTCCGCGCATTGCCAGCCAACAATCGAACGGAGCGCTGGCCAACCCCCACGTCGAGAGCACGCCGGGCACGCGCTGCCAGCGATCGTCCGGCCCGCACAGCAATCCCAACACGACATCGCTGTGACCGTTCATCGACTTGGTGATGCTTTCCATGATCCAGTCGGCGCCCCAGTCGCGTGGCCGGCAGACGGCCGGACCGGCCAGCGTGTTGTCCGCCAAGAGCGCCGCGCCGGCACGATGGGCAATCTCGGCCAGCGCCGCCAGATCGGCCACGCGCAACAGCGGATTGCTGATCGTTTCGACGACGAGCAAGCGCGTTTGCGGAGTAACGGCTTGCTCGACGGCTGCCAGGTCATACGGATCGATCACCGTGCTGGCGATGCCCAGCCGACCGGCCTCGTCGACCAACAGCGTGGCGGTGCGACCGTAGAGCTGGTTGCTCACCAGCACGTGTTCGCCCGGGGCTATTTGCGAAAGCAGCGCCAGCGCAAGCGCCGACATGCCCGAGCTGGTGATGGCCGCCCGCTCGACGCCGTGAAGCTGTCGGCACTTTTCGGCCAACAGGTCGGCATTGGGGTGACCGTCGCGCAGATAGACATAGCCCTGCTGATTGCCGGAGAGAAGCGCGTCGGCCTGCGCCGGATCGCGGCATTCGTAGACGCTCGAAAGTTGAATCGGCGGCACGTGCGGCTCGGTCGGCTGCGGCGGCAGTCGCTCGGGCTTCGGACAGAGATCGTCGGCGGGGCGGGGCATGAATGCATGGCGCTTGATGGAATCCGCGAATCGCCTCAGTATATCCGCCGCAAGATGCCGGTAATACAGACTCCGGGTGCGGCAACTGCTGGTTCGCTCGGCGGCGGGTCGCTATGCTGTGGCCCATGGCTGACGCGTCGCCCTCCGCCCCTTCCTCCGATCACGATCCGCACCGCCTGGATAAAGTGCTGGGGCTGTTCTCGGTGATCGCCATCGTGATCGGCGAAGTGATCGGCTCGGGCATTTTCTTCAAGCCGCAAGTGGTGGCCCAGGCCACGGGCGGATTCGTCGGCCTGATTCTCACGCTGTGGATCGTGTGTGGGCTGGTCAATCTATGTGGCGCGCTGTCCATGGCGGAGCTCTCCAGCATGTTTCCGCACGCCGGGGGCACGTACGTTTTTCTGCGCGAGACATACGGTCGACTGTGGTCGTTCTTGTGGGTCTGGGCCGAGTTCTGGGTCATTCGCACGGCAGCCATCGCGGCGCTGGCGGTCTACACGGCCGTCGCGCTGAAAGAAATCTTGCGGCACACTACCTGGGAAGAAGGCCTGCGGTTTGCCGAAGACCACCAAAAGGCGCTGGCGGTCGGTACGATCGCGCTGCTGGGCGCCATCAATATCGCGGGCACGCGGTGGGGCAACCGCGTGCAAAACGTGGCCACGATCATCAAGATCAGCTCGGTGCTGTTCCTGGCCGTGCTGCCGTTTATCGCCGTGCGCGCCGAACCAATCGAACTGGGTCCGCTGTGGCCCGGCGGCTATCAGCCGGGATTGGTGGTCGGCGTTGGCTTGGCCGTGGCCGCCATCATGTGGGCCTACGACGGCTGGGGAAACGTGACGGTGATTGCCGAAGAAGTTCACAACCCGCAACGCAACGTGCCGTTGGCGCTCATCGTGGGAGTGATAGCGCTCATCTTGCTGTACGCCGGCGCCAACCTGGCGTATCACCTGACCTTGCCGTCCAGCGAAATCGAACAGTTGCAGAATCCGGCGGCCGGAGTATGCGAGTGGCTGCTGCCCAACTACGGCGCCCGATTGGTGCAGGGGATGATTCTGGTGTCGGTGTTTGGCGCGCTGAATGTCAACGTGCTCGTGGGGCCGCGGGTATTGTTTGCGGTGGCCCGCGATCAGCGGTTCCTACACGAATTCAGCAGGATTCATCCGGTGACGCGCACGCCGGCTTTGGCCATCGCCGGCATGTGCGGTTGGTCGTGCGCGCTGATCTTATTGGGCGGACTGAGCTGGGATCCCAACGTGCAACTGTTCGACATCCTGACCGAGTGGACCGTATTTGGCGGGTCGATCTTTTATTTCTCGGCCGTCTTCGCGGTGTTCATTTTGCGCTGGACGCGCCCCAACGCCGAGCGGCCTTATCGCACTTGGGGCTATCCGCTGGTGCCGGCCGTGTTCCTGGCGTTCTACGTGTTTCTGTTGGGCAGCATGTTTTGGGCCCGACCGTTCGATCGCCTGGTCGGCATCGGCCTGATCGCCGTCGGCGCGCTCGTGTACTGGAAATGGGGCGAACGGGGCAAGCCGTCGAACGTCTACGGCGCGGAACCAAACAACTCGTCGAGCAGCGACTGATAGATGGCGACCAGCCTATCAGCCGCGCGATCGGCCTGAACTTTTTCCGGCGCGATCATGCCCAGATCTTCCGGCGCCACGAGGCGCGCTCGGGATCGAATTCGAATCGCTCGGCCACGAGGCGCAGCGTCGCCAGGTCGGGGACCAGAATCCGGCCCGCGTTGGCC
Organism: uncultured Planctomycetaceae bacterium; assembly: GCA_963779015.1. GTDB lineage: Bacteria > Planctomycetota > Planctomycetia > Pirellulales > PALSA-1355 > JTS-RE94. Next base: position 226,236 of record CAVZWY010000015.1, on the reverse strand, counting down.
GCGGCTTGCTCGGCCAAGGGAGCGTAGCGCCCGTCGAGCTCACTGGCCGCTAGCTCCGGGCCCCAGGCACAAACCACGTAGGGCACACCGGTCTCGACTGCCAGTTGCCCCCACACGCCCACGTATTGCACATGGATGACGTGCGGATTGAACTGATCCACGTGGCGGTCCAACCGCCGCCGCAGGTGATCGCGATACTGGTGCAGTTGCTGGTCGCTGAGCTGCCTGAATGTCATCGTCTTTGCCCGTTCCGCGTCAAAGTGCGGCACGTCGAAGGGCAGATCGGCGGCCGCATCCCCCGCATGACACACGACGCGGTCGACGTCGCCTGTCGCACCATCTCGGCGGCCATCGACGAGCAGTACGCGCGGCTCGTGCCCGGCGCTTGCTAGCGACTGCTGCCAGCGCGCTGTCAGGCGGCCGACCGCCGACGCTTCGAGCGGGGCATGGTGGAGGAACAAGATACGCATGAACGATTGACGTGCTGAATGGCCCAGAAAGGTCGTGGCTGTAGTGTAGCCATCGGCGGCGGGCGGACCAACGGCGCTCGGCTAGCGACGCCAGCAGCGGCGGCAATCGAGCGGGGGTGGGTTCATGGCAATTGTGACGATTGCGCTTGGCGGCCTGGAGCGGCAGTTGACGTGCAAAATCGCCTCGTTTTCGCCGCCGTCGCTTGAAGTACCAAGAGGGACGTGTTCAACTAGTAGATGGAGGAATACCGCGGCCGCCTTCGAGCGAATAGCTCCTGGCGGCAGGGCGACGGTAGGGTTTTCGACGGGCATTCCGGTTGCTGCTCTCCACGCGAGAGCGCTGGCGGGGAAATCCTGACCCTCCGAAGAGGAGGCCGACTATATGACTCGGGTGGCTGGCTAGCCCCGCCCGCGCTCGAGCGTCCCGTCTCGACGTCCGGTTCGTCCGCATCCTGTCGACCGCGTACAAGTCAAGTGTTTCTGGAACGTATGAGGCTTTTGGCGGTGATGCGGCCCAGGCGGTAGAATGCTGCCACGCCGTGCAAGCACGGAAGCTACCTTTTAGGGATAGTCCCTAGCGGTTCCGCAACCGATACCAATGATAGTCCCGTCGCCGAGCCCCGGCACTGCCTAACCGGGTCGGTCCCCCGCAGCGTACTCGCTGGAAATCGCGCATGAGCACCGAACAGTCCGTCGATCCGGAACTCGTCGAACAGACGAAACAGCAGATTCGCAATCTGGTGCGAGAGATTGCGCAGATTTCGAAGTCCGAGATCGCGCCGGTCGATTTTTACGACGCCGTCTTGAGCCGCATCGTCACGGCACTGGCCGCCGTGGGCGGGGCAATTTGGACCGTGGCGGAAAGCGGGCAGTTGATACTCGAATACGAAATCAACCTCCGCGAAACGCGCCTGGCGGAAAACGAAGAGGACCAGGTCCGCCACGGCCGCCTGTTGCGCAAGGCGATGACCATGCCCGAAGGCATGCTATCGCTGCCCCACTCGGGCTCGGGCAAAGCCGAAGAAGGCGGCAACCCGACCGACTTGCTGCTGGTGCTCGGGCCGCTGAAGACGGCCAACGAAACGGCGGGCATTCTGGAAATCTTTCAGCGCCCCAACGCCAGTCCCACGGTGCAACGCGGCTACCAGCGGTTTCTGCTGCAGATGTGCGAGCTGTGCAGCGAGTATCTGAAGAGCCGCAAACTGCAGCACTTCACCGATCGCCAGACGCTGTGGGCCCAGTTGGAAAACTTCACGCGGATGGTGCACCAGAAACTCGATGCCCGCGAGACGGCTTACACGATCGCCAACGAAGGCCGGCGGCTGATCGAATGCGACCGCGTCAGCGTGGCCATCAAGAAGGGCCGCCGCTGCGTCATCGACGCCGTCAGCGGCCAGGATCTGGTCGACAAGCGATCCAACACCGTGGCGCTATTGACCCGCCTGGCCAATGCCGTGGTCGCCACCGGCGAAACCGTGTGGTACACCGGCGACACGTCGATGATGGCGCCCCAGGTGGAAGACGCGGTGCAAGACTATGTCGACGAAGTGCACTCGAAAGCGGTGGCCGTCGTGCCGCTGAAGGAACCGCACGACAAAACCGATCCGCTGGCGAACCCCAAGGTGCTCGGCGCGCTGATCATTGAACAGATCGAAGACAGCCGCCCGCGCGACGGGCTGTCGCAGCGGATCGAAGTGGTCAGCGAGCACAGCTCGATTGCGCTGGCCAACGCGATGGAATACCACGAGCTATTCTTGATGCCCGTCTGGCGGGCCATCGGCAAGTCGCGATGGGTCGTCGAAGCGCGGCAACTGCCCTATACGATTTCGATTTCCATTGCGGTCGTGGGGCTGCTGTTGTTCCTCACGTTGTGGCCCACCGATTTCGAGTTGCAGGCCAAGGGCACGCTGGAACCGGCCGTCAAAGCCAAGATCTTCGCTGCGCAAGGCGGCGAGGTCATCGAAGTGCCGGTGCGCCACAACGAGATGGTCAAAAAGGGCCAGGTGCTGGCGAGGCTGCGCAACTCGGAACTCGACAGCAAGCTGGTGACCATCAACGGCAGTCTGCAAACGACCCGCGCCGAATTGCGGGCGCGTCGAGCGCATGTTGCAAGGCCCGGAAGGCCGCCGGCTCGATCCGGCCGACCGCATCCGGCTGTCAGGCGATCGGAGCAAGCTGGTCGACCAGGAAAAGAGTTATCTGGAGCAACTGAAATACATTCAGCAGGACAAGGAGCAACTGATCGTCCGCAGCCCGATCGACGGTCAGGTCACCACCTGGCAAGTCGACGACCTATTGATCCACCGGCCGGTCGAGAAGGGCCAGATCCTCATGGAAGTCGTCGAGCCGCGGAGCGATTGGCAGCTCGAGCTCTTCATGCCGGAAGATCGCATGGGCTACCTCAACGAGGCGCGGCGCGAAATCGGCGAAGACCTGCCGGTCTCGTACATCACGGCCACCGATCCGGGCGCCACCCACGAGGGCACCGTCAAGGAAGTCGGCCGGACGGCGGAAATTCGCGGCGAGGAAGGCAACACCGTGTTGATCCGCGTCGCCATCAACAAGCAAGATTTGGGAACCGAGCCGCGGCCCGGGGCGACCGTCACCGGCAAAGTGTACGTCGGTCGGGCTTCGTTGGGCTATGTCTGGTTCCACGACCTGATTTCGTTCGTCCAGCGTAAGATTATCTTTCGGTTCTTCTAAGACAACGTAGCGGCCTACTCCCCCCCAGAGATGTTTTGCTCGTCGATGCGTGCGACGAGCTCCAAACGACGCGAGGTGTCCGATGCTAGTTCACTCACTGATGACGACCATGGTCTTGGCCTTGGCGACCGCCGCCGGCCAGCAGGGCGATGCCAACGCCGAGGCAACGATCGACAATTGCGACATCGGCTCGATTCTGAGCCCTCAACTGCCAGCCTCGGATGCCGGCGTGCTGATCAAACTCCACGCCACCGACGGACAGCCGGTCAAGAAGGGCATGGTGCTGGCCACGATCGACGACCGCGAAGCCAAGGCGCTGTACGACGTCAAGCGACTGGACTACGAAGTCGCGAAGCAGGCCGCCGAGAGCGAAGCGGACATGAAAAACGCGATAGCCTCGGAGAAGCTCGCGGAGACGGCTTATCTTAAGTACAAGACCATCAACGAGACGCAAAGAAACGCCGTGTCCCACCTCGAAGTTTTGAAGACCCAGTATGAATGGGAAAAGGCCAAGCTGATTATCGAAAAGAGCAAGGAAGATTCAGATGCCAACAAGCTCACCGCGGAATCGAAGAAAGCTGAAATGGAAGCGGCGCGCGTGGCGCTGGAGCGCCGCAAAATCGTGGCCCCGTTCGACGGCGTGGTCTCCATGACCTTTTTGCAAGAGGGGGAATGGGTGCAACCGGGCGATCCCGTCTTGCAACTCGTGGCGGTCGACACGTTGCGAGTCTCCGGACGAGTGGATGCCGACGCCTGGTCGCGCGGTGAAATCGAGAATCGCAAGGTCACCGTCGAGGTGCAATTGCCGCGCGGGCGCGTGCTGAAAGTGCCGGGTAAAGTCGTTTACGTCAGCCCCGTCGTCGACGTCGGCTCCGTGTTGCCCGTCGCGGCCGAGATCGAAACGCCCATGGAAAACGGCCGCCCGCTGATCTATGCGGGCACGCACGGCCGGATGACGATTCACACGAATCAGCCCGCCGTGGCCGACACCCGCCCGACGCCGCCGTCGATTCGACCGGACGTCGCGCCGTCCCGTCCGACAATCTCCCCCGCATCGCGCCGGGCACCCAGTCGCAAGTGATTCGTTTCGAGATGATTGTCTCTGGGGTGAAATCAAGCGCCGCGCAACGGCGTCCCCGCCACGGTTGAGCAGCTTTCGATGGTGACTTTGGCCGATAGTCTGGTGTCCAGTTCCGCGCGGGTGCTCCCGTTGCGGATGCGGCCCGACCTGACTGCGCGGCAACAGCGCTATTTGGGTCAGCTCTATTGGGTGATCAAAGAGCCCGTCGGCCTGATGTATTTCCGCTTTCAGGAAGAAGAGTACGCCATTCTGCAGATGCTCGACGGGCAGACGAGCCTCGACGAGGTAAAAGTCGAGTTCGAGGGGCGTTTTCCGCCCGAAAAGGTCACGGTCGAGGAGCTGGGGCATTTTGTAGGCATGTTGCATCGCAACGGCCTGGTGATTTCCGAAGCCGCGGGCCAGGGCGAACAACTGATCGAGCGCCGCCGCAAGCGCAAGTTGAAGAACATCGCCGCCGGCTTCGCCAACGTGCTAGCGCTGCGTTTCAAAGGCATCGATCCCGAGAAGATTCTCGAATGGCTACACCCTCGGCTGCGCTGGTTCTACTCGTGGCCGGCGCAAATCGTCTGCGGCATTTTGGCCATGTCGGCATTGTTGTTGGTGTTGGTGCAGTTCGAGACCTTTCACAACAAGCTGCCCACCTTTCACCAGTTCTTCGACCCCAGCAACTGGCTGTTGATGGGCATCGTGCTGGCGGTCACGAAAGTCATACACGAGTTCGGCCACGGCTTGACGTGCAAGCACTTCGGCGGCGAATGCCACGAAATGGGCGTGATGTTTCTGGTGCTCACGCCCTGCTTGTATTGCAACGTATCCGATTCGTGGATGCTACCCAACAAGTGGCATCGGGTTTTGATCGGCGCCGGCGGGATGTACATCGAGGTCGTGATGGCCTCGATCGCCACCTTCTTGTGGTGGTTTAGTGCGCCGGGATTGTTCAATCAGATCTGCCTGAGCGTGATGTTCATCTGCTCCGTTAGCACCATTTTGTTCAACGCCAACCCGTTGTTGCGATTCGACGGGTATTACATTTTGGCGGACATTATGGAAATTCCCAATATGCGACAGAAGGCGAGCTCGATTCTGAACCGCAAGCTGGCCAAATGGTGCATGGGTCTGGAAGAGCCTGACGACCCCTTCCTGCCGCAGCGGAACCAGTTGTTTTTCGCGCTGTACACGATTGCCGCGGTCGTCTATCGCTGGCTGATCATGGTGGGAATTCTGTTCTTCCTGTACAAGGTGTTCGAGCCCTACGGTCTGAAGGTGCTCAGCCAGATGCTGGCATTCATGTCCATTGGCAGCCTGGTGGCAATGCCGCTGTGGAATTTGGGAAAGTTCTTTTACGTGCCCGGAAAGATCCATCAAGTGAAACGCAAGAACATCAACATCACGTTGGGCGTGCTGGGGCTGGTGGCGGCGTTCGTCTTGTTCGTGCCGCTGCCCTACCGCGTCATCTGTCCGCTGGAAATCAAGCCCCACGACGCCGATCCGGTATACATCGATATCTCCGGCGTGCTGCAAACCATCGACGTCAAGCCGTGGCAGAAGGTCAGTGCCGGCGACACGCTGGGCCGACTGGTCAACAGGGATCTGGATCTGGAAATTGCCGAGTTGGAGGCCAAAGTCGCGGAGCAGGAGACCGAGGTGGAAGTTCTGCACCTCGAGCAATCCAAGCTCCGCAGCGCCACGGCCGGTCGCGAGCTGCCCGAGGTGGAGAAGCTATTGCAATCGTTGCGCGAGCAACTGGCACAGAAGAAAGAAGACCGGCAGCATCTGCATTTGGTTGCCCGGTCGAACGGATTCGTGCTGCCCCCGCCGAACGTAGCCGAACGGCCGCTCCCGGAGGATCACCTCGCCCAATGGAGCGGCAGTCCGCTCGACCCGCAGAATGTGGGCGCTTTGTTGAGCGGAGTGCTCTTCTGTCAGATTGGCGATCCGACCAAGTGGGAAGCCAACCTGGTGATCGATCAGGATGATATCGAATTCATTCACAAGGATCAGCAGGTTGCGATCCAGCTCGATGAGATGCCGAACCACACGTTCTATAGCACGATCGCCGAAATCGGCCCGGAAATGGAGTACTCGTCGCGGCAGTTGTCGAGCAAGGCGGGCGGCGACTTGGAGAGCAGGGAAGATCCAACGGGGCTGGAGCGCCCTGTCAGCACGTCCTTCCAGGCACTGGTTCCCGTCGAGAGCATCGACGGCGATTTGATGCAAGGGCTGCGCGGCAGGGCCAAAGTCTCGGCCCAATGGCAACCGCTCGGCAAACGCATGTGGCGCTGACATCATGCGGACGTTCAACTTCAAGCTGTAAGTTGCGTTGCCCGCGTGTTGTTATCAGTGCGCCGCCAGTTCGCATACGGCGTGCGGCAAATTGCCATCCGAGTCGAATGGGAGCGGCCTGGGGCGACTGAGGATCTTCAGGTCGCTGCGCTGTTGGGCCGCTTCGAGATACGCGGCGGAACACTCCAGCTCTCCGAGTTCCAGCGTGTTGCGGATCCACAGGATCTTGGCGTCCCGCGGCTCGACCAGCCCGATGGTCGGCAGCGCCGCTTCGATGGCCTCGCGATCGCTGGCAAAGTCGATCGGCAGCATGGCGGCCGGAACGTGCCCCGCCGTCAGGCAGTTGATTCGCGTCACTTCCATATCGACCTGGCGCACGGCGCGCGTCGTGCAAAACTCGGCCAGGCCGATGCCCGAGGCGTTGCCGTGCGTGGCTTCGGTCAGTCCACGAATGAAGATGCGTTTGACTTTGGGAGTCTCCTTGCGGGCCGGCGCGTGGGCGTGAAACTTGCGTCCCACGACGTTGGTGTCCATGCCGGATCCGCTGATGTCCTTGCCGATCTCGTCGATGATCAGCAGGTGCACGTCGTCGAACGGCAGCCGCGGCATGAGCCGTTTGGCCATGGCCAGCAGTTGTTTCTCGCGCTCTTCGAATTCCGAGGGCGCCACGCCGACGATGGCGGCCGTCTCGTCGTAAGGATTCTCGACGATGGCCAGCCCCGCTGCGATACGGCACTTCCGCAGCACTTGGGCGGCGACGCTGCGCACGATCTGCGGAAAGCTGTAGTCCTGGATGGCCCGGTGATAGATCTTGGCGCCGGAGTGTTTGCCCAGCCCGATGAGCATCATCTTCATCAGGCCGCTCTCGATGTCGCCGACGAAGCCGGTGTGGGGCTTCACGCGATTGCACACCACGACGTGGTCGGCCTCGTACGCATGACGGTCGAAGTGTACGTCGAAGCCTTCGGCCGTTTGGCAAACGACGACGGTCTCCATGGTGGCCCGAATCGGACAGCCGCAGGTTTCCTCGGTGATGCCGTAGGAGGCTAGTACGCCGCGCTGGCCTTCGGCCGTGCCGCCTCCGTGGCTGCCCATGGCGGGCACGATGAACGGCGAAGCGCCCAGGCTTTTGATCGAGGCCACGACCGCCCGCGTAATGCGATCGATGTTGGCGATGCCGCGGCTGCCGGCCGTGATTGCCACGCTGTGGCCCGGCTTGATGGTGCGGGCCAGTTGCAGCCCGGCAAGTTGGCGCTGCACTTCGCCCTCAACGTCGTCCACGCGCGGCGCCTCGAAAGTCTGACGCACGCGAAAAATCGGCGGCAATTCGGCCATATCGGCTCTCCTGGAACGACGTGGATAAGGCATCGAGCGCCGGCCGTGCCAGCGACGCGTTGCCAGCACGCCGGCGGCCTCGGACGAGGAACCTTCGGCCTGCTGTGGGGCCTGACTTCAAGTATCGTAGCCGGCGCAACTTGGCGCGTCGACCTGGTCGGCGAAATGTGCCTGGCAACTTTTTATGGCAGTGGTAGCTAAAGTGCGCAAGGCTTCAGTTCAGGATCGGCTGAATTCTTGAGAATTCAGCTCGCGAAATGACGGCTCCGACCGTTCCGCCCGCGTTCCGCCGAATGGCACAGGCGATCTAGTCTCGGGGGCGGTGCGTCGTGTAGTCTACGGAGCCCACCAAGGGCAATCGATCCGCTTGGGCAGGATGCCCCTGCGCGCGTTTGATCCGCCATATTCTAGCTGTCGAGACTTTGCCCATGGCCACTGCAGATCGGATCGAGAAACGATCGAAAAGGCGCTACGACGACGAGCCACGTCGCAAATCGCACCTGTTGCGCAACGGCTTCCTGCTATTGGTGCTGGTCGGCGGCGCCACGGCTTACTTCGCGCCGGTGATCATTGCCAACACGTCGCTGCGCAACTGGATGCTGCAGACGGCCGTTGCTCCCGAGGGAACCGTGACGGCGGGATCCGCTTCGCTCGGCTGGTTCTCGCCGGTGGTGGCAGACAATCTCGAAGTGCGCGACCACGACGGCAAGTCCGTCGTTTCGATCGGATCGTTTCGCACCGAAAAGTCGCTAGTCGCGCTGCTGCTCGACGTCGACCTGATCGGGCGCGTGTACGTGGCCAAACCGGATGTTCACATCGTGGCGTACGAACACGACACGAATCTCGAGCGCGTGTTCGCGTCGCTCTTGAATTCCAAACAACAATCGAACGTTACGGTGCAGGTCGAAGTAACAGACGGCACGCTGCTGTATGAGGATGCCGTTGCCAAACGCGAGTACAAAATAAACGAGCTCAAGGCCGACTGCACGCTGGGCGATGCCGATGCGGGGTTGGCCCTGGCCGCGTCCGGCAAGCTTGCCGGCCAAGAGCTGCCGGGCAGTTTCCAAGTCGACCTGCGCGCCACGCCCTCGAAGTCCACGGGCGCGGCGCTGGCCAACGGCAAGGTTCATTGTCAAACCACTGCCCTGCCCTTGGAACTGTTGGATCCGTTGTTGCGACGCGGCATCGATGCGGCGCAACTCTCGGGACAGATGTCGTCGGAGTTGGACGGCGCATGGGGTGATTTGGCTACCGAGGGCGAAGCTTCCCTCAATGGCGTCGTTCGGTTGGCGGACGTGAACTTCGCCGCCGCGGCGCTCTCTGCCGACACGATCCACTTGGATCACGTCGAGATGCCTTGCCGCATTCGACAACAGGGCGACATGGTGGAAGTCGACGAATTGTCGGTGCAGTGCGAATTGGGCGAAGTGTCTCTGACCGGCAGCGCCAAGACCAGCGATTTCTCGGCCGACAATGTCGCCGCGGCGCTCGCCCGCGAGAAGTGTCAGCTCAACGGACACCTCGACCTGGCCAAGCTCGCGGCCATGTTGCCCGAGACACTGATGCTGCGCGAGGGCACACAGATAACCGCGGGTCAGGTTGATTTGTCGGCCTCGGCGCATCCGCAGCAAAGCGGCACCTCGTGGACCGGGCTGGTCGAAACCAAGCAGTTGGCCGCCACTGCCAACGGGCGCCCCATCACCTGGGACCAACCGCTGGCCGTGCAATTCGCGCTGCACGATTCCACCGGTGGCATCACGATCGATCGGGCCGTGTGTACTTCCAGCTTCCTGCAGGTTGGCGCGGCTGGCTCGCTCGACAATATGACGGCCACCGCCGAGTTCGACCTTAGTCGGCTGTTAACCGAGTTGCAGCAATTCTCCGATCTGAATCGCATCCACGTGGCCGGACAGGGACAAGCCAAGTTGACCGTCAAGCGAACGGGCGAAAGCGGCGTGGCGGTCGACGCCGATTTTCAAGCCCGCGGTTTCCAGTGGATCACCGAGAACGGACAACCCTGGAAGGAAGACAATCTGACGGCGAAACTGACCGCCGCGGGGCAACTCGCAGGGCAATCGATCAAGCAAATCGACTCGGCAAAGCTGACGTTGGACGCCGGCACCGATCACTTGGAAGCTAAATTGCGCACCGCATTGGCCGAGTTGGCCACAGGTCCCTGGCCACTCGATTGCACGTGGCGCGGACAACTGACTGCCTGGCCGGCTCGACTGGCGGCCTTCGGCATCACGGGCTGGAACCTGGCAGGCGCCGGCGCGATGCAAGCGGTGGTCGAGGCTTCGCCTTCGATCGTCAAGTTGCAAAGCGGGCAGGCGCAATTCAACCCGCTGCAGGTTCAGGGCAGCGGGCTGTTCGTCAACGAGCCGGCCGTGACTTCTACCTTCGCCGGCGAGTACGACGTGCAGCAAGAGCGTCTCGATCTATCGAGCGCGACTCTGGTAGCCGGCACGGCGAACGTGGCGCTGAGTCAGGCCGTTTTGCGTGCGACAGCGACCGGTTTGAATCTCAACGGCGGAACGGCCCACGTCGAGGGAGAGCTGGCACAGGTTAGTCGGTGGGTGCAAGATCCGCGCGTACCGCCCGCCTGGCAAGTCTCGGGCAAATTCATAGGCGATGCCCAATTGAAACATGCCGACGGCACGACGTCGGGCCAGATCGACGCCGCCGTCGATCGGTTGCAGATAGTCGACGCGTTGCACCCCGCCAAGCCAGGGGCCGCGCCGGCGAGTTGGCAAGAACCGCGGATCACGCTGGCTTCGCGTGTCAATTACCAGCACGCCGACGAGCGGCTGCAACTCGACGGTTTGGAAATCACCTCCAATGCGCTGCGCGTGGTGGCCAGTGGCGCCATCGCCATGAGCGCAACCGGCGGCGACGTCGATTTGCAAGGCACCACCGCCTACAACTGGGCCCAGTTGGAACCGTTGTGGCGGCCCTACCTCGGCGAAGGCTTTCAGATTAGCGGGCGCGACTCGCGCGAGTTCTCCATTCGCGGCAAATTGACCGGCGCGCTCACGTCGCCTGACTCTTGGAAAAACGCTACGGGACGAGCCGGCATCGGCTGGACCGAGATGAATCTCTATGGGTTGCTGACCGGCGAGGGTGAAATCGACGCCCAATTGAGCGACGGGCAAGTGCGCACCACCAAGCCGATCGACTTTACCATCAGCGAAGGTCGTTTGACTGCAGCGCCGGTGGTGCAGCTTTCTCCGGCGCCGGCCGAACTGTCCATGCCCGCCGGAACCGTGTTGACGAACGTTCGTCTGTCCCCCGAATTGTGCGCCAAAGGCATGCGGTTCGTGGCGCCGCTGCTCGCCAATGCCACGGTGGCCGAGGGGCGTTTCTCGGTGTCGCTCGATGGCGCGCGCATACCCGTGGCCAATCCGGCCGCCGGACAGTTCTCGGGTCACATGGCCATCGATGGCCAGATCAAGCCGGGGCCCGTGGCCCAAGAGTTCGTCGGACTTATCAAGGAAATCGTCACGCTGGTGCAAAGTGGGCGCGTGCCAAACCTGCGCGCCTTGGATGGCGCGTTGATGAGCGTCGACAACTCCAACGTGGAATTCGAGTTGGTGAACGGTCGCGTTTACCACCGCAACTTGACGATCGTCGTTGGCACGACTCCGGTCACCACCAAGGGTTCGGTCGGCTTCGACGAATCGCTCAAACTACTGGCCGAAGTGCCGATCAATGCCCGCTTGCTGGGCGCCGATCTGTCACTAGGAGCGTTGGAAGGGCAGAAGCTTCAAATCCCCATTTCGGGCACGCTGAGCAAGCCCACGCTCGACCGCGGTGCCCTGCGCGACATTCCGCGGCAACTGTTGGAGAATACGGCCCGCGACGTGCTGACCAACGGCTTGAATCGGGGCCTGGAGCAGCTGTTCCCGGGCCAAAAGTAGCCACGGCCCTGCGCCCCCCGTGCGAGCCAGCCGCCGGAACGGTGCCATCACCGCCAGTTGGGCGGGCGAACCTCCATTTCGGCACTTGCCTATCTGCCGTTTGCCGCCTGTTCGCGCAGCTCTAATGGCCATACGCACGCCCTACGAAGGTGGCCACACCGTCGGTGGGATGCGGTCCAAACCAGAAATCCGACTTTCGCATGGTTTTCGCGAGAGCCTTTTTTTTGCAAATCATTTTAATGCGCAACATGCTTTGAGGAAGCAGCTTACAACAACTTCGGCTGTCCTAACACAGACCACACATTGGGGTACCTCGCTTGACTGGCATGCCCAACTGGGGCAGAATAACGGGGCATGAAGCATTTGGCCGGCACGCGCGTGACCTCAGGCGCTGTGTTTCGCAACGACAACGTGCCGGTATCCGATGCGGGTGTGGGACCAGGACAAAGCCTCGCTTTTGTTTCGAAAAAGACTCGAACTTTAAGCGGCAAATCTTCGTAAAAAGATTTGATTAAAGGGGCGTGTCCCGGTCGGGAATTTTGAATTGACTCCCAGCACTGCAACGGACTTCCCACCGACGAAAAAGCGCTCCCCCCGACGCGTAGTTTTTGGTTTTTGAATTCAGAGATCTGCTAGGCCCGCATGAAACGTGAGGTCCGGGGCGGGTCATTTGTTGACTCCCCCGCGGCGGCATCGTTGGTTGCGATTGCGCGCCGGTGCGTTTCATTTGGCGCGTCTAGCAGTAGCCCTGAAATGAATGCTTTGTTGGAACACTTGGAACCGTCACAGAGGCACTACGGCCGGCAACGGGTTTTGGACGGCCCGCCGGCAAATTGGTTACCCGCGCCATATCGCGGGAGGGAGAGACCCATGAAGATGAATAAGGTGACGTCGGTCGAGGACTACAAGATCGTGAGTAGTTTTCAAACCCTGCGCAAGACGCTATTGGAGGACCGCTACGCCGACCGCCTGGAGAAGCCACTGGCCTATTGGGCATTGCCCAATGACCGGCGCCTTCCCTTGGCATTTTTGGGACGCACGATTCGCGACCTGCTCGCCACGCCGTTCGAAGAGCTGTCGGCGACGCCGGGGATCGGGCAAAAGAAAATCAGTTCGCTGGTCAAGCTGCTGTCGCGGGCGACGAAAGATCATCCACCCGCCGTGCCGTTTGGATTGAACGAGATCAATGAATCCAAAAAGGCCGGCGCCGCGCAGAAGCCGAAGCAGCAGAGCACGGACTTCGATCCGTCGATCGTGTCGGAAGCGCTATGGGCGCAATGGCAGCAAACGATCGTGGAGCACGGGGTCACTCGCGAGCCACTGGGCCGTTTGGCCCCCACGCTGCAAGCGCTGCCCACGGTGATATGGCACACGCCGCTGTCGCACTATGTCGATCGCACGGTGGCCGAGATCCGTCAAATGAAGACCCACGGCGAGAAGCGCATGCGCGTGGTGCTGGAAGTCTTCTACCAGGTTCATGAAATGCTCGCTGGCGCCGCCAGCAATCCGCAGCTTGCGCTGCGCGTCGTGCCGAGCTTTATCCTGCCGATCGAAAACTGGTTGAGCCAGGCGATCGAAGCGCCGGGCTTGCCATCGGCCGATGAAGTGCGCGAGCACTTGACGGTGCCGCTCTTGCAGCAAATCCAGATCGACTCCGGCGCGACGATTTACGAATTGTGCGCCGGCCGGCTCGGCATCGAAGGTCCCCCGGAAAGCGTACGACAGCAGGCCAAGCGCATGAGCGTCACGCGCGCCCGGGTGTATCAGTTGCTGGAAGAGTGCAGCCGCGTGATGGCCGTGCGTTGGCCCGAGGGACAGCAATATCTGGCCCAACTCGACGCCCGGTTCCATGCCGAAGGCACGCCGCAGGACGATCCCCGCCTGCTCCGCGCCACCTACGAGTTGTTCTTCCCCGGCAAGTACAAGATGTCGGACGATGACTCGGCCGAAGAGCGCGAAGAGGCGAGCGAGCCGGCCCACGCGGACTAACTAGCGGGCCGGGGTTCCGGCTCCAGAGGGCTGCGAGCGCGACGGTTGCTGATGCGAGCGGTCGACGCGCGTGCCCGGCCGGGGCTCGCTCGGCGAAGCGCCGCGCCGTTGCAACTTGTTGAGCGCCGCGTAGCGGCGGGCATAGTTGCCAAGCTGGCAACACGCCAGCGCGCAGGCCGGCAAAGCGTTGCACCGTCGCTGGCCGCGGCAACGAGCACGCCACGTCCCACGCGGCCAGCCCCAGGTGGGCCGCGATCACGCCAGCGCGATTGCTGCTCGGCAAATTCCGCCAGAACAGTTGCTCCTCGTGCAGCGATTGTCGAAACGGCGGCTCCACGACGTCCACTTCGCGGCTTGCCAGCACGCGCGAGTCGGGCTCGACCACGGCAATCATGCCGGCGGCGGCCAGGCTCAAGGCCACGTCAACATCCGCCTGGGCCAATCCGAGTTGGGGGCTCAGTCCACCGACAAGCTCCAATGCCGTGCGGCGATAGAAAGCGGCAAACCCGCAGGCCCCAATCAATTCCGGGAGCGCATTTGGCAGCTCGGTTTGCCCTTGTGCGATCAGCGTGCGACGACCGCTCGGGCGATATCCCAATCCGGCCGCGACGATGCGCAACGGCTCTTGGATATCGAAGACGACGGGCGCCACCGCGGCAACGCGACGGTCGCCAAAGCGGGCCAACGCCGGTTCGGTCCAACCTTCGCTCACGCAGCAACCGCTGGAGAGCAGGTGCACGAAGTGCGCCCGCGTCGCGGCCAATGCCTGATTCACCGCGTCGATAAGCCGCGACCGCTTGCCCGCCGTGACGAAGTGAACTTCGCCTTTGAGGTCATAAGGGTCGGCGTAAGGCCGGTCGAGCGCGACGAAGACCTCGCAATCGGCGGGCCGATTTTCCAACACGGAAACCAGCGTGCCTTCCAGCGATTCAATACTGCTGGTCGCACTGATGACGATCGCTAAACGTGGCACGGGAGACCTCTTGCGAGCCAGATGCTCGAGCGGCGAAATCGATGCGCTGGGTTTGTCGAACGCGCTGCGCAGCGGGTTGCTGGCAATCGGCGCCGCTGTTTCTTTTACGTCGGCAGACGCGAGGGGCGAAGTTTATTGAACCCTGTCGAGATGGCCAGGATAGCCGTCCTGGGCAGCCGCTGATCGTGCTGGCGCCAGCGACGCTAGCAGACAATTTTCCGCCGCGCATGACATCAGCAGCCCACTGAATTCTTCAACAGGCGGCTAACTTTGCTCCTCTCCCCACAACTGCACCAATTCGACCAGCATTTCCGCCGCGGCGGACATCTCTTCCAGACAGGTCCATTCCAAGGGGGAATGCGGATTGTGCTCGCCCGTCGAGAGATTGGGGGTCGGCAGCCCGAGTTCGGTAAACCGCGAGCCATCGGTCCCGCCGCGAATGATCGTCAAGCGGGGCGTGCGTCCCAACCGCTCCAGCGCTTGTTGGGCGAATTGCACGGCGCGGGGTTCTTTGCGCAAGCCGTCGGCCATGTTGCGATATTGCGGCGTGATGGCGATGTCCACCTTCGATCCGGCCACGGCCCGCTCGGTCTGGCGCACGGCCACCTCCAGTCGCTCGGCCAACGAGGCCAGGTTGGCCGTTTCGAAATCTCGCAGCAGAACCTTCAGGCTCACCTCGGCCACTCCGCCCGCCATCTGATAGGGGTGCAGGAAGCCTTCACGACCTGCCGTTCGCTCCGGGCAAAGCGTGTCCTGCGGCAACCGCGCAAGGAAGTCGGCCGTGGCGCGCAGGGCATTGACCATGCGGTCTTTGGCGATCGACGGGTGGATGTTCACGCCGCGAATGGTCACCGTCGCCAGGTCGGCTGAGAACGTTTCGGTATCGATCTCATTCGCGCCCTGGCCATCGAGCGTATAGCACGCCGTGGCGCCCAACCGCTGGAGATCAACATGGTCTACGCCATGGCCGATCTCTTCATCGCACGTGAAACAGATACGCACCGCTGGGTGTTTGATTTCGGGATGCTCGCACAGGTACGCCGCCGTTTCCATGATGACCGCTACGCCCGACTTGTCGTCGGAGCCCAAGAGCGTGGCGCCGTCGGTGGTGATGATGGTCTTGCCCACCAACTCCTTTAGCTCGGGGTTTTCTTCCACGCCGATCGCCAGTTCCGGCGCGGCGGGCAGAACGATGTCGCCGCCGGCATAGCCGCGGATGACTTGCGGACGAACATTGGCGCCGGTCGTTTCCGGCGACGTGTCGACATGCGCGTTGAGCGCCACGACCGGCGCGGCGTGGTCCACGGTGGCCAGCACGATGCCCATTTCGGTTTGCACGGCATCGGCCAGTCCCAGCGCTAGCAGCTCGTCTCGTAGCATGCGTCCCAGCTCGAGTTGTCCCGGCGAACTGGGATACGAATCGGAATGATCGCACGCCGTCGTGTCGACGCGCACATATCGCAGGAACCGTTCCAATAACCTCTCGTCGTCGATCATGGGTCACCGTCTCGCCGGATCGAAAAGACGCACTTCAAACAGGCTGCCATCTTCACGGATCCGCGCTGGTTTTGGTAGGCTGCATGCGCGAATGACAGAAAACTATCAAGCAGGATACGCCGTCGACAGGATGCGCACCATGGCCGAACCGTCCGTTACTTACCTGGCGTTTGATGTTGAAACCGTCACCGACGGTGCGCTGGTGGCGCGAATTCGCTATCCGAGCGAGAAGCTCTCCGCCGAGAAAGCTGTTGCCCGCTATCGCGCGGAGTTGATGGAGAAGTACGAGAGCGACTTCGTCCCCTATACGTTCCAGGTGCCGATCTCGGTGGCGGTGGGCAAGATATCGGCCGACTACAAACTGATCGACGTCGCCGTGCTGGACGAACCGCAATTTCGGCCGCATGTGATTACCGAACACTTTTGGCGCGGTTGGGACCGCTATCGCCGGCCTACTTTGGTCAGTTTCAATGGCCGCACGTTCGATATTCCGCTGTTGGAACTGGCGGCGTTCCGCTATGGCGTGGGCGTGCCGGGCTGGTTCAACGTGGGCGCCAAGAGCTTCAAACAATATCGTAATCGCTTCAATCTCGACGCGCATTTCGACCTGCAAGAGATCCTCACCAACTTTGGCTCCACGCGATTCACCGGTGGATTGAATTTGGCGGCCAATTTGCTGGGAAAGCCCGGCAAGATGGACGTCGAAGGGCACATGGTGCAGGACCTGTTCGATGCCGGCAAGGTGGCCGAAATCAACGACTATTGCCGCTGCGACGTGCTCGACACGTACTTCGTATTCCTGCGCACGCGGGTGATGTTCGGCGAGATTTCGCTCGATCACGAACAAGGGCTGATCGCCGAGACGCACAGTTGGCTCAAGAAACGTGCATCGCAAGCCGGCTTTGCCGCCTATCTGGACCGCTGGGGCGACTGGCCCAATCCCTGGGCGTGATCCTCCGGCGCCGGCTCGTGGGACGAGCGCAAGCAGCGTCGCACCGTCGTCCGCGGCAAAGGCATGCCCGTGGATGGGCATCCCCGGCTGCGCGTCGCCATCAAATCGCAGCGCGACCGGAACCGCGACAGCCCAAATCTGTCGCGGTTCGGCCAGCATGGCGCGGTTGAAACCCTCTAGAAATGCGGCGGCTTCCGTCTCGTTGTAGAGCGCCTCGGCCGCCGGCTCGCAGGCAATGGCCCCCGGCGGCACCTCGTTCCACTCGGTGGGCCGCCAGCCCGCGCAATGCGCGATCCACACGCGAAATCCTCTCGAATCCGGCGCACGTATTTCCATCGACCGCTCCTTGGAACGGCCTGATTGCCGCTCCGGCTGGCGCCGCGCGTTCTGCTGCCTCGCGGCACGAATGTTGACATTCCCTTCGCGCGTTAGTATACATACGTTCACGTCACCGTCAAGTACGAAAAATGAGCCATCTAGCCGAGCAAAACGGAACGAGTCAGCAGGCGAACGTCGTTCCCATGAACGTGCGCCGGCTGATGGCGTGCGCCGGCTTGACGCTGGCCGAAGTGGTGGCCGCCACGGGTTTGTGCGAGCGGACGCTCAAGGGTTTGTTGGCGGGCAAGAACAAGCCGCACGCCCGCACGCTGCATCGGCTGGCCGCAGGCTTTGGCGTTTCGACCGACGAGCTTTTCCAGCACTCTTCGCTTTTGACCCATCGCTTGTTCGACCGGCGGACGAATCCCGTGGTGGATGACGTCGTGGCGGCGCATCCCGAGTGGTTCGCCAACTGGACTCAGGACGACTACGCCGAACTCTACAGCCGTTTCGGCACGGGCGGCGCGTTGACCGAAAGCGGCGCCGCGCAAGTCGTGCTGGCCATGAACCGCAAGCGAGAGACCGTCCAAAAAGTGGCCTTGCTACTGGAAACCGGCGAAGCCGAACTGCTGAGCGGGCTGGTCGAGTTGCTGTATGAGAGAGTGGTGGTCAGGCCGCAGTGATGTTGGTAGCAGTCAACGGCCCTCTGACGGCATGTTTTGCTATCCTCGCACGGCACGCAGGGCGATAGAATTCGCGCCATGGACGCCGCTCTCAACCCACGACGCAGTTGGTTTTCATTTTCGCTGCGGACCCTGTTCGTCCTGATGACGTTGTTGGCCGTTTGGCTTGGCTATCAAGTCCATTGGATTCGTCAGCGTCACGCGTTTCTGGCGCAGTTGGAAGCCTCGGCCCGGAAGTTTCCTGAGTCGGAGCGTGTCGCCGTGGTAACGAAGGCGGGTCCCGCACCCATGTCATTACGCCTGTTAGGTGAGCAGGGCTGCGTCGGACTGCGGATCTATCTCGTCATCGATCGAAGTAACAAACTCGATTTCAACGAGCAATTGGTGGATGCCGATGCACAGGCCGAACGTTTGTTTCCGGAGAAAAAGGCAACGATCATATCGTTGTACGATCCGGCGGCCAATGTGATGGAAACCTTCCAGGTGCCCTATTGACGGTAGGCGGCTTGGCGGACGAGGTGACTGTCATGAGGCTCGCTCAACGGCGACCCCGCCACTCCGCGCACTTGCGGCACCAGGCAATGCCCGGCAGCACGGAGCCGAGCTGGCACTCTTCGTGAATCGCGCAGGCGAACACCTTGTGGCGCGTCTTCTTGCCGCCGCAGCACACGGCCGATTCGGTGCGCACCAGCACTCCGGAAAAATGCACGCACGCCATCGCCTGGGCAATCGAACGCAGCCGTTCGGGCGGGGTCGACTTCTCGGGGCACAAATAGCGCACCCCGGGCGTGCGCTGCTGCCCGCAAGCCAGGCAACGGCCATCCACGATTTCACAACGTGCCGAGGCGGCCATGCGTCCATCCTCAGGGAGCCGAGACGTAAGCCGCCGGCGCGCCTGCGCCGCCGGGATCGTTGGTAAACTGGCAAATCCAACACTTCGGATAGTCGTCGCCGGGATGCGCGTCGGACCAATCGGGCAGCGTGTCGGACGAGTTGCTCGCATCGATGGTCATCGGCAGCGTCGTCACATCATCGCAGAGTGCCCCAACAGTGCTCAGACCGTCGCTAGGAAGGAACTGCATGATCCGGCAGATGAGCACGGTCGCCCCGCTCTGCGAGACGATCGCCAATTGGGCTGCGTAATAGCATTCCTCCCCCGACGTGAATAGGACCAACTGCAAGATCAAATCGACGTAAGCGCCCGTGTCGCAGGAACACGAGGGATCGCCGCCGCAGCCGCCAAGTTCCGAGTATTCCTCCTGTTGGCGCCAGTCGTGCTCCCAATACACCCACTGGCCGACCGTCAATCCCGGAACCGAGGAATAGAACCCCTCCACCTCCGCGCAGGGCGTGCCGGGCGAGTGCGGCGTGGGGTATATGCTGAGGCTGTATGTCGCGGGGATGTCCTCGCAGGCCGAGCAAATTTTCGTCAAGCCAACCCCTGAAGTGATTTCACCCCATAGCCCCGTGCCGGAAATCGCCAGGTTCATCGTGGCGGGCAAGCCCACGCCTTCGGGGCAGCAGGCGCCGGGAGGCGGCGCAGCAGCAAGCCGGATCAACCGCCGGCACGCCCGAGGGAGCGATGAGCGGCACGCCGCCATGGAGTTGCACAGTCATGGTGGATTTTTGGATTTGCGATTTTGGACTTTGGATTTTGGATTGACGGAAGAACAAAAACAGCCACCGAGGGCACCGAGAACGCCGAGCTGATGATTTTTCCTCCTCCGTGGCTTCGGTGTCCTCTGTGGCATTCTGGATGTCGTCCTCCGGCCTACGGCCTGCTGCCTACTTTTCTTATTCGCCTCCGCACGGACTGCCTGACCAGATTACGTCATCGGTCGTGCCGGCCGAGGCCGAGAACACTTGCACCGTGTAGAAGTCCTGCATTTCGTCGGGATTCGTGAAGTGGACGTTGGATACCAGGCTGGCCGTCGTGGTGCTAAACAGCGTCGTGGCGCTGCCATCGACCGTGGCCGATCCGCCAAGATATTTGATGGTCTCGCCGGTGGCCGATAGCGTCGTGCCGCTCCAGGAAATCGAGTAGATCGCCGCCGTGCTGGTGAAGCCGACGATATTGGATTCCGAGCCCACCGTGCCGGCCTCGCCCAACATGTAGCCGCCGGTCAGCCGCGTCTTGTTCAAGCCGGTCTCGCTGTCGTAGGTCACGTCGTCAACCCATTGGACGGAAGTTGCCGCCAAGACGACCGCATCGCTCCCCGCGCCGGCTGTAAACACCGCCAGCGCGGCCCTGGTTTGCTTGAGCGCATGCGTGCCGGCGTCATAGAACGAGTTGATCACCACGTCCTGGCTCGCGGCGCTAAACAGATCACTGGGCACGGAGAGCGTCGCGGCGCCGCCCAGGTGTTTGAGCGTTTCGCCGGTTTTGGCAAGCGTCGTGCCGTCCCAGGTAACGTCGTAGATGGCTCCGGTCGATGTGAAACCAACGATGTTGTCATCGGCAGTGCCCGCCACGTCGCCCAGCATGTATGCGGTGCGGGTCGTCTTGTTCAGTCCCGTCTCCGTATCGTACGAGACGTCCTCGATCCACTCGACCGCCGTGGCCTCCTGAATCACCGAGGTGCCGGTTGAAGTAGCCGCCAGCACGGTCAAATCCGCGGTGGTGCGCTGCAACTCGTGCGTGCCGGAGTCGTACGCCACGGCGGTGATGACCGTCTGTTCAACTTCCTCGAACAGCGCGTTGCCTTCGGTCGTTTCCGCCGCGGTGTATTTACCCAGGCTCTTACGCTTGTGCTCGGTCAAAGTGGGCGCGTCATAGGTCAGGTCGATCTCGGATTCGACCTCATTCCATTCGACGCTCAATAGCTCGTAGGTGGGCGTGAGCGTGCTGTTGTCTTCAATGACGTAGCACGCTTCGCCCGACGTGCCGCACCAGTGGTGGAGATTGGCGGCGTCGATCGTGCCGCTCGGGCCGGGGCATTCACTGAAGCTGTGCAGGTTGTCGACGTGGGCCACCCCGTCGCCGCGCAACAGCGTTCCGGAGATCTGGCCGCGATAAATCACGGTCGCCGGCTTGGGCGCGTGCCGAATCGCGTAGACTGGCACGCCCTCGATCTCGAAAACCTTTCGGCCCACGTAGCAATCGCCGAACTTCAGGGTCAACTTGTTCGCGCGCCACGAGCCGCCGTCGTGGTTGAGCACGAGCAAATAGCAATCGGCCGTGGCGGAGAGCGGATTGGTGCAGCCGCCGGCGGGCGACCCGGAAGCGTCCATGACCTTTCCCGGCCAGAGGCAGTTCGCCGCCGGATCGGTGCCATGGACGCTGACCACGGCAATGTTTTCCGCGCGCTGGCCGCTATGAATCAGGTAGAACTGACCGTCCGTCAAATCCTGAAAGCACAGGCACTCGTCGCCCGGGCTCAGATTTGCGTCGGTGCTCCAGTTGATGGCATCGACAGTGCGCCCATCGGGCAATGTGACGCTGCCGGCGCCGCCGGCGCCAATTGGGCCGCTCAGCGTGACGTGGTAGCAGTGATTTGCATACGGCACTAGTTCCCAACCGTCGTTGACGCGATGCAGCAGCGCCCAGGCCCCACTGCCCAGCGCAACGCGTGACACGGCAGACGGAACTCCGGTGAAAGCAGAGGCCGTCTCCGAGCCCGGCGTCCCGACGAGAATATCGTACGCCATGGTCGGCGTGGAAGCCGCGATTTCGTCGTTCGTCTTGACCAGGCAGATATCAATCAAGTTTCACCAGCGCAATCTTGTTGGTGGCATCCACGATGTCGACGATCGTCCAACCAGGGTTGCCGTACGATAAGGTCCATTGCCCCGGCTTGGGGCCCCAGCACTGTCCCGGTTGCGGCGAGCCGGCGTCATAGCCCGCGGGCAATTCTCCCCGCCGGTAGCACACGCCTTTCTCTCCCGGCGGCACGCGCACCGGGCCATTGACGGCATATTGCGTGCCGAAGGTCGCGCCGGGTTGCACGCACCGCAGGAACACGACGCCATCTTCGTTGGTCGAGCCAACGATGCTCATCACGGCGCATGGCGGGATCGACATGCCGGCTTCGTTCTCAAACGGCACTTTCTGCAGTTCATCTGCCGGGGTGTTGGATGGATTCATTGCAGAACTCTCGCCGAGGTGCGCGGGTTGGTTCGCAGCGCTTGTGCCAATTCGCGTGGGCTGGGACGCCGCGTCGCTGGCGCCTGTCGCTGCAGTTGCCGGGTCGACACATACGAACGCCCGAGACGCGGAATCTCGTTGCCGCGCGAGATCGTCGTCGTGGTTCCCGAGCTGCCGATCTGCAAGCTCAATTGTTGGATCGCGCCATCCAGATCGACGAGCTGGAATCCGGGGAACACGACCGTCTCGGGCGTCGTCGTCTGATATTCGAGCTCGACAGCATCGAGGATTTCATCGGCCAAGGTGTCGAGTTCATCGCTATTTGAGTTGACGGCGTCGATCGCAAAACCGGCGTCATATTCCGGCGTGTTGGTCAGCGTGAGCTCGTCATTGCGCAGGTAGCGTGGCTGGGTCCCCCCGCTGCCCGTGGTCGTGCGCTCGCGCTCGTAGCGATCGGGCTCGAGTGACTGGTCATCGCGAACTCCGCAAGTCGCCCGCAGCACAAGCTGCGCAGGGTGGAGCACGATTTCATAGCCGGCGCCGCCGGTGGCCGACACATGCCCGTTGGCATAGATCGGTTCTGCGAAGATCACCAAGCCACGAGCCAGATCGATCGCGTAGCGATGGCGATAGATCGCCTCCTGCGCCGGAGCCTTCGAGCCCTTCCAAGGGCGTGAGGGCGTCCATGCGATTGGCCATTGCCAAACCGCCGTCGTGCCAGACGCCATAGACCACGGCTGGCTGACTCGTCAGTTGGCCGTTTTCGCCGACCTGTGCGACTTGCGTGTCTTCGATCGGCAGAATTTGCCCCAAGCGATCGACCTGGTTGCCGCTGGGGCCTTCATAGCCCGGCACGGCCAATGGTGTCTTGATGCGGTAATAGCGAAACACGCTTTTCACGGCGAGGGCGCGATACTCGGCATCAACTTGATGGAAGTAGGGAGGATCGCTGGTGCCCCAACCGTTGCTGGGCGTGTAGTCCAACACCTCGATCGGCGCCAGCAGATTGCCACTGGCGCCTTCGTCGCCGGTGAGTCCAACGGCTTCCAGCGGAAAGTCGACTTGAAACCGGGTGGGCCCGCCGACGACGGTCAGCTTGTCGGGCAGCTCGGGCGTGTTGACCGTGGGAGAGCGTTGTATCTCTCCGCCCGAGGGAATCGTGGCGCCTGTGCCCACGCGCCGCAGCGCCACGCTGTTGTCCAACTGCAACACGACGCGGCAACCGAACTGATCGCACAGCGCGGCCAATGCTTCGGCCGGCACCACGCCGTCCCACTCGATGCTTGGCCGGGCGTCGTTGGGCAAGTCGGCCACGTCGAAGTCGGTCTCGCCCATGGCCTGCAGGCACAGGGTGGCCAGTTGCCGCGGCGTTCGTTCGGTGTCGATCGATCCGTTCTCGCCTTTTTGCAGGCTGTTGTCGTCGCGCCGGGCATTGTACGTGCCCGGGATGCGGCCAGAGCGCCACCGCCAGCGCCGATCGAGGATCGACAGGCTGCAAACCTCGCCGCCCGTGCCGCGCTGCACCGTCGCGTGATCGATCTTGCAATTGGGAAACTCGACCTCCAGGCCGTCGTAGCTGAATTGCAGCGTGCCGTGCTCGTCGGGATAGCTCGCCTGCGGCGCGATGGACAACTGCGCCACGCTGGGAGCAATGCCATGCGTGAGGGTAATCGATGCCGACAGTAGCCGCTCGACGCCGGGAAACGTGGCAAGGCCTTGAGGAATGACTGGCATGGCGGTTCGATTGGAATTCTTTGCTCGTGGTCGGATGCCAAGGTCGGACGACGTTCGCTAAACGTTCAGACGGGCCAGGCGGATGGCAAGCCGACCAGCGGTGCGCCGTCCTCGAACGTGTAGCTCCAGCTCACTTTGTAATGCGTATAGGTCGGCTGGCCCGACGGCCCGGACCGTTGCGGCAGGTCGTAGCGCAACTGGCGCCGGTCCGTGTGCTCGGCGCCGGGCCACAACGGAACGGCGGGCGTGGGATAGTTCAACATGCCGGTCGCCTCGCCGCTTTGCGTGGCGTGGTACGTGGTGGACTGTTTGAGCAATTGCTTGTGCGGTGCGCCGTCGATCGTTTCGAGAAACGCGAACTGCGAACCGCCGCCGCTGAAACTGATCGACTCGTGCCAGTTGATGATCGTGGCGCCCGGATCGAGCACTTCCGCTTCCAGCACGACGGTGTAGTTGCGAAACGTCGAGTATTCGGCGCCGCGGCCTTCCGGAAAACTGGGCGGCACGATCACCCTCACTCCGCCATTGGTGGCCGCGCTGTCGATGGCGTGGCTCGTGGGCTGGTCGTCGTCCGTATAAAACGCGACGTCCTGATTTTGCAGGGAGTAGGCCGCGGTCAACTGGTCGATGGCCGTGGTAAGACTGGCCTGGTCGGCCGCTTGCAACCGCCCTTGAATGGTCCACCGCTCGCGCACGCCGCGAATCATGCCGCCAGGAGCAAACATGGCGTCTTTCGAAATCACGACCGACGTCTCGTTGTCGGCGTGTTGGTAGGTTCCATACTTCAAGTACATGATCGTGCCAGCAAGGTTTTAGGAGCGAGTCGGGTTTGCGAGTCAATTCCGGGACCGGAGCAGACCAGATGTACAAAGCCAGGCATCACGCCACGGCGTCGTGCGTCACCTGTAGTTCCGCCGTGCCGCCGATTTTGCGAGCGAGCATCTCCAGGTTCAGGAACACTTCCTGCCGGCCGGAAATGTTCGGGCTGCGATCGGGCGATTGCAACGTTGCGAAGCTGAACGTCGTCTGATAACCCGTGGGCGGAGCGCCTCCCAGGGCGTTGGTCAGCGTGAGCGTGCCGGCCGCTCCGGCGAGAGCCTGCGCATACAGATCGGTATTGGCCGGTGCCCAGGCGTGCGTGGTGTTGAGCGAGATCGTGCGATCCCCCTCGGGCGCCCCGACGATCGTCAGCGAGTTCATGAAGCGGTCGGTCACCAGGGCGTTGTCGATCGTCAGCGAGAACTGCCGCGCTTCGCGCGACGTGGCCGCCAGCGTCAGCGCCAGATCGGAGAATATGTAGGGCTGCGTGTTGCTGGGCGACAGCGTCGGAAACGTGCCCGCGGCGCCAACGGTCTCGCTTTGCGCCACGATGTCGAGCGCCAACCGCAGCAGTCCGCCTTGCGTGCCGCTGAGCACGGCGCGGTTCACTTTGCAACCGGCATAGGTGAACACCTTGGCCACACGATCGATCGCCAGCGTGAAGCTGGGCAGCGTTTCGTCGAGCGGATAGGCCTTGGGAACATCGTCCGTCGGCACGCCGCCCAGGATGCGCGGCAGCCAGATGGCCAGGTCTTCGGGCGTGGGCTCCAGCACGAGCATGCCACCCACGGTATAGGGTCCCAGGCGTGTATCATCGGCCACGTGGCTGCGCGTGCCGCGCAAGCCGGTCCGTTCGACGATCACACCACGCTTCATGATCGATTCGCTGACGAAAACGAACGGTTCGCTCACGTCCCCGGGCGTTGTGCCGTAGGTAGCTTCCGAAATGGTGGCGAGCTTGGTCTGGTGGCCCATCGAGGCCGTAGTGGGTGACATGGATCGTCTCTCCTAGTTAAAACCTCTCGACTCGCGGCTGGTAAACCGCAGCAGCAAGTTCGAGATCATCAGTTGATGCTTCCAACCGTCCTTCGACAGTTCCTCCACCGGATCAACCTCCGCGTTGATGATTTCCGGCACTCCCGTCAAACGCTGATTGCGAAAGGCCCGAGCGATTTGCTCACGCCACAACAATTGACGATCGAGATCGGCCACCAGCGTGGGTTCCTGGTTGTCGCGATCGAAGATCGTGACCAGCACGTCGTAGTGGACGTCGTCGAAGCCGTTGGTGCCGACCGTCGGCGGCATGGCCGCGCGGCGCGGCGAAACAACCACGGCGGGCAAGCCGACGCCTTCGTCTCCAACGAGGTTGCGATCCGTGGGAAATTTCTGCACGATCACCCGCGCGTCATCCAAGTCCGGCAATGCCAACGCGCGGATGCGGGCCTGCACGGCGTCGAGACAGCGCGCGTGCAAAGCCAGGGCGCCATCGGTCACGACGAAGTACACCACACCGGAGACCATCGTCAGCGTGTCGCCCGCAGAGGCCACATAGGCAAAGTAGTGACCCGCCGGCACCGACAGTTCGACATCGCCGTCGCCGGTTCGTGTGCCGGCCATCTGCCACGGCCCAATGCTGCCGTCGCCCGAGAACTGTTGCAGATAGACGGTGTTTTCCGCATCCGGCTCGGAGAGCGAAATGGTGGCAGTGGTGCCGGTATCGTCGCCGTGATCCGCCACCGAGAGGGACGGCTGCGCCGTATAGTCGACCACCAGCAATGGCCGCTCGGCGGCTTCTACCCAGTCCGATCCAAACGCTTCGTAGTATTGATCGGCCGTGCCAACTTCCGGCCCGATGAGGATTGCATCGAGCACTCCCGCGCGGTTGGCGACCGCATCAGCAGCCAGGATTGCCAAACCGGAAAACACCAGGTTGTCGGTGGGCGAAGCGATCGTGGTTTCGGCGCCGTCGTCGGTCGTATAGTCGCCGCCGGGCGTGGTCCAGGGTTCGGCGCCGTCGTACTCGAACCATGTCGAGCCGGACTCGGTCCAGGCGCTTCGCGTCAATCGATAGAGATGGAACGTGGCGCCACCCGGCAAAATGCTATTGACCGGAAACAGCGACAGCGTGGCCGCGTGAATCTTCGATCCCGCGGGAATCGCGCTCAGGTCGAATCGCAAAAGCGGACGGACAAAACCGGCGAGCGACTTGGAGAAACTGTCGGTGCCGCAGCGCAGCACGATGAATTCGTCGAAATTGACGGTGGTGTTGTAGCTCGGAATGTAGGTGTCGACGCCGGCCGCGCCATCGGGTTGTAGGATGAGTTGCGCCATTGGCCGCCTAACCTCCCAGCTCATCGAGCACGGCTTGTCGCAGAGCCGCTAGATTCGTATTGGCCCGCAGCCAGAGCGCAGCGCGCAGCGCCGGATCTTGTCCCTCGACGAGCGGCTCGCGGCCGACCGGCTCGAGCTGAATCGCCTCCAACGCGGTCATCCAGCCCATTTCTCTGGTCTGGCGGGGGCTAATTTCGCAAAAGCCTTCGCTTATGCCGTGATCGATGCCCCATTCGGCGCAGGCGACCAGCAGCCGGTAGTAGACTTCCACGGTCTGGCCGGCAATCGCCCGCAGCCGCAGCACTTCTCCGGCCGGACTCCAAAAGGCAAACCCCAGGGGTTGCTCGTCGCTGGCCAGGACAAACGTCATCCCGCCGTCCAACAGACCGGTGATGTCGGCCGCGGCCATGGTTTGTGCCTGATACCAACACGACTCGGCAATGCCGGCCATTTGATTCCACAGTGTGGCGATCGTCGGGCTGTCGGCCGATGTGCAAGGAGTAATCGTGATCATGATGTCGCCGACCGGTTGCGCATTTCGGGCGCAGGCCAACGCTCCTGGAGCATGGTTTGGGGTAGAAGCCTACACTTGCCGCCGTGTGACGGTGCGCCACACGCCCGACAGGGGCGACTTGATGGCGCTTTGAATCGTCCAATACGTTCCGCTGGCGTCTTCGATCGCATCGCCGCGGCGCGGAACAATTCCGTTCATGTTGACCTCGGGCAACAGCCAGCTCATGTCGCTAGGCTCGAGTCCGACCTGGCGAAACTCGCTGTCGGCCAGCGTCAGCCGCCCGCGTTTCGCGCCTTCCACCACGATCACGCTGGTGGAATGCAACGTCACCGCTTCAAGCTGATCGACGAGCAGGCAGTCGTCGGCAATTTCGGGATCGAACGTCATGACGTGGTTCCTTGTGTGGGAAACTCGAACGGCTCTTCTACCGCCATCTGCTGGTTGCACCACTCCACGCGGCGCTGCAAATACTCCATGTACTGCTGCCAGTTGAAGCTTTGGCCGTCGACCGAATAGCTGGGCTTCTTTTCGGCGGATACTTCCGCCATTTGCGCCAGCGTGTTGGCTTTGATCGTGGCCAGTTGGTCCAGATTGTTCATGGCCTCACTTAGTTTGTTATTGGTTCAGTGGTGTAGACACAGTCGTCTCATGTTGCCCGGTTGGCGACGCGCGGCCCCGGGATGGCTCGGCCGCGCGCCGCCAGGCTACGAACGACTAGCCGGTGCTCTTGACGACGAAGCGCGGATTCAAGACGGCCGCGGCGCCACGCTCGCTGGCCTTGAACCGCACGACGATGTCCTGGCTGAAGTCGGCTTCGCTGTTCTGCGCCGATTGCGTCACCGTGATCGGCCAGTTCTCCATGTAGGCGAATGCCTTTTTGAAATCGCCCAGGAACCACCACTTCTTCGCGTCGTCGGCCGCCTCTCCGGTTGCCAGCACGCGACGATACGCCAGCCGGCTTTCGACAACGCGATAGTCGCCCAGCGGGTTGGCCGCCAAAGTGGTCGACTCGGAATTGGCGGCGTTGAAGCGAACTTCCAGCGCGTTGAACACCCGGTGCGCCGCATGGCGATAGGCCGGCATGACCAGCACCGTGTTGGCTTGCAGCAGCACGGGCTCGCCCGTGTTCGGGTCGAGCATGTCGGCAAAGAGTTGCTCGGCCGCGTCGACGTTGGTCCAGTCGACCAGCTCGTTGCCGGCCTTCACATTGATCCACGGCGCCGACGCCTGATAGGTGTTGTACGAGGCGCCCAGCCACTTGTAGGTGTTCGTGGCTCCGATCACCAAATCGAGCAGCCGCTTCTCCTTGTTCAATCCCAGCAACTCGCCGACTTCGGCCGCGCGGCTCAATACCAGGTGCGTGCGATCGAAGAAGATCGCCTCCTTCGTCACCGGCACGATGTAGCCGCGCTTGGTGGTCGACGGGGTTTCGATGTAGTCCTCGCCGAAACCCAGGCTGGGGTACGGCATGCCGGGATGCACCACCGCGTCTTGGGCGGCCAGGCCGCCAATGCCTGGAATCTTTTCGCCGTCGAGCCGCGTGGGAATCGTTTCCACGAGATTCGAGATGGCGAACGCCTCTTGGGTATAGGCCTGCATGATCTTGGAATAGACGATCTGGCTGGCGACGTTGAGAAACGCGGTGGCGTCGACGGCTTCGCCCGCTTCGAGCAAATTCACGCCGCCGCCGGACCGCGGATCCATCGAGCGGACCCACTCGCCGCCGTCGAGCACGAGCCCCTCGGCCAAGTCTCGCAAACTGAAGTCTTCTGGCCGCAAAACGCCTTCCTCGAGCGCCTCGGTCAAATGCCCAATGGTCTGTTGCGGACCATCCAATTCAAACCGGCGTCGGAGTTCCCTGGTCTTGATCACTTCCGTGTCTCCTCGTGAGATGATGTTCGTGTTGAAAAGGTTGGTTGTTTGGCGTCGACGGCCTAGGCGACAGCTTGTGGGCCGGCGTGGCTGACCGTGCTGACGACGTCGACCAGGACGGTGGTGCCGGCCGGATTGACGCGCTGGCGCAATAGCCGATCGATAGCTCGGGATTGGCCGCATTGACGGCAATCACTTGCTGGTTCACCAGCGCCGTGCCGCCCGCGTTGTCGTCGGCTCCGATGCGCGCCCCGACTTCGAACGTGGCCGAAGCACAGGCGAACTCGAACACGCCGGTCGTGGCCACTCGGATGTCTTGCGTGTCGCCGGCGCGCGATTGCTGCATGGCCACGCCGGCAAACTTGTCGTGGAAGGCCTCTTGCGTCGCCGCCAGGCTGGCGCCGTAAGTCAGCCCGCCGGCCGGCTTGGCCGTGGTGTCGAAGTACACCAGGTCGCCGATCTCGATCACCGTGGCCGAGTCCACCGGCAAAACGACCGGGTTGGTTTCTCCGTATCTCCATCGCATCGTATTGGACATTTCGTTCTCTCCCTTGAAACTGGAAACTGTTGGCAACTTGGACGCTCGACTGTTTTGCGGCGACGCCGGGCCTGCGATCTATGAAATAGCCCGGGCAAAGCTACGCGCATCGCGGGGCCGATCGGGCTCACTGCGATACTGCTCGCGCGAGATGGGCCGCGTCGCGCCGTCGGCCTGATCGGGATTGGGTAGACTGAATTCTTTCAACAGCCGCGCCGCCACGCCTCGCCGCTCGTGCACGGCCGCGGCCGCCCGCAATTCGTCGACCTCGGCTTCTGGCGCTGAGCCGCGCGGCCGAAGCGCCTGCAATGGTGTCGACCAGATCGGGCCGCGCGGCGCAGCTCCTCGAGCGTGACGGTCGCGAGCGCATCCGCCACGCCGCCGTCAGCCGGATTGCCCGCCGCGCTCTCATACAATCCGTGCGTTGTCGCCGGATCGGCCACGAGATCGACGCTTTGCACCTTGAGGATCGCTTCGACCACCGTTTTGCCGCCGCTGTGCGACGTGCGGGCTTCGACGTTGTGCGAAAAGCCCACGTTCTCTGGCGCGTGCGTGGCATCCCACAGCAATTGCTCCGCCAGCGCGTGCTTCGGATTGAAGTGCAAATCGCCGAACAGCCCTTGCCCGTCCCGCACGGCCACGTTGCGAATGGCGCCCAGCCGGTCCTGATAGTCGCGCGCCGCCAGCGGGTTGCCCCTGGGATGGTTGACGTTCACTTTCGCGCCTTCGTACAAGGCGGCGGCCTGCAACAGCGCCGCGGGCAGATACTGACGTTTGTTTCGCGATGCCAGACCCAGCAACTTGACGCCACGGATGACGCTGGCGCCGAGATCGACGCGCATGTCGACGCCGCGCGAATTCACGTATTCCTGCAGCATTTCGTCCATGAGTTGTTGTTCCTCCCCAATAAAAAAGGGGGCCCATCCATCGACCCCGTAGGATCGACAAATGGGCCCCCGTTGATACCTGCCGCCATGGTGCAGGCCCCTCGTGATACCCGAGCGCGTCGGACGCGCCATGCGTTGTGCGAACTATTCGCCGCGAGCTAAACGTCGCGGGCTACGAACGAACTACTTTTCGACGCGCTCGACGCAGCGCGTGACGCGACAGATCGTGCCATCGGCGATCTGCAACTCGACGGATGCCCGCCCGTGAAATCCGCGCTTCAGAACGTCGTCTAGAATCGCCTGCCAGGCGTCATCGACGCGTCCTCGCCAGCTCAGATTCGTGGGCTCTTCAATCGTGTTCTTCATGATGATTGGATGTTAGCGACTTGCGCGGCCGATTTCAATTTCTGTTTTTAGGCCACTTGAATTTTTTCTTCGTCCGTCGCACGCGGCGCGATTGTGCGCAATGTGCTCAGCAAAGTTGGCTTGCTCTTGATCGTAGTCCAGGCCGCGGCGCTGGCTCCACGTTTGTGGCGAGAGGATGCCGCTCTCCATTTCGATGCGCGAGGCTTGCGCCTCGGCCAATGCGTCGCGCACGGCCAGCGTGGGCGGGCCGACTTGAATCTCGACGTCGTCGCGCACCTCGGGCGGCAACTGACCGGCAGCGATCGCGTGGTCGAGCACGCGCCACATCACTTGCTGGTCGTCGCTCACCAGGGCCGCTTGCAAACGCGCAAACATGCGAATCGCCGGGCCTTCGGCCACCATCGTCGAAGCGTAGTTGGCGTTCGACGCGTCGGAAGTGAGCATGAACTCCGGCATCACCAACCGGCTGGAGATCGCCCGCAGCTCGGCCTGCAACACGGTGACATAGTTGGCCGCGTCGAGTCCGGCAATGGGAAAGTCGTATTCCATGCCGCCATAGCTGTCGAGAATGGTGCCGGGGCCAAAGCGGCGAAAGTTGGCCGTTTGCCCCGTGGCTGCGCTGGTGACGCTGGCGTCGGCCTGTCCGGAGACGAACTGCTGCACGCCGCTCTTGGTGGCGCCGCGATGCTTGCGGATCAGCGCGATGGCCGATTGGATCTCGGCCACGACGCTCATGTTGCGCAACAGTTTTTCCGCCCGCCGCAGGTTCTTGCGCACCGGATAGAACAACGGCAGGCCGCGCTTCACGTTGGCGTCGACGTTGGCCTTGCGATGCTGGATGTCGGCCGCGTCGACCGTTGCGCCGTCGACGTAATAGGCCAACGACGTTTCCACGTCGTCCGGTTCGGTGAGGATGCCGAAGCTGGCAGCCGAATCGGATTGTGCGCCCGTGGGCGTGGCGATATGTCCCGGCTCGTCGAAGCGCACGCGCGTCTGGCCGGCCGCCGACACGAAGAACCGCAAAAAGACTTCGCCATCGCGGTCCCAGCGGCGGACAATTTCCTGCTGCCGAGCGTGCCAGGCGTTTTCAAAAACGAAATCGTCGAGCACCTGCTGGGCGTGCGCCGTGATTTCCGGCGACACGTCGCGGCCTTTTTTGCCCGCGGCCCGATAGGTATGCCCGGCGCCGACCAGATAGCTGATGCGGTTTTCGTGGCCGTTGATGGCGAACTCGTTTGCCACGGCCAGCAGCCGGCACTGCTCGCGAATGTCGCGCAATTGTGTCTCGTTGACAAACGGGGTATGCGCGGAAGATGTTCCGGAGGATCCCGAACCCAGCGGGGTCCAGTCGGCGCCGTCGTCCCACAGCGACTCGCGCGGATCGACGAAGTTGTCCCACAGGCTTTGCCAGGCTTCGGAGAGCCGTCGCTCCAATTGTTCGGTGATCGAGGTGTGTTTGGGAAGGTTGGCGGCAGGGCGCGTGGCGTCCATCGTTGTGTGCTCCTTTGACTAGTAGTTGGCGTGCGTCAGGCCGCCGAGCGGAAGCCGGTCTCCCAGCCCGTCGTTGCCCGCGTTTTGACCAAGTAATTCTCCGGCCAGGCGAACGGCGATCTCCAATGCGTCGGGTCCATCGTCGTGATCGCCCACGGGAAACTCCCGCAGTTGCTCCACGAGCAGCCGCGTGCCTGGCGAGTTCGACTTGAAGCGCACGCGCCGCGCGGCCAGATAGGGGCCGAGACGGCGGATCCGCACCCGTTTGTTCACGCGATTGTCGATGCTCCACGGTTGCACGCCGACGATGCCCTGGCGCTGGAACTCCTCTTCGAACTGACCGGCCAGCAACTGCTGAAACTGGTTGGTTTCCACGCCGAAGGCGTCGGGATGAAACGCGCGACAGATCTCGGCGCCCGTGGCCACGGTTTCGTGCGTCGTGCGGCGCGCCAGGTCGGCCTCGACGAACAACACTCCCTGCCGGTCGACGCACAGCATTGCAAAGGCCGAGTAGTCGCCGCGGCGCGTGTCGCGCCCTTGGCTGGGGTCGAGCGCCACGATGCGTACCTGGTATTCGGCCGGCCACTGGTCGAACCACACGTCGTTGCCGAAGTGGGCCTCGGGTCATTCGCACAAATCCGGATTGAGCGGCGTGCCTTGTTTCTCGCGCTCGAAGGCCGTGCGGCCTCCCTCGACGCGCATCCGCATCAACGTATGGAGATCCTCTTCATCCGGCCACAGCAACGAAGCGCCGGCTTCCATCTCGACGCGATGAAGCTCGAAAAATGTCCGCGCGTTTGCGGCATGCGCGGGATTGGTCGGGTCGCAGTAGATCGCCTCCCATTCGTGCCACAGTTGCATGTTGTCGGGCCAGCGTTCGATGGCTGCGAACACGCGCGACGTCCAGCCCGGCGTACGGTCCAACCGCGGAGCCAGCGCATCGCGGTGCAAGGCGGTGGCCAGGTTTACGATGTTGGTTCGCTTGGTGCCCGCCTTCAGCAGCGTGCCCTGAAACCAATCTCGCGATTGCTCGCGCAGCGTGGCCGAATGGCGATGGCCGTCATTTTCCAGGTCGTCGCAAACGATCAGCGTGGGGCGATGCGCCAGATAGCGTCGGCCCCGCAAGCCCTGCCCGCAACCAAACGCCTCGACGGATACGCCGTTGCGTAGCTGGATCGAGTTGCCGCGCCACACCAGGCCACGGCCCACGGCAGCGGGATAGGCGGCCGCCAGCCGCTCGTTCTCCAGCAGTTCGAGCTTGATGTTCTCCAGGTGCCGGCACGCCTGCTGCTTCGTGTCCGACAGAATCCAGACGTATGGCTCCCACCCTGCGGTGGCCACGCGCAGCACGTGCGCCAGCGTAGCGACGGTCGATTTGGCGGCGCCGCGCGGGCCAATCACGTTGAGCCGGGCTCCGCGCTCGAGCGTCATCGTGTCGAGTTGGTCCGACAGCCAGCGGTGCATGCCCGAGGGCTGGCGGCGAAAGTGCTGCGGCAAATAGCGCCGTCCCCAGTCGAGCAGCGAGCCGCCTGCTTCATTCTGCACATGCATCCGCCGCGCCAGGTCGGCCTTCAGGCGCAATGCCAGATCGGCCCAGCGCTTGGGCGTCAGTCCGCAGGGATCCAAACCTGAGGCGATCGTCATTTGCCGCCTCCTTTCGCGGACAGCGCGTGCAGCTCGTCCGTCAGGTCGGCCAGCCGAGAGAAGACGCGTTGTTGCAATTCCTCGTCGGCGACTTCTTCGAGAATGACGCCGGCGAACTGCGCGAGCACTTGCGACAATTGATCGGGCGTGATGACATGTGGGCGGCGACGGCCATAGCGATCGGGATGCGTCCGCTCCAATGCCCAGGCCGCGGCGCGCGAGCAGCGCCCCTCCTTGGCGGCGGCGTTGATGTGCGCCAAGTGCTGAATCTCGTGCCGGGTTTCAGCCTGGTGCAGGGCCTGCGCGAAATCAGGATCGCGCTTGGCCGTATTGCGAATCGTGTCGGGATGACAGCCCACGTAGCGCACGGCGGTGGTGCGCGAACATCCTACGGCCAGGATCGCGCAGATCTCGCTCCGCTTGACTTCGGTCAGCACGCAACGCGGGTTTGGCTCCATCCGCCCCCTCCTCTACCCTTGGCCCAAATACTCGAACGACACGACGCTGCGCCCTCTCGAACCGCGATAGCCGGCAATGAGCCGCCCCGCGGTGCTGGATCCCGATCGCATGACTCGCACCGTCCGCCAATAGCTCGAACGTCGGCAATGCGCCACCAGTGCCGGATGGCTGGCCGTGATGTTGATGCGGTGCCCTTGACGCAAGTGCACGTCGCACACCGATTCGGCCACGCGCATGCCGATGCCAATTCCCTGATAATCGGGCAACGTGACGATCCGCGTGATCCGCCAATGACGCTTGCGGCCGATGATCGGCAACGTGGCGCAAAACGACACGGCGTTTCCCTGCTAGAACGCCGCGTAGCAACGGGCCACGCGACTGAGCGACCCGCTCAAATAGTGATGCGGCGCAAACAGGCGCCACAGTCGCGACCGAACACGGTGCAACTCGATCTGTATTTTGGGTCGCCGAAGACGCCTCCGCGTACACGTGCGATCGGCCATGTCGACGACCCAGTCGGGTTCCAGCCATTCGGCCACCTCGTAATGGCACGTCACCGCCACGAAGCGACAGCGAATCGCGCCGCTGCGAATCGACTTGGCGACCGCGGCCGAGCCGATTTGCGCAACGTTGCGGTCGACGACGCTCGTGAATTCGTCGAATACGACCGCTGGAGGCGGCGTGCTGGCAGTTTGCGAGCCTGGTTCGAGTGCGCGTGCCAGGGCTCGCGCCAGATCGCAGCGAAAGCGCTCGCCTCCGCTGAGCACGTGATAGGGCCGAATCCAAGCCGGCGGCGAACTGAAACCCACGGCCGTCAGCAATCCCGTGATTTGCTTGGTCTTCAATTCGCCGAAGCAATCCACCACGGCCCGATCGCGCGGCCAGTGGGGCACGGCGGCCGGCGTGTCGGCAAATGCACGGCGTGCGATTGTCGACTTGCCGCTGCCCGAAGGGCCGACGATGAGTCCGATGGTCCAGTCCTCCTCTGCCGACGGCACGTCTACCGTGAACGAAGCCTTGGCCCGCTCGGCCACCGGCACGTCGAACATGCCGGCCACCTGCTGGACGCGAACTGAACTACTACCGGCTGAAGCCGGTAGGTTCGAGGAGAATCGTGGCTACGGACTGAAGTCCTGCGCTCACGATTTGGTAATGCGGAAATTGTCGCCGCCATCGTCAGGCTCAGTGCCTTGTTGTTGGCGGATATATTCTTGGATCACCTCGTCAGTCACGTTGCCGCTGGATGCCACAAAGTAGCCGCGGGCCCACAAATGCCGACCCCAGAACTCTTTTTGCAGATGCTTGAACTCCATCAGCAACTTCCGCGAGCTTTTGCCCTTGATGTACTGCATGGCCTTGCTTGGCGACAGATTCGGCGGACAGGACAGCAGCACATGCACATGGTCGCGAGACACCGAGCCCTCCAAAATCTCGATTTCGTTGGTTCTACACACTTCTCGCACCAGTTCCCGCAGCCGCATTCCGACCGCATCGGCCAAAATGGGCTTCCGATACTTGGTGATCCACACAAAATGGTACTTCAGGTCGAAACGGCTATGCGAACTCGTGCGGTACTTTTCCATCCCCAAATTCTAGCAAACGAAGAACCTAAAGGTTTCGCCTGAAGGCGAGGGTTTTAGACCCATCGCAAGGACAATGAATCATGGACCGGACACTCCACGTCCGCTCGCACACGAACCATCGCCCCACCTCCTTACGCTTTTCGGTCTATTGCCCGGCGTGCTACAGCGCGCCGTTTACAACACCATGGCCCGGCACTTGAACCCCTCGGTCGAGAGCCGCTCGAAGACGCCGCGCTGCTCGTCCTCGTCGGAGCATTCGACGACGACTTGAAACAGCGTTGGAACGATCACGCTATCGGTTGCTTCATCGTCGGTCGCATCCGGCGGCGGATGCTCCGCCAAAAGTTGATCCAGCATCGCTTGCACGTCGCGATTGTCGGTGGCGACGTCTTCCAGCAATGCGCCGAGCAATTCGGCGTCGGCGCCCGCCATGGCAGCCAATGGATCGAGCGTGGCCAGCAGCTTGAGCGCCTCACGGTCGTCGACGTCGAGCACCAGCACGGGCACCAGCGCGTCGGGTGTCGTTTCGGCGCGCAGATGACCGTCGATCAACTGTAGCGATCCGTCGGGTAGCTCGCGCGCGAACAGCGCGTCGGCGTAGCCAATTTCGGCCAACAAGCCGCGCATTGCCTGCTGTTGTGCCAGCGGATGCGTGCGCCAGTTCGCGGATGCGGACACAACTGCCGCGCCGGCACGCGGCGAAAGTCCTTGATCCGATCGCGTATCTGCATGACTCGATCCTTGTTGATGGCTACGTGATCTCGAAAAACGTGCGGCGCACGATCTCCCTATCGCGCGCCGCCGCAGCGCTTCCCTGCGTCATTCGTCGCGCCATCGCTCGGCGATGTGCGACAGCTTGACTTCGTGCGTATCCAGTCGCGACTCGTGCCGCGCAGACGGCCACCAACCGGCGATGCTCCTCGGACGCGCGGTCCATCTTGTCGCACAGGTCGACGATCTTGCTGGCGATCACCGCGAGCTTGGCGTGGACCTTGAACATCCAAGGCCCCACCGCCAGCCCCAGCGACACCAACGATCCGATCAACAACGTCCACCCGTCCATAGTCGTGTCCCAAACCATTGCACGAACTCGAATCGCCGGCGTCAGGGCGCTTGCCCGGGCGGGTTTGTAAACGTGGCGCTGGAAGCAGCCGTGTCGGCGGCTGTCGTGCTGGCAACCGCCACGGCCGGGCTAGAATACGTTCCGCTGCTCAATACGGCGGTCGACGGCCAGCGCCGCGCAGGACCAGCGCCTCGTTGTACGGCACCGCGCGAATGGCCGTTAGATCGGTCTCGGTGGGCCACCATTGCACCGGCGGGCGTTCTTCGGTCATCTCGACGCTGGTCATCACCTTCGATGGATCGTAGTTGGCAAAGTCGGCGTCGTTGAGCGTGAACGCCGGCTCATAGGCCTGCGCTCGCGTGTAGCCGAAATACTTGGTGGCCAACAGCGCCAATATCTCACGCAGGTACTGGCCGACTTTCGAGGCGAACGCGTCGGTGATATAAGTGGACAGTTCGTTCTCCGAGTGCTGCATCATTTCCGACAGCATCAATAGCGCAAGCTGCGCATATTCGCGAATGTCGGGCTGACGCACGCGTTCTCCGAAAAAGGGAATCGGCCACGCCAAAAAGATCTGCGGCGCGGGCGTGGCATGTTGCACCACTAGGCCATTCGAGTCGTTGGGCAGCCGTTGACGATCCGCCAGCCGTTTGCGCACGGTGACGATCAATTGGTGCAGCTCGAACCAGAACTGCTTGTGCGGCGGTCCGTAGAACCGCACGTCCGGCCGGTGCATCAATTCAAACATGTTGCGCCCAACCAGGCTGTGGAATTGAAAGATGACCGAGTTGTTGGTCCACACCTTGTCGTTGGGATTGGCGATGGCATAGCCCGCCTCGCCCCATTTGCCATTGTCGTACCAAAGAATCTCGTCCGTGCCGAACTGTGGTGTTGTCGTCATTGTGAATCTCCCCCTTCCGAAATAGTTGGATCACCGATGCCGGAGAGCAGTTGATCTTTGACGCCCTCGGCCATTTTCAAGTAAGGAACCGCGCCGGGATATTTCTCGCCGATGTGTGCGTGGGCCGATGCCCAGGCTTTGTCCATGGCCGTCACTTCGAACGGCACGTAGCGGTTGTGATGCCGAACCACGGCTTGATTCGCGGGCGCCTCGGCCATGGCGGACGCGGCGACGGTGCTGGCCGCGCTCTGTGTCATCCTGTCGAGACGTTCTTGCAAACGACGCTTCCCGCGCTGCATGATCAGATACACGGCCGCGCCCGCCGCCACGCCGGCAATGCCGCCGGGAACTCCCAACGAAATCAGCACCGTAGTCAACTTGGCCGACAGCCACGGCCGCGCGGCCTCGGCAATCGGATCGAGCGGGCTGGCATCCGCGGGCAGTTCGACGTTGGGCGTCGCCGGATCTTCAGCGCCTCGCGCGCCGGCGAGCGATTCCTTCACGCTCTTCACGGCGTCGGCCAATCGATCCACGCGGCCGCCTATGCCTTGCCAGGCGTCGTGCAGCCGTGCGACCAGGCCTTCCAATCTTGCCAGGCGATCGGACTCGGCCGGCGGCGGCTGATTGTCGGAGGGCGCTGGCGGTGCAGCTAGGGCGGCTGCCGCCGCATCGGGCGGCGCCGACGGCGGACCAACGGCAGGCGACTCCGTGAACCGAGGTGACAAACCAGATAGGAACTTGCGCACGCGTCCGCAGAACGTGCCGTCGACCACGCGTCCGTTGGTGCCAAACAGCACGGCCACGAGTTGATAGTCGCCATCGAACACCGGTCCGCCCGAGTCGCCGAAGCGCGCCGTGCCGCTAAGCTCCAGCACTTCGACGCTCTTTGATCCGGAGTTCGCCACATAGCCCAGCGCCTGCCCTCGGTTGCACCACAGTCGACCGTCGCTGCCGTATCCGCACGACGTGAGCGGATCGCCCCGGCGGGGATATTGTTCGGCAACCTTGACCGGCTGTTGCTGCAAGGCGGCGACTGCCAACGCCGCCAGGTCGGCTCGCTGGTCGACGCGCAGCAATTGCGCGTCCACGGCGCGGCCGTCGGGAAAAACAACCTGGATCGAGCCTGTGCCGTCGCGAAACAGGTGCGCGCAAGTGACAACCAGTCCTTGCTGCGCGTCGACGTCGACCAGCGTGCCGCTACCCAGCGCGCGGCTGGCTCCCTGGGTGTGGACGATGCGGACGACGGCCGAACGAATGCCGGCCGGAAGCGTCGGCGTATCGATGGGCGGCGCCGGGGGTACAGCGACAGGGCATTGACCCGTCGCACAGCCGCCGGGCGGCAACCCCACCCAGGGAGCCGCGACCACGGACATGGCACTAGCGGCAACGAAACAGGCAAACAGCAAAAGTTTCATGGGTCGTCAGGGGGTCAACGTGAATCGATATTGATAGAAAGGACTC
The DNA here is from genome assembly GCA_963779015.1 of uncultured Planctomycetaceae bacterium. Classification (GTDB taxonomy): domain Bacteria; phylum Planctomycetota; class Planctomycetia; order Pirellulales; family PALSA-1355; genus JTS-RE94. The sequence goes on along the minus strand of CAVZWY010000015.1, from coordinate 186,288 downwards.
GCACCAAATCGGCCGGCAGCGTCATGCGGTCGGCCAGATGGGAGACCGGATCGACCCCACCTCCCAGGCGATCACTCATGGCGCATGCCTGGCTGCAAAACGGCGGACGTCCGGTATGCTCCGCGTCGCGCACGTCGGCGTGGGCGGCCAGCCGCACGAACGGCAGATGCAACAGCGACGCGGTCACCACGCCCCAATAGCCATAGGCGCAACCCGCCAGTCGACGCATGGCGCGCATCGCGCCGCGGCGGTCGTATTCGCGCAACGATCCTCGGGATTGGCCTGGTAGACATCGATGCGCGAGGGAAAACGTTGTACCTGGCTGGCGAGCGTCACGGCGCGGCCGCCCTGCCATTCGCGCACCTCAAGGCAAAAGAGCTCGTCGTCCCACCATGCCGCCTTGGCAGCGTGCGAATGGTCGCCCCGGCCGGCAATCGAAATCAATCCGCGCCGGCGAAAGAGCAACAGATCGCTATCGCGGATCTGATGTCGCGCCTGGCGGATTGGAAGGTAAAAAAGTTCGGAATCGGTCATGGCTGCTACCAAAAAAAACGAGCACATCACCGGCAATGGGCCGGCAATGGGCTCGTTCGATACCTGCTATTGTTTCAGGCCCGGTGGAAACCCCTCGTCACGATCTGCACGGTAGCAGAAGGGCTGGCCTGATTTCAAGCATCATTTTTTGGCGGCGACACACCTTTTTCGAACCGCGATGTCCCTTCCATTTCGGCGACAAGCTGCTCCAGCTCCGCAACGGTGCGCGCCAATTCCTCGACCAGCGCATCGGGCCAGGCTTGCATCAGCACGCGCGTCACTTCGCGATAGTACCACAGCGTGCCGGACTTTCCGGCGGTGAAGCGCGCCCAGATTGCTTCTCCGATCGCGCGATAGTCGGCCACGATCATGCGCAGGTTGTAGAGCTTGTCGGCTGCGGAGACCAGGCACACGCCCGCGTCGGCCGATGCCAGATGCGCGAGATAGGCTTCCTTCCGCTCTTGCCAGGGAGGCTTGGGCACGGTGTCGGCATCGGTGCAGCCGGCGACAATCTCGGCCACGCGCGGGCCGAAGCGATGGCGAATTGCGGCAAGCGTCGGCGGTCCGCCCTGGTCTTCGACCGCGTCGTGCAATAGCGCGGCGATGGCCTCGTCTTCCGTGGCGCCATGCTCCAGGACGATGGCCGCCACGCCCAGCAGATGCGCGATATAGGGTGCGCCCGATCCTTTGCGGCGCTGCGTCTGGTGCAACTCGTCAGCATAGGCCAGCGCTCGCCGAAATCGCCCGCTGAGTTGCGTCATCGCGAAGCCTAGCGGGGGTTAAATGGCCGCGTGGCTACGCGTCCACCCTGGCCACCCTCGAACAAATTGAATTCGGCCCACACGGGCATATGGTCCGAAACTTTCAGCGCGTCGTCAACCGTGAGATTGAACTGCCGGATCATGTCGAACACGCCCCAGCGGCCGGTGTACTCGGTGGTCGCCACGCGCGAGAAGACAAGATTGTCGTACAGTTTGTTGCCGCGGGTATTCGTGGCCACGCCGGAAATGGCCCAATGGATTTGCGGCAATTGCCCGAGCAGGCCCAGGTGATGATCGTCAACGTTCAAATCGCCCAGGATAATGACGTCGTCTTCGCCGCGTCCGTCGTCGCGGACCGCGCGGAACACCGCGGCCAATGCGTCGAGTTCGGTGCGCGTTTCGTCCGGATCGGTATGGATGTCGACCAGCGAGAACGTAAAGGCCTGGTCGGGCGCAGGCCCGCGAACGCGGAACCAGCCCACCAGCGGCTCGCGGTGCAGGCGATCGTCGGGATCGGCCACGGTATAGAGCGACGAGCGATCGATTTCGATGCTGGCGGTGTCGAAGATGAACGCGTACTGTTCCTTGCTCGCGGTGCGCCCCAGCCGCGGCCCGATCACGTAGTCGTAGTGCCGCCCGGAGGAGTTGATGACGTCGACGAACTGCGGCAGGATGTCCTGCTTGGAACGAATTTCCTGGATGGCGACTACGTCGAACTGCCGTATGATCTCGGCCAACAGTCCGCGCACGCGCGGGTCGCTGAGCTTCTTTTCGCCGAACACCTGGATATTGAACGAGGCGATGCGAATCGTACCAGCCGTGCGCTCGACCTTGGGCAGCGAGGCGTTTTGGCCATAGCCGTCCGACGACGCGTCGCGCGGCACGACGGTCAGGTCTTGCAGCCCTTCGATCTTGAAATTCTGCAGAAAGACGTAGCCGCCGAGGGCCGCGGTGATGACGAGCATGAGGAACTTGCGCATGGGCCCCTCCCTGGGCAAACGTGCGTGCAAACGCGCTACCGGACATCCTGCCGGCGCGCGCTGACAATCTGGAAATTCTGGGCCGCGGAGGATAGTGAATGTCGCGCGCCGGCTCCAGGCCAATCTCCAGCTAGCAGGACACGCATGCGCCACGGCGCCACGCGTTTCGAGAGAAGGGACGGCAGCAGGCAGAGCGCCCTGCTAGCGGGTGGCCTCGCGGACCAGATGCCGCATCTCGGGCACGATCAGCTTCTCGACCGCTAGCCGCACGGCCGCGGGCGAGCCGGGCATCGTCAACACAACCGTCCGATCCATCAAGCCGCCCACCGCCCGGCTGAGCATCGCCGCCGCGCCCACCTCGGCATAACTCAAAGTGCGGAACAACTCGCCGTAACCGGGCAGCGGTTTGGTTAATAGCGCACTAACGGTTTCGAACGTCTGGTCGCGGCCGCTGATGCCCGTGCCACCGGTCAACAGCACCGCGGCGATCGTCGCGTCGTCGCGAAACTTTTCGAGCAACGGGCGCATGCGGTCCGGCTCGTCGGGAATGATCTCGCGCGCGCAATGCGAAAGCCGGCTGCCGACAACAGCTCGCAAAGCAGTTGTCCGCCCGAGTCCGTCTCGCGGGTGCGCGTGTCACTCACCGTGATCAGGGCGCAGGCCACGTCCGCCGGCGAAGTGGCATGATGTTCATCGATGACCCGGCTCATGACAGCGACTCCCCCAATGCGAATAACCGGCGGATTCCCCTGGGAAAACGCCGGATATGACAAGTGCTTCGAGCATGCAGCTCAATTCACAAGAATTCAGCGGAACCCGAACCGAAGTCTCGCGACTTCAGCTACCGCTGCCCCAGAGCCTCTGCCACATACGAAACGCCCGCAAATTCGCCAATTTCCAGCCACGTTAGTATACTTGATGTGGGAATGCGGTCCCATTGCGGCGCGCCCGGTGGGCACGCCCTGCTGTGCAAATCTCACGATGCAGGTCGTGGCGTGACGATGATTCTTCGATACCACTTCGCCTTGCTACTGCTCGTCGGCGTGCTGGCCGTGCCGGCCCGCGCGACGTGTTCGAGTTGCACAGTGGCGGAGAAGTGCACGGCACGCTGGTCAACGCCGACGAGTCCCCGCGCAAAACCTATGTCGTCAAGACCCATCTCGGCGGCGAAGTAATCCTGGCGGCCGATCAGGTGAAGAAAGTCTCGCACCAAACCCCCACGGAAGTGCGCTACGACCAGATTCGCTTCAAGGCCACCGACACGGTCGCGGATCAGTGGAAACTGGCCGAGTGGTGCCGTGAAAACCGCCTGCTCAAAGAGCGGCGAAGACACCTGGAACGCATTGTCGAATTGGACCCCAATCACGCCGATGCCCGACACGGCTTGGGCTATAGCCAGGTGCAAGGCCGTTGGGTTACGCGCGACACCATGATGGCCGAGAACGGCTACTTGCGCTACAAGGGCGCGTGGCTTTTGCCCCAAGAAATCGAGATCAAAGAGCGCACCCGCAAGGAAGATCTGGCCCGGTTGGAATGGGCCCGTAAGCTCAAACGGTGGCACCGTTGGCTGGGAACCGACAAGCAAGCGGAGGCACTCGAGGGCATCAAGGCGATTGACGACCCATTCGCCGTCGCAGCGCTCGCCCGCATGCTCAACGACACTAAGCAGGTTGCTCCGCGCGACGTGCGGCTGCTGTATGTCGAGGCATTGGGACGCATCAACGACAATGCCGGACTGGGAGCGCTGGTGACGGCGTCGCTGTACGATCCCGACGAGGAAGTGCGTCTGTCGAGCCTCGACCAGATTGTCGATCGCCATTTCAAGCCGGCCGTGAAGAAATACGTGCAAATGTTGCACGACAAGGAAAACCTGCTGGTCAACCGCAGCGCCTATTGCCTGGGCCGCATGCAAGAGCCCGAGGCCATCGGTCCGCTGATCGACGCGCTGGTGACCGTTCACACGTTCAAGATCCAAAAGGGACAGCCCGGCCAGACGCAAGCCACCTTCGGCCGCAGCTCCAATGGCGGCGGCGGTGGCGGCTTCACGTTCGGCGGCTCGGGCGTGGAAACCATCAAGCGATCATTTGAAAACCGCGGCGTGCTGGAAGCGCTGGTAGCGCTGACCGAAACCAGCTTCAATTTCGACCAGCAAGCCTGGAAGAAATGGTACGCCGCGCAGCGCCGGCCGACATCGCTCGACACGCGCCGCGACGACGACACCAGTTCTCCGTAAATTCATCGAAGGCTCGCACGATGCCCAAGCCGACCGTGGCCATCCTCGGGGCCAGCAGCGATCGCAGCAAATTCGGCAACAAGTCGGTCCGCGCGCATTTGCAGGCCGGCTACGACGTGTACCCCGTGAATCCCAAGGGAGGCACGATCGAAGGCCTCGCTGCCTACACATCGTTGGACGAGGTGCCGGTGGCGCATCTCAAACGCATCAGCGTCTACCTGCCGCCGGCCGCCGTGCTGGCCAACCTGGAAGCCATTGCCGCCAAGGGCTGCGACGAGTTATTTCTCAATCCCGGCACCGAGAGCCCGCAGATACTGGCAAAGGCCAAAGAGTACCGTCTGAACGCCATCCCCGCGTGCAGTATCGTCGACCTGGGACTAAGCCCAAGCCAGTTTCCGTAAACGCTGGCGTGCAACGGAAAATTGGCCCCAAGGAACGACTCAGCAATAACTTCCCTGTTTGCACGTGGGCGGTTGGCTGGATTGATTCAACAGGAGGCAGCAGAGATAACGGAGAGAAGCTCTCTGTTTTCTCCGTCTGCTCTGTTGTCGAAAGGATCCAGCCATGCATCCATGGTTCTTGCAGGCCGCCGGGATGACGCATGAGGTAACAGGCGGGAGGCGGGAGGAAGCCAAAGGGGAAACACCGTCAGGCACGGGGTGACTGACCTGCTTCCTGCTTCCTGCTTCCTGCTTCCTGCGGCCTACAACCTACGTACATGAAACTGCTCGACATCCCACTGGGATTGGTCATCAACTTCAACAGTTTGAGACTGACCGAGGGCCGATTCGCGACTGATTCTCCCAGGCGCCAATGACCCATGAGGAAAATTCAGCCGGAGAAAACAGAGTATTCCCTCTATTGACTCCGTTGCCTCCTGTTCGAATAACTCGCTCACAACCGCCAAAAGCCGAAGTAATTCTTGAGACGTCGCTAAGTGCGGCACAAGCGACTCCGCGAGGCTGGGGAAAAACCGGCGGGGACTGTCCTTGGGAAACGCGGCAGGGCAGTTCGCATCAGGTGAGTGCATCCATGCGCGATTCAATGGGGCGACACGCGTCGTGCCAGCGCACACGCTCACGCCGCCTGCTCGGCCACGCGCAAGGTTGCTTTTCGCTTGGGAAACCAACCCACGCCCAACACCGACAGCGCCACGCGGTCTTCCAAGTTCGGGCGGAAGATCGTCAGCAGCAGCAGCGGCAGGTACCAATCGATGTAGAGCCCGCCGCCGTTGGGATGCCAGAACTGCGTGGCCAGCATCACGGCCGCCGAGCAGCTCATCAATGTGCCCAGGTTCTTTTGGGGCGGCCAGAGCGCCAGGCTGATGCAGAATGCAACCAGCGCAACCAGCACCGGAATGCGGTACACCGCATCGATGATGCCAAAGCCCCAAAAGCCTTCGAGCGTGGCGGGCGTGAGGCTCGTCCAGCCAAACATCTGCTGCACTTGCGACCAAAAGCTGATCATGCTGTCCGAGGTGAATGCGAGTGAGCCGACCAATAGCGCCAGCGTCGTGGCTACCCCCAAGCCGAATCGCAACAGCCCTCGTTGCCAATAGAACGCCAGCCACAATGGCAGCAGAAACACCGGATAGTAGATGACGCCGATGGCCAGACCGATGAACATGCCGGAGACCAGGGGGCGGCGATAGGCTTCGATAGCCCACACCAGCAGCGCCGCCGGCAGCACGTGGTCGACTCGGCCGGTGAGCTGCGCCGTGTAGGGCAACAGCAGGTAGAGCGTGGCGGCGGCAATCCCGGCGCGGATGTTGTCGAAATGGCGATAGCCGATCAGCACGATACCCGCCACGACCGCCAGATGCGCCAAAATGGCCATGGTGCCGCGCCGTGGCACGGCGCACCATGTCCTGGCCTTGATTCACTTCCTGCTGCGTTTGCCGCGCGGTGTTGCCCACAAAAAAGAACTGGGTGGAAATACTGGGCAACAAATGCAGCAACGGATATCCGGGGCCATGACTGGTGAGACTTTGGTCCTCGGGCTCCGGCGTCTGCAGTGCGCGGACTTGCTCGGCTCCTTTGGCGCCGGCCAGATCGCTGGGCGTTGGCTGGCTGTTGACGACGTTGGCCATCAGGAAAACAAACAACGACACGCCCAAAAATGTCATGCCGCCCACCGACAAGTTCGGCTCCAACAGCGGCCGGCGGATCATCATTGGATCCAAGAGCAGCCGCACCATGAAGATGCCGCTGGTGACGAACAGCCAGATGTATCCCAATTGCTCGATGCCCTGACTGTCGTTGGCCAGGCCGTACTCGACCACCACGACGCCGGGCGCCAGCAGAATCAAACAAATCAGGTCGAAGTTGCGCACGCTCCATACGCGGCTGAACTTGAAGTACAGCGCAATACTCAAGAGCGACGACAGGTAGACCCAGGTCGTGGGGTCGACCTTCTTGTATTGGAAGAGAATATCGCTCATGCGTCGTGAGATGCCGTAAGTACCGGCCGGATACGGTCTGCGGTGCGGGCAAGCCGAACTTCCGCCGGCGCAATTGTTCCGCATTGACTTCGGCGCACGCCGCTCCCTGGCGCAACCTGAAGAATAAGCGATTAGCCGCGTTTTGCAAGGTGGCCAGTGGCTCGGCAAACGTCGGGCACGACGGCCGGCGGCGGCCCTTTGCAACGCAAATCCTCGCGGAATCGTGTGGCTAGCGACCGATGCGATCGCGCGCCTCGTCGGCCCACGGGCTGGTCGGTGCGAGCCGCAAAAAACTCTTCCAGTGGACTTCGGCCTCGTCCGACCGGTTGGCATCGTCCAGGATGCGACCCAGATGATAATGCACGTCGGCGTAGTCGTCGTGATAGATCAGTGCCCCTTGAAACGCCGCGATGGCCAATTCGGTTTCGCCCAGCTCAGACAACACGCAGCCCAGGTTGGCACGTGCCTCGACGTAGTCTTCGTCCAGCTCGATGGCCATGTAGTATCGCTCGCGCGCCGCAGTCAGGTCTTGGATCTGATAGAGCAGCTCCGCCAACAAGAAACACAATTCGGCGCTCGGCCCACCGGCCGCCATTGCCGCGCGATACATCTCGGCCGCGGCCTCCGGGTGCCCTTCGTCCTCCAACTGGCCGGCCAGTTGCACCATGTCGCCCGGCGAAGTGGGGATCAGATGGCCCGGGATATCGTTGAACGCCAGAATGTCGGATGCGAAGGCAACGCTGGCCGGCACGCAGGCGTGCTCGACGTCGCCCGCCCCGGCAAAGTCGAAGTGCAGTTGCCCGCCCGGCTCGATGACCTCGTCTCCCTGGCGCAGCAAGAGTTGCTTGCCTTGCACGATGATCGACAATTGCGCCAGCGGCCGCTTCACGCCGGGCAGATAGCGAGCCAGCGCGGCCAGCTTCTTTTCGATTTCGTTGGCCGACATTCCGGCTGCCAGCAGCTCGTTGAGCCGCCGCGCCGTGGCCACTTCCTGAAAGTCGAAATAGGGGAGCCGCCGCACCTCGCGCACCGGCACGATCCAGCCGCGACGCTGCCACCGCCTGAGTACCGAGACGGGCACGTTCAGCAGTTTGGCGAGCATTGCCGGCGTATACAGGCGGTGCAAGTGCTGCTCGTGGTCGACCAGCCCCAGCCGCTGCCAAAGTTGCGTCTCGCTGATGACGGCCAACGTGCCGCGCTCCACCGCCTCGCGCACATCCGGATCGAACGTCTCTTCGAATGCACCTTCCAGCACGGGCAGCTCGTTTTCTCCCACCACCAACAGCGTGGCCGAAGCGTCGGGGCGCTCGACCACCGTGCCCCCTTGCTGACGGACGAGTTGCTGCGCATCGCGCTTCGACATGCCGGCGAATTTGCCGACCAGCGCCACGCGTTGGCCCGACAGCAATTCACCCGAGGAGATTTCAGCGGAAGTGGTCGTCATGCCTGGCTCCATCCAGGAGCAGTTCCAAACGGGGCATGGGTGAGTCGGTGACCCCCGTGGTCGCGACCCATATCGCGCGACCGTGTAGTCTGTCAAAGCGTCCGGCGCGTGTCAATCAGCGATGCGTAGCAGACATACGGGTGCCGGCGATATCGCACAGGCCACGCAGCAATCGTCGCTTGGCTTCCTGGGACGAACCGATCGCGAGCAACAAAAACGAGGGCACGAACAAAAGTTGCTCGTGCCCCCGGGCGCTGGCTGTTCGTGACGGCGCAGGTGCAATCTTAAGCTTCGCTGTCATTCATGTTCGGCTCGTCGAACGGCGTGTCGTCGACCGGGCCAATCTCCTCCTCGGGGCCCAACTCGGGCTTTTGAGTGGCGTTGCCTTGTCCCGGCTGCGTGCCGCGCTGCGTCGAATCGGCTTGGGCCGGCGTGGGCGCGGTCGGAGCAAACGTACCTTGCCCAGCGGCGGGCGCTGGGGCCACTTGGACGGGCGCGGCCATGACCGGCGCCGGTGCAAGGACCACGCCGGTCGACTCGCCGCAGCATGTCGGAGCACACGGATCCGCGACCGGCACTCGCATGCACACCACGCGCGGCACACGCTGCGTATAGACCACGGGCACCTTTTTGCACACCACGCGGGGCACCTGTACCGTCTGCTGAATGGCTTCCATGCGGCAGGTCTTCACGGGAATCTGTTCCACGCGCTCTTCGGTCACCATGCGGCAAGTCGTCACCGGAATCCGTCGCACGACTTCTTCCTCGACCATACGGCACACCTGCACCGGCGTTTGCTGTTCGACGCGCTCGACCACCTGTTTATACGTGGTCACCGGCACGCGGCGAACTTGTTCTTCTTGCACCACGCGGCACACCTGCACCGGCACCTTGCGCACGACTTCTTCATTGACGATGCGGCAGACTTGCACCGGCACCTTGCGGGTGGCCACGCTTGGCACATAGCTCGTCTGAGGCACTTGCTGGGCGACGATGTTCGGCTTCCACACGCGGTTGACCGTTACCGTGGCGGGGCACTGTTCGGGTACCCAAGCCAAACCCGGCCGCTGGTACGTCGCGGCGCCTGTCACCGGATCACAGAATTCGGCCCGCGGCAACCATTGCAGCCGCGTCTTGGTCGGACCCGGAGTGACCGTCGTTTGATCGTAGAAACCACCCTGGTCGGAATACACCGTGCGATACGTGGTCACCGGCTGCATCACGGTATAGGCCTCATCGCGCTCGGCGGTTTCCATCACCTGCTTCTGCACGATGTAGCGCTCTTCGCGCTCGGCGGTCTCCATTACCTGGCGATTCACGACGTAACGCTCTTCGCGCTCGGAGGTCTCGGGCACCATCCGCGTCACGTTGTAGCTGGTGTCACGAAGTTGCGTTTCGTAGACCGGCTTGAGCACCTTGTAGCGCTCTTCGCGCTCGCTGGTTTCGGTGACCGGCCGGGCGACGAGATAACGTCGCTCGCGCATCTCGGTCTCGTACACCGGACGGTAGGTCGTCTGCTGCACCTGGTCGTAGACCGTTTCGCTTTCCAGGCGATAGGCCGTCACCTGTTGTTCGTCGTAGACCGTTTGATACACGATGCGATACGTCTGGCAGAAATCCTGTGCCATGGCCGACGTAGCCACCATCGCGGGAATCAACAACGCAATTGCTCGGACCATACCGTGTTTCTCCGCTCGCGCCGCGAGCTCTAGTTGGGCAGTGTTTCAGTCGGAATTTCTCAAGTTCTCCGCCGCGTTGGCACCGTTGCGCGCGGGAAGAGTCACTCTTCCAAGTCTGGCGGACGGCCGCGCTTTCCGCAAACAATTTGCGCGGCGTCCCCAACGAATTCCCGCGAAAAGTATTGCTCACGGAATGACTTGCGGCGGCAAAGTTTTTCTGAAGATCCCGCGAAAGCCGTCCGAGCCGAACAATCGAAACTGCGGCGCAACTCCAGTCCCATGCAGCACTTACAGTTGTATCCTTACCTAACCGTCAAGGTTTTCCACACGCGTGATGGCACTGCCACGCTGGCAACGGCTGCACGGGTGATGCGCAAACGGTACGGGCGCCGCGGCGCGCAAAGCGCGTGAAACGGTAACACGCATGACGATCGCAACGCGCGAGCGCCGAAAACGAAATCGAATGCTAATCGGCCGCCGGCCGCGCCGCACGACCGTGCAACTTTTGCAGCGTGCTGGTGGCTTCCACGCGAATTTCGGCCGGCGCTTCGCTGTCTCGCAGGCGTTCGACGGCCGACTCGAGTTGGCTCAAATTGGCGGAGGCGTTCTCTTCGGCGAGCTGCTGCGTGGCCCGCAGCGCGTTGACCGTGATCACCGAACGTTTAAAGTCGCGCATCTCGGGTTGCTGCTCCGCTTCGACGCCGGCCATTTCGTCCTGGTCGAGCATCTCGGCCAATACGTCCACGGCCGCCGCGTCACCACGGTGCGCCAGCCGCAATGCGGCGTTGTAGCGCACGTCCGGATGGCTGTCTTCCAGCATGAAGTGCAACTTGTCGATGAAGACCGGCCCGCCAATCACGCCCATCGCCACCGCGGCTGCCGCGCGCGTGCGATGATCCGAATCGCGGGCCGCGTCGCTCAATGCCTCGCGCAGCTTCTCATTGTCGACGAAGCGCGGATCATCGTCCTTGAAATTGGCGGCCAACAGTGCGATACCTTCGATCGCCGCGCGGCGCACATCCCCTTCGGCATCGTCCCGTTGGGTCGAGGCGGCCTTGATCAGCACGGGCAAGCCGTCGTCGACGCGAAATTCGCCCAACGCGCGGCAGAGATAGATCCGCAGCGAAATCGGCCGCTCGTCCATGCTGCCGGCCTCGATCTCTTCGTCCAGAATGCCCGCCAGTTGCGCTGCCAGCTTGTTGTCCACCGTCAGCACGGGCACTTTCGCATTGCGCTCGGAGCGCAGCGAGTTGGCCAGATTGAATGCGGCTTGCCAGCGGGCTTCGTTGTTGCGCGACAGTGCCCGCACGTAGGCATCGCGATCGTTGCCCATGTGGGCCAGCCAATTGAACATCAGCCAGACAATCACGATCACTACGACGATCATGCCCGGCACGACGAACAATTGCAGGATGAAGCCGGCGCTGGGCGGTTCCACCGGCGGAAGCGCGTCGTCGGGCGAGAACCGCTCGGACGGCGGCAGGCTGGAGGACATGGCTGGCACTCGAGGAAAGGATCAACGATAAACTAGCGTAAGACGGCCGCGCCAGGCCGTCAAGCGTGCGCGCAGGACACCTCTGCTTTGTACGCAGCTCAACGTCCGCGAGTTTCCCGGTATGGATCTTTTCGATCTCACGCTCCCCACTCCCGAGGAGAATCTGGCCCTGGACGAGGCCTTGCTGGAGCGCGCCGAAGAGAGCGAACCGCCCCGGGAAATGCTGCGGATTTGGGAACCGAGCGAGCCGTTTGTCGTGCTGGGACGCAGCTCGCAAGCAGAGCGGGAAGTGAATCTCGATGTTTGTCGCAAACAGGGGGTTCGCGTCCTGCGTCGCACCAGCGGCGGCGCGGCGGTGGTCGTGGCGCCCGGTTCGCTGATGTACGCGGTCGTGCTCAGCTATGAGCGGCGCCCGGCGCTACAGTCGTTGGACGAAGCGCATCGGTTCGTGTTGCAGACCATGCTCGAGGCGATCCGGCCATTGGTCGCCGATGCGGCACATCGCGGCACGAGCGATCTGGCATTGGGCACTCAAAAATTCTCAGGCAACAGTGTCCGCTGCAAGCGGCGCAGCCTGCTGTATCACGGCACGTTGCTCCATGCGATGGACCTGGCGCTGGTCGAACAGTGTCTGGCCATGCCGCCGCGTCAGCCCGACTATCGGCAAAATCGCGGCCACGCCGAGTTCGTCACCAACCTGCCAATCGACGCGGCGGCGCTGCGCCAGGGCGCTGATTTCCGCGTGGCAAGCTGAGGCAGCGCCGGATGATTGGCCGCGCGAGCGCGTCCGCCAGTTGGTCGACGAGCGATACCGCCGGGAGGAATGGAATCTGCAACGCTGAACGGACGGGGCAGGATCTGACAGCGCCGGCGCTCGATGCATTCGGCCCCTAAACCAAACCCCACTTCTTGCGCAAATACCATTCGCAACTCACGACCGCCACGAACAAGAGGAAGAAGGGCCACGTGTCCCACGGCGCGTGCTTCACCTGGGTTTCGACTTCGAGGTCGAGCGGTTGCTCGCGCAGTTTGCGAAGCAGGTCGGGCAGTTCCTCGGGCGCCAGCGATTGTCCGCCCGCCTCTTTGGTCATTGCCGCCAGACTGGCCAACAGCGAAGGATCGGCCACGGCGTTGTCCAGTTCCAAATCCTGTTCGTAGACCAGGAACCGGCTCTTGGCGGTTCCGAGCGCGGCGTCGCGATGCCGGGCTGTGACGGCGATGGCGTAGTCCCCGGCCGATTGCGTGGCGTCAAAGGCGCCGGACACATGATCGCCTTCGCGCACGACGTTCACTTTTTGCGTCGACTTGTCGGGCGACGTGACTTCCACTTCGTATTCGGCATCGACGAGCGGTTCGCTTTGCGGCGAAAGGGCTCCGGCAGTGAAGTCGACGCGCTGCCTTGGCCCGAATCGCCGCCGCGTGAGCTTGACCCACACGTTGCCTTCGCCGGCTTCGTCCTTGGCGCCAGCCAGAGAATGACTTGCCGCCAGAAACGCTTGTGTTGTGGCTCGAATCCTTCCATCCACCAGTGCCAGGTCGAGTCGCCGGCAAAAGCCATCACGCGGCCGCCCGCCTCTTGCACGACCAGCAGCGGTTGTCCGTCGGGCGTTTCGGCCAAGACTTGCGCCGCGGGCTTGGGCGCGCCCAGTCGATTGGCGCCTTCCAGCGGCGGCAACTTGTTCCACACCGCGCCGCGATCGGTGGCCGTGCCCAATGCCATCAGGTAGTGACGCTCGCCAAGCGGCTTGGCCGGGCGCATGGCCAACGGACCACGGAGTTGGACGTCGCTGCGAATCGGATCGCCCACGCGCTGGCGCTTGCGCGGGTCCATGGCCACGGGCAGGACCGCGGCCAACGGCGTGTTGGCATATCCACCGGGGCCGAACGAATGAAAACCGCCCAGCATCGCCAGGCCCGCGCCCTGTTTCACCACGTCGGCCAGCCGCTGCAATTCGTCGGACGTAAACGACGACGCGTCGACGTCGCCCAGGATGTACACGTCATATTTGCCGCGATTGAATCGCTCGGCCAGATCGACGGGGCGTTGCGCGGGATCGCGCGGGTCGAGGCGCACGTAGTCGACCTTGATGTCGGGCGACGCGTCGAGCGAACGACGCAGAAATTTCTGATCGACGCGCAGCGCCCCCTCCAGGTACAGCACGTTGATGCCGCCTTTGAGCACCGTGACAAACGTGCTCATACTGTTGTTCGTGGTGACCAACTCGCCGGGCTGATCCTTGGCGCTGAGCGTCACTTTGTACTCGCCCGGCGTTTGCGGCACCGTCGCCAGATCGACGGACACCGCCTCGCCCGGCTGTCGCGCCACGACTTCGACACCGTCTTCGGGCTGCATCTTGCCGGCCGGTGATTCGAACAGCAGTTGCACGCCGATGCGTTGTCCGGCAAAGCCGTCGATTTGGGCCATGCCGTGCACGGCCAGTTCATTCTTCACATAGACCGTTTGATTGACCGAGAGGTCTTTGAGCGCCACGTCGCGGGCTTGACCTAGTCCACGCGCCTGTCCGAATGCAAGCGTGTAGAGCGGATAACCCAAGTCAGCCAGGCGTCGCACGGGCCCTTGCGGCGGAGTGTCGCGCGGCGCGTAAGCCCGCTGCGCTCCGTCGCTCAAAAGCACCACGCCCAGCAGGCGCTTTCCGGCTTCGCGCCGCAGCACGTCTTCGAGCGCCGCGCCGAGAGCCGTTTGCTCACCGTCTGGAGCAAACGCCAGATCGAGTTGCCCGGTGGAAAAGTCCACGGGCTCGAGCGCTTCATCGAACGTGTACGCGCGGATTTCGAAATCCTCGGAAAGCTCTCGCAATGTCGGCAACGCCTCCTCGACCGTGGCTTGCAGCATTTCCCAGCGGGTTTTGTCGCCCACGGCGTCGGCGATTTGCATGCTGCGCGAGCGATCGATCAGCACGACCAACGTTGCCGAACGGCGCTTGGTCGTGGTTTGCACCAATGCGGGACGCAACATGGCAAACATCGCCAGGGCAATCACGACCAGCCGCAACGCGATCAACACGTTGCGTCGTCGCGGCGTCAGCCGATGGCGCGGCAAACCCAACAGCGTCAGCAACAGCACCAAGGCCGTCGCCGCCACCGCGACCAGAGCATAGCCGCCCACCGGATTGAAATACCAATGGCTCATGACGCACGCACGGGGAGTTCCGGAGGATGGAGTTCGGCGCTAGCGCCTGCGGCCAACTGCGCGGCGCACGATCGCGGCGCCGCCGTGTCGTAGTCCTGGTAAAAGCGATTCGAAATCACCTGCTCCAGCGCCAGCACGATCACCACCAGCATGATCAGGTACGGATAGAGCTCTTGTCCGACTCGCCCGGCGCTGACGCTGCGGTCAATCTCGTCGCGGCTGCGCCAGGCGAAAGTCCATGGGGCCGAACACGGATTTCAATTCGTCGTCGGTGGCGCGCTGCAACTGGCTGGTCTCGGGCGGCAGATTGACGCTGAAACCGAGATCGACCCCCTGCTCTCCCCCACCGGCCTGCACGCGGTAGTTGCCCGGGGCCTCCGTGGAAGTGACCACCAGAGCGTTTTGTTTTTCATCGACCGGCGTGCGAATCTGATCGCCGCGCGGCGTGGTGAGCGAGTAGATCGAATGGCGTTGGTCCTTGCCCAAGTCGACCACGGCGGTGTCGCCGGCCGTGTAGTTGAGACGTTCCTGTCCACCGCCCACCAGGTAGTTGAGCGTCTCGTTGGCCAGCATCACGAAAGGCCACGGCTCTTCGCCGGTCGGCAATAGGTTCCAGGTGTCACGGCGGTTAGCCGGATCCGAAACCGTGGTGGTCATCGTCAGCACGCGTCCATCGCCTAGGGGGCGTTCGATCAACGCCGGCTGGCCGTTGGAATATCGCAGCACGACGGCCGCGTCTTTCGCCAAGTCGTCGAGCTGCCAATGTCGAAAAATCGGAAACGACTCCCACGGCACCACGCCGGCCAGCGGGCGGAACTTCTGCAACAGCGGATGCTGAAAGTTTTCCGGCGCCAGATAGGCTTCGCCGGTGCGCCATTGCCGCACCAGCTTTCCCGGCAGCAGTTCCTGCGCCAACGGCTCATTGAACGAGTCGACGGGCGCGGCGTTGCGCCCCAGAAAAATGCCTACCCCGCCGCCGTGCGCGGCGAAGGCTTGCAACTTCTGCCACACACTTTGCGGGAGGGGGCGCGGATCGAGGAGGCACACGGCCGCGTACGGTTCGAGGGGCTTGTTTGCCAGGTCGCCTGCGGCGATCACGTCGCAGTCGAAGGCCGCCTCGCCCTTGATGCGGATCGCGTGCGGCGCCAGCGCCTCGGAAAGAAACAATGCGTAGTCGCCCGGTTGACGTGCCGCGTCTTGCGGCGCCACCAGCAGCACGCGCCAGGCCGGACGCACGTCGACGGTGAACCATTTGCTGTCGTCGGACGCCAAGCTATCCTGCCCCGCCAATTTGAGATATCCCTGATGCACTCCCGGCTCCAATCCGCGGAGGCGAAAATCGGTGCGCGCTTGTTCCGCCGCTTTGAAGGCGAAGGATTCCCGGCTGCGCAGGCTGGCTTTACCCGTCTCGCGGTCAATCAGATACAGCTCGACCTCGCGCTGTTCGTCCGGTCCCACGTGCAACAAATCGCAGGCGATCGCCAACGGCGTATTTTTCGACAACACCTGGCCCGAGAGCCGCAGTTCGCCCAGGCCCGAGTTGATGGGTTCGGTGGCGCCGACGTCGATGAGATAGATGCCCAGGTCGGGCGACTTGGCCAATTGGCGTTCGACGGTGCGCATGGCCTCGGGCGACCAGGCGGCTCGTGACAGATCGGTGAAGATATAGAGCTCCTTGCGCGGTTTGTCGGCCTCGGCCACTAGCGCCATGCCCGAGTCGATCGCTTCGGCCAAGGGGCGCGTCATCGTGCTGGCGTCCAACCGCTCGATGCGCTGCCGCGCCGCGCCCAAATCGACGGCAAACGCCGAGGAAGCCGTGCGCGCGTCGACGACGGCCACCTCGCTGTCGGGCGGCAACTGGGTCAATAGCC
The DNA here is from genome assembly GCA_963779015.1 of uncultured Planctomycetaceae bacterium. Lineage (GTDB taxonomy): Bacteria > Planctomycetota > Planctomycetia > Pirellulales > PALSA-1355 > JTS-RE94. Next base: position 169,700 of record CAVZWY010000015.1, on the reverse strand, counting down.
ACTCGGCCGTCTCTTGCGCGACTTCCAGCCGGGTTTTGTTCTGTTGGCGATACTGCATCCGCGGCTGCGTGTCGAATACCAACGCGGCGGCCACCGGCGCTTTGTGGTTCAACACTCCGGAACTCACGATGCTGGGGCGCGCCAGGGCCAGCGCCAACAAGCCCAACAATGCGACAGCGCAATAGCAATAGCAGCCAGTGCCGCAGTTGCACGTTGCGCCGGTTGGCGTGCTGCCGCTCTTTGATGAACCGCAGCGCCGGAAACTCCAGATGCTTGGGCTGCTGCCGCATGATCAGGTGCAGCACGATCGGCACGGCGATCGTGAGCGCCTCCGGCCAGAAAGGCGACATGCAAAAACGTCATCGAAGTCCATCCCGGATCACCGGGCCTCGCTAGTATCGGGCCCGGCGGCTGACGAGGTACTCCATCAAGGCCCGATCAAACTGCATGCTGGTGTCGATTTGCACGTAATCCACGCCGATCTGAAAACACTCGCGGCGATAAGCATCGCAAAACTCCGCCACGCCTTGCAGGTAGTCGGCGCGAAAGCTGCCCGCATCCACCATGATCTTTTCGTGCGTCTCGGGTTCCTCGAACTCGATGTTGCCATCGAACGGGAAGTCGCACTTCCGCCTCGTCGAGAATGTGAAACAGAATGATGTCGTGGCCGCCATGCCGCAAACGACGCAGCGCCTTGATCACCGGCTCGGGCTCGGCAAACAAGTCGGTGAACAGCATCACCAGGCTGCGATGCCGCAGCATGGCCGCGATCTGCACCAGGCTTTTGGCGATGTCGGTCCGGCCGGCCGGCCGCAAATTGGCCAACAGCGACAACACGTTGCCCAACTGGGTCCGCTTGGAACGCGGCGGCAGGCTCTGGCGAATCTTCTCGTCGAAGGTGATCAGGCCGACGGGATCCTGCTGGTGGATCATCAAGTAGCAAAGCGCCGCCGCCAGGCAGATCGCATAGTCGAACTTGGTCATCTCCTGGCGATAGGTGTAGGCCATCGACCGGCTGAGGTCCATCACCAGATAGCCGGTGATGTTCGTCTCGGCCTCGAACTTCTTGACGTAGTACTTGTCGGTCTTGGCATAGACCAGCCAGTCGATGTCCTGCGGGTTGTCGCCCGTGGTGTATTTGCGATGTTCGCTGAACTCGACCGAAAAGCCGTGGTAAGGGCTGGCGTGCAAACCCTGCAAGAATCCTGCGCACGATGAACTGGGCGCGCAGATCGAGCCGCGAGATCTGACGAATCACCTCGGGCTTGAGATACTGCTCGACAGCCGGCATGGTTCGCTGCGCGGAGGCGATTGTTTCGCGCCGTGCGCATCCTGCGGGGTGTGCCTGTGGGTCGCCACGCCGGCGCCCCGATCCTTCTATTCTACGAAGCTGTCGCAGCGCCGTTCAGTGGTCCTGCTTCGCAACGCCCAAAGTGTCCGCTGGCGAGGGGCAAAACCGCAGTGACACACGCCATCCCGCGCAAGTCACGCAAACTTGGGAATCTCGGGCGTGGGAATCTCTTTGAGCAAGCGCTCGATGACGTCTTCGGTCGTGAGCCCTTCGGCCTGGGCCTGAAAATTGGTGCTCACCCGGTGGCGCAGCACGGGAATGGCCACTTTGCGGATGTCGTCGATGGCCACCGAGAACCGCCCTTCCATGGCCGCCAAGGCCTTGCCGCCGTGGATCAAAAACTGACCTGCGCGGGGACCGGCGCCCCAATCGACCAACTCGCGAACGAAATCGGGCGCCACGTCGCTTTTGGGACGCGTGGAACGCACCAGGTGCGACACGTACTTGATGATGTACTCGCTCACCGCCACCGAGCCGACCAGCTTCTGCAAATTCAGAATCGCCTTGCCGGAAAGCACCTTGCGCACGTCCGGCTTCTCGTTGCGAGTGGTGGCCGCCAGGATCAGTTCTTCCTCGGCCGCACTGGGATAATCCACCTTGATGTTGAACATGAAGCGGTCCAACTGCGCCTCGGGCAAAGGGTAGGTGCCTTCCTGCTCGATGGGATTTTGCGTGGCGATCGTGAAAAACGGCTCGGGCAGCGGATAGGTGGTTTGTCCCACCGTCACTTCCCGTTCCTGCATGGCTTGCAGCAGGGCCGCCTGGGTCTTGGGTGGAGTGCGGTTGATCTCGTCGGCCAGGAGAATGTTCGTGAAAATCGGCCCCTCGACGAAGCGAAACGTCCGCCGGCCATTGTCGTCTTCTTCCAGCACGTTGGTGCCAGTGATATCCGAGGGCATCAGGTCGGGCGTGAACTGAATGCGCTTGAAACCGATGTCGAGAATGCGGGCCAGCGTGCTGACCATCAGCGTCTTGGCTAGCCCAGGCACGCCCACCAGCAGGCAGTGTCCGCGGGTGAAGATGGCGGCGAAGATCTGCTCGATAACGTCGTCCTGGCCGATGATGACCTTTTGCAACTCTTCCTGCATGAGTTGCCGATGTTGGCTGAACTCTTGCAGGACATCGCCGAGGCTGCGGGGTTTGGTGGCCAAACGCGAAGTCCTTGATTGCGCTTACTCGAGAGAGCGCCACCGCGTGGCTGTTGTCGCCGACAAGCCCGCTCGCGCCGTTGCTGTGGAAACCGAAAACCGCCCGATGCACTGCGCCACTCTCGCGGCGCATTTTACGTGCAACTGCATGCCATTCTATCGGCCGGCGCCAGCGTGGGCAACGCGTGGCCCGTTGCGTTGCCCGCCTAAGGCGTGTGCCCTAAGATGGTTGTGTCGACAAAGATGGATCGCAAGGGCGCAGCGGTTGCGCCCGACTCGTGAAGGCGACGTCGCCATGCCAATCAAGACGATGCTCTGGGCCGTCACGCTGGCGGCCAGCGTTTGCACCGCGCAGTTGCGCGCCGAGATCGCGCCGAGCAGGTGCGTTCCAGCATCGAGCGGGCCGTGGCCTATCTCCAGCGGCAGCAGAATGCCAATGGCTCGTGGCCCGATCAGCCCGCCTACACGGGCGGCACCACGGCGCTGGTGACCTTGGCACTGCTGAACGCCGGCATGCCGGCTGAAGACGATTCGATGCAGCGGGCGCTGCGCGTATTTGCGCGGGCTGTCGACCACGCAGACCTATGTGGTGGCGCTGCAAACCATGGTATTTTGCACCGCTGAGCCCAAAAAGGATCTGCTGCGAATTCGCCAGAACGCGGCCTGGTTCGAGAAAACACAAGTCCACAGCGGCGAGCGGCGCGGCGCCTGGTCCTATCCGTCCGGACCGGCCGGCGGTGGCGGCGATCCTTCAAACAGCCAGTACGCGCTGTTGGCGCTGTATGACGCCCAGCGCGTGGGCATCAAGGTGCGCGAGCAGACCTGGCGGTTGGCGCTGCAATATTGGCAGCGGCTGCAATTGCCCGACGGGTCTTGGAGATACTCAGTCGCCCAGGCCTCCAGCGGCAGCATGACGTGTGCCGGCATTTCTTCGCTGATTATCGCTTCCGGAGAATTGAACGCCGGGGATGCGCGCGTCATCAATGGCGTCGTACAGTGCTGCGGTGAGCAAAACGCCAACGACGCGGTCGATCGCGGGCTCGCCTGGCTGGATCGGAACTTCTCGGTACACACCAACCCGAGCGGCGCGGGCCGCGGCGCCACGCGGAATAGCTGGCTGCTGTACTATCTGTACGGCCTGGAGCGCGCCGGGCGTTTGAGCGCGCGGCGCTTCATCGGCGATCACGATTGGTATCGCGAAGGCGCCGACATGCTGGTGCGCAATCAGGACAATCTGTCCGGCTATTGGAAAGGCACCGGTCCGCATGAAACCAATCCCTTGATCGGCACCAGCTTCTCGCTGCTGTTTCTGGCCAAGGGACGACGACCGGTGCTGGTGGCCAAAGTCAAACACGGGCCAGGCGACGATTGGAACCACCATCGCAGCGATCTGGCGAACCTGACCAGCTATGTCGAACGGCAGTGGGAGCGCGAGTTGAGTTGGCAAGTGCTCAATCCGCAAGCGGCTACGGTCGAAGACATGCTGCAGGCGCCGGTGCTCTTCATCAGCGGCAAGGACGTTCCCGAGTTCACCGACGAACAAAAGAAGCGTTTGCGCGACTACATCGACCGCGGCGGGTTCATCTTCGCCGAAGCATGTTGCGGCGGTGCATTCGAAGACGGTTTTCGCGCGCTGATGGACGACGTGTTTCCAGAGCCTGAGTACAAGTTGCGTTTGTTGCCGCCGGAACACCCGGTGTGGCGGGCCGAAGAGCCGGTCGATCCGCGCTACGTGCGGCCGCTGTGGGGTATCGACATCGGCTGCCGCACCAGCGTGGTATTCTGTCCATCGGACTTGTCGTGCTACTGGGAGCTGGCGCGGCCGGGTCGCGAGGACCGCTTGCCCGCGAGTGTGCGCGAAGAGGTGGAAGCCTGTCGGGCCATCGGCATCAACGTGATGGCGTACGCGACGAATCGCGAGCTGAAATACAAGTTCGATTTTTTCACCACGGCCGCTGCCGACGCCCCTCAAGATGACTTCGAGCGCGGCAAGCTCTACGCCGCCCGCTTGCTGCACCCGGGCGGGTGCAATGCGGCGCCGGCGGCGCTGACCAACTTGCTGCAAACGGCCGGCGAGAAACTGCAACTGCGCGTCGACACGCACCCGCGCGAGCTGGCGATCACCGATCCCAAGCTGTTCCACTATCACCTGGTGTTCATGCACGGCCGGCACGACTTTCGACTGACGCCGGCGGAGCGCAAACAGTTGCGCGAGTATCTGGAGCGCGGCGGCATGCTGTTCGCCGATGCGATCTGTTCGAGCCGCGAGTTCTCCGAAGCGTTTGCCCGTGAGATGGCCGCGATATTTCCCGATCAGAAACTGACGCGAATCCCCGCCAAGGATCCGTTGTTTACCACAACCTATGGCGGCGACGACCTGTCGTTGGTCGAGCGGCGCGAACCGCAACGCGGAGCGGTCGACGGGCCGCTGCGTTCGCAAGTCAGCCGGGTCGAACCGTACCTGGACACCATCAAGCTGAGCGACCGATACGCCGTCGTCTTCTCGCCCTACGATCTGAGCTGCGCTGGAAAATCACGAATCGCTGGAATGCGCCGGCTACACCCGCAAAGACGCCGCCCGCATCGGGCTGAACGTGCTGCTATACTCGCTGTATCAGTAGTTGCTACGAACAGTTGACCATTTCCACCCACGGTCTCTGTGGTGATCGGCGCGCCAGCAGACAATTCTTCGCCTGACAAATCGCTTCGCGCAAGGCCCGCCGCGCTGGGCTTTGTTGTTGCTGTTTTGCGCGGCAATCGTGGTGCGCGGGCGCGTGCATCAAACACTCTTCATGGGCGGCTTGTGGGACGACCCAGATCACTATTCCGAAGTGGCCGGCCACCTTGTGAGCCAGCACACGTTCGGCGTTGGCCTTGCAGGGTTCGACGCCGTGCCGACAGCTGCCCGCGCCCCGCTGTATCCATTGCTGTTAGCTGCCGTGCGATATCCGAGTGACAAGGTTACAAGCTCTTTCACATATGGCGCAGTCAATTTGATCCTCTGGGCCGGGATCATCGTGGCCGCATGGCGGCTGGCTCGCTTGTGGTCGCTCGGTCCGTGGGCCGCATTGCTGGCGTGCACGCTTGTTGCAATCGATCCGATTCTGTTGCACTACTCGACGCAGATCATGACCGAGACGTTGGCTACGTTTCTGGCTGCAGTCGCGCTGGTCGCGTTGACTCATTGTGCACAAGAGTCGTCTTGGCGGAGGGCGCTCGTGGCCGGCGCCTGCGCGGGATTGTGCATTCTGTGTCGTCCCGAGTTCGTGGCGTGGACTGCGTGCACGATCCTAGTGTTTCCATTCGCTGCCGAAGGTCCGCGTCGCATGTGGCGCTTGACGCTGTTTTGCGCTGCCACGGCCTCGATCCTTGCGCCGTGGGCCATTCGCAACGCGCGTGTGTTCGGTTCGCCAATCATCACCACCACACATGGCGGCATCACGCTGTTGCTGGCCAACAATCCCAGTTTCTACGAATACCTTCGCAGCGCGCGATGGGGCTCGACATGGGATGGACACTCCATCAACGAGCGCTACGGGCAGTTGGCCCGGAACCATACTCGAACGTTGTACACCCCTAATGCGTCACAGCGAGTCGGTTATCGAGTCGACGAAGTGGCCGTCGATCGCGACGCCTATCGCGAGGCGTTTCAAAACATCCGAAACCAACCCGGCATGTTCCTCTATTCGTGCCTGGTGCGCGTTGGGCGACTATGGGCCGTGTTGCCGCACGCCACCAGTGAGCATGAGTCGGCATCGCGTCGCGGCATGCGCTACGCGGTTGGCATCTGGTACGCGTTCGAGCTCGCTCTGGCCATGGTCGGCGCGTGGTTCGTGGGACGAAAGCTGCTGCGACATCCGTGGATTTGGGGCACGCTGTTGCTGATTTCTTACACGGCCCCGCACATTTTTTACTGGACCGACATGAGGATGCGCGCACCGCTGACATCCGTAATAGCACTGCTGGTTGCTGTGGCGGTCGCGCAGCTAGCGGCGCCACGACGCAGCGCAACATCCTTACCGGACACGGCTTAGGCGGCCTGCATCGGCCGCCAAGCTGCCTTGACCTCGCGGCCGATCGGCGGCTACAATCCCGCCCTCTCACGTCGACCGTAAAAACTTTCGTCACTTCGTTTTGCGACCACTCGGCGGACCCGTTCGGGACGTCTTCCGCCGGCCATTTGTCAGGGATGATCATCTGCTAACTGCCGCAGTGTCTCAACTCGCGACCGTTGGTACGCGCGCGCTACGCATGTTGCGCGCGCCGGCTCGCCGTGCGCCCACCTGGCTGCTCGCGCTTTTAGCGACTTGTTTGTTGGCCGATTTCGCGCATGCGCAGATCGAACTTCCCGCAGCCAATCCGTCGCAGCGCGTCGTCATTGGGTCGGACTCCGCCAGCCACTGGACCGAAGGCGTCTATGACGTCTATCTGCTGCACGGTAACTGCCTGATCAATCAAGGCTTAACGTACGCGCGCAGTCGCGAAGCCGTGGTCTGGATTCAGCAAGGCGATCCCAGCGGCGAGCCGCCCAACAAGGCCATCGTCTATCTCGAAGGCGACGTCACGATCAACTACCAGCAAGCCGAGGCACAATCCAAAGCGGCCGGCGCTGCCACACTGGCCGACAAGACATGGTTCGGACGCTTCTTCTCGTTTCGACCGATCGACGTGCAGCCGGGCAAACTCGATCAGCCGCCGTCGGCCCGGCCCGCGGTCTATGAACACGCCATGGCGATGATGGCGGCGCCGTCCGATCGCGTGCAACCGGCGCAATTTGCCGAGCCGATCGGTCCTCCACCGCCGCAAGTGGTCGGTCCGCCGCCGGGCATGACGCGCATCCGCCTGCAACGCCGCAGCAACGTCAACTACGACGCCGAAGCTTTCTCCGTGCCAGGCACGAACCAATGGATCGGCCTGTTCAAGTCGGGCGTGAACATCGTGGTCGACGGACTCGATCAGTTCGGCTCGATCGACGTCGACGCCGACAACATCGTGATTTGGACCGAAGGCGCGCTGGCCGCCGACGCCGAGGGGCAATCGTTCCAGCCCAACGAGGCGCCGCTCGAACTGTACTTGGAGGGCAACATCGTTTTTCGCCAGGGCGAACGGACCATCTACGCCCAGCGCATGTACTACGACGTGCGCCGTGAAACGGGCATCGTGCTGGGCACCGAGCTGCTCACGCCCGTGGAAACCACCGAGGGCCTGGTCAAGCTGCGGGCCGACGTGGTGCAAATGGTCGGCCGCGACCGCTTCCTCGCGCAAAACGCCTCGCTCACGACCAGCCGCTTCGGCATTCCGACCTACGAGCTACGGGCCGATACCATGAGCTACGACGCCGTGCAGCAGCCACGGCTCAACATGCTGGGCCAGCCATTGGTGAACGAAGACGGCGAGCCGATCATCGATACCAAGCAACTGGCTACGAGTCGCAACAATCGCGTTTACATCGAGCAGATCCCGGTCTTCTACTGGCCGCTGATGGCCACCAATTTGGAGAAGCCGAATTTCTACATCGACGACTTGATGATCAAGAACGACAGCGTGTTCGGCACGCAGGTCTACGTCGATAACGACGCCTACCAGTTGTTCGGTTTCGACAATCCTCCGCCGGGCACTGACTGGACGATCAGCACCGACTACTTCAGCCGGCGCGGCCCCGGCGGCGGTACGACGTTCGACTACGAACAGCAAACGTTCTTCGGCGTGCCCGAAGCCACCAATGGCTTCTTTGACACTTGGATGATTTACGACCACGGGCACGACAACTTGGGTCTTGGCCGGCGGAACCTGATTCCGCCGCGCATGTTCCGCGGCCGCTTGTTGGCTCAGCATCGTCAATTGCTGCCCAACAACTTCCAGTTGACCGGGGAAGTGGGGCTGATCAGCGACTTCAACTTCCTGGAACAGTATTTCGAACGCGAGTGGGATCAGCTCAAAGACCAGTCGACCGACTTGGAGCTGAAGCAATACCTCGACAACAGCACGTGGAGCGTGTTCGGCGCCGTACGGCTCAATCCCTACTTCACCGAAACACAATGGTTGCCGCGGGGCGACCACTTCTTGCTCGGTGAGTCGCTGTGGGGCGATCGACTGACCTACTTCGAGCACACCAGCATCGGCTATGCCCAGTTCAAAAGCGCCCAGCCGCCGACCGATCCGGTCGACGCCGCGATCTGGGGTCCGTTGCCGTGGGAAACGCCGGCCTCGAGTGTGCGCAGCGGCGGACGCTATGCCACGCGGCACGAGATCGACATGCCGTTCGATCTGGGAGCGGCAAAGGTCAATCCCTACGCGATCGGCGAACTGGCGCACTGGGATGAAGCGCTCAATTTCAACGATGCCAACCGGGCCTACGGCGCGCTGGGCATGCGGGCCAGCCTGCCGATGTGGGCCGTCGATCCCTTCGTCGAGAGCACGCTGTTCAACGTACACGGCCTGGCCCACAAGATCGTGCTCAACACCGACGTCACGTACGCCCAGTCGACCCTCAACATGCAGGATTTGGCCCTGTACGACCAGATCGACGACAACAACATCGAGGCATATCGACGTAAGTTGGCGTTCTACGACTTTGGCGGACCGCCGCCCGTGCCGTTGCGGTTTGACGAACGCTTCTACGCATTGCGGCGCGGCATGGCCAACTACGTGGCCGCGCAAAGCACCGAAATCGCCAACGACCTGTTTACCGTCCGCCTGGGCGCCGATCGGCGCTGGCAGACGAAGCGCGGACCGATCGGGCGGCAGCACATCGTCGATTGGATGTCCTTGTCCACCGACATCACGCTGTTTCCCAATCCCAACCGCGACAACTTCGGCACCGTGGCCGGTCTGCTCGACTATGACTATCGCTGGCACGCGGGCGATCGCACGACGATCGTCTCGCAAGGCTATTACGACTTTTTCGCCAATGCTCCGAACTATACAACGGCCGGTGTGTTCATCGACCGTCCGCCGCGCGGTTCGATCTATTTCGGCTTCCACGCGCTGGCCGGCCCCATCGCCAGCAACGTGTTTCTGACCACCTACAGCTATCGCATGAGCCCGAAGTGGCTCTCCACGTTCGGCATGTCGTACGACTTCGTGGCCGCGCGCAACATCGGCCAGAACTTCACGCTGACGCGCATCGGCGAATCGTTCTTGATGAGCATCAACCTCAACGTCGATACGAGCAAGAACAACGTCGGCGCCAACTTCATGCTCACGCCGCGGTTCTTTCAAGGCCGGCTGGGCGGCAACACGATGGGCTTGGCCACGGCCACGCCCGGAATGATCGTGCCGGCCGCCGGAGCGTACGGATTGGAGTAGATTCGTTGGATCGCTGGCAAGATGCCGGCATCGTTGAACAACGGCTGAATTCTTGCGAACTCGGCTGCGGCAACGGCTGAATTCTTGCGAATTCGGCTGCGGCAACGGCTGAATTCTTGCGAATTCGGCTGCGGCAAGGGCTGAATTCTTGCGAATTCAGCTACGGGCGCTGCCACGCTCGGCGTGATCTTGGTGAAACAACCGCAAACGCGCAGGCCGCGTTTAGATCACTTCGTGGATCGGCTGATAGCCACGGTCGACCATATACTGCGGACGGCCGGTCAAGTCGGGCAGCGTGAATTGGCCCACGTCGATGCCCAGGCGGTTGTACAGCGTGGCGAACACTTCCTGGAAGTGGACGGGGCGGTCTTTGGCTTCGCCGCCCAAGCGATCGGTCGAGCCGATCACCTGCCCGGTGCGCATGCCGCCGGCGGCCAACAGCGCACAAGAAACCTGCGGCCAGTGGTCGCGGCCCGCCTGGGCGTTGATTTTGGGCGTGCGGCCGAATTCACCCCACACCACCACCGACACGTCCTTCTCCAGCCCGCGGTCGTGCAAGTCATCGAACAGCGCCGACAGGCCCTGATCGAGCATGGGCATGTCCTGGCGGCAGGCGCCGAAGTTGCCGCCGTGATGATCCCAGCGGCTGAACGCCAACGTGACGCAGCGCGTGCCGGCTTCCACCAGCCGACGCGCCATGAGAAAATGTTCCATTAGCTTCGGACCGCCGTCATTGCGATTCTTGGGATCGCCTTTGCCGTAGCGGGCGACAATCTTGGGATCTTCCTTGCTCAGATCGAGCGCGTCCATCAGCCGGCTGGAAGTCAGCACGCCAAATGCTTGTTCGGTGAAATTGTCCAGCCCACTCATCGTGCCGCTGGCATCGGCCTCGCGGCGAAAGCGATCGAAGCTGGTCAATAGCGCCCGTCGATCGCTAAGCCGATCGAGCGTCACGCCGTTGAGCACCATGTCGGCCTTGCCTTCGCCGTCGGGCTTGAAGGGCGCATGCGCCACGCCCAGGAAGCCTGGCTCGCCGTTGTCGGCCCATTCCATGTGCCCCATCTTCGGCGAGAGGCCAACGAACGCGGGCATCGACGGATGGCGTGGGCCATAGACCTTGGACATCACGGAACCCAAAGCCGGCCAACCGCCCGGTGGCTGCGACCCACGACGTCGGTGGCCCGTGACACATTCGTATGCGTCGTGCGCCCCGCTAGCGCCCACGATCGAGCGAATGGGAATCAGGCGATCCATCTGCTTGGCGATCAGCGGGAAGTGTTCGCAAATGTCGATGCCGGGCACGTTGGTATGGATGGGTTTGAACTCGCCGCGGATTTCCGACGGCGCGTCCATCTTCAAATCGAAGAAATCCTGATGCGGAGGACCGCCCGGCAGAAAGATCATGATGATGGCCTTCTGCGAATTGCCGCGCCGCCCGCCGGCGCTTTCGCGCGCAGAATCCGCGGCAGCGACATGCCGCCCAAGGCCAGTCCGCCAATTTTCAAGAAGGAGCGGCGCGACAATCCGTCGCAAAAACCGTTCTGCGCTTTACCCAGAATCGTCAACATGGCGGAGTTCCTCCAAACTGCGCGGACCCAACGATGCCGCTGGGCCCCAAAACGCTGACGTCGTTCGTGCGGCCGGGGAGAAAAGGCCGACTTGGCGAGTTCGTATTTTTGGCGTGATTTCGTGTGGCGGCGCGCTGCGGGCAGCGCACCACCCCTGCGCCCGTTATCGTATCAAGATCGCTTGATTCGTACAAGCTCTCGGCCCGGTTTTGTAGGCAATGGGCCGGGGGTGGCCGCACAGGTCGCGCCAGCCGACCCAAAGCGTTGTGGCGTCGGCAGAAAGGCTCGCGGAATCGCTCCGCGCGTGACAAGCGGCAACGTAGCGTTCAAAGTAAAGGTTTGGACGACGCATGCGAACGATTGTCCGCGTTGCGCCGTCTCCGTGGATGTCCGGCGGCGCGTCCGCCGGCTACTTACGATGCCCCAAGTCACACCCGCCGATCCCTCCCAACCTCTGTTGCGGCTCGAAAACGTCGGCAAGACGTTTCAGATGGGCGAAGTCCCGGTCGAAGTGCTGCGCGATATCAACTTCGACGTGCATCGCGGCGAATTGTTGGTCATGGTCGGGCCCAGCGGTTCGGGCAAGACCACGCTGTTGAACATCATGGGCGGGCTCGATTCGCCCACGGTGGGCAACGTGTGGTACGGCGAGCAGAACCTGGCCGTCGCTTCGTCCCGCGAGTTGACGCGCTATCGCCGCAATTCGGTCGGCTTCGTGTTTCAGTTCTACAACCTCGTGCCAAACTTGACGGCGCGCGAGAACTTGTTCGTGGCCACCGAGATCAGCCAGGACCCGATGGATGTCGACAAGATGCTCGACCTGGTCGGACTGCACGAGCGCGTCGAGCACTTTCCCTCGCAACTCTCCGGCGGCGAACAGCAGCGCGTCGCCATTGCCAGGGCGATGGCCAAGAATCCCGAGCTGCTGTTGTGCGACGAGCCGACCGGGGCACTCGACTTCGAAACCGGCAAGCACGTGTTGCGATTGCTGGTCGACTTGAAAGATCAGTTGGGCAAGACCGTGCTGATCATCACGCACAACGGTGCCATCGCCGAGATCGCCGATCGAGTGATTCGATTGCGTTCCGGCGAAATTCACGAACTGCACGAAAACCCCTCGCCCCAACCGCCCGAGGAGATCACCTGGTGAGCGTGCTGGACCGCAAATTGTTGCGCGAAGTGCGCGGGCAGGTCACGATGCTGCTGGCCATCACCAGCATCATCGCGGTCGGCACGATGTGCTTCGTCTACATGTGCGCCAGCTACCACAATCTCACGTTGGCAAAATTCCGCTACTACACGCAATGCCGCATGGCGGACTTTTGGATCGAGGTGAAAAAGGCCCCCTTGGCCGAACTGCCGCGACTCGAGGCCATTCCCGGAGTGGCGGCGATCCGGCCGCGCATTCACTTCGACGCCACGGTCGATCTGGAGCGCGTGGAGGCGCCTCTCAATGGCATGGTATTGTCGCTGCCCGATCTGCGCAAGCCGGTGATCAACGACATCGTGATTCAAAGCGGCGGATATTTCACCGACCGGCGCGACAACGAAGTGATCGTCAATTCGGCGTTCGCGCGAAAGCACGCGATCAAGCCCGGCCAAACGATTCATCTCATCCTGAACAATCGCAAGCAGGAGCTGCACGTCGTAGGCACGGCCATCAGCAGCGAGTTCGTGTATACGGTCGCGCCGGGCTCGATCGCGCCCGACCCAACGCATTTTGGCATTTTCTATTTGAAGCGATCGTTTGCCGAAGACGTGTTTGATTTTTCCGGCGCCACGAATCAGATCGTTGGCCTGCTGGATCCAATTCACAAAGAGAGGCCACAAGAGATTCTGCAGCGAATGGAAGCCATCCTTGCGCCCTATGGCGTGGCGACTACGTACGGGCAGAAAACACAGTCGTCGAACCAGTTTCTCAGCGACGAAATACGCGGGCTGGGGTTGTTCTCGACGCTGATGCCGGGAATCTTTCTGGCCGTGGCGGCGCTGGTGCTCAACATTCTCATGGTGCGGCTGGTCGATCAGCAGCGCATGATCATCGGCACCCTTAAGGCGATCGGCTACACCGACGCGCAGATCTTCCTGCACTACACCAAGTTTTCGCTCGGCCTGGGCTTGTTGAGCGGACTGGTGGGGCTCTGCCTCGGCTACGGCATGGCCGAGTTCGTGACGTCGATCTATCGCATATTCTACGAGTTTCCGGACCTGGAAAATCGGCTCTATTTCGGCACCTACGGCGGCGGTCTGGCCGTGGCGTTGGGCTGCTCGCTGGTCGGATCGTTGCAAGCAGCGCGGGCCGCGTTGCGATTGAAGCCCGCCGAAGCCATGCGTCCCAAGCCGCCGGCGCAGGGCGGCGCCGTCTGGCTGGAACATTTTCACGGCCTTTGGCAGCGGCTGAGCTTCGGCTGGCGGCTGGTGTTGCGCAACGTGTTTCGCAATCGGTTGCGCACTTCGGTGGGCGTGTTTGCCACGGCCATGGGCGCCGGGCTTCTCGTGTGCGGGTTCATCCTCTCCAGCGCCGTCAACTATTTGATCAATTTCCAATTCCAGATGGTCACGCACAGCGACGTCGACTTGAACTTCAAGGACATCAAGGGCTACGACGCGCTGCTCGAGGCCAAGCGGCTCCCCAGCGTCGAGTATGCCGAGCCCGTATTCGACGTCGCCTGCACGTTCATTTCCGGACCGCACCGGCGGCGCGGCGCGATCTCGGGCATGCTTGTCGACCGGCGATTGACCGTGCCGCGCGACGTCGACGGGCGTCCGCTGCGCATCCCCGAGTCGGGTCTGGCCCTGAGCCGGAAACTCGCCAGCCTGCTCGATGTGGGCCCGGGCGACATGATCACCGTGATACCCACGCGCGGCCGGCGCGACGAATTGCGCATGCCGGTGACGGAGTTGTCGGACAGCTACATCGGCATGGCCGTCTATGCCGACATCCGCTACTTGAGCCGCTTGATGGGAGAAGAGTTCGCCATCAACGGCGTGCAACTTTCGACCGACAACAGCCCCCCGGCGCGGGCCGCCTTGTATCGCGCCCTGAAGGAACTGCCCGCGGTGCAAGCCGTCAACTCGCGGGCCGACGTGATCGCGAATCTCGAGTTCATCGTGGAGACGCAGCGGATCTTCATCGGGTTCGTGGTGGTTTTCGCCGGAGTCATTTTTTTCTGCAGCTTGCTCAACGCCTCGATGATCGCGCTGGAGGAACGGCGCCGCGAAGTCGCCACGTTGCGCGTGCTGGGCTACACCGAGTGGCAGGTGGGCGGGTTGTTCCTCCGCGAAAGCATGGTCGTCAATTCCATCGGCACGCTGGTGGGACTGCCGCTGGGCTACTTGCTGGCTTGGACCTTGTCGGTGCTGTATGACACTGAAATGTTTCGCTTTCCCTTGGTGTCGCCGCCTTGGGTTTGGTACGGCACCATTTTGGCGGCCGTGGCGTTTGCGATCGTAGCCCACATCGTGGTGCAGCGGGCCATTACGCGTCTCGATTGGCTCGACGCTTCAAAAACGCAGGAATGAATACCCTGGTGAAGAAGCTGGAAGAATCAATCCCTAACGAACCCCGTTGCCGGCCACGCGCACAGCGCATGTCGCCGCCAGTGGCCGTAAGCCATACTAGATGTTAGACGGAGCGGACTGTTTGCGAGCTCGAAAGGAGCCTGGTAATGAGTAAGTGGTTCGCGCTTGGGGTCGCCGTGGTGGCCGTGAGCCTGGCGGGAGTGGGCTATACGTCGTGGACGTCGGGCGTGCCGGTCGAAGCCGCGCGGCGCAGCGCGGCAGCGTGCGCGAATATGTCGACGAAGAAGGCAAAACGCGACTGGCCGAAACCTATCTGGTGACGATGCCCTACGACGGACGCATCGAACCAATCGAATTGATCGAGGGCACGACGGTCAGCAAGGGACAGGTCGTGGCACGGATCAAGCAGGTGGACATCGATTTGCAAAAGTCGCTGGCCAGCGCCGCCATCGAGCGGCTCAAGGCTTCCATTCGCGAGAACGACGACGCCAGCGTGGAATCCACCGGATTGAAACAATCGGTGAGCATGGTGGAATCGATGGATCGCATGGTCGATGCCGCCGGCGAGCGCGTCAAGGCCAGCGAGGCCAAGGTCGAGTACGCCGAGAAGTTCCTCTCGCGCCTGCAGCACCTGGCCAAAAGCAGCGCCACCAGCGAAGACGAGGTCGATCTGGCCCAAGTCAACCAGGTGGAAGCGAACGTGCAGTATCAGCAGGACGTGCTCACGATGCGCGCTGCCGAAGCACTGCGCACCGCCACGGCGCTGCTGCCGACCGCCATGCGACAGTATATTCAGCGCAAAGTGCTCGCCCACGACGTGTTGGAGCAACAACTCGCCGAAGCCGAAGTGCAAATGCGCGAGGCGGAAAAGAACGAGCGGCTGGGCACGATGACCAGCCCCGTCAACGGCGTGGTGCTGGAACGCGCCGTCAGCAACGAACGGCAGGTGGCGGCAGGCACGCTGCTGTTGCGCATCGGCCGTTGGGAGGATCTCGAAATCGAGGCCGACGTGCTCAGCCAGGACGTGGTACGTGTGAAAGACGGCCAAAGCGTCGAGGTACACGGCCCGGCAATCGGTCAGACTCCGGCACAGGCTCACGTCACGCGCATCTATCCGGCCGGCTTCACCAAGGTCAGCTCGCTGGGCGTCGAGCAACAGCGGGTCAAGGTGATCATGAAATTCGAGCCCGACGACTGGAAACGGCTGCGCGAAGAGAACGATTTGGGGGTCGACTATCGTGTGCGCGTGCGGATCTACACCGCCGAGTCGACCGGCGCGCTGGTGATTCCTCGCTCGGCCCTGTTTCGCGGCGCCAACAACGACTGGCGCGTGTTCGTCGTGCGCAACGGCAAGGCACATCTGCAGGCCGTGAAGATCGGCCTGATGAACGATGAACGGGCCGAAGTTGCCGAGGGTCTGTCGGAGGACGAAGTCGTGGTCCTGGCGCCGGAGACCAATCTCACCGAAGGTCAACGCGTGCAAGTCATCGACACCGGCTCGGCCAAATAGCAGGCCGCCTGGCACGTTGACGCGCGCCTCGCGAGCCCTTAGCTTGAGGGCAGTCGCCGCCGGACCTATTGTTGTGCGCGGCGCATCGGCATGGGCGTGGCGGTTCTTCCTTCCCTTTCCCTGACTCAGGATCGGCGTGCAACGATGAACATCAAAGACTGTTCTTTCTTCGTTACGGGTGGCGCATCGGGTTTGGGCGGCGCGTGCGTGCGGCGTTTCGCGGCGGCCGGAGCCAAGGTGCTCATCGCGGACGTCCAGGACGAAGCCGGCTCGTCGCTGGCCAACGAGTTAGGGAAGAACGTCCGCTTTGCCCGCACCGATGTCACCTCCGAGGCCAGCGTCCAAGAAGCGCTGGATCTTGCCAAGGCCCAATTCGGCGGCGTGCAGGTCGTAATCAACTGCGCCGGCATCATCGGCGTGGGGCGCATGGTCGGCAAGGAAGGACCCTACGATCTGGCGTCGTTCGCGCGCACGATCCAGGTAAACCTGATCGGCACGTTCAACGTCATTCGCCTGGCGGCGGCCATGATGAGCAAGTCGGAGCCGATGGCGGAAGGCGAACGCGGCGTGATGATCAACACGGCCTCGGTGGCCGCGTTCGACGGGCAAGTGGGCCAGCCCGCCTACTCGGCCTCGAAGGGGGGCGTCGTATCGATGACCCTGCCAATTGCTCGCGAGTTGGCCCGCTTCGGGATTCGCGTTGTAACGATTGCGCCGGGCGTATTCGAGACGGCGATGATGGCGGGCATGCCGCCCCAACAGCAGGAGGCGCTGGAAGCCCAGGTGCCCTTCCCGCCGCGGCTGGGCCGCGCCGACGAGTTCGCGGCGCTGGCCGAGCACATCGTCGAAAACATGATGCTCAACGGCACGACGATCCGCCTGGACGGCGCGTTGCGCTTAAGCACGAAATCAGCGCCTGGCAATCCGGCAAAGTCGGCCGAATTTACCCGGCCGGGCGCATTCTCGCGGTTAGACTTTTCCTGACGCGCATAAGTGCGCCCCTTTGGGGACGCAGCCCCAGTTGCCAGGAACCGATCGATGTCCACGCGAACGCGTCGCTGCTTGAGCTTGCTGGGGGCCGGACTACTGCTGGCCCTAGCGACGCGCGCCCCGGCCGGCGTGCCGGTGCAAGACATTGCGCGACGCACCGCCGAGCCATCGGTCCGGCCCAATGCCGTGGCGGCTTCGCTGGCCCGACAAGTCGTCGTGGCCTGCGGACATTCGCGGGAAACCGCGGTGCGAGTCGAGCGGGAGCTCGAGGCACGAATCGAACAACTTCGACGCCGCGGCACGGTCACCGGCGACGCGCGCAGCCGGGCCCGCGCGATCCATGAGTTTATTCATGCCGACATCTTGCGCGGCAAATACGATCCGGCCGCCAGCGACGTGGCGGTCGTGTTGGCCGGCGGTTCGTACAACTGCGCCAGTGGTTCGGCCTTGTTCTTGACGCTGGCGCGTGCTTTCGAGGTTGAAGCGACGGCCGTTTCGGTCGTTGGGCACGTCTGGTGCCGCGTGAAAATCGACGATGGTCCGCTGGACGTGGAAACCACGTGTCGCGATTGGTTCATCCTGGCGGCTGCCGGGCCCATTTGACGCCAGCTCAGCACGCCCAACAATCGCAGGCCTGGCAAGACCATCGAGACCGGATCAGCCGGGCGCGCGAACTGGATCAATCGGCCTTTCTGGCGGTTTTCCACTACAACCGGGGCGTCGGCCTGCTACGGCACAGCCAATTCGCCGCCGCGGCCGCGGCCAACCTGGCAGCCTTGAAACTCGATTGGCGCTGCCAGCCGGCCTACGGCAACCTGTGGGCGGCGCTGCACGGATGGTCGCTCGAGCATTCGAACCGGGCAACGCACGCGGTTGCATCGGCGAAATAGCGTTGCTTTGGGGCAACATGGCACGTTGCCTTGCGGCCATTTCCGCCGGTGATTGCAGCGCCAGGTTTTCGTTTTTTGACAACGGGCGTCTTTCGACGTAGATACCTCTCACGGACGTTTGCTGGCCGGGGCAGCTCAAGCGGTTCGCATGCTGCATGTCTTCGGCCGGCCGAAAGCGATTTTGGCGGTTGTCTCCTCTTACGCGATCAGTCGATCGAACCCAAGCCGCTCGCCGAGCAACCTGAGCGGTTGGGCTCTCAATATGTCGAAGTACGTCATCTGCGCAATACCACCTTGAGGAACGCATCTGATGAGTAGCTCGCTGACCCTGCCCCCCTTGGAGACGACGCCCGAATTCGCGCCCGTGACCGACGACCCGGTGCGTCGGCAGGTGTGGGAAGTGCTTTCCGGACTTTATCCCGGCGGACGAACTCCGGAACGCCGCGCCGTGCAGCGATTTCCCTATCCGCAGTTGCTCTACCTGACGCCGGTGGCAGACGATCTGACGCCCACGAGCGACCCGGTGGCCGTGATCGGCAAGCACTTGTCCGAGCGTGGTCTGGGGTTCTATCACCTGCACCCGCTGCCGTATCGCCGCATAATCGCGTCGCTGCAATTGCCGAAGTCGCAGTGGGCCGCCTTCCTGGTCGACTTGAAGTGGACCCGCTTCACGCAATTCGGCTGGTACGACAGCGGCGGCAACTTCCTGCAGAAAGTAGATTCGCCGGTGGCGCCGCGGATCCAATAGCCCGGCTCGGCGGCGCGGGGCGTCCTGGCAGCCGTTTTGACGCAGACTACTGTTTGCGCCCTGTTCATCCACTCTGGCCCAGGCATCGTTGGCGCGCCAATGCGTCGTCGAGCACTACGAACCGATTGCCTTTCAGCGCTTCAAGCCAACGCGGCTGGCAAACACCGCGAAACTCGAACCTAGTAGCCGACGACGTTGTTGTCGGCGGCCGGGCTGTCCGGGTGGTTGCGCACATTCGATTCTGCTGGGGCGACATCCACATAGCGCTTCAGTCGTTGACAGAGATCGTCTCGACGCGCGGGCGTCCACCACTGGAGAAACTCGCGGCTGCTGGCTTCGAGATCCTGTTGTTCGCGGTCCATGCCCGTCTCCAACGCAGCGCGCACCGCGGGGGATTCTGCCTGGGCGTGCCAGGCGGCAAAGTACGTTTGCGCGGTGACGTGGTCGTTGATGGCGCCCAAGCGGTTTTGCAGGGCCTCGATCAGCGGATAGAGTTGGGTGCGGAACTCCTCGTCGAACGCGCTGCCAAAAATCTCCATGGCATAGCGCACCTGCTTGCTCTGGATGCGAAACACGTGCATGGCCGCGGCGTCTTGCAATTCGCCTTCGGCCGCTCGCAAATAGGGTTCGATCACGCGTTGAATCGCCTTGTGGGCAAAGCAATCGAACCGCTCGCCGCACGCGCCCGGCGAGGTGCGTGAACGCACGCGCTTGAGCAGCTTTCTCACGCGCGGATTGAAATCCTTGCGTGCCAGTTTCAGATAAATGTCGGCAATCGGCTGCTGCGCCGCTTGCCGGTGCGCCTTGATCTGTTCGAGCAACAGCGCCACGTGGCTCGACGGCACGCGGCGGGCATAGTCGGCCCAACGCAACAGCAACACGTCAAAATCGCGGGCGGCGCCGGCCGCTTTGCGAATCTTGCGCAACTTCTTGCCTAGCCAGTCGCTGCGTTGTTCGGGCAAGAAACAGGCGAACGTGTCCATCACGGCGGCGGCGCGGCGGGAAAATACGCGCAACTGATGGACGTGTTCTTCCTCGTTCGCCGGTTGGCAAACGGCGAGTTCCAGAAAGTACCACATCCGCGCCAAGTGACGTTTGAGCGCGCGCCGCGCCACCCGGCTGGCCGCCTCGTCGGCCCTGCTTTCAATCCATTTCGTGCTCGATCCCATCTCGCCGCAGTCAACTAAGGGAGATTTCGATTCGGATGCCGTTACGTCTGCCGAGGCGGATCAGGTTGCGTCGACGCGTGCGCTGCCGCACCGCGCCAAGGCGCGCCGTCACTTTACTCAAGAGGGAAGGATTGTCAGTCCGCTGGACGAGTAATGCGCCGACGGTGGTCTCACCAGCGGCACGAAGCCCGCGGGTCGTCACCTCCGCAACGACGCGCCCGCCGTTCCACCGTGGCCGCAATCCTAACGGCTGTCCGATGTGCACCACCCGATCAAGTGAGGTGCAACGCCGGCTCGACGTGGAACCCGAGCCGACGCTTCGCCGCCCTAGGCTATCAGCCCTTGACGACCCCATCAACGTACACCGCTCACCTGAGGGGGTCAAGCAACTGGACATCACGGAGCATGGATGCTGCGTCCCCCGTCGACCGGCAAACAGACCCCGGTCACAAACGTGTTCTCCAACAAGAACAATACGGCGCTGGCCACGTCCTGAGGCGTGCCAGCACGGCGCACCAACGTGGCCGCGATCAGTTCGGAACGCTCTGCCTCACTAAGATTCTCGGGAAAAAGTACCGGGCCGGGCAGGATTGCGTTGACGCGTACCCGTGGATTGCGCGCGGCCAGTTCGACGGCCATGGTGCGCGTTAAGGTTGGAATGCAACCCTTGGACGCAAAGTAGGCGGCGTATCCCTCGTACGGCCGCGCGATGGCCCAGTCACCAATGTTCACGATGGCGCCGCCACTTGGCTGGGCGGCCATTGCCAGCCCAGCGGCCTGACAACTGATGAAGGTTCCCAGCGCGTTGACCTCGAAGTGCTTGCGAACCTCGTCGGCGCGCACTTCCTCCAACGGCTTGGGATTCCAGACGGCAGCGTTGTTCACCAGCGCGTCGATCCGTCCGAATTGCTGGCGAACCTCTTCGACCATCGCCCGCGTGGCCTGCTCGTTGCACAAGTCGGCTTGCACGGCGATCGCGCCGGCGCCGGCGTGGCGCAGTTGCTCGGCAGTAGCCTTCGCCTCGGCGATCGAGCTGGCGGCATGCAGCGCCACGCGATAGCCGTGCTCGGCCAACGCGCGAGCCAGTTCGTTTCCCAGGCGTCGCCCCGCGCCGGTCACCAGCGCCACGGGTTGGTCGTCGACGGGTTGATTCTTGCGTGGACTGTTCATGGTTCGTGTTTGTGAAAACCGGCAATGATTTCCCAGGCCTCGCGCGGCGAATCGGCATAGCTGATCAGTCGCAGGTGCGCGTCGTCGATGGCGCCCTCGTCGGCCAGAAATTGAAAATCGATCGCCCGCTGCCAGTATTCGCGACCGTACATGATAACGGGTATCTCCTGCATTCGCCTGGTTTGTCGCAGCGTGAGCGCGTCGAACACTTCATCGATCGTGCCAAAGCCGCCGGGAAACGCCACCAGCGCTTTGGCTCGCAGCAAGAAGTGCATCTTTCTTAGCGCGAAATAGTGAAAGCGGAAACAGAGTCCCGGCGTGATATAGGGATTGGGAAGTTGTTCGGCCGGTAGCGTGATATTCAGGCCGACCGACTTGGCTCCCATGTCGCTTGCGCCGCGATTGGCGGCCTCCATGATGCCGGGCCCCCCGCCCGTGACGATCACGTAGCCGCTTCCCGAGGCCTGGGCTCGAGCCACCACGAGTCGAGCGAATTCTCGCGACTCGTCGTAGTAGTGCGATTTCGCCAGCAGCCGCTCGACGATCGATGCTTCGCGAAGCGCTGCCGCATCACTGGGATTTGCCGCGAGCGCTTCTTGCGTTGCCTGCGATCTCTGTTCGAGTTGCTCGCGTTCCCTGATTTGCGTGCTGCCAAATACTACGATCGTGGTGTCGATTTCGTGTTCTTGAAATGCCAACTCCGGTTTGAGCAATTCGAGTTGCAACCGCACGGGCCGCAATGCCGAGCGGGCCAAAAGCGCCGTATCCTGCTCGGCCAACAGGTACGACGGCGATTCCATGATGGCCCGCAGGTTGCTCTCGTTTGTGCTCATGGTGCTCCCGGCCCGGTAAGACAAAAGTCCGCGCTTCAAGACTCCGTGGGACCGGATTGCAATTCGACCCGTTGTCCCATCTTGGGCACGAGGGTGTGCCAGCCTCGTTCGCGCTCGAGCAGTTCGGCAAAGGCGTTGGCGCTGGAGAGTTCGCCGTGTGTGATGAACGTCGTGCGCGGCGCCGGCGGCGGCGCCAGCCAGCGCAACAGTTCGCCGCGATCGGCATGGGCGCTCAAGGCCGATATTTCGACCACGGCGGCCCGCACCGGCACGTCGCGGCCAAACATGCGCAGCGACTTGGCGCCTTCCTGCAAAGCCCGGCCGCGCGTGCCAGCCGCCATGAATCCGCCCAGCACGATGGTGTTTCTGGCATCCGGCAAGCGCTGTTTCAAATGATGCAGGATGCGTCCGCCGGTCATCATGCCGGCCGAAGAGATGATGACCGCCGGCCCCGACACGCTATTGATGTTGCGCGATTCGGCCACGCTTCGCGTCACATGCACGTCGGCAAAATCGAACTCGAAGTCAGACCGGACCGCCAAACCCTCGGAGAGATCGTGCTCCGAAGCGTAGTAGCGATAAATGTTCATGCCGCTGACGGCCATCGGGCTGTCCAGAAACATGGGCAACTTGGGAATTCGCCCTTGGCCCATCAGCACGTGCAACAGATAGATAAGTTGCTGTGCCCGGCCGACCGCAAATGACGATACGACCATCACGCCGCCTCGTTCCACTGCTGCCAGGACGACGTCGGTCAGTTGATCGAGTATGGATTCTTTGGGATGGTCGCGATTGCCATACGTGCTCTCGCATACGAGATAGTCGCAGGGGGGCGGCGTCTGAGGATCATAGTACAGCGGCGCATTGAAACGTCCCACGTCGCCCGAGAACACGATGCGCGTCGGCTGCAGCTCGCCGTCGATCTCGACTTCGATCATGCAACTGCCGAGGAGATGGCCCGTATCGTGGTACCGCGCGTTGAATTTCTTCGCCGGGGAGAACCAGTCTTCGCGATGGATCGTGCGGAAGCGCGACATGGCGCGCTTGACGTCGTGCGCATTGAACAGCGGCAGTGCCGGCTTGTGTTTCGAGTAGCCTTTGCGGTTGGCATAGTCCGCTTCCTCTTCCTGGTTGTGCGCTGCGTCCAACAGCAACAGTTCGGCCAGGGATTCCGTGGCGGGAGTGGCATAGATCGGCCCGCGAAATCCGTCTTTCACAAAACGCGGCAAGTAGCCGACGTGGTCGATGTGGGCGTGCGTCAACAGCACCGCATGCACGTGTTGCGGGTTGAACGGCAGGCGGTCCCAGTTGCGCAAGCGCAATTCCTTGAGCCCCTGGAACAGCCCGCAGTCGACGAGCACTTTGGTCCGGCCCGCCTCGAGCAGGTATTTCGAGCCGGTGACGGTTTCCGCGGCGCCATGAAAAGTGAGCGATGCCATGAAAAGTTTCCGACTAGGATGGCGGAGGGCCGCTCGACGTTGCGACAAATCGCGC
This sequence comes from uncultured Planctomycetaceae bacterium, assembly GCA_963779015.1. GTDB lineage: Bacteria > Planctomycetota > Planctomycetia > Pirellulales > PALSA-1355 > JTS-RE94. The sequence goes on along the minus strand of CAVZWY010000015.1, from coordinate 145,999 downwards.
CGCCACGGCCGCCAGTGCCACGACAAGTGCCGCGCCGAGGAGCATCGTCATGGCGTCGTAACTGGCGACCTGCGAATCGGCCCACGGCGAGGCGTGTAGCACAACGACAGTCGCCAGCGTAGCGACCCATAGGCATCCGGCCCAGACGGATCGTGCCAACGGAACCCAGATTCCGCCAAGCAGCCGGCCCAGGGCAAATAGCGTCATGGCCAGCGCCGATGCGCAAGCCGTCTCGCGTCCCCAGAAAGACGCCCACCAGGACCAGTTCAGCGGCGGCGGTCGCGGCGTTGGCGACTTGCGAGCTTTCACCTTGCCCGACCCATGCCGGCCAAGCCAGCGCCGCCACGCGCCATTGCCGCCAGACCTCCAAGGACGCCGTCGGCGACTCCTTGCAAGTGCGAGGCGCCAAGCAGCGAGTCCCAGCGCACCGACGGCCACATCGCGCCGATCGCCAGTCCAAACGCGATCGCCAGCGAGAGCATGCGCGGCGGCGGTCGATGACCATCGAACTCGAGGAGCGCCGTCGCCATGAGCGTACAGAGCAGCAGTAGATGAAAAGTGTACGACCCGAGGTTCAGAGCGAATGCACTCTCCATGGCTGGATCCGGCGGTGCAATCGGCACGAACATTTCACTCCAGGCCAATACCGCGCTGGACGTAGCCACCACCGCTTCGACCAGGGGATAGCGCGGCGAGATGGGCGCGCCACAATCGCGACACTTCCCTCCCAGCCGTATCCAGCCGAAGATCGGCACGTTGTCGTGCCAGCGAATCGATTTGCCGCACGCCGGGCAGTGCGATCCGGGCCAGCTCAAACTCATCTGTTGCGGCAGCCGATAGGCCACCACGTTCAAGAAACTTCCCAGCACGCCACCCAAGAGAAATGCCAACAGCACGAATGCCCAACGCCCGGCGTCGGAAACGTAAACGTACGTATCGTGTAGAAACAACTCAGGCATCAAACGAATCCTGCCAACGGTCCGCCGGCGACGCCCAAGCGATCGACGCGCCGCGATACTTCCGGGTCTTCCACCAACGGCGGCGCGTGATGCGGCTTGATCCGCGCATCGATCACCAAGGGGCCCTGGCAGCCCCAGTGTTTCTGTCGCACGAACGAACCGACGCCGTACACGTCGGCCGCGGGGTTGCTGCGCGTGAAGGTGACCCACACGAAGTTGGCAAGCGACTGCGCCGCAAAGTCGGCGTCGTCGACAATCACCATCAAGGGAAATCTCCCGAGCGGATCCGTCGGTTTCACCGCGGCGCAAAACCGCTCCACCGCGTCGTCCGTGCCGTCGGCCGCCGGCTCGAACGGCGGCCCCGAGATCGCCAGAACACCTGGCAAGCAAACCCAGGCCGGTCCAAAACCGCCGGGCAACGTTGCGCGCGGCGGCTCGTTGGGTAGTTCGCGGCGCGGTGGTCCAACCGCCGCAACGACGAGCTTGGACCCCTCGTTGATCGCGTGGCCCGAGTAGTCCAGTGTGTCGATGGTCGTACAGGTTTGAAAGTGCAAGTCGCGTGACCAATCCACCCGGGCCAGAATGTGGCGAAACATGGCGGCAACATCCTGGACGTCCAGCGTCGCGTCGTCCTCGCGGGCCGCGATCCACAGATACTTGGCCAACGATAGCTGGCCTTGCCCCAGAATTGCGTTGGCCGCGGTGAGCAACTCCTGCGGCCGGCGCAACTCGTTGTACGGAGTGTAGCGTTCGCTGCCGATGGCCAACAGCAACGGATGCACGCCGGCGGCGTCGACCGCGTGTACACCGTGCACGCCCGGAATCACGCGCGGGATAATCGGTCCGGTGATTTCGTGGATCAATTGTCCGAACATCGTGTCTTCCTGCGGCGGGCGGCCGACCACGGTGAACGGCCAAACGGCGCCGGGTCGGTGCGTCACGCGTTCCACCTGCAACACCGGATAGTCGTGCGCCAAGCTGTAGTAGCCCAGGTGATCGCCGAAAGGCCCCTCGGGCAATTTGCGATGGGGCTGGACCACGCCGGTAATGCAAAAATCGGCTTCGGCATGGATTGGTAGTTGTCCCTTGCCGCCGATCATCGGAATGCGATGACCGGCCAGCACGCCGGCAAACGCCAGTTCGCTGAGCCCTTCGGGCAAGGGCATCACCGCGGCCACGTTCATGGCGGGCGCGCCGCCGACAAACACGTTTACGCGCAGATCTTCGCCATGGCGGATGGCCGCCGCATGATGCACGCCGATGCCACGATGGATCTGATAGTGCAGCCCAACTTCTCGATTCGCGTGATACTTGCCGCCCGAGAGTTGGACGCGATACATGCCCAGGTTCGAGTGGCGAACTCCCGGGTGCCGCGGATCTTCGGTGTAAACCTGCGGCAGCGTGATAAACGCACCGCCGTCGTCGGGCCAGGACTGCAACTGGGGCAGCTCGCCGATCGACGTCGGGGCGGATATTGCTGGTCCACGCGCAACCGGCTTGGGTAATGTATGCCACAGGGCGCGTGCCAGACCGGCATTGCGCAGTGGATGCCTGGCCACGTCCGCCGGATCGCCCTGCGCGGCCACCAATTTGCGCACCGTGTCCAACGTGTCGCGAAAAATGTACGCGCACGCGATCCATCGTCCCGAACAGGTTGCTGGCCATGGGAAACCGGCAACCCTTGACTCGCGCAAAATAGAGCGCCGGTCCGTGGGCGCGAAATACGCGGCGGTGAATTTCGGCTGCCTCCAGATACGGATCGATCTCTTCCTCGATGCGCACCAGTTGGCCGGTCGCCTCCAGATCGCGCAGGCAGGCTTGTAAGTTGCGATAACCCATGCGGTCCAACGAGACGGTTTCTCGGGCGGATTCTCATGCGGGCGACGGTCCGGATATCGGCTAGCTTACGCACCAAGGCGCGCCGTTTGAAAGGGGAGATTGACTCGCACCGGTAGCGCACACGACGGTTTGCGGCCCATTTTCAATCTCCAACCGGACCGCTGGGCCAAACAGAACTGGGCCGCTAAAATGCACGTTTGCAATTCGCGTACGACAGCGAGAAAGGTGGCGCCAGGTGCGGATCAACGGGAGCAATACGCGCGTCGGCGAGGCGGCAGCCGACGCGGTGGTGGTGGGCGTTTATGAAGATGCGCCGTTGGCCGGAGCGGCCGCCGACGTGGATGTCGCTCTGAACGGGCCGATTCGCGCGCTCATCGAGCGCAAGGAGTTCACCGGGCGCAGCTACGAATTGGCGCCCTTGCTGGTGCCCATGGGCCTGGCCAAGCAGGTGCTGTTGATCGGCCTGGGCAAGACCGAGGCCTTCGGCGCCGGCGCGGCGTTTCGCTGCGCTGCCGCGGCCGCTCGACAATTGGCAGCCAAGCCGCGCGCCCAAGTCGGCTTCTTTCTCGACGATGGATGGCCCGAAGAATGGACCGAAGCGGCCGTGGCCGGAGTGGTCACTGGTTGCCACGGCCAGGATCTTTATCGCGCCGAGAAGAGCCGCCATCCGTTTGGCGCCGTCGCGTGGTCGGGCGGCACGAAGGACGCGATTGCCCGCGGCGCGACGATCGGCGAAGCCGTCGACTTGACGCGGCAATTGGTGAACGAGCCGGCCGACGAGATCTATCCCGAAACATTTGCCGCCCGCGCGGCCGACATCACGCATCATTGCGCCTTGGAAGCGGAAATCTGGGACGCCGACCGGCTGGCCAAGGAGAATTGCAACGCGTTGTTGGCCGTAGCCAAAGGCTCCAGCCGGCCCGCGCGGCTCGTGATTCTGCGCTATCGGGGCGCCGGCAACGACGCGCCCACGTTGGGCATCGTGGGCAAGGGCGTCACGTTCGATTCGGGTGGGCTGTCGCTCAAGCCCTCGGAAGGCATGCTCACCATGAAGTGCGACATGGCCGGCGCCGCCACGATGGTCGGCGCGATGCAAGCCATCGCCACGCTCAAACTGCCCGTGAACGTCCTTGGCCTGGCCGGCCTCGTCGAAAACATGACCGGACCGTCCGCCATGAAACTGGGCGACGTGCTCAAGGCGCGCAACGGGCGCACCATCGAGGTGCATAACACCGATGCCGAAGGGCGGTTGGTGTTGGCCGACGTGCTCAGTGTGGCGGTCGACCTGGGCGCGACGAAAATTGTCGATCTGGCCACGCTTACCGGAGCCTGCATCGTGGCGCTGGGAATCGAAGTGGCCGGCGCCATGACCAACAACCAGCCCTGGTGCGACGCCGTACTGGCCGCGGCCGGTCGCGCGGGCGAGCCACTGTGGCAACTGCCCATGCACAAAGAGATCTACGACGAGTTGATCAAGAGCGAAGTGGCCGACATCAAGAACGTCGGCGAGGGACGCTGGGGCGGCGCGATCACGGCCGCCAAGTTTCTCGAACAATTCGTGGGCAATACGCCCTGGACGCATCTCGACATCGCCGGTCCGGCGTTTCGCGACAAAGCCAAGCCCTGGTGCGACGCCGGCGCCAGCGGCCAATTCGTCCGCACGCTGGTAGAAGTTGCCCGCGCATGGAATGCGTAGCCTGCCCCCACAACATATCCCCATATCCCCGAGCCCCAGCCCCCGCCCCCGCATGCCTTGGATCGCTGAATCGTCGCCGCACATCACGTGGCAGCGGCTGGAAGAATTGATGCACGAAACGGTCGCGGCGACGCGCCGGCACATTCTCGCCCGACCGAAACGTGTGTTGCTGCTGCCGCCGGACATCACGCGCGCGCATTCCGGCGTGGGCCGGCTCACCGAGATGTTGTTCAACGCGTTCTCGGCCGAAGCGGAAGTCCACGTTATCCCCACGCTGGGACAACATGTCCCGCACACGCCGGACGAAAACCGCCGCATGTTCGGCACGATTCCCAACGATCGCATCCATGCGCACGACTGGCGCGCCGGCTGCGTGAACGTTGGCGAAGTTTCCGCCGACTTTGTCCGCGACGCGTGCGGCGGTGTGGCCGACTGGTCGATCCCGGTGCATCTCAATCGCATGCTGATGAGAGAACCGTGGGATTTGATCATCAACGTAGGGCACGTCGTGCCACACGAAGTGCTGGGATTTGCCAACCACAACAAGAACTACTTCATCGGCTTGGGCGGCAAAGAAACAATCTGCGCCTCGCACATGTTGGCCGCCACGTGCGGCATTGAGAACAACTTGGGCAACCTGGTCACGCCGACGCGCGCTTGCTTCAACAAAGCTGAGGAAGACCTGCTGGGCCAATTGCCCGATTGCTACGTGCAGGTGGTGCTGGCACGCAACGACGCGGGCGAGCTGGTGCATACCGGCCTGTTCGTGGGCGACGACCTGGAGACCTATTTGCAAGCGGCACGGCAGTCGCGCGAGCAAAACATCACCGTCTTCGATGAGCCGATCGAAAAGATGGTGTGCGTGATGCAGGCCGACGAGTTCGTCAGCACCTGGGTCGCCAACAAGGCCGTCTATCGCACACGCATGGCATTGGCCGACGGAGGCGAGTTGGTAATTATCGCGCCGGGATTGACCCGTTTCGGCGAGCAGCCCGAGGTAGACGTATTCATTCGCAAGTATGGTTATTGCGGCACGCCCGCCGTCATGTTCCAGTATGCCAGGAATGCCGACATGCAAGACCTGGGGCACGCCACGGCCCATTTGATTCATGGTTCGTCCGAAGGGCGTTTCAAGATCACGTACGCTCCGGGCCACGTCTCCGAGGCCGACATCAAACGCGTCGGCTTCCAATACGCCGATTTGGCGGAAACGCTGGCCCGCTATCAGCCCGAAACGCGCGCCGAAGGTTGGAACACGACGGCCGACGGCGAGCGTTTTTACTTCATTGCCACGCCGTCGGCAGGCCTGTGGGCAACGCGCGTGAAGCTGTACGGCCGCAAGAGCGGGTTTGGCGGCTCATAGCGCTGGCGGCAACTTCGGCCCCGCTGCATTTTTTGGGCAAATTCCAAGTTTGCCTGGCATGCAACGAAACTGGTATAGTTTCGGCCACCATCACGTCTTTTCCGGGGGTCACGGCCATGCGCGCGATTGTTTGTTGCTGCCTCGTCTTGTTGCTCGTCAGTGAGAGCCTCGCGGATTCGCCGGATCCGCCGCTGGAGAACAAGCGACTGCCGATTTCCACGCTGATTCGCGAGGATATCTTTGCCGGCTGGCGGCAAGACGACATGGAACGATTCGTTCGCGGCGAGCAGAACATCGAACTGCTGTTGGAGCAACGCCCGCATGCGAAGATGGAACTATTGGCCTGGAAGGGCGGCACCAAGCTGTTCCGGGCGGTGGTGGCGAACGAAGCCGACAACGCAGAAGAATTCCAGCGACTGTACAAGGAAGCCCTCGAGCTGTTTGCCGAAGCGAAAGGGGCGAGCGTTCCTCGGAACTTCGTCGTTTCCGCAGTGACCGGAGGCAGCTATGTGTTGTTTGCCGACCGGCTGCCCGAGGAGTTTCGCGAAGCCGCCTGGAACGAATGTTACGACAACTACCAGGTGCTGTGGAGCCAGCAGGGACCGGTCGTGGAAAAGTTGCCGATGCACATCAAGGGCGAGCTGTTGGGCGGCCTGATTCAGTCCTCGCAGCGTACGGGCAGGACCGAGGAATTGGGCCAATACCTGGACAAAATGCTGGAGGTCCTGCCGGATACGCCCTACGCTCGCATTGCAGATCGCTGGAAGACCGATCCGCGGGCCGCGGCCACGGGCAATATCTCGTGCAAATCGTGTCACGCTGAAGGACGCCTGTCCGCCCGGCTCGCGGCCATCGAAGAGAAGTGATTGAAAGCCAGCCGGGTGAGTTCCCGCGCTAGCCCGCGCAATGCGCCGGTGCGACTGAACTACTACCGGCTGAAGCCGGTAGGTTCGAGGAGAATCGTGGCTACGGACTGAAGTCCTGCGCTCACGATTTGGTAATGCGGAAATTGTCGCCGCCATCGTCAGGCTCAGTGCCTTGTTGTTGGCGGATATATTCTTGGATCACCTCGTCAGTCACGTTGCCGCTGGATGCCACAAAGTAGCCGCGGGCCCACAAATGCCGACCCCAGAACTCTTTTTGCAGATGCTTGAACTCCATCAGCAACTTCCGCGAGCTTTTGCCCTTGATGTACTGCATGGCCTTGCTTGGCGACAGATTCGGCGGACAGGACAGCAGCACATGCACATGGTCGCGAGACACCGAGCCCTCCAAAATCTCGATTTCGTTGGTTCTACACACTTCTCGCACCAGTTCCCGCAGCCGCATTCCGACCGCATCGGCCAAAATGGGCTTCCGATACTTGGTGATCCACACAAAATGGTACTTCAGGTCGAAACGGCTATGCGAACTCGTGCGGTACTTTTCCATCCCCAAATTCTAGCAAACGAAGAACCTAAAGGTTTCGCCTGAAGGCGAGGGTTTTAGACCCATCGCAAGGACAATAATTGGGCATGCGATATCTTGTCACCGCACGCGTGCATCCAGGCAAGGAAGAAACGCTGCTAGCGGCGATCGAGTCGGGCACGTTGGGCCAAGGCTCCGTGGCCGGCGGCGAGTATCCGCGCAATATGACCGACGCGCGGCTGCGCGACGACGGTATGGCGCGTTGGGTCGAGGTGTGCTTCTGCGCCGAACCGCTCGCGGAAGAACGTCCCTATTGGGAGGAGTACTTCGAGCTGGTGAAGGTGCAAGACGCTCATGCGCGCGAACGCTGTCGCGACGAAAACGGCAGCGAGCCCTGGGCCTGTTCCGAGTGCGACTGCACCGAGCGGCTGGAAGCAAGGCTTCAGTCCGTCGGTACGCCGTTTCTAGCGGCATTGCGGGCGGCTGTGGCGAGCGAGCGATAGTCTTCGGCCACGGCGTGGGCTATAACGGTCGGCTGCACGGGCAATGGCCCCTGTCTCTTACAAAGTGGAAGTGCCGCCGACACCTGAACCTTGATGCCGGATTCCGACCCGCCCCCTGCCCTGCCGGACGACGACCGCCAGCGCGAAACGATTGCCGACGACGTGCGGCTGCTGAACAGCCTGGGCTATGGCCAGGAGCTGTTGCGGCAGATGAGCGGCTTTTCCAATTTTGCCGTCTCGTTCTCGATCATCTGCATCGTGGCCGGGGGAATGACGTCCTTTCCCCAGGGCTTTTGCAGCGTGGGAGGGGCAGCGATCGGACTGGGGTGGCCGGCGTCTTGCCTGCTGGCCCTGTGCGTGGCGCTGTCGATGGCCCAGGTCGCCTCGGCATTTCCCACCGCGGGTGGGCTCTATCACTGGGCGGCCATTCTGGGCGGACGAGGCTGGGGATGGCTCACAGCCTGGTTCAACCTGGCCGGGCTGGTGATCGTGCTGGCGGCAATCAACGTGGGAGCCTACCAGTTTGCCACGCGGTCCGTGGAAAGTGCCTTGGGCGTCAGTCCCGCGCAATTGGGGCCGGCGGGTGAATTGGCCCTGCAAATCGCGGGCGTCACGGCAATCACCGTCGCCCAGGCGATCTTCAACCATATCGGCATTCGCGTGACCGCCGCGCTGACCGACTTCAGTGGCTATTGGATCATGTTCATCGCGTTGGCGTTGACCGTGGCCATGCTGGTCGCGGCGCCCTCGCTCGATCCCGGGCGGCTGCTCGTATTCACCAACTACAGCGGCCCAGCCGGCGGCGATATCTGGCCGGCCACTCAGAATATCGGCTGGCTGTTCCTGTTGGGCTTTCTGCTGCCGGCCTACACGATCACGGGCTTTGACGCCTCGGCGCATACTTCCGAAGAGACGGTCGGCGCATCACACCATGTGCCGCGGGGAATCGTGCGTTCGGTGCTGGTCTCCAGCGTATTTGGCTGGATCATGCTGTCGGCGATCGTGATGGCCGTGCCCGACATGGACGAAGCAGCCTCGCAAGGCAGTGAATCGTTTTTTTGGATTGCCGGACAAGTGTTGCCCGGCGGCGTGCGGCTGGCGTTGTTTTTTGGGATCGTGGTGGCGCAATTCTTTTGTGGCCTGGCCACGGTCACTTCGGCGTCGCGCATGGCGTATGCCTTTGCACGCGATGGCGGTTTGCCGTATGCCGAGCGGATGCGGCACGTGAGCGCCAAGTATCGCACGCCGGCGGTGGCGATCTGGAGCGTGGCGATTCTCTCGATCGCGTTCGCGGCGTACACGCCGGTCTACTCGACGATCACGGCGGCCTGCACGACATTTCTTTACATCTCGTACGTGATTCCCTCGGCGCTGGGGCTGGTGGCCTATGGACGCACGTGGACGCGCATGGGACCGTGGAATCTCGGCGCGACGGCGTATCGCGCGCTCAGCGTGATTTCGATCCTGGCATGTGGGTTGATTCTGTTGATTGGCGTGCAACCGCCGAACGAGAAAAACCTGTGGATCGTGGCGTCCGCGCTGGGACTAACGGCCATCGTCTGGTTCGGCTACGAGCGATCGCACTTTCGCGGGCCACCGCCGGGAATATTGGAACGTTCGCATGCTCCGGAACCTTGAAATCGGGCAGCTTCCCTCACAAAAAGCCGGCGAATTCCACCATCTAGCTAGCGAGCGCAAGGGCAGTCCGGGACCGGCTTTCCGAGAAACTCAAAAAATATTTTTCCAAATGCTTGACAACCAGGCCCCGCGTTCCTAAAGTAAACCGCAGTCGCCAAACACCCGGCTGGGGCCGGGAGTTTCGCAATCTGGAGCCGAGTTTGCTAATGATCGCATCTTGAGAGCCAACCACGCGGTGTTAACCGCTGCGTACTTCTAGGCTCTCGGCTCCCCACGAGTTCTTACGCGGGTTGCCGTTGCGCGCTTTTCTTCGCGCCGACGAGCACCTCTTTGCGTCGGACCTCTTCACCATGGCCAACCACCGACTGGTCGCGCGCGCTGCGCCCCAACCGGCCGGATTTTCATAGCGACTCACTGCGACACAACACGACAGACAGCGATAGGCACGAACGGAACCAGAGCAGACGGCAGCCCCCAGGAACAAAAATATGCACCTTGGATTGATCAACACGACCTGTCGCCGGCGAGTTCGCTCGCTGCCCTGCATGTCCGTGTTCGCGGCGGCACTACTCATGGCGGGGCTTGCGCGTCCCGCGACTGCCGAATACTTTCAGTACACCACGTCTGTCACGATGCTGAATGGTTTCATGCCGCCAGGTTCGACCGTGACACCCGGAGGGACCGCGCCGGCGCAAACGTTGACGACGCCGGGCGGCGTCGGGATTACAATGGCCGGCTATTCCAGCATGAGCCCGGGCGACAACATCGACGGTACGGGCGCTGGCTCGGACATCGTGTTTGGTACGATTTCCATCAGCGGATTGACGAATTCGTCGCTTTTGGAAGACATTTACATTCCCTATACCTGGCACATCACCATCGACGATTACGCCACGTCCACCGACCTGGGTGTGAATGGCAGCACGACGTTTGACATTTCCGGCAACGTTACTGGAACCGTGGGCAAAACCGGCGGCGGCAAGCAGGTGAACCTCAGCACGAACGTCTACACCCCGCCGAATCTGCCGGGTCAGTTCGCCGGTGCCGAGTTCTACACCATGCTGCTCAATACCTATGTACCTCCCAGTCCTCAACCTCAATTCCCCGGTGCTTTTGGCGCACACGTCAATGCAAGCATCGTGCCCGAGCCGAGTTCGGTCGCGCTGTTGGGATTCGGATTGCTAGCTTTAGCCACCCCCGCTCTCTGGCGAGTGCGAAGGAAATCGCAGCGTTAAGCGGATCAAGATAACACTCCTCTTTTTCACACGGCCGACGCGAGAATTCTCTCGCCACGGCCGTTTTCTTTGCGCCAGCACCGTGGCTGCTGCAATTGGCCGCAATGGCTGCCGCCGCGTGGGACTCTCCAACCGAGCGTACCGTACGCTACACTTCGGCGCAAGGACACGCGCGGGCAAGCTACTCGTGTCACCGGAGAGCAACCATGGCGCGATGTCCTCCCGGGTCCAACGATTCGCTGCCGGGCGCCACGCATGCAGTGCCCTCGCGTCGTCGGCCGTTTCGGCAAGTCTTTCGAGCGCTATCCCTGGCTGCCCGTGAAGCTCGTGATGCGCGGCGACCTCAATTCCCTCGCCAAGATCAGCCAATACCACGGGCCGCTGTTGCAGTTCCACGGGGATGCCGATCGAATCGTGCCCTTCGAGTTGGGCAAACGCCTGTTCGACGCGGCCAATGAGTCCAAGCGGCTGGTGGTGATTTCCGGCGGCGACCACAACGATCCGCGTAGCGGCACGGCGTATCGCCAGATCGATCGCTTCCTGGCGGAGTTGCCGCCGGAGTCAAAGTAGCCGGCAGATCGCTGCTGCTCCTGGCGGTCAAATCACCAACGCCACCAGCAATACGGCGAGCATGACGGCGCCGACGATCATTTTTCCGAGCGTGCCGAGCACTCGGCCTACAAAGGCGGCCTGGCCGATTTGCAAACTGGTGTCAAAGTCGCGGCCCTTCCAGCTCTCGCCGATGAACGCGCCGACTAGCGCGCCGAGTCCGCCAAAAATCAGCGCCGCAGCCAATGAGCCGACGACGGGAATGGGAATGCCGATGAACAGGCCCACCACGCCGCCGGCCAACGAACCGGCCAACGCCAGCACGGCGCCACGGCGGCTTCCGCCGGCTTTGCCAACCCCCAGCGCGCCGGCCGCAAACTCCACCACTTCGCCAACCGCGGCCAATACCACCAGCGCGATCACGGTGTTCCAACCCACCGCCAGACGCCCCTCGCCGGGCAGCCACCAGGCATACAGCGCGGTCGCCACGACGACAATCCAATTTCCGGGCAGGCCTAGCAACTGCGCCATCCAACCGACGATCGCCACCACGACGAGTCCAACCGCAGCCACGATGTTCATGAGGTACCCGCAGACTAGTGATTGCTGCCGTACCTGGGCGCCGACAACGGAACCGGCTTCCAGACATCTTGCGGTGCTGATTTTATCGCTATCTGGTGTTCGCTGCATGCGATACAATTTTGGCGATGTTTCCAAACCAGGCGATGGAACAAGCGATCGTGATGGCTTCCCATGCAAAACGAATTGTCTTGACCGGCGTGAGCCGCGGCTTGGGCCGCGCGTTGACGGAGCGGTTTGTCGAGTTGGGCCACCATGTATCGGGATGCGCCCGCGACAAAGCGGCGATCACCGCGATGCGCAAGCGATTCGGCGCGCCCCATCGCTTTGCCACCGTCGACGTGACCGACGACGCTGCCGTGCGACGTTCGGCGCGCGCAACGCTCGAGGCACAGGGCGACGTCGATCTGCTGTCAACAATGCCGGCATGATGGGACGCCGGGCGCCACTGTGGGAAGTAACCGCCCGCGAGTTCGCCGAAGTCGTGGATGTCAATCTCACGGGCGTCGCGAACGTGATTCGCCATTTTGCGCCGGCGATGGTGCGGCGCCGGCGGGGCGTGATCGTGAATTTCAGTTCCGGACGCGGTCGCAAAGCCGGCCCCGAGGTGGCCCCCTACAGCGCGACGAAATGGGCCATCGAGGGACTCACGCAGGCCCTGGCGCAGGAGTTGCCCAAGGGAATGGCAGCCGTCGCGCTGAATCCAGGCTATATCAACACGCAGATGTTGAAGATCTCGTTTGGAGACGCCGCCAACGCCTATCCCGCGGCCGACGAGTGGAGCCGCGTGGCGGGCGCATATATTCTGCAAATCGGCGCACAGGACAATGGTCAACCGCTGTCGGTGCCCTGCTGATGTGCCGAAACGGGCATCGTAGAAAAATGCCTCGCGGCGGTTGGCACCCAAATTGCACCTGGAGCGTCGGCTCAGGCCATGCCACTCGTTCATCGGACGCCAATCCGCAATGAAGCGCATCGAGTATCTGCTGCCCATCTTCAGCGACGCCATCGGACCGGAAGACGTCGAATATACGCGGCAATCACTGTTCGACGCCGGCAATCTGTTCCGGCCGTACCACTCGGTAAACACCGACATCAACAAGCGCATCGTGTGCCTGGAAGACTGCGACTAGCCGGTGGTAGCCGCATATTGGCGGAATTCGCCCTCCTCCAGCACCACCGCTTCCCGCTGCAGTTGAAACACCATCGACGTTTGCGGCCAGCCCAAGGCGGCCAGCATCTGGTCGAACCGCGGCGGCGGGCAACTCCCCGCCGCTTCGACGTACGACAGCCTCTCTTGCCGGTCATAAAGATTCCCGTCGACTTGCCACGCTGGCTCGCCATGCGGCGAAGCCCACACGAACGAACCATCGGGTTCGCAGTACATCCGCTCGCGCAAGGCCAGCCGGGCGAGCGCCGTTTCGAAGTCGCACGCAAACATCGTGCTCGCCAGCATCGCCGGCGGGATGTTCAACGTGCGAAACGTCTCTCCGGATATTCGTACGCTCGGTCCGGGCGCCACGCTCGATGGCATGGCATGGATCGTCACGCAAAATGAATACAACATGCGTGCCGCCCTACGTGGTTTCCGCGTCGGGCGGGTCAGATAACTCGCCGCGCAGCCAATCGAGATAGCTTTCGCTGCCTGCCACGACCCCCAAGGCCAGGATCTCGGGAACATCGTAGGAGTGCAACTCTCGAATGGCCGATTCCACGGCTCCATAGTGCGCCATGCGCGTCTTGATCGTACAGTGCCATTCGGCGCTGGTTTCGATCTTCCCTTGCCAGCGATACACGCTGGTGATGGGCCCGGAGATCTGCACACAGGCGGCCAGTTGACGTTCGACCAACGCTTGCGCAATGCGCTCGGCCTCCGCCTGGCTCGCTGTCGTGGTGACGACTTGAATGACGTCTGTCATGAGGTTGATTCGCCCGAGTTTTCGCCGAGAGGCACTGGCCTCGCCGACTTGCTGAGAAGTCCCATTGTAACGAAGACGACCGGCTGATTCTCACTGCCGCAACGGCGCCGCTGCCGTCCGCTCGTTCCACACGGCCACGCCGAGCACCAGCATACCGACAAGCAGCAGCCGCGCGTTCGCGCCAAATTGCCACGCCACTTCGGTCCAGGGAACACGCAACTCGCCGGAAACGAACTGTAAGCCGATATCCAACAGCGACAGGACCGCAACGCCGAGAAGCGTGCGGCCCAAGCCGCCGCGTCCGCCCGTCACCCGCGTGCCGCCGAGCACCACGCACGCCACGACCTGCAGCTCGATGCCGGCGCCCGCGTTGGGCACCACGGCGCCGCTACGGGCGGAGTAGACGATGGCCACCAGCGCCGCCAGCGCGCCGCTGCAAGTATACAGCCACCATTGCACGGCCCGCACCGGCACGGCGGCAAACCGGGCTGCCAGCGGATTCTCGCCAATTGCAAACAAATAGCGACCAAAGCGCGCGTGGTGCACCACGACCCAACCGGCCAGCCAGACGACCACGAAGAGCCACAACTGACTGGGAGCACCCAGCCACGACGCCTGCCCCCACGTCGTAAATTCCCGCGGCAGACCGGCGACGCGTTCGCCCTGCGCAGCGCCATGGCCAATCCGGCATAGAACGCCATCGTGGCCAATGTCGCCACCAAGGGGGCAATCCCCAGAGTGATCAGCGTGCCGTTGATCGCGCCTGCCGCTGTTCCCACGCACAGCGCGACAACCGCGGCCAACGACATCGAACCGCCCGACTGCCAAACGATTCCCAGGGTCACGCCGGCTAGTGCGATGATCGAACCGACCGACAGATCGATGCCACCGGTCAGGATGATGGCGGTCATTGCCACGGCCAGCGTTCCCACCTCGCCCCAAGGGCGCCACATATTCAACACGGCCAGCGGCCTGCTGGTTTGCCACACGACCAGGAACACGGCCACCGCCAACAGCGCTGCCGGCAATAGATAGGCCCTCCAGCGGATAGAGGCCGATGCAATCACGGTTCGAGTCTCCGCCACGCCAGGTCCAAAAGCACGGCGGACAGCAACAAACCGCCGATCACCAGCCGCTCGTAGTTCGCGGAAACTTGCCACAACACCAGCGCGTTGTGAATCAGGCTGAGCAGCAGCGCCCCCATACATACGCCGGCCACGCTGCCACGACCGCCATGGATCGAGACGCCGCCAATCACGGCGGCGGCAATCGCCTGTAGCTCGTAGCCGCTGCCGGTGGTCGATTGCAGCGAACCGGCTTGCGACAGCTCCAACACGCCGGCCAGCGCCGCCAGCAACCCTCCGATGCCAAATGCGGTCAGCCAGGCCCGCGCCTGCGAAATGCCCACCAGCCGCGCTGCCGTGGGACTGCCGCCATAGGCCAGGACGAAACGTCCGCCGCGCAGATGGGCCAGCCACAGATAGACCAGCGTCGCCGTGACGGCGCCCGGCGCTGCCGATGCGTTGATACCCCCGTAGCGTCCGGCCGACCAGCCGACGAACTGCGCGGGAAGGCCGGTTATCGCCGTTCCGCCCGTGAGCGAGATGAGCAGTCCGCGATAGATGGTCATCGTGCCCAAGGTGACGACAATCGGATGGACACGGCCCCACAAACTTATCGCCGCGTTGAGCACTCCGCCGGCGGCGCCGGTCGCCAGGGCCAGGGCAATGCCGGCCGGAATCGTGACAGACGGTGGGTACGGCACTTGGAGCACCAAACCGCTCACTCCGGCCGAGAGAGCCAAGAGCGAACCGAGAGAGATGTCGATCGCGCCGGCGAGAATGATCACCGCGGCGCCCAATGAAAGAATGGTCCAGATGGCGGTCGTCGCCAACAGGCCCCACAAGTTGTCCGAAGTCAGAAACGCCTCGGTCGAGCCGCTCAATACTGCGGCCAGCGCGACGATCGCCGGCGCCAGCGCCATTTCGCTGCGCCACGGCCGGACCAAGCGTCTCCGCCGCGACGACGCAGCGCGCACCTCGCCCATTGCCGTTTCGTCTGGCAAGGCTGCGGCGGCCACTTGTTCGGCGCTGGCGCAAGCGGCATCAAACGTGCCGGCCACGCATCCGGCCCGAAATACCACCACGCGATCCGAATGCTCCAATACCTCGGGCAGATCGGAGCTGATCAGTAGGATGGCCGTGCCCTCGCCGGCCAGTCCTCGTAGCAGGCGATGCAACTCGGCCTTGGCTCCCACGTCGACGCCACGCGTCGGCTCGTCGAGAATCAGCACGGCCGGACGCGTCAGCAGCCACCGCCCCAAGATGACCTTTTGCTGGTTGCCACCCGAAAGCTCGCCGAGCGGTTGCTCTGCATCGCGGCACTTGATGCCGAGCCGGTCAATCTCCGCAGCCGTGGCGTCTCGTTCGCGCGCGGCGCTGGCCAGCCAACCTCGTCGCAAGTTACGCAAAGCGCTGACAACGGTGTTGGCGCGCACCGACAGTCCGCGAAAGAATCCCCTGGCGAAGCCGATCCTCCGGCAAGTAGGCCAGGCCGGCTTCAACGGCTTGTGTGGAAGTGCCGATACGTCGCACGCGTCCGTCGATCCGGACGCTGCCGCTTTGCGCTTTCCGCAGTCCAAAGATCGTTTGGGCCCATTCGCTCCGTCCCGATCCGATGAGTCCGTAGACACCCACGACTTCGCCGGCGGCCAGGCTGATCGATATCTGGGAGAAGCGGCCATCCGCGGCGGTCAGCCGATCGACTTGCAGGCGCGGGGGCTCCGATTGTGACGGCGCCAGGGATCTCCTGTTTGCAGACGCAAAGGTCTGCCCGCGTCCAACCATTTGGACAAGCAGTTCCGCGCGATCGATCGCCGGCGCCGGCCCCGACCAGACTTTGCGTCCGTCGCGTAGCACGGTAATGCGATCGGCCAGTTCGAAGATTTCCTCCTGACGGTGAGAAACGTACAGAATGGCGACGCCTTGAGACTTCAAACGACGAATCTGGCGAAACAGCCAATCCGCCTCGCTGGCCGTTAGCGCGCTGGTCGGCTCGTCCAAGACGAGCACTTGGGCTTGTTGCTGGACGGCGGCGGCGATTTGCATCATGTGCCGCTGCGCCACGCTCAATCGCGCCGCGCCGTGGCGAACATCGATCGGCTCGCCGAGTAGCGCCATGGCTGCTTCGGCCTGGGCGAACACCTGCTTCCAGCGCACCCAGCCGCCGGCGGCGACAGGCAATCCCTGCTCCAGCGCCATGTTCTCGGCCACCGACAAGTCGCCGAACATTTCGGCCTCTTGATGCACGGCGACAACACCCCGTTGGCGTGCCTCGACGGGTCCGCTCCAAGCGACCGACTTACCGGCCAGCAGCACTTGCCCGGAATCGGGCGCGAGCAATCCAGAGACGATGTTGATGAGCGTGCTCTTGCCGGCGCCATTCTCGCCAACCAGCGCGTGGACTTCACCCGCCGCCAGCGCCAGCGACACGCCGTCGAGCGCCAACACGCCGGGAAATCGCCGAGTGATATCGACCAAAGTGATCGGGGGATCCGGCTGGTCGGGCACGGTGGCTCACGCAACAAGGGCTGGAAAGCAACGGAGAGTTACGGCTCGCCCATCCTAGCGATCGATCACCCGGCGAGGCAATCCGATGGCCGAGCGCGGCCTCAGTCATCGCGCCCCAACGAGACGTCGTGATACGGTGATCGTGCAACACTTGCGGCCGCGACTACGGCGTGGCGACCGGTTCGGAGGGCTGTTCGCCGGCGGCATCCGCAGAGGCGTCTTCGGCGGCGGGATCGGCAGCCGTGCCGCCACCTACCTTACCAACGGTTCCGGAGATGTCAGCCGGCGCTTCCTCCGTGGCGGGCTCCTCAGCCTCGGGCGCCGCGGCTACTTTCGCCGGCGCTGCAGATTTCAGCTTTTCGAGTTCCTTTTTCGCGGCCTCGAGCTGCGCGGCCAAGTCCTTGTCGTCCGGATTGGCGGCACTCAGCGCCTCGCGCAGTTGGATGGCTTTGTCATACGAAGCCGTCGCCGCATCCAGGTCTTTCTGGGCCTTCTGGGCGGCGCCCACCAACATGCACAAATCGGCCATGCGTGTCTGATATTCCGGATTGCCCGGTTGACTGGCCATGAGCGATTCGAGGTGCTCGCGTGCCTGGTCCATTTGCGCCAGGCCTTCGGTGCGGCGGCCGCCTTGGGCCTGTAGCGCGCCCGAATACGTCAGCAGGCTGGCCAATTCTTCGCGCGGGCCGATGGCCTCGGGGAATTCACGGTTGACTTGCATGTACTGTGCGATCGCTCCGTTGAGACCGAAAAATAACTGCAGCGGGTGATCCTTCATCTCCTGCATGGAAGCGCCCTTGAGCATGATCCAAGCCTGGGGCGGGGCAATGCTCATCGCGCAATCCTGCAGGCTCGGGTACGTATCAGGATCTACTTTCGCCGCCCGCAGCTTGTCGATCGAGCGCATCGCGGCAGCCAGCGCCGGCACCGACTTATTCGAACCCTGCAGGGCCTGCAAACCTGCCAGGTGAAACTGGTCGCTCGGAAGCGTCAGCGGCGGCACCTCGTCATTCACGTAGGCTTGTTCGTAGGCTTCGTAATAAGCGACGGCGGGCTTGAGCAACTCTCTGCGCGTCTTCGCCATCTTGAAGCTCTGTAGATCCTCGCTGCTGGCCGCGGCCATGACCATCTCGTCGATAGCCGCCGACGCACGGGCAAAATCGGCTTCCGCCTGCTCGCGGGCTTTCGTGGCACGCAAGGCGACAAACGTCGAGGCGGCGGCCAACGTTCCCAACACCACGATCAATAGCGAGACGAGAATAGCCACGATCGAAATGCCACGACGCTCGCCGCGCCATGTTCGTAGTTCCGCCGGATGGTGGAGCACGGGTAGAGTTGTCGCACGAGGTCGGATGGATGATTTCATCGCCTGGACTCAAGGAAACAGGGTGCCAAGAAAAGTCAAACCACCATTCTCGCTAGGCACAAGAGGCGAGTCAAATGGGCAAAAAGGGCGGTAGCGCGTCAGTCTGAAATTTGCGGCTTCCAGACGAGCCAGCAGAAGACGTATATGTCAGACGCCAGCAATAGACCAAGCGCTATGCGAATCAACCAGCGGCCGACTCCCTTTCCGGTGCCGGGGGTCTCTTCAAGCCCTGATTGCCTGAATGCCGCGTCGCGGTGATTCTGGTCGCGCTCAACGACGATCCAGAGCAGCACGGTCAGTGCAAGGCCAAGTCCCAATAGCGGCAGGGACAGCTCAGGCGTTGCCCTGAGGCCATAGGCTCCAGCTAGTGTTCCGCCTTGAATCGCAATCAATGTCTGCGACCGCGACCATACCAGATTATCCTGATGAATGCTGAAAGCATCCTTTGCCTTTTTTGCGTCGTTGTCGTTCATGGGAGGTCCTCGCGTTTGACAAATCAGTGATGCAGCCCATAATTAGACCATGCCTAAACGCTCAAGCAAGCAAAAAGACACCCAGCAGCTCGCCCGCTCCGTTCTGGACGCTGCGGTGCCCGATGCCGAACCGAAAGCCGAGCCGGAGAAAAATCCGGCAGCGGTTGCACTGGGCCGCTTGGGTGGCCTTAAAGGCGGGAAGGCCCGCGCCGATTCACTTTCCCCAGCCAAACGGAAGGCTATCGCCAAGAAAGCAGCGCAGGCACGATGGAAAAAGCAGAATGATTAACGAGGCTTGCCTATTTCGAGATCTGGAAATGGGTGATCCGGCGGCCCCTTGCTTTCTTCGATATGCTCCGCACGCTGCTCGACAGGCTCGTCGAGCATGAATGCAAACTGGAACTGTGATTCGTGTCCAGCAGCGTTCGGATTGTTGGGGCCTGTAAGGAATCTTGTGTCAGCTAGCAGGAATGGGTAGTTTTTGTCACCCTTTCCTGATGAGGAGATTGACACATGGATGATTCTTTACGCACGCGGGCGGAGCAGCTAGCAAGCGAGATTGCGGGTCAGGCCAGGACGGCCGAGGACCTCAATGGTTTGATGCGACTGATGATGAAGTCGGCGTTGGAGCGGATGCTCGACAGCGAGATGGATGTTCATTTGGGGCGCAAGGCGGTGTCCCCTGGCGGCGAACCGCGGGCGGTGCCGTCGAACGGGGCCGAGCCGCCGCTGGCGAGCTTGGCCAAGCGATCCAAGCCCAACCGTCGCAATGGGCGTTCGCAAAAAACGGTGCAAGGCGACGTGGGCGAGCTGACCATCGCCACGCCCCGCGATCGTGACGGGACTTTCGAGCCGCAATTGATCGGCAAGCACCAGCGACGCGTGCCGGGCTTCGACGAAAAGATCCTCGCGTTGTATGCCAAGGGAATGACCACGCGTGACATTCAAGAGATCGTCCGCGAACTGTACGACGTGGAAGTCTCGGCCACGCTGATCTCGGAGATCACCACCGACCTCGACGCCGAAGTGACTGCTTGGCGCACGCGGCCGCTCGACGCGCTGTGGCCGATCGTGTACTTCGACGGCATCGTCGTGCACGTGCGCGGCGCGAATGGTCGCGTCTCGCAGCACACGATTTACGTGGCTTTGGGCGTGAATCTTGAAGGACACAAGGAGTTGCTGGGACTGTGGCTCGGCCAGAGCGAAGGGGCCAAGTTCTGGCTCGCTTGCCTGACCGATCTGAAGAACCGCGGCCTCGCCGATATCTTCGTGGCCTGCATCGACGGCCTCTCGGGTTTTGCCGAAGCGATTCACGCGGCCTATCCTCAAACCCAGGTGCAGCTGTGCATCGTGCATCTGGTGCGCGCGGCGCTTCGTTACGTGAGCACCCAGGACAGCAAGGCGGTGATTGCCGACCTGAAGAGAATCTACCAGGCCGCGACCCTTCTCGAAGCCGAGTCCGCTCTCGACGCTTTTGCTCAAGCCTGGGACGCAAAGTATCCGACCATCACGAAGATGTGGCGCGCTAAATGGACCGACATCGTCACGCTGTTTGACTTCCCCGCGCCGATCCGTCGAGCGATCTACACCACCAACGCGATCGAATCCGTCAACAGCGTGATTCGCAAGTTCACGCGAAACCGCAAGATTTATCCCAACGAGGAGTCCGCCTTGAAGATTGTCTACATGGCGATTCACGAAGCCTCGAAAAAGTGGACCATGCCAATCCATCATTGGAAAGCGGCCCTCAACCACTTCGCCATCCTCTACGAGGGCCGCATGCCCGGCATAGCAAGCAAATGACGTTCCCTGCTCGCCTGACACAAAAAGAATTACAGGCCCTTCATTTAAATGCGGCGCGGCAGAGGTCACTCTTGCGGCGCTGGCGGCCTGTTCTTGGCCTCTTTGAGTCATCGGCGCGCGGTCTCGATTAGCTCAATCGCCGCATGGCTCGTATCGCAAGAAAGAAAAGTCTCCCTGTTGTGTGGCGCGAAAAGTCTACCTTGACTCATTGGGTTGAGGTCGCCGCTCTCTGATTGATGATGGGGCAACAATCTCAACTGCGACACTCTTCCGTCACAACAAAAAGTGTCCAAGCTCTACGGGCCCAATAGACGCACGATTAAAAATCCCCCGCCCCAACACACCAGTCTTTTAATCCTTCGCGCCCTGCTCCAAATCTGCCCCCTTCCGAGCTACGTTTTTGGCATGTTTGACAGCTCTGGATTGTCGCGCTTATATCGCGCGATCAAATCCATCTGCACTTCATCGTGAGTCTTTGCCAAACTTTTCCTGGACATGAGAGGATAACTCCCGGTCGATTTTGGATAGATGCGCCCGGAGACTCTTGATTAGAAAAAGGGCATTGTCTGTCTTGCTCTCATCCCATTCAGGATGTTCGATCATCGCACTTACGCTGCCAAACTCAGTCCGTATCTTAGTGAGCATCCCGCTTAGGCTTTGCGCCCACGCAATAAAGTCATCGGAGGCTTTATATTTACGAGTCATTTGTTCCACGTCAGCTTGCGCTTTAGATCATTGAATGCAGACTTGTACACTAAGTCATCGTGCTGAAGCCGCCCAACGACAATCCCCGGCGCAATTCCGATTGATGCCGCGAATGCGCGAATCTGTGACCTGTTCTTAAGGCGGGGCAATTGTCGTGAATCGCTTGGACTGATAAGGACATCGCGGGAAAATCTGTTTGCTTCCTGTTCTTCCTCGGTGTCGATCGTAAGGCCGAATTCGACGAATATCTGTTTCTTGCTGTGCTTTAGAATATGGCACGCTTCATGAAAAAATGTAAACCAAAGCTGATCGTCCGTCTTATATTTAAGGCTCAATTGAATAATCGCCTTGTCTTTAGTCAGCCAGCGAGCCGCGCCGCTCACGCCAGCCCCGCCGATTTCCTTTGTAAACACAACAGCAACGCCCACGGAAGCGCAAAGCCGCGTGATCTCTCGGCTCCAAGTTGTGGCATCGGCGGTTGTCAATTCCCGAATTTTCTGGAGCACCTTCTCAAAACCAGCGGCATCGTACGGTGCCGTTTCTATTGATTCGGCTTGAAGTTCACCCATGCGCAGCCAAGCGGCGACAAATCCAGGACGCCTTAACTGCGCGTCCTTTCCACGGTATTGAACGCATGGTTCGCCCCAAACTTTGTGCCATGCTTCGATGCTGCTCACACCAAAGAATCTCAATGCCTCCCTGACGACTTCCGACTTGTCGCTTGAATTAGTGACGAGCCCGCGCTCATGGAGCACTTTCAAAGGGATTTGCTTTAGCCATTCGACAGCGCCTTCGAGTCTCTTACTCTCACTAAGGCGCACCAGTGCCTCGCGATAGATCGATTCTCGACTGTTCCAAAATCGGGCCGAGATGCCAAGCACAAGTTCAAATTTGGCCGCAACCTCATGAGTGATTGGCGTTCCCGCGTTGACGATCTGGCTAACCATTTTCTCCGTCAGCCCTGCCCGAGAAGCAAGGTCGGCTTGCGATAGCCCCTTAACCTCCAGCACCTCTTTAAGCGTGTCGCCTGGAGGGGTCGCGTAGTCGGGGGAGAACGCATATTTCTTAGGCATACATTACTTCCTTTGTGTCGCTTTAGTGGTAGTCTCCAACTCCCACAACCTCGATTGCGGTGACCTTCGACCATTCCAGCGCGCCGCTGTCGTTGATCGGCCTGGGTTTGTTCGCGACTCGAAAAACAAGCCGGTCGGGGTGGACTAGATCAAGCGCAAGGCATCCGGCAAGATTCTCGGTCAGCTCGTGGCACCTGCCGGGTAGGCCCTTCATGTTGGCGAGCGTCTCGGCGGCCTCAAGGTCTAGTAGCCGCCGCTGGATCACGGCTGCCAAGCGGGGGCCGTAAGTGCCATTCAGCTTTGCCGTGCTATTGCAAAGCTTCTGCATTTTGGCCGTCTCGAACGTGATCTCCATTACTCAGCCTCGACTGCCAGCGACGGGTCCGTCCATAAAATCTTACCAATTCGGTAACCAAAAGCAATCCTCATCCGTCAAAATTCTTACCAAAAAGGTAACCATCTTATTGACTAACCTTGACCGCTCAAGCATAATTAGGTCATGAAACAACTCACCAAACAGCTACGCGCGGCGGTCATCCGGTGCCTGGTCGAAGGCAATTCGATCAGCTCAACCGTGCGGATCACCGGCGTCGCGATGAACACGATCCAGAAGCTAACCCGAGACCTGGGCGAAGCGGTCTTGGCCTACCAAGACAATGTGCTGCGGAATTTGCCCTGCAAGCGGCTGGAGCTAGATGAGATTTGGTGCTTCTGCTATTGCAAAAACAAGAACGTGCCCGATTCGATGCGTGGTGAGCCCGGCATCGGCGATATGTGGACCTGGACCGCCATTGATGCCGAAAGCAAGCTCATCGTTTCGTGGCGGCTCGGAGCACGCGACGCTGCCAATGCACACGCCTTCATCGGCGACATAGCCGAGCGGTTGTCCAACCGCGTCCAACTGACCAGCGACGGAAACCGCGTCTACATCGACGCCGTAGAGCATCATCTGGGCGGCTTGGTCGACTACGCCATGCTCATCAAGAAGTACGGCGAAAGCGAAGCGGCAGAACGGGCCTACTCGCCAGCCAAGTGCCTTGGCACCAAGAAGCGCCAGATTGACGGCAACCCGGATATGGACTTGGTTTCGACCAGCTACGCCGAGCGTCAAAACCTGAACATCAGAATGCAGAATCGCCGCTTCACGCGGCTGACCAATGCTTTCAGCAAAAAAGCCGAAATGTTAGCCTATAGCTTGGCCATCACGTTCTTTTACCACAACTTCGTCAGGGTCCATCAAACACTCAAGACGACGCCAGCGATCAAGGCCGGCCTGACGGATCGCAAATGGTCGGTTGACGAGATGGTGGACTTGCTGCCACTGAACCTGCCCGGAAAACGCGGCCCCTACAAAAAGCGGCGAAAACTGATTTCAGACTGACGCACTACCAAAAGGGCCAACCAGATCGCTCTGCAAGCGTTTGGCGGGCTCAAACGCGCGCAACCCAGCGCCTGTTACGCCCGCTGGATTTCAAAAACCGACACCGTCAGCTTTGCCCCGGCGTCGGTCGTGGGCACGCGATCGATGCACTTGGCGCGGAGGCCTCGCTCGGCGCACGCCTCGATTAGCGCTGTTGCGGTCGGCCGGCCGGGATCGGTCACCAGACCTCGGCCGTGCGGCGCCAATGCGCGGTCAATTGCCGCGGCAATCAACGCCGCCTGCGGCGTCTCGTAGAGCACGTCGGCAGCCACGACCAGATCGAACTGGCCCAAGTCGTCGGGCAGCGCGCGCCAGTCGACCAGTCGCGTGTCGACGCCGATGGCGCCGTTGCGCTCGGCATTGGCCGCGGAGAACTCCAACGCGTCGGCGTAGTAGTCGGTCGCCAGCACACGAAACCCGGCCAGTGCCGCGGCCACGCTCACCAGTCCAATGCCACAGCCCAACTCCAACACCTGCCGGCCCCGGCCGGGTTCGCGCGCCATTCGCTCGGCCAGAATGCGACCGCTCGGCCAGCAGTCGGCCCAGTACGGAATTCGCTCGTCGATGGCAAAATCTTCTTCGCTGATCAAGTCGTCGACCGAACGGGGACGCAACAAATCCAACGTGCGATCGCCAACGATTACCGCAGAGCTGGTCAGCTCGAAACGCCGGCTCAAGCT
This sequence comes from uncultured Planctomycetaceae bacterium, assembly GCA_963779015.1. Lineage (GTDB taxonomy): Bacteria > Planctomycetota > Planctomycetia > Pirellulales > PALSA-1355 > JTS-RE94. Next base: position 121,223 of record CAVZWY010000015.1, on the reverse strand, counting down.
GACAGGAGGCTCGGCGTGCGACACGATGGGGCTGCTCCGGGAATTGGGGGCTGCTCCGGGAATTGATCGTCACGCGCTACTTCTTCAGCTCGACGGGCAACTGATCGATTTTGGCCGCCAGGATGAAATCGTTCTCGGACAGGCCACCGATGGCATGCGTGTAGAGTTCGATCCAGACGTTGCGATAGCCCTCCAAGTGCAAATCCGGGTGGTGGCCATCGTTCTCGGCCACTTGGGCCACCTGCTCGAAGAACTTCATGCCGGCCATGAAATTCTTGACCACCCAATCCTTGCGAATTCGCTCGCCATCGTGGGTCAGCCGCCAGCCGGCCAGCTTGGTCAATTGCCGCTGGGCTTCGTTGAGGGTGTACTTCGGCACGCCGCCCTCGCACGGCACGCACTTCTTGCCGGTGAGTTGTTCGACGGTTTGTGTTTCCATAGGAGCCTCCCGGGCCACCGGCCCACGGTGAATCGTGACGAAACGTTGCTGCCCATCGCTATTATCGCGCACTGCCGTTTTGCGTCAAACGGCTGCTATCACCGCGAATCGGCCCGGCGACGAGTTGTCAGAGGAATGGCTGGCCCGTAGGCTGACGAGATGAACGCAGCCGACCAGGATGCCCAGTCCCCGAATAGCCCGCTCCCGGACCGCGTGGTCGAGCTGGAAATGTTGTTCACCCACCTGCAACGGACGCTGGCCGACCTGGATCAGGCGGTGCTGACGCAGCAGCGGCAGATCGAAACGCTGGAACGCACGGTAGCCCGATTGCGGGCTGAGCTCGATGGCCTGGCCGACGCCTCGCACCAGACGCGCTCGCCGGAAGAGGAGAAGCCGCCCCACTATTAATTCGTACGGACAATAGTTCGCGGAACGGGCAACGGACGCGCTACGATGTCGATAGGTGCTGCACGTCCGTCGTTCTGGTCACCAGTTCCAAAAGCACGGCGGCGTCAAACGGCTTGCGCAGATAGTAGCTGCCGCCGTCCGCATGGGCGCGGCGGATGATATCGGGCACCTGCGCCGCGGATAGGAACATGACGGGCACGTGCTCCAAGCCGACTTCGTGCGTGAGTTTTTCGCAAATCGCCAGCCCGCTTTTGCCCGAGAGATTGATATCCGCGATGATCAATTGCGGCGCCACCTCGCGCATGGCCTCGACGGCCGCCAAAGCGCTCTGGGCACAACGACAGCTATAGCCGGCGGCTCCCAGCACTGCGGAGAGTTGTTCCAGCACTTCCGACCTGTCGTCGAGCGCGAGAATCGTAATTTCCGAGCGATTGGACACGATCATAGCCCCCTCCGGCCTGTTCCTAAGCCGAGCGTGCGACTTGGATTGATGAGATCGCGGGCCCAGCCCCATGGCCGGCCTTCACCCATGTATTCGACGTGGGACCTCGATTTTCTTCACGCGAAGCGAACAGTTTACGTAGTCGAACGACTCTGGCTGCGCGAAATCGTCGGTCTAACCCCTATACGCGGTCCCAGGGACGAGGGGTCGGACCCGCGGAATGCGAGAGAAAGAAATAGTCGGCTGCTGCCGGGGGACCTGCCCGACTACCGCCAGGCAAAGTCGCCCGCATTGACGCTCGGCAGATTGCTGACGCCCATCAAATGCTTGTCGACGGCGCGGGCGGCTTCACGGCCTTCGTGAATGGCCCACACCACGAGCGACTGACCGCGACGCATGTCGCCGGCGGCAAAGACGCCCGGCACGCTGGTCTGGTACTCGGCGTCACAATCGACATTGCCCCGGCCATCAAGCTTGACCCCCAGCGTGTCGAGCAGGCCGTTCTTCTCCGGACCGACAAAACCCATGGCCAACAGCACCAACTGCGTCGGCCAGATCTTCTCGGTGCCGGGTATCTCATTGAAGGCCTGCCGGCCCGCGTCATCCTTGGCCCATTCGATTTGCGACGTGCGCAAACCGCTGACACGTCCCTGGTCGTCGCCCAGAAACTCCTTGGTGAGTATGCTGAACTGACGATCGCAGCCTTCCTCGTGCGAGGTGCTGGTTCGCAGGATGATCGGCCAGTTCGGCCAAGGGGTGCTGGGCGGCCGCTGATCCGCGCGAGGAAATTTGCCCACGTCGGGCGGTGTGGGAAACAGCTCGAACTGTGTGAGGCTGGCGCAGCCGTGCCGGTTGGACGTGCCTGTGCAGTCGCTGCCGGTATCGCCTCCGCCGATCACGATCACGTGCTTGCCGGTCGCCAGGATCTGATCTTCGACCGTGTCGCCCTGGTTCACCTTGTTTTGCTGCGGCAAAAACTCCATGGCGAAGTGGACGCCTGCCAACTCGCGTCCGGGAATGGGCAAGTTGCGCGGCTGCGTTGATCCGCCGGTGAGCAGCACGGCATCGTAGTCACACTGCAATTCTTCCACCGGCACGTTGACGCCGATATTGGCGTTGGTGCGAAACTCGACCCCTTCGGCCTTCATCTGGTCGATGCGTCGCCAGACGCGCGATTTCTCCAGCTTGAAGTCGGGAATCCCGTACATCAGCAAACCGCCTGGCCGGTCCGCCCGCTCGAAGACCGTAACCAAATGCCCAGCCCGATTGAGCTGCTGCGCCGCCGCCAGACCCGCCGGGCCGCTGCCGACGATGGCGACTTTCTTGCCGCTGCGCGTGGCCGGGGGTTCGGGCACGACCCAACCTTCTTCGAAGGCACGATCGGCAATGGCCATCTCGATTTGCTTGATCGAAACCGGATCTTCGTTGATGCCCAGCACGCAGGCCGCTTCGCACGGCGCCGGGCAAACGCGGCCGGTGAACTCCGGAAAGTTGTTCGTGGCGTGTAAGCGGTCGATTGCCTCGCGCCATTGGTCGCGATAGACCAGGTCATTCCAGTCGGGAATGATGTTGCCGACGGGGCAACCGGTATGACAGAACGGAATGCCGCAGTCCATGCAGCGGGCGCCCTGCCTTTTCAACTCGTCGCCGTCCGCGATCCGCAGAAACTCGTTGTAGTGCTTGAGTCGCTCGGCAACCGGCTGTTTGACCTCCGAGTTGCGGCGGTACTTCATGAATCCTGCGCACTTCACCCATGGGCCACCTCGAGCTTTCTTGCCTCGCGGTCGATATCGGCTTCCTCCGCCATTTTTTGCAGGGCCATCTTGTAGTCGTTGGGCATCACTTTCACGAATTTCTCTTGCAGCTTTTTCCAATTGTCGAGCACCCATTGTCCGCGCGTACTGCCCGTGTATTCCACGTGCTTGCGAATCAAGCGGAGCACGACCTTTTGATCTTCCGAATCGCTGAGGTCCTCGAGCGAAACCATTTCCATATTCACAAGGGAGGGAAACGAGCCGTCTTCGTCCAGCACATAGGCGATACCGCCGCTCATGCCGGCGGCGAAATTGCGGCCGGTGCCTCCGAGAATTACGGCATAGCCGCCGGTCATGTACTCGCAGCCATGATCGCCGATGCCCTCCACGACGGCCGACGCGCCGCTGTTGCGAACGCAGAACCGCTCGCCGGCGATCCCCCGCAAGTAAAGCTCGCCGCTGGTGGCTCCGTAGAGCACGACGTTGCCAGCGATGATGTTTTCCTCGGGCACGAACGTGCTCACCTTGGGCGGATAGACAATTATCTTGCCGCCCGAAAGCCCCTTGCCGCAATAGTCGTTGACGTCGCCCTCGACGCGGGCAGTAACCCCGTGAACGCCGAACGCCATCAGGCTCTGGCCCGCGCTGCCTTGGAAGTTCAATTGAATGGTGTCTTCCTTGGGGAATCCGCCGCGGCCATATTTCTTGGTCACCTCACTCGACAGGATCGTGCCCACGGTGCGGTTGATGTTGCAAATGGGCAGATCGAGCACGACCGGTTCGCACCGCTCAAGCGCCAAACGACACGCGTCGAGCAGCACAGTCATGTCGAGCGATTGCTCCAGCCCATGGTCCTGCGGCTCGGCACAATAGGTATGAATCCGCTCGGGCACTTCCGGCTTGTGCAGGATGGCGGAGAAATCGAGTCCCTTGGCCTTCCAGTGCGCGATTGCCTGGCGCGTGTCGAGCCGGTCGACCCGCCCCACCATCTCGTTGATGGTGCGGAAGCCGAGCCGGGCCATGATCTCGCGGAGCTCTTCGGCAATCAGGAAGAAGTAGTTCACCACGTGTTCCGGCTTGCCGGTGAATTTCTTACGCAATTCCGGATCTTGCGTGGCGACGCCGACCGGGCAAGTATTCAAGTGGCACTTGCGCATCATGATGCAGCCCACCGTCACCAGGGCCGCCGTGGCGATGCCCCACTCCTCGGCGCCCAGCATCGTGGCAATGGCCACGTCGCGGGCCGTGCGCAATTGCCCGTCGGTCTGCACGACGATGCGGCCGCGCAGGTCGTTCAACACGAGCACCTGGTGCGTCTCGGCCAGCCCCAGTTCCCAGGGCACGCCGGCGTGTTTGATCGAAGTTTGCGGGCTGGCCCCGGTGCCGCCGTCATAGCCGCTGATCAGCACGACGTCGGACTTGCCTTTGGAAACGCCCGCAGCCACCGTGCCCACGCCCACCTCGGCCACCAGCTTCACCGAGACGCGAGCATCTCGGTTGGAGTTCTTCAGGTCATGAATCAACTGCGATAGATCTTCGATCGAATAGATGTCGTGGTGCGGCGGCGGAGAAATCAGTCCTACGCCCGGCGTGCTGTAGCGCGTGCGGGCGATCTCCTTGTCGACCTTGTGGCCGGGAAGTTGTCCGCCCTCGCCGGGCTTGGCGCCTTGCGCCATTTTGATTTGCAATTCTCGCGCGTTCACCAGGTACTCGCTGGTCACGCCAAAGCGTCCGCTGGCCACCTGTTTGATGGCGCTGGAGCGCGAGTCGCCGTTGGGCTCGAGCTGAAAGCGGGCCGGATCCTCGCCCCCTTCGCCGGTGTTGCTCTTGCCGCCGATGCGGTTCATGGCGATCGCCAGCGTCTGGTGCGCTTCGAGAGAAATCGAGCCATACGACATCGCCCCGGTGGCAAACCGCTTGACGATCTCCGCGGCAGGCTCGACTTCCTCCAGCGGCACCGGTTGCTCCGCCGACTTGAAGTCGAGCAAGCCGCGCAACGTGAGCAATCTCCGCTGCTGGTCGTCGATCAGGCGGCAGAACTTGCGGAATTCCTCGCGGCTGTTGATTCGCGTGGAGTGCTGCAACGACGCGATCACCTGGGGACTGAACACGTGCGCCTCGCCCTTGCGGCGCCATTGGTACTGGCCGCCTACGTCGAGCGACAGCGTTTCGGGCACGCGGGTGCGCGGATAGGCGTGTTCGTGCCGGCGGAGCGACTCCTCGGCAATGGCCTCGATCCCTACGCCTTCGATGCGGCTGGCGGTGCGAGTGAAGAACTCGTCGACAAACTTGCTGTTCAGCCCCACCGCTTCGAAGATCTGCGCCCCGCGATAGCTGTGTTGCGTGGAAATGCCCATCTTGGACATCACCTTCAGCAAGCCTTTGCCGATGGCCTTGATGTAGTTCTTCTCCAATTCCTCGCACGTGTACTCGGGTGGGATGATTCCCTCGTCAAGCATCTGCCGCAGCGTGCTAAACGCCAGATAGGGATTCACCGCGCCGGCGCCGTAGCCGGTGAGCAGCGCATAGTGATGCACCTCGCGGGCTTCACCGGTCTCCACAATGAGTCCGCAACGCGTGCGACTGCCCTCGCGCACCAAATGATGGTGCACGCCGCTGGTGGCCAACAGCGCCGGTATGGGCGCCATCTCATGGTTCACGCCGCGGTCCGAAAGAATCAACAACGTAACCCCGTCGGCCACGGCCTGCGAGGCTTCGGCGCGAAAGTATCCATGCGGCGGCGCATGCCATCGGGACCTTCGTGGAACGGAAACAGCGTCGACAGCGTACGGCTGACGAAACCTGGGCGGTCCAGTTGCCGGAGCTGTTCCAGTTTCGTGTTCGTGAGAATCGGCTGCTCCAAACGAAGCATGCGACATTGCTCGGGAGTTTCGTCGAGCAAGTTGCCTTCCGAACCGATGGTGGTAACCAACGAGGTGATGATCTCTTCGCGAATCGCGTCCAGCGGCGGGTTGGTGACTTGCGCGAACAGTTGCTTGAAGTAGTTGTAGAGCACCTGCGGTCGATCCGAGAGCACGGCCAACGGCGTGTCGTTGCCCATCGAGCCGATCGCTTCATAGCCATCGGTGGCCATCGGCGCCATGAGGATTCTCAGGTCTTCGAGCGTGTACCCAAAGCTGCGTTGCAAATTCAACAACGGCTCTTCCAGATGCCCGTTGACCGCAGCGACAGGCGGCAGGTCCGCCAGCTTGATCATGTTTTCGTCGAGCCACTTGCGATACGGTTTGCGCGAGGCCAGCGACTGCTTGATCTCGCTGTCCTTGATGATGCGGCCTGCGGAAGTATCGACCATGAACATGCGGCCGGGACGCAGACGGCCCTTGGACTCGACCTCCTCGGGCGGAATGGCCAGCACGCCGGCTTCGGAAGCCATGATCACCAGCCCGCGTTTGGTAACCCAATAGCGGCTGGGCCGCAGTCCGTTGCGGTCGAGCGTGGCGCCGATCGACGTGCCGTCCGTAAAAGCCATCGAAGCCGGGCCATCCCACGGCTCGGTCAGGCACGACTGGAATTCGTAGTAGGCCTGCAAGTCGTCGGGCATGCTCTCGTGATTCTGCCACGGCTCGGGAATGAGCATCGACATGGCTTCGCGCAACGAACGACCCGTCAGCAACAGCAACTCCAGCGCGTTGTCGAACACGGCCGAGTCACTGCCGTCGGCAATGCACACCGGGCAAATCTTCCGCAGGTCCGCGCCATATTTCTCGCTGGCGAACATGCTCTCCCGCGCGTGCATCCAGTTGACGTTGCCGCGCAGCGTGTTGATTTCGCCGTTGTGGGCCAAATAGCGGAACGGATGGGCCAAGTCCCAGGTCGGAAACGTGTTCGTGCTGTAACGCTGATGCACCAGCGCCAGCGCGCTAATGAATCGTTCGTCGTCCAAATCGGGATAGTACCGTCCGACCTGATCGGCCAGAAGCAGTCCCTTGTAAACGATCACGCGGCTGGAGAGCGAAGGAACGTAGCAATATTTCTTTTGCGCCAGCGTGCTTTCGCGAACTGCGTGCTCGTGCCGCTTGCGAATCACGTACAGCTTCCACTCCAGCATATCGGCCGGCGTATCTTTGCCGCGGGCGATGAACATCTGGCGAATCACGGGTTCCACGTCGTGCGCCGTCACGCCGATGACGCTGGAATCGACCGGCACGTCGCGCCAACCCAAAAGCACTTGCCCTTCGTCGGCCACGATCGCTTCGAACATTTCTTCGCAGGTGCGTCGTTCGGCCGGGTCACGCGGTAGAAACAGCGTTCCCACGCCGTACTCGCCCGCTGGCGGCAAAGTGATCGCGTTGGCGGCAGCTTCGGCGTGGAAGAAATCCTGGGGAATCTGCACCAGGATTCCGGCGCCGTCGCCTGTGAGCGGATCGCAGCCGCAAGCGCCGCGGTGGGTCAGATTGACCAGGATCTCGAGGCCGGAGCGGACGATCTCGTGGCTCTTCTCGCCGTGCATGTTGACGACAAAGCCCACGCCGCAGGCGTCGTGTTCGTTGGCGGGATCGTACAGTCCTTGCCGCGGGGGCAGACCGAGATTCTTCTTGATTGACCGCATGGCGTTTTCCTTCGCTTGGCTCATTTCGCTCCCACGCGCCGTGGTCGGCGGGCGCGGCTAGGACCTGCGTCCGACGGACCATCGTCCGAATGCTGCGGGTCCGCTTGCTGATGGTGGTTGTGGCCGATGACGGAGCCCACGAGGGCATATTCCAAAGACGCCCCATCCGCGTTCCCATTGGCCGGCACGGCCGACGGCCGATCTTCCTGTTCTCGGCAGCGGCACTCGGCTTCGGCCTCGCTCCGCAACAGTTCGATGAATCGACGGGTGGTGCTGCCCAACTCCTTTCCCCGACGATGGATGATTCCCAGCGGACGAACGAGTTCGTTGGTGGCCAAGGGCACCATGACCAGCGATTTGGCCTCGACCTCGCGTCGCACGGTCGGCTCGGGCAGCAGGGCGACTCCGGCATGAATCTCGACGGCCCGCTTGATGGTCTCGATGTTGTCGAACTCCATGGCGACATGGACCTCGATGTCGTGCACTTGCAGCACGCGGTCGATCTCGCGGCGAATCGTCAACTCGCTATCGAAGCCGATGACGTTTTCGCCGGCCAGGTCATCGAACGTGATCAGCTTGTAACCGGCCAGGCGATGCCCTGGAGCACAGACGAGAACCATCGGTTCTTCGCGCCAGCCGATGGCCTCGATGGCCCGTGATGCACGGGGATAACTCACCAAACCCAAGTCGGCGTGATCCTTCTCCACCGCTTCGTACACGCGGTGAGGATGCTGGTATTCGAGCCGCACATTGGCTTTTGGATACTGACTGAGGAATTCCTGCAGATAGCGATTCATGTGGTGCAGGCCGACCGAATAGATCGACACGACGCGCACCCGGCCGGCAACCTCTTCGTGCAAAGTGCGCACCTGGTCTTCCAGCGCGTTGTAGCGCTGCACCAGCTTGCGGCAGCCTTCGTAGAAGGTTTCGCCCTCGGGCGTGAGCACAAAGGGACGCTTCGAGCGGTCAATCAGCTTGACGCCCAAGCGGCGTTCCAGTTGGTTAACCACCTGGCTTGCGCCGGATTGCGAGATGCCGTTCTCGCTGGCCGCGCGCGAGAAACTTCGCCAGCCGACCACATCGCAGAAGATTTTCAGCGATTTCAACTGCATGGGTGCCCGTCACCTGATGAGAGATTTGAATAGAGAGCCAACGCAGAATTCGTGGCGAACATGTTACGTTAGGGATCTTCTGCCCTGCCGTCAAGCAGTTTCTTGCGTTTCGCGAAGAAAAATAGCTTTCTGGTGTCACCCCGACGAATCGGCCACAAAATCGGCGCAAAATAATGTCATATAGCTACTTATGACACATCCACCGGTGCCGATGTTCGCCCCGCCCATTAGCAGATCTGAATTGGCGCAGCCGTAGACGCACGGATTGGCTTCATTTGGCGGGTCACAAGAGAACCAGCTAGCACGCCCCGTATCAGGGCAGATTGCCGGGTATGGACCTCGCCCGAGCGTTGGCCGGGGCCGACCTGTATGAAACCGCCAAGCTGCCCAGGGCCGGCGGAGGACGCGATTCGGCAGGAAGACGGCCGCGGCTACTTGTCGGGGCGCTTGACCGTCGTATAGCGGTGATTGCGCTTCGACAACACCGTGGCTTTGACGATCCGGTCGGGCACGGCCGAGTCACCCGGCTGGCAACGCTGCAGTTTGCTCAGCACATCCATCCCTTCGACCACACGGCCGAAGACCGTATGTTTGCCGTCCAAGTGGGCCGTCGGCAGGAATGTCAAAAAGAATTGCGAGCCGCCCGTGTCGCGCTGGCCCGAGTTGGCCATGCTCAGCGTGCCTCGAAAATGATTGCGGTGGTCGCTCTCGTAACACTCGTCGGGGATGGTGTAGCCGGGCCCACCCGTGCCGTCTCCCTTGGGGTCTCCTCCCTGCGCCATGAAGCCCGGAATTACCCTGTGAAACTTCAGACCATCGAAGAATTTCTTCTCCGTCAGTTCGATGAAGTTAGCCGTGGCCAACGGCGCCTCGTTCTCCAATAGCGCGATGACAATGTCGCCTTTGCTGGTTTCTAGCTTCACCCGCGGCAAGTTGCTGGCTTTGTCCTCGGCCGCTCGTATGGCTTGTTCCTTCTTCCACAGCTCCGGGTAATCGTGATCGTCGATCTGGGCGAGGAAGCGGCTTCCGATTTCGTCGATCTGCCCCTGTTCCTTGGCTCGCGACAGGTACTCCTTGGCTTTGTCAAAATCCGCCACGGCGAAATACGACAGACCGGCCAACAAGTCGAAGTATTCGTGTTGATAGTTATGCTCGGCCAATAGATTGACGAGTCGCACGGCCTCCTCGTAGTTGTCGGTTTTTACCTGAGACGTCAAATATGCGAACAAGTAATCGCTCTCGTCCTGGCTCTTGTCTGGCGCGGCCACGTACGCCTGCTCCGCACTGGACGCCATGAGGGTTTCGAGCTTCTTGACTTGATCGAGCTTCTGCTCCCATTCGGCCTGCAGCGCGTTCTTGTTGGCGGTCGTGTCCGACTGGTAGCGACGACGTAACTGACCGAGGTCTGCAACCAGAGTACGAAATTTGGCATTGAGAGCTGAAAACTCGGCCCCAGGCGAAGCTGCGGCGGCGGTGCTCACCGTCTTGGCTTTGGCCGTCTTGCCCTGCGAGGCATCTTGCGCAACGCAATGCAGAGGAGCTAGGATGACCACAACCGACAGAACAAAAATCCGTAGAAACATGGATGCTTCCTGGGCTGTCAGAACAGTTCGATTCAGGCTGACGAATGGCAGCCGGCACGCACGCCGTTGATTATCTAGCATAGCAAAAAAAGACCCGGGCTGTCGGGGGGGTCGCCGGAGTTCGGTTTTGCCGATAGTATCGGCTCCGAATAGCAAATGGCCTTCGCAACAGGACCCGATTGCTGGCGCCATCTCCGTGCTGAGGCGCGGCAGAGCTCCCGCAGCCAATGTTTGCGCAAGAAACTAATGCCACGCAAACAAAAAGAAATACGCAATATCGTGGGCCGCGGTTCGACCGCGGACTCGCGCGACGCCGCCAGCGTGCCCCGCATCGTCGGCGGCACGCTCGGCGGGCGGAAGCTGATCTTCGCCGTGGCGCAAGGCCGCACGCGGCCGATGAAAGACCGTACCCGCGAGGCCGTTTTCAATCTGATCGGCCCCAGCGCGCGTGGCAAGCACGCGATCGACCTGTTCGCGGGCACCGGGGCGCTTGGATTCGAGGCTCTCAGCCGTGGCGCGGCACGTGCGACGCTGATCGAGCAGCATTTTCCCACCGCCGCGCTCATCCGCCGAAATGCCGCGGAATTGGGCGTCAGCGAACAAACGGAGGTGCTGGCCGCCAGTGCATTCATCTGGGCCCAGGAGGAAGGCCTCGACGAGCAGACGCCTTGGCTGGTCTTCTGCTCGCCTCCCTACGCCTTCTACGTCGAACGTTGCGAGGCCATGCTGGCGCTGGTCAATACGCTGCTGGCGCGCACCCCGGCTGAGAGCATCCTGGTCGTCGAAGCCGACCGTCGATTCGATCTTGCGCAACTTCCCGCTGCCGACAAGTGGGACGTTCGCGAGTATCCACCGGCCGTGGTGGCCATTTATCGGAAATAGCCGGCAACAAATCCCCTTTCGACTCCCGCGATCGGAAATCAACCGACCTATGGACATTCAAAACCTGAACCGTGTTGCCAGTTTTACGACCAAGGACGGTTCCGAGATTCGCGAGCTACTGGCGCATCGCAATTCGTGCATCCGCAAACAAAGCCTGGCCGAAGCCCGCTTGCCGGTCGGCGCGACGACCACGCCGCACTATCACCCTCAAACAGAGGAGATCTACTACATTCTCGAGGGGACGGGCTGCATGCGCATTGGGGATGAAGCCAAAGACGTGGCCGTGGGCGACGCCATTGCGATTCCGCCGGGCGAAACGCATCAAATCGAAAACACGGGCGACAAGACCTTGGTGTTCTTGTGCTGCTGCGCGCCTGGCTACGAGCACGCCGATACCGTGCTGGTCGAAGCAGACTGAACTACTACCGGCTGAAGCCGGTAGGTTCGAGGAGAATCGTGGCTACGGACTGAAGTCCTGCGCTCACGATTTGGTAATGCGGAAATTGTCGCCGCCATCGTCAGGCTCAGTGCCTTGTTGTTGGCGGATATATTCTTGGATCACCTCGTCAGTCACGTTGCCGCTGGATGCCACAAAGTAGCCGCGGGCCCACAAATGCCGACCCCAGAACTCTTTTTGCAGATGCTTGAACTCCATCAGCAACTTCCGCGAGCTTTTGCCCTTGATGTACTGCATGGCCTTGCTTGGCGACAGATTCGGCGGACAGGACAGCAGCACATGCACATGGTCGCGAGACACCGAGCCCTCCAAAATCTCGATTTCGTTGGTTCTACACACTTCTCGCACCAGTTCCCGCAGCCGCATTCCGACCGCATCGGCCAAAATGGGCTTCCGATACTTGGTGATCCACACAAAATGGTACTTCAGGTCGAAACGGCTATGCGAACTCGTGCGGTACTTTTCCATCCCCAAATTCTAGCAAACGAAGAACCTAAAGGTTTCGCCTGAAGGCGAGGGTTTTAGACCCATCGCAAGGACAATAAGCCCGCACTGCGCCTTGTCGGCGGCTAGCGTTCGTAGCTTTTCCCGCCCAGCTTCTTTCGCAAGGTGGCGCGATGGATGCCGAGAATGTCGGCGGCCGCCGAGTGGTTTCGCAGCGTGCGGCTCAAGATGGCGTCGATCAGGGGCGGTTCGGCCTGATCGAGAAACGACTGATAGAGTTCCCGCTGCGCGGGATTCGCCGCGAACTGCTGTTCGGCCCACGCCCGTACGACGGATTGCAAATCCGTGCCGGATGGTTCGCTGGGAGGCACATCCATCGGCGGCGGTAGATGATCGATCGCGATCTCCGCCCCGCGCGACAACAGTGCGCCGTGTTCCACCGCGTGACGCAACTGGCGGACATTGCCGGGCCAGCGGCGGCGGCAAAGCTCATCCATGGCCTCGCGCGAAAACGCGCCACGGCATGGCCGCTGCGGTGCAGCCGCGCCAGAAAATGCTCGGCCAAAAACGGAATGTCTTCGACCCGCTGGCGCAGGGGCGGCAGCGCGATCTCGAACGCCGCCAAGCGGAAGTAAAGATCGCGCCGCAGTTCGAATCCGGCGACGTCGCGGGATACGTCGCGGTGGCTGGCCGAAATAACGCGGAACGACGAAGTGCGCGCCTCGGCGCTGCCGACCGGAGTCACCTCGTGCTGCTCCAGCATGCGCAGCAGCTTGACTTGCACGCTGGGAGGAATGTCACCCGCCTCGTCGAAGAAAACCGTCGCCTGGTCGGCGATCTCCAACACTCCCTGTCGCGGAAAATCGGCGCCGGTGAAAGCGCCGCGAACGTGGCCGAATAGCTCGCTCTCGACAAGCGTGGGACTCAACGACGCCAGGTGCACTGGCACGAAGGGTCGATCGGCGCGGACCGAATGCCGGTGGATCGCCCTGGCAACCAGCTCCTTGCCCGTACCGCTCTCTCCGGTGATGAACACCGAGGCATCCGTGGGCGCTACCAAGGCGATGCGTTTGAAGACTTCTTGCATGGCGGCGCTTTTTCCCAGCAGCTCTTCTCCCAAGCCCTGGGGCAACGCGGTCATCTTGCGCTGATCGCGGGGCCGATGGGCCAAAGCCCGATCGATCACGGCGGTCGCCTGTTCCAAGTCGAACGGCTTGGCCAGATAATCGAACGCGCCGTTTTGCATGGCCGTTACCGCAACTTGCAGATTGCCAAAGGCGGTGATCACGACGATGGGAATCGGGCCGGCCTGCTCGGTGAACTGTTTCATGGCCGACAGTCCGTCGATCTCTGGCAATCGGACGTCAAGCACGATCAGGTCGGGAGTTTGCCGTGCCACCCGCGCGAATGCTTCTTCGGCCGATGCGGCCACGCTCACGTCGTGTCCCGAGTCCGTCAGCAGCCGCTCCAGCCCCCAACAGATGCTCTCTTCGTCGTCGACGATCAATACATGGCTCATGGCAGGGCCTCGATTCCGCGGGACGAGACAGGCGTCGGCGTGACGTCCGCCGGTAGACTGACTTGTTTGTTGGGCAACACCACTTCGAAACATGTTGCAGGTTCCACCAGATAGCGTATCGCGCCGCCATGCGCTTCGGCAATTCGCCGGGCAACGGTCAGCCCCAGGCCGATTCCATCCGGCTTGCTGGTGGCGAACGGCTCGAAAAGTCGGTCGAGCAATTCCGTGGCCGGCCCAGGACCGCTGTCCAACACTCGCAAGATGGTCGTTTCGGCGCGATGGTCGAACTCGACCCGCACCCAGCCTCCGGTGCCCGCGGCTTCGATGGCGTTGAGCACCAGATTCAGCATCAGCTCGCGCAATTGGTCCGCATCGGCCGACACGAGCGGCGGTCGTTCGCGATCGGGATCGATGTCGATTGCCACGTTGCGATGCCGGGACATGGGGGCGACCAACTCGGCGACTTCGTCGACCAACTGTCGCAAATTGCACGGCGCCCAACGCGGCTGCGACGGCTGACCCACGGTCAGAAACCGCTGCAAATGCGATTCGGTCAACGACAACTGGCGCAACGCCACGGCCAGGCTGTCACGATCAAAAGCCCCGCATCGCCGCTGGTGCAGTTGCACGGCCAGCCTGGCGCCCGCCACGCTGTTGCGCAACTGATGCGCCAATCCGCCGCTGAGCTGCCCTAATAGCGCCAATCGTTCGCTGCGCTCGATCGCCCGGCGCGACTCGTCCAACTGGTCGGCCAACACGTTAACGGATTCGATCAGGTCTCTCAATTCGTCGTTGCGCTTGGGAACAGGAACCGGCTGGAAATCCCCCTGCACCAGCCTGCTAAGCTGCTCCCGGAGTTGCGAAATTGGACGGCTGAGCCGTCGGGCTAAAACACCTGCCAATAGAATCGCCATGCCCAGGAACAAACTGCCAACCACCAGTGGAGGATACGCAGCCCGCCATCGAGCTTCCTGCAGCAAGCGGTGTGGGTAGAGGATGTGCAATACCAGGGGCGCGTCGCCGCCGGCTTGCGAACGCACATTGACCGCTGTGTGAAAGTACGACTCTTGATCGATCTCGACCGTATCGTCGAGTTCGAAGCGTGGTGCCGCCAGAGGCACGCTGCCGAACTCGAAGCGATCTTGCATGGGCAGCGTCGTCGCTCGCGCGTGGCCCCCCTTGTCGGCCAAGACAAACTCCGCGCCGGACAGACCTCGCGTTTGCTGCAAGACGGCGTCGGTCAACGGGAAGTTGGCCTCCAGCAGCGTGTGCGCCACGTCGTGCAGTTGACGTTCGATGCGATGCTGTGTCCGGCGCGGCCAAAAAGGCGTCTAGCAAGCTGACGCCCAGCACGACTGCCAGCATCACGCCCGCAAATGGCAGCAAGATTTGGTATCGCAACGGCCAACGCATGCACATCGCCCTCACCCGAAAGAGTCACCGTGGCTCATCTTACGACGCGTCGCGGGGGACATCAAATCACCGAGCGGCGGAGGGCGCTGCGAGCGTACGCGTCATACGGGCCTCGCGCTGGAGACGTCAAACTCGCGCCACTTTGCCCGTACGCATGATAGCACGCGCAAATGCACGACGGTCGACCGGCAACCTCCTTGGATCTTAAGCCAAATCAGGTTCCATTCGACCGCCCCAATTCACCGATGCTAAGCCAAAGCGGGATCGTATTACCCGCTGCTAGCCATGGATGGCGCCGCACGGCGGTCGGCCGCGCCTCAAGGAGCGAGGTGGATGAAAGCAAAGCCGCAGAGTCCAATTTGGCCCTACCTGGGCATTCTCGCGTGCTTGTTCGTATTGAGCATCACGGCGCCGCGCGCTTGGGATCGCCTTGCGCACAAGGAGCCGATCGCTCAGTTGCTGGCCGCCAGCAAGCCCATCGAGGCGCCCAGCCGCCAATGGCCCGCGCCGGAAACCACGCACGGCGAGGCCGCCCCAGCACGGTTGACGGAGAGGGAACCCACTCCGTCGCTAGCACCTCCAGCGCCGATAGCGGATTCGGAATTGGATGACCGCTCTGACGAGGTCGAGTTGCCGCCGCTCTCGCACGACGACACCGGTCCGCGGTTTCCAACGATCGTGCCGCCGGCGCCCGAGTTTGCCATGGAGATCGAACCGCCGGTGGCGATCATCGAGATCGCCCCGGTAGATATCAGCTACGTGGAAGAAGTTCTCAATCGCGTAGGCCAGTCGGACGACGAGCCAACGGTCGTCCCCACGGCCAGTTCGTCGTGGCCGCTGCCCCGCGTGCTGTTGAACCAATTGGACGATTTGGCCAAGCGCGATCCCAGTGCGGATTGGGCTCGTCAGGCCGCGACGCTGGTGCGCGAACTCTGCCGCCGGGTTGATGAGGATGGCCGCGCGCCGTCTCGGATTCTGGACGAGTTGCAAGTAGTCGCCGGCGAACCGGCCGTCGCCACCGACTCGCGATCGGGACAGTCCATCCGAGCCCGCTATGCGTTGACCCGTTGGCTCGACGTTTGGAAGCCGGCCGCGTCGCTTGACGAAACAAGAACGGCGGGAATCGCGGACGAAAGCTCGCCGGACGGCGTGGCCAATAGCCTGGCCGGCGTTGAACGCTTGCTCGAGCATGGCGCTGCGGCTGCGGCCTGGCGCAAGTACCTGCGCCTGGACTCGCTAACTCGGCTGGACAAAGACCCGCAAGCGAAGATCGAAGAGCGACGCGCCGAGGCGCGCAAGGTGCTCGACCGGATGGACCTGTCGACGCTCACCCAAGCGCAGCGCCGCTTCCTGGCGGATCCGGCGATCGTGGAATTGGCCAACCAGTTGCGCAACTGGGCCGCCGAATCGGTGGGGTCGACGCGGCTGCTTGCACACATCAATGCCTACGAACAATCGGGGCTCCCCAGCGACGCCAGACGGGTTGCCAACGATTGGCGCGGCTTGCGCTGGCAATCGACCTCACAAGCCCAACACGTCAGCGAGGGACTCGAAACCCACTATCGCAATGCAAATCTCCGCGTCGCACTGACCGGCGAAATGCTCAATCGTTGGCTCCCGCAGCCCGACGCTACCCAGTCGCTGGTGAGCGATCGGATCATGAACGTGCCCGTGCGCGGATGGAACACGACATTCACCGATCTATCGGTGCGGCTGGTTCCCGATCCACGGCGGATTCGCATCGGGCTGGAAGCCGACGGGCTGATCGCCTCGAACACCGTCGCCACGAGCGGACCTGCCCGCTTTCGCAACAAAGGACAATCGACGTTCTTGGTGCGCAAGCTGTTGGTGCTTGGCCCGCACGGACTGGCTGTCTGGCCCGCCATTGCGGAAGCCGACAACAACTTCAACTATCTGGTCTCGGTCGAGACTGGGTTCGACGGCGTGCCGTTGGTGGGCTCTCTGGTGCGCGGCATTGCTCGTTCGCAGCACGACGAGAAGCAAAACGCAGCCCGCGTGGAGGTCGAGTACAAAATTGCCACGCGCTCGCGCGATCAGTTCGACGCCGAGATCGATCCGCGGCTGCTGAAAGCGGCACAAAAGATCCAAGACAAGCAAGTCGCCACGCTCGAGCGAATGGGCTTGGAACTGGTGCCGGTGGGCCTTTCGACCACCGAGGAGCGTGTCGTTGCCCGCGTACGCCTGGCCAGCTCGCAGCAACTGGGGCGCACACGCCGCGGCCGCGGGCGCCGTCCGACAGTTGGGCCAGCCTGCAAGTGCATCAGTCGGCGATCAACAATGGCATCGAGAGCCTGGACCTGAACGGCCGCTCGTTCTCGATCGAAGAGCTGTTCGCCTGGATCGCCCAAAAGCTCGATCGACCGGACCTGGCCAACCAGGAGGACTTGCCAGAAGACGTCCATGTAACGTTCGCCGACCAGGACGCGGTCCGCGTCCGCTGCGAAGACGGCCGTGCCGAAGTGATGTTCTCGTTCGCCGAGCTCAAGCAAGGACGCAATCGCTGGCACGACTTCAAGGTTCGCTCGTACTATCTGCCTAAGCAGCACGGCATGACGCCGCGCTTCGAGCGCGATCGCGGCACGATCTTTCTGGAAGGCAAGAGCCTCAAGGGCAGGCCCCATTTCGCGCTTAGGGCCATCTTCAGCCGCGTGCTCTCGCTCAATCGCGATCTCAATCTGATCGACGAGACCGTTACCAGCGATCCGCGACTCCAAGGTCTGCAAATCAGTCAGTTTGTCGTCGAGCACGGCTGGATCGGACTGGCCTACAGCCCCGAGCGGCCCGCGGCCAACGTTGCCAGGCGGCCGGAATAGTCGCCCGCCACGCACGTCTTTCGAAACGGCTTGCCAGCGGCGCTGCTGGCATCGTTTTGCCGACGAAAGTGTCCGGAAAACCTTCGCTTGCGCAACCGCAAATGACGTGTGTTCTCGGGTGAAAATCCCCCTTGACCCGTCCCGCTGATTTCCATATTCTCCCGCCTCACGTTACGGGACCGAGCGAGTTTCGCGGGCGAAATCAGGCCCGCAAGCCGCCGCCCGTAGCACAAGACAACGAATCGTCCACGTGGATCGGTCTGCATCGGGAGCGTCTTGAAGAGGGACGCTCCTGCGGACCACGAAGCGGTCTCCGTTGGCAAGGATGCCGACGGTCGCTTTGAACTACTGACGACGCGCGCGTGAGCACGGAGGGCTTCTTAAGGATTTGAAGCCGATTGCGAAAGCGCGAAAACGTCCAATCGCTCCCGGATAAGGTTGCTGTCCTCTGCCCCCCTGGGACACAGCCTTTCCGGGGGCCTTTTTTTGCGCCGGGACAAAGTTCAGGCGCACGGCCGCGTTGGATAGCCTGACGGCAAATGCGGCACGCGCTAGCGGTGCGCCACCGGCGCTTGCATGAAGTGGTCGACGCCGTCGGCCTTGGCAATCACCACGACGCCCCCTTCGCTCACGGTGAACCCACGGGCTCGATCGTGCTCGTGGTCGAAGCCGATCTGTGTGCCGGGCGGAATGTGCACGCCCTTGTCGATAATGGCGCGGCGCACCCGGGCGTGGCGGCCGATGTCGACGTGGTCCAGCACGATCGAGTCTTCCACGTGCGCAAAACTGTTGACGCGTGTGTTGGTGCCCAACAGCGATCGTTCCACCGTGCCGCCAGAAATAATCGAGCCCTGGCAAACGATGCTGTCGAGCGCCTGGCCGCGACGTGCGTTGGGTCCAGTTTCGGCGAACACGAACTTCGGCGCCGGATAGTTGGGCAAGTAGGTGCGAATGGGCCAATGCTCGTCGTACATATTCAACAGCGGATCGACCGAAATGAGATCCATATTCGCTTCGAAATAGGCGTCCAACGTGCCGACGTCACGCCAATAGGCGTTCTGCTTGCGGTTTTCGTCGTGGAACGGAAAGGCAAACACGCGGTTCGTGCCGATCACGGCCGGAATGATGTTGTGGCCAAAATCGTGGCGGCTGCCCAAGCGGGTCGCGTCAAGGCACAACTGCTCGAACATAAACCGGGCCGTAAACACGTAAATGCCCATCGAAGCATAGATGTGCTGGTCGTCGCCGGGAATCGTGATGGGATCTTCCGGCTTTTCTTGAAAGCCGTGGATCCGCTGGTCGGTGTCGGCCTCGATGACGCCGAAGTGCCGCGACTCGCTGGCCGGCAAGCGCAGCGCCGCGACCGTCAAGTCGGCACGCACTTCCTTGTGAAACTGCACCAGGCTGCCGTAGTCCATTTTGTAGATGTGGTCGCCGGCCAACACGACCACGTAGTCGGGACGTTCCTTCTCCAGCGTATAGATATTCTGATAGACGGCGTCCGCCGTGCCCTGATACCAATGCTCGTCGATGCGCTGCTGGGGAGGCACGACGTCAATGAACTCGTCCAACTCGCGGCAAAGCAATCGCCGCCAGCCCAGATTGATATGCCGGTCGAGGCTCATCGCCTTGTATTGCGTGAGCACCAGCATCCGCCGCAGTCCGCTGTTCAAGCAGTTGGATAGCGTGAAATCGATGATGCGATAGGCGCCGCCGAAGGGAACCGCGGGCTTGGCCCGATCTCTCGTCAAAGGCTCCAAACGTTCGCCCTTGCCCCCGGCCAACACCACTGCCAACACGCTATCCATTCGGCCGCTCCCTCTTGCTCGAATTCATCCGGATCAATCAGCCCCTGCATCTTAGCCCTTCGCCAACCGAGGCTAAAGGGCATTGGGGCCCAGTCGGCCAAAGAAACAGTTGGCCAAAGAAGTCGGCGCGCTGCCCTGCGAGCGAGCTAGATGCTCTGCGACGCCGTGACGGTCGGACGCGCCGGCCGATTGTCGAGCCACTGCCGTTGCCAGAGCTCGAAAAACAACAGTCCCCATAGCCGGTACGAGTGGTCGAATGCGCCGGCCTGATGATCGTCGAGCATCCGCCGCACGACCTCGGGACGGAAGGTGCCCCGACCCAGCGCTAGCGGGTCGAGCAGCACCTGGCGAGCGAAGTCTTTCAGGTCATGCCGAAACCAGTGCTCGAGCGGGACGCCGAAGCCCATTTTGGGCCGGCGCGTGAGGCTGGGCGGCAGCAAGTCGCCAAATGCCTCCCGCAGAACGCGTTTGCCACGACCTCGATGCAATTTGTAGTTGATGGGCATTCTAGCTGCCAACTCCACCACGCGATGATCCAAAAACGGCGCCCGGCACTCCAGGCTGTTGGCCATCGACGCGGTGTCCACCTTGGTCATCAGGTCGCACGGCAAATAGGTCACCAGATCGGCAAGACTCGCCTGCGTTACCGGGTCGCGGTGACGCGAGCGGGCAAACGCGCGCGCCAAAAACGCAAACGGATCGGCGTCGGGCAGTTCGGCCAGGAACGCGTCGCTGTAGAGTTCGGCTCGCCGAAACTCGTTGAACATCGACATCCAGTCGAAATATCGCCGCTGCGGGCTATGGGACAAGGCTTTCGCAAATCTACCCGCGCGGCGAAGAAACGACCGTTGCCGACGCCCGCTGGAGAGAGAACGCAACAACCGATTGCCTGCCGCGGTGCGCATGAATGCCGGCAGGCGATCGAAACGGGCTGCCAATTGCACCGCGCGATAGCGCAAATAGCCGGCGAACAGTTCGTCGCCGCCGTCGCCGGTGAGTGCCACCGTCACATGCTGCCGAGTGAGTTGTGAAACGTAGTACGTCGGGATCGCGGAGCTGTCGGCAAACGGTTCGTCGTAGTGCCAAACCAGTTTCTCCAAGACGTCGATGCACCGAGGCTCGACGCGAAACTCCTGGTGCTCGGTGCCCAGGCGCTTTGCCGTTTCGCGAGCGGCCGATGTCTCATCGTACTCGGGCACCGGAAAGCCGATCGAGAAGGTCTTTACCGGCCGATCGAGAGCCTGCTGCATCAAGCCCACGACCAGCGCCGAATCCACGCCGCCGGAAAGAAAAGCGCCCAATGGCACGTCCGACTCCAAGCGCATTCGCACGGCGGAAGTGAAGAGCTCTCGCAGTTGGGCGGCGTAGTCCGCCAGCGGCTGGCGCACTTCGTGGTTGAAGTCAGGGCTCCAATAGCAATGCGTCGTGTAGCGGCCGTCCTCGTAAACGCCGTAGTGGGCCGGCGGCAGCTTGGCGAACCCGCGAAGTATCGTGTGCGGATGCGGCACGTACTGATACGCGAGATACTCGTCGAGCGCGTGCGGATCCAGTTCCCGCGGAACGTTCGGCACTTCCAGCAGGCTCTTCAACTCGCTGGCGAACAAGAAACGCTCGGGCTCGACACGATAGTACAGGGGCTTTTCGCCCAGCCGGTCGCGGGCCACCACTAATCGGCGGCGCGCGCGTCCCACACGGCCAGTGCGAACATGCCGTTGAGATGCTCAAGAAATCCTAGCCCCTCATCCTCGTACAGATGGACGATCACCTCAGTGTCGCTGTGGGTGCGGAACTGGTGGCCCGAGCCCTCCAATCGTTTGCGCAACTCACGATGGTTGTAGATCTCACCGTTGAACGTGATCCAGATCGAGCCGTCTTCGTTCGATAGCGGTTGATGCCCGCCGTCGACGTCGATGATCGACAATCGCCGATGCCCCAGCGCCACGCCGGGGACCGCGCCAACGCCGCCTCGACGGTGAAGCTGGCTCACGTAGCTGCCGGAATCGTCCGGACCGCGATGCGCCAGCACATCGGTCATGCGCGCCAGCACCTCGGGCGCCAGCGCTGCGGCCGGGTCGGTCCAGATGGCTCCGGTGATTCCACACATAAGGTTGCTGCTGAAGCCGGCATGCTCGCCGGGGGATCACATTTCTTCGATGATTGGCCGATCCATCACGCCAGCAGTTCACGGTACAGCGCCGCGTGCGCTGCGACCATGGCTTCTACGGTGAATTCGCAGGCAATTCGCTGGCGCGCGGCACTGCCGAGTTGCGCACGTAGTGCCGGATCTTCGAGAATCTTGTGGGCAAAGCGTGCATACGCCGCTCGATCGCCCAGCGGAACCAAAAAGCCTGTCTCGCCGGAAACGACCAGTTCGCGATTGCCGGGAATATCGCTGGCCACCACCGGCACGCCGGCGGACATGGCTTCCATCACGACGTTGGGCAATCCCTCGAAACTGCTGGCCAGCCACAGCAGGTCGAAATGCGCCATCAAGCGCGGCACGTCGTGGCGCATGCCCAAGAAGTGCACATGGTCGGCAACTTGACACTGGCGAGCGTACCGCACCAGCGCCTCGCGCTGCGGCCCGTCGCCAATCACCAGCAAGTGTACGTCGTCGCGAAGCACGTGCAGCAAGTCGGTGGCCCAGATGAGGTCCTTGAGACGCTTCTGCTGCCACAAACGCCCGACGGCGCCGACCAATCGTGTTCCCGGGGGCAACTCGAGTTCGGCCAATAGCTCCTCGCTCGTCGTCTTCGACTCTGGCAGCGGTGCAACGCCGTTATGGATCAGCCGCAGCTTTTCAGCGGGTATGCCCTGTTGCTGATAGAACGACTGCACGCCCCGGCTGTTGACGACAATCGCGTCGGTGTGTTTGGCGAGCCGGCGGTCGAGCGCCAGTTCGTGCCACGCTTTCCATTCGTCGACACATCGTTCGCTGGCCACGAGGTGCGCGACGCCGGCCCGCAGCGCCGCGGTGCGACCGTATGCGTTCGCGGCAAACAGCCACGTTTGCACCAGATCCGGGCGAAGGGCGCGAATGTGCTGGCGCAGCCGCCACCAGGCCGGTGGATCGAATTTCCGCTGCTTGTCGATGCACGTGACAGGGATGCCGGCCCGTTGGAGATCATCGGCCAATGGACCGAGCCGAGATAGCGCGCAGACATGCACGTCGAACTCGTCGCGCGGCAAGCCTTTGGCCAAAAGCACCAGTTGCTTTTCGGCGCCCGATCGATCGAGCGTGGGAATGATGTGCAGAATGCGGGGCATCAACTCGGTCCTGCGGCCACCTCGTCCGCCTCGAGCACGGCCACAAAGGGCAAATCGCGATCGGCGTCGTGAAAGTCTAGTCCACCCCTCGACACGAATGACCCGCGGACGTCATCGCCGACAAGGATGGGCCGTAACGGACTGAACCGCCGCGCCGGCCGACGATCCGAAACCGCCGCCGATTGAGTAACACTTGCACGCATCGTTCCGTTCGTCCCCCCTCGGATGTCTGCCAAGTCGTCCCATTCTAGATACGCACGTGATGGGCGCACAGGCTCGTCGGAGAGCGGGAATTGCGAGAAAACCAGGAAGAATCTTGCCGCATTCCGGCTGCACTTCCCGCGAAGCCGCGATGACTCGGTCATTTATTGGGGTTATAATTAAGCCGTTAGAACGTGGGCCAAGGAGGAGGGCCTTCCCCAAACGTGGCCTTGTAGCCAGGCCGCTATTGGAGTGGCACGTGGAAGCAAAACTAGTTGTCGTGGGCGGCGATGCGCAAGCTCGCCAATTCGAGCTCCGCTTGCCCGCCGTGATCGGACGCAGCCGCAGCACGGACGTGCGACTGGGGCATCCGCTGGTGAGCCGTCATCACTGCGAAGTGTTCGAAGCCGACGGCATTCTCATGGTCCGAGACTTGGGTTCACTCAACGGCACGTTCGTGGGCGACTCCCGCATCGCCGAGCAGGCCATGCCGGTCCAGCCCGGCGAAGTGTTCACCGTTGGCCCAGTTTCGTTGCGTGCCGAATATCACTGCGTCAGCGGGGAAAACGGCCGCTCATCCAGTTGGGACACCCAGGGCGCCACGTACGATGATCCGCTGCCGGAGGCCAACGGCCACTCCCACGACGAACCGCATGATGGGCCCCGTGTGCACGACGCGCCCGGCGAGCCGCAGGTACGCGACGACGACGACGAGACGGCCCGGCGCAGCGATTAAGCGGATCAGGCCATCTGCCAGCACGAGGTTTGCGATCCGCCTCCCACGTGCCACAATGGCGACACTCTGGCGATCCTCATTTCGGCTGCTGCTGAACCGCTTCCTACAACAAGAGGTGTTCTAGCAATGGATGCTCGACGGATCCGCGCCGCGCTAGTCTCGATCATCGGCCTGCTGCTGGCAGTGCCGCTGTTCGCGGCCGATGAACCCGCCGGGTCGCACCAAGCGGCGCCTCGCCATACCAATCGCCTGGCCAAGGAGAGCAGCCCCTACCTGCTGCTGCACGCGCACAATCCGGTGGATTGGTATCCCTGGGGCGACGAGGCGCTGGCCAAGGCCAAGAAGGAAAACAAGCTGATCTTTCTGTCCACCGGCTACTCCAGTTGCTACTGGTGCCACGTGATGGAACGCGAAAGCTTCATGGACGAAGAAATCGCCGCCCAGATGAACGAGCATTTCGTGTGCATCAAAGTCGACCGCGAAGAGCGGCCCGACATCGACGAAGTGTACATGCAGGCGCTGCACATTTATCTGCAACTGGTGGGCTCGAACCAGGGAGGCGGTTGGCCACTTTCAATGTTCCTGACGCCCGACGCCAAACCGCTCATGGGCGGCACCTACTTTCCGCCGCGCGATCGCGACGATCACGTTGGCTTCCTGACCGTGCTCAATCGCGTGCAGCAAGCCTGGAGCGAAGATCAGGAGAAGTGGCAAAAGACGGGCGACTCGCTGGCCGACTACGTTGCCGAATCGCTCGCCCAACGGCCCATGCTCAAACCGCCGAAGCTCGAACAGCCGCTTGTCGACGGCGTGCTGCGCGTCCTGCTGGCGCGGTTCGACGCGACGTACGGCGGCTTCGGTTACGATCCGGCCAGTCCGCGGCAAGCTAAATTCCCCGAGCCGCCCAATCTGATATTCCTGCTCGATCAGTCGCAGCGCGGCAACAAAATCGCCGAGAAGATGCTGCTGGTCACGCTCGAGAAGATTTCGCTCGGCGGAATTCGCGATCACGTCGGCGGCGGCTTTCACCGCTACAGCACCGATCGTTTCTGGCGCGTGCCGCACTTCGAAAAAATGCTCTACGACAACGGGCAACTGGCCAGCGTGTACTCCCGGGCATACGAACTGACCAACCGGCCCGACTTCAAACAGGTCGTCGAGGAGCTGATCGAGTTCGTGTTGCGCGAGATGCGCGACGAGGGGGGTGGCTTCTACGCCGCGATCGACGCGGAAACCAACTCCGAGGAAGGACGGTACTACGTGTGGGAGCGCGACGAAGTCAATTCGACGCTCTCGCCCGAGGAGTACGCATTGTGGGGCGAACTGTACGGCATCGCCGGGCCGGCCAATTTCGAAGATCGCTACATTCCGCTGCTTTTGAAGCCTTTGGCCGAGTTGGCCGCGGAGCGCAACGTATCCGAAGTCGCGCTATATGAATCATTGCAGCCGGCACGCCAGAAATTGCTCGCCCGGCGTAACAAGCGCCAGCGGCCTCTTACCGACACCAAGATTCTCGCGGGCTGGAACGGCCTGATGATTCGCGGACTGGCCGATGCGGGACGGATTTTCAAGAACCATGCCTACACGGACGCGGCGGCACAAGCCGCGGAATTCGTGCTGGCCAAGATGCGCGATCCCCAAAAACGGGTATTGCGCACCTACGCTGGCGGTACCGCCAAGCTGCCGGGCTACCTCGACGACTACGCCTATTTCGTCGACGGGCTGATCGCTTTGCACGATGCCACCGGCGACGATCGCTGGCTCAAACTGGCCGACGAGTTGACCGAGCAGCAACTCGCGTTGTTTTGGGATGAGCGGCTGGGCGGTTTCTTCTACACTTCCACCGAGCATGAAACGCTGATCGCGCGCAGCAAATTGCCCAACGACGGCGTCACGCCCTCGGGCAACACGGTGTCGGCGGCCAATCTGCTCTATCTATCAAAGGCGCTCGAGAAACCCGAGTACGCCGAGCGAGCCGAACTGTCCCTCAAATCGGCCGCGCCGGTGCTCGAGGAATATCCTGCCGTCGTGCCGCAATTGGCCGTGGGAGTCTCGAAATGGTTGGACCGAGCGGCCAACGAGAAATCGCCTGCGCCGAAGAAATGACGGGCAAGCCGTGCTGTTGTTCAAGAAGAAATTCCTGCCAGCCATCCGCTGCCGGGAAAAAACGCAAACGATTCGCCTGTGGAACGTTTGTCGCATGAAAGCCGGCCAGCGCAGTTACATTCCCGGCGCGGGCTACATCCGGGTCACTGCCGTCACGCCTGTCGACGTGGCCAGTCTGACCGATGCCGACGCCCTGCAAAAAGAATTGCAGACGCTGTATGCCGAACAGTTGCAGGCCGGCTACCGTGCATATCGCATCACGTTCGAGATGTTGTCGGACGAAGAGCAAGCGGCCGCAGTTGCCGCCCGCCAGGCCGACAAGGCAAAACTTGCCACGCGGTAGAGGCATTTTGTCCTAGCGGTTGAGCATTCGCCCGAGTCCGCGAGCAATCGTCTGCGGATCGTCGGCAACTCGAAACGCCAGCACGGCCAAGATCAACAGCCCACACATCGCGAGCCACGCGCCTTGCGTCCGTCCGGCCACGGGCAACTCGCGCAGCGCCTCGCGGAGCGCGGCTTCGAGCCGCCGCCAATTGGTGATGCTTTGCCCGTGGCTGGTGGCCACGAGCGTCACGTTTTGCATGGGAGCAAAGCCGTCGACAACCAGGTGTATGCGCATTTGCGGCATCGTCAATGCGCGGCCCGCCCAAACGCTGTCGTGATCGAGCCGGTGCGCCACTTCCGCCAGCACCGGCCGCAGTTGTTCCGACGTGACGTTGTAGATCACCAACCGCGGGCGCATCACCATGACGCACAGCGTGAGACACAACACGTAAAAGCCGATCAACAGCGCCCACACAAGCGTGCCGAACTGGGCCGCGGCGGCTTCAGGCAAAAAAAGCTGCATCGGCCCGACGATCACCAGCCCAACCAGCGCCAGTCCCATCGCAATGGCTTCACGCGTGCCACTGACCACCAGAGGACGCGGCGAAAGGTTCATCACGCCCAACGTGACGAGATAAATCGCCAAGGGGCCAAGAGCCACGCACGCCGAGAAAGTATCCATCGACATGACCAACACCGGGGCTGTGCCGCCGCCCCACTCCTACTCTCTTTGCTACTCTCTTACCGCCTGTTCCAGCCACGTCTGCAACACCCAACCCACTTTGGCTAGAGTCAATGCCGAACACCGTTCGGGACGGTCGCCCTCGGTATGCCACCAGGGATAGCGAAAGTCGATCAGATCGCAACTGGGAATCTTGCCGAGGTCGTGCAACTTGATGTGGTCGTCCAGCACGTCGCACCGGCCGTTGACGTCGAACTCGGTGACGCCCAATTGCTCGGCCGTCTTCCAAATCGAAGCCACCAGCGGCCGCGAGTCGGGCCACGACATCGATTGGTTGTCGGGCACGATCTGCAAGTCGCCGTCCCCGATCATGTCCAACAGCACGGCCCAGCGATATCGCACGCGGCCGGGTCGTCCGGCGTAGCTCAACGCGAAGTACTCCGAGCCGATGAAGTACGGATGACCATCCTCGAACACGTACTCCTCGCCATCAAAGAACACGAAGTCCACGCCCAGCTTGCCCTCGAGCTTGGGCATGGCGCGCCCCAATTCCATCAATAGCGCCGTTCCGCTGGCTCCGTCGTTGGCGCCCAGAAACGTGCCCCGCGGGTTGCGCGATCGCGATCGGGAAAAGGCCGCGTGTCGTAGTGCGTACACAGCAGAATTCGCTCTTTCCGTTGCGGATGCCACTGGACGATCAGGTTGGCCATCGAAACCGGACTGCCGTCGACCGGATGGCGCACGCGGAATCGCTGGTAAATGACCTTCGCACCCAGCTTCTCGAAGTAATCGGCCAGCAGCTTTTGTTGCGCTAGCATGCCGCGCGAGGCGCTCACCCGCGTGCCGATCTCGCATATTTCCTGCAAATACTCGTATGCCTGTTCGCCATCAAAGGGAATGTCCGCCAGCGTCAACGCGTTGCGTTGTGCCGCGGGAATGGCCGCGGGCGGCGCTGCGGACGCAGGCCCGTAGTTCGTGAACAAGTAGCCCGCCCCCGCGCAGCTTGCCGCCACGACGGTCGCCAACAGAATGATTTGGCCCGAGGGACGCGCGATCGTGGAGTCGTTGGCCGTGGATGCCATATTGATAGTTTAGGCCGCCTGGGCCGCGCGGCCTAGATCAAGCCGGTGGGGGAAGCGCGGCGCAACGTCGGGTTGTTGCTCTTTTTCTCGGGCGATAGAATTCGGGCACTTCGCGCCCCGCGGTGCGAGTTCCAAGTCCACGATGCCACCTTCCGCCGCGAAACCACGATGATCGACGTCCAGGAAATCACCGATCTACATGCCAGCACGGTTGCGCTCTGGCACCACGAGGAGATCTCGAATCCCTACACGGGCTTCCTCCAGGCGGTGTGCCAGCAACACAGCTTCAACTTTCTGTTGTGGCACGAGGAAGACATCGCCCGCAGCCGCGACGTGGATGACGCGCGGATCGCCGCGGTGAAGCGGGCCATCGACGGCTACAACCAAAAGCGCAACGACGGCATCGAAGCGCTCGATGCGTACTTGCTGCGCGAACTGGAAAGTCGGCGCATCGTGCCCGCGGCCGACGCGCGGCAAAACACCGAAACGCCCGGCAGCGCCATCGACCGGTTGTCCATCCTGGCGCTGAGGCGCTATCACATGGAAGAACAGGCCAATCGCCAAGACGCCAGCGAAGAGCACAAAGCCAAGGTGCGCAGTCGGCTGGAGGTTTTGGCCGAACAACACGCCGACCTCTCCAACTCGCTGGCCGAGTTGCTCGCGGACATCTTTGCCGGCCGCAAACGGCTGAAGGTCTATTTCCAGTTCAAGATGTACAACGATCCCACGCTGAACCCTTATTTGTATCAGTCGAGTCCGGGCAAGAATGCCTGACGGCCTTTCGTCTGGACCATCCCAAATCGGTTTTCACACTGCCGTTGGGGACACGACAGCGCAACCGTTGCGCCGGCACAGCTATGCCGCCGCTGGCTTGCCGCGATCCAGCATGCGCTCGCAAGCTGTCACGACATGCTCGACTGAGATGGCTTCCATGCTCTCGGGCCCTGCCGTGCGACGGTCTCGGCTGCTGCCAGTCAAACACATCTTTTGCACCGAGACGTGCAACGAACCGTAAGGGCCGTTGCGTTCCGCCGGCATTGGACCAAACAGGCCGACCGACGGCGTGCCAACCGCAACGGCCAGGTGCAATGGCCCCGTGTCGGAGCCAACGAACAGTTGCGCGCGCCGCGTCAGTGCCGCCAGTTCGCCCAGGCTCGTAGGTGGCGCCATCAAGGCCCAGCCATCGGACTGTGCAACGATCTGTTCGGCCCATTGTCGCTCCCACAGTCCGGCCCACACGACCAGCGACTTGAGCGTTCGCGAACGACCCAGGCTGCGCGCGACGCCGGCAAAGCGATTGGCCGGCCAGATTTTCGACGGCCAGCCTGCGCCGGGATTGACCAACCCAAAACGGTCCAATCCGAGGTTTTGCAGCATGGCGTTCGCCGCGGAGGTGTCTGCCGGAGACGTGTGGAGATCGAACCGCACGTTCGGCCGCTCGATCCCCAGCGGCGCGAGCAACTCGAGATTGCGCTCGATCACGTGTGTCAATTTGGGCGTGACCAACTCGTTGTTGAGCCATTGGCTCACTTCCCGGCCATCGGGCCCGCCAATGCCAATTCGCCGCCGCGCTCCCGACAGCCGCGCAGCCACGGCGCTTTTGGTGAGGCCCTGAAGATCAATGGCCGTGTCGAACTGGCCTTGTCGCAGTTTTCTGCGCACATCCCAAGCCGTGTGCAGCGACTTGAGCCAACCGCGGGGTACGACGATCAGCTCGTCGAGCGCCGGATGATTGCGCAACAGTTCGCCGTTGCGCCCCTCGACCACCCAGGCCAGAAACGCGTCTGGCAGCGCAGCGCGCAGCGCACACAGCACCGGCGCCGTGCAAGACATCGCCAATGGCGCTTAAGCGAACGATCAAAATGCGCGAAGCTGTTGGCGGTTTGGGCATGGGCAGGAATCTTAGCCATGGGGCCCCGATTCGCCCAATAGCGGTTCGCCGCCCCCCGAGCGACTACACGCGCTTGCTGAGCCGCTCGGTCAGCCGTTCCAGGGGGATGCTGTGGTCATCGCGCTGCAGACGCACGTGAATCAGGCTGGGGCCGCTGGTGTCGGCCAGGGCCTTGTTCAGGGCCGCGTCGAACTCGCCTTCGGTGCGCACCTCGTAGCCCGTTCCGCCGCCCAAGACCTCGGGCAGTTTGTGGTAGGCCCACGGCTGGACCTCGTTGAACTCGAACTTGCCCGGGTGCAAGAACCGCTCGGTGCCATAGCCGCCATTGTTGAGCACGATCACGATGGTGGGCAGCTTGTGCCGCACCAGCGACGAAAGCTCCGTGCCGGTCATTTGGAACGCGCCATCGCCGACGATCGCGATGGTGCGCAAACCGGGCCGCGCCATCTGCGTGCCCAGTGCCGCCGGCACCGAGAAGCCCATCGAGGTGTAGTACGCCGGGCTGATGAATTCGGTGTGACCGCGTATCACGAGTTCGGTGGCCGCGAACAGCGCATCGCCGATATCGGCAATCACCACCGTCTCGTCGTTGAGCGATTCGTTCAGCCGAGCCATCAACCGAGTCACTTCGATCGGCGCCTCCGGCTGGAGCACGTACTTCTCGCTGGTGAGCCGGGCCACCTTGGGCAGCGGACGCTTGGGCGGCGCAGGTCGTCGCGCCGCCAACTCGCGCAGAAAGTCTTCCAGCAGCACGTCGTGAAAATGGTGATGGCGAATCCGCAGTTGCTCGCTGGTGGCGTAGATGCACTTGCCCGGATCGAGCTTGGCCGTATAAATGCCCAGGTTGATGTCGGTCATGAACGTGCCCAACAGCAACAGGCAGTCGCTGTCTTCCACGAATTGCGTGATCTCGCTGTTGCCCATCGCGCCCTCGTACAGCCCGACAAATAGCGGATGGGTTTCCGAGATGACGCTCTTGCCGAGCATCGTGGTGGTGATGCCAATCTGCGAGCCTTCGGCCAGAGCCAACAGTTCGTCCTGCAAGCCGAAGCGATGCATCTCGACGCCCGCCACGATCGCCGGCCGCTGGCAACTGTTCAGCCAGCGCTCGGCCTCGGCCACGGCTTCGGCCAACACCTCCGGGTCGCTGGTAAGCTGCGTCTGATGAAACTGGTGCGGCAACTCGGGCACGACGCCCACCATGTCGCGCGGGATTTCGATATAGACCGGCCGCTTGTATCGCGCAGCGGCGGCCAGCACGCGATCGATTTCGTGAAATGCCGTCCGCGGATCGGTCAGCTCGGTGCCGGCGATACACAGTTTTTCGAACACGTCGTATTGCGTGCGAAAATCGCGCACGCGGTGATGCAGCAACGGATTGTTGTGCCGCTCTTTGAGACCCGGCGAGCCGGTGATCACCACCACGGGCGACTTTTCGGCATAAGCCCCGGCAACCGAGTTGCACAAACTCAGTCCGCCGACGCAGTAGGTAACGCACACCGCGCCCATTCCATGCACGCGCGCGTAGGCGTCGGCCGCAAACCCGGCGCAGTCTTCGCGCGTCGTGGTCACCACTTCCAGCGGACTGTGATCCAACATCGAGTAGAACTGCAGCACGTAGTCGCCGGGAATGCCGAACACGTGGCCGATGCCATAATCCTGCAGACGGCGAATCAAATAGTCGCCGATAGATAGCCCGGTCAGGGCGTGCGAAGGTTCCACTGCTTCGCTATGGGTCCGCAGCGCGGTCGTGTCTGTCGGTGTCATGCCTGGAAAAACCTCCCCTGGGGCTCCGCGATCCGATTGGCGCCGATATCCGATTCTGTCGTCCGGGCGCGTGCGCGCTCGGATTATCGCCCAAAGGCCCAAATGCGCACAATTCGGATTCTCAGCGCCACTTTCATTCTACGTCGCGCGACCTCCCTCGGGTCGCATTGCACGTGTCAACACGCCACCCAAGCCCGGAAGGGGCACCGAGTTGAGGCCGCTGGACATTCTGTTGCGCTAGCCGGCAAGCCGCCGCGCGTGAACGTCTCTGCAGCGCGACTATGACCGCCTTTGGCGCCGATTGCGGTTCCACAGCGCCAGCAGCCAGAAGCCCAGAAAAAAGGCCATGCAGCCCAGAATGACAACCACGCGCCAGGGGTTGTAGTTGTACAGATACGCACCGACGGCGACGTACAACGACCATGCCACCATCAAGCCCATGATGAGCAACATCAGATTGCGTTGCGAGATGGCGGGGCGTGGGTCGGACATCGGACGTTCTGGCTGGGACGCGGGAAGGCGGCATCTTCCACGATAACCGCTCTCTCATCCGGCACAAGGCGCAAGTTCACTGCCGCGGCGCGCGGCCAGGACAACTTTCCGGGCCACAATTCGATTCAGCGCGACGCCAAAGCATAGCCCGCGCGCTGCGGCGACTGATAGAATGAGGCATCGACGCCCCGTGCCCTTGGGGCCCTCGTTCCAACACAGTTGTCGCCATGTCCGCCGGACTTCCCAGCTTGCCGATCGTCGAATCTCCCGCGCCGCTAGCGGCATTGCGCCCGGGCCCGGCCGTGCGCCCAGAGCCGACGATGCCGCTGCCCATGACGCGAGCCGAGATGCTGTCGCGTGGCTGGAACGAAGTGGACATCGTATTCGTCACCGGTGACGCCTACGTCGACCATCCCAGTTTTGCCATGGCGCTGTTGGGCCGGCTGCTCGAAAGCGAAGGCTTTCGCGTGGCGATTCTCAGTCAGCCCGATTGGCACAACTGCCACGCCTGGCGCGCCTTCGGTCGCCCGCGGCTGTTCTTTGCCATCAGCGCCGGCAACATGGACTCGATGATCAATCACTACACGGCCAACCGCAAAGTGCGCAACGACGATGCCTACAGTCCCGGCGGCGCGATCGGCCGGCGTCCGGATCGGGCTACGTTGGCCTATTGCCAGCGGGCGCGCGAGGCCTACCGCGGCGTGCCGGTCATTGCCGGCGGCGTCGAAGCTTCTCTGCGGCGCTTGTCGCACTACGACTATTGGAGCGACAAGGTCCGCCGCTCGATCATCATGGATTGCAAGGCGGACCTGCTGGTCTATGGCATGGGCGAGCGCGGCATCGTCGAGCTGGCGCAGCGCATGGCCGCCGGCCAAACCGTGCGCGAGTTGCGCGACATGCGCGGCGTGGTCTATCGATTGGGCGCCAGTGAAACGCCGCCGGCATCCGAGCATGAAACGATCGAGCTGCCCAGCTACGAGGAAGTTGCCGCCGACAATTGGGCGTTTGCCGAGATGACCAAGATCTCGCACAACGAAACCAATCCGCACAACGCCCGGCGGCTCGTGCAACGTCACGATCGCGAATGCATCGTCGCCAATCCGCCGGCGTTGCCCCTTTCGCAAACGGAAATGGACCGCGTTTATGGCCTGCCTTACACGCGCAAGCCGCATCCGAGCTACGGCAAGGCAGCAATCCCGGCCTACGAGGTCGTGAAAGACTCGGTGCAGATCATGCGCGGCTGCTTCGGGGGCTGCACGTTCTGCTCGATCACCGCGCACGAAGGCCGCATCATTCAGAGCCGCAGCCAGGAATCGATCCTGGCCGAAATTCGCCAGATGACGGCCGATCCGCAATTCAAGGGCGTGGTCAGCGACATCGGCGGGCCCACCGCCAACATGTACGAAATGCGCTGCACGCGCCCCGAAGTGGAAGCCAAGTGCCGCCGGTTGAGCTGCGTGCATCCCACGGTTTGCAAATTGCTTGGCACCGATCATGGCCCGCTGGTGCAGTTGATGAAGGCGGCCCGCGAGGAGCCCGGCGTCAAAAAAGTGCTGGTGGCCTCGGGCATTCGCATGGATCTGGCGCGCCGCAGCCCCGAGTACATGCGCGAATTGGCCACGCATCACGTGGGCGGGCATTTGAAAGTGGCGCCCGAGCATACCGATTCGGAAGTGCTCGCGTTGATGAAGAAGCCCGGCGTCGACGACTTCCAGAAGTTCGACGCCGCGTTTCAGAAAGCTTCGAAAAAGGCCGGCAAGAAGCAATTTCTGGTCCCCTATTTCATCGCCAGTCATCCGGGCAGCACGCTCGATTCGATGATCGACTTGGCGCTGTTTCTGAAGCGCAATCACTATCAGCCCGACCAGGTGCAGGACTTCATCCCCAGCCCGTTCGACATCGCGGCCTGCATGTATCGCACGGGCCTGGACCCGTTCACGAAGAAACCGGTGCACATCGCGCGGTATTTGAGCGACCGCAAGCTGCAGCGCGCGTTGATGCAATTCTTCAAGCCAGAGAACTATTTTGAAGTGCGCAAGGCCCTGGAGCAGGCCGGCCGTCAGGATTTGATCGGCAGCGGCTGCGACTGCCTGATTCCAGAGCGTCCGCCCAAGGAGGCCTTCGACCGCCGACGACGCCGGGCCAACCAGGCCGTGCGCGAGCAGACTTCGGGTGACCACATTCGGTCCGGTCGATCGGATGGCTATCGCCCCCAACGCAAAACGGCTCGCAAACGCGAGAGGGATCGCCGTCAGGCGTAGAGTGAATGTTCGCTAGCGACGCGTATCAACTGATCGACTTCGGTTCCGGCCGAAAGCTGGAGCGGTTCGGGGCGTACGTAATCGATCGTCCCGCGCCTGCCGCCAGCCACATGCGGCCGCGCGACCCGGAATCGTGGGAACAGGCCGAAGCCCGCTTCGATCGCGAAGCCGGCCAGCGCGGACGTTGGAGCTTTCGTCGACAGATCTCGGCGGCCTGGCCGATCCAGTTCGGGCCGATGACCTTGGGACTGAAGTTTTCGGACTATGGCCAGGTGGGTCTGTTCCCGGAACAGGCCGCGAATTGGAACTGGATTGCCGATGAGGTGAGCGCGGCCGAAGAGCCGTCGTCCGTGTTGAACTTGTTCGGCTACACCGGAGGCAGCACGTTGGCGGCCGCGGCGGTGGGCGCCGAAGTGACGCACGTCGACTCTGCCAACAACGTCGTGGCCTGGGCCCGCCGCAACGTGGCCACTTCACACATGAAAGGCGCCCCGATCCGCTGGATCACCGAAGACGCGTTGACCTTCATGCGCCGCGAGTTGAAACGCGGGCGGCAGTACGACGCCGTGATTTTGGATCCGCCCGCCTACGGCCACGGCCCCAAGGGGCAGCGGTGGAAACTCGACGAGCACCTCGGCGAGTTGCTCGACGCGTGTTGGAAGCTGACGGAACGAAACCGGCGATTCGTGCTGTTGACGTGCCACTCAGGCGACCTTTCGACGGCCGAGGGACTCTTGAGAGCAGCGATTACCTTTGCCCCCCAGATGCGCAATCACGGCAAGATCGTGGCCAGCGACATGTTGCTCACCACGGCGGACGGCGGGCGGCTCCACGCCGGCGCGGTCGTGCGCTGGTGTGCCACGGGCGATCGCACGACGGGTTCCACGGAAGCACTCCGCGGCCGCACTCAGCGAGCATTGCGCGACCGATGAACCGCCGCTCGATCACCAGCGCTCACAACGTTCGCATCAAGGACGCCGCCCGCCTCCGCTCGGCCCGGCAACGCAAGAAGCGGCAGCATTGTTTGATCGATGGCGTGCGCGAAATCAGCCGGGCGCTCGACGGACAGATACGACTCGTCGACGTGTTCGTCTGCGAATCGCCGTGCCATGGCCCGGAGTACGCCGCCCTATTGGCACGTCTCGGAACGTACCATGCGACGATCTGGCACGTAACCCCCGACGTGTTCGAGAAACTTGCTTTCGGCGAGCGTGCCGAAGGCGTCGTGGCGGTCGCCGAAACGCCCGATCGCACGCTGGGACAACTTCCAACGACGCCAGGCGGAGTCGTCGCGGTCCTTTGTGGATTGGAAAAGCCGGGCAACGTCGGGGCCATTCTGCGCAGCGCCGACGGCGCCGGCCTGGCCGCCGTGATCGTCGCCGACGGAGGCACCGATCTGTTCAATCCCAATTGCATTCGCGCCAGCTTGGGCACGATTTTCACGCAACACGTTGCCGCCGCCACAACCGCCGAAACGCTCGCCTGGCTGCGCCGGCATCGCTATCAGGTATTCGCCGCGCGATTGGACGCGACTCGCGATTTCACGACGGTTGACTTTCGCGGCAACACGGCCATCGTGCTAGGAAGTGAAGCCGAGGGCCTAGGAGAAGCTTGGAACGCTGACGACATCACTGCCATCAAGCTGCCGATGCACGGCGCCGCTGACAGCCTGAATGTTTCGGCCACCGCCGCGGTATTGTTTTACGAAGCGTTGCGCCAGCGAACGCAAGCCGACTGAGCCCGCTCGCCGCACGCCGGGTTGCGATTGCAAGGGGTCACTGCTGCAAGCGGGCGGCCGCCAGCGTGTTGACCAACAGCATCGTGACGGTCAATGGCCCGACTCCGCCGGGGACCGGCGTGATCTTTCCGGCAACCTGGCTGACACTGTCGAAGTCAACGTCGCCGACCAGCCGCTTGCCTTGGCGATGAATGCCCACGTCGATGACAACCGCGCCGGGCTTGATCATGTCGGCCTTGATGAACTGTGGCTGGCCGATGGCCACGATCAGAATGTCGGCCTCGCGGGTGACTTCGCCCAGATTGGGCGTCTTGCTGTGACAAACCGTCACGGTGGCATCGCCCCCTTTGCCGCGCTGCATCAGCAGCAGCGCCATCGGTTTGCCCACCGTATCGCTCCGTCCCACGACGACCACGCGCCGCCCCGCCGTTTCGATGTTGTCGCGCACGAGCAATTGCTGAATGCCAGCGGGCGTACAGGGCAAAAACCGCGGATTACCTTGCACCAGCCGCCCGACGTTCTCGGGATGAAATCCATCCACGTCCTTCAGCGGACTGACGGCATTGAGCACGCGCGCGGCGTCGACCTGCGGCGGCAGAGGCAGTTGCACCAGGATGCCGTGCACCGGCTCGTCAGCGGCCTTGTTCAGTTTGGCCACCGTCGTGAGCAACTCGTCCGTCGTTGTTTCGGCAGGCAAACGGATCAGCTTGCTCTGCATGCCAACCTGTTCGCAACCGCGGACCTTGCTGCGCACATAGACCTGGCTGGCCGGGTCCTCGCCCACCAGCACGGCCGCCAAAGTGGGCACTTCGGCGTTGTTTTCGATGAATTCGACGACCTCGTCGCGCAATTCCTCGCGAATTTGGGCCGATAGTTGCTTGCCGTCGAGAAGCGTGGCCGTCACATTCGACCTTTCGTTGAGGCGCCTTGGCGAGCGAGGAAAACTCGCATTCTAGTGAACACCGCTCGGCTCGGCTATTGGCCCAGAGGCGCTGCCAAAGAGTCGGCGGAGCCCGCGAAAATACCGCCAAAAGCAGGGACAAACCGGCGTGGTGGGGACGCGCTGATATGGCTATAGTCTGTTGACAATGGGGGCGTGCGGCCGATATATATTACAAAGATGCTAATCATGCTTATGATTAGCTGGTGCCGGGCCGCAAGGTCGCTCCAGCTTTCCACTTTTGGCAGCCACGCAAATTATCATGTCCGACGAACCGAAGCTCAGCCCCGTCGAAATCATCAAGCAAGACAGTGCCGGCCTGCGCGGGCCGATCCCCGCCGAGCTGCGCGACGGAAACGACCATTTCGGCAAAGAGAGCATTCAACTGCTGAAGCACCACGGCACCTATCAGCAGGACGACCGCGATGCGCGGGCTGCGGGCCGTGTCGAAGGGCACAAAGGCAAGTCGCCCAAGGCCTACTCCTTCATGGTGCGCACGAAGATCCCCGGCGGCAAACTCACCAGCGATCAGTTGCTGGCCGAAATCAACCTGTGCGACGAAGTGGGCAACGACACGTTGCGCATCACGACGCGCCAGGGATTGCAACTTCATGGCGTGCTCAAACACGACCTGTGGAAAACGATCCACCGCATCAACGACGTGCAACTCTCCACGCTGGCCGCTTGCGGCGACGTGGAGCGCAACATCATGTGCTGCCCGGCCCCCTTGGCCGACAAAGTGCGGGCACAAATGCAATTGCTGGCTGACGAGTTGGCCGTGCATCTCTGCCCGCGGACCAAGGCCTATCACGAAATCTGGCTGACGGATATGGAGACGGGCGAGAAAGAGCTCGTCGGCGGCGGCGAACCCGAAGTGATCGACGAGCCGATCTACGGCCCCACCTATCTGCCGCGAAAATTCAAAACGGCCATCGGACTGCCCGACGATAATTGCGTCGACCTGTATGCCAACGATTTGGGTTTGATGGCGATCGTCGAGAACGGCGAAATCGTCGGCTACAACGTGCTGGTGGGGGGCGGCATGGGCGTCACGCCGAGCGCCGAAAAGACGTTCCCGGCCGTGGCCCAGCGCATGGCGTTCATCAAGCCCGAGGAAGCCGTCGACGTGGCCACCGCGATCATTCTGGTGCAGCGCGACAACGGCAACCGTTCCGACCGCAAAGTGGCGCGGCTCAAGTATCTGATTCACAACTGGGGGCTGCCGGCCTTCAAAGCCAAGGTCGAGGAGTACTACGGCAAGCCGCTGGCCGCTCCGCATCCGGCCGACGTACACGAGTTCGACGACCACATCGGCTGGCACGAGCAAGGCGACGGCCGGCTGTTCTACGGACTGAATGTGGAAAACGGCCGCATCAAGGACGACGGTGAATTCCGCCTGAAGTCGGCCTTGCGCGAGATTTGCACGAACCTCACACCCGGCATTCGTCTCACGCCGCATCAGAGCATCCTCTTCACCGATATCGATCCGGGCGACCGATCGCGATTGGAAAGCATTCTGCACGATCACGGCGTGAAGCTGCACGACGAGATTTCGCTGCTGCGACGCTGGTCGATGGCATGCGTGGCCTGGCCCACGTGCGGCCTGGCCATCACCGAGAGCGAGCGCGCCTTGCCCGGCATCGTCGACGAATTGGAGGTGGAGTTGGCCAAACTGGGACTTGCCGACGAACGCTTCACGCTGCGGATGACAGGTTGCCCCAACGGTTGCGCCCGGCCCTACAACTGCGATATCGGACTGGTCGGCAAAGCCAAGGACAAGTACACCATCTTCGTCGGCGGGCGCTTGCTCGGCGACCGGCTCAATTTCAGCTATAAGGACATGGTGCCGGCCGAGGAAGTCGTGCCATCCATCGTCCCGCTGTTTGCCTATTTCAAGAGCGCGCGCGACGAAGGTGAAACGCTCGGCAACTTCTTGCATCGCAAAGGACACGACGACCTGTTGGCCTGGACCGAACAATACGCCGCCCAATCGGCCGGTTGATACAACCGCCCGCCGGACGCGCTCGACGGACCTATCCCCTGCCCCGCTATCTTGTGGAAAAGAAAGTCCACGTCATGGAACCACTAAAACCTTGGATGCGTCGGCTGCTCTATTTCGTCGGCGGCTATAATTTGCTGGCCGGGCTGACGATGATGGTGTTCTATCACGAATGCTTCAAATTCATCGGCGTGCCCAAGCCACACCTGATGCTGCCGGTGCAACTGGTGGGCATTCTGGTCGGCCTGTTCGGCGTCGGCTACTTCATCGTGGCGCGCAACCCCGTGGAGAATCGCAATCTGTTGGTGTTGGGCTTCTGGAGCAAGGCGCTGGGGTCCAGCCTGGGCATCGGCTACGTCCTGCTGGGTAAGTTGCCGCCGATGTTTCTGGCGATTCTGTTCTTTGCCGACATCATGTACCTGCCGCCCTTCTGGATCATCATGCAAAGGCTCAAGGCATTGGCCGCCGGCAAAAACATCGCCAGCGAAAAGAGCCCAGCGCACCCCGGCGTCAGCATGCCGCGTACGATGAGCAAACTGCCCTCGGCATAGCGTATCGGCTTCGCGGCAGCTTTCGAGCAATCGCCGGCGTCACGCCCCGCCCGGCTCCAGATCGAGCTCGCTGGCGGATGCCGCCAGCGCGTCGATGACGAATTGGATGTGCTCGCTCAACTCCACGCCCAGATCGGCGGCGCCGCGGGTGATGTCGTCGCGGTTCACTGCCGCGGCGAACGATTTCTGCTTGAGCTTCTTCTTCACGCTCGAAGCTTGCATGCCGCGAATGCCCTCGGGCCGCACCTTCGCCACGGCGGTGATGAAGCCGGCCAACTCGTCGCAAGCGTACAGGGTCTTATCCAAGGGCGACGCGCGCGGGCAATCGGGCAGATAGTCGGCGTGCGACTTGATGGCATGGACCACGTGCTCGGGATATCCCCGTTCGGCCAAAATGGCCGCGCCTTGCAGCGGATGGTCCGGAGCATCGGGCCAGCGCTCGTAGTCGAAATCGTGCAGCAGTCCGACGATGCCCCACTCGTTCTCGTCGGCGCCCACTTTGCGGGCATAGGCCCTCATGGCCGCTTCGACCGCCAGCATGTGTTTGCGCAAGCTGTCGCTGGCGGTGTACTCGCAAACGAGTTGCCAGGCTTGTTCGCGGTCCAACGTCCTATCTCCCGCGTCTGGTGCGGGCCGTCTTGTTGTTCGATGGCCGGGAATTGGCACTCTCGTCGCCTGCGGGGCCGGCAGCCAACTCGGGGGGCGTTTCTTCGCGCCAGGGCTTGTGAGCTTCGTAGCTTTCCAGCTCCTTGCGCAATTGGCCCTTCAACTCGTCGGACCCTAACTCGACGGCCTTGGTGGACCACTCGATGGCTTTGTCGTAGTCGCCCGTCTCGGCGTAACTGGCCGCCAGCGTGCTGAGGATGTGGGCCTGTTTGTACTCGGTTACTTCGCACGCTTTGGTTGCCAGCTCGATGGCCCGTTGGCCGTTGCGCAAGCCGTCAGCGGGCGAGGTGGCCAACACCCAGGCCAGGTTGTTGAGCACGCCGCTATTCTCCGGATCGTGCTCCAGAGCCTTGTCGTAGTCGGCCACTGCTTCGACCTGCTTGCCCAAGCTCAAGTATGCGTCGGCTCGACCACGATAGGCGTTGACGTTGGCCGGATCGGCCTCGAGCAGCTCGTCGTATGTCTCGATGGCTTTGTCCGCCTGCTTCGAAGCCTGGTACATCGTGGCGATTTGCAACAGAAGCTCGGGATTCGCCGGCATCGCGGTGCGCAGCAGGTTCAAGTCCTTAAGCGCCTTGTCGAACTTGCCGGTGGTGCCCAGCAAGCTCGCATGCAGTTGCAATGCTTGCACCGAGCCCGGTGCTACTTCCAGCGCATATTCGACGTCCTTCAGCGCCGCGGGCAGATCGCCTTTGATCGCGCGCACGCGCGCCCGATGCGTGTGGGCCGTGGCGCTGGTGGGCGAGAGCTCGATGGCCTTGTTAAAGCTTTCCATCGCGTCGTCGTACTTCTCGAGCACGCTCTGGGCCAGCCCGCGGGCTTCGTAGGTATCCGCGTCCTCGGGATCCAGCTCCAGCGCGGCGTCGAAATCGGCCAATCCCTGTTCGGCCCGATTTTCGGCCAGGTGGCACATGCCGCGATAGCGGAACACGTCGGGATCCTGCGGCGTCAGCTCGACCGCCTTGTCGAAATCGGCCATCCGTTCCGAGGCTTCCAGGCGCAAGTTCGCGCGAACCACCAGTGCCTGCGCTTGCGTGGCCGGGTCTTCGGCCGAAAGGCGCACGGCCTCATTCAGGGCCACCAGGGCCTTGCCCTTCTCGCCCAAGTGGGCATACAGCCGGCCAATCAGATACTGCGGCAATGCCTGATCCGCGTCGATAGCCAGCGTTTCCTGCAAATCGGTCATGGCCATTTGCACCAGACGCTGCGCTCGGCTGGGCGCAGGGGCTGCTCGAACAGTTCCGCGCAAATCAGATCGGCCCGTTGCGTGAGGGTGCTGGCAAGCAGGTCGTTGGCGAAGCCCTTGTTGGCCTCGTCGAGCCCTGCGGCGATTGCTTCGCGGCTGAGCGTGATGACTTCGTTCAAGTCGCCGGCCGTTTCGGCGCCCAGCTTGACTTCCGTGGCTTTGTCCAATTTCTCTTGGCCGGGACTGGGATTTTCATCGGCGCCGAGCGCGGGAGAAACGACGAGTGCGGCGAGAAAAAGGAATAACAGGCAAGGCAAAAACCTGCAATGAACCATGTCCGGCTCCTTGGAAAATTCGACGACTTGCAGCGCGCTCCACGCAAGTGCTGCGCGCCGCATTATGGCCGGAAGCGGCAGGTGATGCTACGGCATTCTGGCCAGACCGCTCCCAGCGGGGGAGACGTCGCGCGGCCGTTGCTCACAACGGAGCCGGCAAATCGCGATGGCTGAATACGAAGCTGGCGATTCCGTAACCTACCAGTCCCAGCCCCACCAGCACGCTGTCATATCCGAGGGCCCCCAAATCGAAAACGCCGGGAGCCGTTTCAACCCAGAAGGACCACGACCGCGATCGGTCGCCCACCAGCAGTTGCGGCTCGAACGGAGTGAAGAACGAGACGTTCGAGAGCCACTCCCAGCCCGGCGCCATGCGGCCCACGATCTTGATGACCATCGACACCGCGTAGAAACCGCCCACGATGCCGATCGTTCGCGCACGATAATTGGTGCCAGCAGAAACCATGGTGGTCAACCCGGCCAGAAAGGCCCCCAAGGCAAATAAGTTGAGCGCCGCCGGCACGAACACGCCCGCAGCGATGGGCGCCTCGAGCGTCACGGTCGCAAGGCCCGTGCACGTGCCCAACCAGGCGGCCAAGCCTATCAGGGCGGCGCCGGCCACGGTCACGATGCCTTGCGTCGCCACGACGCTGCCACGGGTCACCGGCTGCGCCAGCAACATTTCCAACGTGCCGCGATTCAATTCGCCGCTCACCGCGTCCGATCCGCGGGAAATGGCCCACACCGTCATCAGCAGCAGCACCACGGGGTCGTCGTATTCGGCGGCGATCCGACCGGCGTTGGTAGCCATTTGCGAGTACGTGACCGGCAGCATTTGCGCAAACGTCTCCGGCAACAAACTGAGCATGGTTTCCAGGTCGCGCGTCGAAAAGAAGCTGGCAATCCATACCCGCAGCCAGTGCACGCAAAACATGAACACCACACAGGCCAGCAACAGCCAACGGCACTCAATCAACGTCTTTTTCCACAATGCCACGTTCGTCATCGCATCCGCACCGCCGGCGTCATTGGCCCCAGCGTCATTGGCCCCGGCATCATTCGCCACTGTGATATTGATCGTACAGGGCCTGCAGCCCGACCGGCTCGATTTGCACCTCGGCCAAGGGCAACGTCGCCAGCCATCCCAACAGGCCCGACAACTCGCCGGGCGTCTCGATCATCAAGTCGCCGTTCTGGCCGTGCGACACGGAGACATGCCCGTTGAACGACTCGGGCAAGGGTGCCAGCGGACCGGTCAACTGCGCGCGAATCCGATGCTTGCGTCGCAACTCGCCAATGGTTTGCGTGTGTACGAGACTGCCGGCCCGCAAGATCAACACGCGGTCGCACACCTGCTCCACTTCGGAGATGACGTGCGAGCTGAAGATCACGGTCCGGCCCGCCGCTTTGGCCTCGGTCACCAGCGCGCCGACGTCGCCGCGCACCGTCGGATCGAGATTCGACGTGGGCTCGTCCAAAATCACTAGCGCCGTATCCACCGCCAGTGTCACGGTCAGCGCCAGTTTTTGCCGCATGCCGGTCGACATGGCCGCTACCGGGCACGCCAGGTCGAGCCCGAACCGCTCGACCGCCAATTGTTCGGCCCGCCGGCGGCTGCCATCGCGCCGCACCGCGGTGAAGAAATCGATCACTTCCCGGCAGCGCATGGTGCGAAACAGCCGCGCCTCGCCGGGCAGGTATGACACGCGCCGATGCACTTGGAGCGACTGGCGATAACAGTCGAGTCCGTCGATCGTGGCCGAGCCGCTGGTGGGGCGGAG
Source organism: uncultured Planctomycetaceae bacterium (assembly GCA_963779015.1). Taxonomy (GTDB): domain Bacteria; phylum Planctomycetota; class Planctomycetia; order Pirellulales; family PALSA-1355; genus JTS-RE94. The sequence continues at coordinate 77,553 of CAVZWY010000015.1, read as the reverse complement.
ATATCCCAAGAGCGTGCGCAACAGCGTCGTCTTGCCGGCGCCGTTGGGTCCCAACAGCCCCACGACCTCGCCGCGATCCACGTGGAACGAAAAGTCGCGCAGCGCCGTGAACGCGCCATAGCGCTTGGTGAGCGAGTGGGTTTCGACGTACACGAGACGAGGCCTGAGGAGCAACTGTTCCAGACGATGCGAAGGAAGCCCCTATTGTCGGCCGACGGCGTCGCCGCTGCAAGCTGCGGCTTGCGCAGCACCCGGCTACCGGTTGAACAAAAACGCCGGACTGTTGATCAACGCCCAGGCGAGGTCTTGGGCGCCGGTCAGGCGGTGGTTCTTTTGCTGTTCGGCGGCGGCGGCAACGGCCTCTTTCAGGCGGTTCCACTCACTGTCCTGGCTGCGGTAGTAGTTGGCCAACTCGGCCCGCTGTGCATCCGTGCGCTCGGGCTCGGCGATGGCCGCGATTGCCACGATGTTCTCCGGCGCCTTGGAACCGTTGAGCGGCAAGGGCGCCTGCGTGCCCGAAACGCGGAATTTGCCGATCGTGTGCTGATCGTCGAATTGATGATCCATGGTCAGCGCCAGCATGAGGCCGCCTTGGAATTTCACTTCCTCCAGCACTTCGAACACGGCCGCGTGATCTTTGCCCAACTGCGGCGCCACGGCCCAACCGCTATTCGGGCGGCCGTCAAACACGTTGCTGATGCGGAAGCCGCTTTGTTCGAAATCGGCCGAACCGCGCCCCAGCGAAAGCTTCACCGGCTCGGACGGAGCAGCCTTGGATGTCGCCGTGCCCGTCAACTCACTGAGCACCAGATTGCCGTTGGGAGCGCGTCCGGGCCCGCGCGAGGGCAGCCTATCGTCGGCCAGCACCTCCAGTTTCAAGGCGGTCACGTAGTCCAAATCGGTGTCGAGCTTGACGGTATACGTTCCCTTGCCGTTGGGCCCTTCGACCAACACCGAACCGTCGTCCTGTTTGGCGAACGTGGCGCCGAAGCTGGAGCTCATTTCCGTTGGCTCGAGCACCGTCCAAGACGGCGGAATCAGACTGGGCTCCCAGGCCTTCTGCTCTTCGGCAAGTTTTGTCTCGTACGCGGCGAAGTCGGCTTGCAGTTTGCCAAGTTCGTCGCCGCCGGCGTGCAGCGCCTCCACTCCGGCCTCGATTTCCGAATCGCTGGCCGGTCGCGACAGCAGACGCAGGAACAATTCCTTCACGATCGCCGCATCGTCGGGCTGCGAGGCGACCAGCTCGGTAATCGCGTTGTCCGGGTCGGCAATCGCATCGGCAATCGTGGGGCCGTTGACTAATGTCATCACCGGGCCCAGCATCATGCCGCTGGAGCGCTCGCACTCGCAGGCGCTTTCGCGCCGGCCGGCCAAACACTTCGAAGAAGCCGCTGGGCAACGTCAGGCCCACGTCCGGCAATTGCGTGGCACGATAGCCCGCCGGCACGCCTGGCAAGCGACTCACGGCGCCTGTGCCGCGCTGGATCGCGTCGTACAGCACTTCGGCGGGCAGCCGCCGGGCCTGGGCGTGCGAGAAGTTGATCTCGTCGTCCTCGTTCCACTTGTTGGGCACGATCGAAAGTTGATACGTGCGCGACTTGCAGATCCTTCGCATGATCTGCTGGGTGTTGAAGCCGCTGTCGATGAACTCTTTCGTGAGCTGCTCGAGCAACTCGGGGTTGGTGGGCGGATTGCCGGCGCGAATGTCGTCGATCGGCTCGATGATGCCGCGGCCGAACAAGTATCCCCACAGTCGATTCACGTAGCTCTTCGCGAAATACTGGTTTTCCTCGGATGCGATCCAGCGGGCCAGTTGCTCGCGGCGCGAGGCGTTCTTGTCGGCCAGGTCGTCGTGCGTGTAGGGGAAGTCGGGTGCGGCCGTCTGGCCGGTGCCGCCATCGACCACTTCGCCGCTGCCAGTGTCGTAAATCGTTTCAATCAGCGGCTTGCCACCTTCGACCGCCGTGCCGCCGAGCATCTTGCCTTCGGCGGCCGGATCGGGCTTGCGCCCCACCTGGGCAAAGAACGCCGCCATGTGCCAATACTGTCCCTGCGTCCAACGCTCGAACGGATGATCGTGGCAGTGATTGCAATTGAATCGCACGCCCAGGAACAACTGGGTGGTGTTCTCCATGGTTTCTTCCGGCGTGCGCAACACCTTGTAGTACGCGGCTGGCGGGTTTTCGATTGTCGAACCGCTCGCGGTCAAAATCGTGTACACGAACTCGTCGTACGGCATGTTGCTGGCCACGGCTTGTTTGATCCAGCCGCGCAGGGCAAACGCTCCTTCCTCGCCCAGGAACTTGCTGTTCACCTGCAGCAAGTCGGACCATTTGTTGGTCCACAGCTCGACGTAGTCGGCATTGCCCACCAGCCGATCGACCAACTCGTCGCGCTTCAACATCGTGTCGCGCTCGTCGGCGATAAATGCCTGCACGGCCTCAACGCTGGGCGGCAAACCGGTCAAGTCGAGCGACACCCGGCGAATGAACTCCGCGTCGGTACACAGTTCGCTGGGCAACGATTTGACGCGCTTGAGCTTCTGATAGACCAGGTCATCGACGTAGTTGTTGGCCGGCGTCTCTTGCCACTCGTATCCTTCGCGGTCGCCCATCACGGTCATCGTGGTGGCGGTGTATGCTCCCTCGTAACGGGCTAGAACGGCCGCTTCGCCACGTCGAATCACCGAAATCAGCCCGGTCTTGTCCGGCACGGCCACTTCCGTGTTGCTGCTCTCGATGAAGGCTTCGCGCGTCACGTCGCGCACCGATCCGTCGGCGTAAGTAGCCAACAGCCGCATTTGCTGCGCCATGCCCGGCCGGGGCACGACTGGGTTCTTGGGAAAGATCTCGATGCTGGCCACGCGTGGACTGTCGAGATCGAGTTTCACGCCGCCCAAGATCCAGGAGCGGATCAGCTCGTAGTAGGGCTCGCCCGGCTGCGTCAACACGCCGCCGACGTGCGGAATGACGCCTGCCGGCTTGAGCAGCATCAGGCTCTGATCCGGCGCGGCCCGATTGATGCGGCGGCCTTCGATGTCGTCGGTCAGCGCCCGATGATCGTACAGCGCGTCGTAGCCGCGCAGCGATAGCTTGAAGCCGTTCTTGCCGTTGAGCGACCCGTGGCACGTGCCGGCGTTGCAGCCCATCTTGCTCAAAGTCGGCATCACGTCGCGCACGAAGCTCACGGGATAGGCCGCTTCTTGGCCCGACACCGCCAGTGGCACGGTGATCGACTTGTCCGAGATGGTGAACGTAATGCTCCCCTGACCATCGGCTTTGGGCCGCGCGATGCCCGTGTCGGAGACGCTGGCCAAATCGTCGGTGACGCTCGCCTGGGCCAGGCGCGTGACGTCAACCCGGTCGCCGTTGGCCAATTCCGCCGTCAGCAGCACCTGCGTGTAGGCATACTCGTTGTCGAGCGTGATCTCGGCGGGAGCCACCTCGACCGCGACGATTTGCGCGCCGGCGGGCAGTTGCTCGTCGGCCATGCCCTGGGCTACGACACCCAACACCAACGCCAAGAGGATTGCAGAATATCCGACTGCGAGGAACTTGCGCTTCATGACGGTTTCCTGTCGGGATGCCAAGATCGATTGTCTTGTTGGGTTCGGATCGAGTAACAAAGCTCTAGTTGCCCGCCGCGGCGACCTCGATGGCGCCCTCGGGCACGGGAGAAAACTCTTTGATCAGTTTGCCGGTTTCGACGTCGTTCAATCGCACCACGCCGTCGAACCCGGCCGACGCCACGACGTTGCCGGCCGCATTGAAGCACGCGCAATCAGACCGCGCCGTGTTGGCCTTCGAGCTTGCGCAGCAGTTTCTCATTGCCGGTTTCGTACACGCGAACTTCGCCCGTTCCGTCGGAACTGCTGGCCACGACAAAGCGGCTGCCGTCGGCGTTAAAGTCCACGTCGTAGATGCGCCCGGTGCGCCTTCATATGCCTTGATCAGGTTGTAGTCGTCGCCGATCTTGCGGTCCTTGGTGCGCAACATCTGATAAACCTTCGGCACGCCATCGGCGCCGCCGATCAATAGCTCGTCTTTTTGCGGATGACGATCTACCGCCGCCAGACCGCCCTTGAGCGCACCGGGCGTGATGCTCGTGATGTTGTCCACGAATCGCTGCGTAGCCACTTCCACCAGCTTCATCGAGCGGTCGCGGCTGACGGATATTACGTACGTACTGTCCTTCGAGAACACCGTGTCGAGCACCCAGTCGCTATGGGCGCCCTGGTAGAGCACTTGTTTCCCCGAAACGGCGTCGATGGCCCGCAAGGTGTTGTCGGCGCAACCGAAAGCGACCGTCTTGCCGTCGCCCGACCAACTGACACCGTATACGGTGTCGTGCGTCACGGGCACCGACAATTTCAGCTTGTGCGTGGCGACATCCCACACCTGCACTTCGCCCAAGCGGCCGGGCGAGCCGCCGGCCACGGCCAGCAGCTTTCCGTCGGGCGAAAATGCCAGCGATTCAATTCGCTCCGACTCGCCCACCAATCGCGCCACCAGCGCCGAGCCGTCCCCCTGGTAGAGCAACGTTTCGTGATAGCCGCTCACGGCCAACAACGACCCGTCCGGCGAGAACGCCAGCGCCGTCAGCACAGGCGCCGCTTCGTACTTGGGTGGATGCGCTGCGTCGACGACCTGGCCGACCGATGCCGGCGTGTCGTTCTTGGCGCCGTCGGCGATCCATTGGCGAATCTTCTTGATCTGGTCTTCGGTGAGCGGGTCCTTGTCTTTCGGCATGGCGGCTTCACCGTCGGCCGGAGTGATCTGCTCGATCAGATAGCTCTCGTCCGGCTTGCCCGGCACGATGGCCGGCAATGTGCTCTCGCCCCCTTTCACCAAGGCATCGAAAGAGGTCATCACGAACTCGCCCAACGGCTTGGCAGGCTGATGGCAACCCTGGCAATGCGCCTGAAAAATCGGCCGCACGTCCTGGAAGTAGCTGACCGTGGCGGTGGCAGGTTCGGGCGGGGCCTCATCGGCCGCGCGCACCGTGGCGGACGATGCCAGCACGATCGCAACCAACAGTCCGCAGCCGCGTGGAGTGGCGATCATCGGGGCCATCCTCGGTGTTTGATCGGATGCATCCCGCCGTGGCGCATGCCACAGGCAGGTCAATCTCACGGTAGGTCGAACGTCGTCAGGCAGGCCGCCGGGCGCTCGCTCGAGCGTTTCCGCTCACGCCGAGACCTGACGGGTACGAGGGCATGTAAAACCACGAGGCAAGCGGACGGCCCTCACGCACCCCAAGCCGCCGCTGCCGCCAATCCCCGAATATACACGGCGCCAGGGGGCAATAGCAAGGATTTTGGACGGCCAAATGGGGACCAGACACGCATCGGCTCTTGCAAAAACGGCTCTCTCAAAGCGTGTTGGCTACAGCCCCGTCGTCATAATCCGCCAGGTCGCCCACCCTCCAATGCCTGCGCCGACCACGAATCCGATCGCCGCGTACTTGCGACCGAACGGCAGTCCAACTGCCGCAAGGACGCAACCCGTGGCAAACATCAATGCGGCCCATAACTCCCAAGTACGAAAATGACGCGTCGTGACAAACACCCAGCGGTAAGTCCCCAGCGACAACGCAACCAAAGCGGCCGCATGGAAGAGGCGAATAATGCCGAACTGCCAACGTCCGCTACCGGCCGCTTGCAACGGATTGCCCATGAGTCGCCTCGCTTAGTTCAGAACAGTCTACCCTCGGCCGTGCCGAGCGCCGCAAATACGCCGTACGAGGACCATTTGAATTGGGCTATTTGCGAAATAGCGTCGGGTATTCTCTGCTGCCATCGACGATTCGCATGACATCGACGCCGTCGTCGATCGGACGGTAGATAACGATCCAGCGCTTGAAAGCGAAGATGCGATAGTCCTCGCCGAGCTCCGGCACGGCCGTGCCCAAGAACGGGTTTTGCGCATAGGCCTCGCACTTGGCGATCAACTCGTCGATGTTACGGTCCGCGGTGAGCGGCCGGCCATCCTCGACGGCGATGTGGTACGCGATATCGGCAAGATCCGCTTCGGCCGCGGGCGTGCGGAAAACGCGAGGCATGGCTATTCCGCGATGTCTTGCTGCGCGAGACGCTCGCGAACCACTCGCTTGGTTGCCTCGGCATCGAAGGGACCGGATTGCCCCAGCCGGCTTTGCTCCTCGGCAACGCGAAGCGTCTCCCTGAGGTCGCTCAATTCGCGCTGGTATCGGCGGTAGTATTCGAGAGCTTCCAGCGCGTCACGAATGACGTCGTCTTCGGAATCGTACTGCCCAGTGGCAAGCTTCGCCTTGATCCGCTCTTCGACGTCGGGCGGAAATTGATGAGCCATAGGAATCGCCTCCTCTCACCCAAGGTACCACGCCAGCGACTGATGATCAAAACGAAGCTTCCATCGAGCCCAAGAACTGCCCTATCAACCACTACACCTTGCCGGCATTCAGCTTCTCATCCGGAATCCGCAGCTCTTCGATGACTCGCCCGCCCACCACGGTTTCTTCGATGATGCGTGGGACGTCGGTTGGCGTGACACCGCCGTACCAGATGGCCTGCGGATAGATGACCACGGTGGGGCCCAGCTCGCACTGGTCGAGGCAGCCTGCCTGGTTGGCGCGGACCAGCGGGCCCAGGCCGCGGCGCTTTAGCTCCTGCTTGAAACAGTCTCGCAACTGTCCCTGCCCCTCGGGATCGCAGCAGCCCCGGCTGTGGCCCGGCTGGCGTTGGTTGCAACAGACAAAGATATGACTGGTGAAAGGAGGCACGAAGTTTTACCCGGCGTGGAAGGAGTTGGCAGGGAGTTCTAGATCGCGGACTTGCTCGGTCGGGTCACAGGCATTGCCGCCGGCTGGCGTCCGTGCGGAGACACAAACCGCCGCGCGGGAAAGAAGCCCGAGACGCGGCCGGACTCCAGCGCCTCGCGCTGCCGGGTGGCGGCGTGCTGCTGCCCGACACACACGGCCAGCACCAGTGCAAACCACACCGTGCCCCACAGCAGCGTTCGCAAACGAAACTGGACGCGCGTTCCCTTTTGCTTCTTTGGCATGTAGTCCATGATACCAATTCAGGCGGGCAGTCGAGCAACCTCGCTTCCGCAGTCTCAAGGAATCCGTCCATGGCCGCAGTCCCCAAGATCCTGGCATTTGCGGGCAGCTCCCGCAACGATTCGTTCAACAAGAAACTCGTGCAAATCGCGGCGGCCGGAGCGCGCACCACGGGCGCCGAAGTGACGTGCATTGATCTGAAAGACTTTCCGCTGCCGTTGTTCAATGCGGACGAGGAGTCCGAGTTGGGACTGCCCGAGAATGCCGCCAAGCTCAAAGAGCTCATGCAATCACATCACGGATTTTTAATCTCCGCGCCGGAGTACAACAGCTCGATCACGCCGCTGTTGAAGAACACGCTCGACTGGGTGTCTCGACCCGTCGCCGGTGAACCGCCGTTGGCCTGTTTCAGCGGCAAAACGGCCGTAGTGATGAGTGCCTCGCCCGGTGCCCTGGGCGGCTTGCGTGGACTCGTTCACTTGCGGGCGATTCTGGGCAACATCGGCACGCTGGTGCTGCCGTTCACCCATTCGCTATCCAAAGCGCACGAAGCATTTGCGCCCGATGGCCGGCTCGCCGATGCCGGTAAGCAGGAGACGATCGAACAATTGGGCGGCGAGCTCGCTGCGTTCTTGCGCAAAATGCTGGCATAGCACCGGCGGCCAGCGGCAGGTTTGCAGGATACGTGCCGCCGAACTCCCCCCTCGGGTGGATCAGGAAGATTGGTTCGGGCGACGCGTCAATCATTTCCCAGCTCGTCTCTGCTTGCTTCGTTCACTGCGGGTGGCAAGAATGACGGGTGAACCGGCTGCAGGGCCTTGCCGGTTTTGCGGCCGACGGAGGTTTGCACAATATGGAAGAGCTGTCGACCCAGTCGGACGCGATCCTCCTACAGCGCGTGCAAGCGGGCCAGAGCGAGTGCTTCGCCGAGTTGGTGCGGCGACATCAGCCGGCGCTGGTCCGCGTGCGCGCAGCCGCCTGGGGCGCAACGACTGGGCCGAGGACGTCGTGCAGGAAACGTTTCTGGCGGTCTTCAAGTCGTGCAACAGCTACAACCCGCGCTATAGCTTCCGCACGTGGCTGTGGACCATTCTCTTGAATCAATGCCGCGCTCACTATCAACGGCGGATGCGCGGCGTGCCGGTTGAGCCGCTGGATGCCAAGCGCGAAGAATCGCTGGCGCCGCCCGCCGACGAGCAACAGGCCGCTTCGCCTTTGGCGGCGCTGTTGGCCAAGGAACGGGCCGCGGCACTCCAAGCGCTGCTCGCTCGGCTGAGCACCGTGCAGGCCGACGCGTTGCGACTGCGTTTTTTCGCGGGGCTGAAGTTTCACGAAATCGCCGAGGCGATGCCGTGCAGTTTGAATACGGCCAAGGCCCGCGTACGCACCGGGCTGGAGCGAATGGTCGCCATGATCGAATCCGCCGGAACACAAGGGGCGTCGCCCGGCGCAGCTCGCGAGGAAGATTGAGGCATGAATTGCGATCAAGTGTTTGACGTGCTGACCCGCGGCCCGTTTCCAACGGGCACCGCTTGCGATACGCCGGTCGAAGCGCATTTGCGCGTGTGTCCCGAGTGCCGCCAGTTGGCCGAGGCCTTGCGCCCGGCGCTGGAGTTGTTTCAGGAATCGATCAGCCCCGAGGAAAGCCGCGACTTGCCCGGCTATTGGTGCGCGGTCGGAACCGAGCGCAGCCAGCCGCTGGTATCCTACGCCCGCGAACTGGAACCGCCGCGCTCGATGCATCGTACGGTGCGCGTGGAGCCGCCCGCCAAGGGCTTTTCGGCGCTCTCCGCCTGGGGTCTGGCGGCCGCGCTGGCGTTGGGAGTGACGTTGGGCTCGCTGGCCAGTTCGCGCTGGACGCTGGATGGCTTGTCCAACCTGCCGCCGGACAACAGCGGCGGAGTCATCATTCGTGCCGCCTCTGACGACGACGGCCCGCGCTTCACGCCCGCGGAGCACAAGCTGCTGGCCGGCATGCACGCGGCCGCCTGCACACGCCATCAGCCGAGCCCGGCGCCGCGACATACCGTCGGGCGGCAGCGGGTATTCGAAACGGCCGACCTGGGCAACCTGGCCTGCTGCACCGAGTGCCACAATGCCAATTCCGACTCGGTCACCAGCTACGCCACCCTGAAGGTGAGCCAAAGCTGTCAGATCTGTCATAAAAGCCCCGCGCCCGCCGTGTCGCTCAAATGACACCCCGCGCAGCCGTCCGACCGGGCCCAATTTTGAGTGCCGGCGGAGCATTTACACCGACCACCGCCGGGGTCACACTATCCACTTCGCCCTGTCGCGCGCGGCCAACGACTGGCAGAGGCCGGCGCGAGGCGGCTATTGATGAGATGAACAAAGCGAACCTGGAGAGTAGCACCGATGAGTAATCTGCGAGTTTGGCCGCTGGCCGTTTTGTCGTTGTTTGCGTTTGCCACGGCGCCGTGCGCGCTTGCCGCCGACGACTCGGCGAAGGCCGATGACGACGGTTGGATCAATATGTTCGATGGCCACTCACTCAACGGCTGGAAGGCCAGCGAGAATCCCGAGCAATGGAAGGTCAAAGACGGCGCGATCGTCGCCACCGGCCCGCGCAGCCACTTGTTCTATGTGGGCGACGATCCGGACCATCCGCCCGAGTTCGAAAGCTTTCGCTTCAAAGCCGACGTGATGACCACTCCGGGCAGCAACTCGGGCATGTACTTCCACGTGAAGTGGCAGGACAAGGGCTTTCCGCAAACCGGCTTCGAGGCGCAGGTGAACAACTCGCACGGCGACCCGGTGCGCACCGGCAGCATCTATCACCTGGTGAAGAACTTCAAGGCGCCCGCCAAGGACAATGAGTGGTTCACGCAGGAGATCGTGGTCGACGCCAAGAAGAAGAACATCAAGACCTATGTCGACGGCAAACTGATTTCCGACTACACCGAGCCGGAGGGCAAGACAGGCGCCCTGGAAGTGATCGACAAAGGCACCTTCTGCCTGCAGGCCCACGACCCCAAGAGCACGACCTACTACAAGAATCTGAAGGTCAAGCCGCTGGACTAGCGGGTATTAAGCGCCATACAGCCACCGCCCGGCGAACGTTCCACGCGTCGTCGGGCGGTTTCGCTGGCCGCTGCCGCCTCAATCGGGCGGAAATCCCCACTCGGCTGCTGCTTGGGCAACGGATGTCGTTCCTTGCCCGGCTGGAGGGGGCCGAAATGCTTGAAATGCCCCCGTTTCGCGGCTAGCATCCGCATAGCTTGAATTATAATGGTCCTCTGCGGCGCGACCGACACGGCACGTGCGAGCGCCGCAGGAACTCACTTCCCTCGCTCTCCGAGAACAGCGAAAGAGTCGATCAGCATGATGATTAGAAGCCTTGCCCTCGCCACTGGCGCTGCCCTGTTGCTGTCGTTGACTGCGAGCTCCGCGCGCTTGAATGCGCAAGAACCCGTCTTGGAGGAGTTCTACGGCAGCGGCGTTCATCAGTATTTCTCGGGCAACTACGGCCGCGCGATTGCCGATCTCGATGCGGCGATCAATGCGGGAAGCCGCGATCCACGCGCTTACTATTTTCGCGGTCTGGCCAAGCTGCGAGGGGGGTACGGCGGCGAAGCCGACTTGCAGCGCGGCGCGGCGCTGGAAGCATCGGACACCGATCAATATTACCCGGTAAGCGATTCCCTCGAGCGCATTCAAGGCTCGACCCGTCAGATGATTGAGCGCTACCGTTCGCTGGCCCGCGCGAACGCATTCGCGCTAGATCAAAAGCGCAATGCGGCACGGTATCAACAACTCAAAGAGCGCGAGCAACATGTGTTGCGCGGTCCGGCGCCGTCGGCGGTGCCGGCGACAGCGATCGAACCGGCGGCAGCGCCGCCTAAGGCAGTCGCGAAGCCTGACGTTCCGCCGCCGCCCGTGCCCGAGCCGCCGGCCGCCGAAGATCCGTTCGCCGAAAAAGTAGCCGCGCCTGCCCCCGCAGCGCCGGCCGCCGCACCAGCGGCCGATATGCCGGCTGCCAGTCCGCCTGCAGCGGCCGAGCCGGAATTGGCCGACGATCCATTCGGCGAACCACCTTCGGCAGACGCGCCGGCGGCAAAGCCCGCCGCGGCTCCGGCCGACGACCCATTTGCCACGCCGCCAGCCAGTCCGACTGACGATCCGTTTGGCGCCCCGCCAGCCAGTGCGGACGATCCGTTCGGCTCACCGTAATTCGAAGAATCAAGCGCAAGCCACGAAGCGCTGTTAGGCCGCGAATGCCAGCGACCGAAAATGAACGTTGGTCACGTCGCCCGCATGGGTCGGCGCGACCCCCACCTTGAATCCCCAAACCAGTTCCCGCCCGCCACGACGAAACAGGTACCGCCATGGAGTGTCGCTTGAGGGGCATCGTTGGTGTTTTGGTCACTTGCATGGCCGCGTTGGCGCTTGCGCCTGCGGTGGCGTGGGCGGCGCCGCAGATCAATAAACTCTCCCTGCGCGGCCTGCAGGCCGGCGGTGTCACGACCCTTGTGATCGAGGGAAGCGAGCTCATGCCGGAGCCCAAGCTTTGGTTCTCCGTGCCGTTCACTCAGCAGACCATCAAGGAGGGCGCGACCCCCAATCGCCTGGAGGTCGATTTGACGCTCGACGGCCAAACGCCGCCGGACATTTATCTGTTGCGAGTCGGATCGGCCAGCGGTATTTCACCACCGGTGCCGATGGGCGTGGACAACTTGCCGCAAATGCCGTTCGCATCGGAATTGGCAACGACCAATGTCGGCCTCAGCGGCCAGTTGACCGGCAGCGCAGTGCTGGCCACGTCCTTTGCCGGCAAGCAGGGGCAGCAACTTGTCGTCGACGTGGAAAGCCGCCGCTTGGGCGCCCAGTTGAATCCGGTCATACGGCTCTATGACGCGCGACACGTGCAAATCGCATGGGCCCCAGGCCACGAATCCCTGGCCGGCGATGCGCGACTGACCACCACCTTGCCCGACGACGCAACCTACACGATCGAACTGCACGACGCGCTCTATCGCGGCGCGGCGCCCGGCTTTTTCCGCATGAAAATCGGCGATTTGCAGTTCGCCGATCTGGCCTACCCGTTGGGCGCCGAGCAGGGCAAGGAGACTTCGATCGAATTCCCCGCCGGCGATTTGCCGGAATCCGCGCGCACTTCGATCACGTGGCCGCTGAAAGATGGCCGCCTGCAAACCACGCTGCCTGCGCCTTGGCCCAGCGACCTGGGCTGGCTCACCGGCCCGCGGCCAGGCGTCATCGTGAGCAATCATGCCGAATTGCTGGAAGCGCCCCCGAGCGACAAGCCACGGGAATTGACCGCCGCGCCGGTCGCCATCAACGGTCGCATCGGCACGCCCGGTGAACAAGACCGCTTTCGGTTGCCCGTCACACCCGGCGAAAAGCTGCGGTTCGATGTCCGGGCTCATCGTGCCGGATCGCCGTTGGATGGCGTACTGTCGATCCAGAATGAACAAGGCGCCGAACTGACCGGCAACGACGATCGTCCGAAGACTTGCGATCCTGGCCTCGACTTTACCGTGCCCAAGGATGTCAACATGGTGTTCGTGGCCCTGCGAGATTTGCAGGGACGCGGCGGCGGCGACTACGTCTATCGCATTAGCGCGTTTCCCCTCGGCAAGCCCGACTTCTCGCTAACGCTCGACGCGGATCGACTGCTGATTCCCAAGGACGCTTCGGTCCTCGCCCGGGTGATAGCCGAACGCTCGGGCTACAACGGCCCCATCAAGATCGCGTTCGACGGCTTGCCCGAGAACGTCTCGGTCACTGGCGACGAGATTCCCGCCGGTGCAACCCAAGCGCTCGTCACGCTGTCGGCGCCCGGCTTGAGTCCGGTGCAGTCGATTGTCCGGCTTTGGGGCACAAGCACCAATCCGAAAGTGCTCGTCACGCGGGCCGTCATGCCGCCGCAGAATTCCGTCACCGAGTATCTGCCGTGGCTCGGAGAGGAAATCGGAGTGGCCGTGACAACGCCGGCGCCGATTGCACTAGCGTGGAACCCGTTCAGCCCCGACGTGCAACTGGCCGTCGGCACGCCGCTGCCGGTGAAACTGCGAGTGGATCGATCGGACGGTATCGCCGGGGCGGTACGATTGTCTCTTTTGACGACGCAAGTGCCGCCGAAAAAGAAAGTGAAGGAGAACAACCAGGAGCGCGAGGTCGACGACGTCGACCGCATGTTGCGCTTCGAAGCGGCGCCGACGATTGCGGCGGAAGCCAGCGAGGCCGACGCCAAAGTGCTCGTGCCGGTCGACCTGAAGCGCATGGCATACGATCTGGCGATCCAGGCCGAGTTGCTTTCGGCCGACGGCAAGAATGTGTTGGCCTCGGCGGTTACGCCGGCGCGGCGGATGATCGCCACGACGCCCATTTCGATCGAGTTGGCGACGAAAGACCCCATCGAAGCACGTGCCGGCCTCGGCGAAACCGGCAAACTTGCCGGCAAGATTCACCGCGCGCCCGGCTTTGCGCAGCCGGTCACCGTCAGTCTGTCGGGCCTGCCCAAAGGAAGCCCCTCGCCGACGGTCGAAGTCGCCGCCGACAAGTCCGAGTTCGAACTGCCGGTGAGCCTGCGCTACGGCGCCCCGGCGGGCGATCTATCGGGAGTGAAAATCGTCGCCAGCCGACAGCTTGACCCGCGGGAAGCCAAGTCGACGGTGCGCAGCAACGCGCTGCCCGTGGCGATCAAAGTCGTACCGGGCGACAAGCCGCCCCCGGAACAGCCACGCGTCGTGTTCGAAGACCAGGTGGAGTTCCTGGCGAATCTGACCGAGGGTGGCGGCCAGGCGAGTCTCATTGCCGATCAAAAGTATTCGGGACTGGCGAGCATTCGCGTCACGCCCGATCAAAAGTTCAATCCGGCGCTGCCGGAGTTGAACGTGAAGATTCGCGAGTTTCCCGCGCCGGGAGAATATCGCTATTTGCAATTCGCCTGGAAGAAGCAAGGCGGCCAGGCGATCTGCCTGCAACTCAATCACGATGGCAAGTGGGGACCGGAGGGAGACGGCAAGCCCAAGTTCCGTTATCACGCGGGCCCGGGTGGCGAGTGCTTTGGCGCTTCGGTCGCTGTCGATGGCGCGCTGCCGGCAGAATTTACCGTGGTGACGCGTGATCTGTTCGCCGACTTCGGCGAGTTCACGTTGACCGGACTGGCGTTGTCGCCGGTCGACGGCGCGTTCGGCCTGTGGGACCACATCTACCTTGGCACCCAACCGGAAGACTTCGAGCTGGTGAAGCCGTAAGCGGTCCGCTCAACTTTCGCCGCTGGCCACGAAGCGGTAGCCTGCGCCGCGGACGCTCAAGAAGTGTTTGGGCTTGGCGGGGTCTTCTTCGAAGTATTTGCGCAAGTTGACGATGAAATTGTCGACGGTGCGCGTGGTGGGCATGTGGGCCATGCCCCATACGTGCTCCAGCAACTCAGCGCGCGTGACCACCAGCCCTTCCTTCTCGACGAAGTACCGCAGCAGCTTCATCTCGGTGTGAGTCAGACGCACCCGTTCGCCGTCCACGGTCACGTCAAACGTGTCGAAGTTGACCGTCGCGCGACCGAATTGATAAACCGGGCCTATGGCTTGTTCGCTCGCGCGGGCGCGGTCTTGGTGCGGCGGGCCAGCAAATTGCGCGTCATGCTCAACAGCTCTTCCAACTCGAAGGGCTTTTGCAGGTACTGGTCGGCCCCCACGTCGTAACCGCGAATCCGGTCTTCGACCAGCGTGCGGGCGCTGAGCATCAGCACAGGCACGTCGTTGCCCTTCTCGCGCAGCGCCTCGCACACGGCATAGCCGCTCATGCCCGGCAGCATCAGGTCGAGGATCACCAGGTCGACACCGCGAGGATCTTCTTCGATCAGCTTGAGCGCCGCCGGACCGTCACCCGCGGTTGTCACGTCAAAACCCTCGGCCTCCAGGTTGTACTTGATGCCGAAGGCCAGGTGCTGCTCGTCTTCGACGACCAGAATGTGCTTCATCGTATTCGTCGCTTCATCGTATTCGTCGCTTCATCGTATTCGTCACGGTGCAGCCGTGCCGGATCGATGCACCGCGTCTTGCGGATTCTCCGCCGGTTGTTCCCGCGGCGCGTCGTCGATTTTGGCCACCGGTCGCGCCGGCAGTTGCACTTCGAACACGGTGCCCGACTGCTGCTTGCCCCGGTCGCGCACCGCGATCTTGCCGTGCAGACGGGTGACGAGCGTGCGCACGATGAACAGTCCCAGGCCGGTGCCTGCCTCCGATCGCTCCAACTCGCGGCCCAATCGCACGAAGCGCCCGAAGATCTTCCGCCGTTGCGCGGCCGGAATCCCTCGTCCGTTGTCGCTAACTCGCGTCACGATGGTGCTGTCATTGGCGAAATGCGACTCGATTTCCACGACCGGCTCGGCCCCACCGTACTTGATGGCATTGTCGATCAAGTTGCGGAAGACCATCTCGATATCGATCGGCCGCGCCCGCAGAATCGCCGGCGTGAGGCTCAGGCGAATTGCTCCTTGCGGCAAATGGTATCGCAAGCACAGCGTGTGGCGCAGCTCTCGAGCACGGCCGACAAATCCACGTCGACCAGATCGGTTTCCACCGGCGTATGATCGAGCCGGGCGGCGTCGAGCATATGGTTGATCAGCATGTCGAGCCGCTCCACGTCGTCGAGCATGAAGCGGAAGAAATTTGCCTGCTGTTCCTCGGTGACGCTGCGCCGTGTGAGCGTTTGCAGATACAGCTTGAGCGACGCGATCGGCGACTTGAGCTCATGCGTCACGCTGTCGATGAAGTTCGATTGCCGCTGGTTGAGCCGGATGCCTTTGATCGAGATGAACAGATACAGCACCACGCCCACCAGCACCAGCAGCAGGAAAGTGGTGCCCACGAACAGCAACACCCAGAAGACGGCCGACCGGTCGATCTCGCGGACCGTGAGAATGATCCAGCCGACGATCAGGGTGATGACCAGCGAGATCATCACCACTGCCAGCGTGATCGGCCAACCGTAGGATGGGCGCATTGCAGAGACCCGCTTCAATAACAGCCAGGGAACAAGTCGGCGCGCCTGCCAGCGCTGCCGCCATGTCTATGATAGCGGGTGCGCGGGCGCGGGGGTTGCCGCAAGGATGCGCCGTTTTTTTCGTTCGTGGCACGCCGGATGCATGAAACAAGGTCGCCACGGCCCGAGACGCGTGCTGGCAAGTCTAACCGTTGGCCCGCTAAGCGTGCAACCGAGCACGCCTTGCGACCAACCAAGCCGGCGCGCGGCCAAGGCCGAAGGCGAACTGCGATTGTAAGATTTGGAAGATCGGACCAAGATGTTGCACGCTCGCGGCAAGGAAAACAGCGCGAGCTTGGGCCGGCGACGGCTTTTCGTCTAGCGAGAAGCTGCCGCCGGCAGAGTGGCACTGGCAGGAAGTCAGCCCCACCCCAACTCCCACCTGGTCTCGCGCCGAAAGTGACAAGGAGGTCGCTCCAGCGGTTCCGTAGCCCGCGCGCTTGTGAGGCATTTCCCATCGCCTCGTCCCGCCGGGCTCGCCTGCCGCCGCGCGCCTCTCTGCCTGCTCTTCGTGCGCTCGTCCAGGGACTTGCTGATCTCAAGACCGACGACAGGCCAAAATCTTTCCACGGAGGGAAACGATGGTCTCGCTACAAATCGCGGCACTCGTTGTCGCGCTATCCGGACCCAACGACCCGGTGCTGTTGGATTTTCAAGCGTCGTGGTGCGCTCCGTGTCGCTCGATGGAAAGCACGGTTGCATCGCTCGAGCGATCCGGCTACCCGGTGCGCAAGGTCGACGTCGACCGCGAACGCTGCGCTGGCCGATCAATATCACGTGCAAACCATTCCGTGCTTCGTGCTGGTGGCCAACGGCCGTGAAGTGGGGCGCGTCGTTGGCGCCGTGCGCCGCGGCGAACTGGTCGACCTGTTTGCCAAAGCCGGCATCCAGCCCAACAGCGGCGCCAGCGGCATTGCCCGGACGCAATCGCCCGACGGCGCCCATCCGGTGTTCCGAGGAACGCGCGATCGGCTCACGCCGGTGAGCATGCCGACTCCGCGCGCCGCGGCAACGCCAAGTGGCGCGGCCAGCCCCGCACAACTCATCGAGTCGAGCGTTCGGCTCAAAGTCGAAGATCCCACGGGTTCCTCCTACGGCTCCGGCACGCTCATCGACACGCGGCAAGGCGACGCTCTGGTGCTCACCTGCGGGCACATCTTCCGCGACTCGAATGGCACGGGAACCATCAAGGTCGATCTGTGCGGGCCCGGCGCGCCGCAACAATTGCCCGGGCGGCTGGTGTCGTTCGATTTGGAGAACGACATCGCGCTGGTGAGCATTCGGCCGGGCGGGCCCGTTGTGGTCGCGCCAGCGGCGCCCAAGGGACACACGATCGCGCCGGGCGCAAAGGTCATCACCGTGGGTTGCAACCACGGAGGACCCGCCACGGCGCTACACAGTCAGATCGCTTCGATCGACAAGTTTCTCGGTCCGCCGAATTTGCAAGTCACAGGAGCGCCGGTGGAAGGCCGCAGCGGCGGTGGATTGTTTACCGACGATGGCCTGGTAATCGGTGTGTGCAACGCCGCCGACCCGGCCGACAACGAGGGCCTGTATGCGGCGCTGGCGTCCATTCACCAAGAACTCGACGAAGCCGGACTGACTGCCATCTATGCAGCGCGCCCGGCGCCGAGTAACCCGCCGAGCGATCTGGCGGCCAACCAGCAGGTGCCGGCCATGCCCACCTCGATGCCCGCGCCAGGTATGGCGGCTGGCGGCCCGCAGGCAACGTCGTCCGGCAGTGCGGCCGGCGGCAATGACGGCGCGGAAGTGATTTGTGTCGTTCGCCCGCTCAACAAACCAAACGCTGCCAGCGAAGTGATCCGGCTCGACCGCGCCTCGCAGGCATTCCTGCAGCAACTGGCAAGCGATCGCCAGGCGCAAGCCGCCCGACATCTGACTTCGCTGGAAGTGCCTGCTCGCCGCCAGTCCGCGGCAGCACCTGGTGCGACCCCCAAGCTGCCGGCGGGTGGCGTTCGCTGGAGTAGCTCCGAACAACCGCCGACCAAGAGCGTGCTGCGTTAGCGGCCTATAAGCCAATCGTTTCCTACCGGCAACGGCGGTTGCCCAACGGCGGCGTGCCTGCTAGTTTCGTCAGTGCGATACTTTGAGGGCACGATGAAACTGATTTGCATCCGCCACGGCGAGACCGTCTATAACCTGGAGGGGCGGATCCAAGGTCAGGCCGATAGTCACCTGTCGCCGCTGGGACGTCGACAGTGCGAGGCTGTGGCCGATGCGCTCACCGGCGAACCGATCGACGTCATCGTCGCCAGCCCACTGGCCCGTGCCATCGAGTCGGCTCGCATCCTGGCTGACAAGTTGCATTTGGAAGTGGCGACCGATCCGCGGCTGATGGAGATCAATGCCGGCATCTTCCAAGGACACACCTGGCCGGAAATCAACGACAAGTTTGCGGACGTGGCCATCGAATGGCGCAAGTCGGATCCGGATTTTCGCATCCCGGGCGGAGAATCGCGCCGCGACGTGATGCTGCGGGCCGGCGCCGCGTTCGACGCCATTCGTCAGCGAGCCGACAAGCTGGTCGTGGTGGTCGCGCACGGCGGCTCGTTATCCGCCGGCCTGAAGGCGCTGTTGGGCGTGCCGGCCGAGCGCAACCCGTTCACCTTCTTCAACGGATCGCTCAGCACGCTCACCTGGGACAGCGAGATCAAAGTCCACTCGCTGAATGAGACGAGCCACCTGCGCAATATAATGAGCGGTGACGGCGATCTTTAGATAGGCAGTAGGCGGGAGAACGAAGAAAAGCGTTGAGCGCCGGATCGTGCGCCGTCGGATTCTGCCGCGCCGGCGCGGCGATTGACGTGCTGCGCCAATACGGTCCGTCCGTCCTCTTCCTCCCACCTACAGCCTACGGCCTACCGCCTATTCCTTCACTTCGAAGATCACTTCGATCTCGGTTGTGATGTTGCCGGGCAGCGAGCCCATGCCAACGGCGCTGCGGGCTCCTACGCCATGGTCCGGACCCCAGATGTCGCGGAACAATTCGCTGCAGCCGTTGATCACCTGCGGCTGCGCGGTGAAGTCCGACGTGCAGTTGACCATGCCGAGCAGCTTTACAACGCGCACCACGCGGTCGAGAGTACCAAAATGCGTTTTGAGCGTGGCCAGAATGGCCAGGCCGGTTTGGCGTGCCGAGGTCTGGCCGCCGTGTAGATCGGTTTCCGCGCCAACGCGGCCAGTCATCAAGGTGCCGTCGGCCTTCAAGGGGCCGTGTCCCGAGACATAGGCCATGTTGCCAATCACCATCACGGGTTTATAGACTCCGGCCGGCTTGGGCGCGGGTGGAAGTTCCAGGCCAAGTTCGGCCAATCGCTGGTCAGCACTCATCAACGCAACTCCTCTTCGAAAAATCAAACACTCACGGTCGAACTACTTGCCCGGCGGCGTCACCCGCTCACCGGCCAAAACAATGTCATCAAAGTTCCCCAAGTCGTCGAATGCCCCGATGCCGATCTTGCCCCAGGCAAAGGTGGTGTCGATCGCCGTCATGACGGGCTTTTGCATGTCGTCGAAATACACGGCAATCGCGCCGTCCTTCACGTTGCGCGTGATCTTCACGTTGTGCCAGGCGTCGTCCCAGGCCGTGCCGGGCGTGGTCTTGGTCGAGATCTTCACCCGCGGCGCGTCGTTCACGATGAAAATCTGGTTGGCGTGATCATCGGTCTTCTTGCCGAAGTGCACGTAGTAGAAGTGCGACGGATCCTGATAGCCGAACACGACCACCATGCTGCGGTGGTTGTAATCCTTGACCGTGCTTTGCAGCCGCGCCTCGAGCACGAAGTCGCCCACGATCGTATCGTCCAAAATCGCGATGTTGACCGGGCTGCGATGTGGCGGCGCGTATTTGCTATCGGCAAACAGGCTAAACACGTGGCCTTCCGGTGTCTGGAGCACCTTCCACGAATTGGCGTCCATCGGCCGCCAACGCCCGGCACCGCCTTCGAAGTCCTCGCGCACCAACTCTGGCAGTTCGTCGGCGACGGCGGGCATTGCCGCCAGGACCGTCGCGGCCAACGCGGCAATCACACTCAAGCGGTACCAGTTCTTCATGGTGCACATCCTGGAGTTGCGTTGATTCAATCGATGATCTTCGACAATGGATATTCGACGATACCCCGCGCGCCGGCGGCCTTCAAGCGGGGAATGATGTGTCGCACGATCGACTCGTCGAGAATCGTGTTGACGTCCACCCACTCCGCGTCGGCCAGGCTCGAGACGGTCGGCTGCTGCAAGGCGGGCAGCAGCGACAGAACCTGCTGCAAACTGCCGCGCGGCACGTTCATCATCAGCCCCACTTTGCCCTCGGCCGCCATCGCCCCGCGCAACATCAGCACGATGTCGTCGATCTTCTGCTGCTTCCAGGTGTCGGCGTACGCGGTCTTGTTGGCGATAAAGCGGGGCGTGCTGGTGAGCACTTCGTCCAGGATGCGCAGTTGGTTCGCGCGCAGCGAACTGCCGGTTTCGGTGACTTCGACGATCGCATCGGCCAGCCGGGGCGGCTTTACCTCGGTGGCGCCCCAACTGAACTCGACTTTGGCCTGCACGCCGTGCGAGGCCAGATAGCGCTCGGTCAGGCCCACGGCTTCGGTCGCGATCCGCTTGCCTTGCAGATCCTGCACGCTCTGAAACGGCGAGTTCTCGGGCACGCACAACACCCAGCGCACCGGCCGGCGGCTGACTTTCGAGAAGATGAGTTCGGCCACTTCCACCACGTCGGCGCCGTTTTCCATGATCCAGTCGTGGCCCGTCAGGCCGGCGTCCAGCACGCCGTCTTCCACGTAGCGGGCCATCTCCTGCGCGCGGATCAGCGTACACTCGATGTCGTCGTCGTCGATCGTGGGAAAGTAGCTGCGCGAGCTGAACGTGATCTTATAACCGGCGCGGCGAAACAACTCGGCCGTGGCTTCTTGCAAGCTGCCGGCGGGGATGCCGAGTTTCAAGCACTTGGTGGTAGCAGACATCATTTATCGCTTTCGCGAGGCGCGCCCGTCGAGTGTTACTTCTTCTTGTAAACTTCGGCCGGATCGAACACGCGCTCGCCGATCACCTTGTAACCTGCGGGCGTTACCTGCCGAAAGAAGCAACTGGCGTAGCCTTCGTGACAGGCGGCGCCCCCCACTTGCTTGACCTTTAGCAGGATGGTGTCGGCGTCGCAGTCGACGAAAACCGCTTGCACTTCCTGCACGTTGCCGCTCTCCTCCCCCTTGCGCCACAGCTTATTGCGGCTACGGCTGAAGTAGATGGCGCGGCCCGTCTTGAGCGTCTCGTCGTAGCTCTCCTGGTTCATATAGGCCAGCATCAACACCTGCCCCGTGGCGGCGTCCTGGGCAATGGCCGGCAATAGTCCGTCGCCTTTGGCGAAATCGGGGGATTCTGCGGGAGGATTCACGGCTCGCTGGCTCCTGGGAGGAATCGGCACGCGGACGGGCGGGCGATCGTTTGTGGATCAACCAGCATAAACTGCCTGGGGATTGCAAGCTAGTGCCGGAAACGGGGTTGCAACCGCGCCACCCAGGGCCAACGGTTTCCAACCCGACAGCCCATGGTGCAGCCATGGGTCCACCGTTGCGAACAAATTCCAAACCAAGGCCCAACGGGCCGCAACTCGACATCGTCTCGCGCGATCGCTCAGTCCCACATCGCTCGTCGCTACGCACCACAACTACGACAAATATCCGGGTAACCCCATCGACTATACTGGCGCCATGATTGAAGCCACATCCGTGAAGCGCCGCTGGTTCCGCTGGTCGCTGCGGGCGATGTTCTTGTTGGTGACGATATTGGCGTGCTGGCTTGGATACCAGTTAAACTGGATTCGCCAACGGCAAGCGTTTCTGGCGCAGCCGATGGTGTTCGGTGAATTCAACGACACGCCACCCACGACCCTTAATCGCTGGGGCAATCGTTGGCCGGTGTTCGCACCTCGAGGAATGTGGCTTCTCGGAGAGCGGGGCCTGGTTTCCGTGTGGCTGCCGCCGAAGTTCTGGTCACTAGAGCGTCAGAGGGAAGCAGAAAGCCTTTTCCCTGAAGCCGTGATCTTTAAGACCGATTCCAAGGGAATGTGGGTGAGCCCCCGAGAGCCAAGTTATTCGGAAACGTCGCGCCCGTTCGGCTCAAACTAGTGTGCGGAATTGGGCCCCACGCCCACCCTCCGCTCTACGCGCTGCCGGTGAACGCTGTTTTGAAGTTACGTACGTTTCGATCCATATTGCGCATCCGATCGCCGTTGCCATCAGGTGCGCAAGCAATAGGGGTGCGTCGATGAGAACCGTCGTGTTCGCAATGCTCGTATGGCTTGCATGGGTGCCACAAAGCGCACTCTGCGAAATCACGGTTCAAGAGTTCTTCGCACAGTACGAACCCGCAGCCATCAGGTTGCGAGAGATCTACGCCAATATGACGATGTCGGGGCGCTACATCCAGGGTTTTAAGGTGCGCGGGAGCCAAACAGAATCGCGAATTGGTTATCAATTTACGATCTATTCCGAAGGGAGTCGGCTGTGCGCCGATCTTCACCAATTCGAGGGAAAGTTATCCAGACCGGCGGATTCCGCGTTCGTTGTCGCACCTAAGATGTCGTTCGCCGTCGATCGGCAAGATCGGACAAAGCCCTATGAGTTGAAACGGCTAAAGCGACAAGATCAAGGGCCGCCCAACGAAATGTCGATCAGGCTGCGGCTCTACGCCGCCTTCTGTCCCTACGCCGACATGGACGGCGTGGCCATTCTGGAACGCCTAAAACACGCGTCGACAACGATTATCGGCATTACGGAAAAGAACCAGGACAGTGATACGCTCGTCACGGTGTCTGCGCGATTTCAATTGCGACCTCCCAGCCCAAGGGACAAGCCATTGCCCGAATGGACCGGTTCCTACACGTTCTCCAAGACCCGGGGCTGGGTGTTGCAGGAGAGCACTCGAAGTACGCCCGACGCACACGACATCCGCGTTTCCTGCAACGTCACTTACGGAGCGGTTGTCAACGGCATTCCCGTCTTGAAGCGAGGCGAGTTCTGGCGGGATACGCCAACGGATCGCATTCGCATCGCGGATTGCCAGGTCGACGAATTCAAACCCGGCGCGCCACCGCTACACGAATTCACGCCCGCGGCCTTTGGCGTTCGCGACCCTCGAGACGAGTAGATCTTTCTCCAACTCTTTTCTGGGCTGCGGGAAAAGAGCCCTTTACATACGCGTAAGCGGGGAGATCGGCGGGTGGAGCCGGCGCGGAATCTTGTCTAGATTATAGAGACGCCACCCCAACTGTTTCGTCACTCCGTTTCAAGACTTCCCGCCATGCGCGCCAGGCGTCGATCCACGATCCTGCCATGCACTCGACTAGCACTGTCGATCGCACTTGTTCACTTCTTATGGGGCACCGCCCTCACCACCGCTGACGATCACTTCGAGCCGGTGCGCGAGCGCATCGCCAAGGCGCTTGTGGATCACAACGTCCCCTCGATCTGTGTGGCGGTAGCGCATCAGGGCGAAATCATCTGGGAACAAGGCTTCGGCTGGGCCGATCGAGAGAATCGAATCACCGCCAACGAGCACACGCTCTATTCGCTCGCTTCGATCTCCAAGCCGTTCACCGCCACCGGCTTGATGGTGCTGGTCGAGCAAAACAAGCTCGATCTCGACAAGCCAACCAACGACTACCTAGGCGTGGCCAAGCTGCGCGCCCGCCGAGGGGATGCCGCCGACGCCACCTTGCGCCGCGTGGCCAATCACACCTCGGGGTTGCCGCTGCACTATCAGTTCTTTTACGCCGACGAGGACTATTGCCCGCCCACGCGTGATGAAACGATCCGTCGTTTCGGCAACCTGGTGACGGAGCCGGGCGAACACTATCAGTACAGCAACTTGGGCTATGGCGTGCTCGACTACGTGATCGAACGCGCCAGCGGCGATTCGTTTGCGGGCTTCATGCGCGAACACGTCTTTCTGCCGCTGGGCCTGACGCACACGTCGGTAGGGGTAGGTGGGGCTCTCGAACCGCACCAGGCTATTCGCTATACGCCCGACGGCCGCCGAATTCCGTTCTACGAGTTCGATCATCCCGGCGCGTCGGCCGTGTATTCAAGCGCCACGATCTGGCGCGGTTCGCCATGTTCCATCTCAAGGAGCATCTGCCGGATCAGCGCACGATCTTGAGCGATGCGTCGATCGACGAAATGCAGCGATCCACCACGCCCAGCGACTCGGGATCGAGCTACGGCATCGGCTGGGGCTCCGGCGTGCATCGTCACGGTTACAAGTTCGTGCAACACACCGGCGGCATGCCGGGCGTGTCCACGATCTGTACGCTCTATCCGGCCGAACGGCTGGCCATCGTGGTGCTGGCCAACTCGCGCAATCCGGTGGCCGGATACCTAAGTGAGATGATTCTGAAAACCATGTTGCCGCAAAAGGGACCCGAGTCGCTGGAAAATGTGAAGCGGCAGGATGACGCAAGCGCCGCCGTGGCGATCTCTTCAGAACTAGCGGGCATTTGGCGCGGCAAGTTGGTCACTTATCAAGGCGAGATTCCGCTGGTGCTGGACGTCAAGGAAGAAAACGACGTCCACGTGCGGCTAGGCGATCAGTTGGAAACGCTGCTCGACGGCGCGCGATTTCGCGACGGCTGGCTGCGCGGCCGTTTCGCGGGCGACCTGGGTACCGACGACGATCGCGGGCGAGACTACCAGTTGCACCTGGAAGCAAAACTGCGCGGCAACTCGCTGAGCGGACCCATCACGGCCATCACGCTGCCGGATGCCTGGGGCTCGTCGGCCGTCTCGCACTGGGTCGAATTGAAACACGAATCGAAGCCGACCGAGACCACGGACAACACGGATTCCGACACCGCGAACTAGCTCGCAAGCAAACGACCGGCAAGCAAACCATCATGAGACGTGGCGTTACCAATTTCGTGGCACGGGCCTTGGCGATCGTCGGATTCGCCTGCGCCATGGCTGCGATGGCGCCAGCGGACGAGCCGATGGCCGTCGACTTTGCCCGCGACATCCGGCCGCTGTTCGAAAAGCATTGCTACGAGTGCCACGGCCGCGGCAAACAGGAAAGCGGCCTACGGCTCGACCGGCGGGATGCGGCGCTGGCTGGCGGCGACTTGGGCAGCGACATCGTGCCCGGCAAGAGCGCCGAGAGCCGGCTCGTGGCGGCACTGCTAGGCGCCAGCGAAGCCGTGTCTCAAATGCCGCCTGAGAGCGATCCGTTGCCGCGCGACCAAATCGCGCTGGTGGAGCGTTGGATCGACGCGGGCGCCGACTGGCCGGCCGACGAACGGACCGACGTCGCCAACGATCCGCGCGATCACTGGGCGTTCAAGCCGCCGGTACGGCCGGAGATTCCAAGAGTTGCGCGAGGACTGGGTGCGGAACGATATCGACCGCTTCATCCTGGCGCGCCTGGAAGTCGAAGGTCTGGCGCCCTCGCCCCGTGCCGAACGGGTAACGCTGCTGCGCCGCTTGAGTCTCGATCTGATCGGCCTGCCGCCGACGATCGAGGAACTCGACGCGTTTCTGGGCGACACCAGCGACAACGCCTACGAACGGCAAGTCGAGCGGCTGCTGGCTTCGCCGCACTACGGTGAGCGCCGGGGCCGGCATTGGCTCGACGCGGCCCGCTACGCCGATTCCGACGGGTTCGAGAAAGACAAGTCGCGCAACGTGTGGATGTATCGCGACTGGGTCGTGTCGGCGCTCAACCGAGATCTGCCGTACGATCAATTCATCGTCGAACAACTGGCCGGCGACCTGCTGCCCGGCGCCACGCAAGATCAGCGCGTGGCCACCGGTTTTCTGCGCAACTCGATGCTCAACGAAGAAGGGGGTATCGATCCCGAACAGTTTCGCATGGAAGCCATGTTCGACCGCATGGACGCTGTGGGCAAAAGCATGTTGGGCCTGACGATTCAATGCGCCCAGTGCCACAACCACAAGTACGACCCGATCACGCAACAGGACTACTACCGGCTGTTCGCTTTCCTGAACAACGACCACGAACCGCAAGCAGTGGTTTATGCGCCCGCCGAGCTCATGCAGCGCGACGCCTTGCTGCGCCAAATGCGCGCCATCGACGCCGAGCTACAGCACACCACGCCCGACTGGTCCGAGCGGATGGCGGCCTGGGAAAGCGAAGCCGCCGGCATCGGCCAGGCGCAGTGGGAAGTGCTCTTGCCCGAGGAGTATGTCGATGATGGCGGTGGAGCCAAGCTGCTATTGCTCGAAGACAACTCGCTGTTGTGCGCCGGCTATGCCCCCACGCACCCCACGTTTCGCGTCGTGGGCAAAACGCCGCTGACCAAGATCACCGCGCTGCGATTGGAGCTATTGACCGATCCGAACCTACCCTGCGGCGGACCGGGACGATCGTTCAAGGGCACCTGCGTGTTGAGCGATATCAAGGTCACGGCGAAAGCGATCGGCGACGAGAAGCCCAGCGAGAAAACAATCGCCGCGGCCACGGCCGACTTCGAACAACCCGAGACGCCGCTCGAGGCCGGAGTTCGACGACCGCTCCAAACGCCAGCGCGTGGTCGGCCCGGTCAGCATGGCCATCGACGGCAAGAGAGAGACCGGCTGGGGAATCGATCAGGGCCCCGGGCGGCGCAATCGGTCGCGCAAGGCCGTGTTTCGTTTCGAGAAACCGATCGAGCTGGAAGCTGGCGCGGCGCTGACGATCTCGCTCGTGCAGGACCATGGCGGCTGGAACAGCGATGACCATCAAAACAACCTGCTGGGCCGCTTTCGCATTTCCGTGACGGCCGAAGAAGTGCAAATAGAGGCCGATCCACTGCCGGCGCGGGTGCGGCAGATCCTGGCCGTTCCGCGCGACCAGCGCAGCGACGCTCAAACGGCCGAAGTATTTCGCTACTGGCGCACTACCGTGCCCCAGTGGAAGGAAGCCAACGAGCGCATGGAGACGCTCTGGTCGCAATGGCCCACGGGCACGACCGCATTGGTTCTGGCGGCGCGCGACGAGCCGCGCGAAACGCACATGCTTCGCCGCGGCGACTTTCTCAAACCGGGCGAGCTGGTTTCTCCCGGCGTGCCGGGCGTATTGCACCCGTTGCCCAAAGGCGCCCCGCCCTCGCGTCTCACGTTGGCCCGCTGGCTGGTCGACCGTCGCAGTCCCACCACGGCGCGCGTGGCCGTCAATCGTATCTGGCAGGCATATTTCGGCACCGGCATCGTCGCTACCAGCGAAGACCTGGGCGTGCAAAGCGATCCGGCCAGCCACCCAGAGTTGCTCGATTGGCTGGCCTGCACGTTGATGGATTCCGGTTGGAGCATCAAAGCCATGCACCGGCTGATCGTGCAGTCGGCCACTTATCAGCAATCGTCGCGCGTTCCGGCGGAGCTCCATGAAAAGGATCCGCGGAACAGGCTGCTTGCCCGGGGAGCTCGCTTTCGCGTCGAAGGCGAAGTGGTGCGTGACATCGCGCTGGCGGCCAGCGGCCGTTTGAATCCGAAGTTGGGCGGCCCGAGCATCTTCGCTCCCATTCCCGCGAGTCTGCTGGCGCTCAGCTATGCTCCGCTGACCTGGAACGAGGAAACCGGAGCGGACCGCTATCGCCGCGCGTTGTACACGTTCCGCCGCCGTTCGCTCCCCTACCCTGCCCTGCAAAACTTCGATACGCCCAACGGCGACTTCTCGTGCGTCCGCCGGCAACGCTCGAACACCCCCCTGCAAGCGCTCACGACGCTCAACGAAGTGATCTTCACCGAGTGCGCCCGGGCGTTGGCCCGTCGTACGCTCAGCACCGCCGGACCGAGCGAAGCGGAGCGGATCGAGTACGCATTTCGTGCGTGCGTCAGCCGCAAACCGAGCGAGGCGGAGCGCGCCGTGCTGGCCGAACTGTTGCACAAACAGTTGCAGCGCATTGCCGAGGGCTGGACCGATGCCCGCGAAATTGCCACTGGCGCAAACAAGCTCCCCGACGATTTGCCGCTGGACACAACGCCGGCGCAACTGGCGGCCCACACGGTGGTAGCCCGCGTCATTTTGAACCTGGACGAGACGATCACCAAGGAATAGAGCAGCCGACGAGGCACGATTTCAATGTCGACCTACTCCGACCGTTTTCGCCAACAAATCATGCGCCGCTGGTTCTTCGAACAGTGCGGCGTCGGCCTGGGCGCGATGGCGCTGCAGTCGTTGCTGGGCGAAACCTCGTCGGCCGGCATGGTGGCGCCGCGCGATCCGTTCGGCGCCCCGGCAGCCGCACTATCCGGCCAAAGCCAAGCACGTGATCTTCCTGTTCCAGGCCGGCGCGCCCAGCCACTTGGATTTGTTCGACTACAAACCGCAACTCGAAAAGCACGGCGGACAACTTCCGCCGGCCGAGTTGATCAAAGACTACCGCGCGGCTTTCATCAACCCGCAGTCGACGTTCCTCGCGCCCAAGTTCAAGTTTGCCAAGCATGGGCAATGCGGCGCCGAGCTTTCCGAACTGTTGCCGCACCTGGCCACCGTGGTTGACGACATCGCCATCGTGCGCTCGCTGGCCACCGACGCGTTCAATCACGCGCCGGGACAGATCATGATGAACACCGGCTCGCAGCAATTCGGCCGGCCCAGCATCGGGGCCTGGACGACCTACGGACTGGGCAGCGAAGCCCGCGATCTGCCCGGCTTCGTAGTGCTCAATTCCGCCAAGAAAGGCACCAGTGGCGGCGCGTCCAACTGGGGCTGCGGCTTCCTGCCGACCGTCTACCAGGGCGTGCCGTTCCGCAGCCAAGGCGATCCGGTCCTGTTTCTGTCGAATCCGCCGGGCATCGATGCCACCGCCGAGCGCGACTCGCTCGACGCGCTGGCCCAGCTCAACGCCATGCGGCTCGAATCGGTGGGCGACCCCGAGATTGCCACCCGCATCAACTCCTTTGAACTGGCCTACAAAATGCAAACCAGCGCGCCGGCCTTGATGGACATTTCCGACGAGTCGCCTGCCACCTTGGAAATGTACGGCGCCGAGCCGGGCAAACCCTCCTATGCCAACAACTGCCTGCTCGCACGGCGGCTGGTCGAGCGGGGCGTGCGCTTCGTGCAACTCTTCCACGAAGCGTGGGACCATCACGGCGGTTTGACCAAGGGGCTCAAGGAACAAACCGAGCTGACCGATCGCCCCTCGGCGGCGCTGGTCAAGGATTTCAAGCAGCGCGGGCTGTTGGACGACACGCTGGTGATCTGGGGCGGAGAGTTCGGCCGCACGCCGATGGTGCAAGGCGGCAACGACGGCCGCGACCATCATCCCAACGGCTTCACCATGTGGCTGGCCGGCGGCGGTGTGAAGCGCGGCATCACGCTGGGCGAGACCGACGAATTTGGCTTCAATGCCGTCACCGATCGCGTCCACGTACACGACTTGCACGCCACGGTCCTGCACCTGCTGGGATTCGACCACACCCGGCTCACGCACCGCTTCCAAGGGCGCGACTTCCGCTTGACCGACGTCCACGGCCAGATCGTTCACAAGCTATTGGCGTAGGTCCGTCGCGCGTCGCGAACGTGCCGGCCGACCGCGATTGAGCTACACTGCTCGAACGACTAGCCCCGCCCCGGAATCCATTCGATGAAACGTTCAAGCATTCAAGCCATTCCGCGGATGCTGGTTGGCGCCCTGATGGTTGCTGTTGCCGCGGGGCGATCGCCGGCGACCGACAAGGCACCGGATGCCAATTTTGAGATGCTACCCAGCCAGCACCTTCCCAATGCTTGTCGCCTGACCGACGAGGTGATCTCCGGAGGGCAGCCGGAAGGGGAGGCGGCGTTCGCCGAGTTGCGGGCGCTGGGGGTGAAGACGATCATCACCGTGGACGGTGCGCGGCCCGATGTGGCGGCGGCCAAAAAATATGGATTGAGGTACGTACACTTGCCGCACGGATACGACGGGATTCCCCAGCAGCGGATGCTGGAGTTGGCCAAAGCGGTGCGCGACCTGCCCGGAGTGATTTACATTCACTGTCACCATGGAAAGCATCGCAGCCCTGCCGCTGCCGCCGCGGCGTGCGTGGGCGTTGGCTCACTCAACTCGGCACAAGCGCTCGATGTTCTCAAAACGGCCGGCACGAGTCCCAACTACCGCGGACTATTCGCCAGCGTGCAAGCCGCACGGCCGATTGCTGCTGACGAACTGGACAATCTACGCGTTGAGTTTCATGAGACGGAAAAGATCCCGCCGCTGGCCGACGCCATGGTGGCCGTCGAGCACCATCACGACCACTTGAAGTCGATCGCCGCAGCCGATTGGAAGATGCCGCCGGATCATCCCGATCTCTACCCGCCGCACGAGGCATTGCTGCTCGCGCAACAATTTACAGAATTGCTGCGGACCGACGCCGTGCAAGCGCAGCCGGCCCAGTTCGCCAAGTTGCTGCGCGACGGGGAAAAAGCCGCCTACGAACTGGAATCTTCGCTGCGCACCGAGCCGCGCGACACGGAAAGCAACAACGGAACGTTTGAGAAGATCTCGGCAAACTGCCAGGCCTGTCACCGCCAGTTTCGCGATGTGCCGCTGGGCGAGAAACAAGACGCGCCTGCCGGAACCCACTGAACGGCTGCTCGTACACGATGTCCCTGAATCTGCTATGATTGGGCATCGCATCCTTGGAGCACTCTCTTGGCGGATCCCACTCTTGACGCTCTGGTTGTCACGGCCGCTTCCATCGGCATGATTCACACGGCGACCGGGCCCGATCACTATCTGCCGTTCATCGCGCTGTCGAAGGCCGGCAACTGGTCGCTGCGCAAAACGATGCTGATCACCACGGCCTGCGGCATCGGGCACGTGGGCGGCTCGGTGTTGTTGGGAATAGCGGGCGTCGCCATCGGCACGGCCGTGGCGGGGCTGGTCAACATCGAGAAGTTTCGCGGCGGCGTGGCCGGCTGGTTGCTGTTGGGCTTCGGCCTGGCCTACATGGTGTGGGGCCTGCGCCGCGCGTGGCGCAGTCGACCGCACGCCCACGTCCACGCGCACGCCGATGGCACGGTTCACTATCACACGCACACGCACGACAACGCGCACGCTCACATGCACGCCGACGCCAGGAAGGGCGTGGTCGCTCCCTGGATCGTGTTCTTGATCTTCGTATTCGGTCCGTGCGAGCCGCTGATTCCCTTGTTGATGGTTCCGGCGGCCGAGGCGAGTATGGCCAGCTCCATGCTAGTGGCTTGCGTGTTCGGCGTCGCCACGTTGGCCACGATGCTCACGATGGTAACGATCGGCTATTTGGGCCTGGTGCCATTTTCGCACGGCGCCATCGATCGCTACGGCCACGCAGCATGTGGCGGCGCGATTGCACTGTGCGGCGCCGCAGTCGTCTTCGGCTTGTAGCCGCCCGCTACAACGTCGGACAGTAAGACTCGACAATAGCCAGGCGGCCAGCGAACGAATTGGTTGGTGTCGTAGCCGGTAGCCGTGAATCAGCAATTATTTGCGTTGTGCGAGCCGCTGCCCCCCGACTTGGGCATCCGCGGGCGAAAAACCATGCAAATGCTCAGACAATACCGTTGACCGACCGATTCAGGCTGCCAATACTACGTAGGTACGGCAAACCTGGCGGGGTGGTTGCGCCGCCACTTGTTCGTAACTTTCGCTGATCTTGCTAATGATCGCTTCTTAAGAGTCCGCACCTCGAAACGGGCACCTCCGTTTCTCTTCGCGGGTTCTTCTCCACACGAATTCGGAGCTTGCGGGCTTCGATTCACGTCCTTAGTCGGTTTTTTTGCGCGCTGCCGGCGCGTCGGACCGACGTGGGAACCCCTTGCAACCGCCGCTTTTTGAGATTCCGTTGATGCTTACCGCGCGTCGTAGTTCGATACTGGCCCTGCTGGGGCTGATCTGGGTGTGGTGCGCGTGCGCGTTGACGCCGTGCCGATCTTCGAACCGAACAACTCCGTCGCCACGGCAACTATTCTCAACTCCGGGCAGTTTACCGTCACCGACAGTCTCAGTGCCAACTCGGGCCGCCCCGATACGCTGCTGGCGCAATACACCGCGGACAATCAAACGTTCTTGGGGAGCGACGACAACAGCAGCCCGCTGGGCAATGGCTTCGCCAGCCAACTGGTCGACATACCGCTGGACGCCAATGGCGGCGCCTATTTTCGCGTAACGGGCGCGCCCGACACCAGCTTCATCGGCGCCCATTCGCAGGCCGGCCAATACTACGTGCAATTCGACCTGTACGACTCGAACCACGATTTCTTCGAGACGCTGCCGCTGATTTATGAAGACGTCGTGCCCTCGTCATACGATTTCTTGTGGGTCGATCCGCCGGATGTCTTCGAGCCCGAGCGCGTCGGCGGAACGGTGACCGCGACCATCCAGAACATCGTCGGTCCGGGGACGGGCGATTCGCTCGATTTCTTCTGGTTTTCGGGCTTGCAACCGAATCAACAATTCACGGCAATGCTTTCCGCCGACTTCGACGCGCGGCTGGGTCTCTTCGGCGGTCCCGGCAATACGCTTCAGCAGAGCAATGGCGATCCGACCCCCACGATCACGGGCTTCGCCGACGGATTGGGGCGAGCGCTGTTTGCCGTCACCGGCCTGGACGATACGGGCTTTGGGGGCGTACACGCCGAAGTCGGCGCCTACACGCTTTCGATCGTGCCCCTTGTCGTACCCGAACCGTCCAGCATCTCGCTCGGCGCGCTAGGCGCCATCCTGGTGGGATTCTGCCTGCACAGACGCCGCGGCGTGTGCCGCAAATAAGCGCCAAGGCGCGCGGTGTGACGTTCGTGTATCGGGCATCGTAGCGCCGGCAAGACCGACGCTCCTCTTACGCGCGGTTCCTCGGCCGATGCCGGCGCGACCGGACCGGCTGGCAGCAGGCTTTGGATCGGCGGCGACGCTGGCAATTGCCGCGTCAACGGCGGTGCTTCCGGAGCCAACGTCGGGGTTTTGGCCGCGGCCGGGGTTGTTCCCAACGCCGCGGCACCGGCGGTCGTTTTCGCCGTGTGGATCGCTGGCGTCGGCTTGGCGAACGGCGCTGGCTCGGACGGGCTCTCCACCATCTGGTCGGAAAACGGTGGCGTCGATTGCGCGTTGGCTGGCGGAGTGTGCTGCGCGCGCTCGCCCATTATATAGTTCAGCACCGGAAATTCGCCGTTGGCTAGTTTCTTGCGCGATGTCGGCCGCGGCTCCACACCAGGCTTGGTTGTTGGCCAGCAGGGCGCCGTTGTATTCCAATAGTGTGCCTTTTTCGAAGTGTACGTTCTTAAGCGCCAAGGCGTAGTCGATGCGGGAGCGGTGATAGCTGGTTTCGGCATCGGCCAGCCGCAGGCGCGCGTCGAGCACCAGTTCGAGCGAAACCTTGCCGCCCAACTCGAAAAATGCGTCGTAGGCGCGCCGGTACTGATCCTGGGCGGCGGTCAAGCGATTGAACGCCACTTGCGCCACATCATACGATCGATCGACGTCCGCGATAGCGCAGCTTA
The DNA here is from genome assembly GCA_963779015.1 of uncultured Planctomycetaceae bacterium. Classification (GTDB taxonomy): domain Bacteria; phylum Planctomycetota; class Planctomycetia; order Pirellulales; family PALSA-1355; genus JTS-RE94. Next base: position 44,025 of record CAVZWY010000015.1, on the reverse strand, counting down.
GATCGTGGATTGCTTGTCGTTCTTGTTCCTGCAGAATGGCGCGCTCGCGGGCGATGTGGAATTGCGCATTGCGCACTCCGGCATACGCCTTGCGGAAGCCAATCGGCATGTTGTATTGGAAGCCCAATTGCCATTCCTGGAACTGGCCGCTGGTCAGGTTCGCATAGGCATTGCCATAGGGCATTGACGGATCTGCCTGCCCTATCAGATCGTGACCGTAGCCGCGCCAGCGATACAAGCCCACGATATCCAGTCGCGGCAACAGGAAGTTGCGACTGGCGACCAACTCCGCTTCATAACGTTCTACCTCGGAGCGTTGGCGGCGAATTTCCGGACGGCGGAGAAGGGTCTCGTCGGCGGCGCTTTGCCAGTCGTAGGTCACTTTGGCCGAGGGGGGCTCGTCCGTGGGACGGATCAGCTTGCCGTCGTTGATCGGCGCGGCGATCCACATGCGCAAGCGGCGCTCGGCCGCCTGCACGCCGCCTACGCCGCGAAACGTGCCGCCGCTCGAACCGTTGTAAGTGTGCGTACGGTCGACGTTGCGACCGCCCAGGGCATCGAGCACGTCCTCCTGAAATCGATAGTACTGTTCCAGCGCCTGCACTTCCTGCAGCTTGCTGTAGCCGCGGCCTTCTTGCACGTTGGCCTGAATGATTCGCCAGGTCCGCAGGCTGGCGTCGCGGGCCGCGATCTTGGCGTCCAACTCGCGGTACGCGTAGTACAAGTCCCAATACGCGTTCTCCACGTTGCTCACGTAGTCGCGCAGGGCCGTCTCGAACCAGGCGGTGCTCACATCGTTGTTGATGCGAGCAATCACGACACCATTGATTTGTCCCGGCGAAGAACGTGGACCAGCGATGCGGTTGAACTCGACGCCCGCTCCCTGCATCAGCGGCTGACGGAACTCGGTTTCGTAATTGACGTTGTAGTAGCTGCGGAAGACGTTGGCCAAGGCGTTGTTGTCGTCGTAATCGACATGCTGGCGAACGGCAAAGGCGGCTCCCGTGGCGGTCTGCTTCGACAGCTCGGTGACGAAGTTATCGAGATCCTGGTTGAATAAAAACGTGCCGCCGCCCAGAAAGAGGTTATTGAAGGCCCGGTCGTTGCGATACCACTGCAGGCTGGTCGACAATTGGGCGTCGAAGTCGGACAGGGCGCCGTCCATGCCGAACCGCGGATCGCTGGCTTGGATGGCGGGATCGTGAATGGTTTGTGTGGTTTGCGGCCACTTCAGCACGCTTCCACCCAAATTGCGCAGCACGGTGGAGTTTTCCAAACCCAGATGGATCGCCTCGGTCAGGGTCAGTTGCCAAGCGGGCGGGGGCGTGGTTTCGTCGACCGTCAGCGGAGCTTGCGTTGCCAGCGGGGCTTGGCCTTTGGCGTACTGGCCGTCAATTTTGAGCGGCGTCGTGGCCACCGTACGGTAGAAATCCTGATCCGGGTCGATCTCGCAAGGCGGACGCAGCACCATGCAGCCGGACACAAGGACCGACGTGGCGAGCACCAGCGAAAGAGGCATACCCGGTTTGAACATCGGATTGGACAACGTGTGGCCGACTGAAATCGCGAACTCAATGCCGCCAGCTAAACGGGGCAGCTTTTGGTCGCACTGCCCGCTCGCGGATACGGTTGCCAGGATCTCTAGGATTCGAATGTCGACTTCTGCCAGCAGCGCGTACGCGCTCTTGCGCGCAGTCACCGCACGGTTGCCCCCTCTTCGCATTACTAAATCGGCAGCCGCCGAGACCAACCCACCGGAAATCTCACTACAATCGGCAAATTTTTCCCAGTTAGTACCCTCTGCCAGCACGATCACAAGACTACCCAAGCGTTCGGTTTTCCGCAGCTTCTCGACTATACTCGAATTCCATGGGCTCCCATTCTTTACCGGTCGATTCCGACCCGGCCAATCCAGACTGGCGACAGATCGAAGACGCGCTCGACCGGTTGGCCGAGATTGCGAAGTCGGACCGTTCGGACAACGAGTTCTATCGAGTGCTGCTCGAGCGGATCGTGCCCGCCTGTGGCGTATCGGGCGGAGCCGTTTGGACGTCGATGCGGGCCGGAGAGTTGCGGCTTGAGCACCAGCTCGATACGGATCGCGCACTGCGAAGCGACTTGCTGGCGCGACGTCAGCAACTCGTCGAAGACGTGCTAAACAGCGGCGAGCCGTGTACGGTCGCAGCGAACGAACAAGATTCGTCCGACGGCTGGATCGCACTGCACCCGTTCCGCTGTGGGACACAAGTGCTGGGAGCCGTCGAGTTCATCCAGCTCCGCCACTGCTCGCCGGCCCAGCAGGAAAACCTGGTGCGTCTGCTGGCGGCCATGGTCGAACTGACTGAGGACTTTCACCGCACTCGCGAGCTTGGCAAGCTGCGGCAGAGCGAACAGGTTCGCACGCAATTCGACCGCTTTGCGCTGGGTATCCATCGCAGTCTCAACGCCAACGAAACGGCGTTCGCCATTGCCAATGACGGACGCCGCGTCGTCGGTTGCGACCGTGCCAGCGTGTTGATCCGCCGCGGCAAGCAGTTCCGCGCGGCCGCCATCAGCGGCGTCGACGTGCTCGACCGTGCGCCAGGCAAGTCCGCGCCCTCGAACGATTGACGGCCCACGCCATGGCCATCGGCGAGCCACTGTGGTACAGCGATGGCACGGACGATCTATCCGAGGAAGTCGAACGACCGTTGCAGAGCTACTTGGATGAGAGCCATGCCCGGGTGTTGGCCATCGTGCCGCTGTTCGACGCCGCGCGGAAAACCGAGGGGACACACGGCAAACCCATCGGCGCGCTGGTGGCCGAACAATTCCAAACATCGACCCACGACGACGAATTGCGCGAACGACTGACCGCCGTGGCCGCGCACTCCGAAGTGGCGTTGAGCAACTCGCTGACACATACGCATCTGCCCTTGGCGCGCGTCGGGCGGGCGATGGCGCGCATCGGTTGGCTAGCCGAAGCACGGCAATTGCCAAAGACGTCGCTGGCTCTGGCGGCGATCGCCGCCGTTGTCGCCGCACTGGTTCTCATTCCGGCCGATTTCGACATCGAAGCCAAGGGCGAGCTTCAGCCAGAGGTCCGCCGAGAAGTGTTCGCTTCCGACGACGGCATTGTCAGCGAGCTGCGGGTCGAACACGGTCGCGCCGTTTCAGCGGATGAGCCGCTGATTGTGCTGCGCAAGCCCGATCTCGATCTGGAACTTCGCCGCGTAGCCGGAGAGATCCAAACGGCCCAGAAGAAATTGGCCGCCGTGCAAGCCGAGCGACTGAGCAATGCCCGTGCGACTCCCGACAATCGCCGGGACGCACATCAGCGCACCGCCGACGAAGAGGAGCTTAAAGAGCAGCTCAGAGGCCTCGAGGACCAGCGCCACCTGCTAACGACCGAGCGCGACGCCCTGGTAATTCGTAGCCCGATCGACGGCGAGGCACTCACCTGGAACGTACAAGAATTGCTCTCGGCGAGACCTGTCGAACGGGGCCAGGCGTTGCTCACCGTGGCCGATCTGGACGGACCGTGGGTCGTCGAGCTGCGCGTGGCCGACAATCGCACGGGGCACGTGCTGGCGGCACGTTTGGCCACGGAGAACCCGTTGGACGTGTCGTTCGCGCTGGCCGCGGAGCCGGGTGTGGAATACGACGGGAAACTTACGGACGTCGCGCTGTCGACCGACGTGGATGACATCGACGGTCCGACCGTGCTGGCAACCGTTGCGTTCGATCGCGACGCGGTCGCCGGGCTGCGGCCGGGCGCGACCGTTTTGGCGCGCATTCATTGCGGGCAGCGATCGCTGGGCTACGTCTGGCTACACGATATTTACGAGTTCGTTCAAACTCATTGGTGGTGGTGATGGCCATGCGATGCAAGCGTCTCCTGCTCGTTTCAATTCTGAGCGCGCTGTGCGCCACGACGGCCACGGCCGAGGATATCCAGGTCTCTGCAGTGCTGGTGAAATTGCTCGACCAGGTTGAAGTGCCGGCTCGCGAGGCCGGCGCCTTGGAGAGCGTCAGCGCGCACGAAGGCGACATGGTCACGGCCGGCGCAGCCATCGCGCAAATCGAGGACGCCGACGCTCAATTCGACAAGCGCAGTGCTCAGATGGAACTACTGGCGGCCAACAAGGAAGCGGACAACGACGTCAAGGTGCGCTTCGCTCGCAAATCGCACGAAGTGGCCGATGCCGAGTTGCAGCGTGCCTTGGATTCGGAGCGCCGCTTCGCCAAAAGCGTTTCTCAATCGGAAATCGACCAACTGCGGCTCACCATGCAAAAGACCGAATTGGAAATCGAGCAAGCCCAACTCGAATTGGAACTGGCGCAAGCCGCCCGCGAGCTTAAGCAAATCGACGTGGAACACGCCGACTACGTGATTCACCAGCGGCGCATCACGGCGCCGATCGGAGGATTCGTGGCCGAAGTGATGCGGCACCAGGGCGAGTGGGTCGAGCCCGGCCAGACCATCGCCCGCGTCTTGCGGCTCGATCGGCTACGGGCTGAAGGACTCGTCAACGGCAACGAAGTGCGCGGCGACTTGCAAGGACGCAACGCCACGTTGACGGTCGACATCGACGGACAACCGACCGAGTTCACCGGCACGGTGACGTTCGTCAGCCCCGAGGTCGACCCCGTCAACGGACAAGTGCGCATCTGGGCCGAAGTGGACAATCCCGAGTTCAAGCTTCGGCCCGGCTTGCACGGCTCGATGATCATCTCGCAAGAGGCGTCCGAATAGCCCCAGGGTGCAACAATGTCGGCGGCGCTAGGCATCGAACCGGCGGAGAATCGCGTGCTGGGATTGCGTGCCCGGCGCGATCTCGAATCGCGCGCCCAGCGATTCGGCAACGAGCGCTATTGGGCCGTGAAGGATCCGGTGTCGCTGAAATACTATCATCTGCGCGACGAAGAGTATGCGATCCTGACGATGCTCGATGGCCGCACCAGCCTGGTCGAGGTGCGGCGGCAGTTCGATCTCGCGTTTGCCCCTCGTCGTCTCGCGCTCGACGAATTGCACGGGTTCGTGGCCACGCTGCATCGCTACGGACTGCTGTTGGCCGACTCGCCGGGCCAGGGCAAACAATTGCTGCTACGCCAGCACGAAGGGCAACGCCGTCGCCTGCTCGAAGCCTTGTTGGGAATCCTGGCGATTCGCTTTCCGGGCATCAACCCGACGCGTTTCTTGGATGCGATCTATCCGAAACTCAAATGGCTGTTCTCGCCGGCGTGCATATTCGGCAGCCTGCTGCTGGCAGCGGCGGCCTTGTTGTTGGTGACCGTTCAGTTCGACTCGTTCGTGGCGCGACTGCCGGATGTCCATGCAATCGTTGCCGCGTCCAACTTGCCGTGGCTGATCCTGGCCTTGGCGGTGGTGAAGATCTTGCACGAGTTGGGGCACGCGCTGGCCTGCCGCCATTTTGGAGGCGAATGTCATGAGCTCGGAGTGATGATGCTGGTGTTCACGCCCTGCTTGTATTGCAACGTCTCCGACTCGTGGATGTTTGCCAGCAAGTGGCGCCGGATCGCCGTGGCGGCCGCCGGCATGTACGTCGAGCTCATGCTGGCTTCCGTCTGCGTGTTTCCATGGTGGTTCAGTGCGCCGGGCGTGTTCAACTCGTTGTGCCTCAACACGATCCTCATCTGCTCGCTGGGCACGGTGGTGCTCAACGGCAATCCGCTGCTGCGCTACGACGGCTACTACATTCTGTCCGATCTGGTGGAAGTGCCCAACCTCAGGCTGCAAGCCTCCGCGGCCGCGCGGCGACGTTTTGCGCGCTGGTTTCTGGGATTGGATCTGGGCGGCGATCGGCGCATACCACCGCGGCGCGAGGCGATGCTGATCGCGTATGCCGTGGCCGCCACGCTCTATCGCTGTTTCGTGGTGGTGGCGATTCTCTGGGCGCTGAACCTGGTCGCCCGGCCATACCATTTGGAATCGCTCGTCGTGCTCGTGGCCTGCGTGGTGTTGTTTGGCATGGCAGCGCCGGCTGCGAGCGGATTGCGCCGCTGGCTCGGCAATCCGGCGCGTCGCGAGCGGTTTGCTCCGGCGCAAGTGGCGCTGACCAGTGCGCTGATCGTGGCGGGAATCGTCTGCGCGGCGGTGGTGCCGCTGCCAATGCGCGCCACGGCGCCGATGGTGCTCGAATATCGCGATGCCCAGCGCGTCTACGTGACCGAGCCGGGACAACTCGTCGAGCGTGTTCCCGCCGGACAAACGGTGGCCAAGGGTCAAACCATCGCACGGCTTGCCAACCCCGACGTCGAGCGCGAACTGGCGCAACTGGCGTCCGACCGCGACCGCCAGCAGTTGTTTCTGAACAACCTCGAATCGCGGCGGTTGCAGGGCGTCGACGACGGCGCGCGTATTCCGGCCGCTAGGGCCGCCTTGGCCGACATCGACGAACGACTGGCTCAACTTCGTCACGACGCCAGCGAATTGACGATCGTCGCGCCATCCGCTGGCACGGTGCTGCCGCCACCCAGCGTGCCGCGCGAACCTACATCCGACAAATTGTCGCACTGGTTTGGGACTCCGCTCGAAGACCGCAACCTCGGAAGTTACCTGGATACCGGCACGCTCGTCTGCCTGATTGGCCGGCCCGACCGGTTCGAGGCCGTGCTGCACGTGGCGCAGTTCGACGTCGAGTTGGTTCAGCCGGGTCAACGCGTGCGAATGATTCTCGATCATTTGCCGGGCGAGGTATTCGATGGCCGCGTGACCGACGTCGCCAAACTGGATGCCGACGTGATGCCGCGCGAACTGACTGCGGCCGGCGACGTTCCCTCGCGCACCGATGCGCGCGGAGTGCAGCATCCGCTCGACACATGGTACCAGGCCCGCGTGCAGTTCGACCGGGAACCGCCCTACACGGTGGCGCGGGTTCATGGCACCGCCAAAATCAGCTTGGCGCCGCGCTCGCTGGGATCGCAATTGGTCCGCTACTTGAAGCAAACCTTCAGCCGCTAAGCGGCCGCGCTACGGCAGGATGAATACGAAGCCCGTAACGGCCGCGATTTCGATCGCCGCGGCGTCCCACCGCCAGACGCAATCGCAGTAGCCGGGCAGCGGGTGATCGCCCGGGCGGCTGAAACCATTGTCGCACAAGCACGACCGCGGCGGCCGCACGCGCATCTTGTACGGCAACAGGGCCACGGTGCTAAAGAAACGCACGCCGGAGATCACCGGCTGAATACAGCGAGCCTTGTCGCCGTAGCGTTCGAGCGCCACTTCTTCGAAGTACAACGGCCGATAGCAAATGGTCCAGGGCGTGCATGAGCAGACGATGCCGGGCACTTGATTCGTTTCGCGCGGATCCATTCTTGCCAACGCCGCGAATTCTGCTGCCGCCGGATCGCCTGGCATCACGCCTTCGGTCGGACGGATGTCGAGCGGCACGTCGGCCAACCGTCGATCAAAGCGATCGATATCCGCATCATCGGAACCCGGCTGAAACGCGTCCGGTTGGGGCGTGGCAACCACTTCGCCCGGATGGCTCTCGTCTTGCGACATTGCAAGGGGATATCCGCCCGCATCGTCGATCCACGGGCCTTGCACGTCGGATTCGCTCTGGTCGGCGCCCATGGCGAGTGCGTTGTCCTCCGTCGCCGGCTCTAGCTCAGCCGCCGTCTCTGCATCCAAAGCATCTTCTTTAACGATCTCGCGCGGTATCGAAAGGAGACTCGAAGGGAGATTCGTCGCTTGCTGGCAACGCGGTCGGCTGCGGCGCCTGCTCGGCAAGCTCGTCAACGGGCTCGACGGCGACCGGCTCGTCCAAAACCGAGCGCCTCCGGCTGGATCGACTTTGGTGAGACGGCTTCCTCGTCCGTTTGGAACGGCAAGGCCGCGGTGTCGGAAACTCCGGATTCGGCTCCGGTTATGCCGCTATCGGAGACAGAAACGAAGCCGTAGTCAGGCTCCGCGGGCTCCTGCTCCGCCGCGGCCGACGACTCGAGCGGAGGATTGCTGGCGTCGCCGTCGGGGGTATCCGGCGAATAGTTTGCTACGTCCGCCGCGAACTCGGAAAAGGTTGGTTGTGCTCCGCCGTGGCGCATGCTGGCCAGTACGGCCAGGCCTTGCAAACCCGTGGCGCAGCCGACTGCGGCAAGCGCAGTCGCTATCAGAACAACGAAAGTGGCAATAATTCGCATCGCTGGACACCCCTCTACGATCCTTATCGTCGCCGGTTAACCGGCACTTTCGGCTATTTCTGCTGCAATGGTTATCTCCGCCAGATTCTGACTAACTTCCACAAGCCTCAGCAACCAGGGGGATGGCACGCCGGGACGATCGACAAGACGACTTAACGGGCCTGCGGAAATTGACGGAAGGTCATTCGGCTAGGGATAATAGGGGCTCTCGGGCCAGCGGCGGGGCCAGCACACCAGGGGCGACGACAGCTCGCCCCAAAGAGCGCAAAAGGAACCTCGTTCATGCGGCAGTCGTGGCAATTCGCCGCCATCTGGAAAGCCCTGCAACGCAACTGGCGCGTGGCGCCGCGCGACGCCGCGTGCCCGAACCTCTATGGGCCGTTGGTCGTGCGCGAGCTGGAGCAGCGGCGCGTCCTGTCGGTCAGTCCTGGCGTCGTCGTGATACCGCCGGTCGTGATGGCAGGACTGGGAGAAGGCGAAGCGCTCAGCCTGGAAGCTGGCGAGGCAAACGCCGCCGACGCTGCGCCGGTGCCCGAGCCGCTGCCCGTGCAACAGCAAGTCGAAGATCCGGTGCCCATCACGCCGGCCAACGAAGACCAACCGAGCGGTTCTCATACCGCCCTCGACACACCGATTGGAGTAACGGCCGATACGGCGCTTGCGCCCGAGGTTTCTCCGCAGGTGGACGCACCGGTGGACGGACTGCTGGTGCTCACGGTCGCCGGCAATCAAACCGTCGCGGAAGGAACACAGCTTTCGATCACGAACATCGGCCAGTTTGCCGACTATTCGAGCGAAAACGTCGTCGACGGCGAAGTGGCTCCCTTCGACAACGGCCCGTACTCCTATACGATTACTTGGGGCGACGGCACCGCGGCGAGCGCTGGCTTTGCAACGATCGATTCGCCGGGCTCTGTGGAATCGCCCACCTTGGGCTCGTTCGACGGCAGCCACACGTACGCGGACAACGGTGTCTATACGGTGATGGTCTCCCTCAGCGACATCCAAGGCAACACGGTCAGCGGCTCATTGAACGTGACGGTACAGAACGTCGCGCCCACGCTCACCGTGGCGCCCGACCAGACCGTGAATGAAGGAACGCAGTTAACGATCACCGATATCGGCCAGTTCACCGACCCGGGCTTCAACAACCCGCTCAATGTCGGTGGCGAAACCAACGAAAAGTTCACCTATGCCATCAACTGGGGCGATGGCACGCCGCTGAGCGCCGGTCCGCCGACGATCGACGCGCCGGGTTCCGCGGGCACGCCCACCGCCGGCTCGTTCAATGGCAGCCACACCTACGCGGACAACGGCATCTACACCGTCACGGTCACCATCAGCGACGACGACGGCGGCACCACCAGCGCAAGCCTGCACGTAACGGTGAACAACGTCGCGCCCACGCTCACTGTGGCGCCCGATCAGACGGTCAATGAAGGATCGTTGCTGTCGATCACTGACATTGGAAAGTTCACCGACCCCGGCTTCAATAATCCACTCAATATCGGCGAGACCAGCGAAAAGTTTACCTACGCCATCAATTGGGGCGACGGCACGCCACTGAGCGCCGGCCCAGCCACGATTGACGTGCCGGGTTCACCCGGGACGCCCACCGCCGGATCGTTCAATGGCAGTCACACGTACGCGGACAACGGCGTTTACACCGTCACGGTCACCATCAGCGACGACGACGGCGGCACCACCAGCGGCACGTTCCAAGTGACGGTCAACAACGTGGCGCCAACGCTAGTCGTTCCGCCAAATCAAACGGTCAATGAAGGAACGCAGCTATCGCTGACGGATATCGGCGTGTTCACCGATCCGGGGTTCGACAACCCGCTAAACGTTGGCGGCGAGACCACCGAGAAGTTCACGTACGCCATTAATTGGGGCGACGGCACCAGTCTCAATTCCGGTCCCGCCACGATCGACGTGCCGGGCTCGGTGGGAACGCCGACGATGGGCTCGTTCAACGGCAGCCACACCTACGCGGACAACGGCATTTACACCGTCACCGTCACCATCAGCGACGATGACGGCGGCACGACCAGCGGCACGTTTCAAGTGATGGTCAACAACGTGGCGCCAACGCTCACCGTCAGCGCCCGATCAAACGGTCAACGAAGGCTCCTTATTGTCGATCACCAACATCGGCCAGTTCACCGATCCCGGCTTCGACAATCCGTTGAACATTGGCGGCGAGACCACCGAGAAGTTTACCTACGCGATCAATTGGGGCGACGGCACGCCACTAAGTGCCGGTCCACCCACCATCGATGTGCCCGGATCGCCCGGCACGCCGACTTCCGGCTCGTTCAACGGCAGCCACACCTACGCGGACAATGGCATCTACACCGTCACCGTCACCATCAGCGACGACGACGGCGGCACCACCAGCGCCACATTCGAGGTGACGGTCAACAACGTCGCGCCCACCCTCGTGGTGCCGCCGAATCAGACGGTCAACGAAGGCTCGCTGCTGTCGATCACCAACATCGGCCAGTTCACCGATCCCGGCTTCGACAATCCGCTCAACCCGAGCGGCGCCACCAGTGAGACCTTCAACTATGCGATCAACTGGGGCGACGGCACGGCCGCTAGTGTCGGCGCGGCCACCATCGATTCGCCCGGTTCGGTCGGCACGCCGACTTCCGGCTCGTTCGACGGCAGCCACATCTACGCCGACAACGGGCTGTACACCGTCACGGTCACCGTCACCGACGACGACGGCGGCGCCACCAGCTCGACGTTCCAAGTCACCGTGAACAATGTGGCGCCGACGTTGATCGTACCGGGCGATCAGACCGTGGGCCGCAACGCCCCTCTGACAATTACAAACATCGGCCAGTTCGCCGACCCGGGCTTCGACAACCCCTTGAACGTTGGCGGCGAAACCTCCGAGCGATTCGCCTACGCCATCGACTGGGGCGACGGCACGCCGCTCGATGCGGGACCGGGAACGATCGACACCGCGGGCGGGCCCGGCATTACGACCGCCGGCTCGTTCGACGGACAGCATGTCTACCAGGACGGAGGCATCTACACCGTCAAGGTCACCATCAATGACGACGATGGCGGAACCGCCACCGGCGAGTTTCTCGTTTACGTGGGCCCGACGCTGACCGTGGCCGGTTCGCAAACCGTCAACGAAGGTTCGCAGCTTTCCATTGCCAACATCGGCCAGTACGTGGATCCGACCCCCGTTGCCGTGCGCCCGACGGCAGCGGCGCCGATGCGCCCTACAACTACTCGATCAATTGGGGCGACGGCACGGCGGCCGACACCGGAGCCGCGAGCCTGGCGCTCGGCGGGTCTGGCGATGTCGCGTTCCAAGGCGCCTTTAGCGGCGGTCACATCTATGCCGACAACGGGCTGTACACCGTAACCGTGACCATCACCTCACCCGATGGCCGCGTCGATGCTGCCACCGTCCAGGTGACGGTCAACAACGTTGCGCCCACGCTGTTCGTGGTCGGCGATCAGACAGTCGGTCAAACGCGCCCGCTGACGATCAACAACCTCGGCTTGTTCACGGACCCCGGCTTCGACAACTTGCTCAATGTAGGCGGCGAAACCACCGAGCGATTTACCTTTACGATCAACTGGGGCGACGGCACGCCGGTCAACACCGGACCCGCGGGGATTACGGCGCCAGGCAGCGCCGGTGTGCTGACAGCCGGCGCCTTCAATGGCGCGCATGTCTACTTCGCTTCCGGCACTTACACCGTGACCGTCACGGTTTCCGATGACGACGGCGGATCGGCCACCGGCTCGTTCACCGTCACCGTGGCTTCGCTCGTGCCACAGAACCTTATCTTTCTGCCGCCCGGCGGCGGTGGGCGCCGCCCCCGGAACGGCCGCCGTTGATACAAAGCTCGCCACCCCAGGTCGCCCCCATTCTGTCGACGCGCGACGCCGCCGTTCGCTTCCGCGTCGCGGCGGTTGCCGGTGCGGAACATCGATTGGTGTTGCGCGTCGTGTCGCCGGCAGGCGTCGAAGACAAAGGAAACGACGAACTGTTGCCCAGCGAAGCGCTCGACAACCTGCGCGTCGTGTTCAAGCGGCTGCCCGACGGGCACTATCGCATTTATCAGATACAGCCCGACGGCATCGAACGTCAGGTGGTCGACGTCTTCGTTCGACAGGGCCGCGCGATGGACATCGCGGACGAAGCCACGGACGCGGGCGATCTGCCCGTCGAACCGCCTGCGATCGAGGCGCCTGCCGTCGAACCGGCCGATGCCGAGGCGCCGCTCCCAGGTCTGGACGCCGCCTTGCCGGTCAACGATGCAACCCGCGCTATCGAAGCAGACGCTTCGGCCGAAGACGAATCGGCGATCAAGGCGGCAATTGCCTCAGGCGGCGGGTATTTGCTCTACTGCTTGCCCGGCCGACGTGCGGCGCGCATTGCCCGGGGTTCGCGCCGCGCAAGCCCACCAAGCCTTTCCAAAATAAGCCGCATGCTGCGGCGCAAGAGGTAGTTCGATGATCAAGTGCTCGGGATGTAATACCGAGTTTGCCAAAGCGCCGGAAAGCGGCATCTGCTCGCACTGCGGCGACCTGTTGGATGCGCCGGGGCGGTCACGCAGATGCACATCCCGCCCACGCTCGAATTGCCCACCGAGGCGCAGCCGGCAGGGCCCGCGCCGACAATGGAGCTGCCGCCCTCGCAGGCTTCTGGCGGCGGAGATATCACGGCCGAAACGATGGAACTGCCTGCCTCGCAGGATCCCGACGCCGGAAATATCACGGCGGAAACGATGGAGTTGCCCGTTGCTGCCGCCGGAGACTCGGGCTACGAAACGGCCGCCACGATCGAGTTCCCCGGCGCGCGTGATCTGGGCGACAGCAATGCGACCGCCGCCACGATCGAACTGATTCCGCCCGACGACGACTCGGGCCACCAGACGGCCGCCACGGTGGCACTGCCCGGCCCGCGGAGCAAACGGCCCGTGCATGCCGCGCCGCGAAAACTGTCCGTATCGAATTTGCGGAAGATCACCAACACCTGGCAGGGCGCGGTTGGCGATTCCACTCCCGGCACGTCGCTCAAGGTCGATTCGCATTCGGCCCCCGGCACCAGTTCGTCGTTGGTCGTCAATCCCCGCGGGGTGCGCAGCGCCCACGGCAAGATTCGACCCGGCGTCGGCGCTGACTACGAATTGCTGGAAGTCATCGGCAAGGGGGGCATGGGCGTGGTTTACTCCGCGCGCCAGGCTTCGGTCGATCGCATGGTCGCCGTGAAGATGATCCGGCCCAACGTGGCTGCCGACGCCGAACGCCGCGAGAAGTTTTTGTCCGAAGCGGTCGTCACCGGCGACTTGGATCATCCGAATATCGTGCCGATCTACGAGTTGGGCACCAACGAGTCCAACGCGCTGTTCTACTCGATGAAGCGCGTCAAGGGCACGCCCTGGTCAAAGGCCATCGGGCAGAAATCCTTGGACGAAAACCTGGAAGTGCTGCTCAAGGTGGCCGACGCCGTGGCGTTCGCGCACGCCAACGGCGTGGTGCATCGCGACCTGAAGCCCGACAACGTGATGCTCGGCGACTATGGCGAAGTTCTGGTGATGGACTGGGGGCTGGCCTTGGCCACCTCGACATTCAGCCACTCCGAGTTCGTCACCGACCGCGACAACATGGGCGGCACGCCCGCCTATATGGCGCCCGAGATGGTCACAGGTCCGTTTGAAATCATCGGCGCGGCAGCCGACATCTATCTGTTGGGGGCTTTGCTTTACGAGTGCGTCACCGCTCACGTGCCCCACTTTGGAAAAACGGCCCAGGAGTGCTTGTTCGCGGCGGCGCAACGAGATACAGCCGTGTGAGGAAAGCGGCGAGCTGATGGACATCGCTTATCGGGCAATGGCCACCGACCCGTCCGACCGCTTTCCCGACGTCCGCGAGTTTCAGACCGCGATCCGCGAGTACCAGTCGCACTGCGAAAGCATCAACTTGGCAAGCCGCGCCGATCAGGAACTCGCCGAAGCGCTCAAGACCGGCAGCTACGAGCGGTTTTCCCACGCGCTGTTTGCATTCCAGGAAGCCTTGAACTTGTGGGAAGGCAATTCCCGTGCGCGAGCGGGCGTGGCCGAATCGCGGCTGGCCTATGCGCAGTGCGCCAAACAGAAAGGCGACTACGAGCTCGGTATCTCGCTGTTGGATCCCCACGATTCGGAGCATGCGGCCTTGTGCGCCGAGCTGACCGCGGCGCAACGCGAGCGCAACGCGCGGCAAAAATGGCTCTCGCGTTTCAAACGCATCGCGGCCGCATTGGTCCTGCTCGTGTTCACGGTGATTTCAGGTTCGCTGTACTTCGTCGCCGAGGCAAAAAACCAAGAGACGGTCGCCAAGAATCAGGCGATCAACGACAAGCTGGCCGCCGAAGCCGCCGAACGCGCGGCGGAACAAGCCCGTCAACAGGAACTCGAACAGAAGAACCTGGCAATCGCCGCCGAGCAAAGAGCGAAAAAGGAAGAGGCAGCCGCGCGTGTGGCTGAAGCCAATGCCCGCCAGGCGGAGGAACAAGAGCGCGAACAGAAGCGGCTCGCCATCATCGCCCAGAACAAGGCGATCGAGGAAGAACAGAAAGCCGTGCTGGCCAAGCAGGGCGAAGAATACGCAGCGTACACCGCGCGCATTGGCATGGCCGCCGCCAAGATCGACGAGAACGCGTTCGACACGGCCGACAGCCTGTTGGCGGCCTGCCTGCCTGCCGATAGCGAACAAGACCTGCGCGATTGGGAATGGGGCTATCTGAAGCGGCTCGTCAAACGTGGCGTCAACTTCAACGCCACAGGAGCGGTCCGCTCCGTTGCATTCGCGCCCAACGGAAACTGGTTCGTCACCGCGGGCGACGATGGAGAAGCGCATATCTGGGATCCCGCCACCGGCCAATCGCGTTCCATCGACCAAAAAGGTGCAATCCAGTCCGTGGCCGTCGCGCCGGACGGGCAAACCATCGCCGCTGCCGGCGCCGATGGAGTCGTGCAGCTCGCCAGCGTCGCCAACGGAGCGGTGCTCCATCGGCTGGCCGGGCACGAAGATCGCGTCAACAGCGTCGCTTTCTCTCCCCGCGACGGTCGCTGGCTGTTGACGGCGTCGCGCGATCGCACGGTGCGGCTCTGGGAAACGGCCACGGGCCGCGAAGTTGCCGACTCGCCGCTGCGAGGCCACGCGTGGTGGGTCTGGTCCGCCGCCTTTGCTCCCGATGAGAGCCGAATCGTTTCTGCCGGACAGGACGGCAAAGTGATCGTCTGGTCGTTCGATGGCAGTGGAGCGCAACCTCGCATTCAACAAGAGAAGGAATTCCTGGGCCACGACGGACCCGTGTTCACCGTGGCCTACTCGCCCGACGGCCGCCACGTCGCGTCCGCCGGCCAGGATCGGCGGATTCTGGTTTGGAATCCGGATGAGATCGATGCCGTCGATATCAAGCAACTGGTGGCCAACGAGCCGGGCGTGCCGCAGCAGAGCCGCGCATTCGAAGGGCATTCGGCGCCGATACGCACCGTGACATTCTCGCGCGATGGGGAGTCGATTCTCTCCGGCGGCGACGACAATACCGTGCGCATCTGGGACATGTTGACTGGCCGCATGGAAGCCGTGTTGCGCGGCCATAGCCGGCCCGTGCAATCGTGCGCCTTCTCGCCCGACGGACGACAAGTGGTATCCACCGCCCAGGAGGGCCAGATCAAGCTCTGGGATATCTTCGACAGCCAATTGGTCCGCGCACCGCAAGGCCGCCTGCTGGCAGGACACACCGACGCCGTGTTGGCGGCCAGATTCTCGCCGGACGGAAGCCGGATCGTCACGGCCAGCCGCGATCATACGGCACGCGTTTACGATGCTACGAACGGCGAGACCTTGCACCGTTTGCAGGAAGGCCACGATTTCCTCGCATCTCGCGCCGTCTATTTCAATGGTGGAAAATGGCTGCTCACGGCCGGCGGCGATAATTCCGCGCGAGTCTGGGACGCCGCCACCGGCTCGCAACGATGCGCGCTCGAAAACACCGGACGCAATGCCGCCGCAGCCGTTTCGCTCGACGCACAATGGATCGTCACGGGCACGTCCCTCGATCTTGGCGACGCCGCCCAACGTGGACCCGACGCGCTAGTGGCGGCACAATTGGCCGCACCGCAGATCGCGCTGTGGAAGCTCGATGCATCCGGCACGTCGGCCGAGCGCGTCACGCCTGCTAACCAGGCGTTTGGCACGGGCCACCGCGGTGCCGTGACGGTTGTCGCTATTTCACCCGACGCGCGGTGGGTTTTCTCCGGCGATGAGACTGGTTTGGGGAAACTCTGGGAGACGGATACCGGCGATCCGCACGCCACGATGAGCCGCCACACACGCGCCATCAACGATGCAATCTTCACTCCCGATGGCCGGCGGCTGCTCACCGCGAGCAACGACGGCACTGTCACGCAGTGGGACCTGCGCACGGGCAGCGAAATCCCAGGAGTGCTGTCGCACGTCAATCCGCGGCACAGCGACGCCTACGACGCGCCGGTGAAAGCTGTCGCACTCGTTCCGGGCGGCAAACAGCTCCTGACCCTCTCGGAAGACGCGGAGCGTGGCATCCTGTACAGCGTGCTGCAACTGTGGGATATCGACCAGGCGCGAGTGCTCGCGGAACTTTACCGTGGACCGCAAACCATCACCTCCGTCGCCCTGTCCGACGACGGTCAATCCGTCTTGGCCGCGGGCTCGGAGCGGATCGTGGGCGCCGATGGCGCCGAATCCGACCACACGTTCGTGCGCCGCTGGGATCTGAATACGCTCGCCGAAACGACTTTGCCCGACGGCAGTCCGTTCCTCGATTTTGGCGCGCGTCAGGAAGGCGTCTGGTCCGCGATCGAAGCGCCCCAGGGCGCCGGCGTACTCACCGTCGGCGGCAATGGCGCACTGCTCTGGGATCCGACGAACATCGGCCGTCCGTTGCTGAGTTTCAAACCGCACAGCGGCGTGACAACGGCCGATTACTCTCCGGACGGTCAATGGATCGTGACGGGCAGCACCGATCGAAGGATGAAGATCTGGAACGCCGACACGGGCCATAGCGAAATTCAGTTGCCTCCCGAACATACGCAACCGATCACCAGCGCCCGCTTCTCGCCGGTCGACCGCCAGTTGCTGGCAACGGCCAGCTACGACGGCACGGTGCGGATTTGGCGGATTGGCGAGCGACGCGTGCTACACGTGCTCGAACATCGCGAGCCGAATGCCCCGGCTCGAGCCGTTCGTGCCGCTGTCTTTTCGCCGGATGGGCGACGGGTCGTGTCGGCTGGCGACGACGGGACACTGCGACTGTGGGATGCGGGCAGCGGCGCAGCGGTCGGCACGATAGAACTCGGTTCTCCGGTCCTCTGCGTCGCTTACTCGGCTGACGGACGGAGAATCCTTGCTGGCAGCGATAACGGCCGGGCGGTCATCTTCGACGTAGCCACGCTCAAGCCGTTGGTGCGATATCTGGGTCACACCGCCGCGATCGATGCCGTGGCATTCTCGCCCGACGGCCGCCGTGCGCTGACCGGCAGCGCGGACCGAACCGCCAAACTTTGGGACACAGTGGTCGACGACGCGATAGCGGCTGACGACGTCGCAGCGGAAAACGCCGGCGAACCGCAAGAAGCCGATGGTGCGCTGCGCGACGGCAAGGAAATGTTGACGCTCTCGCACCACGATCGCGCGGTCACCTCGGTTGCGTTTTCGCCCGATGGCCGCTCGATTCTCACCGCCGGTTTGGACGGCACCGCAATGCTCTGGCTGACCGAGCCTTGGCAAGACGTTGCCGCCCCATGACTTTCGCGGTTTGCTCCAATCCCAAATCCACCCGATGGCCGGCGCTTGCTTGTCCGCCTGTGCGGTCCGCGCTCGATCAGCCGACAAGAAAGGTGTCGCATTCACCGCGAACGTCTTGGGCACTACAATAAGCCAATCGCAGCAGGCCGATTGTCGACTGAGGACCCGCATGGAAACGATCGAATTCACCTCGAACTCCGAGCCCACTCTTGGCATCGAAGTGGAACTTGCGCTGAGTCGACGCCAAGAGCATGGCGCTGTCGAACTCCATCGAACGCGTGCTGGCGAAGATTCCCCAGGAACTTTGCGACAGTATCAAGCCCGAGTTGATGCAGTCCTATGTCGAGATCAATACGGGCGTCTGCCGCACGATCGCCGATGCCGAAGCGGATTTGCGCGCGAAGATCGCGGTGTTGGAAAGCGTCACGGACAAGCTGGGCCTGCGCCTCTATTGGTCCGGCACCCATCCTTTCTCGCACTGGCGCGATCAACGGGTCACGCCCAACGACCGCTATCATCTGCTGGTCGAATTGCTGCAGGACATGGCTCGGCAATTGGTTTGTTTCGGACTGCACGTACACGTCGGCGTAAACTCGGGCGACAAGGCGGTCATGATCTGCGATCGCATCATGCGGCACCTGCCAACACTATTGGCGCTCAGCTCGAACAGCCCCTGGTGGGAAAACCGGGTGTCGGGCCTGTGTTCGCACCGTGCCAAGATCATGGAAGGACTGCCCACCGCCGGCTTGCCCCCGTTGATGCGCAATTGGAGCGAATATGTTTGGCTCGTAGGGCACATGATCGAGACGGGGTTCATCAATACGATTCGCGAGATTTGGTGGGACGTCCGCCCACACCACAATTTCGGCACGGTCGAAGTTCGCATGTGCGACGTGTTGGGCAACCTGGAAGACAATCTGGCCGTGGCCGCGCTGATCCAGTGCCTGGTCAAAGCGCTGTCCGACGAGATCGATCATGGAACCTATCAGCACGACTGCCACCCCACGTTCGTGCGGCAGAACAAGTGGCGCGCCGCCCGGTTCGGACTGGACGCCGTGCTGGTCGATCCGCTCACCTTCGAACGGTGCGACGTGCCCACGATCGTCGGCCGCCTGGTCCGCGACTTGCGCCCCATCGCTGCCCAATTGCAGTGCGTCGAGCGATTGGACCACGTCGCAACGCTTTCGCGCGGCACGAGCTGGGCCGACCGGCAACTCGATCAGCTACGCGCCACCGGCAGTTCGGTCGAAGTGGTGCGGCACTTTTCGCAAGCGTCCCGGCTGACAAGCGTTGCACGATGAATCGCCTGTTGGTGCGTTTCGCGGATCGCCGTGCGACCGCGGGCCCGGTTGGGCCTACAATATACACAGCAGCGTCCAAGTGACTTGTTACGAACCATCCCAGAGGGACCGAGCAATTATCATGTTTCATCCGTCGACCGAGGTAATGCAGTCGCCGTTGTACTCTCGCATGGTTGCGACGCGTCGCGATTTGCACGCGCATCCCGAGCTCAGTTGGCAGGAAATTCGCACGGCCGATCAGATTTGCCGCCGCCTCGACGAACTGGGCATTGGTTATCGGCGCGACGTGGCCGGCACGGGCATTATTGCCGAGTTGCGCGGCGCCGCATCGGGACCTTGGGTGGCGCTGCGGGCGGATACCGACGCGCTGCCAGTGTTCGAGGAAACCGGCTTGCCGTTCGCTTCGCAGTCGCCCGGAAAAATGCACGCTTGCGGCCACGACGCGCACACCACCATGCTGTTGGGCGCCGCGGAGTTGCTGCGTGACGAAGAGCTGCCGTCTCCCGTGCGGTTGATATTCCAACCGGCCGAAGAGTTGGGCGAGGGCGCGCCCGCCATGATTGCCGCCGGAGCGTTGGAAAACGTGGCCATGATCTTTGGCGGACACGTCGACCGACACTTCCCCGTAGGCTCGATCGCCGTGACCGACGGACCCGTGAATGCGTCGAGCGACGCGTTTTCGATTTCAATCACTGGCAAAGGGGGCCACGCCGCCCGGCCTCACGAGACGGTCGACGCCGTGGTGGTGGCGTCCCTCATGGTGATGGCCCTGCAGACCATCGTCTCGCGCGAAATCAACCCGGCGTTTCCGTCGGTGGTGACCGTCGGGCGGATCGATGCCGGCACCGTGGGCAACGTGATCGCAGGTCGCGCCTATTTGGAAGGCTCGATCCGCGCAAGACCCAGCCGTGCGGCTGGCGCTGCAGCATTCGGTCGAACGTATCGCCAAGTCGATCGGCCAACTGCACGGCGCCACGGTCGAGTTCAAGCTGGGAGCGGGCACGCCGCCGCTGGTGAACCCGCCAGAATGCGCCAGCGTTGCCCGACAAGCGGCCGAGGCCGTGATCGGTCCGCAGTCGGTAACCTGTATGGAAACCGCCAGCATGGGCGGCGAGGATTTCAGCTACTACCTGGAACGCACGCCGGGTTGTTACGTGCGATTTGGCACGGTGCGCGAAGGCATCGCGCAGTTTCCCGCGCATTCCGGATCGTTCGACATCGACGAGCAGGCCCTGGCCGTCGGCGCGGCCTGGTTTCACGCCGTGGCGCTCGTCGCCGGCCGCGCCATTGGCCGGGCTGACGCCTAGCTCAGGTCGAGCCCGCCAAGCCCAGTTGGTTCCGAGGCCGGTGCTACCTTTTTCCTGCACGCGCCTTGGTCGAAACGGTCCGCGCGCCGACGGTAGAATAACCTTTATGGCGTCAGCACCTCCGCAATCCAGCCCGACACCCACGCAGCGAACCGGCAATGGCCGTCGCTGGCTGTTTCGCTTGGGGGCCGTGCTGTTGGGGCTATCGCCATTTCTGGCGTTCGAGGGTGTTTGCACGGTCTTCGACTGGGGACGTCCCAGCATGCACGACGATCCGTTTGTCGGCTTTCGCTCCACGCGGCCGCTGTTCGTGCTCAACGAAGACGGCACACGCTTTGAGATTCCTAAAGCCAGGCAGGCCTACTTTCGTCCGGAGTCGTTCGCCGCGAATAAATCCGCCAATGAATATCGCGTGTTCGTGCTGGGCGGATCGACGGTTGCCGGCAGGCCTTTTGGAATTGAAACGTCGTTTACCACCTGGCTCGAAATCGCGCTCCGTGCGGCCGATCCTTCGCGCAACTGGGAGGTCGTCAACTGCGGCGGAATCTCCTATGCCAGCTATCGGCTGGCGCCGGTGCTCGCGGAAGTGCTCCACTATCAGCCCGATCTGATCATCTTGTGCACGGGACACAATGAGTTTCTGGAAGCGCGCACGTTCGACCACATTGCGCAGCGCGGCAAGCTGCTAAACACGTCGCTGGCAGCCGCATCGCGCTGGCGAACGTTCAACCTGGCCCGTGAGGCATTTCTTCGCACACAGAGCAAGTCTTCGTCCGAACCCGCGGCCAGCCGACCCATTTTGCCCACCGAGGTCGAGGCATTGCTCGACTATCGCGGCGGCCTGGAAGAGTACCATCACGACGAGGCCCAACGACGCGGGATCGTCGCACAGTTCGAATACAATCTGCGGCGGATGGTCCAGATGACGCGCGACGCGGGCGTGCCGCTCATTCTGGTCAATCCCGCGTGCAATCTCGCGGCCACGCCGCCATTCAAGTCCGAGCATGGGCCCGATCTCTCGGCCGCGGAAGTGAGCCAATGGAATGCGTTGAACGACGAGGCGCGGCAGTACTTGCGAGGCCAGGTTCGCGACGTGCAGCAGGCCGCACGGCTGTTCGAGCAGGCCTGCCAGATCGATCCGCAGCATGCCGGCGGCTGGTACAACCTGGCAAAGTGCTATGAGGCTGCGGGAGCATGGGACGATGCCCTGCGCACGTACACGCGAGCCAAGGACGCGGATGTTTGTCCGCTGCGAATCCTGGAACCCATGCACGAAGCCGTGCTGCAGGTCGCCCAACAGATGGACGTCCCGTTGGCCGACGCACAACAGCTATTCGCCAGCCGCAGCGAGCACGGCATCGTCGGCGGCAAATGGCTGGTCGATCACGTGCATCCCAGCATCGAAGGTCACCAGTTGCTGGCCGACGCTTTGCTCGCCGTGATGGAGAACATGGGAATCATTGATCCGCAACCGGGCTGGGAGGAAAAGCAACAACAACAATTCGCCGCGCATCACGATTCGCTCAATGATCTCTATTTCCAACAAGGCATGCAGAAGCTGAAGTCGCTGCAAGACTGGGCGGCAGGGCGCGCCCGCGGGATGCGGCCCGAGATGCAGAACGCCCCAACCGCTGCGATACAAGAGACCGAATCGCAATGACTACCGCGCGGCGCCGCGATTCTGGCGATTGTTGTCGTCGCGTTCGGCCTGCTCCAGCGCCGTGCGTTGCTGGGCATTGTAGAAATCGGTGTCCAACAGGCGCCGCTGTTTCCCGCCGGCGACTTGTTCCAACAGCGCCAAGACGGCCGCCACGATCTTCGGCTCGGCGTCGGTCTCCAGACCGGCGGTGCGCGCTGGCCATGTTGTATATCCGCCGAGGTAATGCTGTTCCGGTGAGGGAATGTAGCCCTCGGCGCCGTTGGCCAGTTCGAGATTCATCAATGGCCCTAGCGGCGACTGGGCTTTAAGCTTCAAGCCCGTGATGCCATAGACCTCGTTGGGAATGGCGGCAATTCCCAGTTCGCCGATTCGCACCGCCTGCAATACCAGCTCGGCTTGTGGATGTTCGTCGATCCACAATGCCTGTACCGCGTAGACTTCGGAGCGATTCGTCGGCCGCGGCGCCGATTGCATTTGCTGGGTCGCGCGGGCCCACTCCAGCCTGGCAGACGAAGGCATGCGACGGCCGATCGTCAGCTCGGTTTGCGCCATGGCCAGATCGATGTCGCGGCGGTAGTCGATTTTCTCGATCGCGCCGACGGCCATCTCGCCCAACTCGTGGGCGTATTGGTCAAGCGAATAGCCGGCTCGCTGCGGGCGGGCATAGTCCATCCAATGCAGGTCGCCGCTGGTGCCTTGCGACATGATTCCCACCATGCCCGGCGCCTCCGATTCGCCGCAGCCCAGTTTTTCCTCCAGATAGCGTGCGAACTCGCCGAAGTAGTCCGCGGAAAACCCGGACGGCCCACCGAAATAGTGCATCGAATAGTTCGCCAGCACGGCCACCGGTTGTCCGGCGGTCGTGCGCACCGCCAGCAGCGTCAACTGCGAATCGACCGGACCCGCCGGTCCCAGATAGGCCGGATTCTGGTAGCCGGGGTGCATCATGGCGCGCACCATCTTGTCGCCGAACGGATCGGCATCGAACGCCTCCGGGCGATGCAACCAACGGCGACAATGCGTGTGATCCGGCGCATCGATCGCAATCCAGCCCGCTTCGGCCGGCGCGAGCCGCGCATGCGCGCGGACGATGCCTGCAACCACCCGCGGGATGAAATAGTCGGCATAGGCCGGATCCTTCCGGCTCCCCAAGCAATAGTCCATCAGGCTGGTGCGCTGTGCGTGTGCGTCGCGGCAATCAACACGCGGTTCGCCGGCAGGCCGATTTCGCGTTCGACGCGCCGCTTGATCTCGTCGCACACGTCGCGCGGCGCCATGCACGAGTCGACGATCGCGATGCACAGCGTGACGTCGCCGTCAGTAAGCACCAACGAACGCACGTGCAGCGGATCGTCCACCCGATCGCGCGTCGCTTCGAGGAATCCGCCGTTGGCAATTGCCGGCAACATGCGCGGCGAGATGTTGACGGCCGAAGCGCCGGCTCGAAACTCGCCGGCCAGCGAACTGTCGCCACACGTCCACCGCCCAAGAGGCACTAGCACGGCAAACAGAGCAACGGTGACGGCGCAGGCACGCAAGCGCAACTGATTTAGGAACACCGCTGAGATCCTTATGACGGACAGCACTGAGGACCGGTGACTCGTGATGTTGCCAGGGTCGTACGCAATCCGTCAAGGCTCCGTATCAGTCGAATGGTCCGCGGTTCGATGCTCGAGCATGCGTGCCAGTTCGCTGGCCATGCGCTGCATCACCTCCGGCCAACTGTTGACGCTTTTCTCGCGAAACAATCGCATCGTGGGATACCACGGCGTGTCCTCACGATCTTGCAGCCAAAACCAGGCCGGCGAAAAACTCAATGCAACCCAAACCGGCACACCCAGGCCACTGGCGAGGTGCCCAATGACCGTGTCGTTGGTGATGACCAAATCAAGATTGCGCATGATCGCGGCCGTGTCCATGAATGGGCCGTGCGATTCGTCGAAGTCGCCCAGATTCACCACTGAGAAACGATCCGCGACACTCCGCAGTTGCTCGGCGCCGCGCCTTTTTGCAAACTGAAGAGCGTGACCCCCGGCACTTGGGCCAGCGGCTCGAATTCACGCAGTGGAATCGAGCGCGTGTCGATGGCCGACGGCCGGCTGCCATGCCAGTGGATGCCGACCTTGAAACCGGAATAAGACGCAAGCTTTTGCCGCCACTCGTCGACCAAAGCGGCGCGGGCCGAAAGAGGGCGCGACGCCAAGGGAATGGTTTCCACCGTCGTGCCGAAAATGCCCGGCAGGCTCAGCATCAGCACTTGCACGTCACACTCAGGCGGCGCCATCGACGTCGAAATGGTTTGCCGAAAGCCCGACGCTTGCAGCAACGGCAGCAAAGGATCTTGCACCACGAGCCAAACGTCTCCGCCACGCTGCTCCACCAGCGGCACGAATCGCATGAATTGCAAGGTGTCTCCCAGCCCGCCCTCGGGCAGGACCAGGATTCGGCGTCCATGCAAAGCTTCACCATGCCACCATGGGCGAGCCGAGGGCTTTGTCTCGTGCCGCAGTTCGTATTGGGCCCAACTGCCGGCGAAGTCGCCCTGGGAAAGCCGGATGGTCGCGCACCAATAACTGGCCTCGGGATGATCCGGCTCCAACCGCAATACTCGCTCGAACGTCGCGTGCGCTTTCGCTAGTTGCCCCGATTGCAGCATCACCGTGGCGAGGTTCTTGAGCGTGGCAATATTTTGTGGGTCGATTTCCATGGCGCGCTCATAGCTGGCCTGTGCGCCGGCAAGATCGCCTTGCACTTGCAGCGCGGCCCCCAATGCATTGTGAGCGACCGCGATGATTGGCGTCAGGCGCAGCGCCTCGCGGCAACTGGCGATTGCTTGAGAGATCCGTCCCTGGTCTCGATAGACGTTGGCCAAGTTGACATGCAGTTCGCCGCGTGTCGGATCGACTTCAATGGCTTGCTCCAGGACATCGGCCGCTTCCTCCAACCGGCCTGCCTCGCGCAGCATCACGCCCAGTTCGTTGCGCATTGCCAGCGATCCAGGATCAATTCGTATCGCCGTTTCCAGCGCGAGAATTGACTCGTCGGTCCGTCCCGTCGCGGCCAAGGCCGTCGCCAAGTAGTAGTGCAATCCGGCCGACTGCGGCGCGGCCCGAACCACCCGGTCAAGAACCGTGACTGCTTCAGGGGCCTGGCCGCTGGCCACCAGCGCGTTTCCCAAGTTGACGTGGGCTTGCAGCAAACTGGGCTGCAGATGAATCGCAGCGCGAAAACTGCCGATCGCTTCGGCCGCACGGCCCTGCTCCAACAGCACCTTGCCCAGATTGTTGCGATATCCAGCATGGTCTGCGTTAAGCGCGACGGCTCGGACAATGCACTCCGCCGCCCGCGCGGACTGGCCGCGCTGATGCAATGCGATGCCCAGCAAATTGTGCGCGTCAGCGTCGCCTGGCGTCACGGCGAGAATCTGTTGGCAGCATTGCTCGACGCCTTCCATCCTCCCTGCCTGGAAGTGTTCGACGGCCAGTTTTTGAAGTTCGGGAATTGGCGTCATCGAAGCGGAAATCGAGCAGCGAACCGCGGGGCAAAATGGAACGGTCCCCTGCCGGCCGCGGTTTTGAAACTGCTTCCAAGTATAGCCCCACGCAACAGAACGTGCATGAAGCGTAGGCTGCGGCCGCCGCCGCCCGGCCTGTTGGCGAAAAGGGTGTTGGCGAACAGTGTTGGCGAAAAGGGCCTGCGTCGCAGCGGCATGTCGACTAAACTGAACCGCAAGCCCACGAGCCGCAACATGCCTCGAATCCTGCCCCCAACTCGTCATTTTATTTTCGCCGTGGCGGCGGTGTTGTCGTTGGCATCTGTTGTCCTCGCTGGCGAGGCCACTGCCCGCGATGAGCTCGACTTCTTCAAAACGGCCATCCGCCCTGCGCTGGCCGTGCATTGCTACGAGTGCCATAACAGCCGAGACAATGCCGAGGGAGAGCTGGCGCTCGACTATCGCGACGGTCTGCTCAAAGGCGGCGCCAGCGGCCCGGCGATCGTGCCCGGCAAACCCGACGAAAGTCTGCTGGTCAAGATGATTCGCCACGAGATCGAAGGCCAGGAAATGCCCGATGGCGGGCCGAAGCTCGATGCGCAGGTGATCGCCAACTTCGAGAAGTGGATCGCGCGCGGCGCAACCGACCCGCGCGCGACGCCTCCGACCAACGCCGAACTTGCCGCGGCCACGAGTTGGGCGATGGTGCGGCGAAAGCCGCAAACAATGGTGGAGCTTCCAACCGCCTCGGCCGCACGCGCCACCTGCGTCGCACGACGAAAACTGGTCCGCCCACCCGATCGATCGTTTCATTCTGGCCAGGCTGGAAGCGCACGCGCTGCAACCGAATCCGCCAGCGGACGCTGCGAAGTTGGTCCGCCGGCTGTACTTTGCGCTCACCGGCTTGCCACCCGCGCTCGAGGAGGTCGAAGAGTGGACGGCGTGTCTCTCGCCCGACGGCAAGTCGACGCCCAAGGCTGCCGCGGTCGAGCGGCTGGTCGACCGCTTGCTGGCCAGTCCGCGGTTCGGTGAGCGCTGGGCTCGACACTGGATGGATTGGATTCGCTATGCCGAATCGCACGGCTCCGAAGGCGATCCAGAAATCGTGGGCGCCGCGCACTACCGTGACTACCTGATCCGCGCGCTCAACGCCGACGTGCCCTACGACCAACTGGTGCGCGAGCACGTGGCCGGCGACTTGCTGGCCGAGCCGCGCATCGACGCCGCGCAAGGCATCAACGAATCGGCGATCGGCGCCGCCCATTGGCGGATGGTCTTCCACGGCTTCGCGCCGACCGATGCGCTGGACGAAAAAGTGCGCTTCACCGACGACCAGATCAACACTTTCTCCAAAGCATTCCTCGGGCTCACCGTTTCCTGCGCCCGCTGCCATGATCACAAGTTCGACCCGATCAGCCAGGCCGATTATTACGCGCTGTTCGGCATCTTGGGCTCGTGCCGCCCGGGCCGCACGGTGATCGATCTGCCCGAGCGACAAAACGTCAATCGGCCAGCACTCGCGGCGCTCAAGCCGCCGATTCGCGCGGCGCTGGCGGCCGACTGGCTGCAGCAAGCGCCGCGTCTGCGGGAGCAATTGCTGCGCGACGACGGAACGTGGACCACGGCCGACAAGCCCCGTTTTGTACTTCATCCCTGGTATCAGTTGCGGCACGATGCCGATGCCGCCGCCGACTTTTCCACGGCTTGGCAGCGCCAGTTGAAAGCGTGGCAAGACGACGTACGGCATCGCTCCGACTATCAGCAGCAGCCGGGCGCCGTTCGCTGGAACCTCGCCGACGACACCGATCGTGCAAAGTGGTTTGGCTATGGAAACGGATTGCCTCAGCGGCCCTCCGCCGCCGGCGAGTTTGCCGTGGAACCAGTCGGCGACGTGGCGCTAACCGGCATTTATCCCGCGGGCGTCTATTCGCACGGCCATTCCACGAAGCATGCCGCGCGGCTCACCTCGCCCGACATCCACTTGGATGGCGAATATGAACTGGTTTTGCGAGTCGTGGCGCAGGCCAATCGATGGCCCGCTACGTCGTGCAAAACTATCCCCGCAACGGCACCGTATATCCCGTGGTCGACTTGCCAGGCGATTGGGCCTGGCAGCGCTTCGACCTCAGCTACTGGAATGGCGACGAAGTACACTTCGAGCTGACAACGGCCCGCGACGCACCACTGTTGGTCAAGAACGCGGACCGTTCCTGGTTCGGCATCCGTGAAGCCACGCTGGTGAAGAAAGGCGAAGCGGGACCGCCGAAAGAATCGCGGGAGTTTCTGGATCCGTTGTTTCAGTCGTGCGGGGGGACGTCGCCTGACAACGCGACGACACCAGGTGCCCCCGATAGCTTCCAAGCGCTGGCCGATGGCTACGTGCGCGCCATTGGCGCGGCCATTGCGGCCTGGCGAGATGGCACGCTCGACGATGCCCAAGCCTTGTTCCTCGACGGTTGTGTACGGCAAGGCTTGTTGACCAACCAGTTGAACTCGTTGCCCACCGCGCGGCCGCTCATTGAAAAGTATCGTGCGCTCGAAGCGGAAATTCCCGTGCCGACGCGCGTGCCCAGCCTGGATGAGTGGACGCCGCACGATCAGCACCTGTTTACCCGCGGCAATCACAAAACACCGGCGGAAGTCGTGCCGCGCCGGTTTTTGGAAGCAATCGACGCGACACCCTACGATACAACCGACAGCGGCCGGTTGCGTCTGGCAGAGGATCTGTTGCGCCCGGACAATCCCCTGCCCCGCCGGGTCATCGTAAATCGCGTTTGGCATCACCTGTTCGGCCGCGGACTGGTCGGCACGCCCGACAACTTCGGCCGCATGGGCTCGACGCCCACCCATCCCGAACTGTTGGACTATCTGGCCGTGCGCTTTGCGCCACTTGCAAGCGAGCAGGCGGATACCGCCGCGCCTGCCGACTTTGGTTGGTCGCTCAAGCGACTGATCCGTTTCATCGTGACTTCGCAAACGTGGCAACTTTCCGCGCAGCCCTCGGCGCTGGCGCAACAGATCGATCCCGGCAATCGGCTGCTCTCGCACGCGCACGTCAAGCGCCTGGAGGCGGAAGCCATCCGCGACGCGCTACTTGCCGTCTCAGGCCGATTGGACGGGACGATGTTTGGCGAATCGGTGGGCGACGATGTTCCGCGCCGCAGCCTGTACTTGCGCGTGCGCCGCAACGCGCTCAATCCGCTGCTCCGCGTATTCGACTTCCCCGAACCGTTCAGTACGACGGGCCGTCGCGACGCGACGAATGTACCGGCCCAGTCGCTGACGCTATTAAATGATCCGGCCATCGAGCGGCTCGCCGCGGCATGGGCCAAGCGTATTCTGCAAGACGAACAGCTTGCAGACGACGACCAGCGAGTGCAGGCGATGTTTGTCTCCGCCTTCGGACGAGCCGGCCAACCTAAAGAGATCGAGCTCGCAGAGAACTATTTCGCCGGCGTGCAACGGGAACACCAGGTTCTGGCCGACCGCGCCAAAGAACTGCGCCGCCAGATCGACCAAGAGCAGCAGGCGGAAAGCGACCTGGTCGAGCCGGTGCGCCAACGTCTGCTCGCCGGGTTGGCCGACGGCGCCGCTGCTGAGACACTGCCGCAACCGGTGGCCCGGTGGGAGTTCGACGAGAATCTGCGCGACGCAATTGGCGTTGCCCACGGCGTCGCCTGCGGCAACGTGCGCATCGAAAACGGAGCGCTAGTGGTCGATGGCCGCGGAGCGCATGTCGTCTCGGCGCCGCTCGATCGGTCGCTCAAGGCCAAGACGCTGGAAGCCTGGGTCGAGCTCGACGATCTCGATCAGCGCGGCGGCGGCGTGATGAGCGTGCAGACGCCCGACGGCGTAGTGTTCGACGCGATCGTCATTGGCGAGAAAAGTCCCCGCCAATGGCTGGCCGGCAGCAATAATTTCGCCCGCACGCAATCGTTCGACGCGCCGCTGGAAGACGCAGCCACGGCCCGGCCGGTGCACCTGGCGATCGCATATCACGAGGATGGGCGCATTGTCGGCTATCGCGACGGAGAACCGTACGGCCATGCCTATCAAAGCCGTGGGCCTGCCGAGTTCGCCGCCGGCAGCACGGTCGTCAGTTTTGGCGTGCGCCACCTGCCGGCCGTTGGCAACCGACTGTTGGCCGGTCGCATCCTACAAGCCCAGCTCTATGATCGGGCGTTGTCGGACGAAGAAGTTCGGGCGAGTTCCGCTGCCACCGGCCAGTTCGTCCCGGACGCCAAGATTCTGGCCGCACTCACCCGGGACGCGCGTGCGAAACTTGAGAGCCATCGGTCGACCATTCAGCAACTCGAAACCCAGCTCGAGCGGCTCTCGCTCGGCCAGCCAACGGTCGGCCCACTCGCCGCCTGGAAAGATCTGGCCCGCGCCATGTTTTGTTTCAAAGAGTTTATTTACGTCGAATAGCCCGCGGGAGCCGCGCCGTGCCGTACTCTTTCCAAGCCATCTCGCGACGTCGCATGCTCGCCGACTGCACGCTGGGATTTGGAGCCGTGGCGCTGGCGAACATGTTGTCCTCGCCGGCGTCGGCTACGCCGACGGCCGGCGCCGCGCTGCCGAAGTTGCATCATCCGGCCAAGGCGAAGAACGTCATCTTCTGCTTCATGTCCGGCGGAGTGTCCCACGTCGATTCGTTCGATCCCAAGCCGCGGTTGCAGCAGGATCACGGCAAGCCGATGCCGGTGAAAGTTGAACGCACGCAGTTCAACAACAACGGCAACATCATGGCCAGCCCGTTTCCCTTCTCGCCGGCCGGCCAGAGCGGCATTCCCGTCAGCAGCATGTTTCCGCACATTGCCAAAGTGGTCGACGAGCTGGCCGTCATTCGCTCGATGACTACCAGCGTGAACGAACACGCCCAAGGCAACTTCTTCATGCACACCGGCTTTCCCTTCATGGGCTATCCCAGCGCCGGCGCGTGGATCGCGTACGGCTTGGGCAGTGAGAACGAGAATTTGCCCGGCTTTGTCGTATTGCAAAGCGGCACGGCCGTGCCGCCCCACGGTGGCGTGAGCCTGTTTTCCAACGGCTTTCTGCCCGCCCAGCATCAAGGCTCGATCCTGCAGGCCGACCGGCGCGAGGCGATTCGCAACATCACGCCGCGCGAAACCCCAGCGCTGCAGCGTGAGCGGCTCGATTTCATTCGGCAGTTCGATGCATCGTTTTTGCGGGAAACGGCCGGTGACGCACAGGTCGACGCCGCGATCCGCAACTACGAAACGGCCTATCGCATGCAGACGGCCGTGCCCGAGCTGTGCGATCTGTCGGACGAGACCGAAGAAACCCGCCAGCTTTACGGCGTTGACGTGGCGGATGCCGAGCAAGCTGCCTATGCACGCCAGTGTCTGCTTGCCCGCCGTCTGGTCGAGCGCGGTGTGCGCTTCGTCGAGCTAAGCTGCCTGACCAAGGGCATCGGCGCCGGCGGCGCGGCCAATCCCTGGGATCAACACGGCGACCTGGAAAAAGGCCACGCGGCCATGGCCTTGCAGGTCGACCAGCCGATCGCCGCGCTCATTTCCGATCTGCGCCGCGCGGACTGTTGGACGAAACGCTGATCGTCTGGGCCGGCGAATTCGGCCGCACGCCCTTCTCGCAAGGCTCCAACGGCCGCGATCACAATCCCTTCGGCTTCAGCGTCTGGCTGGCCGGCGGCGGCGTGAAAGGGGGCACGATCTACGGCGCCACCGACGAGTTCGGCTATCACGCCGTCGACAACAAGTGTGAGATTCTACGACCTATGGGCGACCGTGCTGCACCAGCTTGGCGTCGACCACGAAGCCCTCACGTATCGCTACGGCGGCCGCGACTTCCGCCTCACCGACGTCCACGGCCACGTCCTGCACGACGTGCTGAGCTGAACGGAAGCAACGCCGCCAGCGAGCAGCACGAATGCAAGGGGATGCACAGGACGCTCGTATTGTTTGGACGACACCCCTTTATTGTCCTTGCGATGGGTCTAAAACCCTCGCCTTCAGGCGAAACCTTTAGGTTCTTCGTTTGCTAGAATTTGGGGATGGAAAAGTACCGCACGAGTTCGCATAGCCGTTTCGACCTGGAGTTATTGTCAAAAGTTGTGGACGGGAGATTCAGGCGGCGGCTTCTTGGGGTTTGATTCCGTCGATAAATGGAGTTCCTTGAATCACATCGGGTAGCAGCTCGGAGCCGTTGAGCAGCCGCCAACGTTTTTGGGCGGATTGCATCAGCTTGAAGACCATGGTGAGGCACGCTTGTCGCGTGCCATTTCCTTTGGTGCGGCGATGCCGCAGGCGGACTGTGGCGAACGTGCTCTCGATGGGGTTGGTCGTGCGCAGGTGACGCCAGTGCTCGGCCGGGAAGTCATAGAACGAGAGCAGCACGTCGCGATCCTTCGACAGACAAGCGGTGGCTTTATCGTACTTGGCCTGGTAGGTGGCCACGAACAGATCGAATGCCGCCTCGGCGTCTGCTTTGGTCGACGCCATCCAAATCGCGTGCAACTTCTCCTTGGCCTCGGCCTGCAAGCGTTTGGGCAGCTTGTCGAGCACATTGGCCGTCTTGTGCACCCAGCAGCGTTGCTCGCGCGTCGTGGGGTAGACCTGCGGCAAGGCCTTCCAAAAGCCCAAGGCGCCGTCGCCGATCGCCAGCTTCGGATCGATCGCTAGGCCGTGCGCCTTCACGTCCAACAGCAGCGCCTTCCACGACTGCTCGCTCTCGCGATAGCCATCGGCCACGGCGATCAGTTCCTTGCGCCCATCCGCGGTCGCACCCATTAAAACCAGGATGCACTGGCGATCTTCCTCCAGGCGGATGTTGAAGTGCACGCCGTCGACCCACAGGTACACGTACTGCTTGCCCTCCAAGGATCGTTTCGTCCACTCTTCGAATTCATCCTGCCAGACCGCTTTGAGACGCGTGATCGTGGTGGCCGACAGGCCCGCGGCCGATGGACCCACCAGCGCAGACAATGCCTCGCTGAAGTCGCCCGTGCTGATGCCCTTGAGGTATAGCCAGGGAATCAGTTCCTCTAGGCTCTTGGTCTTGCGCAAATACGGCGGAAGAATCCGGGAGGAGAAGGGTTCCGCTTCGTTCTTGGATCGCCGGTCGAGCACGCGCGGCTGCTCGACTTCGATCGGGCCGACGCCGGAGAGGATCGTGCGTTTGGGCAGGCGGCCATTGCGGACCACTTGGCGATGGCCGGCGGCGTCGCGCAGCTCGCGATGCGCTTCGATCCACTCGGCGACTTCGATGTCAATGGCCTGGGCCAGCATCCGCTGCGCACCTTCGCGAAGAATGCCCGTCAACACGTCCTGAGAACTTGTGGCTGGCAAAGCCAGCGTCGAATCGTTACGCTCTCGCATGGTGGCGTACTCCTGGGAGAATTGGGTCGCTGAATAACCAAATTCAAACCCAAGTACGCCGCCCTTTTCAACTCACCTCATCCACAACTTTCGGTTATAGCTCCTGATGACCTGAAGTACCATTTTGTGTGGATCACCAAGTATCGGAAGCCCATTTTGGCCGATGCGGTCGGAATGCGGCTGCGGGAACTGGTGCGAGAAGTGTGTAGAACCAACGAAATCGAGATTTTGGAGGGCTCGGTGTCTCGCGACCATGTGCATGTGCTGCTGTCCTGTCCGCCGAATCTGTCGCCAAGCAAGGTCATGCAGTACATCAAGGGCAAAAGCTCGCGGAAGTTGCTGATGGAGTTCAAGCATCTGCAAAAAGAGTTCTGGGGTCGGCATTTGTGGGCCCGCGGCTACTTTGTGGCATCCAGCGGCAACGTGACTGACGAGGTGATCCAAGAATATATCCGCCAACAACAAGGCACTGAGCCTGACGATGGCGGCGACAATTTCCGCATTACCAAATCGTGAGCGCAGGACTTCAGTCCGTAGCCACGATTCTCCTCGAACCTACCGGCTTCAGCCGGTAGTAGTTCAGTTCACCCCTTTCACCCGGTGGGGATCGTGTCCCAGGATTGAGTTGGCCGATTTATGAGGCGTCTCACATCGAGTGTTCGGTTCTGGGCGGTTCGTGTGTTGCTGGCAGCCGCCCGCCCCGTTCTGCTGACTCTGGCAGTTGGTGACTAGTGTGTACGGGGCGGATCAGTGGGTTGCGGGGGCCAATCGAGAGGTTCGCTAAGTGATGACGAAGCTGTCATGTAGCCAACGTAAGCCTCTCCAAATAAAGCGGCAATGGCTTTGCACTCTTCAACCGGCATGCTGCCTCGCTTAAACCAAACGCAGGCCATTGGGCTGCGCTCCCACTAGGCGGCATACGACTGGAATGGCTTTCCCGTTCTGGCCAAGATACGGGTGATTGCATTCGGCGTAAGTTCCGCCGGTTTCCTCGACGCGCAACAATGCGCGCTGTCGATCATTCACCCACTTCAAATCCCAGCCCAACCAGCAGCCGAGCACCGTCACAACCACGAACAGCGTCCGCAGCGAGAACCGTAGCCAGCGGCGTTTAGGGGCGGGAGTCATGGGGGCATATAAGGCGGGCAGATTCAAAAATCAAATGCGACACCGCGGCGTTTGGCGTATTGGCTGAGGACTTCGCGGGGCGTGCGGTAGCCGAGGCGTTTTCGCGGACGATCATTCAGTGAGGATTCGATGGATCTCGCAAACCCGATCGGATCCTCGCTCAACCAGCAGCCAGAGCCTGAGTCGTACCACCTGGCTCGATTGTATTGCAGACCCGTGTCGGCGTCGAATTCTCGGCCCGTGTAGAGGTAGCGGGGCAAGCTGGTATCGCCCGTGCGGAGCTGGCCGAAGGCGCTGTACGTGTAGGGCTCGACCAGGGCGCCCGTGTTGTCGACCAGGTCGCGCACGGTACCGAGATTGTCGGTGAACGTCCAGTAGACGCGTTCCGCGTGCGCGAGCAACGCGGTGTTATTTTCTTGTGCCAACAACTGATCGGGCTGCGGGCCATACAGATAGCGATGATCGAGCTCCCAACTGCTGCCGGCCGGCTGGTGAAAATCGAGCACCACATTCTCGCCGTCGTAGACGAAAGTCTGTCGCTCGACGACGGCGCGCATTGTCGAGCCGGCTGCGGCGACGACTGTCGGCTGTCATGCACAGGAGTGCATGACCTGCGGCACCGGGTTTGATCCGCCTCACAACGCGAGCGCCGCGCTATGTATCGAACCTGCGCGCTCGGGCGTTTTCGCACATTGCCGCGTGCTTACTCAGGCCGCCGTGGATTCGTCATTTCACGCGTCGCTCGGTTTCGCGGGCGTCGGCACGCACTTTGCCCCTGATTTACCCGTAGTCATCTGACAAATGCCATTATCACGACGCTTTCTGCGAAACGGAGTCACGAGCCATGGCCGCGAAACCACGCATTGGGGTACTGGGAGGTGGGTTTGGAGGGCTGGAGTCGCTTTTCTACTTGAAGCACAAGCTGGGCGACCGCGCCGATCTGTCGCTCATCACCGACCGGTCTTACTTCGTGTTCAAGCCCAACACGATCTATATTCCGTTTGGCGAGTCGCCCGACAAGTACAAGATCGATCTGGTTCCACCGTTGCAAAAGCAGTCGATCAAGCTGATGGAAGCCAAGGTCAAGAACGTCGACCCGGTGACCAACTCCGTCGAAACCGATGGCGGCACGGTTAACTTCGACTACCTGGTGGTCGCGACCGGCGCCGCGATGCGCCCCGAAGAGGTGCCGGGACTCAAAGAGCATGGGGTCACCGTCTGGACGCCGACCGAAATGCTGGTATTGCGTGAGCGCATTGCCCAGGTCGTCGACCGCGCCAACGAAGGCACTCGCTCGAAGGTGGTGTTCCTGGTGCCGCCGAACAACCGTTGCTCCGGTCCGCTGTACGAGATGGTCTGCATGCTCGACACGTATCTGAACCGGCAAGGTTGCCGTGAATTGGTCGACCTGGTTTTTGCCACCAAGGAAGGCGCGTTTATCGAAGCGTTCGGCCCGCGTTTGAACACCGTCGTTTCCGAAGAGTTCGAAAACCGCAACATCGAAGGGCTCATCGCCCACGTCGTGAAAGAGGTCGGCGCCAGCGCGTCGTTTTTCAAAACGGCACGGAATTGGACTACGACGTGCTGGTCAGCTTCCCGCCCTACGCGGCCGCTTGCAGCCTTCCGTCGCTGCCGATCGACGACCGGGGGTTCATCAACGTCGATCACACTTCGCGGCGCGTCCATGGACTCGAGCGGGTCTTCGCCGTGGGCGACGCGGGGGATTTTCCCATCAAGCAAGCTTTTCTGGCGCTGTTGCAAGGCGACGCTGCCGGCGATCACATCGCCGCCGACGTGCTGGGCAAGACCGCCCAAGTCGACTTCGTGCCCATGAGCATGTGTGTGATGGAGCAGTTCGACAATGCCGTGTTCGCCCAGGTGCCGCTAAAGTACTCGGACGATGCCGACAAGCCGGTCGCTGTCGACGTGGACGACACTGAGCACTACAAAGTGGGCGTGTCGCCATTGTGGCGGGTCGGCAAAAGCGCGTTGGGCTTTTATCTGCCCTGGCGCTTCGGCAGCGGCAAGCCGTTTCATGCCGGTTTTGCCTGGGGCGCCATGGACCTGGGGCTCAAGGCAATGTCCCGCGTAATGGCCGATTGACGGCAAGATTGAGAAGGGGACGTATGGCGTCAAAAGTAGTTGCCGCAAAGCGGCCAAAAGCCATTTCGCGAGCGGCGCTGGATGAATCGGCCGAGTTGCTCAAAACACTGGCCCACGCGCACCGGCTGCGGATGCTGCAACTGCTGCTGAGCGATCGCTACACGGTGGGCGAATTGGCGGATGCTTGCGGGCTGCCCAGCCACATGGCCTCCGAGCACATCCGGCTCATGCAACGATGTGGGCTGCTGACGCGGCGAAAGGAAGGCCGAAGGGTATACTATCACGTCGCGCAACGTCAACTGGCGACCAGTGTGATGGCGTGCATCGAGGCAGGCCGCCGAAGTCGCACGCTTTGATTTTGCAAACACATGTCGAACTCTCGTGACGTATCCAGCTTTTCCAGGGACGACTGAACCATGACTCCTCGCTTCAGCGTTTCCTCGTGGTCGCGGTGGACCAGCCGCGCAGGCGTACTGCTCTTGTTGGCCGCCGGCGTGACCGTTGCGCTGCTGTGGCTGGCCGGCAAGTTCGAACCGAAGGTGCCGACCGATCGTTCGGCTGCGCATACCCCAACCAGCCAGGTGCAATCCGGACGAGTCGTTCCAGTCCGCTCCATTAGTTTGCCGTTGACCGAGACCGCGGTGGGAACCATTCGAGCCGTGCACGAAACCACCGTCGGCTCGAAGCTGCTGGCCCGCGTGGTCGAAGTGAATCTCAAGGCGGGCCAGAAAGTCAAACAGGGCGAAGTGCTGGTGCGTTTGGACGACTCGGACCTGCGGGCCCGGCTCAAACAGGCCGAGGCCGCCCTGGCCGCTGCTCAGGCGGCGCACGCACAGGCACAGGCCGACGCAGACCGCTATGAAAGCCTGCTCAAATCCAATGCCGTAAGCCGCCAGGAATACGAGCGCGCGGCCACGGCCGCCAAATCGACCAGCGCCGAACTCCTGCGGGCCAAAGAATCCATCAACGAAATGCAAGCCACGCTCGATTTTGCAACCGTGCGCTCGCCCATGGACGGCGTCGTGATCGACAAGCAGGTTGACTCAGGCGACATGGTGACGCCGGGTCAAACGTTGGCAACGCTTCTGGATCCAAACCAGATGCAGCTCGTGGCCAGCGTGCGCGAATCGCTGGCGCACCGATTGCAAATCGGTCAGAGCATCGATGTGCTGTTCGACAGTTTGAATCAACAGTGTAGCGGAACGGTGAGCGAGATCGTCCCGGAAGCGCAAACTGCCAGCCGGACCTTCCAGGTGAAGGTGACCGGACCTTGCCCCAAAGGCGTCTATAGCGGCATGTTCGCGCGGCTGGTGATCCCGCTCGACGAAGAAAAAGTGCTGGTCGTCCCGAGCGCCGCCGTGAAAAGCGTGGGACAACTGAAGCTGGTGGACGTGGTCGAGGACGGTCGCGCCACGCGCCGGGCGATTCGCTGCGGACGCGCGATCGACGGCAACGTCGAAGTGCTCTCGGGGCTACGCGAAGGGGAAGAGGTCGCGCTGCCCGCGGCCTCGGCCGAAAGAACAGAGGCAATCCATGGATGAAGCAAGCGGCCACGCGCTACAGGAACACAACTTCACCAATAAGATCGTCAAGATCTTCTTGGAGTCGAACCTGTCGCTGATTCTCATTCTGTTGGCGACCGTGGTGGGACTGACGGCGCTGTGGCTCACGCCGCGCGAAGAAGACCCGCAGATCGTCGTGCCGCTGGCCGACGTCTACGTCGACTTTCCCGGCCATTCCGCCGCCGAAGTCGAGCAACTCGTATCCACGCCGCTCGAGAAGATCCTCTATCAGATTGACGGCGTGGAGTATGTCTACTCGATGAGCCGCGAAGACCAGGCGATCATTACCGTGCGCTACTACGTTGGCGAGGACCGCGAGCGCAGCCTGGTCAAGCTCTACAAGAAGGTTGACGAGAACGTCGACATCGTGCCGCCCGGCGTAACCGGTTGGGTCATCAAACCGGTGGAGATCGACGACGTGCCGGTCGCCACGCTGACACTCACCAGTCCGACAGCCGACGACATGACGCTCCGCCGCGTCGGCGAGGAGCTGGCCCAGCGGCTGGCGACCAATCAACAAGTGTCGCGAGCATACGTCGTGGGCGGCCGCCCGCGCGTCGTCCGCGTGCTGTTGGATCCCGACCGCATGGCCGGTTATCACGTCTCGCCGCTAGAGCTCGAACGGGCTATCCGTGCCACGAATGTCCGACAGACCGCGGGCGATTTTCGCTCGAACGACCGCGTGATCCGCGTCGACGTCGGGCGCTCGTTCGGAGATGCACGGGAACTGGGAGATTTGGTCGTCGGCGTGTTCGATGGACGGCCCGTGTTCCTAAAGGACGTCGCCGAGGTTGAAGACGGACCCGACGAAGTCTCCAACTATGTGCGCCATGGCTGGGGGCCGGCACGCGGCTTCACGCACCACGTGTACTTCCCCAGCACGACACTCGACAAATCGGCCGACTCCCACGCCACCGCCGCGGACGACGAAACCACGCAATCGGCCGTCACCATCGCCATTGCCAAGAAGAAGGGCTCCAACGCTGTCTGGGTCGCCAACTCGGTACTCGAACAGGCCGAAGAGTTGGAAGGCACGGTCGTGCCCGACGACATGGAATTGATCATCACGCGCAACTATGGCCTGACCGCCAACGAGAAAGTGAACGAACTGGTCGAAGGCCTGGCCGTGGCCATCCTGATCGTCGTGGCGCTGTTGACCATCGGGCTGGGGTGGCGCGAGGCGCTGATCGTGGCGGTGGCCGTGCCGGTCGTGTTCGGACTGACGCTGGCGGTCAACCTGATGCTGGGCTTTACGATCAATCGCGTCACGCTCTTCGCGCTCATCCTGGCGTTGGGCCTGTTGGTGGACGATCCGATCGTCGACGTGGAAAACATCACGCGGCATTTTGCGCTGCGCAAGCGAGCCACCCGCCGCATCGTGCTGGAGGCCGTGGCCGAGATTCGCCCGCCGCTGATCACCGCCACGCTGGCCGTGATCGTCAGCTTTCTGCCCATGTTCTTCATCACCGGCATGATGGGCCCGTACATGCGACCCATGGCGCTCAACGTGCCGGTGACGATGCTGATGTCCATGGTCGTGGCCTTTACCATTACGCCCTGGCTGGCCTATCACGGGCTGCGGCACAAGTACGTTGGCGGCGGCGCCCCATACGATGCCCATCACGATCCGCACGACCTGGAGACGATCAAGCAATCGCGCCTTTACAAAGTGTTCTACCCGCTAATGGCTCCTTTGCTCAGCTCGCGATTGGTCGCCTGGTCGTTCTTGCTGGGCATGCTGCTGTTGACGGTCTCCGCCATGGGCTTGGGGGCCGTGCGCAGCGTACCTTTGAAAATGCTCCCCTTCGACAACAAGAACGAGCTGCTTTTAGTGCTCGACTTCGACGAGGGCACGACGCTGGAACGCTCCGACGCGGCCGTGCGCGATTTTGAAAACTACCTGGCCACCGTCCCCGAGGTCGCCGACTACACCAGCTATGTCGGACTGGGATCGCCCATGGATTTCAACGGGCTGGTGCGGCATTACTACCTTCGCCAGGGCGACAACGTCGCCGACGTCCGCATCAACCTGGCCGGTAAGAAAAACCGCGCCTCGCAAAGCCACGCCATCGGCTTGCGCATGCGCGACGATTTGCAAAAGATCGCCGACCGCCATCACGCGCGGATGAAACTGGTCGAAACGCCTCCCGGTCCGCCGGTGATCGCCAGCGTCGTGGCGGAAGTCTACGGCCAGCCCGACGACCAGTACGAAGATCTGCTGTTGGCCGCCGACACGGTACGCAGTCGCCTGTCCGAGGAGCCGGGCGTGGTCGACGTGGACGACACGCGCGAAGTGCCCGAGGAAAAGCTCATCTTCGTGCCCGACACCGAAAAGGCGGCGCTCAACGGCATCTCCACCGACGAGATCGCCAAAACATTGCAGGCCGTTCTGCATGGAACCTCGGTAGGCACGATGCGGGTCGACACCGAACGCAATCCGCTGCGCATCGAACTGCGGGCGCCCCTCGACCACCGCACCAGCTCCGCCGACCTGGCCCGCGTGCAGCTCAAAGGCGCTGGCGGCCAACTGGTGCCGCTGGCCGAGTTGGGCCGCTGGGAAACCAACCGCGTCGACCAGATGATCTATCACAAGAACCTGCAACGTGCGGCCTACGTGTTTGCAGAGACCGCCGGTCGTCCGCCTGCCGACGTCGTGGTCGATGTAATGTCCGACCGTTGCCTCCCGGCCGACCTGCCCGCTGGCACTCCGCGCGTCGGCAAGGGCTGGCTGGCCGATGCTCCGCCGCGCCCGGTCGAGGATCGCACGTTCTTCTCCAACGGCAGCGGCATCGCCTGGAGCCTGCCGCCGGGCTTCACAGTGGACTTCGCCGGCGAAGGAGAATGGAAGATCACGCTCGATGTGTTTCGCGATCTGGGCTTGGCATTCGGCGCCGCCATGATCGCCATCTATATCCTGCTGGTGGCGCAGATGGGTTCGTTCGTCATCCCGCTGGTCGTGATGCTGGCCATTCCGCTCACCGTGCTCGGCGTAATGCCCGGCTTCTGGTTGCTCAATGTGTTGTCGGCGCACGACGTGGGGAACTATCTCGATCCGGTATACTTCACGGCCACGGGCATGATCGGCATGATCGCGTTGTCGGGCATCGTCACGCGCGACTCGATCATCCTGGTCGACTTCATTCACTTGTCACTCGCGCGCGGCCGCTCGCTGTTCGACGCGATCATGGAGAGCCGCGTGGTGCGCCTTCGCCCCATCCTGCTCACTGCCAGCGCCGCCATGCTCGGCGCCGTGCCGATCATCATCGACCCCATCTTTTCGGG
The DNA here is from genome assembly GCA_963779015.1 of uncultured Planctomycetaceae bacterium. GTDB lineage: Bacteria > Planctomycetota > Planctomycetia > Pirellulales > PALSA-1355 > JTS-RE94. The sequence continues at coordinate 2,876 of CAVZWY010000015.1, read as the reverse complement.
TCTCGCCTGGGCATTGATCTTTGGCCTGTTCGCCTCCACGCTGTTCACTCTGTTCGTCATCCCGGTGGCCTACTGGCTGCTGTACGCCAACACGCCCGGCCATGGGTTGCCAATGTCGACGATGGATCAGGAAGAGATTGCCGCGGCGGAGCAACTGGATGAGATCGCGCCGAAGAGCCGTGTTGCAGCCGTATAGCAGGCTTCGATTCGGCCGCGCTCGAAGCGACCACCATCGTCGCGGCGATTTGCAAGCAGCGCTGCGGACGGTGTCTGGCCAGATTCTATGGCGTCGTTAATTTCTTTGTGGATCGAGGGTTGTCCAGTGTTGTGTCCACAATTGGCTGTCGTGGAGTGCGGCCAGGGCCATCATGGCTTCGGCGTTGGCCGAATCCCAACGGCGACCGTGTCCCTTGACGCGATCGGTGGTGGTCTTGCACTCGGCTTCGGTCGGCCCGCTGCCGATTTGCCAGCCTTTCATGCGGAACTGCGGATACCGAATCATGTCGTGTCGCTCGGCCGCGTATTGCATCAAGCTGTTGGCCGCCGCACGCTTGGCGCCTCGCAGCCTGGTGCGCCACGCGGTCAGCTTGTCGTAGCCCGCGTTGTAACCGTCGTGCTTGAACGTGTGCATCAAATCACCGAGCCACCGCCGGCCCTCCTCGGACGCCTCGCCGAACACGGCCCGACGCGTCTTCTGGGCGTAGTCTTGCAAGTGATAAAAGTCCAAGCCGATGTCGCTGGTCAAGCCGTGAAACTCGATCTGGTTGCGAATCCACGGCGCCCCGTCGATCAAGGCAACACGCTCGTCGGCCTCGATAAGCCCCACCTGAGCGCCCATCCGCTGCAGCATCCGTCCGGCCGTTTCGTGGTTGCCGGCGGTCGCTCCCACCAACCGATGGGCCTTCTTCTCGTCGTACAGATAGCCGACCTTGAACTCCTTGTAGGCGTTATCGGAACCCGGTTTGGCGCGTGGCAGCGGCTTGCACTTGCGCCCCCCGGCGAGCACGCTTGGCGCGAATCGCTTGCCGCCGCTTCTTCTTCTCCGCGTCGGTCACCAGCGGCACTTTCACGCCGTCGCAGCCGAGGTAAATTCGCCGGGTCTGCTCTTCGGTCGTGCAGTCGGCGCTCGACCAGTCGGGAGCCAATTCCCCCCGTTGCATCCCCCGCAACACCGTAAGACCTTCCTCTTCGATCAACTGCCGCAAGGTTTCCTTGCTGACGTTGAAGTGCGCCGTGCGGCCGAGGATTTCGGCCGCTCTGGCAAAGCTCGAGGCACCTTGATTCACCCGGCAGGCCATCTCACGCACGCCTTGGCTGATCGTCGATTCGGCGTCGTCCAACAGCCGGTCGATCGTCGTCTCGCTCCCTTCCCGCGGGCAGTGCCAACGCACGCGACGCAATTGGATGCGACCGTTGATCGACAGCAGGCTGAAAGCTTGACGCCCCTTATGACGTTTCGGCTTGCCGCTGGCCGCGCTGGTCGGAGGGGGGAAAAGCGGCTTCCGACGCGTCCACTTTGGCCTGCAAGACCTCTTCGTAGACGACTTGCCTGAAACGATCCAACGCATCCCGCGCCGGCTCCTCGCTATCGCGAATCACTCGCCCCGCCGGGGCCGCATCCACCGCCTCGGCCACCTCGTCCACCGTCCGCTCGAACTCGGTCAACAATCGCTCGCGAAGCTTCGCGCGATCCACTTTCGGCAATCCCATCACGGCCTCCTTGGAAAAGAAAATCCCTTCGACGCTTTCCCAAGTTGTACATACTCCCCAGCCATCGCGCCAGACATATTTGCCACACACTGCGGACGTGCGTCTGCTGAAAGGCACACGATTGACATGCGGCTATTTCGTGACATGCAATACCCACGAATTTGAGCGACAGTTCAACGGCGCCGTTTCTTTGCCTATGACCGGCTCAATGCCTACCGCAAGGCGATGGTCGACCGCAGGTTGCCGCCGGCCGCACAACTTGCCGTGGACAGCGAATTGGAGCGACAGGACTTTGTCCCCGGAGTTACCGAGCTGACCATTCAGACACCGCGCGGCGAGGTGCAAATGAGCATGAACGTTCGCGTCGCACGCCTGAATTCCAAGGAAGTCGAGCGTGCCGCCGGTGCAATCCGGCGGGCGGTCAACAAGACAAACTGACGTCGGCGCACCACGTTCCAAAGCACGAGTAGTCTCCGCGACTAGCAACGTCGGCCACCCATTTTTGACGACAAATCAAAGAAAAAGGCATTGCCATAACGCTTGTAGCGGCAATGCCATTCGAGAAACTACAGCGGGCCGAACGGTGTTCAAAATACCAAATCACGCCGCGAGAGACATCCGGTTGTTCGGTCCGCTACTACGGCCCGAAACTGTACGGTTCGCCCCGGCAAACCGAGCTATTCTGTCCGAGCTTGAATGCGAGTCGCGCCTCGGTGGTTTGCTGAAGGCCTATCGTCGCGCCGCTTGAAGCCAGCGAACTTGTGGTCAGTACGATTTTGTCGCACGCTGCCGATGTGCGCCGAATCCTCGACTTGGCAATTCTGAACCGACAATTCGGTCGCTCGCTGGCATCCTGTCCGCGCCTCGGCTTCGAGAATCCCTGCACAACCATCCTCGACACGTGCCGATCGCGCTTTGGCAATCTATTTGTACATGACGGTCGTCGGCTCCTTCGATTTGAGTGCGAGTCGCACCTCGGCGGGCTGCTCAAGAGCTATCGCCGCGCCGCTTGAAGCTAGTTAGGTGGCGCTGTTGGCGCAATTCTGTTCGCGCTGGCGATGCGCGATCATTTATTGGGTTGGCAATTCTTCGGCCGGCTGACGCCATCCTGCCGCCGCCAATCGTTCGAGAATCATGCACAACTGCGCTCGCGATGTGCCGAACGA